>NZ_JBXHBV010000001.1:0-1406594 GCF_056898615.1 Mycetocola sp. Y442
TCGGCGGCCATAGCAAGAGGGAAACGCCCGGTCACATTCCGAACCCGGAAGCTAAGACTCTTTGCGCCGATGGTACTGCAGGGGGGACCCTGTGGGAGAGTAGGACACCGCCGGACTTAACTTAGTAAAATGGCCACCCAAGTGCGGGTGGCCATTTTGCGTTTTAACACAGTTTTTTCAACATAATAGGGAGTACTTCATGCCGGATTCTGCGGACAATTCGGGCGCCAGGCGCCCCGATCGCGGACCGAACGACCGCCAATCTGGCGAGAATCGTCGGTCCAACGACTCCGGCCGAGGCGACTCCCGCCCCCGCACAGACCGTGCGGGCTCCGGTCGCCCCAGCGGTGACCGTCCGTCGTACGGCGGCGGCTCAGATCGCCCCCGCACCGGCGGAAGCGAGCGTCCGCGTTACGGTGCCGGCTCTGATCGGACGGATCGTCCGCGTTCAGAGGGCAGCGAGCGTCCGCGTTACGGAGCCGGGTCGGATCGAACGGAACGTCCGCGCACCGGAGGCAGCGAGCGTCCACGATATGGTGCGGGTTCTGACCGCACCGAGCGTCCGCGCTCGAGCGCCGGCCGTGACGAGCGTCCTCGCGGAGAGCGTCCTTCCTACGGAGACAAGCCCCGCGGTGACCGACCGGCTTCCGGTGATCGACCGCGTACCGAGCGTCCCTACGGTGATAAGCCTCGCGGGGATCGTCCGTCCTACGGTGACAAGCCGCGCGGTGACCGTCCCGCATCGGGGGATCGGGCTCGTTCCGACCGTCCCTCGTACGGAGATAAGCCTCGTGGAGATCGTCCCTCGTACGGTGATAAGCCTCGTGGGGATCGTCCGTCCTACGGTGAAAAGCCACGCGGTGACCGTCCGTCCTATGGCGATAAGCCTCGTGGGGATCGTCCGTCCTACGGTGACAAGCCGCGCGGTGACCGTCCGTCCTATGGCGATAAGCCTCGTGGGGATCGTCCGTCGTACGGTGACAAGCCACGCGGTGCCCGGCCCGATCGTCCGCGCGAGGATCGCCCCCGTGGCGGTCGCGACCGCGACGAGAAGCTCTGGACCCGTGGCGGAGCCCCTGCCCGCGGCGACAGGGAGGCAAGCCAGGTCGAAGACGAGATGACCGATGAGCAGCGCATGCAGCGCGAGCACCGCATGGTGCGCTCGGAACACTACGACCCCGACCTGCCCGACTCAGTGACTGCAAACGACCTCGATCGGATTGCCCGCAACGAGCTCAAGACACTGACCGCAGACAACGCTGAGCGCGTTGCCCGTCACCTGGCGATGGCTGCGATGCTCATCGAGGAAGACCCGGAACTCGCGCACCAGCACGCTCTTTCCGCTGCACGTCGTGCCGGACGCATCGGCGTCGTCCGCGAGACCCTCGCGATCACGGCGTACGAGACGGGCGACTACGCCCTGGCGCTTCGCGAGCTCCGTACACACCGCCGGATCACAGGGTCGAACGACCAGGTCCCGCTGATGGTCGACAGCGAACGCGGCGTCGGCCGTCCCGAGCGTGCGCTCGAACTCGGCCGGAGCGTCGACAGGGCGAGCCTTGCCTCACCGGTTCGTGTGGCTCTCGCCATCGCGATGTCCGGCGCCCGGCTTGACCTCGGCCAGCCGGAACTCGCGCTTGCTGAACTGCAGATCCCCGAGCTCAACCCAGACAGGGCATTCGAGTGGAGCCCCGAGCTGTTCGCAGCTGAGGCCGAGGTGCTCGAAGAGCTCGGTCGCGGCGAGGAGGCCGCCCTGTGGCGAAAGCGCGCCGAAGTCGCCGGAGCGGCGATCGCCGAACAGCGGGGAGACAACGAACTCGAGACCATCGAGATCTTTGAGATTCTCGAGGAGACAGACGACGACGACGCCGAAGTGTCCGAGCCCGAGGGTATCCCGATCGCGGTCGACGACTCGACGGACCTGGCCAGCGCTGTTGCCGCTGGGGCGTTCGACGATGTCGCGGATGACGCTGACGCTGACGCTGACGCTGACGAGTTGGATGATGCGTCCACGACCCTGGTCGACGCGGATGCCACCGACGACGAGTCCAGTGCTGACGAGATCGACGTCGACGCAGCGGATTCGGGAGCAACCGACACCGCAACCGACACCAACGACGTCACGGGAGTTGAGCCGGATGAGTCCGCTGCTCAGCCGGAAAAGTAAGGCGTCGACGCCGCTCGACGGCGTCGATGTTGTGCTCGCAGACCTTGACGGTGTTGTGTACGCGGGGCCGAACGCGATTCCGCATGCTGTCGAAAGCCTCAACAAGGTGGCCGAGAGCATCCGCGTTGGCTACATCACCAACAATGCATCGCGCACCGACGCCTCGGTTGCCGAACACCTGACACAACTCGGGTTGCACGTCGCACCGAGTGACGTCGTCACGAGTCCACAGGCCGCGGTTCGTCTGCTTGGCGAGCACGTACCGGCCGGTTCGACGGTCCTCGTTGTCGGGGGAGAGGGTCTCGTTTCCGAACTCGAAAAGGGCGGATACACCGTCACGCGGTCGGCGGATGACGCGCCCGCTGCGGTCCTGCAGGGATTCGCGCCGCACGTCAGCTGGACCGACCTCGCGGAGGCCGCCTTCGCGCTTCACCCGCGTGAAGATGGTGTCGAGATCCCGTGGATCGCGACGAACACCGACTGGACGATCCCTCAGGCGCGCGGCATCGCGCCGGGAAACGGCACTCTGGTCTCGGCCGTCCACACGGCGGTTGGCCGGCTGGCCACGGTCGCGGGCAAGCCGGAGACGCCCATCTTCGATGAGGCAAAGATCCGGTTCGGATCGACCAGCCCGCTGTTCATCGGTGATCGCCTGGACACCGACATTCTCGGCGCAAACCGAGCGGGGATTCCATCCGTGCTCGTGCTGACCGGGGTCGACAAGGCGAAGCACGTGCTCGCCGCCGATAAGCACTCGCGGCCGACCTACATCGTCGACGACCTTCGCCAGCTGCACGAGGGATACCCGGTTACGCGGATGTCGCGCGACAACTCCGAGGCGACCGTCGGCGACGCCGTGGTGCGAATCGTCGGAAACGATGTCGTCGTGGTCCGTGAGGGCGCGAGTCGCATCGATCTCCTTCGCGCCGCATGTGCCGCCATCTGGGCATCTGGCCGGGCGATCTACGGCTTCAACGTGCCGGAGCACCTCTATTCCTGAGGTCGCGGGTAACGTAGGTCCCGTGAGCGATGACACCCAGTCCAGTGACGATGCACTCGTCCCGCGGCTCAAGCTGATCGAAGATCAACCGCTCGAGGCCCGTGCAGAGGCGTATGCCCAGCTGCACGAGGAGCTGCGCGCGCAGCTCGAGGGCGGCGACAGGATGCCGTCGAGGGCCGCGGGTTGACCGACCCGGATCCAACCGACGGCCCCCAGCGCCTCGATGCAGCCCTGGTTGCCCGGGGTTTCGCGCGGTCGCGCACCCTTGCCGCTCGGCTCATCGCCGACGGCCTCGTCACCGTCGATGGCCGCGCTGTGGTCAAGCCCGCAGCCAAGGTACGCGCGAGTTCTGAACTCAGCGTCGCCGGGGCCGACCATTACGTCAGCCGAGGAGCGCACAAGCTCCTCGGAGCGCTCGACGCCTTCGGAGTCGACCCCACCGGGCGGCTCGCGCTCGATGCCGGCGCCTCAACGGGCGGATTCACCCAGGTGCTGCTCGAACGCGGAGCACGCCACGTGATCGCGCTCGATGTCGGACACGGGCAGCTCGCACCGGAGATCGCCCGCGACGAGCGGGTGAGTGTGATCGAGGGGTTCAACGTCCGCGAGCTCACGCCGGAAAACCTCGCATGGGCATCCGGCCAGTCAGAGCGCCCCGACCTCGTCGTCGGCGACCTGTCCTTCATTTCACTCACCCATGTCCTTGGGCCTCTCCAGAGATCGGTGGCGCCTGCCAGCGACTTCATCCTCTTGATCAAGCCGCAATTCGAAGTGGGGCGCGGCGGCATCCGCGAGGGCATCGTCCGTAACGACGGGCTCAGACAGGACGCCATAGCGACAGTGCTCTGGCACGCCTGGGATCTGGGACTCGGAACAGCCGGCCTCATCGAGTCGCCCATCGTCGGCGGTCACGGCAACCGCGAATACCTGGCCTGGTTCCGCCCGGTCGGAACCGATGTCAAGGGCCCAAGCGATACCGCACGCAATCCGACAGAATGGTTGACGACGATAACCGAGATAGCTGGAGCGTGACCCGGATGAATTCTGAACACAGATTCATCCTTGTGGTCTCCCACACGGGCAGAAAAGACTCGGTCGACGCCGCGACCCAGGTCATTCGGCAACTGCAGGAGTCTGGAGCGCACCCCGTGCTCGCGCGCGTCGAACGCGACGAGCTCCGGGCAGCGGGTGCGGTGTTCGAGAACGTCGCGATCCTCGGTGAGGACGTCTCGGGAGAAGAACTCGAGCTCGTGATCGTGCTCGGCGGCGACGGCACCATCCTGCGCGCGGCCGAACTGGTTCGCGGGTTCGCGGCACCGCTGCTCGGTGTCAACCTCGGACACGTCGGATTCCTCGCCGAGAGCGAGAGAGACGACCTCGCGGATGCTGTCCACCGCGTTATCGCGGGCGATTACCTCGTCGAAGAGCGACTGGCGCTGAGCGTCCGGGTCAAGGTGGGCGACGACGTCGTCTGGGAGAGCTGGGCGCTCAACGAAGCGACGGTCGAGAAGGGCAGCAGAGAGCGGATGCTCGAGGTCGTCATCGAAGTCGACGGCCGGCCGCTCTCCTCCTTCGGTTGTGATGGCGTCGTGGTGTCGACGCCCACAGGGTCGACAGCGTATGGTTTCTCCGCCGGTGGTCCCGTCGTCTGGCCGACAGTGGAAGCGATGATGCTCGTTCCGTTGAGTGCTCACGCCCTCTTTGCGCGCCCTCTCGTCGTCGGACCAGATTCGTCGCTCGCCGTCGAGGTGCTCCAGCGCACGAGCGCGACGGGCGTCCTGTGGTGCGACGGACGCCGAACTCACGATCTTGAACCGGGCGCCCGCGTTATCGTTCGTCGCTCACCGGTCCCGGTGCGTCTCGCGCGCCTGCACCAGAGCCCGTTCACCGACCGGCTGGTGAAGAAATTCCACCTGCCCGTCACGGGCTGGAGGGGACCAGACGGCAATGATTGAGGAAATCGGCATCCGCGACCTCGGGGTCATCGCTGAGGCGTCGCTCCCGCTCGGCCGCGGCTTCACGGCCATCACCGGTGAAACCGGCGCAGGCAAGACCATGGTCGTCACCGCTCTCGGCCTTCTTCTGGGCGGGCGTGCAGATTCCGGCGTCATCCGTCAGGGCAGCGGCCAGGCCAGTGTCGATGGACGGTGGGTGATTCCGGCCGACGGTGCCGTCGCCGATCGAGTGGCCGAGGCGGGCGGCGGCGTCGACCCGTTCGGCGAGTCGCAGGCCGAGCTCACGCTTGGGCGCTCGATCTCGGCCGAGGGCCGCAGCCGCGCGCAGGTCGGCGGGCGTAGTGCGCCGGTCGGCGTGCTCGCCGAGCTCGGCGAGCAACTCGTCGTCGTGCACGGTCAGTCGGACCAGGTGAGGCTGCGATCGCAGTCGGCGCAGCGCGATGCCCTCGATCGATTTGCCGGCGCCGAGCTGACCACCACCCTGAACGACTACCGGACCGTCTACTCGCGATACCTCGAGAACGTGACCGAACGCGACAGGCTGGTCCGTGAGCGCGACGCGCGGAGCGCCGAAGCCGCTGAGCTTCGCGAGATCATCGCGGAGATCGAAGCGGTCGCACCGCAGCCCGGCGAAGACGACGAGCTTGCCGTTCGCGCCGAGAAGCTCACCAACCTCGAGGATCTCCGTATCGCTGCGGCGAGTGCACGCGAAGCCATCTCCGCCGAAGAATCCGATGGCCCCGATGTTGTCGTGCTGCTCGACTCGGCCCGCAGGCAACTCGAACGGGTGGCGTCGTACGACGCTGAGCTCGGCACGCTGGCAGAGCAGGTCGCGAGTGCGAGCTACCAGCTGTCGGAGGTGGCACTCGAGCTGTCGCGTTACCTCGCCGGCCTCGACGCCGACGGTGCCAGGGAACTGGAGATCGTGCAGGACCGACGGAACGAACTGAGCATCCTCATGCGCAAGTACGGTCCCGGCTTCGACGACGTGCTCGCGGTTCTCGAGAATGGCAACGCCAGGCTGCTCGAACTCGACAGCGACACCGACAGGATCGAAGAGCTTGACGCCGTCGTCGAAGCGGATGCCGCACTCGTCGACACCCTGGCGACGCGCCTGAGCGAGGTGCGCGGTGATGCCGCCGAACGACTGGCATCCGCGGTCTCGGACGAACTCTCGGCTCTCGCCATGCCCGACGCGACGCTCGTTATCGAGGTCACCACGAACGACGAACTGACGTTCTCCGGCCGTGACAACGTGCAGTTCCTGCTGAGGCCCCACGCCGGCGCCGAGCCGCGCGCCCTGGCGAAGGGGGCGTCAGGTGGAGAGCTGTCGCGCGTCATGCTCGCGATCGAGGTCGTCATCGCCGGGACCGATCCGGTGCCGACGTTCGTCTTCGACGAGGTCGACGCGGGCGTCGGGGGAGCGGCGGCGATCGAGATCGGCCGGCGACTCGCCCGGCTGGCCGAGACCGCGCAGGTCATCGCGGTGACCCACCTCGCCCAGGTTGCCGCCTTTGCCAACAACCACCTCGCGGTCGTGAAGGATTCCGACGGTACGGTCACGGCATCCAGTGTTCGACAGCTCACGGGAGAGGAACGGACCGCGGAGATGGCACGACTGCTCTCCGGACTCGCCGACAGTGAATCCGGACTCGCCCACGCTGAGGAGCTCCTGACGCTCGCTCGGTCAGCAACTCACATGGTAGGATAGAAGCCCGTGGTGAACATTACAGACGCGGACCTTTCGAACGACACGACCAAACACATTTTTGTGACCGGTGGTGTCGTTTCTTCGTTGGGCAAGGGACTCACGGCGGCAAGCCTGGGCAACCTGCTCACAGCTCGGGGACTGCGTGTCGTCATGCAGAAACTCGACCCATACCTGAACGTCGATCCTGGAACGATGAACCCGTTCCAGCACGGCGAAGTCTTCGTCACTGACGACGGCACAGAGACCGACCTCGACATCGGTCACTACGAGCGCTTCCTCGACATCAACCTGAGCCAGGCGGCGAACGTCACCACCGGCCAGATCTACTCGACGGTCATCGCGCGCGAGCGCCGCGGTGAGTACCTCGGTGACACCGTGCAGGTCATCCCGCACATCACCGACGAGATCAAGCGCCGGATGCGTCTGCAGGCGTCCAACGATCCCAAGCCTGACGTGATCATCACGGAGGTCGGCGGAACCGTCGGCGACATCGAGTCGCAGCCGTTTATCGAGGCCGCGCGCCAGGTGCGTCACGAGCTCGGTCGCAAGAATGTCTTCTTCGTGCACGTCTCGCTCGTGCCGTACATGAACGCCTCCGGTGAGCAGAAGACCAAGCCGACGCAGCACTCAGTCGCGGCGCTCCGGTCGATCGGTATCCAGCCCGACGCGCTCGTTCTCCGCAGCGACCGCCCCGTCTCCGAGTCGAACAAGCGAAAGATCGCGCTGATGTGCGACGTCGATGAGGCAGCCGTCGTCAACTGTGTCGACGTGCCCAGCATCTACGACATCCCGAAGGTTCTCAACGACCAGGGGCTCGACGCCTACATCATCGACCTCCTCGGACTCGAGGCGGGCGAGGTGGACTGGTCAGCGTGGTCACCGGTGCTCAAGGCCGTCCACGAACCCAAGCACGAGGTCACCATCGGGCTCGTCGGCAAGTACATCGACCTGCCGGACGCCTACCTCTCGGTCACCGAAGCGCTTCGGGCCGGCGGGTTCGCCCACGAGTCCAAGGTCAAGCTGCAGTGGATCCCGTCTGACGAATGCGAAACCCCCGAGGGTGCTGCCAAGGCGCTCAGTGACCTCGACGGAATCTGCATTCCCGGAGGATTCGGCATCCGTGGCATCGAAGGAAAGCTCGGGGCACTCAAGTTCGCCCGCGACAACAAGATCCCGACGCTCGGACTGTGCCTCGGCCTCCAGTGCATGGTGATCGAGTATGCGCGCAATGAAGCCGGTCTCGCCGGTGCGAGCTCGAGCGAGTTCGACCCCGACACCGAGTTCCCGGTCATCGCGACGATGGCTGAGCAGGTCGAGATCATCGCCGGGGGAGACCTCGGTGGAACCATGCGCCTCGGTTCGTACCCGGCAACACTCGACGAGGGTTCGATCACCGCCGAGCTGTACGGCTCGACCGAGATCTCCGAGCGTCACCGTCACCGTTACGAGGTCAACAACCGTTACCGCCAGCAGATCGCGGATGCCGGCCTCGTGTTCTCGGGGACGAGCCCCGACGGCCAGCTGGTCGAGTTCGTCGAACTCGATCGCGAGGAGCACCCGTTCTACGTTGGCACCCAGGCTCACCCCGAGCTTCGGTCACGTCCGACCCACGCCCACCCGCTGTTCCGTGGCCTGATCGGCGCCGCTCTCGAGCGTCAGCAGGCCAGCCTGCTGTTCGAGGTCGCCGGTGCCTGAGTCCGGCCAGGGCGCGGAGTCCGCGTCCAGCCCCGGGCTCGGAATCGGGGCTGCCTCGAGCGCTGAGGTGGGCCCGCTCGAAGACGAGCCCACCGAGGTCGAGGTTCGCTCGAGCGAGCTCGTTTTCGACGGCATGGTGTGGGGCGTTCGCCGCGACGTCTTCGACTACAACGGTCAGGACATCACCAGGGAGTACCTGGATCACACCGGCGCTGTTGCCGTCTTCGCCATGGACGAGAACGATCGGGTGCTGCTGATCAAGCAGTACCGGCATCCGGTCCGCCTGCGTGAGTGGGAGATCCCTGCCGGTCTTCTCGATGTCGAGGGGGAGGACCCACTCGTCGCCGCGAAGCGCGAGCTCGCCGAGGAAGTCGACATCGAGGCGCGTGACTGGAGTGTGCTCGCCGAGTTCGCGACCTCACCGGGTGGCAGCGACGAAGTGATCCGGGTGTACCTTGCCCGGGGTCTCACGGCGACGCCTGAGGCGTTTGAGCGCACCGACGAAGAGGCAGACATCGAACTGCGCTGGGCCCCGCTCGACGAACTCGTCACAGCGGTGCTCGAGCGGCGCATTCAGAACCCGTCGCTCTCGATCGCCGTGCTCGCCGCCGCTGCGGCTGAGCAACGCGACTGGGAGACGCTCGGCGACGCTGATGAGCCGTGGACACGGCATCCGAAGCTCGGATCTTCGTCGGCGAGCTGACGTGTCACTCACGCGTGACCTCGACCAGTACCTGCGTCACGTTTCGATTGAGCGAGGGCTGTCGGCGAACACCGTAGCCGCGTACCGCCGCGACCTGACGATGTACGTCGAGTGGCTGGCGTCGCGAACCGTTCCCGGAATCGCCGACGTGAAGCGCGAACACGTCACGGAGTTCCTCCGCGACCTTGCCACGCGCGAGGACTCGCCGTTGACCGCGTCGTCGCTGGCACGCGTGCTGTCGTCGGTGAGGGGCCTGCACCGGTTCCTCCTCGACGAGGGCGCCGTGGAGGTCGACGTCGCCCGGGAGGTCAAGCCGCCGAAGCTCCCGAGCCGGTTGCCGAAGGCGCTCACGGTCGACCAGGTCACCGCGCTGCTTGACGCGGCATCCGGCGACGACCCGCAGTCGCTCAGGGACCGCGCCCTGCTCGAGTTCCTCTATGCGACGGGCGCGCGCGTGTCAGAGGTGGTCTCGCTCAACGTCGACGACGTGTTCGACGAGGACATCGTGCGGTTGACGGGCAAGGGCAACAAGGAGCGGATCGTTCCGGTCGGGTCATATGCCAGGGCAGCGCTCGACACGTACCTCGTGCGGGCACGACCTGTCTTTTCGGTGCGCGGTGTCGCGACACCCGCGCTGTTCCTGGGGTTGCGCGGGCAGCGGGTGTCCCGGCAGAACGCGTGGCTGATCATCCGGGCCGCCGCCGAACGGGCGGGGCTCGCGGCGCACGTGTCGCCGCACACGCTCAGGCACTCGTTCGCGACCCACCTGCTGCAGGGCGGAGCTGACGTGCGGGTCGTGCAGGAGCTGCTCGGGCACTCGTCGGTGGCGACGACCCAGATCTACACGCTCGTGACGGCGGACACGCTCCGCGACATGTACACGACGGCGCATCCGCGAGCCCGCTGAGCGGTCGCTGGCCCGGCGAGAGCATCACTTCCGGTCGAGAGCATCAGGCGCAACTGGTGGGCTCGACCGCAAGTGATGTTCTCGGGCCGCGTCCGTGCGCCGGGTGCGTGCGGCGCTGGCCCGCGGCAGGGCGAGAACCGCGGCTCTCTGCGTGGGCGCACCGCCGATCCAGAGCTGGCGGATACAATCAATACCGCAGCACGACACGAAAACGCGAGGAGCGGGGCAAGCCAGGTGGCCAAAACAAACGAAGAGCTCTTCTCGGTGGAGACACCGATCGCAAAGAAGGGCCCGACGGGTCGGACCCTTTCCGAGTTCGCCGTACCAGCACCGCTCAAGAGTCACGGCCCCGCCCGCATCATCTCGCTCTGCAACCAGAAGGGCGGCGTCGGCAAAACGACGACGACCATCAGCCTGGGTGCCGCCCTCGCCGACTACGGTCGCCGCGTGCTCTGCATCGACTTCGACCCGCAGGGTGCGCTGTCCGCCGGCCTCGGCGTCAACACGCACGACGCCGTCACGATCTACGACCTCCTGCTGAGCAACAAGCACGATCCGCTGGATGCCATCCAGCAGACGTCGGTCGACGGCCTTGACCTCATCCCCGCGAACATCGACCTGTCCGCGGCGGAAGTCCACCTCGTCAACGAGGTGGCTCGCGAGCAGATCCTCGCTCGGGTGCTGCGCAAGCTGACGCCGCACTACGACGTCATCCTCATCGACTGCCAGCCCTCGCTCGGTCTGCTCACCGTCAACGCCCTCACGGCGAGCCACGGCGTGCTGATCCCGCTCGAGTGCGAGTTCTTCGCGCTCCGTGGGGTGGCGCTGCTCATCGAAACGATCGAGAAGGTCAAGGACCGGCTGAACCCCGCCATCGAGCTTGACGGCATCCTCGCCACGATGTTCGACTCGCGGACCCTGCACTCACGTGAGGTGCTCGAGCGCGTCGTCGACGCGTTCGGTGACGACGTGCTCGAAACCGTCATCGGTCGCACGGTCAAGTTCCCCGACGCCAGCGTTGCAGGCAGCCCCATCACCGAGTTCGCTCCTGAGCATGCGTCGGCCAAGGCCTACCGCCAGCTCGCCAGGGAGCTGGTTGCGCGTGGCGCTGTCGCCTGACACCGCTCGAGCGGCAACCGGTGTGCCCGAAAGGGTGGATGGGCCCGTCGGCTTCCAGGTCGCCCTCGGCAACTTCGAGGGACCGTTCGACCTCCTGCTGTCGCTGATTACGAAGCACGAGCTCGACATCACCGAGATCTCGCTGTCTCGCGTGACCGACGAGTTCATCAGCTACCTGCGCGGCCTCGACTCCGCCGAGGAGATGGACCAGGCCAGCGAGTTCCTCGTGGTCGCAGCGACCCTGCTCGACCTCAAGATCGCCGGCCTTCTCCCGCAGGGCGAACTGGTCGACGCCGAAGACGTCGCGCTGCTCGAGGCCCGCGACCTCCTCTTCGCCAGGCTTCTGCAGTACCGCGCCTTCAAGGAAGCATCCGCCTGGTTCTCGGGAAAATTCGAGAAGGAGACGCTTCGCCACGCCCGCTCGGTGCGGCTCGAGGAGAAGTTCCGGCAGCGCAAACCCGAGCTGGTGTGGACCGTCACCCTCGACGACTTTGCGGCGCTGGCAACCCTCGCGCTCACCCCGCGGGAGATTCCCGTCGTCGGCCTCGACCACCTGCACGCGCCGCTCGTGAGCATCAGGGAGCAGGCGGCCCACGTCGTCGCGATGCTCAAGCACGGCGAACCGATGACGTTCCGGCAGATCATCGCCGGTGCGGATGCGAAGGGCGTCATCATCGCCCGGTTCCTCGCCGTCCTCGAGCTGTATCGGCGTGCTGCGCTGAGCTTCGAGCAGCTGGAGCCGCTCGGCGAGCTGACGCTCAAGTGGACCGCCGAGAACTTCACCGAGGAGACCCTGGCCAACCTGGGAGCAGACTATGACAATTGAGACAGGCGCCATGGACGCGGGCATTCGTGAAGCCGACGCTCCCGCTGACGACAGCCAGGCACCGGATGCCGCTGACGTCACCGCTGCGGCTCCGCCCATCGCCGACGTTGAACGGGCGCTCGAAGCCATCCTGATGATCGCGGACGAGCCGCAGAGCCTCGTGAGCCTCGCGACGGCTCTCCGCAGGCCGGTGAAGGTCGTGCACGCCGCGATCGAGCGACTCGTCGCTGACTACGATGGCGTCGACGGTTCAGTGCGGCGGGGTTTTGAACTGCGCGAGGTCGGCGGCGGCTGGCGCATCTACGTGCGCAGCGAGTTCGATACCGCTGTCACCGATTTCGTCGCGAGCGAAAACCCAAGCAAACTATCTCAGGCGGCTCTCGAGACGCTCGCGGTGATCGCGTACAAGCAACCGATCACCCGCGGCGCGATCGCGTCGATCCGTGCCGTCAACGTTGACTCGGTCGTTCGGACCCTCGCTGGCCGTGGACTCATCACCGAACTGTTCACCGACAGTGAGACCGGCGCCATCAATTACGGCACCACCGACGTTCTGCTGCAACAGCTCGGCATCAACTCGATCGACGAACTGCCCCCCATTTCACCCCTGCTCGCCGATGGCACCGAAGGATTCGACAGTGACTTCCGATAACAACACCCCAAACGAGGACTTCCAGTCCCACGACGCCGAACAGGCCGAGAAGCCACGCTTCGACCCGTTCGAGCCGGAGGGCGTTCGCCTGCAGAAGGTCCTCGCCGCTGCCGGCGTGGCATCCCGCCGCGTCTCCGAGCAGTACATCGTCGAGGGCCGCGTCCGCGTCAACGGCACCGTCGTGCGCGAACTCGGGCGACGGATCGACCCCGAGAACGACCTCGTCGAGGTCAACAATGTCCCGGTCCAGCTCGACACCACGAAGCGCTACATCGTGCTGAACAAGCCGGTCGGCGTCGTCAGCACCATGGCCGACGAGCGCGGTCGCGCTGACCTCACCCAGTACACGACCGGCTATGAGGAGCGACTGTTCAACGTCGGTCGCCTCGACGCCGAGACCAGTGGTTTGCTGATCCTCACCAACGACGGCGACCTGGCGCACATGCTCGCCCACCCGTCCTTCGGCGTGCTCAAGACCTACATCGCCAAGGTGTCCGGCCGGGTTACCGCCCAGGACATCGCAACGCTCATGCGCGGTGTCGAACTCGAGGACGGCGTCATCGCCGCGGACAAGGCGCGACTTCTCGCCGGCCAGAGCACGGGCGACAGCAGCCTCGTCGAGCTCACGCTGCACTCGGGCAAGAACCGCATTGTGCGACGGATGCTCGCTGCGATCGGTCACCCGGTTCTTGAGCTTGTGCGCCGCCAGTTCGGTCCCGTTTCGCTCGGCACCCTTCGCCCCGGTGAAACCCGCGAACTGACTAAAGTTGAACTCGGTGAGCTCCTGACCATCTCGCGAGAGGTGACCAAGCTCGACAAGGCCGAGCGAGACGCCGAGCGTGATGCTGCTCGCGCCGCTGCGGCATCCGAATCGTCCGAATAGAGCACACTGTGAGCATGTCCCCGCCCCGGCTGACCGGCCAGGTCCGCATTGTCGGCGCTGGCCTGCTCGGCGCGAGCATCGGCCTCGCCCTCCGTGCAACGGGCGTCGACGTGATCCTCGCCGACGCGTCGCCGGCGCAGCTGAGGCTCGCCGTCGACTACGGTGCAGGCCGGGCCGAGCGCCCCGATGACGAGCCCCGGCTCATCGTCGTGAGCGTGCCGCCGGATGTCACGGCGGACGTGATCGAGGCTGAGCTCGCTCGGTTCCCAACCGCAGTGGTGACGGATGTGGCGAGCGTCAAGCTCGAGCCGTACCTCGCGCTGGTGAACCGCGGCGTGGACCTCACGCGGTACATCGGGTCGCACCCGCTCGCCGGACGTGAGCGCGGGGGAGCGATCTCCGCCCGCGCCGACCTCTTCCTTGGCAGGCCGTGGGTGATCTGCCGCGATGAGGAGACCCCGCCGGAGGCGCTCGCGCTCGTTGAAGACCTCGCGCTCGATCTCGGTGCGAGCCCGATCGAGATGACGCCGGAGGAGCACGACAGTTCGGTCGGCCTCGTGTCGCACGTGCCGCAGCTCGTCGCGAGCGTGCTGGCCAAGCAACTCGTGCACGCGCCGGACTCCGCCGTTCGCCTCACCGGGCAGGGCCTCCGCGACACCGTGCGCATCGCGTCGAGTGCTCCCGAACTCTGGGTACAGATCCTCGCCTCGAACGCCGCGCCGGTCGTCGAGGTGCTCGACGCGTTCGCCGCCGATCTTGCCCGGGTTACCGACGCGCTTCGTGACCCCGATGCGGCGGGCGCGCGGCGAACCGTCGCGGACGCCATTGCCCAGGGCAACTCAGGCGTTGCGCGGCTCCCCGGAAAGCACGGCCAGGACCGGCGCTTCGAAACCATCGTCGTCATGGTCGACGACACCCCAGGCCAGTTGGGAAAGCTCCTCACCGAACTCGGTGACATCGGAGTGAACATGGAAGACCTGCGACTCGAGCACTCACCAGGTGCTCAGATCGGCCTCGCCGAGATCGCGGTTCTTCCCGAGGTTCAGCAGCGCGCCATCGATGACCTCGAGGCGCGCGGCTGGCGGATTGCGAGCACGTAAGAGTGACGAAAACAGTAGTAGCCGTCGATGGCCCAGCCGGAAGCGGAAAGTCGAGTGTGTCGAAGGCAGCCGCAAAGCGCCTCGGCTTCGCCTTCCTCGATACCGGTGCGGCGTACCGTGCCCTGGCCTGGCACGTTCTCGATTCGAACGCGGACCCGGAGCAGGGAGCCGCGGTGATCGCCTCGCTCGCGAGCTTCGACTACTCGATCGGCACCGACCCTGACGGCTACGTCGTGCGCGTCGGCGAGACCGACGTGACCGAGAGCATCCGTGAACCGCGCGTGTCGGCGGCTGTCAGCGCCATCGCGCGCGTTCCTGAGGTGAGGTCGCACCTCACGGACCTGTTCCGCAGCATCATTCGCGACACCGATAAGCCCGGAATTATTGTCGAGGGGCGGGACATTACGACGGTCGTTGCCCCGGATGCCACAGCGCGCATTCTGCTCACAGCCAGTGAAGAGGCTAGAATGTCAAGACGCACTGCAGAACTTGCGACTGAGTCGGCTTCCGACGTTGCAATTGCGTTGCAGAAGCGTGATCGCGCGGATTCGCGCGTCGTCGACTTCATGACAGCAGCGGATGGCGTTGTCACCGTCGATTCCACCAACCTGAACTTTGACGAAACCGTCGATGCTGTACTCGACGTGATTCGCACCTCGCAAGAAAAGTAGATCGATCCGCCCAACCGCGTGGCACGATCGCAGAGAGAGACAACCATGGCTGACGCCTTTGACGAAGACACCACAGAGACAGACGACCGACTCGCCGAACGAATGAGCGACATCGACGAGGAGCTCGCGACCCGTCGGGCTGAGGCGCTCCGCACCGGTCTCGACGACTACGACCTCGCCGACGACGACCTCGACATCCTCGGTGCCGCCACCGACGACCCGGATGCCATTCGGTACCTCCCGGCGTTGCCGGTGCTCGCGATCGTCGGTCGCCCGAACGTCGGCAAGTCCGCGCTCGTGAACCGCATCCTCGGCCGTCGTGAAGCCGTCGTCGAAGACACCCCCGGTGTCACGCGCGACCGCGTCAAGTACAAGGCCGAGTGGAACGAACGCCAGTTCACCCTCGTCGACACCGGCGGCTGGGAGCCAGACGCGAAGGGCATCGACGCGTCCGTCGCCGCCCAGGCAGAGGTTGCTATCGACCTGTCCGACGCCGTTCTCTTCGTCGTCGACGCCAACGTCGGGGCAACAGCCACCGACGAGCAGGTCGTTCGCATGCTGCGGAAGATCAACAAGCCCGTGTTCCTCGTCGCCAACAAGGTCGACGATGTGCGCCAGGAGCCGAACGCTGCATCGCTGTGGTCGCTCGGCCTCGGCGAGCCGTACCCGGTCTCCGCGCTCCACGGCCGTGGTGTTGCTGATCTGCTCGACCTCATCATGACCAAGCTGCCCGAGGTTTCGGCAGTCGCCAAGGAAGAGGTCGGCGGACCCCGTCGCGTCGCTATCCTCGGTCGCCCGAACGTCGGCAAGTCCAGCCTGCTGAACAAGGCCGCCGGCGAAGAGCGCGTCGTCGTCAACGAACTCGCCGGAACCACCCGCGACCCGGTCGATGAGCAGGTCGAAATCGGTGGCAAGGTGTGGCGTTTCGTCGACACCGCAGGCATCCGTCGTCGTGTTCACCTGCAGCAGGGCGCCGACTTCTACGCCACGCTCCGCACGAGCGCCGCGCTGGAGAAGGCCGAAGTTGCCGTCGTCATGCTCGACGTCTCCGAGCCGATCAGCGAGCAGGACGTTCGCATCATCGACCTCGTTCTCGAGTCGGGCCGCGCGCTCGTGCTCGCGTTCAACAAGTGGGACCTCCTCGACGACGAACGTCGCCGCTACCTCGAGCGTGAGATCGAGCAGGACCTGGCCCACGTGGCCTGGGCTCCTCGCGTCAATATCTCCGCCCGCACCGGCCGCCACATGGAGAAGCTCGTCCCGGCGCTCGAACTCGCACTGCAGTCGTGGGACACCCGCCTCCCCACCGGCAAGTTCAACGCGTTCCTCGCCGAACTCACCGCCGAGCACCCGCACCCCGTTCGCGGTGGCAAGCAGCCGCGCATCCTGTTCGGCACCCAGGCTTCGAGCCGCCCGCCGACATTCGTGCTCTTCACCACGGGCTTCCTCGACCCGGGTTACCGTCGCTACATCCAGCGTCGTCTCCGCGAGATCTATGGATTCGAAGGCAGCCCGATCAACGTCAACATGCGTGTTCGTGAGAAGCGCAAAAGGACATAATCCGATTGCCGCGGCGGAACTCGTGAGAAGCTGAACTGTGACCCACGAGTTCCCGCCGCCGCACCCGCGTAACCCCGGCGACGCCTGGGTGCACGCCGAAGACGGCTCCAAATACTGGGGCCGTTTTGGCGCATCCGGGCTTCTCGTTGTGGATGCCGAACGCGGAATATTGCTGCAGCACCGGGCGCTGTGGAGCCACTTCGGCGGCACCTGGGGGCTGCCAGGCGGTGCGCGCCACGAGGGCGAGAACGCCGTCGACGGTGCGATCCGTGAGGCGAGCGAAGAGGCTGCTGTGCCGACGGATGCCGTTCGGCCACGTTTCTCGATGACCCTAGACCTCGGGGTGTGGTCGTACGTCACTGTGGTGGCTGACGCCGTTGCCCGGTTTGACCCGCAGATCGCCGACCCGGAGAGTATCGAGTTGCGATGGGTCGCGCTCGACGAGGTCGATGAGCTCCCGCTCCATCCGGGGTTCGCGGCGGCGTGGCCACGACTGCGCGACGACATTGGCTTCCGCCCTGTGATCGTCGTCGATATGGCGAACGTGGTTGGCTCGCGCCCGGATGGCTGGTGGAACGACCGCGCCGGCGCCGCGGAACGGCTGGGACGGCAGCTCGTCGGGCTCGCTTCGTCCGGTGTGCCGGCCGCCGAGCTCGGACTGCCCCAGTCCCACTGGTGGCCGGAGATCGTCGCTGTGCTGGAAGGCCGGGCGAACGATGCTGTTCTGGACGCGACGGACAGACTCGAGGTGGTGCGGGCATCGGCCGACGGCGACTCGCGGATCGTCGACGAGGTGGCGCGACTGGCCGCCGAGCCAGGGGCATCCGTCACCGTCGTCACGAGCGATCGAGGACTGCGTGAACGGGTCGAGGCGCTCGGCGCGACCACCCGCGGCGCCGGCTGGCTGCGCGACCTGCTCGACGCGGCGGCCGGGTAAGTCGGTTCGCCGCCAGATAAGGACATCGGCGCCAGATAAGGACGCGCGGCTGCTTTCTGTCCTTGTCTGGGTGCTTTTTCCTTATCTCGGGGTGTCCGGGGGTCGGGGTGCAAGACCTGCTCGAGTCGTCCGTCAATGTCTCGCTGCGCGACCTGCTTGAGGCCCGCGCCGGCTAAGCCTTCGGTGCCAGATAAGGACATCGGCGCCAGATAAGGACGCGCGGGCCGTTTCTGTCCTTGTCTGGGCGTTATTTCCTTATCTCGGGGCTTCCAGGCAGACGGGTGCTCGAGGCCTCACCGGCTGAGCCAGCAGATCGGACGCACGGTTAACAGGAAAGAGGGCGTTTAGCAGGACGGTCACGCGAGGTTGGTCCTGATAACCTTTCGATTGCCTGCACGGCGGTGGGCGGTTGGGCTCGCTCAGCGGCACCGGCGGCACCGGCTGAGGCACGAGAGCGGTCGCACGGTTAACAGGAAAGAGGGCGTTTATCAGGACGGTTTCTTGACATTGGTCCTGATAACCGTGCGATTGCCTGCACGGCGGTGGGCGGTTGGGCTCGCTCAGCGGCACCGGCGGCATCCGCGGCATCGCACGCAGCTTCTAAGCTGGTCGGATGCGCACACTCCCGATTCTCCTCGACGTCGACACGGGCGTCGATGACGCCCTCGCCCTGATCTTTGCCGTCAAGCATCCGTCAATCGACGTTCGTGCCATCACGTGCGTGGCAGGCAACGCGCCGCTCGCGCAGGTCGTCGAGAACACCCTGCGTATTCTTGACGCCGCTGGCGCCCCGCCGATCCCGGTCGCGGCCGGTGCGGTTCGCCCGTTGCTGGCGCCCAGCCGTGCGGCAACCCACGTCCACGGCGAGGACGGGCTCGGCGGCCTCGTGCTGCCCGAAACGTCACGTGTGCTCGAATCGGTGAGCGCGGTCGAACTCATGCGCCGCACGCTGGCCGACAGCGACGAGCCACTGACACTCGTCGCACTCGCGCCCCAGACCAACCTTGCACTGCTCCTGCGCACCCACCCCGAGGTCATCGACAAGATCAAGCGGATCGTGTTCATGGGTGGCTCGGCGAGCGTCGGCAATGCGACCGCCCTCGCTGAGTTCAATGTGTGGCACGATCCCGAAGCCGCCGCGATCGTGCTCGGCTCCGGTATCCCGATCTTCATGTACGGCCTCGACGTGTTCAACCAGGTGACTGTGGCCGAGGATGCCGCCGCAGCCCTCGCGACGGTCGGCTCGCCGCTCGGGGCGGTCGTTGGTGCGCTGCTCGGCAACCGGGTGGCGCTCAGCGAAGACAGCAGCCTCGTATACACCGGGCTGATCGGCGATGCCGGGGCGCTCTGTGCCCTCGTCGAACCCGAGTCTTTGCGGGTGGAGCGGCGACCGGTGCGGGTCGAGCTCGCCGGCTATGGCCGCGGACAGACCGTGGTCGACCGGCGGCGGTACTCGGGTGAAGACGTGATCTACGGGGGAGCCGGGGACTGGTCGGTCATCGAGGTGGCTCTCGACGTCGACGCACCGCGATACGCGGCGCTGTTCCTCGAGACGCTCGGTCTCGTCGGCTGACCCCGTCAGGTCGCCAGCTCGAGTCGCATGAGCGCGCGGGACGGCGTCGGCCTCGCGACCTCGGTGAAACCGTTCGCAGCGAACTGCGACACGACACCGTAGTAGAGCTCGGCTGACGACACCTTGTCCCGTGCGGCCGGGTCGACCGGGTAGCCCTCGAGCACCCGCGCGCCGCGTGCCTGAGCGTGCCCGGCCGCTGCGGCAAGAAGAGCGGTGGCGATGCCTCTCTTCCGGAAACCGACCCGCACGACGAAACAGGTCACGGCCCAGACGGTCGGGTCGTCGGGAGGCTCCGTGCTCGCCTGGACGACCTTTCCCCGGCTGAGCCTCGGGTAGTTCTGACGCGGCTCGACGGCGCACCAACCGACCGGGGCGTCGCCCTGGTACGCAATGAGTCCCGGCGGCGGATCCAGTTCCCGCGCCTGCCGTTTGAGCAGTGGCTCGCAAGTCTCCCGGCTCGCGGTCTTCCACTCGGCGTTGTCCATCTTGAAGTACTGGCACCAGCAGCTCGACGGATCTCCGCGTGTTCCGAAGACCGCCTGCACGTCGTGCCACGGGGCATCCGTTGCCGAAATCACCCTGATGTCCGGATTGTCTTCCATGCCAGCATGCTAAAGCGTATAAAGGACACCGGTCCATGGTTCGGCGGACCGGCACGGCAATGAACCGGCAGGAGTCAGAAAACTGCTTCCTGTCGGGTCTTAGCTTGCAATTCCGCTCGCGCGGATTCGCGAAAGGCCGAAAGGAGATCGGCAGCGTCATACACGCCGAGCTGGGCAACGCCATGTCAGTTACCGCAACGAGAAGAGCATCGCCCGACCACCCGGCACCGGGACCGTGGGCGGCAGCGTGGGAATGGCTCGCGCGACCGGTGCACTATCGGGCGGTGCGGAATCTGCGCCACGCGCTCGAGGACGGGGACGCCGGTCGTCTCGAATCCCTTCTCGAACCGACCGTCGCTGTCGTTGTCGATGATGGTCGGGTTGAGGGCCGCTCCATGAGAGTGATCGGTGGACGCTACGACGCGATCGCGCTGCTTCTCCTCGGAATGCGGGCACAACCGGGGCGACGCCTTCTCGAGCGCTCGGTGAACGGCCAGGCCGGACTCTTCCTGACCCGAGACGATGGGACGGCTGCCACGATCTCGATCGACTTCAATGGGCGGCTCGTCAGCGTCATGTGGATTCGGTTGCACCCTCTGATGCTTCGGCACTGGAACACCGTCTGATCGAACGCACGCTGCTGGTGCCCGTCACGCCCGCTCCGGCGACAGGAGTCTGACTCAGCGGGGACTGTCGCCGGAGGTGTTGTGGGGACGGGAAGCGAAGAGATCGAACCCGAGCCTCCGGCTGAGATACGCGGTGGCACGTTGCCCACGAACGCTGTTTCCGGCATCGTCGAGTCGAGGCGAGAAGGTTGCGATTCCTGCCTTCCCTGGTGCGATGGTGACAATTCCACCGGTGACTCCGGATTTGCCTGGCAGCCCGATTCGGAACAGCCACTCACCCGAGTTCTGATAGAGCCCGCTCGCGGCGAGCACCGCGAGGGTGTCGTGGCAGACGGTTTCAGACACCACACGCTCGCCGGTAACCGGGTTGATGCCGCCATCGGCGAGGGTCGCACCCATAACGGCGATATCGGTCGCGGTGACGAGGACCGAGCACTGCTTCGTGTAGACATCGACGACGTCGAGCGGGTTCGACCCGATGCGCCCGTAACTCTCCAGCAGCCGGGCAATGCCCTGGTTGCGCTGGTTGGACGCTGACTCCGAGCGGTACACGGCCTCGTCGAGCTCGAGGTCCTTCCCGGCGAACCCGCTGAGCCCTTTCCGGATGAACTCCCACTGCTCGTCCGGGCTGTCACCGGGAACGAGCGCGGTGGTGGCCAGCGCACCGGCGTTGCCCATCGGATTCATGGGGTGGCCGTCGTTGAGTTCAAGCGACATCACCGAATCGAATGCCAGGCCGGTGTTATTGACACCGATGAGGTCGATCAGTTTCTCGTCACCGATCTCCTCACACACCAGAGCCCACACGAAGGCTTTGGAGATCGACTGGATGGTGAACGGGTGATCGACGTCGCCGACGCCCTGCACCGTGCCGTCCACCTCTGCCACACAGATGCCGAAGAGATCGGGGGAGGTGTCGGCGAGTTCGGGGATGTAGTCGGCGACCGTGCCGTCGGTGAGGTCCAGGCTTCGGTCATAGGCGACGTGAATCGCCTCGGCGACGTCGTCACTGCTTGGCGGTGCGCCCGTGGCAACCGTGTACGGTACTGCGCTGACATCCAGATCCATCTCTTCGCTCCCTGCGTCCCGTCGCATTATTCCGTACGGGCGCGAGCGGGAGCTGGCAGGGTCACCCGGATGCCGGAGGAGCAGGCACTAGGACGGTTGAATCCACACCGTCGTTTCGCCCGGAAGCTGTCGGCGCCGGAGCGGGCCGCTCGCGAGCAGCACGGTTCCCGGCGGAAGCTCCGCCGGGTCGGCGCCGAAGTTCATCGCGACCTCCCAGCCGTTCGGGCGGCGGAACCTCACGACATCCGGTGCCGAATCGAGCCACTCGAGGCGCTCGGCCGTCTGCAGGCGGTGCCTTAATTCGAGTGCCTTCCGATACAGCGCGAGCGTCGAATCCGGGTCGTGTTCCTGTACCGAGACCGCGACCGAGGCGAACCAGTCGGGCTGGGGGAGATGTGCGCGCGCTGTACCGAACCCGAACGACGGCCGGTCCGTGGTCCACGGCAGTGGGACACGACAGCCGTCTCTGCCGACCTCCACCCCGGGGTTGCGGAAGAAGGCAGGGTCCTGGCGGCTCTCGGCGGGAATGTCCGCGACCTCGTGCAGTCCGAGTTCTTCGCCCTGGTAGATGTAGGCGGACCCCGGCAGCGCCAGCTCGAACAGCGTGGCAGCCCGTGCCCGCCGCAGTCCCCGAGCGCGGTCGAGAACGGGCGAGACGCCACCGGACATCAGCCAGGCGTAGCCGTGCTTCTCGCCATGGTTGGCCGGTTCGGGCAACCCATACCGGGTGGCGTGCCGCACGACGTCGTGGTTCGACAACACCCACGTCGTCGATGACCCGGACTGCGCTGCGAGCGCAAGGTTGTCTTCGACGACGCGACGGAAGGCATCCGCATCGAAATTGGCCTCAAGAAGGTCGAAATTGAACGCCTGCCCGAGACCCTCCGGGCTTGCGTACCGGGGCACCCGGTGCGACTGGACCCACGCCTCCGCAACGGCGGTGCGGGGTGGTGAGTAGCTGTCGAAGACGGTGCGCCACTCGGCATAGATGTCGTGGACTTCGTCACGGTCCCAGAGCGGGTGTCCGCCGTTGCCCTTCGGCAGGGCGTCCAGCTCAGCCTGGGTCGGTAGGTGCTCGTCGAGCTTTTTGGCGAGTCCGTGAGCAACATCGATGCGGAAACCATCGACACCGCGGTCGGACCAGAACCGCAGCGTTCTCAGGAAGTCGTCGCGGACCTCCCTGTTGTCCCAGTTGAGGTCGGGCTGTTCGACGGCAAAGTAGTGCAGGTACCACTGGCCGTCTCCCACCGGTTCCCACGCCGGGCCGCCGAACGCGCTCGTCCAGTCCGCGGGCGGCTCGGCGCCATCGGGGCCACGGCCGTCGCGAAAGATGTACCGTGCGCGCGCCGCAGATCCGCGGGGGGATGCGAGAGCCTCACGGAACCACTCGTGCCGGTTCGAGGTGTGATTGGGCACGATGTCGACAATCATCCGGATGTCGGCAGCATGCAGGTCGGCGACGAGGGCATCGAAATCCGCGAGGGTACCGAGCCGCGGATCGACATCTCGGTAATCATCGACGTCGTACCCGCCATCAGCAAGCGCCGACGGGTAGAACGGGCTCAACCAGACAGCATCGATGTGGAGTGCGCTGAGGTAGCCGATGCGAGAACGGATGCCGGCGAGGTCACCGATTCCATCGCCATCGGAGTCGGCAAAGCTGCGCGGGTAAATCTGGTAGACGGCGGCCTGACGCCACCATGCGGCGTCGGTCTCCGACGCGAGGTCATCCCTTGACAGCACCCTGGGTCACCCCTTCCATCACCCACCTCTGGGTGAACAGGTAGACGATGATCGCGGGCGCCATGGCCATGAGGTAGGAGGCGAACGACACGTTGTAGTTGCTGCTGAACTGGGTCTGGAAGATGTTCTGCACGACGGGAATGGTCTGCTGGCTGGAGTCGGCGATGATCAGCGAGGGCAGCATGAAGTCATTCCAGGATGCCAGGAAGGCGAAGATTGCAACCGTCGCACTCATCGGCGCGAGCAGCGGGAAAATCAGCTGCCAGAAGGTCTGCCAGGTCGTGGCGCCGTCGATTCGGGCGCTCTCCTCCAGCTCGAGAGGTATCGAGCGCAGGAACGCGGTAAACAGCAGGATGCTGAACGACAACTGGAACATGATGTGCAGGATCGTCACCCCGACGGGGTTTGCCAGTCCGACCAGACCAGTGAGCTGGATCTGGGGGAGCGCGATGACCGTGAATGGCACGAACATGGCCGCGAGCAGGTAGAAGAACGAGTACCGGAACAGGCGGCGTTCCCAGTTGCGCACGATCGCGTAGGAGGCGAGGGCGGCGAGGAGCACCGTGCCGACGACCGTGGCGATCGTGACCAGGGTGGTGATGGTGAAGGTGACGGGAAAGTTGGTGAGTTCCCACGCCTGGGCGAAGCCGGAGAAGTCGACGGGAGACGGGAGCGAGAGCGCATTGCCGTCGACGGACTGCGCTGATGTCTTCATCGACATCGAGATGGTGACATACAGCGGCAGCAGGACCGTCAGGGCGCACAGGAACAGGACGATCATGAGCGGCCAGTTGGTGCGTTCCTGCCCCACCCTGCCCCGGCGGCGAGCCGGTGAAGCCACGGTGCGGGTGTCCGCGACCGCTGGGGCAGGCGTCGAGATTTGCTGCGTCATGAGAGTGCCGCCTTTCCGCGGGTGATCCGAAGCTGAAGGATGGAGATCAGCACCGCGATGATGAAGAACATCGTTGCGTTGGCCATCTGATAGGCGTAGTCACCACCGGTGAAGCCGGTGAAGATGGTCATGGCGATGCTTCGGGTCGCTGTGCCAGGACCGCCGGCGGTGAGGCCGACGATGACGTCGTACACGTTCAGATAGCCCTTGAAGCCGAGAATGATGTTGATGACGACGTAGCCGGCGACGAGCGGGAGGGTCACCGAGCGGAGCCGGACCCACGCACTCGCTCCGTCGATGTCGGCTGCTTCGTAGACCTCACCCGGAATCGACAGCAGCCCGGCGATGTAGATCAGCAGCGCGCTGGGGATCGATTGCCACGCGGTGACAATGACGATCGCGAGCCAGGCGAGGTTCTCGTTGGCCAGGATCGACTCTTGCAGCCAGCCGATCCCGGTCGCGGCGCCCAGCGCGGGCAGTGAGTTGGCGAAGAGGTACTTGAATACGAACGCGATGACGATGCCGGAGATGACCATGGGGATGACGAAGATCGCCCGAAGCGGAGTCTTCAGCCGGATCCGGGACGTCAGGGCCACCGCCAGGAGGAACGCGATGATGTTGACTGCAAGCACAGTGACGAGAGCGAAGCCGAAGGTGAAGAGGTAGCTGGCGAGAATCGCGGGATCGGAGAACACCGCGATGTAGTTGGTGAACCCGACCAGTTGCCAGTCACCGAACCCGATGAAGTTCGTGAAGCTGTAGAAGATTCCGACGATCGCCGGAACCGTGATGGCGAGGGTGAAGAGGACGAGCGTCGGCAGCAGGAACAGGTAGTAGATCGGATCGGTCTTCGGCTTGCCCTTTCGGCTGTGCGATCCGGCCAGGTGGGCCGATTTTCCGTGCTCGGCCTCGGTGACGAGTGAACCGGCCGAGGCGGCGGCGGGGGTGAGGGGAATAGACATGTCGTGTCCTCCGGTAATCAGTCGCGCAGGGCGAGGCGCGCCCAGTCATCGTCGAGTCGGCTCAGCGTCGAGTCGACGTCGGCACCGGTCGCGATGGCCTGTACGTAGTTGGCGGCGGGGATGCTCAGGTGGATGCGCTGTGACGCGCCGAGGTAGAAGCGACCGTCTTCGTAGTACTCCTGCATGCCGAGGATGCGCTCATCCGTGGCCGGCGCCGAGTCGGTGGTGGTGCCGAAGCCGAGGAACTGGGCGTTGTACTCGTCCATGATCTCCTTCTGCATGAGGAACGACACGAATTCACGCGAGGCCTCCTGGGCATCGCCGACCTCGGGAACCCAGAGCGCGAGGTCGAGGTTCACTCGAACTTTGAGGTCATCAGGGTCGTCGGTTACCGGCAACGGAAAAGTGCCGAGTTCGAGGCTGTCGTCGGTCTTGGCGATTTCGCCGAGGGCCCACGGGCCCTGCATCAGCATGGCGGCCTCGCCCTTGGCGAATGCGACGTTCCCGTCGCCGTAGGTCCGGCTTGCTGAGTCGTCGTTGGAGTAGGCGGCAAGCTCCAGCATCTTCTCCACCGGCTCGGTGAAATCCTTCTGGAACGAGACCGCTGAATCCGGGCCGACCTCGGTGCCGAGTTCGTTCATCTGCTCGAAGAAGTCGGCCACGTCAACCGATCCGCCGACGGAGTAGTCGAACAGCCCCTGTGCAATCGTCCAGGGCTCTGAGAACGTGCTGTAGATCGGGGTGATGCCCGCGTCCTGCAGGGTCTGGCAGACCGTGACCAGCTCGTCCCAGGTCTCAGGAACGTCGAGACCGTTGTCTTCGAAGATCTTGACGTTATAGATGACGGATGCCGCGGCCACTGAGTAGGGGAGCACACTGGTGCGTCCCGGATAGGTCGCGTACTGGTCCGCCAGTTCCTGGACGTCAGGACGAATGCGGTCGGTTTCGGGCATGTCCGACAGGTCGGAGAGGGCACCGCGCTCCATGAACCGCGACATCTCCATGTTGTAGTTGAGCAGGCCGACGTCGGGCGGGTTGCCGCGGAGGAATCCCGCTGAGAGGTTGGATGCCGTGTCGAGGGTGACCTTCACCTCGGACTGCTCGCTGTTGAACTGCTTCACGAGATCCCGGAAGAAGGGGATCGCCTCCGGCTTGCTCATATGGAAGGTGATCTCGGTGGGGCCGCTCCCGGCTGCGGCGCACCCGGTGAGGGAGAGTGCCGCTGCGGTGATCATGGCGACTGCGAGGCCGAATCGAGTTCGAGGACCGGTTCTCAG
Source organism: Mycetocola sp. Y442 (assembly GCF_056898615.1). Classification (NCBI taxonomy): domain Bacteria; kingdom Bacillati; phylum Actinomycetota; class Actinomycetes; order Micrococcales; family Microbacteriaceae; genus Mycetocola; species Mycetocola sp. Y442. The sequence continues at coordinate 26,630 of NZ_JBXHBV010000001.1, forward strand.
ATTCACGACATTGTCTCCCTTGACGAATGTGTGCGGTGCTTTGTGCGGATATCCCTTCGGAATCGCTCCCGGGAGGATTATATTTAGGCTGTAAATCTATTGATGACGTACATACTGCGCTTACCAAAATGAAAGGTCAAGGCTTTGGCTCAGAGTGTTATCGCGTCGTCACCGCAACTGTTGCGCACGCTCAATGCACGCACGGTGCTCGAGCATGCCTGGCAAACGCGCGTGTTCACGGCGTCGGATGTGATGGCATCCGTTGGCCTGACCCGGGCGACGGTGATCGGGGTTTGCGATGAGCTCGTCGTTAAGGGCTGGCTCGATCAGCTGGAAGACGTGCAGGGGACGGGGCGGAAGGGCCGACCGGCCCGCCGCTACGCGCTTCGGGAGCGAGCAGGCGTGGTTGTCGGTATTGACGCGGGGTATGACCGGATGTCTGCCAGGGCCGCTGACCTGCGCGGTGCGAGCCTCGGGACTGCAGAGGTCCGGATACCCGCCCGCTCGCCGAACAGTGTTGATCGACTAGCCGATGCCAACGAACGGCGCCGTCTTGCCCTCGAGATGTTCGATCGGGCGATGGCGGCGTCAGGGGTCGACCGCTCGCGGGTGCTGGGGCTCACCCTCGGAGTACCGGCACCCGTTGACGATCAGGGGACGTCTCCCGAGGGCGAGAACGGATTCTGGGCCGTGATGAACCCCGACCTCAGCGGGGCCTTTGAGGATGTCGCCCCGATCGTCACCGTCGAGAACGATGCGAACCTCGCGGCGATCGCCGAACGCGCGACAGGGACGGGGCAGGGCCGCGATGTGGGCTCGTACATCTCGATGCTCGTCGGTGAGGGAATCGGCTCCGGGCTGATGATCGAGGGCAGACTCGTGCGCGGCAGGAGGGGCGGCGCCGGCGAAATGCGTTTTCTCGATTACGTCGACGGCGTGGGTTCGGCCAACGGGCTGGCCTTGCTGGCCCGGCAGTGGGCGTTCGAGGCAATGGCGGCGGGCGAGGTTGACGCCCGCAGCCCCCTTGGCCGCGTGAACCCCAAAGCGCTGACCGAGAGCGATGTGGCGAAGGCGGCCGAGCTGGGGGATGCCGTTGCGCGCGGAATCCTCGATCGTCTCGCCGAGCGTCTCGCACGGATCTGCATCGTGCTCGGTGATCTGCTTGACGTCGACAGGGTGATCGTTGGCGGCCACCTGGCTGAGTCGCTGCCTGCCGTGATCGCCGGGGCAGCCCTCAGGGTCGCGGGCAGCGGTGACCCGATGACTCCTGAACTCGTGGCGTCGCGGCTGGGCGGTGACGCCGTGAGTGTCGGAGCCGTTGAGCACGCGTTGTCCCTGGTGAGGGAACGGGCGCTGGTGCTCGAACCCGGTGCCCGCACCGTCGCGGAGCCGGAACCCGTCTGAGCGGTCCGGCCCCGCGACGGGGCGCTACGGCGTGTTTCCCGGTGCGCCTACAGCTTGTCGTCCGGCCCGTCTGAATCCTTGCCTGACCGCGTCGGCTCGTCGTCCTTCCACGGCACCACACGGATGTCCGACGTTCTCACATCCGTGGGGCGATCGCCGGCATCCCACATCTGGTTCACCGCAGCCTTGACCGAGGTGTCGGCGGCTGCGGCCGCGGCCAGGGTGCGCTCCAGCCGGCTTTGACGCTGGCGCAGCCAGAGCCCGAGGGCGATGATGAGGATCAGGGCGATGTAACAGATCGCCGCGAACGGTCGCGTGAACAGGGCGCCGAGATCACCCTGACTGAGCTGAAGCGCTCGCCGAAGCTGTGCTTCCGCCATCGGTCCGAGGATGAGCCCGATGACGAGGGGAGCGATCGGGTAACCGTACCTGCGCAGGAAGTACCCGACGATACCGATGATCAGGAGGATCACGATGTCGGCGATCGAGAAGTTCACCGCGTACGCACCCAGGGCCGCGAAGGTCAGGATCCCCGCGTAGAGGTACGGCCGCGGGATTTGCAGGAGCTTCACCCAGATGCCGACGAGCGGCAGGTTGAGCACGAGCAGCAGGACGTTGCCGATGTACAGGCTCGCGATGAGCGCCCAGACGAGCGCGGGCTGGTTGGTGAACAACTGCGGGCCCGGCTGGATGCCGTATGACTGGAATGCCGAGAGGATGATCGCGGCGGTCGCCGTTGTCGGCAGTCCGAGGGTGAGCAGCGGAACGAGCACACCGGCGGCCGCAGCGTTGTTTGCCGCCTCAGGCCCGGCGACGCCCTCGATCGCCCCACGGCCGAACTGCTCCTTGTGCTTCGAGAGTTTCTTCTCGCTGGCGTAGGACAGGAAGGTAGCGACATCCGCTCCACCCGCCGGAATCGTCCCGATCGGAAAGCCGATCGCCGTTCCGCGGAGCCACGGTTTCCAGGACCTGCGCCAGTCGTCCTTCGACATCCAGCTTCGCCAGCCGCGGGTCACAGGGATGAGGGCGATCGCGCCGTGTCGCATCCTGCTCGCGACGTAGAGCGTCTCGCCAACGGCAAAGAGCCCGACCGCGACCAGAACGACGTCGATTCCATCGGCGAGCGGGAGCAGGCCGAAGGTGTACCGCTGCTGGCCGGAGAGGATCTCGGTGCCGACGAGCCCGAGGAACAGGCCGATGCCGAGGGAGGTGAGACCCCGCCAGACCGACGAGCCGAGGAGCGCACCGACGGTGATGAAGGCCACGACCATGAGGGCGACGTAATCGGCGGGGGCCAGGGTCACCGCCCACGATGCGATGATCGGGGCGAACAACGTCAGGCCGACCGTCGCGATCGTGCCCGCCACGAACGAGCCGATGGCCGCCGTGGCGAGTGCAGCGGCCCCTCGGCCGAGCTTCGCCATCTTGTTGCCCTCGAGAGCGGTGACGATCGACGCTGATTCGCCGGGCGTGTTGAGCAGGATGCTCGTTGTCGAGCCGCCGTACATGCCGCCGTAGTAGATACCGGCGAAGGTGATCAGCGCCGCGGTCGGGTCGAGCGAATAGGTCAGCGGCAACAGCAGGGCGACGGTCATAGCGGGGCCGATGCCCGGGAGCACGCCGACCGCGGTGCCGACGAGCACGCCGATGAAGCCGAAGATGAGGTATTGCGGCTGGAGGGCCGTTGCGAAACCCTCCATCAGGCTCAGGATGTTGTCCATGTCAGCCTCTCAGGGTCGCGAGGAGCGGGTTCAGCCAGGTCAGCAGTGGCCCGGGTGGCAGGGAGAGGCCGAGGAGGCCGCCGAAGAGGATGAAGATGATGAGGCCGAGCACCAGCCCGATGATCAGCGCCATCCACCAGCGCTTCGCACCGAGCGACCAGGCGACGCCACCGAAGAGGACGGCGGCGGCGAACGGCCAGCCGATCACCTCGATGAGTGCGATGTGCGCGACCACGAACGCCGTGATTTTCGCCAGGGTGATCCAGTCCGTCTTCGCGGCGCTGTCGATGTCCTCACCTTCTTCGAGGTCGGCGAGCTTGCCGCGGAAGACGTCAACGACGACCATTGCGGCGGAGACGATGAGGATGGTTCCGACGAGGAACGGGAAGACCCGGGGACCAACCTGGGTGCCAGCCCCCGGCACCCGAATGGCGAAGGCACCGGCGAAAACGAAGATACCGAGCGCGAGGGCGAGAGCGGCGAAGATGTACTCGCCGAGTTTCGACCGCGCCGGGGGAGCGGCAACCGGGTCGTTCCCGGTCGCCGGGTGTGCCTGGCCGCTGCCGGGCACACCCGTCGATGGGCTCGACATGATCAGCCGACCAGGCCGATGTTCGTGAGCGTGGTGGTGACCTCGGTGATGTTCTCGTCGAGGTACGTCTCGAACTCGTCACCGGTGAGGAACGCATCCGCCCAGCCGCGGGTTTCGAGCTGTTCGGTCCACGCGTCGCTGTCGTGAAGTTCGGTGACGGTCGCGATGAGTGCGTCACGGTCAGCGTCGGAGATGTCCGTCGGCGCCAGGACACCGCGCCAGTTGGTGAGCGTGACGTCGTAGCCCTCGTCGGTGATGGTCGGGACGTCAGGCAGGTTTTCGGCCGGTTCGGCACTCGACACCGCGAGTGCCCTCATCGTGCCCGATTCGATGTGCTCGACGAACTCGCCGATGCCCGAGATGCCCGCCGCCGCGTTGTTGCCCAGGATGAGGTTCACCGCTTCGCCACCGCCCGAGTTCGGGATGTAGTTGAGGCTTTCGGCGATCTCGGTGCCGGAGAGTCCGGCCTCTTCGAGCAGCAGGCCGGCGAGAATGTGGTCGGCGCCACCGGCAGAGCCGCCGGTCACCGACACGTCCTGGCCGTTTTCGACGATGTCCTCGACGAGATCCTCGAGGTTCTTGTACTTCGAGTCGGCCGGCACAACGACGACCAGTGCTTCCTCGGTGAGGCGGGCGATGGGCGTGGTGTCTTCCATCCGGTTCTGGGCCGCGTTGGTCTCAACGGCGCCGACCATCACAAGCCCGGTGACCATGAGCGTGTGCGGGTCTTTCTCGTTCGCCAGTGACGCAAGGCCGACGGTGCCGCCGGCTCCGCCGATGTTGGTGACCGGTGCGCTGTCGACGATGCCCTCTGCCGTGAGGGTCTCGGACATCGCGCGTCCGGTCTGGTCCCAGCCGCCACCCGGCTCTGCGGGGACGATGATCGAGAGGTCGGTGACCTCGGTGCTCGCTTCCGAGTCCGAGTCCGTGGCGGGATCGGCGGCCGGTGAGCTGCAGGCCGCGAGCGTGAGAGCTGTTGCTGCAGCAACGATGACCAGGCTGTGTCGTCGCATGATGTCTCCTCATTGAGTGATTGCGAGTGGGGTCGCGTCGGTGCGCCCCGTGCTGATCAGCACGATAGTTCGGTCGGATGCCCCGCCGGGGCTTTCGTAAGTATTGGCCGCGGCTCTTCACCGGTTCGACCCGGCATCCGCTCGCCGCTGACGGCAGATCGCGCGACAATGGGGGAGTGAAAGCAATGTCGCTTCGCCTGCAGTTGCTCCTTCTCCAGGCGCTGATCGTGTGTTCCGTCGTGCTGGTCACCGGCGTTGTGGCAGCTAGCCTGTTTGAACGCCAGGTGCGCGACGCCTACCTCGACCGTATGATCGGCGTCGCGCAATCGGTGGCCACGCTTCCCGCGATCCGCGATGCGTACGACGACCAGGACCCGGCCGCGGTGATCCAGCCGATCGCCGAGGTCATCCGGGAGGCATCGAACGTCACCTATGTTGTCGTGACGGATGCCGACGGCATCCGTTATTCGCATCCCGACACGGATCGCATCGGCGAACCCGTCTCGACCGATCCGTCTGTGCCGCTGTCAGGCAAGATGTTCGTCGGTACCGAGACCGGCACGCTCGGCGAATCCTGGCGGGCCAAAGTGCCCGTGCACAGTGCGGACGGCGAGGTCATCGGCACGGTATCGGTCGGGATTCTGGAGTCGGCGCTCCGCGAGGATTTCGTCGGCGGGCTCGGCGCGCTCGTGTTTCCGCTTGCGGCATCAGCTGTGGTCGGGATCTTCGGTGCCGCCGGGGTGACCGCCATCATTCGCCGCCGGATCTACCGTCTCGAGCCGAAGGAGATCGCGTCGCTCGTTGGGTCGCGGGAGACCATGCTGCACGGCATGAGTGAGGGGATGATCAGCGTCGACGAGGCCGGCGTGATCGTGCTCGTCAACGATGCGGCGCTCGAACTTCTCGGGCTGGAAGAGGATTCCCTCACCGGGCGACTGGCTGCAGAGGTACTCGATCCGTCGCTCGTCGGCGTGCTGCAGCGCGGCGAGCCCGGCGGTCAGCTCGTGCTCGCCGGTGAGCGGATCCTCGTGGCGCGAAGCACGGGCACCGAGCTGCACGGTCGTGCCGTCGGTGCGACCCTCCTCGTGCGCGACCACACCGAGCTCCACCAGCTGCTGCGCGAGATGGACGGCGCGCAGTCGCTCACCAACGGGTTGCGGGCGCAGGCCCACGAGTTCGCGAACAAGCTGCACGTGATCTCGGGGCTGCTCGAGCTTGGCCTCATCGACGACGCCAGGGCCTTCGTCGAACGCACCGGGACCGGCGGCGCTCTGCGGGTTCCCGGTGAAGAGGTGATTCTCGAGATCCCCGAGCTTGCCGCGCTGTTGCTCGTCAAGGCCAGCCATGCGCGCGAACTGGGGATGTCGGTCTCGATCCTCCCAACGGATCCGCTGCCGGCGTGGCTGAGGTCGGATGCCGCGTCGACGTTGCGAGGTGACCTCGTGACGGTGGTGGGCAACCTGATCGACAACGCGCTCGAGGCGTGCTCGGCGGGCAACCACATCGAGCTGGGCTTCGGCATCGACGGCGCCCGGATCCGGGTGACGGTCGAGGACGACGGTCACGGTATTCCACCGGACCAGTACGAGCGGGTGTTCGAGGAGGGCGTCAGTTCGAAGGCGATCGCGGCCGATGCGAGCCCGACGCTGCGGCGGCGGGGGATCGGCCTTGCCCTGGTGCGGCGCACGGTGCTCCGGGCGCGAGGCACCGTCACGGTCGGGCGCTCCGAGCGTGGTGGCGCGCTGTTTACCGTGGAGCTGCCGGTAGGCGACCTGCCCGGGCGAAGCCGGCCATCGCAGGAATCCGCCGCGGGGGCTCGTGCGGCCGGTGCCGGTGCCGCCGGTGCTGGTGTCATCAGTGCTGGTGCGTCGTGACCGTCGCCGCTGTTCTCCGGACCATCATCGTGGACGACGACGTCGAAGTGGCGTCGTTGCACGGCAGGTTCGTCGGCGCGCATCCCGCGTTCGCGGTGGCTGCGACCGCGCACAACGGGCCGGACGCACTCCGGCTCATCGCCGAACACCGTCCCGATCTGGTGCTGCTCGACTTCGACCTGCCCGGACTCACCGGGCTCGAGGTGCTTCGCGGGGTGCGGGCACTGGGCGGTGTGCAGCCCGAGGTGATCGCGGTCACCGCCGCGCGCGATGTCGAGAGCGTGCGGCAGGCGCGGAGTGCCGGCATCCAGCACTATCTCGTGAAGCCGTTCACCGCACGCGGCCTCAATGAGCGACTCGACGATGTGGCCCGTGACCGGCTCGCGCTCGTCGAGTCCGGGGTGCGGGCGGAACTCGCCCAACGCGAGATCGACGCTCTCATGACCACTGGCATCCGTTCGCGTACGGTCCTACCCAAGGGGCTGAGCAGCGAGACGCTCGACACGGTGGAGGCGGCGCTGGGGTCCGCCCCGAGCAGCTCTGCGGTGCAGATCGCTGAGTTATCTGGCATCTCTCGCGTGAGTGCGCGTCGGTACCTCGAGTACCTTGTCGCTGTGAACCGGGCCGAGAAGACGCTCGACTACGCCACCGCGGGGCGCCCGTCGACGCGCTTCTCGAGGGCCACGGCCGGCTGAGTCCTTCGCATCTTGTGCTCGGCGGGGCGAGTTCTATGCTGACCGCGTGGATGCCCTGTGGATAGGACTCGGATTCGTCGTCCTCGCAGTGACGTGGCTCGACGTGTTTCTGAGCGCCCTCAACTATGACGAAGCAGGCTTCATCGCCGGGCGACTGGCGCGGTGGCAATGGGAATTGACGAAACGATTAACCCGGCAAGTTTCACGGCGTTGGCGACCCGCCGTCCTGCGGCAGGTCACCGGACTGCAAGTTCTGGTCACTGTCGTGTGGTGGCTCAGCGGAACGATCCTGGGGTACGGCCTGGTCTATCTGGGGTTCATGCAGGGCAAAAACTTCGTCTACGACGGTGTTCACGGCGACCTGTTCGGCGCGTTGTATTTCAGCGCGGCTCAACTGTCCACGGTCGGAACGTCACAACTGGTGCCAGACACCGACTTTCTGCGTATCCTCTCCGTTACTGAGTCCCTCACCGGTATCGTTCTCGTCGTCCTCATCCTCGTGTTTCTGGTCTCGCTCTTCGACGCCGTCTCCAGCCTGCGCTCCCTCTCCTCTCAATTCGGCAGCCCGGGCGACGGAGTGGGCGAACCGGTTGCGAGCCTCGCGCCGTACTTTCCCCGCGGAACCGCCGTCGATCTTGACGCGCATCTCAGGAGCCTCTCTGATGTGTTCAACTCGTATACCGATGGTGTGCGGAGGCACCACGCCGCGTACTTCTTTCAGAGTGGACGCGACACGTTCTCGTTGCCGTACTCGATTGAGATGCTCGCTGGGACGATCGGAGGGTTGCGCTGGGGGCTTCCCGCATCGCACCCGGCCACCCGGCAACCGACTCTGCTGCTGTTGACCGAGCAGTTCGACGAATTCGAAACGTATATGCATCCGCTGCTCAAGTGGATGAGCATCGATGTTCCTGAGCTGGTGACCGCCGAGGCATTTGCTGGGCAGGTGACGGCAGAGCTGGCCGCTCGGCCGCGGTCGCGGCGACGGGTGAGCCAGCGACACGACGGTGACCGCTGGGTGCACCGCTTCATCGGCGTCAACCGCGACATGGCGCCGCTTGTGGACAGTGAGCCGTTGGGCGACATCAACGATGCGTATTCCCGGTACGTTGCCTGGTTGCCGTTCGCCTACCGTGCCCAGCAGTTCGGCTCGGCGGTCAGCCGCGACCTCGACTATCAACCGGTTTACTCCAGGCGGAAAGACGAATGGCCTCAGGTTGCGCTGGCACCGGCACCCAGCGAGACCGCCGGGAAGCAGAGCGGCGGCGGGCTCAGGGGGTTCCTGTCCCGCCGGGTCACGCTGATCGACCCCGGCTTCTCCCGCCTTCTCGGTGCCCTCCGGGGGCTCATGGCTGCGGCGCTCGCCGTCATAGTCCTCGCGGCTGGTCTGCCGGTGCTCGGCATTCCCGCATTCCCCGCAGCGATCTTCGGTGGAATGATTGCGATGTTCACCGGCTCAGCGTCGGGCTCCGCTCACGGTATCCGTCGCCTGGCAGCTGCGCTCTCGGTCATTCCCGTCCTGATTTCGCTGGGAATCAGTGCGATCGTCCCGCACGATCCCATGCCGTCGAGTGTGACACTCGCCGGCCTGGCGTTCGTTGCCGTCGCCGCTACCCGGTTCGGCCCAAAGTTTGGCGGGTTCGGCCAGCTCGCGTTCATGACGTACTACTTCACGTTGCTCCTCGGCTTGCAGGGAAACCAGTTCCCCGTATTCGTCGGTGCAGCGGTTGTCGGTGCCCTCAGTTCGGTCATCGTGCAGATGATCCCCAACAAGAGCGCACACGTCCGGGTGGTGAAGGGCGGTGTGGTCGCGTTTGAGCACCGGCTGGCCCGCTCCCTTGACCCGCTGGTTGACGCCGTTTCCGCTGCGCGCTGGGATCCGGACCTGATGCGTCGCACCCGCGCGGAACTGCGACAGACGCACCAGATGGCCTCATTCCTGACCGGGCAACTCACTGAGAATGATCCTGATCTCGGGCTCGACGCCCAGCAGGCAAGCGTCTTGCGCATCCGGGTTCACGAAGCGGAACTCGCCCTGGTTAACCTGTCTTCCGAGGCCAGACTGGCGACGGGGGCGGGTATGCCGCTCGATGTCCGTGCGCGTCTTGCCGGTGTCCTGGCGTCGGTGCGTGACCACATTGCGGAGATTCCGGATGCTCCGGCGTGGGTAGCGCCGGAGGGTGACGACGCAAGGACGATCGGTGACGGCACGGGATCAGCCTCTTCTCCAGCGGGCTCGCTCGACCTCCGGTCTCTCAGCTCAGAAGCCGCGCGTTGGCCACGCGTGGCACACCGTGTACTCCGTTCCGCATACGAGCTGCAGGAAGCGGTCGATGTGCTCCAGTCGGCGCGAGCGGTGGAGCTCGCGCCGACTCATTCTGGTGACGAGCCATCCCCACCTTCACCCGAGACCGGTGCCAACGACGCCGCGCAGGCATCCGTCGATCAACGGGAATCCGTCGACGAATCAGCAATCATCGACGCCTCCGGTGGGGATCGGCCACCGGCTGCCGCAGACACCGCACCCATCTGGCGCAGGGCTGTCCAGGCCAGCCTGTCGACAGGGGTAGCGCTTTTCCTTGGGACCTTCGTATCGACAACTCACCAGTATTGGGCGGCGATGCCCGCATATCAGGCGATCGGTGGCAGCGACGGTGAGACTTTCGTGAAGGGTTCGCAGCGGATCATCGGCACAGTGTTCGGTGCCATCGTCGGTTTCAGTATTGCGATCGCTGCAGCATCGGACCCCGCCGTGCTCCTGCCGGTACTCGCCGTCTGCGTTTTCGCGATGATGTACTTCCGCGGCGCTTCGTCACCGCTCTCATCCTTCTGGAAGACCATGATGTTCGCCCAGCTGTACGAACTGCTCGGCCGACTGAACTCAGAAACCATTGGTGTGCGCATCGTCGAGACGATTATCGGGGCCGGTGTTGCTCTGATCATTGCCGCGTTGATCTTGCCGACGCGAACACGCGACAAGTTTGCCGGGCAAGCCGTCAAGCTGACGCGAACGGTGCAAGCCATCACAGCGACTGCCCTCGAACTGTGGCGGCGTGACCGGCAATTGACCGCCGAGGAGATTGCTGCCCTCTCCAAGCAGGAGGTCGCCATGACCTCCCAGTTGCGCGATCTGCAGGCAACGGCCGGCCCGATGAGCTACGGAGCCGGTGCGTTTGAGCCCGGTGGGATCGAGAACCGCCTCACCGGGTTTTGGGAACTTTTGTATTACACGAGGCATTTCATCGCCTCGGCGGAACGCGTGCACCGTGGCAAGGCGCGGCTTACCGACGAACAGTGGGAGCAGCTGGAAGAAACGACCACCCAGAACTTCGAGGCGCTCATCGCGGTCTATGAAGGTCGTGCCTCAGGGCCGGTGGCCCCCGATATCGGTGTCGACGATCTGGGCGACGAGGAGGAGCCCTTGGCCGCAGAGATTGCGCTTCGCGCCCTCGCGAGGGCGAATCAGACGGTCGCGATTATGGCCGTGGACCTCGCTCCGCAGGTTGCGGAGATCCCGCGTCGGCTCCCTGCGTCTCCCGTCTAATTCGCGCACCAGCCTCATGCAGCGACCGAGGTTAGAGACTGATGCGCTTAAATCGATGCACCGATCCACAGGCCTAAGCAGGCGAGACCGACACAGATCACGAGCATGCCGACACTGCTGAGAAACGCGAAACCGTACTTCTTCTTCCTGACGAGCTGTACCGTTTCGTAGCTGGCGGTGCTGAAGGTGGTGAATCCGGCGAGGTGTGCGGCGCCAATGATCACCGCGAGGTTGGTCGGAAGCAGGTGAACCATCGTCAGACCGGTGAGGAAGCCGAGCGCGAGCGAGCCCGCGGCGTTGATGATCGTGGTGGCCCACTGAAATCCGGTTTTCTGGCGAGACCGGATGAGTTGATCGACCGTAAACCGGATGGCAGCACCAACGCCCCCGCAAACGACGACGAGCACGAAGACCAGCGGAGTCATGGTGCGTCACCCGTTTGCGTCGCGGCGTCAGGTGTCTTTTCAGCGCGAGCGTTGTTGCCAATCTTTTCAGCGCGAGCGTTGTTGCCAATGCTGGCGATCACGATGCCGAGCCAGGTCGCGGCGGCGCCGACGACCACCGTGCCGAGGGCGAACACGATTGCTCCCGCTGTGAACCCGTGTTGAAGAAACACGGCAGTGTCGGTGGCCAGGGAACTGTAGGTTGTGAAGCCGCCGCAGTATCCGGTGCCGAGCAACAGTCTGAGGTTTTTGCCCATTTGTCTTGTGCTGTCGAGCCGGGTCAAAGCCTCATACAGATAGCCGAGCAGGAATGCGCCGATCACGTTGATGATGGCGATCGAGACAGGGATTGTTTCGAACCCGGGAATGGCCATTCTGAGCCACTCCCGGGTCGCAGCACCAAAAGAGCCGCCGACGAAGATGAGGCCGATCGACAACACGAACGAGTGCCCGTGCCGCGACGTCATCATGTGCGGTACGGGCTGGTCGCCGAACGCTGGCAGCCGCGTAGATGCCGCCGAATGACACCGAGTACGCGGGGAGAGCGCGCGAGACCGATTGGATTTGATGTGTCGGGTTCAGTGTGAGTGCCCATAGCTATCGACGATAGTGGCTCGTCACGACTCAGGGCTCTGTCCCAATGGCTCGCACATCCATGCGCGGGGGTGAGGGTGACAAAGGGAGCCTGAAATGTCCTGTAGCATTGTCGAGGTCGTCCGAGAGGATGACTGGTCGCGGGCTGTGGCGCAGCTTGGTAGCGCACTTGACTGGGGGTCAAGGGGTCGCAGGTTCAAATCCTGTCAGCCCGACCGAATGTCCCGGAAACTCAAGGGTTTCCGGGACTTTTTAGGTTAACGGATTTGATTACCCCATCAAGAACCCATCTTTTACTCCTCTCACACGGCACTGAGGCGGCGCTCCCGTCCGTCGCGCTGACGTCGTTCTGGGTCCGCTTCGATCATTCGGGATTCTCGTGCGCACCTAGTGGGTATGAGCATTCACGACAATCACCCGTCCTCATCTCACACCGACGCCCCCACCGACACATGGGGTCTGGAACCCCTGATGGACGTCGCCGAACTGGCGTCCTACCTCGGTATACCGCTCTCCACCGTCTACGACCGGCGCGTGCACGGCAAAGGCCCGACGGCCTACCGGTTCGGCAAACATCTGAAGTTCGCCGTCTCCGACGTGCGAGCCTGGATCGCCGAGCAGCGCGAACCGTCCAACCCACCCGGTCACACCGATCGGCGGTGAACTGAGACGGCCCGGCCACGGTTGACGATCGGCACCTTCGGCGACATCACCACACGGCTGATGCCGTCCGGCCGATTCGAGGCACGGACCCGCTACCGCGACTGGGACGGTCGAGCGCGCCAAGTGCAGGCCACCGGCGCCACCGCCAAGGCCGCCGAAGGCGCGCTGAAAGCCAAGCTCGCCGAGCGGTCCCTGTTCCGACCCACCGACACCTCCCTGACGCCCGACAGCCTGTTCGCAGACCTCGTGGCTTACTGGTTGAACGACATCGACCTGGAGGGCCGGATCTCCAAAACCACCCGGAACCTGTATGAGCGTAATATGCGCACCCTCGTCGCTCCGGCGTTCGACAGCCTCACGCTGCGCGAGATCGGCGTCGCCCGGTGCGATCAGTTCATCAAACAACTGGCGTAGCTCTCCTACAGCCGCGCCAAGCAGGCCCGAGTTGTGCTGCGGCTGGCGCTGGAACTGGCGGTGCGGCATGAGGTCCTTCCGCGCAACCCGATGGATCACGTGTCCCGCCTGCACCGTGAGCCGCACATTCCCGATGCGCTCATGGCCCCGGAGGTGAACATGATCCGCGCGGCGATCGCCCAGTGGGAGAGTGCCGCCGACCACAGCTCCGGGCCGAAGCCCGACGGCCAGCTCGGGGCGATCATCGAGGTGATGCTCGGCACCTCTGCTCGGATCGGCGAGGTGTTGGCCGTCCGCCGCCGGGACGTCGACGTCACTAGCACCGTGCCCTCTATCCGCCTGCCCGGCACGATCATCAGCCGCAAGGGTGAGGCGACGTTCCGGCAGGATCACCCCAAGACCACCAGGTCCACCCGCGTTGTTGCCATCCCCACCTTCACCGCCGACGCGGTCCGCCGGCGTCTCGCCAAGGTCGGGAGTCTGGGCCTGGATGAGCTGCTGTTCCAGTCCCGGGACGGCACGCCGCTGACGACGGCGAATGTGCGTCGGCAATTGCGTCACGTGCTCGGGGGAGCGGGGATCGACGGTGTCACCCCGCACATGTTCCGCCGCACGGTCGCGACCGCGGTCAACACCAACGCCAGCATTGAACTCGCAGCAGAACTGCTCGGTCACACGGACACGAAAATCACGGTGCAGCACTACATCCAGCGCAGTGAGATGGTGAACCCGGCCACCGCCGCGCTACTCGACCGGGCGTTCCCTAAGGATGATGAGTGAACTCGGTGCTGCCACGGTGGCAGCACCGTCCATCCGGGGCGAATCAGTCACCCGACCGCAACTGATCCTTCATCGGCTGTTCACGAAAGAAGTCGACTTCTTTCGGTGCCGCCACGGTGGCGGCACCGCATCTTCTGGGGTTTTGGTGGCGAGCGTCGACCACGGATCACGGTGGTGCCACAATGGCACCACCGTCTCTTCTGGAGTTTTACCGGAAGCTCGAGAATCAAGTCCTCGACGCACCATGCGGGCCTCCTCAGAACTACCGTCCATTGTGCGCCGAGAATCGAGGGTACGCAATCACTCCATCCGCGAAAACGGAACCCTCTATGGGACAGGCGCCCCCAAGGCGGTATCGGGGCTCGCCGTTTCCGCCGAGGATTCGGGCAGTAAGATCGGGTCGACCGTCTCGGGGTATTCGTGGCTGCGGACGGCGGAAGCGTAGGGGGGCATTCATGAGTGGCGCTGTTGAGATGGACGAAGATCAACGTGCGGACGGCTATTACCAGCCCGACTGGGCTGTCTGCGAAAACCACGTTCACGATAAGTCGCTCCAAGCAGCCGTAAGCGCGGCGGCGGACCCGAGCGTGGAATGCACCCTGTGCTCCGCCCTTGGGGCAGCCGACGGGGAGGCTCTATTGGCTCCATTTATGTGGGGTGTTCGTCGCTTCTACGAACCGGCGGATGGGTCCCTCCACACGTCGCTCGAGATGGATGAGAGGGAAATCGTCGAGGAATTCGCTAGCGAATTCGATGATCTTCTCTTCGAGCGCATCGTGGCGACCATGTACGAGCAGAACTGGCAGCGTGTGGATTGGTGGTCGCAATTTCCGGACGACACGGTCTTGTCGATGTGGCAAGAGGCGACTTCCCATATGGAAACCACCAGCCGAATTCAGGCCGTCTTTCGCCTAGCTGACGATTTGAAGACGGTCACATCGAAACTGGAGACCTGGTCGCGCCAATTCGACCTGATAAAGCCTCTCCCGTCGGGGACACTGCTTCATCGGGCTTCGACACATCAGCTGAAGCGCGAAACCTCTACTTGGGACGCCCCGCGGTTTGGAACAATCCCGGCTACCCTCCCCGCATCCAATGGCCGCATGAACGCAGCCGGTATACCGACCTTTTATGGAGCCGAGGACCGCGACACCGCAAGGAAGGAAGTGCTCGCCCACGCCGACACCAAACAGAAGTGGCTCACGTTCTCGGAGTGGCGCACGGAGAGCGAGCTGAAGATCATCGACTTCGTCGGCCTTCCTAAATGGGTCAGCCCATTCGACAAATCTCTGGAGCAGCACTACTTCCCTGTGCGGTTCTTACATAAGTTTGCGCGAACGCTCAGTGGGCTCGTGGATCCAGAATGGCAAGCAATTCGATACCTTCCTACCCAGCTGGTGGCCGACTACTTCATCAACGTTGTGGGATTGGACGGCATTCGGTTCTCCTCAGCGCAACACAAGGATGGCGTGAACTACGCCCTGAAAATCGACAACGCTAATTGCGTCCTCGAAGGGACCCCTCGGCCGAGCGGCTCATGGAACCCGGCAATTGCCAGAGGCGCGCGCGTTTTGATGAGTGCTTCTCCGCGTCTAATTGAGAAGATCGAGGTGGCGACTCTCAAATGAGGGCTATACGCAGCTCGATGGAACCAGCCCGGGCGAGGTCCGCGCGGGTCTGGCCGAGGCCGCACGGACGACTGGGCTGGCCGGATCAATCGGTGGTCGGTGGCTTGGAATAGCGTTTCCCTATGACCTTCAACGCGCCCAAAATCAAAAGGCGCCACCACGTGCTTCCACGCTTCTACCTAGAGCGATTCTCTCGTGAAGGTCGGGTGCTCCAAACTTGGCAGCCGGGCGACCGCCAGAACTTTATTTCTGTGAACGATGCCAGCGTGCGCAAAGATTTCTACAACATCTCGGTGCAGGTGAACGGCCGAGACTTCATCTCGGACTTTTGGGAAGACCGATTCTCGGAGGTCGAAGGTCGGGCCGCAAGCGCATTCCGAGAGATTCTTGACGAAGCACGATGGCCTATTAGTAAGCCCGCACGCGAAGCGCTCACAGGGTGGATCGCGTTGCAGTTTCTTCGAGGCGCCGACGTGCGTCGCTCGCACGACAATATTCAAGCCGCAATGGCCCGACTCCAGGTTGGAGCCACCGGGATACGCCTGCTCCGAGAAAAGATGGAGTCTCACCTTGGCCGGCCCGTCGAAGACGCTGAGCTCGAGGCGGAATGGGATGACGTTACCGGCCCAGATGGTCCGACGATCAAACTCGATCCGAAAATGCATCTAGCAACGCTCGAGAGAAGCATCCCGCGGGTCTTTTCCCTGCTGGAGAACAGGCGCTTTGGACTGGTCCGATTCAAGAGACGTTCCCTCGTGACCGGCGATACCCCTGTCACGCCCCTGCCGGGCAGTGACTTCGCGAGCAGAGGCATTGAGAACTGCGAAGAGGTTGCGGTGCCACTCTCTAGACGGGTCGGACTTGCTTTGTTCCGTGAGCCGGGACCGGACTGGATTATGGAACCGAGCACGAACCTCGCTTGGGCGTTCAACGGCGCGACGATCGGGAATTCGCGTGAGTGGGTAATCTCCCACCCTGACGATGCCGTGGCGGCATACTCCGGCTGGCACCCACCTTTCGCCTCCGAGGCGACGCCGTCTTCTCTAAATCACTTCATCGACCGTGATGCGGGAGGTCATTTGCGGCAGCCCTCGCCGCCAGACTTGACCGGCCAGAGCCTTCACCTGCGGGACTATGAATGGCCGATCGATGGACGAGTCTTCCAGAATCCCTATTCGCCCCAGGCATGTCAGGACCGTGGCCGTGACCAGGCGGGATAAGGCATGTGAGGAAACCAGCGGAGGCGGGCGGTTAAGGTGCCGTTGACCGCGTACGTGGATGACAACCGTGTCGTCGGTCCGTTACTCGACGAGGCGGGGTGGGCGAACGTTCTCACAGCTGACGTCGAGCTGCATTGCGGGGCGAAGGCCAAACCCAAACGGTCGAAACTCGGCACTCGGTTCTTTGCCCACTGGCCGGGCTCCCATTGTGACGTTGAGCATAAGCCGGAGTCAGAAGAGCATCTCGCGGTGAAGGAAGCCATTCTCCGCGCCGCGATCGCAGCCGGGTGGGACGCAGCCGTTGAGGTACCAGCTTCCGATCGCTCCTGGATCGCTGACGTCCTGGTGACGGACGGAACGCACCGAATCGCCCTCGAAGTTCAATGGTCGTACCAGACCGCCGACGACTACCACTATCGTCAGGATCGATACCGGGCCGCTGGTGTCGACTGCTACTGGTTCTCGCGCCACCGCAAAACGCTGACGGACTACAAGGTGAGAGTGCCCGTGTTCCGCCTGGTCAAAGAGGACGGCTCGTTCAGAGCGACACACGGGTCGAACACCGGTGGCGGGAAACACAGCATCGGTCCCGCCGCGAAGCCCGTCGAGCGAATGGTGACGGATCTTCTCAGCGAGTACCCGCGCCGGTGGGTCCCGTTCGAAGAGCATCGCCGTGGCATCCGCATTTATTGGCGGTGGGAGGCGTGCTGGTCCTGTCTGAGCTGGCTGCAGGCTTGGAAGGTCGATGACGAAGCGCTCTTCCGATGCCTTGCGTGCCGAGTGATCACGGAAAAATACTTCGGAGCCGAGGCTAGGTCCCTTGTTAGGAACCCCTGGCCGGCGGAACCTCCACGGGAATTCGACGCCGACATCCTCAAAGCCGTTTGTCAACTCGACAAACCCGCTGGCCAGTCGTTCAGATCGACGAAACGAATGCCGACCCCGCATCACGGATACGCCTGCCCCAACTGTTCCGCTCCCATCAGTTTCGCCCTCATGGTGGAAAAGAACTGGAATCACGGGCAGTCAATCCTCGGGACGACACCGACTGAACCACTCAGCTCCGCACGCGGTGGCCATTGGTGCGCAGTAACAGACCGCTGATCTCGACCGCGTAGAATTCATGCGTTCGCGAGTTTTCCAAGAACGCAAACGGCCTTACACGGTGGACACGCCTATGGTCCCGCTAGTACCGGTCCTTGGTCCAGTACACGTACTCGTCGAGGTCTTCGTTCATCCCGTAGTCGAGACCAACCGAGCGGAGCCACGCATCCGCCAGTCGGCAGAGGTCGCTCAACACCACCGTCAGCTCCTCGACGGTCATCGGTTCGTCCGCTGGCCTGAGCCTGTCGAAGTTATGGCTCCACGCGTCCCAGCTGTCCTCGACGTACTCGGCCCAACCCTCGGGCAAAACCGCAGGGCGAACGGCTTTCCCGTCTTCGACTCCGAGTTCAGCGGCTAGGTAAGCGAACACTCGGATCAGCCCGTTCGCGGCGGTCATGCTGCGGTACAACGCGTCCCTGATTTCAGAGCGCCACGTTCGTTTCGCCTCGTTCAACTGTTCCCGCAGGTGCGCGATCGCGTCGCCTAGGTGGTCGACTTGCAACAGTGGTGAGGGCGCGCGCTTTGTGGTCAACTGCTCGATGCGATTATCGTCCACGTGCGCAGCCAAGTGCTTCCGCCACGCGTGCGGCGTTGGGTCGAGGGATGGCAGGTCTTGGTAGCGGTCGCCGTCTTCGCCTCGCAAGTGGAGTGCAACGTGTCCGGCCTCGTGGAGCGCGATGTGCGCGCCGGCCGACAGCGCGTGGGCCACCAGTTCATCGAGGCCCTTCACATCCTCTCTCGTGGCGAAGAAGACGTGCTCCGAGATAATGATGTCGAATGTGCCGTCATCACGGCCGATCGTGCGGGCTCCGACGTGACCCGCGCCCCGGTCTGTGGTGTACGCGTTGTCGTCGCCGCGCCCCTCGACCTCGTTGACGGTTGCAACGATGTCGCCGGTGATCGTCAGACGCCACTGGGACACGTCGGGCAGAAGCCACATGATCTGGCCGAAGAGGACAGCACCGAGGGACTTCTCGTTGAGCATGTAGAGCAGCGCGCCAGACGTCGCCTCGTCGTCCCCAAGGTGAGCGAGCGTGTACGAGTATGCCGGCTCTGCCTCTTCGTCTGTCATGGCACGATCCTACTTAAGGGTGCGAAAGTTCACGGCCTCGCGGACTTAGACCCGCTCAACCGTGATCGGCTTCTCCATCACAGCGCCGTGGCGATGGCCCACTTCCCAGTTTTCGACCTCCGATCGCAGAGTTTTTGTCTTCGTCGGAGAGCGGCTGAGGTGACGGATATGGCCCGATGTCGGGCATGAGGATGCTGAGGGCCAGCGGCGTTTCCTTGGGTGTCGACACCGGGTCCGCCTCGACTCGGGAGGACGCGCATCCGCGGTGGCCAGTGCCAGGATCACGAAAACACTCGCGAACGTCGCGACGAACATTTCGGTCACGCATCCCCCACGCACTCGGGCCGTGCGACATCGCTCAGAAGATCGAAATCTACTGATTCTGGTGCGCTCCGACTCCGCGTCGTTTACGTGATGCGCCGACGACGTTGAACGTGCCTGGCCGACGACGTTGAAGTGCCACGCCTCTTGCAGATCGAGGCGGCACACCTCCTAAGCAATATGGGAGGTGTCCCGGTGACGGTGTCGATGCGGGTGATGAGTGCCGGCAATGGCTACAAATACCTGCTGCGCACGGTGGCTGCGGGAGACGGGGAGCGGTCGCTGTCCACGCCGTTGACCCGTTGACGCCGAGGACTTGACTGAGATACGAGCCGCGCTTGCACGTCCGGCCTGAAGTAGTAGCTGGCTCCATCAAAAAGATGGACACGAACCCCTCGATGTTGGGAGAGGAGACCTTGGCGCATCCCCAACGGGGGTACATAGACACAGCGCCTCGAGTTGCCATTGTGTGCTCAGCGCGAAACGAGCATGCGTTCCATAACTCCAGATGAAGCTGCTAGGGGTTTGTTGAACCCAAGCTGTGGGGGCAGGTCCAGTCAACTAGAGCTGGGGCAGTTCGCGCTTTGAACAAATCGCGTGAGGAGGTGATCCACGAAACGCTGCGGGCGCGGCGTAGGGCCGGTTCAACACTGCCTCGATAGAATCCGGACCGTGAACGACACTGCAGCCTGGTACTGGACGATCCATGACACGGTAGGCCGCGCTTTCGAAGACGAGTTCCAGCAGCTTGTCGGGTTTCACCGTGCGCACATCAATGCGTTTGCCGCGGCATACGATCGCGCGGTGGAAGATGCAAGTCAACACCTCGATCCGGAGTCCCACGACGAAGGTGATGTCTACTGGGAAGCCGAGAAAACGGTTGGTGCTGACCCGGTTCTGGTCTCCCAGCATCTCGGTTTGATGGTTCTCGTTAGGGCCGTATCTCTTGCGGAACTGACTCTCGCGAAAGCCGCGGCAGTCTTTTTCACCGATGCCGAGGGAATCATTTTTACAAATGGGAAAGCGTGGACTCGATCAGACGCCACGCTGTTCTATAAGACAATGTTGAAGTCGCCGTTCAACATCGACTCCCATGGTATGGATGTCATAGCTGAGCTTCGCAACACATACGCGCACGGTTATGGAACGTTTGGCACCCGGGCGGATGCCGAGAGCCTTGAATCTCGACTTCTCGCGATCGTCGACACATCGCCGCCGTCCGATAAAGAGGCGGCTCAGGGTTTCGGAGACCGGCACTACGTGCTGGGGCAGCACGGCCGGAGCTTTGCAGAATTCCTGGAGCCTGAGGCAGATCTGAGCCCTCTCACAGTGCATAGGTTGCTCAAAGTGATTCACCGGACTGTTCAGGATGCGTTGACTGCCGCGTCCGATGGGCTCAGAGATGGCGATGAGCTTACGCAGGCCAGATTTCTGAAGGACTGGGTCAAGAGAACCGGTTTCACCCTCAATGGTCTCGATGAACTCCACTACGAAGGTGAAGTGCGGATTCGCTTCCAAGGCAAACGTGTCGAAATATCTGCAGCGGACGACGGAGAACCCATCAACCTCGTCAACCTAATGGCCGACGGCGACTACAACGGGCGGATCGAGCTCCGCGTAAAGGAGTAGCCGACGACACCAACCGGGCACTCGGAATTGTCACCGCTCCTCCCGCTGACGGCTGGGGCCTCGAGCTGCTGTACGTAGGCAAAGCCGACGGTGCAGAAAGCACCTGTCAACGCTGGGGCGTCTACGCCACCAATGGCCACGGCGGCAACGTCGAACTGCGAAACATCAACCCGAACAGCTTCCGGTACTCCCTCCTGCGTGTCTTTGACCCAACGACGCCAACTTCTGTCATCAACGAGGCGAACAGGAAGAGTCACTTTATGAATGCGTCACGGCCGGTAGTAGATCTCCGGGGCGAGCGCTGTGAAGCATCTAGGGCGCGCAAACCGATGGACCACATTGGTCGTCTGCACCGCGAGCCGCATATCCCGGACGCGCTCACCGCTCCCGAGGTGAACGTCATTAGCGCAGCGGGGTGCCGAATGAGACACCCCACCCTTCGGCGCCGCCCGCGTACGGCCTGTCGCGCGTCACGCCTCCTACGTCGATAACGCCTATGTCGATGGCTGTCTGAGACACTCAAGGCATGGACCCAAGAACCAGCACGGATTACCTCGACTTCCTCTCCGCCCGACTCGATAGATTCATCGCCGCATTTGACGAGTTCATGACACATCACGTCGAGAACGTCGGGCCGGGATCCTTTACCCGTGGGGTCGCACCGGCCGTGTTTCCGAAAGAAGGTGTGGATGAGCAGCGCGTACGTGCTTTGACCACTGAGCTGAATAGACTTGCCGGCTCGCTCATGGATTTGAGTTCGGTGACGGGCGTGCGCATATTCGTGCAAGGCGCCGGCGAGATAGATCCGTTCATAAACTGGGAGCGCATAACAGAGCCGAAGCCGGTGCTTGAGGCATCCACGGTCCGCGGATGTTGCCTACAGGCGGCCGGGCGTCTCGAAGGACTGCGAGCCCGCGCCGACGCCCTCTCGTCGCCAACGATCCACCCGTCGCTCCTGCACCCGCTTGTGTGGTCGGCCGCGCAGCGGCTTTGGAACGATGGCCACCTACGCCAGGCCGTCTCGGCGGCCGCTGAGGCAGTGAGCGGTCAGATGAAGCAACTGACAGATCGAAACGATGCGCCGGATACATCACTGTGGCAGCAGGCGTTCGCCCAAGACGCCCCACGGCCTGGGAAGGCACGTCTCCGGTGGCCAGGCGACCAGACGAATCAACATGTGAAGACGATGCAGGACGGCCTAAGGCAGTTCGCACCGGGCGCGAACATGGTGATTCGGAACCCTGCAACGCACCAGAACGAACCACTGTCTGAACAAGCCGCACTCGAACGGCTAGCAACCCTGAGCGTCTTAGCTCACTTCGTGGATCACTGCGAGGTCGCACACCCCGTCGAAGAGTGACCCGTGGGGGCGGGTCCAACCACCGCTTCGGCGGAGCAATCGCCCAAGTAACTTCCCTGAGTAACCTGATGGACGGTCCCGAGACGACGACGCGTTCGCATGAGGGAGCTTCAATGCAAAGGTGACTCGGATCACAGGCTTCCGCGAGAAGGAGTGAGAACCGCGTCCGTAAGACCTGTTCGGCGGAATTCGCGTTGAGCGGCGGACAATCGCATCTTGCTGACCGATACCGGGCGACGGGAGCCTCGACGCGCTATGAGGATGTTCGGTGAATCAGAAAGAGTCGGCACGTGCGGAGAAGCGGGTCTGGGCCTCCGCCGTCGCCGGACGTCGTCAACGACGAACTGCACGAGATCCTCTTCGCGGTCCGCAACGACGACGTCTTCAACGGCGTCCGTTGGTGGTTCGCCTGGCCAGGCTGTCTGGCGCGTCGGCCGGTCTCGCTCGAGGCGCGTCCCGGCCGTTGCGACCCAATCGCGAAGACGCTGTCTGGCATCGGCGAAGTCACGGTGCCATCCGAACGGTGCCGAGCCGTGTTGGTCGGGGGTCATAGGCGCATAGCCAATGCAGGTGTAGTGCGGAGAGTTCCCAGACGATTTCGGGGTGCCGGTGCCAGAACGGCCGCACGACGGACGCCGGGAGCCCGTAGGTACGTCGTAGCCAATTAACCCATCGGTTCAGCTCGATCCACTCGACCTCGGCCTCTTCCGGGGTGAGCAGGTGCGGAAGACGCGAGGATCGTCCAACTAACGATTCATGCGCGGCTCCATCTCGCGGGTCGTGCCCACTGACGTTGCTGCCGGACCTAAGCGCCGGAAGCTATCCGCGTGTCCGGACGAGTACGAACTCGAAGTTTCCCTCGGTGAAGAATGTTCGTGACCATGAAACGACACGACCGTCATATTTGTAGGACTGTTGAGTCAGGCTCAGGTATAGCGGTTGCTCAGGTTCGAGTCCCGGCCAGGCGATTGATTCGTCGTTGACGGCGTTCACCTTTGCGATGGATTGGTCAGGGATCAGGCCCAGCGGTTCCAGGAGTGCGAAAACAGATCCGGTGATCTGGTCAGGGGAGAGGTCGGCCGGGAGCAGGTTGGCGTTGATGAGGGACCACTCGAATGCGACGACCTTGCCTTCCGCAGTGAAGCAACGCTCGATGTCAATGACCCGAAGTGGTTCGTCCGTGTCGAACCGAGCCGATTCCTCGACGGTTGCTTCCCGCAGTACGCGCTTCCGATAGACGATCTCTGACCCCTGGCGTTGTTCAGCGATCAGTTCACTCGTTGAGCGAAGCTCCTGAAGGCCAGCAACAACGCTGGTTCCCCGTGAAGTGACGAACGTCCCAGCCCCCTGACGCACCCGAATGAGTCCGCTGGACATCAGGATGCGGAGCGCGGCCCGAACCGTAGGTCGACTTACGCCCACTTCATCCGCGAGTGCTTGCTCCGAGGGCAAGCTCTGATCCGGCGCCCACTCGCCGGCGATGATCCGTGCTCGAAGTGCCTCGCTGAGTTGGAGGGGCAGCGACCTCTGGTCTCGAAGCTGCGACTTGGCCATTTTGCCTCCGTGTTGACTATTCCGCGATACAGCCTCTACTGTAGACCCAATCGCAGGACGTAATACGTCAAACGTCTTACAAATTCTTCCAGGAGGCAATGATGCATCAATTGGCTAAAAGAACAGCGGCTACTCGCGTACTGGCGATCCTCGCCGTCGGCGCGGTCGGTATCGGACTCGCGGGTTGCTCCGCGTCACCTGCCTCCAACGCACAGGTCGAGGGTCCGTCACTCATTCTGGTGACGCCAGAACCAGCCGGTGCGAACCAATTCCTTCAACTCTCCATTTCGGGCATTAAGGATGCCGCTGAGGCTGTAGAAGGAACCGCGCGTATCTTTGAAAGCAAGGACATCAGCCGGGTTAGCCAGCAGCTTGAGGCTGCTATCGCGGCGCAGCCGGACGTTATCGTCGCAATCGGGTTCGAGTTCATTGACTCGATAACTTCGCTCGCTCCGAGGAACCCCGAGCAGAACTTTCTGTTCGTGGACGGCTGTATCGAAGCGGAACTCCCAAATGTGAGTTGCGCGGTGTTCCGCGAGCACGAAGGCGTATTCCTCGCCGGTGCGGAAGCGGGCCTGCTGACGCAAAGCAGCAAAGTCGGAGCGGTGGTCGCTCTCGACACGCCGCAGATCCGCCGCTTCTCCGACCCGTTTGGCGAGGGCGCGAAGTACACGAACGAGAGCATTGAGTTTACCCCGCTTTATCTCGGCGGCCAGAACCCATTCAACGATCCGGGTCGTGCCAAAGAGCAGGCACTGTCATTGGCCAACAAGGGGGTCGACATCATGATGGCCGCTTCGGCCGGCGGCAACTCGGGTGTATTCGATGCCGCACAGAATGAGGGCTTCCTCGCCTACGGTGTTGACACCAACCAATGCGCGACCGCACCCGGATCGATCGTCGACAACGTGCTCAAAGATGTGGACGTCGTCATCATCAACTCCGTGAAGAGCATTCTCGATGGGGAAACGTCCGGCGTCATGTCATACGGTCTTGCTGAAGGTGCGATTTCACTAACAGGTCTGAAGGACGATGTCGCCGACTCCGGTTGCGTCATCGCCGAGCACACCGATGTGATCGATGAGCTGAAGGTCATTCGCGACAAGATCGTCGCGGGAGAGATCACCGTCAATGATCCCGCAGTTGCGTAGCACCCACAATCCGTTCCCCGCGAACGGCACCCGAGTCGAGATGCGCGGTGTTAGCAAGCGTTTCGGCAACGGTGTCATCGCGAACGACAGCGTGAATCTCACCCTTAACCCAGGTGAGATCCACGCCCTTGTCGGCGAGAACGGGGCAGGGAAGTCCACTCTCATGTCGATTCTCAGCGGACTCGATTCACCGACCTCAGGCGACATTTTGCTCAACGGCGAGATTGTCTCCTTGCCATCGCCGGTGGCGGCATCCGTAGCCGGAATCGGAATGGTGCATCAAGAGTTCAAGCTCTTCCCGTCGCTGACGGTCGCAGAGAACGTCGTCTTCCGGTCTGAGCCGACGCGGGGAAACATTTTCCTGAGTCGATCGGCAGCCGAACGGCGTGTGGCAGAGCTCACGGAGAGATTCGGCCTGAAGGTCAACCCCCGGGCCAGAGCCAGCCAGCTCTCCGTCGGCATCCTGCAACGCGTTGAGATATTGAAGGCGCTCCACCGTGAGGCCCGCGTGCTCATACTCGACGAGCCGACAGCCGTGCTCACCCCGCAAGAAGTAGACGGACTCTTCGCCGTTTTGCGGCAACTCCGCGATAACGGATGCACGATTGTCGTGGTGACCCACAAGCTTCGCGAGGTCATGCAGTTCAGCGACCGAATCACGGTGCTCCGCGATGGCATGTCTGTGGCGACCGCTGAGACCCGGTCCACCAGCCCCGCCGAGATAGCCCGACACATGACCGGCCGCGATGTGGATCTCGACGGTGGCTATAAACCGGGTGATCCGACGGGAGTGGCACTGGAGGTCTCCGGGCTCACGGTGCGCAGCTCAGAGGGAGTCACCACCGTCAAGAATGCGAACCTCGTCGTCCGGCGTGGTGAGATCGTCGGCATTGCAGGGGTAGCCGGAAGCGGCCAGACGGAGTTACTCGAAGCCATTGCAGGAACCGGCGCTCGAGCGACAGGCAGTGTCAAGCTCGACGGCACCGATCTCACGACATACTCAGCGGCAAAACGTCGCCAGCACGGCGTCGCATACATCCCGGAGGATCGACGAGGAGTCGGCTCCGCAGTGGACGCGTCGGTGGCCGACAATCTGGCGATGGGCTTCCACCGCGCCGCGCCCATGAAACGCGGCTGGCGGATGGACCGCTCCGTTCTCAAACGGCACGCGGAATCGATCATCCAGGATTTCGGAATCAAAGTCTCTCGACCGGGCGTCGAAGCGGGCACGCTCTCCGGCGGAAACCTGCAAAAGGTGATCGTCGGCCGCGAGATGACTCACAACGCTCCAGTACTTCTCGTGGATCAGCCCACCCGTGGCGTCGATATCGGGGCTATCGAGAACATTCACGCTCGCCTTCGCGCGTACCGCGATGGTGGCAACGCCATCCTGTTGACCTCCGCTGAACTTAGCGAGCTGTTCGCTCTCGCCGACAGAATCCTCGTCATGTACGACGGTGACATCGTCGAAGAGTTTGCGCGTTCCGAAGCCAGTGAGGAAAACATCGGCTTGGCTATGACCGGAATATACAGAAACGACTCCCATTCCGGCGCCGTCGAATCTCGGACAGAGGAGGAGAGCCGATGAAGTACATGTTGACCTCACTTGCGCCAGTCGCGGCGGCGAGCGGCCTGGCCCTGCTGATTGGCAGTGCACTCATGCTGATCAGCGGTAGCAACCCCATCGAGGCGTATGCAGCCATCGCGGCCGGGTCGTTGGGACCGCTCGGATGGAGCACGACGCTCGCCATGGCCATCCCGATTGTGGGCTGCGCGTTGGCGGTTTCGATCCCGCTACGAGCGGGATCGGTCAACCTGGGTGGGGAAGGCCAACTGGTCGCAGGAGGCATCACCGCGGTGATCATTGCCTCCTGGTTCAGTGATCTACCCGCACCCATCGCACTTCTATTCGCCATCACCTCGTCGGCGGTGGTCGGGGCGGTCGTGGGTTTGATCCCAGCCATTATGGAGACCCGGCTGAAGGTGCCGCTGCTAATCAGCTCGCTCCTTCTTAGCTACCCCCTTGTCGCCCTAGCCAGCTTTTTGGTGCGATTCCCCCTCCTCGATCAGGGCACCGGCCTGCCGCAGACACCAGTGCTGCCTCCAGCATTCCAAATGCCTGAATTTGGAAAGATTACTGGCGCGCTCCTCGTCGTACTGATCGTCATCGCGATCACAGTGGTCATCGACCGGAAGACCCCGATTGGGTTCGAGATCCGGCTCACCGGCAACAACCGCAGGTTCACCGAGTACTCCGGTGTGTCTGTGAGTTCCATCACGCATCGGGTTATGGCAAGCGGCGGAGCCGTCGCTGGCGTCGTGGGGGCCCTCATCGTCACCGCGTTCCCCTTCCGTTTCATTGACGGCGCGCTTGTCTCACCGGCGTACGTATGGACCGGCCTACTGGCGGCCATGCTGGCTCGGGCGAACCCGCTCGGTACCGTCGTCGCTGCTGTCTTCTTTACCGCGCTGCAGGTCGGAGGCGCCGCAATGGAGCGCGAGACTCTGGTGCCCCGCGAGTTGGGTTCGATCCTGCAGGCAACCGTCATCATCCTGCTCGCCGGTGCGCTCGCGCTGCGCGCCCGTAAGAACCAGAAAGTGGCTTGATCATGACCGCATTGTTTGACGCTGCTCTGCTGGAGTCGATACTGCGAGCGCTCGCCCCCATCCTGCTCGCCGCTCTAGGTGGCTTGCTGTGTGAGAGAGCTGGGGTCTTCAACATCGGACTCGAAGGGCTGATGCTCGTCGGCTGCTTCGCCGCGGTTGCGGGGAGCTGGTTCACGGACTCTGCCTGGCTCGGAGTCTTGGTCGCCCTGGTGGCGGGTGCCTTGATGGCAGCGATATTGTCGTACGTTTCCGTCACCCTCGGGGCAGACCCGATTATCGTCGGCATCGCACTCAATCTGCTCGCGGTCGGTCTCACCTCGTTCCTGGTTCGCACCGTGCTCGGTGCACAAGGCACGTTTCAAGATCCGACCCTTCAGGGCCTCCCGATGATCGGCAACCAGTCGCCGCTCAGCTATCTCGCTTGGATGCTGGTGCCGATTGCCGTGGTCTTTCTGCGTAGGACCGTCTGGGGCTTCCGCCTTCAGGGTGTCGGCGAGATGCCTGGGGCCGCACGCAGCCTGGGCGTGAACGTGAAGCGTTACCAGCACGCTGCCGTCATTGCCTCCGGTGCTCTGTGCGGTTTGGCCGGTGCCCAACTTGCGTTAGGAAACGTTGTGCTCTTTTCGGAGAACATGACAGCCGGTCGTGGCTGGGTCGCAGTCGTGGTGGTGATGCTGGGCCGGGCAACTCCCGTTGGGGCACTCATCGGCGCCCTCCTCTTCGCGACGACCGAGGCAGTCGGCTTCCGGCTGCAGGGGATCGGCCTTCCGTCCCAATTCACCACGGCAGCGCCGTACTTCATCACCCTTGTTGCGCTGATCATCGTCAGTGCGCGCCGTGGTGCACATCAAACGCGCCGAGCCAGGGGCCTCACCATGCTGAAGCCCCCGAGTCCCGAGCCCGTGCTCGCCGGACCCAAGGCACCTACGCCACATTCCTGAGGAGGAGAAATGTCAATTACCGTGAAGACTGTCCAGCCCACCTTGGTCGCGCGGAGCGTGATGCTTGAGGACGATGTCGTTCGCATCCTGGATCGCAGGGTGTTCCCATTCGAAAAAAAGTGGGTCACATGTCAGAGCGTAGAAGACGTTGCCGTGGCCATCGAATCCATGATCACGCAGAGCAGCGGGCCGTGGTTCGCTGCGGCCGGGGGCATGGCGCTGGCCGCGCGTGCTGCTGATCTGGAGTCGAGTATTGAGGCTCGCCGCGCGGCAATTCACGCGTCCGGCACCCGTTTGAAGAGCACCAGGAAAACGAACAACCACATCCGCGAAGTCGTCACGCTGCTGCTCCAGGTCGCGGATGCTGCCCTCGACCGCGGAGAGGACCTCACTCCTGCAGTGACGGCGGGGGCAGAGGCGGCAGCCTTGACCTACCACCACCGTAGTGAGAGTCTCGGTAGGCACGCGGCCGAGCTTATCCCCGATGGCGCCACAATCCTCACCCATTGCTGGGCAGACGCATATCTCACTTACACCGTCGCAGCCGCACTCGATGCCGGGAAGAAGATTCAGGCGATCTGCACCGAGACCAGACCGTACCTCCAAGGCGCGAGGCTCACGTCGGAGAGCCTCGCGGAAATGGGTGTGCCGACCCGGCTCGTGACTGATGCAATGCCAGCGCACCTGATGTCCCGGGGCGAAATCGATCTCTTCATTACCGCGGCCGACCGGGTCACCATGGACGGCAGCGTAGTCAACAAAATTGGCACCCTGCAGATTGCCATTGCGGCCCAAGCGTTGGACGTGCCATACGTCGCGTTGGTGCAGGCCCCGGACTCCGTCGCTCGCACCATTGCCGATATCGACTTCGAAGACCGGAATGGCGATGAAGTCCTCTCTGCTTTAGGCAATCGGACTGCGTCGTCCCTGGTGACTGGAATCTACCCCGCGTTCGATGCAACCCCCGCCCGGTTTATCTCCGCGATCGTGACCGATCGCGGCCGTTTTGCCCCCAACGACATGGCGTCGTATTACACCCAGGAGACAGCATGATCATTGAAACTTTTCCGGTCACCGGCGTCCCCACGACCGGTCTACCCACACGTGCGCTCGTCGTTGGCGACCCGTTCCGCGCAGCGCGAATCGCTGAGCTGCTGACCGACACTCAGGAAGTAGCCCACAGACGGGAATACCGGACGTTCCGTGGCCGGTGGAAGGGCGTAGACGTCGTCGTGTCCTCCCACGGCGTGGGAGGACCCGGCGCGATCTGCCAATTCCAGGAACTGATGGACGCGGGTGTCGACACCATCATCCGCTTGGGCACGGCGGGCTCGCTGCAGAAGGGCATCTCCGATGGTGACCTCATCATCGCGGACTCCTGCGTTCGTGACGATGGAGTGACTCACCAATTGGTTCCGGAGAGCTACCCCGCCGCGTCCGCACCGGAAGCGGTTCTGGCCTTGGCCGAAGCCGCGCGTCTCAACAACGCGCCGTCCCATCGCGGCGTGGTGTGGACCCGCGCCGCCTTCTACCCAGGTGTGATCGATCTCGGCCTATCCGGATACGTCAAAATGGGAGTGCTCGCCATCGAGATGGAACTTTCCGCACTCCTGGTGCTGGCAAGCACTCGCGGCGTCCGCGCGGCCGGGGCACTGGTCATCGACGGGACCGCCGCCGACGACTTGGTCGACACGACGGGATACGACCCGCATCGCGACGTCGTGGCGGAGGGCGTTATGCGGGGGATCGCGGTTACCCTCGATGCTCTTGTCGCCTTGCCGGCTCTGCCCGTACCGACGCAATGATCACAGCTGTGGACCTCATCGTCGGGGGCGGGAGCCTACTCACCGTTGATGAGGAGGGGACTGTCGTGCCACGTGGAGGTGTGGCTGTCCGTGACGGCATCATTGTCGACCTGGGGCCGGTTCCGGAACTCCTCGCGCGATATGAGGCCACCGATGTGATCGACAGTCCGGGGTGTGTTGTGCTACCCGGTTGGGTCAACACCCACACGCACCTTGCGATGAACGTCTTCCGCGGCGCTGCTGACGATGTGACGCTCGAGGAGTTTCTCGAGCGGCTCGTCAGCGCCGAATTACGGGTCCTAAGCGGGGAGATGGTCGCGGTCGGCGCACGGGCGGCGATCGCCGAATGCTTGAAGGGCGGTACGACGACGGCGCTTGATATGTACTGGTACCCACAAGCTACCCGCGCGGTAGCGGCGGAAACGGGGTTCCGGCTCTTAAACGGGCCAACGTTTATGGGCGATACCGATCCGGAGGGCCGAGACTTCGAGCGCCTCCTTGAACTGGCCGACGAGATTCTTCAGGCACATCGGTCGGAGCGCCCGCACGAGGATCTCTGGGTCATGCCACATTCGACCTACACCCTGGATGACGCCCAGCTTCGTCGAATTCGTCAGCTTGCCAGCCGCCACGGCGCTCGAATCAATACGCACTGTGCTGAGAATCACGCGGAAGTGTCTTCTGTCGAAAGCCTTCACGGCGGCAGCCCAGTTGAGGTGTTGGCCAGGGTGCAGCTCCTCGGCCAGGCGACGGTTCTGGCTCACTCAGTCCAACTGAGCGAGAACGACATTCGCCTCATTGCCGAGGCTGGTGCATCCGTCTCTCATTGTCCAATCTCCAATCTCAAGTTGGGTTGCGGGATAGCACCTGTTCCCGCGTTGCTGGCCGCGGGAGTGGCCGTCGGGATCGGTACCGATGGTGCGGCGTCGGCGGGCGCGGTAGACATGCTCAGCTCTGTACGGATGGCCGCGTTGCTGCACAAGGGCGCGAGAATAGACCCAACTGTGATCACGGCGCAGCAGGCCATCCGTATGGGCACAGTGGACGGTGCCAGAAGCGTTGGCCTGCGCGACGTCGGAACACTGGAGATAGGCATGCGTGCCGACCTCCAAGTGGTACGCGTCGACACACTGAACTCGGCGCCGACGCAGGATCCGTGGTCGGCAATCGTCTATGGTTCCTCCGCCAGCGATGTACGGTACACCATCATCGGCGGACGGGTGCTTCTCCGCGACGGAATCCTCACGACCATTGATGAACGGGCCGCGCTCCTCGAGCTGGCTCAAGCCGCGATCGAGGCTGGTGCTTCGTGACCGCCACGGGGGACATCAAGGACACCACTAAACAAGCCGGGGGTCCCGCTCATGCCACGCCCGGTCCGGGCTCAAACGGAGGCTATCGCGACCTTCCCCGTCTGAGCGGGTGGGGCTTTCTGCCGCTGAGCTTCGTAGCCCGCTTTCCGCTGGCCCTGTTCACCGTTGGTATCACAGTGCTAGTGGCGTGGGCGCGCGAGTCCTACGGCGACGGAGGCCTGGCGGCCGGCGCATTAGGAGTAGGATCGGCACTTGGCTCGCCCCTGGTGGGCTGGCTCGCCGACCGTTACGGGCAGCGTTTCGTCGTGCAAATCGTTGGCTTGGTCAACACTGCAGCCCTCGTAGCGATCGTCGGTGCGGTAAAGGCGCAGGCACCGTTGGGCGTCATCCTGGCCGTCGCGTTTCTGGTTGGCTTCTCTGCCCCGCAGATCGGACCGCTGGCGCGAGCTCGTTGGATTGCCTTAGAACGTGCCCGGGGAACCGCACAAGGCGATCGCACACTCGCCGCAGCCATGAGCTGGGAGTCGATTGCTGACGAGCTGACCTTCGTGTTCGGCCCCCTCGCGATCGGCCTGATCATTCTTTTGGTCGATGACTACGCTCCGCTGCTGATCGCCGCGGCTGTCACCCTGATCTTCGTGTCGTGGTTTGCCCATCATCCGACTACCCGCGCGGTCCGGCGCAGTCATTCGTCGATGCGGCCAACTAGTTCTCCACATGACCTTCTCCGGCCGCGCGTGGCTATTCCGATCTTGGGGATGCTCAGCATTGGGATGCTGTTTGGCGCCATGCTCGTGGCGGTGACGGCTCTTGCGGGTGCACTGGGCGACGTGGCGTCCGCCGGGTTCCTCTATGCCATCATGGGCGTCGGATCCGCGATCTCCGCCTTCGGCACCGGCTTCTTACCCAGCAAGTTCTGGCTTCCGTGGCGTTGGCTAACTGGAGCGACGATCGCCTTCGGCTGCTCGCTTGTGCTGCCTCAGACGGGCAGCGAGCACCTCGTCATGATCGCCATCTTTGGAGTCGGCATCGGGCTCGGCCCCAGCCTCGTCAGCGTTTTCGCCGTTGCCTCGTACACCGCACCGCCGGACCGCACAACGGTTGTGATGACCCTGGTCTCCAGCGGCATGGTGGCTGGCTCGGCTCTCAGTGGCCCGTTGACAGGACTTATCGCGGATTCTGCGGGCTACTCCTCCGCATTTTGGATGGTTTGCGCTGCAACTTGCTTGATGGTGGTCCTCGGCGCCTGGGCGACTTTGACAATCAAACCGCCATTTCGATCTATAGCTATAGGAGACACATTGTGAACATCTGTGAGGAAGCTAGGGAAACGATTCTGGAACTGGCGCGAGTCGGTGCCGCGGCCGTCCAAGCAGGGTTAGTGCTTGCGAGTGGCGGAAACCTTTCGGCCAGAATTCCTGGGAGCGGCTCATTCGTGATCACTAGGTCGGGCGCCTGGCTGGACCAGCTGGGGGAGTCCGACTTCTCCGAGGTTTCCGCGTCAGGAGAGGTCCTCAGCGGGGACCCGCGACCCTCTAGCGAATGGAAACTTCACCATCGTTCATATGAACACCGTCCCGATGTCAACGCGGTAGTGCACGTGCACCCGCAGTACGCAGTGCTGGTGCATGCTCTTGGATATCCGGTACGGCTGATCACCCTCGACCACGCCTACTACGTGAAGTCGATTGGAACGACGCCGTTTTACCCCAATGGATCAGACGAGCTGGCGAACTCAGCGGCCGAGCAAGCGGTGCGGCACAACTGCGTCATTATGAGCAACCACGGATGCTCAGCGCTGGGCGAGACGATCGAGATGGCATTCCGGCGAGCCCTCAACCTCGAAGAAGCGGCTATGGCCACCTACCGCGCGCTCGCTGTAGGGAATACCACGATCGAGTTCCCCCCGCAGGACTTCGCGGCGCTCGGTCACGCATAGCCGGCTCGGCACGGACCCCACAAACCCATTTGAAGAAGGAAGCACCGTGAGTACTGCAGAACAGCCCGCTAGCGACACTTCGCACCTGGCTCAGGTCAGCCAAGTAACAAAGGACTTCCTGGCGGCCCCGCCACAACTGCTTATCGATGGCAAAATGGTGGACCCACGCTCCGGAAACGTCATGGACGTAGTCGACCCCGGCACGGGAACAAAGATCGCGGCGGCGGCCGTCGCGGGTCAGGCGGATGTCGACGCAGCGGTCCTGGCAGCGAGGCGCGCGTTCGAGCCCCCGGCCCCCTGGCGTAGGATGACTGCCCTCGATCGCGGCCTCGTCATGAGCCGATTCGCCCGACTACTCGAAACACATGCTGCTGAAATCGTGGAACTTGAGGTGCTGGACGGCGGAAAGCTCAAGAGCGCGGCTCAGAAGGTGGACGTGCCGCTGGCGATCAATCATCTCGACTACTTCGCCGGTTGGACCTCAAAGATCGAGGGAAACACTATTCCTGTCTCGGTTCCGGATGTGATGGTGCGCACCGAGCGGGAACCCGTGGGCGTTGTAGCTCAAATCGTTCCATGGAACTACCCGCTACTCATGGCGATATGGAAGCTCGCGCCAGCGTTGGCCGCCGGGTGCACGATCATCCTCAAACCCGCTGAGAACACCCCGCTCACCGCAATTCGGCTGGGCCAATTAGCGCTCGATGCCGGTCTGCCCGACGGCGTGCTGAACATCCTGACGGGCTACGGGCATGAAGCAGGGGAAGCCCTGGTTGATCACCCCGGCGTGGATAAGATCGCCTTCACCGGATCAACGGGTGTGGGCAAGCGCATTGCTGCGCGTGCTGCCTCGCAGGTCAAGCGCGTGACGCTTGAGCTCGGCGGGAAGAGTCCAAATATCATCTTCGCCGACAGCCCGATCGAGGAAGCTGCCGCCGGAGCAGCCAGCGCGATCTTCTTCAATTCCGGCCAAGCCTGTGCGGCGGGATCTAGGCTTTACGTCGAATCCAAAATCTACGACAGGGTGGTGGAGAATCTCACCGCCATCGCCTCCGAATTTACCGTGGGACACGGCTTCAACGACACAACGACGCTTGGCCCGGTGATCAGCGCTCGGCAACATGAAACAGTTCGCGCATACATCGACGGTGCAACAGCAGAGGGGGCGACGATTGCGACCGGAGGGTCATCGCTGCCGTCCGATGTCGATCCGGAAGGCTACTACGTCCGGCCCACCGTGATCACTGATGTCAACGACTCGTTCACCGCCGTGCGTGAGGAGATCTTCGGCCCCGTCGTCGTCGTCCAGCCGTTCGATGATCTAGAGGACATTGCCCGTCGGGCGAATGACTCGCCCTACGGTCTCGCGGCCGGTATCTGGACTCGTGACATCGGACGCGCAAACCGACTGGCTCGCATGCTTCAGGCAGGAAGTGTGTACATCAACATGTACGGGGCAACAGATGCCGCAGCACCGTTCGGTGGTTACAAGCAATCCGGCTACGGCCGCGACATGGGGCACGCCAACCTTGAGTCGTACCTCGAAACCAAGACCGTGTGGACGAGTTTGAACTGATGATCCTTGTAACCGGGACCGATCGATGACAGGGATACAGCAACTCATACTGGGCATCTGCACCCAAATACTTGCCGTCTCCTGCTGGTTCAACGTCGCTGCCGTCGTTCCGGGAATTACTGCGGAATATTCCCTCCATCCTGCCGAAGGTGGAGTCTTGACTGCCGGCGTTCAGGTCGGGTTTGCACTCGGTGCGTTGATCGTGGGAGTGCTTCGGTTGACCGATCGATGCTCTCCCCGCCGATTGATCTTCGGTGGTGCTGTGGCCGCGGCGGCGTTTACACTCCTGCCCACGATTGTAGACGGCGGGTTTCAACTTTTCGTTGCTTCGAGACTGCTGGTAGGCCTGAGCCTAGCTGTGGTCTATCCAGCAGGTATGCGGGCGGTCTTGTCCTGGGCTCCGGTTCAGGCTCGCGGATTACCGGTTGCCGCGCTCGTGGCCGCGCTGACGGTCGGAACCGCGGCTCCCCATCTCGTGGCGGGATCCGCGCCGGAGGACTGGCGTCAAGTCATGATAATCACCGCAGCTTTTGCGCTGGTAGCCGCCCTCCTGGGGCTGGCTACGCGCACGGGCCCATATGTAGCCCCGGTAAGACCCGTTTCCATGGCTGGACTTCTGGCTCTGCTGCGCGACCGTCGCCAAAGACGCATCTCAGTGGCCTATGTCGGACACATGTGGGAGGTGTATGGAATGTGGTTCTGGTTGCCCTCCCTACTTCTGCTGCTTCCGGCATTCAGCGGGATAGCAGTCGCCGTGCCCCTCCTCGGAATCTGGAGTTTTCTGCTCATTGGCGTCGCGGGCACGCTCGGATGCGTAATCGGTGCGGTGCTCTCACAGGTCTATGGAAAGCCAGCGGTGACCCGCACAATCGTGATCGTCTCGGGAACCTGCATCTTGATGACCCCCTTTCTCGGGAACTTTCCCACCTGGCTAGGCATCATCGTGCTTGCGGTTTGGGGTGCTGCAACAATCGGAGATTCAGCGCTGTATTCCGCGATGACAGGCGATGTTTCCGGTCAGCACGCCGTGGGAACAGCCATTGTTGTTCAAATGGGAGTTGGATATGCCGTCAGCATTGGGGCATTCTTTGCCGTGCCGTTACTGGCTTCGGCACTAGGGATGAAGTACGCGGCACTTATTCTCCTCGCCGGGCCCATCGCAAGCTACTGGGCGATGGCAGGGTTCCGTGAAGCGCGGATCTGAACTCCGTTCTCGAGCAACAGAGGGATGCGGGGCGCCCGCAGGTTCTCCATCGATTCAACGGGGGAGGGGAGCCCCAGAGGTCGATCCCGCACGCGCCATGTGTTCCCGACAAAGCCGTCGGATTCCCATCATTTACCCATCAAAAACAACCATGAATGATCGGATATTTCCGCGTACAATCGAAGGCAGCGCACCGCCCGGTTCCCTGTAAACACAAGGCAATCCGCGAGTTTTCGAAGACGTTCGGCAGTGACCAAAATAGGGCCGGGTCCTCCAAGGGGTCGCGGGTTCAAATCCTGTCAGCCCGACCGAAGGGTCGTTCGCGAAACTGTTTGCGGAACCTCTCAATAAGAAATCGCTCCTGAAAAATTTCAGGGGCGATTTCGTGTTTACTATCACGACATCCTCGACGGCATCCGCGGGTGCTTCGCTTGGCCAAGCTGTCTGGCGAGTCGGCCGATCGCGCTCGAGGCGCGTCCCTGCTGTTTGAACCCAGTCGCGCAAGCACTCCCAGGCGTCGGCGAAGTCTCGGTGCCATCCACATGACGCCGAGCCGTGCTGCTCGGGATCGTAGGCGCAGAGCCAATGCAAGTGGAGCGCGGAGAGTTCCCACACGCGCTGAGGGTGGCGATGCCAGATGGGCGGCACGACGGACGCCGGGAGTACGTAGGTCCGTCGGGGCCAGTGCACCGTCCGGTTGAGTTCGATCCACTCGGTCTCGGCTCCCTCGGCCGTGAGCACGTTCCAGTTGACCGGGTGTGGCAGTTCGTTCGTGAGCGGCCCGTCGAGGTCTCGGTCTACCGAGTAGTTCGTACGTGCGAGATCGTCGCCAATCTTCATAGCAATGAATTCCTCGCGTTCAACGACCGCACCGTCTCGATCGACCTCAATTGTTCGGACATCACTCCCAGCGGGAAGCGATCGCGACGATACCGGCGGCATTTCGCTTTCGGTCGCATAAAGGTTCAACCAGGCAACGCAATCGAGGTACGCCAAAACAAGCGCTCCTGCGATGAACGTTCCGACCGGCCACTCCGACACCCCGAGAGCGTCCGAGATGCGCGGCGGCAGACTCGCTGGCAGGAATTCCGTCATGACGGTCGCGAAGACCCCACTCCGATTGAGACGCAGCCGCCGATTCCTGCCCCGTACCTCCGTAGGGGATGAGGGATGCGGGTGGTGGATGCCGACGTGCGAAGTCCGTTTCTACTGTGCTCGCACCGACGAAACGAAAGGTGCGGTCCGTGACACACACGCAGACGATTTATAGAACGACGAGGACGTTAGCGCGACGGCTGATAGGCCCGCTCGCATGGGCGCGAGCCCTTGAGCCCACGGCGGTTGTGCACGCCATCCACGGGCTCGTGCTCTTCGTCGCGATCACGGGAGCGACTTTCGTTTCCGACTATCCGGCGTGGCAAATACTCTTCTATTCCGCGGGCTCAGTCGTCTTGTTCTGGGTCACTCACGTCTACGCTGCGTCACTTGCCCACCACGACACTCCGGACGCGGCACCCGTGCACGCGCTGGAGATCGTCGCCGTTGAGGCGAGGCGAGGGCTGCCGATCCTCCAGGCGTGCACCCTCGCCGCGATGCCCCTGGTCATCGCCCTCACTGGCCTCATTCCCTTGACGGTTGCCTACAGCGTCTCGGTGAGCCTCGCGGTCGCCGAGCTGGGGGTCTTCGGCTTTCTCGTCATCCGAGGTCGTGCGGGCTCGCTGCGTCGATCACTGGCTGCGGGCCTGCTCACCGGGTCCATCGGTGCGGCAATCATCGCCGCCGAGACGTTCTGGCACTGATCATGCGCTCATTGGCCACTCGAACTGCGTCCGTCTCGATCGTTATCCCGGCATACAACGAGGAGAACACGATCGAACGTTGCCTCCGTGCGGCGCTCGATCAGAGCGTCACACCACTGGAAATCATCGTCGTCGACAACCGTTCGACGGACCGCACTGCCGAGATCGTCCTGGCATTCGCCGCGACATCGGCTGTTCCGATCCGGATCGTCCAGCAGACCCGGACGCAGGGCATCACCCCGACCCGCAATCTTGGGTTCGATTTCGCGGCGGGTGAGGTGATCGGCCGCATCGATGCCGACTCAGTTATCGCCCGAGACTGGGTCGAGCGCGTCGCGACGGCCATGCAGGACCCGCGCACCGCAGCGGTCACGGGGCCCGTTACCTATTACGACCTGCCATTTCGCTTCGCGCCACAGGTCTCGGATGATCTTGTCCGTCGGGCACTCCGGGTTGTCGGGCGCAGCCACCCTTTCCTCTTCGGCTGCAACATGGCGATCCGCCGTGATGCCTGGCGGGCGGTGGAGCAGATGGTTTGCGATGATCCAGGTGACCGGATGCATGAAGACATTGACCTGGCCATTCACCTCCGCGACGCGGGCGCGCGCGTCGCTTACTCGTCACGGTTGCGAGCTCGCGTCTCGGCGCGGCGCCTGTCTGCCCCAGCCGACGAGTTTCTGGACTACGCGCGGCGTTTCGAGCGGACCTACCGCTGGCACGGACTCGGCCATCGTGTGGGGCTTCAGGCAGCGCAGAGCGTCGTTCAGGGTGCGTACTGGTTCGCACGAGCCCTGTCTCATATCGTCCCGGTCCGGGTGGATGTGCCGCTCAGCCTTCAGCTGGAAGCCTCCGGACGGCGGGCGGCCGCATGAGTGCGGTCGCCGATCACCGAGCGGCGTCCCCCGTACGCCGGTAGGGGGTGACGACACCACGAGGGTGATGACGCCGGCCTCTCGGCTCCGTAGGCTCATGACATGTCGAGCAGCACAGTGGTCCACCGGCCGGAGTTGGGAACTCGACGTCCGCCGTTGCCGTTCTGGGCGCGGAGTGCCGTCATGCTCTTCTGTCTCACCCTCTACGCCTGGGCAGTACCGTATACCTCGGCGGTATACGAACTCGATCTCCTCGTCGCCTTCGGCATCGCAACCGTCCAGTGCGGATCGCTCGCACTCGCGGTCGTGTGGCCGAAGACCGGCTCCATCCTCCATCTCTTGGCCATCGCCGCGCTGGTGCTCGCAACACGAGGTCAGGAGGCGGAAATCTGGCCGCTGCCGCTTACCGGCCTTGTCTCGCTCGGTGCCCTGTTACTCCTACTCGGCATCCGAGAAAGCTGGCTGATGGCAGTCGCCACCTGGTGGGCCAGTGTGGTTCTGCTCATCGCGCTCATCGTGCTGAGCCCGGAAAGGTACGCTGACCCGAACCAGTGGGGGACCAACCTCACGATCTACGCGAGCTACACCCTTCTCGTGCTGGTTGCTGCGATCGCGATCGGCCAGCGCCGCCGCATCCGGTCGGAACTCGCGCAGGCGCGACGGGATGTTGAGCTTGCCCAGGCCGAGCGATTGCTCGTAGAAGAGCGGGCCAGGATCGCGCGCGAATTGCACGACGTCGTGGCGCACAGCATGTCGCTCGTACACATGCAGGCCCTCTCCGCGCCCTTCCGCCTCGAATCGACGACGCAGGAGACGGCACGCGAGTTCGATGAAATCGCTCAGCAAGCGGGCTCCGCGCTTGCAGAGATGCGGCAGTTGCTCGGAGCGCTGCGTCCGGATGACGGACACATCGAGCTGGCGCCACAGCCGCAGGTCGCAGATGTCGCGGAACTCGTGGAGGGGACGGTGCGAACCGGAGTGAACGTGACGCTCCAGGTCGATGACCACGCAGCGTCGTCATCGCCGATTGCACAACTCACGGCATATCGAATTGTGCAGGAGGCGCTCAGCAACGTGGTTCGGCATGCGCCGAGCGCGCCAGCAAGCGTGCGAATCGAAGTGCGCGAAACGGCGCTGTACGTGGCCGTCGAGAACGAGCGCCCCCGCGGCGAACGGTGGCCGGTTCCGGACCACGGCGGGGTGGGCCTGCGGGGCATGCGCGAACGGGTCGCGTTGCTCGGCGGTGAGCTCGAGACTGGCCCGACCGCGTCAGGCGGCTTTGCCGTCACAGCCTTGATCCCCTCAGCCATCACCCAAATGAAGGAGACATCGTGACAGTCCGAGTCCTGGTCGTAGACGATCAGCCGATGTTCCGCGCCGGAATGTCAGCGATTCTTGGTGCCGAGGATGGTATCTCAGTCGTCGGCGAGGCCAGTGATGGCGAGGAGGCCATTGCACGGAACCGGGTCCTGCGTCCGGACGTGGTGCTCATGGACGTGCGGATGCCGAAGCTCAACGGTATCGAGGCGACCCGCCGTCTCACTCATCCGCCGGGCGCAGCGAACGTTCCGCGCGTCATCATGCTGACGACGTTCGACATCGACGAATACGTTTACGCCGCGCTTGAAGCTGGCGCGAGTGGGTTCCTTCTCAAGGACGCCGGAGTCCGTGAACTCGCAACGGCGGTCGAGGTGGTAGCGCGGGGTGACTCTCTGCTGGCGCCCCAGGTGACCCGCCGTCTCATTGAGCAGTTCGTCGCCAGCAAGCCCGCCGGTCTCGTGTCGACGGCGGTGCTCAACAATCTGACGGAGCGCGAGCGCGAGGTATTCCTGCTCATCGCATCCGGTAAATCAAACGCCGAGATAGGCCACACTCTGTTCATCGCCGAGCAGACGGCGAAGAGCCATGTCAGCCGGATCATGTCAAAGCTTCACCTGCGCGATCGTGTGCACGCCGTTATGCTCGCCTACGAGACCGGGCTCATCACGCCGGGGTCGAAGCCGCAGAGCACAGTGTGAGTGGTCATCGCCCCGCACTGTGTCAGTGCCGTCATCCCCGGGGCACCGGCGGTGCGATGGGGGCCCCGCACCGGATACACCGGGCCCGCCGTGCCTTTCTCGCTGGCCGTGAGAGAGGTGGTGGCGGGCCCGGTGGGCTTGATTAGGCGACTTTTTCGCTGTCGGTGTCGGTGTCGGTGTCGGAGCTAACGTTCCCGGGGTCCGGGCGCTCGACGCCGATGGTGACATGGGTCACCACTGCCGCGATCGCACCGACCGCGGCGACTACTGGCAGGAAAACGACACCAGCAGTCACCGCCACGAGTCCCGCAGTCAGCGGAATCTCGAGGAGCGACTCACCGTCGTCGTTCTTCAGGTAGAGCCGGCTCGCGTTGCCATCGCGGAGGATTGAGCGCACCCTCCCGACCAGCTCGTCGCCGCTCACGCGGAACTCCTCGTAGCGGCTGTTGTTCTCGGTCATTTTCGTTACCTGCCTTCCTCATGCGCCGGTCTCTCCGGCGTTGAGTGGACGGTATTGACCTCAGCCGGTATGCGGCATCCGCCCGCCGTAGTGGTGACGGAGTACGCCGGTATCGCCCGGACTGCCCGTACCCGGGTACGGGCGCCGCAGACCGATGGTGTGATGCCCAACCGCGGTCCGACTTCCTAATGTCGGGTCGTTGCCGGATGTCGGCAGCCAACCACCTAAGGAGAAGCATCATGCCCAGTCTGTCGCGCCGCCGGAAGGCGGCAACCGTCGCCGTCACTGTCGCTGCCGGCCTTGTCGCCGTCGCTATCGTGTCCTATGGAGTCGTCCGAGCTATCCCTGCCGAGTTCCCGCTTGTCTACTCGGAGAAGATCGAGCCCGGCGTCACCGAAGGCGTGACCATAGCTGACCCAGGTGTCGCGCTGACCTTCGCCCGGGTAGATCTTGATGACCGTCCGACCGTACTCGCCGTGACAGGATATGAGAACGGCGAGATCACCGGCGTTGACCTGAGCGCCGCCGCTGGTACCGAATACACCGAGCCAATTGCCGCGTTCACTGAACTCGGCTACGCACCGATCCAGTCGATCGTCGCCGACCCGAACCTAACCTCGGTAACCGTCGCCGCGTCCGACGTGCTCGTCGCGATCGACACGCACTCCAGCCACATCGGCACGGGCACCAACTATGTCGAGCATCAGGCGGAGGCGACCATCGATGAGCCCTATCTGTTCCCGAAGGTCGCCGCTCTCACTGACTCCAACGAGCCCCTGGCCGCGGGTGATGGTGGACTCCTTGACTACGAGGTGGAGTTGGGTCTCGTTGCGTTGAGCGATATCACGCTCGAGTCCGGCACGCCCGAGTACATGGGACTCCTGCTTACCAACGACTGGACCGACCGTGAGCTTCTCGTCAGCCAGATCGAGGTCGATAACCTCACCGGCGGTGCCGGTTTCACCAACGCGAAGAGCCAGCCGGGATTCCTGAGTACAGGTGACCTCTTTGTGATCCCTGCCGACTGGCAGAGCTATTACACCGAACTCGAGCTCGATCTGTTCGTGAATGGCGACCTTCGCCAGCGCGCTCATCCGAGCGATATGGTGTGGGACGCGCCCACCGTGATCGAGAAGTCCCTCTCGACCGGCGACACCACCTGGGACAGTGATGGAGAGCGAATCCCGTTGCTTCCAAAGTCTGGTGTCATCACCCAGGGAACGGTGATCCAGAGCGGCACCCCGGAGGGGGTCGTGTACCGGGCACCTGACACCCGTCAGCGCTTCCTCGGCTTCATGGAGTGGGCGGCCAGCTTCGGCACCAATGCCGAAAGCAATGTGGCCTCCGCGCTTGATGTCTACGTGCGCGACGCCCATGAGGCCGGGGTCTACCTCCAGCCCGGCGATGAGATCGTCACACGCGCGGAGGGTCTTGGGCAGATTTTTACAAGCATCGTGAATGGGCCGCGCTCCGAAACTGAGATTGGCGCGGCCAGTGAGCTGCTCGGCTGATTGAGGTCCGGCTCGCCCGGGTACAAGTGCGCCTTTGCCGTGTCGAAATTTTGCGCCACGGGTGCCGGTCAGTCCGACGGGGTTCATTGGCGGGAGACGAGCGGTGCATTCTCGGTGACTATGAGAAACCGTGACGGATTGGCGCGGTTCGTCCGCGTGTCCCGGCTGGGCTCAAGCTCTTCGCAGGGCTTCGACCTTCTCGTCGAAGGCGCCCACGTCGCGTCCCTGACGAAGCCCGACGGAGCAGGAACGGCGGGAGTGATGATCGACGAGGACTACGAAATACCGGCCGCAGTGTCCGCCGGAAAAGACACGCTCAGTGTGCGGATAGCGGCACGAGGTGGGGCGAAATCAGGGCGCATCCACGCCCTTCGGCTTCTGACCGACTGAGTTCGGGAAAGGCTGAACCGCCTGTCAGAAGGTCGACTTTTCTCTGGCCTCACTGGTAGCTAACCCTTGACGGGAGTCAGAGGCCGACCCGCGCGAGAGACGCGAGCCGGCCGCGGCGATACGTGGCGGTGTGCTCACCGGGCGAGGACAAGCGAGTTCCGTGCCGCAGTGTCGATCACGTCTGAGACGACCCCGGACCGCGTCATGAACACTGCATGGCTGGCCGACACCCGAGTGACCTCGGCCCCGGCGCGCGTAGCCATGTGCAGCAACATCGCCTGATCGAAGGAATTGTCCTCGGTGGCGATGACGGCCCAGGACGGCTTGTCATGCCAGGCAGCATGCTCGACCGGGGTCGCGAACGCCGACATGTTGATGGGCACCTGCGAGTCACGGAGGAACGCGGCGTCGGCGTCACTGGCATCCGCCGCAAACCCAACCTTGAATGTGTCGTGGTTGAGGAATCCGAATCCGTCATCGCCGACATCGATCACAAACTTGGGCGTCTCGGCGAAGCTCTGGTACTGCTGCGCCGTGTTCTCGCCGGAGTCGGGCGCCAGCGCGGACACGTACACCAGCCCGGCCACGTTGGGATGCGATCCTGCCGCAGTGATGACGGTGCCGCCCCACGAATGCCCGACAAGGATGGTCGGGCCCTCCTGCAGATCAAGAACTCTGGTGGTGGCGGCGACGTCATCTTCCAGAGAGGTGAGCGGGTTCTGCACGATTGAGACGCGATAGCCGCGATTGGTCAGGTTGTCATACACACCACGCCACCCTGATCCGTCGGCGAATGCGCCGTGAACCAGAACGACGTTCTTTACTTCCTGGTTGGTGTTCATTTCGGTTCCTTTCGATTGCTCGTCGGCTGAGACCGGCGAGAGCTTGAGTTGGGTAAGCGGATGTTGACCCGGTGAGGTTGGCGAGCCCCACGAATCGATGGTCTGACGTCGTGTTTCCTGTTTCGAAGAGTCAATTGACTCGCTCGAGTCATCGGCAGGTCGTCGGAGGTCCGGCGGACTGCGGGATGGGGGACCGCAAACTCCATACGTTGGGGAACGCCCCCGTGCGCCGAGGTGAGGGTTGCTCATATCATCGACTATGGTTACCGGGCCGTATTCGCAGAGCGACGCGCCTGGGTTGTCCGCTCTCGTTCTGCGACACCTCGAAGACTTGTACGGGGCCGCGTCGATGCCAGCGGGAGTGGTCGAACGCGTCAGCCGTTCGGACCATTGGTTCGGGATTCTCCCGCAGATCAGTGACCTGACCTTTGAGGGTATGGCGCTCGTCCCCGAGTTTCGCTCGATGGCCCCTGACCTGCGAGGGCGTTTGCTCGCGTTCGCGCTTCAGGGCGGTGGAGCCTCGGCTATTCAACCGCATGCTGCCGCCGCGACCCGGTTCGTCGAGAGCGCCGAGCGCGGGCGCATTTCGTGGATCTCGGATCTTCACCGGCTGGTGGTCCTGGCCGCAGCTGATCCGGACGACCACCTGATCGCCGGCGGCGTGTGCTTCTCGGAGCATCCGCCGCCCCACGGTGGGGCCCTCCACCTGCTTTTCGCCGAGAAGCACGTCGAGGCATCCGACCTGGTCGCTGCCAGCGAGTTTTTCGCGCGAGCAGACAGGCCCTCATGGGCGGTGCACTGTCTCGTCAGCGCAGCCTCTTCGGCTTCAACGCCGGAGGCAGCGGCCGGGTTCGCCGCCGCTGCGACGAATATCGCGGCGTGCGACGGCGACTTCCGGGTCGTAGAGCGGGTTTTGGATCGCT
Organism: Mycetocola sp. Y442; assembly: GCF_056898615.1. Lineage (NCBI taxonomy): Bacteria > Bacillati > Actinomycetota > Actinomycetes > Micrococcales > Microbacteriaceae > Mycetocola > Mycetocola sp. Y442. Next base: position 71,606 of record NZ_JBXHBV010000001.1, read on the forward strand.
TTACCGCCACTGACTCCAGAGTGCTCCTCCGCGAGAGCGCCCCGGCACGGGCACTTCGGCAAGCGCTCGTCGAGAGCGATCCGGTGGCCGCCGTTGCGACGATTCTCGGTCGGTTGCGAAACGATTCCCTTGGTTCCGAAGACGCCGGGGAAGCCCTCGCGGTCTTCGCGCTGGTCAACCTGGTCGGCGCGAACGGGGCCGCATGGGAGGACTTCCTCCAGGCGTGCTCCTCTGTTCCGGTCCTGCACCCGCACGTCGCCGCCGTCGCGGCCTCGATCAGCTCCCTCAACGCCCCGGTCCGGGCCCATCTCGACTACACGGCCGCAAGCGATGGGCGGGGCTGGTCGCAGGTCGCCGGTTGCGTGGCGATGATCCTGGACGCACTGCGGAATATGCGCTTGATGAATTCAGTGGCGCCCAGCCACCGGCTCACCAGACGTGTGGGAAACCGACTCGTGCGGGCAACCGAATCGACTCACCTGTCTCTCATGCTTTCGCACATTCAGCACTGGAAGGAACTCGAGGCGACCGTGACTGTCGCGCGCGAGGCAACCGATATCGTCCCCATGCCGGTCCAGTGGATTGCTACCGAGGCGACGTATGCATTCGCCGAAGCGTTTCAGGGGGATGCGACGGCGGCACGACAGCGGGTGGACCGTATTCTGGCTGAGCCAGTCCTGCATCGCTCGCATCGATTGCGGGCGATAGTGGACTCCGCAGTCGTCATGATTGAAGGCCCGCAGGGCAATTACGACCAAGCGATCGCACTTCTATCCACCCGGCAGACCGACCTTCTCAATCTCACGACCGGACCGTGCGGACCGATGGAGTTGTTCGACTTCGTTGACTACGCACTGATGGTGCACGAGGACGTGCAGGCCGTCTCGCGAGTGGAGCAGTTTCGTCGAGGGTTGCAACGTTTGCATTCGGAACGCGCGGATTTCGTGGTGGCTGCATGCGACGCGATCATCGCGGCGCGAACGACCTTGGCGCCCACGGAAGAGCTGTTGCTGCGCGCGGAATCCCTTCCCTTCGTGTACGAAGCCGCCCGCCTGCGGCTCGTTTACGCCGAGCAGTTGCGGCGCAAACGCCGTACGGCCGAAGCGCGCCGCCACCTACTTCGCGTTCAGTTCGATCTGGAGAGCGTGCAGGCTGGTGCCTGGCTGGACAGGGTGCAGCGCGAGCTTCGCGCGTGCCAGAGAGAGATCGCCGTGCGCGTTGCTGACCTGACCGAACAGGAGACACGGATCGCGGAGCTCGCCGCGGAAGGCCGATCGAATAAAGAGATCGCCGCGCGCTTGTACTTGTCGCCACGCACTGTCGGAGGTCACCTCTATAAGATCTTTCCCAAGCTCGGGATTACGACCCGCGCCCAGCTGCGCGATGCGCTGTCGATGAACACGGACGCCGGCGCCGGGCGCTCGCCCTCAGAGTGAGGCGAACGTCGCTCTCGTGTAGTACACCCGTTTAGGGAGGCTGCTGCCCGGCCCCCTCCCTGTCTAGGATGTGGACAACTTAAGGGGGAGATCAGTGCGGTTCATCGATGGAGTGGCGCTCGGCGCTTTGGCGCTGTTCCTCAGCGGCTGTGCGGTGGCAGCGGTTCCCGGACCGACCGTGACGGTTACGGCGACCGCATCGCCTGAAGTCCGCGGGCCCGAATCACGCATCGACGCGCTCGACGCTTACGCGCTCTGCGCAGCGCGAATCTATAACCCCCCGATGGATGGGAGCTACTCCGCCAGCTTCACTCCTTTCGCCGAGGCGACCGTCGAGCGCACCGATTCCTCCGGCTGGTATGTCTTGTTTAAACGAACCGACACGTCGCCGGTGGCTGCAAACTACCCCGGGCTGGGGACCGAATCGTGGGGGCGCTGCGCACTCGAGGGAACGATTATGGATGTCACCTGGATCGCGGGCGGATACTGCTCGGGCTCGAAACCTGTCGACGACCTCTCTGCCCTCAGCGCGATCGAGCCGTTCGACGCCTCAAACCCGCAGCCTCCCGTCTGTCCGACAGGGAATTGAAACATGGTGCAACTTCGATCGATTGCTGCCGCGCTTGTTGCGGCGTTCATTCTGGCGGGTTGCACCGCCGCCGAAGTGCCGGGCCCCAGCGTCACGGTGACCGCGACGGCCACGCCGTCTGTTGCGCCCCGTTCTCCGTCTGACCCCATCGAGAACTTCGACGCACTCGCTCTCTGCGCGGCACGGACCATCGAGAAAAGCCCGTTCGGTGACTTGCCAAAGTCGCGGACTCTCGACCTCGAGCAGGTGGAGCGTCGTCCGGACGGGAAGTGGTGGATCGTCATCCCTGAACATGATCCCAATCCGATCCCCGATGACGACATGTATCCCGATGGCAAGTCATGGTCGTTCTGTCTGCTCGGCGGCACTATCGGGAACGTCGAATGGGAACAATTCGGTGGATCGATGGACGAGGCCCTCATTCAGCAGCCTGAATGAGCGTGGCGCTCATAGCGTGGCGGCCTTCGCCCGCAGCATCCTCGGTCCCTTCCAAACGTTTTGGGATCGTCAGGGAAACCTCTTGGGTATGAGCATCCACGACGATAACCCAACCCGCTATTGAAGCGTCGACTTCATCGCCGTCCCCAATCAGGCGTGATGCGCTAGAGGTCGGTATCTGCACACCATTCGGTGCCCTAACACCGCTGTGCCCATGGCGGCGGGTGAAGAGCGCGCCTTACCGGTGCACTACGGCACGCGATGTGCTTTCAAGTTCGCTCATCCGTATGCCTTGGATCGCGTTCTCCGTGCTGATCGCCGTCCTCATGGTCGCGTCGTTCGTCGGAGCGTGGCTGGTGAGGAAGCAGCGGCTCACGCGAGCACTGCTTGTGGCTGCAGCTTTCGTCGTGGCGGCACTGACGTTGTACCCGGATGGCGATCCGAGCCCAGGGATGACGTGTGCGGTGCAGGTGCCGTATTTCGCACCCACCGCGGTCGAGTCGACCGCCAACATTCTGCTTGTTTGTGCCGATAGCCTTCCTGGTCGGTATTGAGTGGCGCCCGCCCGTTGTGGCGGTGCTCGTGACCGTGGCGGCGTCCGCGGCGATCGAGACAGTGTGCAGGCGCTCGTGCTCGTCACTGGGGAGGGCCTGTGACTCAAGCGACCTGGTCACCAACGCGATCGGCGCGATCCTCGGCGGCCTGCGTCTGCCGCGCCATCCGTCTGCGTCTGCCGCGCCATCCGTCTGCGCCTACCGCGCCATCCGTCTCCCCGTCCGCGTCCGCCGCCGACTTGACGCTCGGGCGCTCATGACCGTCGGGGAGGATCGCGAACCGTCCGAGAAGTACTGCCAGCTGATGCCTGAGCCGTTGTCGGCTGCGGCAAGCCGAGGTGAGCGTGATCCGTGCTCAGATCTTAGTTGGTTGACAAAAGCAGAAAGTCCTGCCAACGGCGAGCAAATTTTCACCCCTAGTTTGGGGCGGCTGAACCCGATACAAGACAGGTCGTTGGCCCGCCTCGCGGGCTGATTGCCGGGTCGGGGCTTCGGCGTGCGTGTCAGATTTGGAGTCACCATTGATCGAGGCGAAGCAGCGGCACCGCACAGCCCGTCAGACCGATCGCCAGCTTAACCTCGGGCCTGCAGTGCATACGGCGATGTTCGGTGACCGTGACTGGTCGGATGCTTGAGGCCAAGGCTTTCGACGTTCCAGTTTGGCGCTCCGCTTACGCGCGAGTCCTCGATTAGCTCTCTTCTCCGCGAACGTAATCGGGCGCCTCGTTAGCTGAGTGCAGATAACTTGCGTAGGCTTCCTCCCATTCAGGGTTTGGACGAGCGCGGAAATATTGATCGAAGAGCTCCCGAACCTCGCCTGTCAGAATCACTTTCTGCAGGATAGGGGGGTTGATATCGATCTGTCCCAGGTAGGTGAGTGCGGCTTCGTCTGTGCGTTTCCACGCGTCCTCAACCTCGATCGGCGGACCGCCTTCGGGTCTCACTGCCTCAAGGAACGCCTCCGTGGTCGGCCAGTCGCCGGTGCCGAGCATCCCCTGCAGACAGATCCGGAATGCGGTGTCCACCGCCACGACTGCGAGGGTGAATCCGGACGCGTCGTTGGGGATCTCGTCCCTGACGAACATGACTGAGTTGACCGTCGGAATGCCGTTCGTCGCCATGAGGAGGAACACCTCCGGTCCGGACGCAGCCACACTAACCTGTAGTCCGCCGAGGGGGTGGAGTGCGACGCCGAACGTCTGAGGCTCTTCCAAACCCAGGAGCATCTCGTTGAAAGGGATGGCGGTCGCGCTTTCCAATCGCAAAATCGCATCCTCGACCGCTTCGGCAATCTCAGGCGAGAATCGGCCGTCGTCATTCATGGGTGTCTCCGCTCATCGTCGTGCGGTTCAGTCAGAGTTTGCGCATGTCTCCGTCGGAAGGGTATCGCCGATCCGCCTATCTTTCACCATCATCGACCGGACACAGTAGAACGCGCAAGAGAATCCCTCTGGGCGGAACCCTCCGCTTGTAGTTGGCTCATCGAAAACTAGCCATCAGTCCAGGCGCAGGATTGGTGGCTGCTGTCTGGCTCGGAGATTGAGTGCCGCCAAATCGGGGTGAATGGTCGTCATTTAGTCATCAGATTCAATTCCATCTGGGCCGAATTGACCAAGTGCTCCGGTTTTCGGGTTCTCCGTAAAACCCGAGTTACGTTGAAACTAAGGGTCGCAGGTTCAAATCCTGTCAGCCGACCACTGTGATGTGTCGAGACATCCTTGACAGATGTATGGAGACATTCCTGACAGAAACTCTCTCCTTCGGGAGGGGGTTTTCGTTATTTCTGTGCTGGTAGTTCCTTTCGGGGTCGATGGTGTGCTCGGCGAGGATTTCTCCGGTGCTGCGGGTGGTGATTATGGTTTGCGGGCCGTTCACGAGCAGAATCACTGGCCTGTTCTTATGGGCCCGGCCGATGCCGAGGTGGCGGAGTTTGCCGGCGTAGCGGACTGTGATTGTGCCGCCGGAGTTGACGTTGTCGTAACGAACGCGCCAGCGTTCGTGGCTTGAGCGGAGTTGTGGTCCCGCTTTCGGGTAGCGTTCAATTTTGCCTTGGGTTTGCGGATGGCTGGGGGAGCCGTTCTCCTGCCTGACGCCGAACCGGCTCCGTCACCTCCTTGCTGATCATTGCGCTGGGTCGACGCGTGCATCCCCCACGCCAGCACCGACGGATCATGTCGAGGAACACCGACTGGATAGCATCTGAACCGGCCAGTTGGGAGCATCTTCGCATTCGACGCTGAATCAGCCTTTGTGCTGCGCCCGGTACTTTGTCGGGCTCATTCCATGGATGCGACGGAAATGACGCGAGAAGTAGAGAGGATCGGTGTATCCCACCCCGAGGGCGACTTCGGCGACTGGCAGTGTCGTGGTGTCGAGCAGGCCACGGGCGCGCGACATCTTGAGCGACGTGTGAAACGCGTTGGGCCCACTCCCGGTCGCTTCGCGGAACTGCGCGCTTAGGTGCGATGGTGACATACCGACCAAAGCGGCGAGTTCCTTGACTTGAATAGTGCCGTCAATGCGAGCTTCGAGGTACCGCATCGCTCGTTCCAGTGGCGAGCCGTCGGCAGGAAGGATGCTGTCGGCGATGATGCGGGCAAGCAGATGCCACGCGACACCAGATGCTGCCAGAAGGTGGGCAGGTGAGAGGCGACGTTCGAGAAGACTTACGAGTTCGTCGAAGAGTGAGACGACTCGGTCGAGTGAGCGCAGGCGAAGGACCGGTCGTTCCTGCGAGGTAGGAAGCTCAATTAGGTCGGCTACATCGTTGCCTCGAACGTGCAGCCACCAGATAGTCCATGGGTTATCTGCCGATGTCACATACTGGTGGGGCACGCCTGCTGGAATCACGATGCATGCCCCCGGTGTCAGCGCATGCGGTTGACCCCGGAGTGTCACGACGCCACTGCCGGCAGTGCAGAGAATGACGATCGTTTCTGGGGTACCTTTTGGCCGCGCGCGACCGTGTCCTTCTGCGGAAGGGAAGTATCCCGCATCGGTAACAAGAAGTCGTCGCGTCCCCGCTTGCGCGAGGGCGGCGGCAACTTGCGGGCGCGGTACAACGCAGAGCCGCTGGTTGGTGAACCCTTCCATGCGGTAGTGGGGTTCCTGCGGAATCGCTGTTTCGTCCATGTTCTTCCTCGTTCACACCATACACAACGCGTTCCGGCCCTTCTAGCGTCGATAACGGATACGCGAGCTGTCCGTGCCGGCCGCTGCGGTCAGCACGAGTCCCCAGAATGAGAACGAGGTCAACGATGCCTGTCGAACAGCGTGAAAAGGGGGCGGAAGGCCTAACTCCTGTGGCTTCTAGCACCAGCCCGTTTCCGGCCGGGGAGGCCCCTGCCCTGATTAGTTTGCCGGATGCCCCGGCGCCACTGCAGGATCAAATCGATGCAGGTGGCGCTGTGGCTTGGAGCGAGCTGCTGACGATCCGCACCTACGAAGCCGGTGAGCCGAGCGAGTACCCCATGTACTTCGACCACCGCGTCTACCAGGGCTCCAGCGGAAAGGTCTACCCGATCCCCTTCACTGAATCAGTGGCGGACCAAGGTGCCGAGCGAGAGTGGCAAGCGGTCCACCTCGAGAACCAATACGTGCGCCTCGTCATTCTTCCTGAACTGGGTGGCCGTATCCATATCGGATACGACAAGACAACAGGCTACGACTTCTTCTATCGGAACAACGTCATCAAGCCGGCCCTCGTCGGGCTAGCCGGACCCTGGATCAGTGGGGGTGTCGAATTCAACTGGCCGCAACACCACCGACCAGCCACATACCTTCCAGTGGAGACGCATATCGAACACGGTGACGACGGATCGGTGACGGTCTGGTGTTCGGACCACGATCCTTTCGTGCGTATGCAGGCGCAGCACGGTATCCGGCTTCGTCCGGATAGCTCCGTCGTCGAACTTGCCGTTCGACTGCACAACCGCACGAGTGAAAGACAAACGTTTCTTTGGTGGGCGAACGTAGCTGCCCTTGCGCATGACGACTACCAATCCTTTTTTCCGGAGGACGTGCATTATGTGGCCGACCACGCGCGTCGCGCCATCACTGCGTTCCCTGAAGCTGACCGTCCCTATTACGGCGTGGACTATCCCGCTCTCGAGAAGCAGACCCCTGGCGCCAACCGAATCGACCTGTACCGCAACATCCCCGTGCCGACTTCCTACATGATCATCGACTCGAACCAGGACTTCTTCGGGGGTTACGACCACGCCGCCGGAGCGGGATTCGTCCACTGGGCGGAGCGACGGGTGTCGCCCGGAAAAAAGTTGTGGACCTGGGGTGACGCACCCTTCGGGCACGCCTGGGACGCACAACTCACCGACGGCGACGGCGCGTACGTGGAACTGATGGCCGGCGTCTACACGGATAATCAACCTGACTTCACCTGGCTGCTACCTGGCGAGACGAAAATCTTCACTCAATACTGGTACCCCATTCCCGCGATTGGCGCGGTTCACCAGGCCACCCCGGATGCCGCCGTGCACGTCGAAAGCCACGGTTCTATGCGCGCTACGTTCGCAGTCACGGCTCCAGCCCCCGGGGCGCGCCTCAGCCTCCTTCGGAACGGCGTGGAGTTTGCTACAAGCGTGCGAGACCTCCTCCCCGGGGTGCCCGCAGTCATCGAAAGCGAAGCGGCCCCCACGGGCGACGGCGAGCTCTCCGCTGAGCTACGTGACGAAGAGAGTCGACTCCTCGTCCGGTGGTCTCCCGCCGACCAGTCGGGTGACGTCGAACCACCGGTCGCAACAGAACCGGCGCTGCCCGCTGATATCGACACCGTCGAAGAGCTCTATCTCACCGGCATGCATCTGCAGCAGTACCGGCACCCGACGCGGTCTCCGCTGAGCTATTGGAATGCGGCCATCGCCCGGGATCCCGGAGACGCCCGCACGAACATCGCCCTCGCCGATAGGCACTACCGCGCCGGCCGCTACACCGAGGCTCTTGCCCACATCGACATCGCGCTGGCGCGGCTGACCCGTCGTAACGCCAACCCTATCGATGCGGAAGCGTTCTATCTCAAAGGCCTCACTCTTCAGCGCCTGGGCCGCGCGATCGAAGCGGAACAGGCTTTCGGTAAGGCAGGCTGGGATGGCACCTGGGCACCAGGCGCTGGCTTCGAACTTGCCCGAAGCCTCAGTAAGCGGGGACTGAACCGGGCTGCCCTCCGCGTCTTAGACACTCTCGACGGGGTCGTTGGACATGACAGCCGTCGAATCGCACTGCGTGCAATACTCCATCGGCGAACCGGACGGCTGGATGATGCCGACATCGTCGTTCGCGAAGCACTCAGAGCCGACCCACTCGACGCCACCCTCCGCGCGTTGGCCAACGATCATACGAGTTCGGACCCCGGCATCTTGCTCGACGTCGCGCTCGATCTAGCGCACACAGGTGAAACAGCGATGGCGCTCTCCGTCATCGACGCTGTCGTTGCCGCGCCTATCAGAGCCGCAGGCAATGTATGCCCCATCGCGCATTATGTGGCAGCCGCCCTGCTTGACGCGGCTGGCTCTGCCGAGCATGCCGCCGAGCACCGTAGGGCCGCTCAAACGGCCGATCTAAAATGGGCATTCCCGTCTGGTTTAGATGCACACGACGCCCTCGTCGCCGCAATGGCCGCAGACGCGGACGATGCAGTGGCGAGGCATCTGCTCGGCATGCTTTTATACGCACACGGGCGGCGGCGCGAAGCACTTCAGCTGTGGGAGTCAGCAATCGACCTCGGTCTGCGAAACCCCGTCCTGTATCGAAACGCCGCGCTGGGCGCATACAACATCGCGGCCGACGATAAGACGGCCTGGCGGCGATACGAGACCGCCGTCGCAATTGCCCCAGATGACGCGCGACTGCGTTACGAACAGGACCAGCTAGCTGCCCGACTGGGCCAGAAGCGAGACGAGCGTCTCGCTCGACTCGATCCAGTGCGGGAGATCGTCCTCACCCGAGACGATCTGACGATCGAATACGTCGAGCTCCTCACTCACGCCGGGCGCGCCGCCGAAGCGTTCGACATACTAACCAGTCGACCGTTCCATCCTTGGGAAGGTGGGGAGGGCCGAGCCTTGGCAGCCTGGGACGCGGCGATCATCGCACTTGGCCGTCCTCGAACCGACCCGCCAGCGAATCTTGGCGAGCAACGGCCGCGCTACGACGCCCCGAGTGCCGTGCGCGATGACGGGGTAACCGACTACTTCGCCACGAGCCTTCCTGAACTGCTTCTGTTCTCCCGGGAGAATGATTCGGAGTGACCGCCATCCCGAACTCGGGCGAACAGTACCGACTCAAGTTCGGATCCTACGAGGCCTGGGTGGCAAGCGTGGGGGCGACCCTACGCTCGCTGGCCGAATCCGGACAGGACCTCATCGCTCCATTCGGGGCCGAGGAAATCCGGCCAGCGATGCGCGGAGCCGTTCTCGCTCCTTGGCCGAACCGGCTCGCGGACGGCCGCTACGCCTTCGACGGAGTTGAGCACCAGCTTCCGATCAATGAACCTGAAAGGGGAAACGCAGCACATGGTCTCGTTTCTTGGTTATCGTTCACTCCGATCCGCCATTCCGAAAATACGTTGGAATTGCAAGCGACCATCGCACCTCAGGTCGGTTACCCATGGCGAATCCGGGTCGGCGTGGATTTCGAACTTGGCCCCGCGGGCTTGCGCCAACGGATCACAGCGACGAACTACAGCTCCTCCAATGCGCCCGTAGGCCTCGGCGGCCACCCGTACGTTCTTGCTGCCTCGTCCGCGGTGAACGCCATCCAGGACTGGACCTTGGAACTGCCGGCGGGTCAGGTCGTCGGTATGTCCAACGATCGACTGCTCCCGATTAGGTCTGCGCAGGTTCAGGCGCATAATAACGGGGCGCTTGACTTCCGCGCCCCACGAAAAATCAATGACACCGTCATTAACCACGCCTTCACGTCGCTCCAGCGCGGCAGCGACGGGAACTGTCATGTGCGAGTTGCCAGCGCAGACCGTGGTGTCCATGTCGTCTGCGACAGGAGTGTTGACTGGATCCAAATTTACACCGCGGACTTTGCCGCACCAGGAGAGTTCCGGAACAGCTTGGCAATAGAGCCTATGTCTTGCCCACCGGACGCGTTCAACAGTGGCCGCGGCCTCCGAGTACTCCGTCCAGGCGCGTCCACCCACATCGAATGGACACTCGGTGCCCTCCATTTGGGGACCGGGCGTTGAGCGGCAACCTCAGTCGGACATGAGTATCATCGTGGGATCGTCCATGTGCACCGGTTGATTGTCCTCGGATTTGGGCCCCGGTGCCCGTAATTTGGCAGTGTGCTCACGTTCACAGGTGAGGACAAGATGGGCAGAACCTCCCTTCAAGATGTCGGGATTCGGTCCTTAGCTCTGGAAAGCGAACATCCCTCCGGCCTGCGGCCGTCAGATCAACGAAGATAAGGAATGCGGATGAAGATCCATGCAGCACGCAAGACCGGGCACACACTAACGATGGCGGTCGTGATCGCCTCTTTCACGGTCGTAGCGTTGAGCGCTTGTACAACCGGAATGGAGACCGGGGCGGCAAACGAGCCCGCTAGCGGACCAAAGGAGGGACAGCTGACGATCGCTTTCTTGCAGAAGCAGGGGGACCAGCAATACTTCATCGACGAGGCGAACGGCGCCAAGGAAGCGGCCGAAGCGGCGGGTGACGTGAAGATCAACGTCGTGGATCTCGGCACCGACTCGAACAAAGCAATATCTGAGGTAGAAGCGGCTATCGCTCAGAAGGTCGATGGCATCATCATCGTGGTCCCGGACCAGCAAATCGGACCGCAGGTGATTCAGATGGCCGATGACGCAGGCATCCCGATTATGGCCGCTGATGACACCATCGAAGACAGCTCTGGCGAAGCCGCACCTTTCTCCGGATTTGACGGAACCTCGATGGGAGAGAAGGTCGGCGCCGAAGCCGCCCGCCTCTACACGGAAGCAGGGTGGGCAGCGGCGGACACGCGCATTCTTTCGGCCTACAAGGAAGATCTTTCCGTGTGCCAGCAACGCGTCGAAGGCGCAGCGAGCGCATTCGCCGAAGCCGTTCCGGACGCTCCTGAGATCATCAACATAGGAACGGACAACTCCGCCACAGATGCCCAGGACAAGGCTGGAGCCACCATCACCGCAAACGCTGGCGTGAAGCACTGGGTTGTCTGGGGTTGCAACGACGAAAGCGAGACGGGCGTCGTGACAGCGCTACAAAACTCGGGAGTCGCCCCCGCGGAAATCATTGGTGTCGGCCTCGGTGCCTACCTCACCTGCAAGGACTGGAAGGCTGGCCAGGACACTGGCAATAAGGCAGCCCTGTTCATTTCGGGCATCGAGGTCGGCAAGGCTGCGGCGAACTCGATGATTGATCTGCTGCGCAACGGCACTCCGCTTCCGCCGGTCTCGATCGCCAACACCGAGATCGTCGATGCAAGCAACTGGGAAGCCGAAGGCGTGATCTGCACCTAGTCAAGAGGCGGGGTGGAATCGACGTTTCGGTCGGTCCCACCCCCGCCACATGCGAACCCGACAACGAAGATGGGACAAAGCCGTGCAACACCAACCAATCGCACTGCGCGCCACAGGTATCAAGAAGAGCTTTGGGCCAGTTCGCGCACTGCGAGGGGTCGAAGTGGAGTTGCGAGCTGGACAAGTAACTGCGCTGATGGGCGAGAATGGAGCTGGAAAATCTACGCTCCTCAAGATCCTCAACGGTGACCTCCGACCGGACGAAGGTGTGCTCGAAATTGACGGACATTCCGTTCAATTCTCAGACCCCACAGATTCCCGCGCGGCTGGCCTCCGAGTCATTGCGCAGGAGCCAGAGATTGTGGAATCCGTGTCCGTGGCCGAAAACATCCATATCGGCAATCTGGGATCGCTGATCTACAATCGGCGATCACTCGTGCATCGCACACGAGACGAGCTGGCGAAGTGGGGATTCGACCGCGCCGTTCGTGCCGACATGCTCGGGTCAGACCTCTCCCCGGCACAGCGCCAGCTCGTAGAAATCATGCGCGCGGTAGTCAGTCGACCACGAATTATCTGCTTTGACGAGCCGACCTCATCCCTGGGAGATGACGAGGTGAGCTTGCTATTCGCTCTCATCCGGCAACTCCAAGCGGATGGAGTTGCAATAGCTTACGTCTCCCACCGGATGGGCGAGATTTTTCAACTGGCCGACCAAATCACCGTGCTCCGTGACGGGGAGTTCGTCGGAACGAAGGCAGTTGCTGAGACCGATCACGAGGAACTGGTTCGGATGATGGTTGGTCGGGATATCACCCAATTTTTTCACCGTGACCCTGCCCCTCTCGGTGATGTGGTTCTTCAGCTGCACAACGTCGGCAATGAATTCGTGGAGGGGATCGATCTGCAGGTCCGGGCCGGCGAGGTCGTTGGCATCGCTGGGCTCGTGGGTGCCGGCCGGAGCGAGCTGATGAAAACCATCGCCGGCGATTACAGGACCGATACGGGCGAGATAGCCATCTCCGGCCGGGTGACGCGAATTTCGCAACCCTCAGATAGCATTCGTGCCGGGATCGGGTTCGCACCGGAGGAGCGAAAAGCCGAGGCGCTGCTCCTTCAGCGATCCGTGCGGGACAATGCGGCTCTCGTGGTTCTCCGATCGCTATCGCGGTGGTTCTTCGTGAACACGCGAGCGGAGCGCATCCTCGCCCAGGAGTTCATCACGAGACTTCGGATTCGGACTCCGTCCGCTGATGAGATCGTCAGCAACCTTTCTGGTGGCAACCAGCAGAAAGTCGTTCTAGCCCGGTGGCTCGCCACCTCACCGAAAGTGCTCCTGCTCGACGAACCCACTCGAGGCATCGACGTTGGGGCGAAGTCGGAGATCTACGGGATCATCGACGAACTCGCGCATCAGGGAGTCGCTGTGATCGTCGTCTCGAGTGAGCTGCCCGAGGTTCTCGGGGTCTCCGATCGCATCTACATCATGGCCAAGGGCCGCATTGCGGGCGAACTCCCGCGGGCTGAGGCAACAGAAGAACGAATATTGGCACTTGCCATGGACGAAGGAGTCTGAGAATGACCGCCACTACACAAAGGGAAGACCCAGCACCCGCGACTGGGCCCCGCACTCCATCGACAAAGGTCGACACGGCGTCGCCGCTCAAACGAATCATCAGTGCTCTTGGCGTGCAAAACATCTCGCTCATTTTCGCGATCGCACTCGTTGTGGCAGTCATCGGACTCCAAAATCCTCTGTTCTTCACAGTGCCGAACCTGAAGGTAATTGGAACCGCGATCGCCATCGTCGGCTTGCTCGCCGTCGTTCAGACGATCGTCATTATCCTCGGCGCCCTGGACATCTCGGTTGGCTCGATTGCGGGCCTGACATCCGTGACGTCCGCCATGATTTTCACCGCGACGAGTTCGGCCACGCTTGGCGCGCTTGGAGCCATCGCCATTGGCGTCTTGTGTGGTCTTATCAACGGGTGCATCATCGTATTCGGGCGCGTCAATCCTGTCATCGCCACCCTGGCAACCCTTGCAGCGTTCAAAGGGGTCGCGCAGCTCATTTCAGATGGTCGGGCGCAGGGATATACCGGGGCCGACCCGTTTTTCGTCTTCCTTGCTCGCGGAACGTTCCTCGGTGCTCCCGTCCTGATCTGGGTCCTTGTTCTCATCGCGTTACTCGCCCACGTTGTGCTCCGATACACCACCATCGGCCGCAACATCTACGCGGTCGGCGGTAATAACATCGCATCCCGCCTCGGTGGCATCAATATCAATCGGTACATCATCGGCGTTTACATGATCACGGGCGCGGTTGCGGCAATCGCTGGCATCCTCATCACTGCTCGAACGGGCTCGGGCCAACCGATTTCGGGATCGGAAGGATTGGAGCTTCAGGCAATCACCGCTGCGGCGCTTGGCGGTGCAGCTCTGAAGGGTGGCAAGGGCGCGATCGCGGGTACGATCCTCGCCGTGATTCTGCTTGGGGTGCTCACCAACGGAATGACGTTGCTCGGCGTGAACACGTTCTGGCAGAACGTCGCTCAAGGGACTCTGCTCGTTGTCGCAGTAGTTATCCAGCAGCTCAGGTCGGGGGAGCGCAGAATCGGAATACCTGGTTGATGTCCGTTGCGCGAACGGCACTCTCGCCCCTCGAACGGAACCACAGAGGCACACGACTTAACTTCCTGCAGTGCACGACTGCCGCAGAATACTGACCTGCATGGGTCACAGAATTATTAAAGTTCGACGGTGGTAGCTTCGACCCGCCGCCCCGGGCCCGCACCAAAACTGAAAACGCAACGGAATCCGCGAGTTCCGGTCGCTTCCGGTGATGGTCCAGAACGGCTTTGAACCTTCAAAGAGCGCAGGTTCAAATCCTGGCTCACACCACCTCGTCTCGACCCGGCCCGACCCTGTCAGCCGGATCAACAGGCCGTTCGCGAGACCGCTTGCGTAACAAGTCCGGCGGCAGCCAAGGTCTGCGCTTCACAACTTGAGGCCGATGCCTCATGCCCCGATCGAGGCTCTCGCCCGAGACTGGGGTCATGACTACCACTCCACGACAAGCGATCTCCAACACTGAGATAAACCCCGAACTGGTCCGAGGGACGGATGAGCGTTTCACCGGGTACGGCGCGATGGGTGTGCCGTACTCCGGCGGGCATTACCTCGTCCTTCGCGACATGCTCGCCAGCTCACTCGGCACGGCATACCGGGCAATCTGGCATCGAGATCCAGCGGGCCGCTGGACCATCTTCACCACGGCCGACCCGGACGTCAGCTGTCCCCGGTACTTCGGATCGGTGACCGCTGTCGAGCGGGTTCCCGAGATCGGGGTGACGTGGCGGGACGACTGGTGTGCCGACATCACCATGGGTGCCCGACTCTCGTGGCGGTTGGTGCTCGGGGCAACGCCGGCCACGCGGGTGATGACAGCTATGAGCGAACGGATGCCGCAGCGGTCCTGGAACAGCGATCCGGTGCTCGCCTCAATGGGCCCGATAGCCGGCGGTGCCCTGCGGTCGGGTCGGATCAGGCTGCGCGGGCGCACGCCGAACGGCCAGGAATTCAAAGCCGCCCCGCTCCAGGTGTGGCGCGTGGTCGGCGGCGACGCCACGCTCGACGGAACCGAACTCGGCAGCATGGGCCCTCTGGACGAACAGGCACGTCTCGGAGACTTCTGGCTACCTCAGCGCGGGTTGTTCTTCGTCGGCCGGGCCCGGTTCACCGTACCTGCCCACCTGAATGCACGACGGCGTGAGACCGATGGGGTGAGAAGCGACCAGACGGCATGAGGTGGCGCGGACGTACGATGAATCATGAACGGTCCCGGAAGCCACAGCGGCGAGGTCCTGCCGAGACGGGTCGAGGTGCTGGCTGGCCTCTCCGTCGCGATCGACCTTGGTCTGGGCCAGCCCTCCGAGCACATGCTCCGCTCCGCGACGATCGCCTGCAGGCTGGCCGACCGGCTCGGCCTGAACCCTGAGCAGCGGGGTACCGTCTACTACGCCACGCTGGTGATGTGGATCGGGTGCCACGCGGATTCCCAGGAGTACGCCCGGTGGTTCGGCGACGACATCGCGGTCCGACGCGAGGCATACCTCGTCGACTGGTCCGGAATGCCGTATCTGTGGTTCCTTCTCGACAACATCGCCAAGGGGGAACCGCTGCCGCAGCGGCTGAAAGTGATGGGCACTCTCTTCCGGGACGCCCGCGGCCAGCTCGCCGCATTGATCCACTCGCACTGCACGTCAGCGGCGGCGCTTGCCCGTCACATCGGTCTGCCGACGAACGTGGCGAGCTCGCTCGCCTACACCTTCGAACGGTATGACGGTGCGGGACTGCCGACCGGAGCCTCCGGCGACCAGATACCCATCGAGATGAGAATCGCGCAGGTCGCTGATGTGGCCGAGGTGCACTATCGCCTGTATGGCCTCGACGCGGTGATCGCGATGGCCAACAGCAGACGCGGCGGCCATTTTGACCCCGCCGTCGTCGACGCCGTGTTAGCGGCTCCGGAAGAACTGTTCACTCCCGTACCCGGTGGCGGCGCATGGAAAGAAGCGCTCGAACAGGCACCCGACCAGGAGGTCCGGCTCACCGACGATGAGTTCGACCGACTGGCCTGCGCGATCGGCGACTTTGCCGACCTCAAGTGCCCGTTCGCGCTCGGACACTCACGGGCCGTGGCGTCGCTTTCAGCTGGCGCCGGTGAGCGGCTCGGTCTGAGCGCTGACGAAGTCCGTACGCTTCGCCGAGCAGGACATCTGCATGACTTTGGTCGACTCGGCATCTCGAACCAGGTGTGGGCCAAGCCCGGAGAGCTCAACCCGTCAGAGTGGGAACGGGTGCGTATGCACCCTTATCTGACCGAACGCGTGCTGCACCGGATCCCAGGGCTGGGTGCCGTCCGCGTGGTGGCCCGGGCGCATCACGAGCATCTGGACGGAACCGGGTACCCGCTCGGCATCGGTGGATCGATGCTCGGGCGCAGCGAACGCATCCTCGCCGCAGCGGTGGCGTATCAGTCAGCACTGGAGCCACGGCCTTACCGCGAGGCGATGGACCCCCACCAAGCGATGTCGCGCCTGCGCAGGAGGAGCGGCTCCGGCGAACTTGATCCAGAGAGCGTGGATGCCGTCCTTGGCGTTGCGGGGCACCGAGCACCTTCCGTGCGGCGCGATGACCTGCTCACCCTTCGGGAACGAGAGGTCCTCGGCTTGGTCTCCCGTGGGTTTTCCAATCGAAAGATAGCCGAGCAGCTGGTCCTGAGCGAGAAGACCGTGCGCAACCATGTCGAGCGGACCTACACGAAGATCGGAGCGACCAACCGGGTCGGAGCCAGCCTGTACGCGCTCCAGCACGGTCTGGCGACCCTGCCGAACGAAACGAACAAAGGATCGTGAACGTGCTCATCGAGCGCATTGTCGGGATGCGAGCAACTGCGTGCGCCGATAACACCTCATCAGCGAGCTGGACGGCCTGCTCCCTCGCCCGAACCGGTTGGGGTTCCGGGAGTGGGACGCTGGTTGGTGCGGGGGAGTCACCGCACGCGCGTGGCGGAGAACTGCAGCCGCGGGTGAGCGTAGAACTCCTGGGCCTCGATGAGCTGGAGTTCGCGTTGCCCCGACTTGTAGGTGAGCTCGATCAGGTCAAACACGCTCGACGCGGTGCGTTCGAGAGCGACGGCGGCGCTCCCGGTCTCGCGGTAGTGCGCTGAGAACAGCGCCGCCGTCACATCCCCAGATCCGTTCGCCTTGAACGGCAGATGCGGAGTGCGGACGATCCACGCGCCCTCACCGTCGACGGCGAGCATTTCGATGGTGCCCTCCGGGCGGTCGGGCTGCTCCACGCTCGTGACGAGGACGGTCGACGGTCCCATCGCGCGAGCGAGATCGACCGAGTCGAGGGTGTCAGCGAGGGTCAGCGGCTCCGTTCCCGTCAGATAACCCAGCTCGAACTGGTTCGGCGTGATGATGTCGGCCACGGGCACAACGCGGTCGCGCAGCAGGTCGGGAATCTCCGGGGCCACGAAGCATCCGGACTTCGCATTGCCCATCACCGGGTCACACGCGTAGATCGCCGAGGGGTTGGCCGCCTTTACCCGCGCTACCGCGTCGATGATGACCTCACCGATGCCGGTGCCGCCCTGGTACCCCGAGAGCACGAGGTCGATTTGCGGGAGGATGCCGCGCTCCTCGATGCCGAGGATCACGTCCTTCACTTCCTCGGGCGCGATGAGGGACCCGCGCCACGCTCCGTAACCGGTGTGGTTCGAGAAATTCACCGTAAAAACGGGCAGCACCTCCACTCCGATTCGCTGGAGCGGAAAAACGGCGGCCGAATTGCCGACGTGCCCGTAGGCAACAGCCGACTGAATCGAGAGAATCTTCACGGAACCCATCCTGCCGCTACTTCGCGTCAACATCAGCCATATGTACGGGGCGTCCCTCTGTTTTTTGCGGGTCTGGGCTGATCGAGACGCCGGCTCTATCTGACGGGCAAGGTGACGCCGGTGGCGTCTGCCAGCGCGGAGAGGAGCTGCTCATGAAATTTCGGATCGTTCACGGATCGCTGCAGCTGCTGCTGCGCTCCGTGGTACCAGTAGCCACCGCTGATCTGAAGGTGCGGGTCGGCGGCCAGACGCTCCTGCGTCTGGTGCCCCAGGTCGAAATCGTCGGGCGCGCCGGCACCGCCCATCTTCGTCGGCACCCACCCCGGGTCGACGGCGTTCGCGAGGATGTTGGGGGCCCAGCGGTCGGCGATCGCCGCGGAGAGTGCTGCCACGAACAGTTTGCTGTCGGAGTAGCTGGCGGTCGAACGGCGTCCATCCCAGTCGAGTCCGTCGAGTTTCGTCCTCCCGCTTCGGTGCATTCCGCTGCTGAGATAGACGTGACGGGTGGGCGTGCGCAGCAGGGCGGTAAGGAGGTAAGGAGCCACCACATTCACGGGCAGTACCGCAGCGCCCGAGATCACACCGGCGTTATGGATAACCGCGTCGATCGGTGGCCCCGCGTTAAGTTGCTCGGCGGCATCGAGCACGGCGTGCCGGTCGGACAGATCGGCAATGATCAGGTCTGCGCCCCGGGCGGTCAGTGGAGAGACTGCGGCGGCCCGCTCTCTGTTGCGGGCATGCACGATGACCTGGTGGCCTGCGTCCAGGAGCGCTTCGGCCGTTGCGCGGCCGAGTCCATCGGTGGAACCGGTGGTCAGAATGCGTGCCATGAGCCCATTGTCATCCGGTCTCGTCAGCGGAAGCCACAGAAGAGGTGTTCCGATAGGGCATTGCCCGCGACCCCGGTCAGTCGTAGCGTCGCAGGAGACAACGAACAGGAAATCTGATGTTGAACTCACGCGATCTCGGAACCCAGGGACTCACCGTCTCGGAACTCGGACTCGGGACGATGGGGATGACCGCGTTCTACGGCAGCGGAGGCAGCCGCGACGAGAGCATCGCGGTGATCCGCCGCGCCCACGAACTCGGCGTGACACTCTTCGATACCGCTGAGCTGTACAGCCAGGGCAAGGGACTCAGCGAGTCGCTTGTCGGAGAAGCGCTCGAGCCGATCCGTGACGACGTTCAGATCGCCACGAAATTCGGTTTCGCCTACGACGCCGGCAACCCCAATGGCAACGACAGCAGTCCAGCGAACATCCGTCGAGTGGTGGAGAACAGTCTCCGCTACCTCCGCACCGACGTGATCGATGTCCTGTACCAGCACCGCCCCGATCCGGCCGTCCCGGTCGAGGATGTCGCGGGCACCGTAGGCGAGCTGATCGCCGAGGGCAAGTGAAGTACTTCGGGCTCAGCGAATCCGGCCCAGAAACGATTCGGCGTGCACACGCCGTGTATCCGGTCTCGGTGCTCCAGACCGAGTATTCGCTGTTCGAGCGCGGGGTGGAAGCGGACGTCCTTCCCACGCTCCGCGAGCTCGGGATCGGGTTCGTCGCCTACTCTCCGCTCGGACGCGGCTTCCTGACATCGGCGGTGAAGCCCGCGTCGGAGTACGACGAGTCGGACATGCGTCGTTTCGACCCACGGTGGCAGGGCGAGAACTTCGAGAAGAACAAGCGCGCGATCGATCAACTCAGCGAGCTCGCCGGCGAGAAGAAAATCACCCCGGCACAGCTGGCCCTCGCCTGGCTGCTCGCGCAAGGCGATGACATCGTCCCGATCCCCGGCACCCGCAGCATCACTCGCCTTGAGGAGAACCTCGGGGCCGCCGACGTCACGCTGGATGCCGACGACCTCACCCGCATTCAGGAAATCGTTCCGAACGGTGCCTATGGCGCCCGTTATGTGGACGAGCACCTCCCCAGCTGGACGTGAGCCGCGGCATCCGCCCGGCTCGCTAGCCGCTCGAGGCCCAGGCCCCAGCAGAGCGAGCCGGTCGGCGTCCGCAGCGACCGGTTCGGCGCTAGCGGTCTTCGGTCATCAGCCCACCGGACGGAACCGGGTCGAAATGACCCAGTCCGACACCTTGTGCGCGACTTCGTTCGCGAATCCCATGGACTGACGAACGTGGAGCCCGAGCCAGACTCGTGCGTCCATCGCATCCTGGTCCCAGACCTCCGTGCTCTCGTAATGCCTCGTGGTCGTCGAGGGCACAAGGGCCGGGATGTCGATGTCGAGCGAATTCTCGCCGAACAGGTAGCCGAAGACGTTGGATGTCGAGCCGGTCACGCAGGCGTGCCCACTTGCATAGTCGGAGTAGGGCGGAGTCTGAACCATGGGGGTCCACGTTGGGTCAGCCACAGTTGCATCGTTGCCGTCGGTGTCCGCCTCGCGGATCGCGGTGATCGGGCGCCAGGTAGGAACGTCGAATTTCGCACGCCAGCACGTGATCAATGCGTCAGCGTTCGACGTTCCAAGCAGTGCGAACGCTCGTGCAGTGTCGACGATGTTCAGCCCCCTTTGTGCCACAGCGTCACGCAGTGCCGCGTGATACTGCGCTACCGGGTTGGCGCTGAAGAACCGGGCGATCTCGGTCTGTACGTCATTCCGTGCTGAGCCGGTCAGTGAGCCGTACGCTTTCACCTCGGCGAAATCCGCAGCGTAAGCCTCGCTGTCGAGCGGGTACGGGGCGGGGAGATCGAACTGCGTTGGCGACTCGAGCGCCAGCGGGCGCACGAAGCCCAACCAGGGAACCGCGAACGGAAGGAAGGCATCCGGGGTCGGGCGCCAGATTCCAGGGGCGGGTTCGGCATCAAACGTGATCGCCGCATTGCGCCCATCACCGACTCGAGATTTGATGAGGCTGAGCGCCGCTGAGACGCCGACGCGGATTCCGTGGCCGAGCGCGGCGCGGTCCGTGATCCCGGTGAGGGAATTTCGGTAGTCCGTTCGAAGGGCGCCTGCCGACTTCGGGAAGTAATGGTTGAGAACGACGTACGCCGCCGTGGCAGCCGCGACCTCCGGGGACGCCCCACGGTGTGCGCGAGGCTGGGGATTGTACGGTTCGTACGTGCCCTCGATCGCGACGACAGCGTCGTACATGGCGATGGAGACGAAGCCGAAATACAGGTTGGATAACGGAACAGGAACGGCGTTCTCTGCGTAGAACGTCCGCTCGGCGATGGCGTCCCACTTCGTGATAACGGCCGGGTCGGCCGCGACCGGGGGATGCGCCTCAACGGGAGTGCCGGCGATCGACGGAGCGAGTACTCCGGCCATCGCGACGATTGCGAGAGTCAGGGCTCTCGAGGCTGTAGAAAACATGGAAACCTCCAAATGGTTCATGGAGGGCTTGCACGTGTAGAGGGTGCGCTCGGTTCGGGAACGGGTGCAGGCTTTTGACGAACAAGCTCTGCTGCAGCCGAGTATGGCCCGCTCGGTCCGGTACCGCAAGGAGTGTGCTGCGGAAAATCCCGCGCGGGCGTGCGGTGGATTCAGTCGTGACGAGTGGCGGTTCGACGGCTCACTCGTCCGGTTTCAACACCACCTCACCACACGTTTCAACACCACCTCACCACACTGAGAGAAGGCACGAAGCGGTATCCGCCGCCGCGGGTGGCTGACCCACGATCCTGGCGGCCGACACCCGGTCGACTAACATTCGAATATGACAAATCCGCTTCCGATCGACGACGTCGCGATCGGCGGAGAGAACATTCGCCTCGGGCAGTTCCTGAAATTTGCCGGACTCCTCGACTCCGGTGGAGACGTGAAAGAGGCCATCATCGACGGCCTCGTGACTGTGAACGGCGAGGTTGATCGCCGGCGCGGCCGGCAGCTGCAGCTGGGCGACATCGTCGGTTTCGACGGACGCAGCGTTCGCGTCTGCCCGTGAGGATAGCGGCGCGGACCGAGACCGTACCGCTAGGTCGATAGTCGGTCGAGCAGCGCCCGGTCGTGCACGTCGACGGCACGCGGCTCGTAGCCCGTGTGCAGCTGCCTCAAGCGGTGCGCGGTCGCGACCACCACCGCACGGCCATCGATAAGTCCCGTCGTGCGCTCCCCGGCAGGGTGGCAGAAGACGACCTCGCCGCCCCTGCCGTGTTGGAGACCGTTGCCATCGCCGTCGAAGGTCAGGGGATGAAGGTCCGCGCGCTGAGCACCGCAGCTCATCTCGATCCGTGCAGGGAGCCAGTCCGTTTCGCAGACGTAAGCCCGCTCGGTGAGCCACCAGCACGCAGCATCGAGGGCTGCTTCGTCGAGGAAGAGGTCCACATCGCGGTGCGACCGCGTTTGCTGGCCGACCAACGCATCTACTACCCAACCGCCGTTGATTTGATAGACGACGCGATGTTCCTCCAGCCAGTCGACGATAGCCAGCAACTCTGCTGCGTTAGTGCCGTCATCTGCCAGTTCGGGATTCGCCACGACCCCAGTCTCTTCGATCAATTGAGGTGTTGTCACCCGCGGATGTTCCGGCCTCAACGCGAACCGGGAAGAGATGAGTCAGCTCGATGGATACTGTTGGCGGCAGGGCGATGTCGGCCGGTTGCGGTTCGTACATGTCGTTCCTCCTGGATGGGTCGTCGTGCGGCGTGGATAGGGTGATCAGGGCTGGGTCGGCGGTCGGCTAGTCGTCGCCGTCGAAGAAGCCGCCGTCGAGGATGCGGTTGTAGCGCAGTCGGAGTGCGCGCTCGGTGCTCGCCGCAACCGCTGCCACCGTGAGCGAAACGTTCGCCCACCCCGGTAGCTGGACGGGGCTGGAGAACGTGCCGAGGCGCTCCGCGACGGGTGGAGCCTGTGTGATCAACTCGATGATCTGTGGAGATCCCAGCACGAGTGCGACAACGAGGATCAGCGCGGATGCCATGCCGATAGCGCGGCTCAGCGCCGGGTAGGTTCGGTCCAGGTGGGCGCGCAGTCCTTCGGCGGAAGCCGGATCGGGGACAAGCTGCTGCTCCCACCCGTCAGCGGTCACATAGTGGCTGCGCTTCAGCCCGAAGATGCTGGCCTCGACCTCGATGGTGCCACCCGGTACCGCGAAAGCCGCGGGGAGCTCAGAACGAGCGTGATGGATGCCATCGCGGTAGAGCTCCGCGTACACGTTTCCGTCCTCATCGCCGGCTTGCCGGACGTCGACGGACCACGTCTCTGGCGTGCCGCCCTCGCCCGTGAGGTCGAGGTGAAAGAGGGAACGCGAGAACAGCTGCCACCAGTGATAGCGGGGGAGGCCCTGGCCGTTCCCCGGCTTCACCGTGTGTTTCGACACCAACATGTGCCCAGTAGAAACCGTGTCCTCGGAACACAGTCAAGCTTTTCTTCGAACGCGCCACAGTGAGCGGGCTATCAGCACTCGCCGGGAGCCCCTTTCAGAACCGAATGAGACAATGAGGGCTGCGCGTTCGAGCGCGACATCGGGCGCTTGAAATAAACGCAGGAAATGAGGCGCCGTCGATGGATCAGGTGACCGTAATCTTCGTCATCCTCATAGCTGTGGTGATCGCATTCGTTACGAACCGCCTGCCACCGGTGCTTGTGGCCGCGGCTGTTCCCCTGGCCCTCTGGGCCACGGGTCTGCTGACACTGGAAGACTCTCTCGCCGGTTTCGGCAACGAGCTGGTCATCTTTATCGCGACTCTCTTCATCGTCGGTGAAGCTTTGGTGGCCACCGGCGTCACCGCGTGGATCAGCAAGCAGATCATCGGCCGAGCCGGACAACGCCGCTCGCGACTCACCATTCTCATCGGCGCGATGGCGGCAGCGCTTGCGGCTCTCATCAGCATCAACGGTGCCGTTGCTGCCCTGCTTCCGATCGCCGTCGTCGTCTCGGTGCGCGCGGGAATTGTTCCCTCACGGATGCTGATGCCGCTTGCCTTCGCTGCCAGCGCTGGATCGTTGCTCACGCTCACCGGAACCCCCGTGAACATCATCGTCTCCGACCTCGCCGCTCGCTCAGGGGGTCGTGAGTTCGGCTATTTCGAATTCGCGCTGGTCGGTATCCCGCTCGTCGTGCTGACGCTCGCTGTCACCGCCGGCCTTGGCGGCCTGCTGCTTCCGCATCGCGAGGCGGAGAGGCTCGCCGAGGAATCGAGCGACCCCGAGGAGCACGCTGAAGCGTGGCGGGCAACCTACGATGTCGACGTCACTGCGCGGCGCCACTTCGGCCCGCGCGAGGGCGTCCTCGAGGTTCTCATCGCTCCGCGATCGTCGCTGATCGGTCGTTCGGTACGCGCGGGCATGCGGACCCGCGATGAAGATCTGGTCATCCTCGCGCTCAACAGGCCCGGTGAAGGAACCGGACTCGAGGCAAACGGAGAGGCACTCACGCTCCGTGCCGGTGATTCCGTGCTCGTTCAGGGGCCATGGGAGGCCCTGCACCGATACGTCAGCTCCCCGGATGTCATCGCTGTGACCTCGCCCCGGTCGCTGCAGCGGGGCGTTCCGCTCGGACGCGGCGCACGCCGCGCGTTGGTCGTGCTCGCCGGGATGATTCTTCTCCTTGCGACCGGGGTTGTTCCCGCGGTGGTGGCCGGGGTGCTTGCGGTCGGCGCACTCATCCTCAGCCGGGTGCTGACCCCGACGCAGGCGTTCCGCTCGGTCGCCTGGGAACCCGTCGTTCTCATCGCCTGCATGATCCCGCTGTCCTCTGCGTTCATCGCGACGGGCGCGGCCGACCTGGTCGCAGATGCCCTGCTCAACGTCGTCGGGCAAGCCTCGCCGCACCTCGCCCTGCTCGCCATCTGCGTTGTGACCGTCGTCCTCGGGATGTTCATGTCGAACGTTGCAACTGTCCTCGTGATTGCGCCGGTTGCCGTCTCCGTTGCGAGTGTGCTCGGGGTCAGCATCCTTCCCTTCATGATGGCGCTCACCGTCAGCGGTGCCGCAGCGTTCCTGACCCCGATCTCGACACCGGTCAACATGATGGTCATGCAGCCCGCCGGGTATCGCTTCGGAGATTACTGGCGGATCGGACTCCCGCTCACGCTGATCTTCCTCGCTGTGGCGGTGCTCTACGTCCCGCTCGTGTGGCCGTTTTGACTCTCGGCGAATCGCTGACGCTGCCACCGGTGCACGTCAGGTAACCAGTCCAACGGTGCGGACGGACCGATCCTCGCATCGTCGGGTTCTTTCCCGTCTCGCAACGCCTGGACATACGCGCGATCCTGCGCCATGCGGGTCCGCATCTCCGCATTGCCGCCGACAGATCCGTGACCGGGAACGACAGCGCTCACGGCATCCGCTATGCCCTCGAACAACCGCAGCGCCTCGAGGTAGTCTCCGATCGGATCCGCGGCAGCGAGGTCGAGAAACGGCATGAGAATGTCGGAGAGCATGTCTCCGGCGACGAGAACGCCGGACCCCTCGATGACCAGTGCGGCGTGACCCGCGGCGTGGGCACGGTGTTCGATCACCCGGATGCGGGGACCCTCCCACGGGACCCGCGAAGCGTTGTCGGGCAATCCGGTGATCTGGCCGAGTAGGTCCATCGGGATCTGGTCGGCGTACTCCGGCGGGAGTCCTTCGGAGACCTGGGCTTCCCAGTCGGGTTGCACCAGCAGATCCGCGAGATACGCCGCACCGCGGGCTGTTCCGTAGCGGGGCACGTCGCCGAAGCGTTCGTGCCACAGCACGTGGTCCCAGTCGGGGTGCGTCGAGAAGCCGGCCACCACGGGCGTGCCACGCTCGCGGAGATCGTCGGCGATGGCCGCCATCTCAGCAGCGGTGATGCCCGGGTCGATGAGCAGCACACCATCCCTGCCCTCGACAACGACAGAGTTGCTCTGGATGAACTCGCTTTCGTGAACGAGGATGCCGTCGGCAATGGTTTTCAGCATGAGGAGCCTTTCCTGGATCGTCTGTTCCTTGTGGTGGTTTAGCCGAGCGCCATGGTCGCGACCGCGAGCGTGCACAGGGTGATTCCGGCGCGTTGACCGATGGTGACCCGCTCTCGGAGGAGCGCAGCGGCGAGCAGCACGGTGACGGCGGGGTAGAGCGAGACGAGGACGCCGGCGATGCCGAGGCTGGTCGATCCGGTGGCAAGCATGAAGGCGAGGGTTCCTGCGGCGCCGAGCACTCCGGAAGCGCCGCCCCAGCCGAGGACACCTGGTGACGGACGCCAGATCTGCCCCAGACTGGCGGCGGCCATGACCGTCAGAATTGCTCCGACCAGTTGATTGGCGGCGAGGGGGAGCAGACCGGCGTTGTCGGAGATCTGTGCGAGGGCGATGAAGAGGACGCCGAAACCGATGCCGGCGATCGCGCCGTCGATGAGCGCTGCACGCCGTTGTGTCGCCCGGTCCGCGACCGAGCTCCGGGAGACGAGCCAGATCCCCGGCAGTGCGGCAAGGATGCCGCCCCAGGCCAGCCAGCCCGGCCGCTCACCGAAAACGACGCCCGCGATCAGCGGCAGAATCGCGGCACCAACGGCGGAGATGGGGGCAACGAGCCCCATCGTTCCGCGGGTGAACCCGCGAAACAGGAAGAGACTGCCGGTTGCCGAGCCAACCCCGGCAAGCGCCGCCCACGTGAAGTCCAGCACCACAGGGCTACCGGGCGCGAGCAGCCCGGCCAGCAGCATCACGAGAGCTCCGGCACTCTGGCCCACCAGGACAACCTGCCACGACGTGTGGCGGCGCGAGCCGAGGCCGCCGACAAAGTCGGACGCGCCGTACGCGAGAGCTGACCCGAGTGCCAGCAGGATGCCGAGGTTCATTTGTCGAGTCTGTCGCCGATATGGCTCCATCTGAAGGTCCGCTTGCCACCCGGAAAATTAGGCCATTTACTGGGGAGATGACAGTGAAGTGGGGCCGAGGCGGCCCCGACGTGCTGGTGGAGCTCGAGGCCAACGCGGGATCGCTCGGGTCTCAGATCCAGAGCCAGCTGCGGGCGGCGATCCGCGAAGGCCGACTCGGGGCGGGTGAACGCCTGCCGTCAACGCGACGGCTGGCGGAGTTGCTCGACGTGTCACGCGGCACCGTTGTCGATGCGTACGAGCAGCTCCTGGCTGAAGGGTACGTCGAGTCAACGGTCGGGTCGGGAACGCGCGTGGCGGCACTCCCGTTGCCGGGCCCGGCCTCGCGACCGGCTGCGGCAACGGTGTCGGCGGGTGCCGCGCCACCCAGGCCGGTCGCCATCGATTTTGAGTACGGCATCCCTGATCTCGGTACGGTGCCGCTGGCCGACTGGAGCTGGGCCGTATCGGAGGCGACACGTACTCTTTCGACACGGGAGCTCGGCGACGAAGACCAGGCGGGTTCACCGCACCTGCGAGAAGTCGTCACCGCGTATCATCGCCGGGTTCGCGCCGGATGCGCCGCGGCCGACGACGCGGTGATCGTGTCGGGATTTCGGCAGGGACTGGCGTTCGCCCTCGCGGCCCTCGCACAGCACGGAGTGCAGCGGATTGCGCTTGAGGATCCCGGTCCGCGCGAACACGCGCTGATCGCCCGCCGCGCGGGACTCGAAGCCGTGCCGGTGCCCGTCGACGACCAGGGTGTTATTGTCAGCCGCCTGCGTGACACCGGCGCTCGCGCCGTGTTGCTGACACCGGCCCACCAGTGCCCGACGGGCGTGGCGCTGAGTCCGTCACGGCGGCGCGAACTGATCGCCTGGGCGGAGGGCGTCGACGGCGTGATCCTCGAGGATGACTACGACGCCGAGTTCCGCTACGACCGTCAACCGGTCGGCTCGATGCAGGGCCTGAACGCTGCCCGCGTGATCGCCCTTGGGTCGGTCAGTAAGACCCTCGCCCCGACGATCCGGCTGGGCTGGGTGCTCGCGCCACCGCAATTCCTGGCCGCAATCATCCGCGAGAAAAGGCTCAGCAGCCGCGGTGCCCCCGGGCTGGATCAGGAGGCGTTGGCGCTGCTCATGGAAACCGGTCGCTTTGACCGTCATCTGCGACGCGTCAGGGAGCTCTATCGCTCGCGCCGGGATGTCCTGACTGTCGAGGTGGAGCGCAGCTTCGGAGCGGACCGGTTGTTCGGCCTGGAAGCCGGCTGTCATGCCCTGCTCCATCTCCCGGGCGGGGTGTCCGAGCACGCAGTGGCGGCGACCGCAGCGACCCGAGGGGTTCGCGTGAATACGCTCAGCCACTATCGGTTCCCGGACGCAGCCACGGATCCGGTCCCGCGCCCGCCCGCGCTGGTGCTCGGATTCGGCAACGTCACCGAGGAACAGATCACGCGCGGGATCCGTCTCCTCGCGGATGCCGTTTCTCGCGTGCGACAGGGCGGATGAGCCCCTTCGTCGAAGGAGGGATACCCGCTCGAAAGCCGAGGACTCGGAACTCGCCATAGACAGCATGGCGGTCGGCGAGCAGACTCAGATTTGTTTGTTTCGCTGACTGGGGCGGCTCACTACGGCCGCCGCGTTTACCGAAAGCTGAGGCGCTGCCATGGTCGACTACTACGCAGATCCCGCAACCATCCCGATGCTGAGCGACGCACAGTGGGCGCGACTGACGCAGCACGCGACGCGTTTCGACGTCGCAGCGGGCGAGCAGATCATCGCTACGGGCCGGGAGAACTATCCGATGATCCTCGTCGAGTCCGGCGAACTCGAACTCGTTCGCGATTCTCTGTGGTGGCTCGATGAAGAGGTACTGGCACTCATCGGGCCAGGTCACTTTGCCGGTGAACTCGGTCTCCTCAACGGTCAGCGCGCGTTCCTGTCCGTGCGGGCGAAAGCCCCGAGCCGGATCTGGCGTCTGGAAGCCGCCGCGCTCCGGCAGGCGCTCTCCGAGGACGACGAACTTGGTGATCTGATCCTGCACTCTCTGTGGGCTCGCCGGGAGTCGCTTCGGAAGGGCTCGGCGGCGCTGACCCTGAAATTCGTGGGCGTCGGTGACTCCCGCGAATTTCTCGCGCTCCAGCGGTTCGCTGAGCGCCTGGACCTCATCCACACCGCGGTGGCACTGGAACCGGACGCGACCGTCTCGCACCCCGGCTTTGAGTGGGAGCCGGAGGACCTGCCGGTGGCCTTTATTCAGGGCGAACCCTTCGTTCGCGCGACTCCCGCCGTGGTCGCCGAGCAACTCGGGCTCAGCTACGAGCCCACGAGTGAGAGCGCAGTCGACCTCGTCGTGATCGGCGGTGGACCGGCGGGACTGGCAGCGGCCATCTACGGCGCATCCGAGGGGCTCGACACCCTTCTTCTGGAAGCCGTTGCGCCGGGCGGACAGGCCGGGGCGACCTCGCGAATCGAGAACTTCCTCGGATTCCCCTTCGGAGTCAGCGGGGCGTCGCTGATCGGACAGGCGACGCTCCAGGCGATCAAGTTCGGCGTGCGGGTATTCGCGCCCTGCGCGGCGTCGGGTTTGCGTTCCACCGGCGACGGACTCGAGGTGGTGCTCACGGACGGGAAGGTGATTCGCGCGCGCTCGGCAGTCGTGACATCCGGTGCCGCCTACAAGCGATTGCACCTGGACCGGTGGGACTTTTTCGAGCGAACCAGTATCTACTATGCCGCGACCGCCCTCGAGCTGAGGCAGGTGCACGGGGCGCCGGTCGTCGTCGCCGGCGGCGGCAACTCGGCTGGTCAGGCAGCCCTGTATCTCGCGAGCAACGGTTGCGACGTTCACCTGGTGGTGCGCGGCGGTGACCTCGGCGCACGGATGTCGTCGTACCTGGTCGACCGAATCGTTGACGACCCACGAATCCATCTTCACCCCTCGTCGAACATCGTCGGGCTGGATGGCGAGCAGACCCTCGAGACGGTGCACATCGATACGGCCGGAACGGTTGAGGCGCGCGGGCTGTTCTGTTTCATCGGTGCTGACCCGGCGACCGGCTGGATCGGCGGCCTCGATTGTGATGAGGCCGGGTTCATCCGGACCGGAACCGACATCTCGCAGCAGACGCTGCAACGCTGGCAACACCTTGGGCGGGAACCCCTGCCGTTCGAGACCTCGACCCCACGCGTGTTCGCCGCCGGGGATGTTCGCCGCGGGTCGATGAAGCGCGTCGCCGCCGCTGTCGGTGAGGGGTCGAGTGCGATCGCATCGGTTCATCGGGTGCTCGCGTGATACCGAGTACTCGGTGAAAAAACCGATATATCCCCGGTTGGAGCCCCTATCGCTCGCTGAGCGAGCGATATATCGTTGACCATCGCTCGGAGTTCACAGGAGGTTCATCATGGGCAACTCATTCCCCGCAGGAGGATTCGGCGCAGGCATCCCCACGGACAGCATGTGGCAGATCATGGAGCAGCTGCGATCAACATTCGACAAACGCCCAAGCGGCCGCATGGGGCGGGGTGACGTCCGGGCCGCTGTGCTCGCGCTGCTCGCCGAGAAGCCGATGCACGGCTACCAGATCATCCGCGAGATCGAGGAGCGCAGCAACGGCAGCTGGAAGCCGAGCGCCGGATCGGTGTACCCGACGCTGCAGCTGCTCGCTGACGAAGGGCTGATCGAGTCCGAGGAATCGAATGGCCGCAAGACCTATTCGCTGACCGAGGCCGGGCGTGCGGTGACTGTCGACTCCGGCAACACAGCACCGTGGGAGACCACGGGCGCGAACGATAAGTCCGGCTTCACCGCCCTGCCGAAGGCGGGCGTTGAACTTGCGCAGGCGGCCACGCAGGTGGGTCGCACCGGTTCGCCGGAGCAGATTCGGCAAGCGGTCACGGTCCTCGACGAGGCGCGTCGCCGGCTCTACGCGATCCTCGCGCAGGACTAACGGCGGTGCCGCCGGTTCGCCGGGACCGAGGCTCTTCGCCGTCCGGAGCTGGAAATACGCGTGCTCGGTATCGCCGCATCCTGCGGTTCGCCGGGTGGAATCTCGCGGTGACGTGGTGGTACGAACTTGTGCTCCCGCGCATCGGACTGCGGAGGGTCGCCGACAGAACGCGAACACGGCGGATGCAACGCTTCGCTCGGCGCTTCCACGGGCTCGCGGTCGACCTCGGCGGGCTGATGATCAAGGTCGGCCAGTTCATGTCATCCCGGCTCGACGTCCTGCCGCCGGAAATCACCTCGGAACTCGAGGGGCTGCAGGACGAAGTACCCCCTGTGCCGTTTCCCGCCATCCGAACCCTCGCAGAAGCGGAGCTCGGCGTACGGCTCGAGTTGGCGTTCCAGTGGATCGACGAGACGCCGGTGGCAGCGGCATCCCTCGGCCAGGCCCATCGCGCCACTCTCGGTGCGCTCGACACCGCCGACACGGGGCTGACCGGCGCCGTGATCAAGGTGCAGCGCCCCGGCATCGATGAGATCGTCGACGTTGACCTGGCCGCGCTGCGCAAGGTGGGCGGATGGCTCAGCCACGTGCGCCTGGTTTCTGACCGCGTTGACGCGCCCGCGTTGGTCGAGGAATTTGCGGTCACGAGCCTCGAGGAGATCGACTACCTTCACGAAGCAATGAACGCCGAGCGGTTCGCGGCTGACTTTGCCGGCGACGACCGGGTGGCCGTCCCCGCCGTCGTGTGGGAGCGGACCACCCGGCGGGTGCTCACGCTCGAAGACGTGACGGCGATCAAAATCAACGACACGGATGCCCTCCGTGTGGCCGGAATCGAACCGGGCGACGTGGCATCCGTCTTCGCCACCGTCATGTTCGACCAGCTGTTCACCCACGGGTTCTTCCACGCCGACCCGCACCCGGGCAACATCTTCGTCACTCCGATCGACGCCCCACCCGGTCAACGATCCTGGAAGCTGACCTTCATCGATTTCGGGATGATGGGGGAGGTATCGAGCAGTACCCGCGCTGGCCTGCGGAAACTGCTGTTCGCTGCGGCATCTCGCGATGGGAAGGGACTCGTCGACGCGATGGGCTCCGTCGGTGTGCTGCTGCCGACCGCGGAAACCTCCGAGCTCGAACGGGCGATGGTGCAATTGTTCGCTCGGTTCGGCGGGATGGGCTTCGCCGAGCTGCGTGACGTCGACCCGCGCGAGTTCCGTGATTTCGCCGTCGAGTTCGGGGACGTCGTGCGCTCGTTGCCCTTCCAGCTGCCCGAGAATTTCCTCCTCGTGATCCGGGCCATGTCGCTGACGTCCGGTGTGTGCAGCGCCCTCGACCCCAGGTTCAACCTGTGGGATTCCATCGAGCCCTACGCCACGCAACTGCTGCGCGATGAGGGTGGGAACGCGGTGAAGGATGCTGCCCAGCAGGCTCTCGAGATCGCGGGCATCGCCCTGCGGCTGCCCCGGCGCATTGATAACCTCATCGCCCGTTTCGACGATGGCACCGTCTCGGTGCAGAGCCCCGCCCTGGAGCGCCGGGTGATCCGGCTTGAGCACACGGCGCGACGCGTCGTCTCAGCGGTTCTGTTCGCCGGGTTCCTCATCGCTGGGGCCGTGGTCCGGGACGCGGATGCCGTATTCGGCACGGTACTGATGGCCGTGTCGGCAGTTCCGTTGCTCCACGCGCTCTTTGCCTCCCGCCGCTAGCGATGCGGCATTCCGACCGAACGGGAACCTTGACTACCGGGGCTGCTCGGCGCGGTGCTCGCCGTCGCCGACACGCTGTGAGGCAGCTCGGACGCAAACTTGACGGTGGCAGGTCCGTAGACCGCTTCGTCATCGCGCACCAGCGCTGTGCCCTCGGGGATCTCCACGGTGGTGCGTTCCCGCGTGGCGACCACGACGATGTCACCGGCTGGAGCCGGAATGACGACAGCGGCCCAGTCGAGGTCGCCGAGCTCAGGACGAACCTCGAACCGCGCCCATCCGTCGTCCACTGGCCGAACCCCGAGCACGGCCTCCGGCAGGATTGCCGCCGGACCGGACGCCCACGCGTGGCTGAGGCTGCGGCCGAACGGTCGCCCGTACATCGCGAGTGGGTCGTCATCGAGAGTGGCTTCCTCCCAAAACGTGCCAGGACCCCGCTCGAGCATCGAACCCCAGATCTCCCGCAGCTGGTCGAGCGCTGCCTGTGTTTCTCCCGCTGCACGCATCGCCCGGAGACGGAACGCCGTCATGAAGGGGGTTCCGGCGGTTCCCGCCTGAATCACTTCCGCGACACCGGGCGGGATATCATCCCCGTGATGGATGCCGGAGAGCACGGCGAGAAAGTTTGCGTACGTGGCTGGCCGCTGCGAGTCTCGGGCATCGAGGTAGTCCGCCCAGCGCCCCTCGGAGGCAAGCCACCCGCGTCGATGCAGGGTCTCGGCAAGTGTGAGGGACAGGTCGCCCCAGCGCTGGGCGTTCGGGTGTTGAACCGCGCTGAGCACCCGGTGGGCACTTCGAAGAGCCCAGTACCAGAGCATCTGAAGCGCGACCGGATCCCGACCGCTTTCGATGTTGAGACCCCAGTCGATGAACACCGAACCCGGCCCCGAGTCGGTGAAACCTCCTGGCTGTTCTGCCGGCCGAAAGACTCCATCGTCTCCCGCAAACCGGGCAAGATCGGCCACGAACCGGTCGAGTCTCCGCGACTCGGTCTCCGCAAACCGGAGATCGCCGAAATAGCGAAGCCTCAGCTCGGCGGTGACCACCCACCAGAGCGAGTAATCGGCGATTCCGTTCACATACCCGTGGCTCGGCTGGCCCAGCGCGACGAGCCCATCGGCGACGACCCCCGCGGCGCCGAGCGCGAATGCGTTGGCCAGGGTGCTCAGCGCCTGGTCGCCGGCCCACGGCATCCGGTCTCGTTTGATCCCGTCGATCATCAGCCCCTGCGTGCACACCCGCAACGTGTACTGGGCGGAGGCCCAGATGCGGGTGAGCTCATCATCGGAACAGGCGAACGCTCCTGGGCGGTCGATCGCGGCCACGGAGGCGCGCACGGCGACGACGTCGAGTGCGGTGCTCGCTCCGACGAATAGGTATCTGAAGCCCAACAGGTGCTGTGCGGTCCAGCCGCCGTCATCGAGGGCGATGAGATCGTGCCTGGTTTCGTGGGTGTCAGGGTCGCTGAGTGCTTCTTCGATGCTCTCGCCGCTGCAGATCCGTGGGGGAGGCCCCGGCGGAAAGACGGGCCGGCCGAGCACGGGCGCGCCGACATCGAAGAGTGAGTTCCCGATGCTGCGCGCGACGAGTTCGACCGTGCCGGTTGGCGCCAGGTGTGGAGCAACATCGCCGCCCTCCCGGGGGTTTACATGCTCCCACGGTTCACCGGCGGTGCGGGCTTTCCACTCACGGATGGGCGTGAGCCGGTTCACCGCTACCGCGGGAACCTCGCCCTTCGCTGCTGTCAGGTCGAGGCGGATGCCGGTGCCCGCCGGAGCGGGGAACGTCACCGCGTTCGCCCGACCGGATCGGTCGAGCACAACAGGTGTTCCTCCTACGGTGACCGAGGTCAGCGTCCCGGAGAAGCGCACCGTGACATCCGCGGCATCCGTCGCTATCGCTGTGAATGACGCTGTCGGGCAGACGCGACCGTAATTGCGGGGGTAGTGCACGTTGCGGTTGGCGGCGAAGCCTTCGTCGACTAGGCGAGCCAGCAGGGCCAGCTCGAACTGTCCCGGCCCGTAGACCCACGCTGTTCCGCCTGCGGGCGGGGTGACGGCATCGTCATCGAACGGCTGCGGCGACCGCTCGCGCACCCAGGCGCGCAGAGCGGCTGCGCTGCGCGGCGGTTGGCCTTCGGTCACCCCTTCACAGCGCCCGATGTCATCCCGGCGACAATCTGGCGCTGGAAGAAGATGTACATGATCAGCGGCGGAATGGTGATGAGGAGGATGTCGGCGAACAGGAGGTTGAACGAACTCATGGACTGGGAAATGAAGTTGAAGGTCGTCAGTTGTACCGTGGCGTTCTCGTCTCCCGGCGCGAAGTACAGCGCGTACGTGAAGTCGTTGAAGACGAACACCGACTGCACGACGATGACCGTGACGATCACCGACCTGAGCAGCGGAAAGATAACCCGGAAGAACAGTTTGATGGGCCCTGCGCCGTCAATGATCGCCGCCTCGTCGAGCTCCCGAGGGATTGTGGACACGAACGCGCGGAACAGCAGGATGCAGAACGACAGGCCAAGTGCGACGTGCACCGCGATCAGGCCGGGGAGGGTCTTGAAGAGTTCGAGGCCCTGGAGGACCCAGATGGTGGGGACGACGGCCGGTGGGATGATGAGGCCCGCGAGGACGAGGCCGTTCACCAGCGGGTTCCACCGTGACCTCCGGCGCTGCAGGACGTAGCCCACCATGGCGGCCAGCACCACCATGATGGACACTGCCGCGACCGTCAGGATCGTGCTGTTGATGAACGCCCGGACCAGCAGGAAGTCGCGGTTCTCGATGACCGCGACGATGTTGTCGAAGAATACCCACTCGGTCGGCAGGGTGAACTCAAGCGCAGCTGCCTCGCTCTGGGTCTTTCCAGCGGTGAACACGATGAACGCGAACGGCACGATGAAGACGATAAACGCGAGGATGAGGGCAATGGTGCCCGCACCCCACTTCCATGCGACATTTTTCATTGTTCGTCGCCCTTCTTGTTCAGCCACCGTGAGAGTGGAAAGACAATCGCCGCCACGACGATGAAGAGGACGACATTGCCAGCGGTCGAGAGGCCGAAGAACCCGGCCTGGTACTGCTTGTAGACGACGGAGGCGAGGACGTCACTCGTGAACCCCGGGCCTCCTCCGGTCATTGCCCAGATCAGGTCGAACGAGCGCAGTCCTCCGATGAGGGAGAGCAGCACCACCGTCACGGTCGCGGGGCGAAGCAGCGGGAGAGTGATGTTTCTGAAGGTGTTCCATGCGCCAGCACCATCAACTTTGGCTGCCTCGAAGTACTCCTGGGGGATGGCAACCATTCCGGCGATATAGATGAGCGTCGCGAGTCCAACGCCTTTCCAGATGTCGACGAGGGCGACGGAGAGGAGGGCAATCGAGGGATCGGTCAGCCACGCGGGGCCCTGAATCCCGATCGCGGCGAGGGCCTCGTTGATGGGTCCGTCGAACGGGTCCATCAAGACCTTGAACAGGATGCCGACACCGATGGTGCTGACCAGAACGGGAAAGAAGATCGTCGCTCGCAGGAAGCCGCGTCCGACGATTTGCGAGCTGAGGAACACGCCGAGCATGAGACCGATCACGACCTTGGCCCCGGACGTGAGGAAGGCGTAAATGAACGTGTTGACGAAGCCCTGCACCAGTTGCGGTTCCTGGAAGAACCTCACGAAGTTGTCGAAGCCGATGAAGTCCACCTCGAAGAGCGTCCACCGGGTCAGTGAGAAGTAAAAGGATGCAACGGTGGGGACGAGGAACAGCACAACGTAGAAGACCCCCGCCGGAATAAAGAACCAGGTCGGATATGAACTCTTCATCCGCCGACGTTTGGCCGGCTGAGGCGGAGTGAGATCACCGCGCGATCGAGAGGTTGGTGCCGTGGCTGTGGTCATGATCTGTCTCCCAATAAAGCCTGCGGGGCCGCGCAATCGGCCCCGCAGGGAGGATGTGTGGCCTACCAGCCCTCGATCCCGAGCTGCTGCGCCTGCTTCTTCACGTCTTCGTCGTACTGTGCTGCGCCATCGGCAGCTGACGTGATGCCCGAACCGACCGCGACGGTGATCTGCTCAAGCGCAGGGCCCTTGATGGGGGAGAGGAACTCGAGCGCGAGGTTGGTCTTCTCCTCATCGAAGTACGGCTGGAGATCGGAGACCATCGCCGGTACGTCCTCCGGCAGTTCGCATCCCTCGATGACGAACGGGCCCTGTGGGGCAGTCGTCTCCGCCTGAATGTCGCAACTCTCCGGCGTCACGAGGAACTCGACGAACTTCTTGGCAGCCTCGAGTTTTTCGCCTTCCGTTGACTGCGGAATATAGACGCCGCCTGGCATCCAGACGGTCAGGCCGTTCGTCTCCGCGTCGGGGCCGGGGATCGGGAACGTCCCGACGACGTCGCTCGCCTCCGGGTTTGTCGTCATCAACTGTCCCGCTGCGAACGTGAGGATGGGGTACTGCGCGCCCGCGCCGGTGGCGACCATGCTCACGCCATCCGCGTAGGTGGCCGACGCAAAATCTTCGTTGAACAAGCCTGCCTCGAACGCCTGCTGGAGGTGTTCAAACCCGGCAAACGCCGGCTCGTCGGCGTACTTGGCTTCGTTGCTTGTGTACTTCTCAGCCCAGTCGGGATCTTCGGCGAGGACATTGTTGAAGTCTCCGAGGATGAAGAGTTGCGATGTCCAGGTGTCGCCGTACGTCTGCACGATCGGAGCGGCAGTGCCCGCAGCCTTGATCGCCTCGCTGTTGGAAATGAACTCATCCCAGGTGGTGGGAATCTCAAGCCCGAGTTCTGCGTAAATGTCTTTGTTGTAGATCACAGCGCCAGCCATGGACTGACCCATCGGTATGCCGTACACGCCATTATCACCGCCGACCGAGTCGACGAAGTTCTCGTCGAGCTTGTCGACCCACGCCTCTTCGGAGAGGTCGACGAGCGTCGACTCCGGAGTCAGCGCCTCAAGGAGTGACCCTGAGTTGTACGCGAAAACATCGCTCATCTCTCCGGTCGCGAGGCGGGTCTTGATGAGGTTGTCGCCGTCCGCGCCCTGAGGTCGTGTCTGAACATCAATCTTGATGTCGGGATTCTCTTTCGTGAACGCCTCGGCAAGTGCCTCAGCGGTCGCAACCGTTGCCTCCTGGTTGTCGACCAGGTAGGTGAGAGTGCCGGCGGACTCTGCGTCGCCGCCCCCGCCAGAGCAGCCGGCGAGAGCAAGCGATACCGCAAGACCGCCTGCGCCGAGAGCGACAAATGAGCGTCGCCGAGTACGAGTGACCATTTCTTTACCTCCATGTAAAGCAACTGCGCTGTTGTATGCCCCGAATCCTCTCGGTGCTATGGCGAGGCCCACGCTACAAGCGGTTTCGAAAATCTGTCAACCGATCTACACAACTTTTCTGAAACGATTTTATGAGTTCGTAGAACGATCTATGTTTTCGGTCATAAACGTGTATTGTGGCAGCCAATTGAAAGGGGACGAGAGTGCCGGGATCGCGAGGAGCGACGATTGAGGATGTCGCGCGCGAGGCTGGTGTCTCGCGCGCAGCCGTGTCAAAAGTTATCCGTAACGCCTATGGGGTGAGCGCTGGAATGCGTGAACGGGTGAACGCCGCGATCGAGGTCCTCGACTATCGTCCGAGCATCGCCGCGAGGGCCATGCGGGGGGTGAGCTTCACCCTGGGATTCGAGCTGCCGCACATCGGTAACCCCTTCTTCTCCACCATCATTGCGGGGGCCACCGCAGAACTACGGCACACGCAGTACCAACTCATCATCGCGCCAGCGGATGGAGTGGACGGCGAGGAGGGGATCCGCGCGCTCCGCGCCCTGTCAGACCGCCAGGTCGACGGCATCGTGGCAGTTTCCCCGCTGGTCTCGCCCCAGTGGCTCGAACGACTGGCGACGACGGTGCCCGTCGTGATGCTCGGCCGCCATGACGAATCCGTCTCCTACGACACGGTGACGGGTGACGACGTTGAGGGCGCCCGGCTGGTGATGGAACACCTGTTCCAGCTGGGCCATCGGCGGATCGCACACCTGACACGCAGTGAAGACGTCACCCTCCCAGGGTCAGGTACCCCACACTCCATCCGACTTGACGAGTACGTCTCGCACATGCGCGCAGCCGGCCTCGAGGAGCACACGCAGATTGTTCGCACGGGCATCACGGAGGATGCCGCGCGACTCGACACTCTCGCGTTGTTCGATCGCGAGATTCCGACGGCGATTTTTGCGGGCAACGATGAGCTTGCGCTCGGGGCGCTCCGGGCGATCGACGAATGCGGACTCTCGGCATCCGACGTTTCTGTTGTCGGCTATGACGATATCGACATCGCCAGCCACCCCGCGATCTCGCTCACGAGCGTCAACCAATGCGGTGAAGCCATGGGCGAACACGCTGTGCGCCTGTTGCTCGAACGCATCGGAGGACGGACCGAACCAGTCAACGTCGTGGTAAAGCCCACGCTGAAGACCCGGCAATCCTCGCAACCTGCCCCGACACGTAACACTCCCTGACACGAACCGGTGTAACCGGGAACCTACGGAAGGTCGACCAATGTCCCAGCATTTGCCCGCTTCAACAACCACCGACCAGAGTGCCCGGGTTCTGGCAGTGGAATCGCAGTACCCCGAAGATCTCATCGGGATTCCGTCGACTGGTCTGCGCCTCACCTGGCGCGCTACGGCAGCGTCGCCGCAGATCGGCTACCAGGTGCGCTGGGATGGCGTCGACAGTGGCATGGGTGAGCCCACCCTGTCAGACGCGTCTATCGGCGTCGCCGCTCCCGGGCCGGTTCTGCAGCCCGGCGAAGTGCGGCACTGTGAGGTTCGCATCGCAACGGCGGACGGATGGTCACCGTGGAGTGATGCCCTCACCGTTGAGGCTGCGGTGGATCCGGCCTCTCTCGCTGCCCAGCCCATCGGTGGTTCCGAACCGGTGGAAGGTCCCGTGACGCTCCTGCGCACGACCTTCACCGTGCCTGACACCGCGGTCAGGGCACGCATGTACGCCACGTTCTGGGGCGTCGGCGAGCTGCGTCTGAACGGGCAGCGTGCAACGGAGGAGCACCTCACCCCGGGGTGGACGGCATATCAGGACCGTGTCCTTCTCAGCACCTGGGACGTGACCGAATTGCTCCAGGTCGGGCAGAACGCGCTCGGAGTTTTGCTCGGGGACGGCTGGTACCGAGGGCGACTGGGCTGGGTCGACGGCACGGAGCAGTACGGCACCGAAACCGCAGCCTTTGTGCAGATCGACGTCGAGTGCGCGGACGGCAGTGTCGTACGGGTCGCATCCTCCCCGGAGTGGAAAGCAGCCACCGGCGGCATCCGTTCGGCAAGCCTGTATGACGGCGTCGAGGTCGATCTTCGGGCCGAGCCGGACGGATGGGACACCGCGGACTTCGACGACGCCGCATGGGCTGCTGCCCGGGCGGTCGACGTCGACACGGCGGTTCTCGAACCGCGAATCACCGGTGGGGTCAGGACGATCAGGGAATGGGACGTCGCTGTTGAGCAACGCGATGGGCACAGCTTCCTGGATGCCACCCAGAACATCGCCGGCTGCTTGCGGCTCGTGGTCCGCGGTTCGGCGGGCGACCGGGTGGAGGTCCGCCACGCTGAAGTGCTCGAACCCGACGGATCGATCCACACCAAGTCGCTGCGCACGGCGCGGGCGACCGACGGGTACGTGCTCGCGAAGGACGGCGAGACGACACTCGAGCCCACCTTCACGTTCCACGGTTTCCAGTACGCCGAAGTCACGGGCGCCGAGGTGGTCTCGGCCACAGCGGTCGCCATCTCAAGCGCGGATCGACCACGGTCGGAGTTCGCGTGCTCGGAACCGATGCTCGAACGGCTGCACTCGAACGTGGCATGGTCGCAGCGCGACAACTTCGTCTCCCTGCCGACAGATTGTCCGCAGCGCGACGAGCGGCTCGGCTGGACCGGCGACGCACAGGCCTTCGCGCCGACGGCAAGCACCCTGTTCGATGTCGAGCAGTTCTGGGTGTCGTGGCTGCGCGACCTTGAGCTGGACCAGGATGCCGACGGCGCGGTTGCGGCTGTCGTTCCCAACATCCTTCACGACGCTGACGAGCCGGATTCCGGCAAATGGAAAACCATGGGACGCGCCGGGTGGGGGGATGCCGCGACCATCGTGCCGTGGGCGGTGTACGAGTCCTATGGAAGCGATGAGGTCCTCGAGCGGCAGCTCACCAGCATGCGACGCTGGGTCGCGAGCCTGGAGAAGCGGGCCGACGGTGGTCTGCTTCCCACCGAGTTCCAGTTCGGCGACTGGCTGGATCCTGACGCGCCGGGCGATCAGCCCTGGAATGCGAAGGTGTCAGCGGACTTCGTGGCAAACGCGTTCTTCGCGCACAGTGCCCGGCTGCTCGCCGAGACCGAACGACTCCTTGGCGACGCTGGCCGCGCGCACGCTGCCGACCAGCTCGCGGACCGCGTCGCTCGAGAGACCTGGGATCGCTGGGGCGAGGAGGCAGTCCAGACCCAGACCGGGGCGGCGATCGCACTCGAATACGGCATCGCACCCGACGACGAGCGCGAGCGGATCGGGGAGGGGCTCGCACGCAACGTCCGTCAGGAGCGCGGGCGCATCGCCACCGGATTCCTCGGAACGCCACTGGTCCTCTTCGCGCTCGCGAACAGCGGCCACACCGACGAAGCTTTCCTCATGCTGCTCCGCCGCGAAGCACCATCCTGGCTCTACCAGGTGGAGATGGGTGCGACGACGGTATGGGAGCGGTGGGATGCCCTGGCGCCGGATGGAAGCATCCACTCCGGCGACATGGCAACGGATGACAGCTCCGGAATGCTCTCGTTCAATCACTATGCCTATGGCGCTGTGATCGACTGGGTCTACCGTTACGTCGGCGGTATCGCGCCGAGCGTCGACCGACCCGGATATCGCCGTATTGTCGTGGCGCCGCGACCGTCGACGACCATCACCTGGGCCCGGGCGTCGGTTGAGACCCGGCTCGGCGATGCGTCGATCGACTGGCGTCTCTCGGGGAGCGACCTGCACGTTGACCTGGTCGTGCCATACGGCGCGGAAGCCGTGTTCGATTTGCCGGTCTCCGATGGCTCGGCAATCGAGTTGAACGGGCGGGCATTCACCGGCACGAGCGTAGGACCGGGGGAGCACCACATCGTCGTAACGACCGCGCGCGTGGCAGACCCCGAGGCACTTGTGGTGTCCACTCCGTAGCGCAATCGAATAAGTGATGCCGCCCGGCCGCCCGCGAGGGACCGCCGGGCGGCTTCTTTTCGGCGATGACAACGTCACTCTTGTGGATTAGTTAATAAGACTCCATTATTAACCCAGCCATCGGCATCCGCTCGCGATGGTCTACCGAGACTCATAGGAGAGTACTGATGCGAAAGATCAATCGCGTGACGGCGTTTGCCCTGGCGGGTGTGGCCACACTGGCCCTGGCCGGATGCAGCACAGGAGGCGGCGGGAACGCCGAACTCGTCTTTGGCATGTCGGCAGGGGCGGTGAAGGGCTGATGGGCGAGCACACGTTGATTCCCCGTCCGCGCGTTTTCACCGCTAAGGATGACGAGTTCGTCCTGCACGGTTCCGTCACGGTCGCCGCGGTTCCGAATGCGACGGATGCCGTCGCGCTGCTGGCCGAGCGGTTGTGGGCCGGTGCGCGGATCCGTGTCGACGTCGTCGATCGGGTGGCCGCCGGCATCCGATTTGTGACGGAAGCCACGATGGCACCGGAAGCGCACCGTATCGACGTGACCGAACAGGGGATCTCGATCACGGCATCCGATTCGGCCGGATTCCTGCACGGCACCGCAACTGTTCTGCAACTGATGGGCGACGGGATCTGGCGTTCGGTGAGCGCCACAGCCCGGACCGTCACGGTTTCTGCCTGCCAGATCGAGGATGAGCCGGCCTTCGCGTGGCGGGGAATCATGCTCGACGTCGCACGGCACTTCCTGCCTGTGCGAGAGGTGCTCCGCATCGTGGACCTCATGGCGATGCACAAGCTCAACCGACTGCACTTCCACCTCACCGATGACCAGGGCTGGCGGATCGAGATCCGGGCGTTCCCCCGGCTGACGGAGGTCGGCGCGTGGCGGGATCGCACCCAGGTGGGTGCAGACGACGCGACGGCGCCCGAGATCGAGCGGCCGCACGGCGGTTTCTACAGCCAGGACGACATCGCCGAGATCGTGGCGTACGCCGCGAGCCGCGGCATCGTCGTCGTGCCGGAAATCGATCTCCCCGGCCACTCGCAGGCGGCGATCGCGGCGTATCCCGATCTCGGTGTGCCGGATGCCGACGGGCAATCGCCGACCGTCGAGGTGTACCCGCGGTGGGGGACCAGCCCGTATCCGCTCAACGCCGAGACCAGTACCGTCGACTTCTTCCGCATCGTGCTCGACGAGGTGCTCGCTCTCTTCCCGTCAATCGACATCGGGCTCGGCGGCGACGAGGTGCCATCCGGCGCATGGGAGGCCGACGCCCGGTCGCAGGAACTGGCGCGCGATCGGGGTCTGTCGCACCCGCGCGAACTCCAGTTCTGGTTCCTGGACCAGCTGCGCGCTCATATTGAGCAGCAGGGCCGGCGGATGCTGGCCTGGGACGAGGTCCTCGAACACGACGTGAGTGAAGATGTCACCGTACTCGGATGGCGTGGGGATGCCGGAATCGGTGAGGCACTGCGGCGCGGTGTTCCGGTGGTCGCGTGCCCCGACAACCGGCTCTATTTTGATTACCGCCAGTCGGATGACGCGAGGGAGCCGATCCCGGTTGGCGTCGTCGTCGGGCTTCGCGAAGTCTATGGCTACGATCCGGTCCCGGAATGGGCAACGCCCGAGCAGGCGATGCTTGTGCGGGGAGCGCAGGCGAACCTGTGGGCCGAACACCTGGAGGATGCACGCTCGCGCGACTACATGCTCTGGCCCCGGGCATGCGCCCTCGCCGAGGCGCTGTGGAGCGGCCCGGGTGGGGCCTTCGATGACTTCGAGGTGCGGCTCGATTCGCACCTGCGCCGGCTCGACGAGCGTGGCGTGGAGTATCGTCGCCGCGGG
Source organism: Mycetocola sp. Y442 (assembly GCF_056898615.1). NCBI lineage: Bacteria > Bacillati > Actinomycetota > Actinomycetes > Micrococcales > Microbacteriaceae > Mycetocola > Mycetocola sp. Y442. Next base: position 114,970 of record NZ_JBXHBV010000001.1, read on the forward strand.
GGACCGCTACCGTGGCAGGAGCGGCCCGGTGTGGGTGGGCGCATACAGGCGCAGGCGGAACGTCAGCGGGAGATCGATGCGCTGACCTCCGTCATCGTGAGGTGAGCGCAATCGAGGGAAAAGAAGGACGCAGGTTCAGACGTGCAGAACCCCGGTGAGCAAGCGAACCCGGCCACCGGCATCCTGTCGCTGACCCCATCGGAGTTGCGCGCGCTGCGGCGTCCGTCTCCGACATCCGGTGGGGCGGCGATCCAGATGACGCGGCAGCACAACCTCTCGGTCATCCGTCGCCTGCTGTACGAGAAGGGACCGCAGTCGCGGCCGGAGCTCGCGCGGCTCAGCGGCCTGTCGACGCCGACGGTTGGCGCGCTGGTCGCCGAGCTGGTGGATGATGGCACCGTCGAGGATCTGGGTGTCGTCGCCGAGGCCCGGGTCGGCAAGCCTGCCTCGCGAGTGGCCATCAACGCCGCGGGCAACGTGTCGGTCGTGCTTGATCTGACTCAGGACGATCTGTTTATCGGTGCGACCGTCGATCTCGACGGGGTTATCGTCGATCGAGTGCAGGTGGATATCGGCGACGCTGCTGGTGAGAACGCGCTCGAGCACGCCGTCGACCTCGCGAACGTGCTCATCGAGCGGACCACCGCTCAGGTTGTCGGCATCGGAGTGGCTTCGCCCGGCCTGGTCGATGACACCGGGCAGGTCCACGTTGCGGAGCGGTTGCGATGGCGCGATGTTCCGCTCGCGGAGACCCTCTACAGCCGGACCGGCGTTGCTGCGGTGGTTGGCAATGACGTCAACCTGCTGGCGCTGGGTCTGAACCGGTCGCAGAAGTGGGCGGGGCGAGACGCCATCGTGGTCGCGCTCGACAACGGTGTCGGTGCCGCTGTCCTCATTGGAGGTGCACCGGTCCTCGGCGAGCAGTTCGCCGCCGGTGAGATCGCTCACCTGACCGTCGATGCAGACGGCGCCCTCTGCCGGTGCGGCCGCCGCGGATGCCTCGACGTGGTGGTCGGCGCGCCTCACCTCGTGCGGCGGGTCGCGGCATCCGGCACGACAGTACTTGAACCCGCCGGCCGCATGCTGGGTGAGGCGCTCGCGCCCATCGTGCTGATGCTGAACATCAACGTGGTCGTTGTGGTGGGTCCCGCCGAGCTCGTTGAAGGGCCCTTCGCCGCTGGCGTCGTTGCCGGCGTGCACTCCCGCCTGCGCCCGGCAATCGTCGAGGGCCTGGAGATCGAGGTTCGCCGCAACGACCCGGAACTCGTGTTGCGCGGGGCGGCGGCCCAGGTCCTCGAGTCACAACTCGGGATGCGCTGACGGCTCGAGGCCTGGCGCATCGACCCGACTCTCGCCCGTCGTTTCGCGCGGTAGATCTGGGGGTCCGCGCCCTATAGACGGCTGGACCCTGCGATTCCCCGCCCGAGACTACCCAACTAGGGCTACGAGGGCTCGGTGCCGGCCATCGGCACCCGCCGCACGGTAGCGACCGCCGACGGCCGGACCCCGGCGCGCCGCAGCAGCCACCCGACACTCACAGTTGTTTCGGGCGGTGGATCCAGGGGTCCATGCCCGATATGCGGCTGGACGCTGCGATTCTCCGCCCGAGACTGCCCCAACCGGGCCTCGGCTGCGGCTACGAGGGCTCGATGCCGGCCATCGGCACCCGCCGCACGATAGCGACCGCCGGTGGCTGGAGCCTGCGATTCTCCGCCCGAAACTACACAACCAGGGCCCGGGTGCGGGGGCTGGCACCCGCGGCACCTCGGAGCACCACCGGTCGCCACCCACGTCTCGCCCGTCGTTTCGGGCGGCAGATCCGGGGGTCCATGCCCGATACGCGGCTGGACGCTGCGATTCCCCGCCGGAAACTACCCAACCAGGCCTCGGCTGCGGCGGCCGGCGCCCGCGGCAATTCGGAGCACCACCGGTCGCCACCCACGTCTCGCCCGTTGTTTCGGGCGGTGGATCCGGGGGTCCATGCCCGATAGGCGGCTGGACGCTGCGATTCTCCGCCCGAAGCTACCTGGCGCGACCAGGGCTGGGATGGTCCGACGCGTGGAGAGTCACCAGCCGTCCGGCCCGCTGCTCCCCGCCGGGTATTCCTCCAGGGGGACCTCGCCCGCCTGCCAGGCGTTGAGCACCGGGGTGACGATGCGCCAGCACTGCTCGGCGATGTCACCGCGAACCGAGAGCAGTGTGTCGTTTTGCAGGATCCCCGCGAGGACCTGGGCGTAGGCATCAAGTTCCGGCTCACCGGGGCGCGCCTCAAGGGTCACGCGTCGTAGCTCCGCGGCGTCGTCGGCGCCGTTGACGAACAGATCCAGGTCGACGTCACCGTTCTCGAGCGACATCCGCAACACAGTGCCGGTATCCGTACTCGCGCCGCGGAACCCGGCGGGAGGCGTCGAAGCGCGGAAGTGCACCGCCGCCTCTGCCCGGGGATTGCCGATGGCCTTGCCCGAGCGCAGCACGAACGGCACGCCCTTCCACCGGGGTGTATCGATCTGCAGCAGCACCTGAGCGAGCGTCTCAATGCCACGGTCGCCATCGACGTCGGCTTCGTCGACGTACGACGGGAACAGTTTCCCGTCCACGCGCCCTTCGGTGTAGCGTGCCCGGCGAGCAGAGGTCGGGTCGTCGCGCCAGATGCGGGTGACGCCCAGGACCTCCGCCATCCGTTCGTGCACGTCACTCGCGGTGATCTCGTCGGGCCGTTCCATGGCGACGAGGGCGAGCACCATCAGCAGGTGGCTCTGCAGCATGTCGCGCAGCGCTCCGGTCTGGTCATAGAAGGCAGCGCGGCCCTCGAGCCCCAGCACTTCGTCGTAGACGATCTCGACCTTCTCGATGTGCTCGGCACTCCAGGACGCTTCGAGCAGGCGGTTTCCGAAACGGAGGCCGAGCATCCCGAGCACGGTCGCGTTTCCGAGGAAGTGATCGATGCGCCACAACCGGTCGGCGGGAATCACGGCCGCCAGCGCCTCATTCAAGGCCCGGGCATCGTCCAGGTCCTCACCGAACGGCTTCTCGATCGCCACGACGAGGTCATCGGGGAGGTCTATTGCGGCGAGCGCCTCCGCGACCCGGCGACCCATCGCTGGCGGAAGTGCGATGTAGAGCACCGGTGCCGTTGGGCAGGCGTCCAACAGGGCTTTCAGCTCGTCCGGATCAGACGCATCCGTTTGAACAAATCGTGCACGAGCGGACAGTTCGTCGACAGTCCTGGCCGAGATTCCGGCGTCCTCGAGGCTGCGACGCACGAGGGACTGCCACTCGTCGTCGCTCTGGGCGGTCCTGGCGGCTCCGATCAGCGTGAGTTCCAGCCCTCGAGCTGATTCGGCGACGCGAGCAAGTCCCGGCAGCAGCAGCCGCTCGGTGAGGTCACCGCCGGCGCCGAGGATCGCGATCGTGCGGGCGTCGGGCGAGATCGACTCGGCGTCAGGAATTCCGGGCTGGTCGGTCATCGTTGCTCCTTGCGGTGAGAGGTGTGCACGTTGCGGCACCGGGTCGACCCTGGTCAGGCTCCCGTGACAGTCGAGGATACGCCGCGGCCTCTCCGTGAGACACGTCTTGACGGCGGTCGGCGCTACAGGGTACGAACCTGCCCGTCGAACCGACGTCGTGTCGACACGCGGGTGTTCAGAAGCACTGCGGATGCGACGCGGCGGCTTACTGGGCGGAACCAGCATTGCCCCATGGGCCGGGTGAGCCTACATTCGCAGCAACCGGGCCCGGACTCCACTGGCTGCGGCGCGCATCGCCCTTCAGCGGCGATCACGCCACGGACCCGGAGGGCATTGCACGACCGATCAAGGGAGATCACATGAAATCGTTCAAGGAGTTGTTGAGTTCTGGAACCGCCATCGCTGCAGCAGCAGCGCTCAGCGCGGGCCTCGTTCTTGCAGGAACCGTCGCCACCGACTCACGGGGCCACGGACACGGAAACGGAAACAGCAACAAGCCGACGACCGCAGACTCAATCTATCTGGATGAGATCAAGGACTACGGTGTGTGCCGCGGCACAGACGCTGCCTGTTACAACGAATGGGGCAACGGCTGGAAGCAAGGCGAGGCAAAACGCATCCTGATTTGGAGCCGCACGGCGGGCCCCCGTCACGCGCACCTGGGTACGCCACTCGGCCCAGGCCTGAACCCGCCACTGAACGCAGACAACGTGGCGCAGGCCGGACTGAAAGCCTGGGCCGCTGAACGCGGCATCCAGGCCGATTACACCGAAGACCTCGCGAGCTTCTCGCGCCTGAGCTCCTACCAGGCCGTTGTCTTCCTCGGCTCGAACCGCGACACCCTCGATGACCCCGCCCAGACGAACCTGATGCAGTACGTGCGTGGTGGTGGCGGCTTCGTCGGCATTCACAACGCGTTCGGTGCCGAGTACCACTGGGAGTGGTACGAGGGCCTGCTGGGTGGAGCCAACTTCTACGACCACGCCCCGAACCGCCCGGGCACGATCGAGACGATCAACAAGAAGGACGTGTCGACGAAGTTCATGCCGCGCAAGTGGGCATTCACCGACGAGTGGTACAACCTCGTTCCGTACCCGAGCTACGTGAACGTGCTGCTCGAGGTCGACCCGAAGACGAGCCTCAACGGTCGCGCTACCGGCCACCCGGGACACGGTGAGCAGCACGCCGTCAGCTGGTGCCAGTACTACGACGGCGGCAAGTCCTTCCTGACGACGCTCGGTCATGACGTGGCGGTGTGGACGGATGCGCCGATCGCCGGCGACGACATGTTCAAGGAGCACGTGCTCTCCGGCCTTGAGAGTGCCATGGGCATCAAGCCTTTCTGCGCTGTCTGACCTTTCGCACAAGCATCCGAACAACAGGAGCCCGCACCCGGTATCGCCGGGTGCGGGCTCTTTTTAACGGCGATGATCCACTCAGTGGGCCATCGTTCGGCTCTGTTCTCTCTATCCTTGCCGCGCTCTGGGCGCCGTCACATACTGGACACATGCGCAGCGGTCGATGGGACGAGCCGGTATCGGTACTCGACCGCATCATCGCCATTCTGGAGGCCGTCCGAGAGTCAGACGGGTCGACGTCGATTACCCGAATCGCCGTCGCCACTGGCACTCCGAAGTCAACGGTTTCCCGTTTGGTCCGGGATCTGGTGCGGCAGCGGTACCTGGCCAGGACCGACGATGGGGTGATCATCGGGCTCAGGCTCTTCGAGCTCGGCGCGCGAGCGAGTGGCCCTCGCCGACTCAGCCTGGCCGCCGTTCCGGTGTTGGCCGAACTGTTCAACGCGACGGGTGAGCATCTGAACGTCGCTGTCCAGGACGGGCGCGACATGGTGTCGGTGATCTCGGTACAGGGACGCCTGCGACCGGCACCGTCGCGCGCCGGGGTTCGGGTGCCGTCGGCGACGACGGCCCTGGGCAAGGCTGTGCTGGCGTTCTCGGAGGATGAATCCGAGCTCGGGCACATCATCAGGGGACTCGATCGCAGCGCACGGGACGCGTTCGAGCGGGAGCTCGCCAGTGTACGCACGAGTTCCGTCGCGATCGACCGCTGCGCAACTTTTCCGGGAGTCGTCGGCGTCGCGAGTCCGGTTCTCTCACCGCAACGCCGACCGGTGGCCGCGATCTCGGTGGCCGGACCTGTCGCCGACATGGATCCACAGCGGATGGCCCCGCTCGTCAGGCACGCCGCTCGCCTCCTCTCCCAACGTCTCGCCTTGTAGCGGCATGGCCGGGGAGACGGGCCGCCGGGATGAACTCTTCGGCGTTCTCGGTCGGATGACGATCATCTTCGAGGCGTTCGACGACGATCAGGGCCTCGGCCTGTCTGAACTTGCTGCGCGCGCCGGCCTCCCCAAGTCCACGGTGTCCCGGCTCGTTTCCGGGCTTGTCCGGCAGCGCTATCTGGAGCGCGAGGGCAAGCTGATCTACCTCGGCCTTCGGTTGTTCGAGCTCGGCCAGCTGGCAGAGGTCCCACGTGAGCTGAGGTCCGCGGCCCTGACGGTCATGGCCGACCTGCGGACCACGACGGGTGAGACCGTCCACCTGGCAATCCCCGACGGCGACCGGATGGTCTGCATCGCGATTATGCGTGGAAGGGGCGCTGCTGCTGATGTTTCCCGGATCGGCGCGAGTGTGCCGTTGCAGTCCAGCGCACTGGGAACGGCCGTCCTCGCCCCTGCCGCTGGGGTAGCGACCGCCGTCTGCGAATCCGACCCGGGCCTCACCTGGGTGGCCAGCGCGATCTCGGTGCCCGGAAGCGGTGCGATCGCGGCCATCTCACTGTGCGGGCCAGCAAACGACTTCGACGTCGATGGGGCCGCAGCCCACATCCAGGAGGCCGCACGGGCCGTCGAACGCCGTCTTGAACTTCGGGCATTCCGGATGCCGTAAGGCTCCCGACACCGCCTGCACGCCGAACCGCCTCCTCGGGTTCGGCCTCGCCGTGCTGGTGAGGCCGAACCGTCGGAGGCGGTCAGTGGTGCCGGGGGAGTCGTGTTACTTGACGATCCTCACCGTCACCGTCGACGTGATCTGCTTCTGCACCCCCTTATGGAGAACATTGACCACAAGGGTCAGTGGGACCTTGCCTTCCGGCACGTTGTTATCAAGATCCGCCTTATTGAACTGTATGAACAGGTGGTTCTTGAAGTCGGTCACCTTCGCGGCGGTCACCGGTGTGGTCGAGAGCGGAGTGAGTAGAACGGCCCCGCTTTCGTACCTGTGGCCTGCAGGCAACCTGAAGTACGCACCGACCTTGCCATCAACATCCGTGAACATCCCGCTCCTCGCACCGAGGTTGAGCGTGCTCGGTATGAAGGAGGCGGCGCCCGGTGTGTCCTGGGGTGTGAGATACACCTCGATCATTCCGGTCGGCCGGGGGTCGGTGCAGTCGTTGAAGTAATACTCACCGGCTCGATCGAACGTGTGCTGGTAGGTTTCACCCGGTGCCAGCTTCGCGTTGAACTCTCCCTCGAAGAACTGCGTCGCACAGTGCGGCTTCAGGTTCGGGAAGTTCGGGAACGTCTCTGCCCCCGGGTTCTTGAAGGTGACCGTTGTGCCGACGGGCACCCGCAACCGGGTGGGCTGCATGGCGCTCTGCGACACGCTGTCCTGCGAGGCTGCGGTGTCATCGGTGCGGCTGGTGCGAGCGAGGAGAACGGTGTTGTCCACCGTCGCGCCCTCGACCGCGTTTCCGTTTACCGGACGACGGATCGACAGCGGTGCCGTGTTCGGGCCTTCCTGGCTGCCGGACTCGGTGGTGTACTTGCCGCCGATCTTGAACGCCCACAGCGAGTCACCCTGTGTGACCGACGCGCCGTACGGGTTGGTCGATCCCGCTGCGAAGACAGCGACGTACTGCTCGCCGCCAACCTCGTAGGTGATCGGAGCGGACGCGATGCCCGAACCGGTCTGGAAGTCCCAGAGAACATCGCCGCTCGAGGAATCCATGGCCAGCAGTCGACCGTCGATCTGTCCGGCAAAGAGCAGGTCGGATGCCGTTGCCAGCGGCCCCTGGCCGTGCGACATGTCGGTGCCGAGGTGGTTCTGCCAGCGAACCTTTCCGGTCGATGCGTCGTAGGCGAGGATGCCGCCGGTCTGGTACTGGCCCATTGCACGCTGGCCGTTTGCACCGGCGCCGTTCCAGTGCGCGACCGGGTTGGTACCGTACGGGAAGTACACGAGGTTGGTCTTGTGGCTGTACGCGTTGTTCGACCAGTCACCTCCGCCGTTCTGGCTGGTGGTGGACAGGATCGGCAGATCCCACTGCGGGTCGTACATGCAGCCCTCGCGGTGATCCGACGGGTAGCCCTCCGGGTAGGTCAGGAAGGGCTCATCGGCGGCGACGTAGCTGTCCGGGTTGAAGACAAGGTTGCCGTCCTCGTCGGGCTGGTAACCGTTGTAGTTCGGGACAGCCCGCCAGGGGTCACCCGGGATGTTCTTCGGATCGAGCTTCTCCCAGACCAGGCAGTCCGGGAGCAGGCGGCTCTCGGGGAACGGCTGGGTCTCGGCGTGGTTCTGACGGGAGTCGGTGATCATCGGCTTCTCGGTCACGGGGAGGACAGGCTTGCCGTTCGTGCGGTCGAGCACGAACTGGTGTCCGGACTTGCTGCCGTAGAACAGGACCTTGCGCACGGCGCCGTTGTACTTCACGTTCGCGAGTGTCGGCGGGTGCACGTTGTCCATGTCCCACACGTCGTGCCGGATGGACTGGTAGTGCCACTTGTATGCGCCGGAGGTCGCGTCGACAGCGACCATGGTGCTGGAGAACAGGTTGTCGCCTGGACGCTGGGAGCCATCCTGCGAGGAGTTACAGCTCCGCGCGTTGCCGAACGTCATGTAGTACATGTTCAGTTCGGGGTCGACGGCACCGTGAATCCATGGTGTTGACCCGCCAACGAGCGGGCAGTCAACGCCCTCGGGCGTGACGGGTCCCCAGGTTGCACCGGCGTCGACCGAATTTCCGTTCACATCGGTGTAGACGGTGCCGCGGTCCGGCCCGCCGAAGAAGTGCCAGAGGTAGCTGCCGTCGCTCGCGTCGAGTCCGACGACGGCGGCGCGGTCACCGTTCGCCGCGTGTGCGTAGACGATGCCGTTGTGATAGACCGTGGCAACCCGGTCGAAGTTGCCCAGCGATTCGCCGTTCGGACCGGCAGGCTGCACAACCCAGGCTTCCTGGCCGGTGGCCTGGTCGAGGGCGACGATGCGGTCGTCGGCTGCCATGGTGAAGATCTTGCCCTCGCCGGAGGAGACCCCGCGTCGGGTGTCGGCGGTTCCGTAGGCGGTTGGCTCCCACTTCCACACGGACGCGCCGGATTTACCGTCGACGGCAATCACACCGCCGCTGGGAGTGTCGAGGTAGATGATGCCGCCGACGACGATCGGCGTGGTCTGCTGGCCGACATCGTCGGATGCCGGCGCTACGCCCGAGACGTGGGTGCGCCAGGCGGGCCCCACCTTGTCAATGTTCCGCTTGTTGATCTTGGTGAGGCCGGAGTAGTGCTGATTTCCGAGGTTGCCTCCCACGGTCGGCATATCCGCGCCTGTGGGCTCGAGGCCCGTGAGCCCCGCCGGTGGCACCGGTGCCGCCGGGTTGGCCCCGTAGGCCGGTGAGACGGCGACTGTCACCACCACCAGCGCTCCGAGGCCGAGTGCTCCCAGCCTCCTGGACAGATGTTTACGCATCAAAACTCCTTGATCGTCTTTGATCGATCACGAGCGCGCGATGCACGCCCGCGTTGAGGTGAGTCGGGCGTCCCGCTGAATCCCCTGAAACCGCTGGCCCCCCGGCGCCCTCGCACACTATCCGCGGGTATTGCCCGGCAGCAATGGCGCGACCCACCGAGTGGCACAGGCACTGCAGCGCCTGGCGTGACAGGATGCCCTGCCATCTCGCCGAGTCAACGGGCATCCGTCATTGCTGCGAAGATAAATGGTGGAAAGGTCGATGAATGGCTAGCGAGCAAGATGCAGTGACTCTCGAGGCGGAGCTGTTGCTTCCCGACGTACCGGAACTGGTCTCCGCCTACCCGGCCTCGCTCCCGGAGCCCACACTCCACGCGCGGTGGCTCGAGGAAGAGGAAGTCACCCTCACGTTCATCGAGATCGGCGACATTGCCGTGCACGTCGAGTCGACCGATGACGACGTCGAGTGGCACCTTCACGTCGGCGGTCACGACGGTCCTCCGCTTGACGGGACACCGTGGGACGAGAAGACCACCGAGGAACTCCTCAACTGGATGTCTGAATTCGTCGCCAGGGTTCACGCCTGTATCGAAATGGTCGACGAGGACATTTTCGACGCCGTGGACCTCTTCGAGGCAGGTGCCACCACCGCACAGCTCTCCGCGGCCAGCTTCGAACCCGAAGACTGGAAGCGATTCACGCCGGCAGACTTCAAGGTGTTCCGGGTGACCGTCCCCGGGCACGCAGAGCCGCAGATCTGGACCGGCTCCGGCGACGCGTGGCACATGCACGACGAAGAGCGGAACGGTGATGCCGAACTTCTGTGGACACCGCCGAACGTGGAAGAGCCGATTCACCTCGGCGCCGTCATCATCTCGCCCGAGACCGGCCTGCCCGCGACGTTCGCAAACCCGGGCATCAACTGGGACGACGTGGGAATGAGCGAGGATGACGCCATGGACTGGCTGCTTCGCGAACACCGGAACTGCGTGTGGGCGTCCACTGTTCACGATGCGCTGACCGAAGAGGTTTTGAAGGTGCTGGCAGGCTTCGCACCGGCCGCCCCGTCGCCTCACCGTTGATCCAGACCGCCCCGCGCGGGCGATGAATCGCTAGGTCTGAGCTGACTCGGACAGTGCCGCAACGACGCTGTCGCTGCCAACGAAGATGCTGCCGCCGGCGCGCACCGTCGTGATAATCAGCTCCGTCATAGCGGCCTTGTCGCGATTGACGGCCTCAATCCACTCCGGCGGGGCGTCGGTGTCGGCATCGACCCCGGCGCTCCAGTTGGCGATCTCAAGCAGGACCGGAATCAGGGCGAGTCCGTTTTCGGTGAGCGTGTAAACGACACGCCTGGCGTCGCCCGGATCCGGGGTTCGGTTCAGGATGCCGTTCGCCTCCAGTTCGGCGAGCCGCGCGGTCAGCACGCTCGGGGCAACACCCTCGTCCGAGTCCGAGAACTCCGTGAAGGTGTGCTTGCCGAAATAGACGATGTCGCGGATCACCAGTAGAGACCACGGATCCCCGAACGCCTCAAGGCCGAAATTGATGGGGCAGTGAGATTTGCCCTTCGTCCGCTTCATCAGGAACCCTTCACACCTCGGGACGGTGGTGGTACCGTCTTTCACTACGATCATGATAGTTAAAGGAGACGAATCATGGGCAACCCTCTTTCCACATTCGAGGTGCGGGCGACGCGGGAGTTTCCGGTGTCGGTGGACTCCGCCTATGCCGCCTGGACAACGCCCGAGCTGTTGATGCAGTGGTGGGGTCCACTCGGTTTCACCTGTCCGGTCGCCAACCTGGATGTCCGGGTCGGCGGGGTCTCACTGGTTGCAATGCGCGCGCCGGCGCAGTTCGGCGGCGGAGACATGTTCAACACCTGGACCTACACGCTCGTCGACCCTCCGAATCGACTCGAGTTCGAGATGCGGTTTACTGACGCGAACGGCGAGGTGATCAGCCCGGCCGATGTCGGCATCCCCGCGGGGGTTCCTGACACCGTCCCACATGTTGTGACGTTTGAGTCGGTGGGCGAAGGCGGCAGCCGGTTGAGCGTCACCGAGTACGGCTACACGGTCGAGGAGGCGCGCGATGGGTCGCAGGCCGGTCTGGATCAGTGCCTGGACAAGCTCTCGACGCTTCTCGTCGACGGCCCAGCCGCGAATACCCGCCGCTGAGTCGGGAGGAGGCGGCTCACCGGCGAGGTGCTGCGGCAGCGTCCTCGGCGTCGTCATCTGAAAGCACATCGAACGGCGACTCGACCTCGCCCTTCCACGCTTCGATTCCCTCGCGGATAGCGAAGCCGGCGATAACGAGCGCGGCGACAGCATCCGCCCATTCCCAGCCGAAAAGAGTATTGAGCAACAGGCCGAGCAGGACGCTCGCTGACAGGTAGACGCAGAGCAGGAGTTGCTTGGAGTCAGCGACCACGCTGGCGGATCCGAGCTCCCTGCCCGTCCGGCGTTCGAGCCACGCGAGAGCGGGCATCACCACGAGGCTGGTTGTCGCAATGGCGATTCCGAGGGGGCTGTGGTCGACGTCCTCGACGCCCGCGAGCGAGAGCACCGAGTCGGTGATCACGTACGCGGCCAGGGCGAAGAAAGCGATGGCGATCACCCGGATCGTGGGCTTCTCCCACCGCTCCGGGTCGCGGCGGGTGAACTGCCACGCGACCGCTGCCGCCGAGAGGACCTCGATGACCGAATCGAGTCCGAACCCGATGAGCGCGGCGGAGGACGCGATCGCCCCGGCGGTGATGGCGACAATCGCTTCGATCACGTTGTACGCGATCGTGAACCCCACGATCCACCGCACCCGCCGGTGAAGGACGGCCCGGCGGTCGGAGGTGCGAGGAGTCGTCTTAGTCACAGTTCGCTGATGAGGCCGGATACCGACGCGAGCGAGTTGGGTGTCAGGCTGTAGTAGGCCCAGGTTCCGCGCTTTTCGCGGTGGAGATAGCCGGCGTCGACGAGCACCTTGAGGTGGTGGGAGACGGTGGGCTGGCTCAGGCCAAGCGGCTCAGTCAGGTCGCAGACGCACGCTTCGGCATCCTCGTGTGACGCCACGATCGACAGCAAACGCAGCCGTGCGGGATCAGCCAGAGCCTTCAGCGAGCGGGCGAGTTTATCCGCCCTGTCGGCATCCATCGGCTCGCGCGTGATAGGAGTGCAGCACGCGTTGAGATCGGTGATCTGCAGCGACTCGGTAAGCGTCATCTCAACAAACTCCCTAGATTGACATGCATCGATGCATGGGTCACGATGAGTACATCGACGTACATCAATCTATCAGTCACGGAGCTTCATGTCTCTTGCCCCGGTGAAGCCCGCGTCTCTCGGCACAACTGACCGGTTCCTCCCGGTCTGGATCCTCGCCGCAATGGCGTTGGGACTGGCGCTCGCGGTCTTCGTCCCCGCGTTCGGAGAAGCCCTGCACGGCTTCTCCATTGGTTCGGTCAGCGTGCCGATCGCGATCGGCCTGCTGGTGATGATGTACCCGGTTTTGGCGAAGGTCCGATATTCGGATGCTCGTGCGGTCGCCGGTGATCGAAAGTTGCTGTTCTCGTCGCTGGTGATGAACTGGCTGGTCGGGCCGGCGCTGATGTTCGCTCTCGCCTGGGCGTTCCTGCCCGATTTGCCGGAGTACCGCACGGGCCTGATCATCGTTGGGCTCGCGCGGTGTATCGCCATGGTCCTGATTTGGAACGACCTGGCGTGCGGCGATCGGGAGGCCGCCGCGTTCCTCGTTGCCGTGAACTCGGTGTTCCAGGTCATCGCCTTCTCCGGCCTGGGCTGGTTCTACCTCCAGATCCTGCCGTCGTGGCTCGGACTGGCGACAACGAGCGCGTCGTTCTCACTGTGGGCAATCACACTGAGCGTTCTCGTCTTCCTCGGTATTCCACTGATCGCCGGATATCTGTCGCGTCGGCTCGGCGAGGCAACGCGCGGTCGCACATGGTACGAAAGCACGTTCCTGCCGAAGGTGGGACCGTTTGCCCTGTACGGACTCCTCTTCACCATCGTGATGCTGTTTGCGCTGCAGGGGCGGCAGGTCATCGACCGACCACTCGACGTTGTCCGCATTGCCCTGCCGCTACTGGTGTATTTCGCGGTCACCTTCATCGTCGGCTTTGTCCTCGGCAAACTCATCGGGCTGTCGTACGAGCGCACAACGACACTCGCATTCACGGCGGCCGGCAACAACTTCGAACTCGCCATCGCCGTGGCGATCGGAACGTTCGGTGCCACGAGCGGCCAGGCACTCGCCGGCATCGTCGGCCCGCTGATCGAAGTGCCCGTGCTCGTAGCCCTCGTCTATGTCGCGCTGTGGCTGCGCCCCCGCATGTTCCCTGCGAAAGACACCCTCCCGATCCATCCTGAACTTCCGGTCGCAGACCGGGTCTGAACACACACCCGATACAAGGAGACCCTGATGAGCGAGAAACCGTCAGTACTGTTCGTCTGCGTCCACAACGCGGGTCGGTCACAGATGGCCGCCGGCTACATGCGCGCGCTGTCCAACGGGCAGGTCGACGTGCTGTCTGCCGGCTCGGAGCCGAAAGACCAGATCAACCCGGTCGCGGTCGAGGCGATGGCTGAAGAGGGCATCGACATCGCCAACAACATCCCCAAGATCCTGACAACGGATGCCGTCAAAGATTCCGACGTGGTGATCACGATGGGCTGCGGCGACACCTGCCCGATCTTCCCCGGCAAGCGCTACGAAGACTGGGAGCTCGACGACCCGGCAGGACAGGGCATCGAGGCCGTCCGTCCGATCCGCGACGACATCAAAGCCCGGATCGAGCAGCTGCTCTCTGAAATCCTCCCGGCGAAGGCCTAGGTACGGGCCCACCGGCTCCGTGCGCCAGTAACGAAACGAAAAACCATGACTATCGCAGAACTCCCCACCCTGACCATGCCGTCCTCACGGACGCTCGACAGCCTTCCCGTCGCCATCATCGGTGCGGGACCGGTCGGCCTCGCCGCCGCCGCACAGTTGCTTGAGCGCGGGATCGACGTCGTTGTCTTCGAGGCGGGGGAGACCGCCGGTAGCGCTGTGACAGCGTGGGGTCACACCAGGCTGTTCTCGCCGTGGGAATTCCTCGTCGACGAGGCCGCCGGTCGGCTCCTCGACAGGACCGAGTGGCACGCGCCCGCCGCGAAAAAGCTGCCTCTTGGCCGGGAACTGGTCGAGGAGTACCTGCTGCCTCTGGCTGCGACCGCGGAGCTCGCCCCACGGATCCGCTACCACAGCACCGTGACGGACGTCAGTCGGCAGGGGATGGATCGAACCCGCTCCGCCGGACGCAGCACCACCCCGTTCCTGCTCCGGATTCGCACCGGCGACACAACCACAGAACAACTTGCGCGAGCGGTTATCGACACCTCCGGTACCTACAGCACCCCCAACGGGCTCACCGCCAGTGGACTTCCGCCTGCTGGCATCGATGGTATCCGCGAACACCTCAGCCACGCCCTGCCTGACGTCCTCGGGGTTGACCGGGATCGCTTCGCGGGCAGACACGCGCTCGTCGTCGGAGCCGGCCACTCAGCAGCGAATACCCTGCTGAAACTGGCCGCCCTCGCGAAGGAGGAGAGTGACACGACGATCAGCTGGGCGATCCGCGGACGAAGCCCGGTTCGCGCGTACGGGTCGGAGAACGACGAGCTCGAAGCGCGCGGCCAGCTCGGCAGCTCGGTACATGACCTGGTGCGCCAGGGGCGGGTCACGCTGATCGACCAGTTCGAAATCGATGACCTCGAGCCAGCCGGTGACCACCGTGTTGCCGTGGTCGGTCGCCGGCAGGGGGAGAAGACGAGAGTGGAGGTCGACCGGGTCGTCAACGCGACGGGCTTCCGCCCCAACCTTGAGATGCTGCGTGAGATCCGGCTGTCACTGGACGAGATCGTTGAAGCCCCTCGCGCCCTCGCCCCGCTGATCGACCCCAACATGCACAGCTGCGGCACTGTCTACCCGCACGGCGTTATCGAACTCGCGCATCCGGAACCGAACTTCTACATCGCCGGGATGAAAAGCTACGGTCGCGCACCGACCTTCCTTCTTGTGACCGGTTACGAACAGGTGCGCTCCATCGCCGATGAGCTTGCGGGCAACCACGGTGCCGCCCGTCAGGTGCAACTCGTGCTGCCCGAGACCGGGGTGTGCGTGTCACCCGCTCCGGCTGGCGGGTGCGGCCCTGACGCCGAGACATCCGTTTCATCCTGCGGCCCTGCGCCGGAGGCATCCGCTTCATCCTGCTGCAGCTAGACGCCGCGGGATGGGCGGTGCCACCGGAGCGCACAATCATCGGCGCGCACGATAACCGAAGCGCAGAGAAGGCCGGCCGCTGTGGGCGACCGGCCTTCTCGGTGTGGGACTGCGCTCAGCTGATTTCTGAGGCAGCTTCCTTGACCGCCGCGTCGATGTCGGACTTCTTCACACCGAGCCGCTTCGCAACCTTCTTCTCAGCCTTCAGCTCGGCCTTTGCAATCGCGTCTTCGAGCTTGCTCTCACCGACGACGAGCAATGCCGCCTCGCCGGAGTCGATGGCCTCGCCGAGCTCTTTGACGTCTGAGCGCGAGACGCCGCGCCACAGGTGGCCGGTCACCGCTCCGATCGCTCCACCGACGATTGCGGTGCCGATGATCGCCGGGGGAAACAGCAGTCCAACCACAGCACCGGCTACGGCACCGCCCCAGCCGCCGTGGCGGAATGCCTGCTCGTCCTTGTTGACGTGCACCTTGCCCTTGTCGTCTTTGGTGACGACCGCGGCGTCGTATGTGCCGACCGCGCCGTCCTTGTGCAGGTCCTTGACGACGCCATAGTCAGCGCGCGCGTCAGCCTCGTTCGGGTAAGTGCCGATATACAGGAATGTTCCGTCGGATTCAGCCATTGTGTCTCCATTCGTTGTTGAGTCTCGTGTGAGACATCCATGCGCCCGCTCGCGGTGAAAGCGCGCGATTTAGCCGCGCACTCGGAAGCTCCCGGGCACCTGCCCAGATAACAGCGTCAGGTTCGCGCGCAGTAGAGCCTTTCGTCCGTCGGGTGACATTTGCACCCACATGCCCCAGAACTCGTGTGGAGGCGGGCGACATATACTGTCCCAAAGACAGTAAATGGTTCGTGCCGGGACGACCCGAGCGCCGGACGGGTGCGAAAACGAAAGAAAAGACACAGCTATGCAACTGCAGAACAAGACAGTCATCGTGACCGGTGGGGCATCCGGAATCGGCGGAGCCATCACCCGCACGTTCGTTGAACGCGGTGCGAAGGTCGTCGCGGTGGACATCAACCAGGACGCCGGGGCGGCGCTCGTCGCGGATCTCGGTGACTCGGTGTACTTCCTGCAGGGGGACGTTTCCGACTCCGCCGTCGCTGAGCAGGCGGTCGGCGCAGCGGTTGAGCACTTCGGTGGCCTCCATGCCCTCGTCAACAACGCGCACGCGTCCCGCCAGGCCCCATTCCTCGAACTCACCGCTGAGATGTGGGAGCTGTCCTTCAATACAGGTCTGCGCGCCACCATCAACTTCATGCGTGCCGCTCACCCCGAGCTGAAGAAGACGTCAGGCTCGATCGTGAACTTCGGCTCGGGTGCCGGACTGGACGGGCAGGTGACCCAGGGAGCGTACGCCTCGGCCAAGGAGGCCATTCGCGGGCTGAGCCGGGTTGTTGCGAACGAGTGGGCTCCTGACCGCATCCGGGTCAACGTCGTCTGCCCGATGGCGATGACGGAGGGGGTGCAGGCATGGTCTGAGGCCTTCCCTGACCTCTACAACACGACGCTGGGCAAGATTCCGCTCGGTCGCTTCGGCCACCCGGGGAACGATGTCGCCCCCGCCGTGGCGTTCCTCGTCTCGGACGACGCCAGCTACATCACCGGCCAGACCCTCATGGTCGACGGCGGAACGATCAAGCTCCACTAACCGGTGGCGCGACAGCGGCGGCTGGATCCGGGTACGAACCCGCCCCGTCTCCAGCCGCCGCAGGCCGATCAGATGTTGTCGGCCAGCTGGGCTTCCTGTTCCTTCGACAGAGACGTCTGGACGACAGTGCCGTTGTACGGAGCGAGCGCCTCGGTGAACTTGTCCTGCGTCAGCTTTGTCGCGTAGAGGACGATCGCCGATTTTCCTGCGCTCACCGTGTCCTGGACCCGCTCACGGAACTCGCTGTTGATTCCCGCCTTGTCCAGGCCGGCGAACAGCGCTCCGAAGGCACCGCCGATGACGAGTCCGATCAACGGCATGAAGAAGAGGATGCCGAGCAGGCCACCGAAGACAGCGCCGCCAGCAGCTCCGATGCCCACCTTCCCGACGGGGCCGGGGTGGGTGACGTGGGTCTTGCCTTCGTCGTCGACCGTCACGAGGGCGAGGCCGGCAAGCTCGACGATCAAGTCGTCCTGCAATTCCAGAACTTTGTTGTACGCCGCTTCCGCGTCGGTTTTCGTGTCGAACGAGATGACGATGAGATCGGCCATGGGGTGCCGCCTTTCTTGGTTGGGCAAAGGTGCCGAGTGCATTGCTTCGAGCCTCGCCGTACAGCGCGACGGGCGTTCGTAGGCATGGTGGGCTTTGGTCCCTGCTCGGGGCAGGGTCAATGGTCCCGTTAGGGGAATCTCCGCAGTAAGCAGTCACGTGGATTCGTTGACAACCCACGTACCGTCACCGAGACTTGCGCTACGCATCCCCGGCAGCGAAAGGACAGCTGTGACCGCGAATCCGCTCCTTCCCGTCTGGTTCGATATCGTCTGGACCGTCGTCGTCGCCGTGGTCGTTGTGGCGCTCGTCGTCGCGCTCGTTCAGATCGCTCGGAGGCGCGAGCTCGACGCTGTGGCCCGCGCCGTCTGGGTACTCGTCGTGATCATCGCCCCGGTCATCGGGCCTGTTGCCTGGTTCGCCATCGGCAGGCGCCTTCCGCCGCCCCCGGGTTCGGTCGTGGATCCGTGAGGACGGATTCCGCAATCCGGCCAGATCCGGTCGTTCCGCTCGACATCGATGACCTCGCCGCCGCTGCCGAGGGCGAGGTCGAAGAGGTACCGCTTCGGCGCAGCTCTGTTCAGGCTGCAATCGCCTCGGTCATCTCAGCGGTGGTGGTCGTCGTTCTGCTGGTCGTCGTCGTGCAGTGGGTTGAGGCAGCAGCCAATGACGCTGCCAACGGCACGGAGTGCCGAGGGCCTGACTGCGTCGAGGTGCAGCTTGGCGACCTCGCGATCCCAGCGGCAACGGCGCTGCCAACAGGGACCACAGTGGTCGCATCGAACCGGTTCACCAGGCTCGACGAACAGTTTGTTTACTTCGAGGTGCGGATGCCGCCTGGGTCGGCCTTGCCCGCTTTTCCGCAGCCGTGGGTCGGGGTGTCGGAATCCGGCGACGATGAGAACAGGAACGCGCGGAGGATGCTCGGGCGCGGGTACACCGACGTGAGCTGGTCGGGAGCCTTCGCCGCGGGTACCGATGACGACGGTTCGATTCTGATCATCGGCCAGTACCCAACCGCCGACTGACGGCAACGAATCCAACCTCCAGTCGAGCGCACCCCGCCTCGCGATGGTGGGCCGAAAGACCCCTGCCTTGCCCCGGCATCCGTGGAACACTGCTCGCCTATCAAAGGAGCTCACCATGTCTGTCGCCCCGTTCGAAAACGTCTCGGTTGATCAGAGCCTGGTCGAGCTGTACAAGGACCTGCACCGGAATCCAGAGCTGGGATTCCAGGAGCACCGGACGTCGGGCATCGTTGCGGAGCGCCTGACCTCGCTCGGTTTTGAGGTGACGACCGGTGTCGGTAAGACCGGCGTGGTCGGCATCCTGAAGAACGGCGAGGGCCCGACGGCTCTCCTGCGTGCGGATATGGACGCGCTTCCTGTCAAGGAAGACACGGGCCTCGACTACGCCAGCACCGCGACGGCGACCGACGAGAGCGGAAAGACGGTCTCGGTCGACCACGCGTGCGGGCATGACCTGCACACGACGTGCCTCCTGGGTGCGGCGCAGGCTCTCGCGGGCGACACGTCGAGCTGGTCAGGCACACTCATGGTGGTGTTCCAGCCCGCCGAGGAACTGGGCGCAGGGGCGCAGGCGATGGTCGATGATGGTCTGTTCGACAGGTTCCCCAAGCCCGATGTGGTTCTCGGCCAGCACGTGGCTCCGTTGCCGGCGGGAAAGATCGCCGGGCACGCGGGCACGTCGTACGCCGGATCCGACTCGCTCCGGGTTCGTCTCATCGGACAGGGAGCGCACGGCTCCATGCCCCAGAACTCGATTGACCCGGTCGTGATGGCTGCGGCCACGATTCTCCGCCTGCAGACCATCGTTTCGCGTGAGGTGCCGTCGACGGACATCGCGGTCGTCACCGTTGGATCGGTGCACGCGGGGGATGCCGCCAACGTCATTCCGGGCGAAGCCGAGCTGCAGTTGAACATCAGGAGCTACGACGAGTCGATCCGGGAACACATCCTCTCGAGCGTCGACCGCATCGTGAAGGCTGAGGCCGCTGCGGCCGGCGCTCCGACGGAACCGACCGTCGAGTCGATCGAACGGTTCCCGGTCGTCGTCAACGACGCGGCGGCACTGAAGAAGACGCTCGACGTGTTCGCCCAGTGGCTCGGCGACGACAACATCCTCGACCCGGGTGCTGGCGCGGGCAGTGAGGATGTCGGCATCCTCGCGACAAGTTCGAACGCGCCGCTGTCGTACTGGCTTCTCGGCGGTTCTGACCCGTCGCTGTTCACGACGGGACGGATGGATGATCCAGCCCTGCGCACCGTTCCGAGCAACCACTCGCCGAAGTATGCGCCGGTCATCGACCCGACCCTCACCATCGGGGTAACGGCACTCGTCACCGCGACGAGGACCTGGTTGCCATCAGCGTAACGACGGATGCCGGTCAGCGCGTCGAGTGCGACGCGAACCGGGCGAGCTCGTCAGCCATGGGGCCCGGTTCCCAGGAGTGCTCAGCCCCCGGCATCCGTTTCCAGGTGGCACCGGGAATTGCCGCGGTGATCATGTCGGCCGCGGGCACCATCACGTCGTCGTAGCTCGTTGTTCCCACCATGGTGAGAACCGGAATCCTGATGTCCGCGAGCAACTCCGACAGGGGGGCCGACTCGGCCCAGGCCAGCGAGTCGGCATCCGGCTGAAGGGTCGGCGCCTGCGAAACCATAGCGGGTATCGACGCCACCATCTCGAGGATCTCTGGCGGCATGTCTTTCATGTAGAGGGTCAGCGCTGCCTTGTTGTCTCCAGCGGTGATGAGTTCGCGAAGCTCGTCCGCCCACTCGCGTGCTCCGCTGCCTGGGGGAGCGAGCGGCGCTTCCCAGAGGGCCAGGCCTGCGACAGGAAGGCCGCGTACCGCGGCGAGAAGCGAGATCGAACAGCCCGAGGAGTGGCCGCAGAGCACCGCGGTTTCGCCCACGTGTTCGATCAGCGCGGAGAGCGCGGCGAGTTCGCGGTCGAGGGTGAACGGGCCATCCGCAACACTTTCGCCGCGGCCGGGCCGGTCGTAGACAATCGTGGTGCAGCCCTTTGTCGCCAGAAGCTCGGCCGTCTCGGTCGTCGTTGGATCTATCGCACGCCACGGTCCGGCACCGGCGACGAAGACGACGGCGGGGCCTTCACCGCGCAGATCGAAAGCGACGCGGTCGTTCAGCCTGGTGGTCACGAAATCCGACACGGCTACCTCGATCCCTGGGATGCCCTCACGGTAGCCCCGGGGGATACCGGCGGCAAGCCCGCTGAAGCGTGCCTTCCGCCGGAAGTGACGCTTGTCTTGTCGGGCTGGGTATCTCTAGCGTGGACGCAGTGCAATCCGCACGCCACGCAGGCAGAGAAGGAGCCAGTCGTCATGGGAAAGGCCTACGCATTACTGCTCGGGATAGTTCTGGGCGGTCACGGATTGATCGGGCTCTTCATCGAGGGGGAGCACCTGCTCGCTGTATTCAACGTCGATATTTTCATTGACTGGGTCTATCTGTTGAGCGCGGCCCTCCTCTTCTTTGCCGCTCTGACGGACAGTTCACCCGGCCTGCTCAGGGGTTCTCTCTTGCTCGTCGGTGTGGTGTTGCTCGCCATTGGCGGTGCCGGCCTTCTCGACAATCAGGTTTTCGGCCTGATGCCACTGGGGCTCACGCTGATCGACTTCTTCCTTTTCTTCGGCGCGGGGATACTCTCCGTCATCATGGCGGTGCTGCCGAGTACTGTCGAACCACTGACTCCGGAGGGGAGGCCGCTGGATTAAGGTCCCTCGATCAGCGCGTCTACCCCTTTTTCCGCTCGGAGACCAGAGGAGACGTATTCTTCGACGACAGGCACAATGGCGTCTAGCGTAGGAGAAAGCAGTGCGCCAGCCCGTTTTCATCGCGTTGCAGAAGCAGGTGCGCGGTCGGGCCGGTCACGACGAGCAGTTGAGGAGAACAACGATGAGTCCCAATGCAGGCGGCGCAAACTTCGGTGGTCCCAAAGAGCACGAAGGCACAAAAGGCTATTCAGCAGACGACCTTCCACTCCGGGACGGACACAATCCCGAACCCGATCTCCCGGATCCGGAGGAGGCGTTCGAAGAGGCTGAGGAAACCGAGGGCCTCTCTCTCGAGCCCGGTGTCCACCCGGAGGACGAGTAGCCAGATCGCGCGACATTTCTGTCATGGATTTAGAGGTGTCGACCGCGCTCACGATTCCGGCCGGTGAACTCGGCTGGCGGTTTTCGCGTTCGTCCGGGCCCGGTGGGCAGCACGTCAACACCTCGGACAGCCGGGTCGAACTCTCGTGGAGCGTGGTCGACTCGACCACTCTGACCGACGAGCAACGGGAGAGGCTCCTGACGCGCCTCCGTGGACGCCTCGTCGCTGGCGTGGTCACCGTCACAGCGTCCGAGCAGCGATCGCAGCTTCGTAACCGTGAGATCGCGCTCCGTAAGCTTGCCGACCTCGTGGGTGCCGGGCTCGCGCCTGACGGTCCGCGTCGGCGTCCGACGAAACCTACCCGCGGTTCGAACCGGCGCCGTCTCGCGGCCAAGGAGCGCCGTTCGACAACCAAGCAGCACCGCCAGCGGCCATCTCTGGATTGACCCGGTCTCAGGTGCGGCCCGATTTCAGTGCTGGCGCCAGAGCCAGGCGGCGCTGTCCGGCCGCAGCACGGCATCCGTTTCGCCGTCGGTGCGGAAGAGTACCGTGCCTTCGGGGAGCGGTACTGGCTCATCGCCCATGGCGATGGCAACGGTCAGGCCGCCTTCCCGGTCGCAGGTGACCAGCCCGTTGGACTCGGAGCGCCACGACACCCGCTCATCGGCCGGGATCCTGCCGCTCTGCAGGAGAGACTCCCGGCACCGCAGAGCTGCCCGCACCAGGGCGAGGTTCGAGTCCGGGTCGGCCTCCTGCCGCTCGACCGACCAGGATCCCCACCCGGTCGGCGTCGGCAGCCACGGCGTCACATCATCGCTCACCGTGAACCCGTTGATCTTCTCCGGCGAAGCGGTCCACGGCATTGGAATCCGCGCTCCGTCGCGGCCGGCACCGCTGTAGAGCCACATCGGGTCAACCCGCGCGGCCGGCGGAACGTCGACCTCGGGCAAGCCAAGCTCCTGGCCCTGGTACAGGTACACCGCTCCGGGTAATCCGAGCAGAGCCACGACAGCAGCACCTGCCCGTCTGGCGCCGCGTTCGCCGCCACCGAAGCGGGTGGCCGTACGCACGAGATCGTGGTTCTCCAGCGCCCAGCTCGGAGCAGATCCATAGGTTTGGCGCGCCCGCTCGAGGCGTTCGCCGACCGTCGCCCACTCGTCGCCGTTCCAGTCGAGCCGCGCAAAGGCAAAGGCGAAGGCCTGGTGCAGTTCGTCCGGCCTGGTGTACCGGGCAGCCCGGTCGGGCTCCAGATTCACCTCGCCGACGAGCAGGCGCGCTGGTTCATACTTGTCGGCGATGCGCCGCCAGCGGCGATAGACCTCGTGAACCGGTTCCTGGTCGGTCACCAGGGGGTTCGACCGCAGGCCGTCCGCAACGGTCGGCACGTCCGGCGCGTCAGGCATCCCCTCGGCCTTGAACAGGCCGTGGGCCACATCGATCCGGATGCCGTCGACGCCGCGATCGAACCAGAACCGCAGCACACCGTCGAAGTACTCAGCCACGGCCGGGTTGCGCCAGTTCCAGTCGGGCTGTGCTGGGCTGAACAGGTGCAGGTACCACTGCCTGTCGGTGGCAGAGCCGGGAGCGACCCGATGCCAGGCCGGGCCGCCGAAGACACTCGTCCAGTTGTTGGGCGCTCGATCACCGACACCATCGGCGAAGTGGAACATTGCACGCTCGGGTGAACCCGGACCCGCCGCTACGGCGCTCTTGAACAGCGGATGCTGCACCGAGGCATGGTTCGGGACGATGTCGACCAACAGCCGGAGACCCAACGTGTGCGCCTCGGCGAGCAAATCGTCAAAGTCGGCGAGGGTCCCGAACAGCGGATCGACATCGCAGTAATCGCTGACGTCATAGCCCTGGTCGACCTGCGGGGAGCGCTGGAACGGGGTGATCCAGATGCCCTGCACACCCAGGGAGGCGATGTACGGTAACCGTTCTCGGATGCCGTGAAGGTCGCCGATCCCATTTCCGGTGGAGTCGGCGAATGACCGGGGATAAACCTCGTAGATGACGGCGGTGCGCCACCATTCGGTCGGCTGTCCAGTGGGCGCTGGGTT
Source organism: Mycetocola sp. Y442 (assembly GCF_056898615.1). Lineage (NCBI taxonomy): Bacteria > Bacillati > Actinomycetota > Actinomycetes > Micrococcales > Microbacteriaceae > Mycetocola > Mycetocola sp. Y442. Next base: position 138,818 of record NZ_JBXHBV010000001.1, read on the forward strand.
CATTCCGCACCTCCCAGGCCGAGCAGCAGGCTCGCAGCGATCGCCAGCATGACGACCGCGATAACCGCGTCGAGGACACGCCACGCGACCGGCTTCGCAAAGAGCGGTCGAAGAAGTCGCGATCCGAACCCAAGGGCGGTAAACCACAAGACGCTGCCGAGCGCCGCCCCCAGGGCGAACCACCACCGGCCGTCGCCGTAGGTAGCACCGATCGATCCGAGCAGAGCGACCGTGTCGAGATAGACGTGCGGGTTGAGCCACGTGAGCGCAAGCGCCGTGACAATCGCCGTCCGAAGGGAGGTTGGCGCACCTGCGGGGTTGGCGTCGAGGGCTTTCGGCCGCGCCGCTCGCATCGCCGATCGCACGCCGTACCAGGTGAGAAATGCCGCGCCGCCGATGCGCACGATGACCAGGAGAACATCCGCCGTCTGGATGAGGGTCCCGAGGCCCCAAATGCCCAGAGCGATCAGAACGGCATCCGACAGCGCACAAATGGCAACGATCCAGCCAACGTGCTCGCGACGAAGACCCTGCCGGAGAACGAAGGCGTTCTGGGCGCCAATGGCGATGATGAGAGAGAGGCCGAGGCCGAGGCCGGCGAGAAGGGGGAGGTGCACCCCTCTACGGTAGAGCGCGACCCGATAGTAAGGCCAGCTACATATTCTGTCGGTACATTAGAATCGCTAACTATGGACCCTCTCCAGTTGCAGGCGCTGGCGGCCGCCGTGGATGGCGGCACGTTCGACGCTGCTGCCCACGCGCTCAGGGTCACGCCGTCTGCGATCAGCCAGCGCATTCGGGCGCTGGAGAATGCGGTCGGCGGAGTCCTCGTTCGGCGCACCAAGCCGATCACCGTGACGGCCATGGGTGCGACGTACCTTCGGCTCGCCCGGCAGTTCGCCGCGTTGAGCGAGGAGGCTGCGGCCGAGACATCCCGCGAGGCCGCGGCGAGCTGGCCGACGGTGTCCCTCGCGATCAACGGTGATTCGCTGGCAACCTGGGTGATGCCGGCACTCGCGGAACTCGCACACGAGTTTCTCTTCGACATCCACCGGGAAGACGAGGACCACTCGGCGCAGTTGCTCCGTGACGGCACGGTGATGGCCGCCATCACGACCCAGGCGCGACCGGTCCAGGGCTGCACCTCAACGCCGCTCGGCGTCATGCGTTACCGGCCGATGGCATCCCGGGCCTTCATTGACCGATGGTTTTCGAACGGGACGGATGCCGCTTCGCTCGCGGTTGCGCCCGTCGTGATATTCGACACGAAGGATGACCTCCAGCACCGCTACCTGCGGAGGTTCTCGAGTGCTGAGCTGGCGCCGCCGCAGCACTTCGTACCCGGTTCGACCGACTTCGCTGAAGCGGTTCGGCTCGGCTTCGGCTGGGGGATGCTGCCGGATCAGCTGTCGCGTGAACTTGAGTCCCGGGGTGAGCTGGTCGACTTGGACGCCGGGGGACCGGTCGATGTCACGCTTCACTGGCAGCAGTGGGCGTTGCAGATGTCGTCACTCAGCCGGGTCGCCGAGGTGATGGCGGCTGCGGCACGCCGTGAGCTGGGCGGGCCGCGCCGTTCTCCCTCGGCGTGAGCGTCTGCGGGATGCCGGGTTCGCCGGCGGAGACGCCGTCGTCAGGCTGCCCCGCCGTTCACGTAGAGGACCTGGCCGTTGACCCAGCGGGCAGGGCCGGCGAGGAAGGAGACAGCTTCAGTGATGTCCTCCGGTGTGCCGAGGCGGCCCATCGGGTTGGCTGAGGCGATTTGCGCGACCAGCTCGTCACTCTTGCCGCTGAGGAACAGCGGGGTTGCCGTCGGACCCGGGGCGACCGCGTTCACCGTGATGTCTCGACCGCGCAATTCCCGGGCGAGAATGAGGGTGAGCGACTCGACGGCGCCCTTCGAGGCCGCGTATGCGCCGTAGGTCGGTGGCTGCAGTCGGGTTATCGATGTCGAGAAGTTGACGATCGCACCACCGTTGCGGACGCGACGCGCTGCGAGCTGGTCGACGATGAATGTTCCGCGAACGTTGGTGCGCATGACCCGATCGAACGACTCCAGGTCCATCTCGGCGATCGGTGCGAGTGGCATGATCCCGGCCGTGTGGACGACGACATCAACGCCCCCGAACTCGCGCTCCGCGAGGTCGAACATCCGGGTCATCGCCGATTCATCGCCCACATCGCCACCGGCGGCGCTGGCCCTGCCGCCGGCCCGGCGCACCGAATCGACGGTCTGGGCGGCGCGTGCCTCGTTGCCCGAGTAATGTACGACGACCGCGAACCCGTCTCTCCCGAGGCGTTCGGCAACGGCTCGGCCGATCCCTCCGGAGCCTCCCGTGACAATGGCGACGCGGTCTGCTGTGTTCTGCATGGGAACTCCTCGCTCTGCGTTGGAGGAACAATACATCTGTGCGCCCGCTCGATGAACCCGTCGCCCGGAGGGATGCTCCTCTGTCAGCGCGGCTGAGGCTGCCAGCCGGAGACGAACTTGGCCACCGCGATGACGAGGAAGAGTTGCCCGGTGATCGCCTCGCTTATCGCCACCGTCTGCACCAGGGGCGCGTTCGGGACGAGGTTTCCGTAGCCGGTCGTGGTCAGTGTGGTGAAGGAGAAGAACAGCTGGCTGGTGAGTGAGTCGTGACTCGCCTCGCCGAACAGGGGCGTCGGAGTCGTCAGGCTGATCAGGTTGTACACGAAGGTGAAGAACATGCCAACCATGACGTACGCGGCGATCGCGCCGAGGAGCGTCTGGACATCGACGGTGACCTTCCGAAACTCATGCGCGACGATGGCCATCGGCGCAACGAGGTAGGCCACCATCGAGGTCGCAGAGAGAATAATGTCGAGGAGCCGTCCTTCAAGACCGGCGAGGTGAACAACCACGGTGGCCAGCCCGGTGACGGCAAGCGCGAGCCAGCCCGCTCGCCGCGCGGACGTTTTCACCTCGGCAACCCAGAGCGTCGCAGCGACGGTAAACAGTTGATACAGCAGGGCGATGGGGTTCGGGTTCAGCGAGGTTTGCGTTGCGCACAGCACGTAAGACACCCCGAGGAGCCCGAGAACCAGCCAGTAACCCGACTCCAGAATCGGGTGGTGTGGTTGTGCGTGCGCGTGCGCGTCCATAACCATCACCCCTCGAGATCGACGACCAGAAGCGACAGAGTATCGGCGGCGGGCAGCGGTGTATGAGGCCAATGGTCGACTCCGCCGCCCATTCATGCCGATTCGTTCGTGTTCTACTGTTGAGATCCGCCCATCGAAGGAGACCCATGCCCAGTCCCGCCGTCTCTCAGCCGTCGCGGTCTGTCCTCGTTACCGGTGCATCGGGCGGGATCGGCGCGGCTGTCGCCCAGCGGTTCGCCAGGGCGGGCGATCGGGTTGCCGTGCACTATCGAAGTGATCGCGCCGGAGCCGAGGAAACCCTGCGCTCGCTCGAGGGGGACGGCCATTCGCTCGTCGCCGGGGATGTCGGTGAACCGGATGACGCGGCACGCGTGGTCGAACAGGCCATTTCGGAGCTCGGTGAACTCGACGTGCTGGTGTGCAACGCTGCTGTGGCACCCTCAGCGACGAACCGCCACGTGCTCGGCGAGGTGTCGTTTGCCGACTGGACCGCAGCCTTCCGGTCGATGGTCGACGTCAATCTGCTCGGGGCGGCCAACCTGGCGTGGGTGTTCGCCAACCATCTCATCGACAGGGGAGCGCCAGGGGCCATCGTCAATATCGGCTCGCGCGGCGCCTTCAGGGGCGAACCGGAATACCCGGCATACGCGGCGAGCAAGGCGGGACTCCACGCGCTCGGGCAGTCGCTGGCGGTGGCCCTGGCTCCACACGCTATTTCGGTGACGAGCGTCGCGCCCGGCTTCGTCGCCACTGAGCGCCAGTTCGGCAAACTCGACGGCGCTGAGGGCGACGCTCTTCGCGCGCAAAGTCCCTTCGGTCGTGTCGGCACACCCGAGGAGGTCGCTGCAGCAGCATTCTGGCTCGCCTCACCGGACGCGGCCTGGTGTTCCGGGGCGATCCTCGACGCCAACGGTGCCTCATATCTCCGCAGCTGACTCGCGGCATCCTGGAGCTTCCGTGACACAGACCGCCATCGCCATCCGTTTTCTTGCCTTCGAAGACCTCGGTACCCTCGAGCCGATCCTGGGGGAGCGCGGTTACGGGATCCGTTACCTCGACGTCGGTGTGGACGAGCTGATTGGGGTGCTCGACGCCGACCTGGTAGTGGTGCTCGGCGGGCCGATCGGGGCGAATGACGGGGATCGTTATCCGGTAATCGAGCATGTCATCGGGGTGCTGGCCGAGCGGATCCGCGCCGGGCAGGCAACGCTCGGGGTGTGCCTCGGCGCGCAGCTCATCGCCCGTGCCCTCGGCGCCGCCGTTGCCGCAGGGGCCGGTACCGAAATCGGGTACGGGCCGCTCGCCCTGTCGACTGACGGTGCGGCATCCGTTCTTCGGCACCTGGCGTCGCGACCGGTGCTGCACTGGCACAACGACCGGTGCGAGATCCCCGACGGCGCCGTACGCCTCGCGTCGACGCCGGTCTGCGACAACCAGGCGTTCTCCGTGGGCGCGACTGTGCTCGCACTTCAGTTCCACCTCGAGGTGCCGCAGCGCAGCATTGAACAATGGCTCATCGGTCACGCCGACGCTCTGACCGGCGCGGGTATCGACCCGCGGACGCTCCGGGCCCAGGCACACGAGTACGGACCCGACATGGAGGAGGGCGCGAGGCTCGTCATCGGGGAATGGCTCGACGGACTCGGCTGACGATGGGGAGCACTCGCCAAGCCTTCATTTCGGTGCTTTCAGCACTCAAGGATCGACTACATACCGCGTAGTCGGTATGCTCGGGAGAACGGGCGAACGGATGCTGCGAAAAGCCCCCGACGAGGAGGTCGCGTGGAGATCATTGGAGCAGTCCTTGAGCGCTCGGGTGCCGAGGCGCCGTTTGCTGAGTCCCGCCCGTTCACCGTTGGGCCGGTCGAGCTTGACCCGCCTGGCCCCGGAGAGATGCTGGTGCGGATCGAGGTGGCCGGGCTCTGTCACTCCGACCTGAGTGTGGTCGACGGCAGCCGCCAGCGGCCGACGCCCATGCTGCTCGGGCACGAGGCGGCCGGGATCGTCGAATCCCTGGGCGACGGCGTTGATGACATCGCGATCGGAACCCGCGTCGTCATGACATTCCTGCCGCGCTGCGGGACCTGCGCCGAGTGCCTCACCGATGGCAGGCTGCCCTGCAGCGTCGGGAGCGCAGCGAACAATGCGGGCACACTGGTCGGCGGCGGCCTTCGACTTCACCGTGGGGGAGATCCCGTGCGCCACCACCTCGGGGTCTCCGGCTTCGCCAGTCACGCCGTCGTGAGTCGCACATCGGTCGTGCCCGTCGATCCCGACGTGCCCGCCGAGATCGCGGCCCTTCTCGGCTGCGCGGTACTGACCGGCGGAGGTGCGGTGATCAACGCCGGGCGACCGGCCACTGGATCGCGGGTGATCGTCGTCGGACTCGGCGGCGTGGGCATGGCCGCCCTGCTCGTTGCCGTCGCCCTCGGCCACGAGGTGATCGGCGTCGATGCGCTCGATGCCAAGCTCGACCTGGCGACAGAGCTCGGTGCATCCGGCGGTTTCACTCCGGGTGATGCCATCGACGCTCACGTCGCTGCTCCGCTCGTGATCGAGGCGGCAGGTTCGCCGCGCGCCTTCGAAACGGCGTTCTCACTCACCGCTCCCGGCGGCACTCTGGTGACCGTCGGCCTCCCCGCCCCGGATGCCATGGCGAGCATCGCCCCGCTCCTCGTCACCGCGCAGGCGAAGACGATCATCGGCAGTTACCTGGGCTCGGCCGTTCCGAGCCGCGACATCCCGCGTTATGTCGACCTCTGGCGACGAGGGGTGCTGCCTCTCGAACGGCTCGTTTCGGCCCGCATCGGCCTTCACGACATCGCTGAGGGCATGGACCGGCTTGCCACCGGCGCAGCGTTACGCCAACTCATCACCTTCGACCCACCCCAACGAATGGACACCGTATGACCCGCACCGCCATCGTCACAGGAGCAGCACGCGGCATTGGCGCCGCGACCGCCAGAAGGCTCGCCGCAGACGGCTACCAGGTTGCCGTTCTCGATCTTCACGCCGACCACGCGGCAGACACCGTTGCCGCGGTCGAGGCGGACGGGGGCCGCGCCATCGCCGTCGGTGCCAACGTCGCAGACTCGGATGCCGTGACAGCGGCCGTCGCGCGGGTGGCCGATGAGCTCGGCGCTCCCACCATCCTGGTCAACAACGCGGGCATCCTTCGCGACAACCTGCTGTTCAAGATGACCGAGGACGACTGGGACGCCGTTCTCGGCGTGCACCTGCGTGGCGCGTTCCTGATGAGCCGGGCCGTCCAGGCCCACCAGGTCGCCGAGGGCTGGGGGCGCATCGTCAACCTCTCCAGCACGTCGGCCCTCGGCAACCGCGGGCAGGCCAACTACTCTGCGGCGAAGGCGGGCATCCAGGGCTTCACGAAGACCCTCGCCTTCGAACTCGGCCGCTACGGCGTGACGGCCAATGCTGTCGCACCGGGCTTCATTGAGACTGAGATGACACGAGCGACCTCTGAGCGCATGGGCATCGCCTTCGACGACTTCCTCGCCGGCGCCGCGAAGGAGATTCCCGTTGGACGTGTCGGCCAGCCCCAGGATATCGCCGCGGCCGTCTCGTTCTTCTGCCGTGAGGAGTCGAGTTTCGTCTCCGGCCAGGTGCTCTACGTCGCGGGAGGGCCGAGGTCATGACGATCACCGTTTCGTCACCCGCAACGCTGACGGATGCCATCGGCCGGACGGCGACGGGGGACTGGTTCAGGATCGACCAGGACCGTATCGATGCGTTTGCCGAGGCGACCGAAGACCGGCAGTGGATCCATCTCGACGCCGAGCGCGCGGCATCCGGACCGTTCGGAGCCACAATCGCGCACGGTTACCTCACGCTCTCACTCATTCCCCGGCTGACCGAGGGTCTCGTCGAAGTGGGAGGCGCCGCGATGGTGGTCAATTACGGCCTCGACAAGGTGCGCTTCCTGCAGCCGGTCACGGCGGGATCGCGCGTGCGGGCGAGTTCGACCATCACGAGCGCTGAAAGCACGCCGCAGGGGACCCGCGCGGGTGTGACCGTGACCGTCGAGATCGAGGGTGGGTCGCGACCGGCGCTCGTCGCCAGCACGATCGCGCTCTTCGTCGGCTCAGACTGACGACATCACACTGGTGACCACTGCGGTGACGCAGAGCTGAGGCGCTCGTCTTTCGGCGAGCGCCTCAGCTCTGTCTTTCAGCGCTTCTGTCTTTCAGCGATTCTGTCTTGTCAGCGCTCGTCAGACGCGCTCGAGCACGAGCGCCATGCCCTGGCCGCCGCCGACGCACATCGTCTCGAGACCGTAGCGGCCGCCCGTCTGTCGCAGGCCGTTGATCAGCGTTGACGTGATCCGGGCTCCGGTCATCCCGAATGGGTGGCCGACCGCGATGGCGCCACCGAAGACGTTGAGTTTCTCCGAGTCAACACCGAGTTCCCGTGCCGACGGAATGACCTGCGCGGCGAAGGCCTCGTTGATTTCGACCAGGTCCATGTCGTCGATGCTGAGACCGGCGAGCGCGAGCGCCCGTCGGCTCGCCTCGACCGGCCCGAGGCCCATGATCTCGGGGGAGAGGCCGCTCACCCCTGTCGAGACGATCCTGGCCAGCGGCGACAGTCCCAGCTCGTCGACCACGCGCTCGGACACCACGATGACGGCTGCGGCGCCGTCGTTGAGCGGGCAGCAGTTGCCCGCCGTTACCGTGCCGTCCGGCCGGAAGACGGGGTCGAGCTGGCTCAGGGCCTCGACCGTGACGCCGCTTCGTGGTCCATCGTCCTTCGACACGACGGTGCCGTCATCGAGCGTCACCGGCGCGATGTCCGTTGCCCAGAAGCCACTGGCATCCGCTCTCTCCGCGCGCTGCTGGCTCCGGGCCGCAAACGCATCCTGCTCGTCTCGCGTGATGCCACGCAGCTCGGCGACGTTCTCGGCCGTTTGCCCCATGGCGATGTACGCGTCGGGCAGTTGTCCGTCCTGCCGGGGATCGTGCCACGGCGGCAGGCCCCCGCCGGCCCTCGCCTCGGTGCGGGCAATTGCCTCATCGAACAGCGGGTTGGTGAGCGTCTCGCCGGGGATGTAATCGCTCGACCCGCGCATCGACCGGCTGACCGATTCCACCCCGGCGGAGATGAATACATCTCCCTCCCCGGCCTTGATGGCGTGGAAGGCCATCCGCGTTGTCTGCAGGCTCGACGAGCAGTAGCGATTGACCGTGGTTCCCGGCACCTCGTCGAGGCCGAGGAGAATCGACACGATGCGGGCCATGTTCATTCCCTGCTCGCCTCCCGGCAGCCCGCAACCCAGCAGCAGGTCGTCGATGCGGCCCGGATCGAGGGCGGGGATTTTTGCCAGTGCGTCGCGCACCATGCGCGCCGCGAGATCATCAGAACGGATGCCGACGAGCGACCCCTTGCGGGCGCGGCCGATCGGCGAGCGGGCGGTGGCGACGATGAATGCTTCAGCCATGTGGTTCCTCTCTAAACGAATGCCTGGATGCCGGTGATGGCGCGGCCGACGATGAGCGTGTTCATATCGAACGTGCCCTCGAAGGTGTAGACCGCCTCGGCGTCGGCGAAGAAGCGGGCGACCCCATGGTCGAGCTGGATTCCGTTTCCTCCGACGATTTCGCGGCAGAGGGCGACCGTCTCCCGCATCCTGGCTGTGGCAAACGCCTTGGCCATCGCCGAGTGGTGGTCTTTCTGTACGCCCTCGTCCTGCATGGCGGATACCCGCATGCACAGGGCGATGCTCGCGGTGATGTTGGACAGTGAGTTCGCCAGCTTCTCCTGCACCAACTGGAACGAGGCAATCGGCTTGCCGAATTGATGGCGCTCTGTGGCGTAGGCGAGGGCTGCTTCATAAGCGCCGACCGCCACCCCGATGGCCTGCCAGGCCACCTCGGCGCGGGTCAGCCTCAGCACGATGGCTACGTCGCGGAACGAATGAATGTTGGCCAGGCGGTCGCTCTCGGGGACCCGGACATCCTCGAGGACGATGTCGGCGTTCTCCACTGCACGGAGCGACTGCTTGCGCTCGATCTTGGTCGCGGTGAAGCCGGCGGACGGCTGTCGCACGATGAATCCCTTGACCTGGTCGTCCGCGGTGTCGCGGGCCCAGATCACCACGATGTCGGCGAAGGTAGCGTTGCCGATCCAGCGCTTCTTGCCGTTGAGGACCCACTCATCGCCGTGTCTGGTCGCGGTGGTCTGCAGCCCGCGCGCGGTGTCGGATCCGCTCGTCGGCTCGGTGAGCCCGAACGCACCGATGACCTCACCACGGCCCATCGGACCCATCCACTCCGCGCGCTGTTCCTCGGAGCCGCCGACCCCGATGGCGTTCATGGCGAGTCCGCTGTGCACACCAATGAATGTCGCCGTCGACGGGTCGACCCTGGCGATCTCGAGCGCGATCCAGGCGCGGTAGACGGCGCTGTTGTCGAAGTGCCGGGTTTCGGGCCAGCCCGCCCCGAACATGCCGAGTTCGGCGAACCCGGGGATGAGGTGGCGGGGGCTTCGGGCCTCCTCCCAGAGCTGGTCGGCGTGTGGCCGCACCTCGGCGTCGAGGAAAGCACGGATGCGAGCGACCGAGCGCAGCTCCTCCTCGGTGAGCTGGTCCTGGAAGCCATAGAAATCGGCGTCGAGCACCTCGGGCCGATCGGTCTGTTGCGTGGTGAGCGTCATTGCTTCTCCGTTCGTCGACGACATCGTCTTGCGGTTCATGAACCGCGATGTACCGTAGTATGCATCATTTTCCAGAATGTTGCACGCATCCGATGGCCACGCGATAGAGTTCCGGCATGCACACCACGACAGACGCTGTGACCGCTCGCGCCACAAGCACGCGCGCCGCGGCAACCATCGGAACCGTCGGCCTCGAGTCTGCTCCGTCCTGGCTGTCGAACCGGCTGGCCGAGGCGGCACACGAGGGTTCGGCGCGTGCATTCGCCCGAGCCCGTGACGAGTTCATCGCCGGCCGCCGCATCGACATGAGCGCACTGGCGGCCGATCTCGGTGTCGATCGCACCTCACTGTTTCGCTGGGTGGGCAATCGTGACGCGCTGCTCTCCGAGGTCCTCTGGTCTCTCGCTGTACCGACTCTTCTCCAGGCGGAGGATGCCACGGGAGACCTGCGCGCCGAAGAGCGGGTAGCGGGCGTGCTCACCCATTTCGTCGATGACCTGATCAGCGCGCCCTACTTCCGGCAGTTCCTGCAGCGTGAGCCCGCTCGGGCGCTCCGGCTGCTGACGACCACCGAGAGCGAGATCCAGCGCCGGTACGTGGCGACGGCCGACTGGCTCGTCCGGAGGGAGCTCGGCGACGCCCCCCTCGGCGGTGCCATCGACCCGGCGGAACTCGCCTACCTGCTGGTCCGGATCTCTGAATCCTTCACCTATGCCGACCTCATTGCCGGCGACGAACCCAGCACCGATCGAGCGCGAGTGGCGTTTCGCGTGCTGCTGAGGGTTGCCTGATGCGCTACGGAGTACGGCTGCCATTCGCCACACGCTGGAACGATAACGACCAGTACGGACACCTCAACAACACCGTCTACTACGAGGCGATGGACACCGCCATCAACACCTGGATGATGGGCAACGGAGGCCTCGATCCGCAGGGCGATGCCATCGCCCTGTGCGCCGCATCGTCGTGCGAGTTCCGCGCCTCCGCGTCGTTTCCCGAACCACTCGAGGTCGGCATCGGCATCGAACGGCTCGGGACGACGAGCGTCACCTGGGCCCTCGGGATCCTGCGACCGGGCCAGGAGGAGCCGATCGCCGTCGGCCGCTTCGTGCACGTCTTCGTCGGTGCGGCCGACCGTACCCCGACGCCGATCCCCACCGGCATCCGCTCGGTGATCGAACGCGATCTGCTCGCCTGATCCCCCCGGGGTAGTGCGAACATACCGACCACGCGGTATGCTGGCGGAACGCGGTCCTGCTGGGTCGCTCGCTGCGCGGCACTCGCGCGTGAAAGGTGGTCGACGATGACCGACTCTCCCGGGCTGGATGTCAGAGGGCTCACCGAGTGGCTTGCACGCGAACATCCCGAGCTCTCGAGCGGTCCGTTGTCGGCCAGGCTCATCACCGGGGGGCGCAGCAACCTCACCTACCGCATCGACGGCGGGCGTCGGCCCCTGGTGCTGCGTCGTCCGCCGCTGGGTCACGTATTGTCGAGTGCCCACGACATGGCGCGTGAATACCGGGTGATCACCGCACTGCAGGGCACTGCTGTGCCGGTGCCGCCGACCATCGACCTCGTCGACGACACGGCGGCGAGCGAGGTCACCGGGACCCCGTTCTTCGTGATGGACCTCGTTGCGGGTCGGGTACTGTCCGACCCGGCACAGAACGCCGATTTCGCGTCGGGTGAGCTGCGCGCGCTCGGACTCAGCCTCGCCGGAATTCTGGCCGAACTGCACGCCATCCCGCCGGCATCCGTCGGGCTCGACACCTTTGGGCGCGCGGACGGTTACCTGCACAGGCAGCTGAGGACATGGCGCAGGCAGCTCGGTGCGTCGCGCACGCGCGAGGTGCCACGGCTCGATGAGCTTCAGGCCGGGCTCGGTGAACGGATGCCGTCGGCCGGCCGTTCCACGCTCGTGCACGGCGATTACCGGCTGGATAACGCGCTCGTGGATGGCGGTCGTGGCGCGTCAGCGGCCCCGCGCATCACGGCGATCCTCGACTGGGAGATGGCGACCCTTGGCGACCCGCTCGTCGACCTCGGCATGCTCGGCCTCTACTGGAGCATCGCCGAGCTGCCCGGCGGGCGCGGAGTCGCACCGAGCGCCGTCGACCTCGACGCCGGCTATCCCGGCTTTGACGAGATGGTGGATGCCTATGCCGCACACGCGGGGATCGCGACTCCCGATCTCGGCTGGTACCGCGCGTTCGCGGCGTACAAGCTCGCCGTCATCCTCGAGGGCATCCACTGCCGATACCAGGCGGGCGAGACCGTCGGTGACGGCTTCGACCGCATCGGCCAGCTCGTTGAGCCCCTCGCCGAAGAGGGACTCGCCCGCTCCGCCCTGAGAGGACTCTGACGACCATGGACTTCGCCGAAGACCCCCGCACGACCGAACTGGCCACAACGCTGCGCGCCTTTCTCGACGAGCACGTGATTCCCGCCGAGCCGGTGCTCGACGCTCAACTTCGAGCGACGCCGGACGAGTGGGGATTCCGGCCCGTCGTCGATGAGCTGCGGGCGCTGGCACGCGAACGCGGCCTGTGGAACCTGTTCCTGCCCGGTGAGCACGGGGCGAACCTCACCAACCTGCAGTACGCGCCGCTCGCGGAGCTCACCGGGTGGAGTCCGCGACTCGCGCCTGTCGCCCTCAACTGTGCGGCGCCGGACACGGGCAACATGGAGGTGCTCGCCGACTTCGGCACCGAGGAACAGAAAAAGCGCTGGCTCGAACCGCTCCTCGACGCCCGCATCCGTTCGGCGTTCTGTATGACCGAGCCGGACGTGGCGTCCTCCGATGCAACCAACGTCGCTACCAGCATCCGTCGTGACGGGGACCACTACGTGATCTCCGGGCGGAAGTGGTGGTCGACCGGTGCGATGAACCCGAACGCCGAGATCCTGATCGTGATGGGCAAGACCGACCCTGCGGCCGAGCGGCACAGGCAACAGTCGATGATTCTGGTTCCGAGGGATGCCGCCGGCGTCGAAGTCGTGCGGCCGCTCACCGTTTTCGGCTACGACGACCGGGACCACGGTGGGCACGCTGAGATCGTGTTCCACGATGTGCGGGTGCCGGTGTCGAACCTGATCGGGGCTGAGGGCGACGGATTCGCTATCGCGCAGGCGCGGCTCGGGCCCGGCAGGATTCACCACTGCATGCGGGCGCTCGGCATGGCGGAGCGCGCCGTTGCCCTGGTGCGCGAGCGTGCCAACGACCGTGTCGCCTTCGGCGCGCCGCTCGCGAGCCAGGGCGTCGTGCGCGAATGGGCCGCCGAGTCGCGCATCAGCATCGAGTCGCTGCGGCTGCTCGTGCTGAAAACCGCGTGGCTGATGGACACCGTCGGCAACCGTGCCGCGATGACCGAGATCCAGGCCATCAAGATCGCCGTTCCGCGCGCAGTTCAGACGATCCTCGATCGGGCCATGCAGCTCTTCGGTGGTGCCGGCCTGTCTCAGGACGTCCCGCTCGCCGAGATGTTCGCGGGCGCGAGAGCACTGCGCATCGCTGACGGTCCCGACGAAGTCCACCTCGCCGCGCTCGGAAAAGCCGAGCTGCGGCGCTGAAAAGTCGTTACCCCCACCCCCCCCCCTGTGATCAAAGGAGATCCCCATGGCACACCACCCAGACCTCGCCGTCGACGGCGACGGCTTCGGCACGCTCTCGGTCGCGAGCATCCTCTCTGAAACCGCGAACCGGAGGCCCGACAGCCCCGCCATTCACTTCTACGGCAACACCATCAGCTACGGACAGCTGTGGGACGAGACGCGCGCATATGCCGGCGCCCTCCGGGACCGCGGCATCGGACGCGGCGACCGGGTCGCGATGCTCGTTCCCAACGTGCCCGACTTTCCGCGGGTGTACTACGCTGCGCTGTCGCTCGGTGCCATCGTTGTCCCGATCCACCTGCTCTTCAAAGCCGAGGAGATCGCTTTTGTGCTGAAGGACAGCGGGGCCGACGTGCTCGTTGCCGCAGCGCCGCTGCTCGCCGAAGCGATCCCGGCTGCTGAGGCCGCCGGGGTGCCGCTCGTCTCGGTGCTCGTGCCGCCGCCCGAGGCAGGCGGGCCAGACGTACCGCGTCTCGAGGCCGAAGCCGCGGCATCCGAACCGATCGAACGGATTGTCTCGATGAATCCGCTCGAAGCGGCAACGATCCTCTACACGAGCGGGACCACCGGGACGCCCAAGGGAGCGGTGGGTTCTCACCTCGCCCTCGTCGAGCAGGTGCACTGCTCACTCATCGACTCCTTCGATATGCGCACCGATGATGTGATCTTCGGCGGGCTGCCGCTGTTCCACACCTTCGGGCAGACCGCCGTCATGAACATCGCCTTCCGGCGCGGGGCATCGATCATCCTGTTGCCGCGGTTCGACCCGGACGAGGCACTCGCGCTGCTCGTCGCGCACCAGGCGACGGTGTTCACTGCGGTGCCGACGATGTTCGTCGGCATGATCCAGGCCGCCGCCCGCACTGGGGAGCGCCCGCCGCTCCGTTACGCGGTGTCGGGCGGGGCGGCGCTGCCGGTTGCGGTGCTCGAGGCCTTCCAGCAGGCATACGGTGCCGAGGTGCACGAGGGATACGGCCTCACCGAGACGGCGCCGACCGTGTCGTTCAACAGTGTGTACGAGCCCATTCGCCCCGGAACCGTTGGCCGTGCGCTCTGGGGCGTCGACATCGCGATCGCCGAGGCCGAGGTCGAGGGGCGCATCGAGTTTGCGCCGCCCGGTGCTCTCGGCGAGATCATCGTTCGGGGCCACAACCTCTTCAAGGGGTACCTCGGTCGAGCGGATGCCTCGGCGGAGGCGGTCGTCGACGGCTGGTTCCGCACGGGCGACCTTGGCACATATGAGGACGGGATCGTCACGATCGTCGACCGCAAGAAGGACATGATCGTGCGCAACGGCTACAACGTGTACCCCACCGAGGTCGAGGCTGTGCTGTCCCGGCATCCGGATGTCGCGATGGCCGCGGTGTTCGGGCTCGCCCACGACACGCACGGCCAGGAGGTGCACGCCGCTGTGGTGGCGCTCGACGGGCGGGAGCTCGACTCCGACGAACTCATCGCGTTCTGCAAGGAGCGCATTGCCGCGTACAAGTACCCCCGGGTGGTGCACCTCGTCGACGCCCTGCCCCTCGGCGGGAGCGGCAAGGTGCTGAAGCGGCACCTCGTCGACCAGTTCACCGTCCTGCAGGGCTGAGCCCGGCCGCGGAGGCGTCAGCGCCGGGCGGGGTTTGTCCGTCGCGCTCGGCGGCGCGGGTCGCGCGGTCGGCGGCCGTTCGTCTGTCACAACGTGCGGTTATGGCGCGGGTTAACCACCATCTGTGACAGATGAGTGCCGGGTCGGGCTCATCCGTCGCGGATGTGGGCGGTGGCGGCCCTTCATCTGTCACAGAGTGCGCTTATGGCGCGGGTTTAGCAACCATTTGTGACAGATGAGTGTGTCGAGGGTTCGTCCGTCACCAACGGCGGCGGGGCGGCACCGCCCGTCACCGTCACTTCGGGAGGAGAAACCGCGGGTCCGCCGCCGATACGTCGACGCTCCCGGCGAATTACCTCCCGAAACACCGGTGCAGGCGCACGGGCGACACCCAAAGCCCGAGTGTCGGGCGGGGTCGTCCGTCGCGAATGCCGGCCCGGCGCCGCCCGTCACCGTCACTTCGGGAGGAGAAACCGCGGGTCCGCCGCCGATACGTCGACGCACCCCGCGAATTACCTCCCGAAACACCGGTGCAGGCGCATGGCGACACCCCAGGACCCGAGTGCCGGGCGCGGTTCGTCCGTCGCGAATGCCGGCCCGGCGCCGCCCGTCACCGTCTCTTCGGGAGGAGAAACCGCGGGTCCGCCGCCGATACGTCGACGCACCCCGCGAATTACCTCCCGAAAACAACGGTGCAGGCTCACGGGCGTTTAGCAACCATTTGTGACAGACGAGTGTCGGGGCGGCGGCGGATGCCCGCCACAGGCAAACGGATGCCGCGGGCCTGGCAGGTCCGCGGCATCCGTTCTCTCTGTTGCGGTTTAACCCTCAGGCACGCCCTCGTTGCTGAGCGACACGGGTTCAACGTCGTCCTTCGAGACCTTGCCGTCGCCGTCACTCACATAGGTGGAACCGACGAAGTCCTGGACACCGCCGTCGACGGTCGTGATGCCGACGCCCATGAAGGCCGCGTGGCTGTCGTCGCCGAACGACAAGGGCACGACGCCGTTCCCCTCGAGATCGCCCGAGCTGATGGCCTCGATCAAGCTCTCCCTCGTGGGGTCTTCGCCGGCGGCCGCGAGCGCCTCTGCGAAGAGGTAGCCGACACTCATGCCGTAGACGGTGTTGCCGTCGAACGGAGCGTCATCGTTGTACTCGGCGTTGATCTCCTCGAACAGGGCGCGCCACTCGTCGTCCTGGCCGAAGGGCAGGTAGTTGGTGCTGACAAATCCCTGCAGCAGCTTCGGGGCAAGGTCTGCGCCGAGGAAGGTGACGAGGGTCGGGTAATCGCCGCCGGAGGACGACGAGAACCACTGCGGTGCATAGCCGAGCTTCGCCGCTGTACCGACCGCGAGGGCGGTGAAACCGTTGACGGTCGCGAGCATGTTGATCTCGCAACCCGCCGCCTTCATGGCGCTGATCTGGGCGACGACGTCCTGGTTGGACACCGAGTACGTCTGAACGCTGGCGAGCCCGTCAGCGCCGAGGACGTTCTGCAGCCCCGTCGTGAACTCCGTGCCGAAGTCATCGTCCTGGCCCAGTACGCAGACGCTCTTGCCGGGGAACTCATCCTCGGCGTATTGAGCGAGCGCCTCGCCCTCCGCGACGTAGTCGACGTTGTACGCGAAGGTGTACGGGTACTTCTCGGGCTGGTTCCAGCTCGTGGATCCCGAGGCGACGAACAGGTCCGGCACCTTCTTCTGGTTGAGGTAGTCGAGCACCGAGGTGTGCGTCGGTGTCCCGAGCCCGTTCACCACGGCGAAGACCTCGTCCTCCTCGACGAGTTCACGCACGACGTTCTGGGTGTTCGATGGGTTGTAGCCGTCGTCCTTGACGACGTACTCGATGGTGCGGCCGTGGATTCCACCCTGCTCGTTGAGGTACTCGAAGTAGGCGGTCGTCGCCGCGGAAATCGAGGCGTACCCCGCGGCGGCTGGCCCGGTGAGCGGGTGGTGGGTGCCGATGGTCACGGTCTCTTCGGTGATCCCCGGCGTGTTGGCGGCCTCGCCCGCCGGTGCCGGGGTGCTGCATCCGCTCAGCGCGATGATCATGACGGATGCCGCTGCGACGGTAATGGCGCTGCGTGGTGCGCTGCGTGGTGGTGCGCTGCGTGGTGGTGCGCTTCGATGTGACATGGGTCACCTCTCTGATTCGGTGGAGACGGGTTCGGTGGTGAGTGGTTCGGTGGAGACGGATTCACTCGGGCTGCGGTCGATCGGGCTGTGGTCGGTGGTTTCGGATGCTGTGGGTCCGGATGCCTTCTGACCGGATGCGATTGCGCCGGATGACGTCCGACCGGATGCGATTGCGCCGGATGCTGCGGGTCCGGATGCTGTCGACCCAGTCGCGGGGGAGCTGCCCCGGATGGCTGCCCGAGAAACCGGAACGCTGGCGCGGGTGGGGATGGCCAGCTTCTCCGCCGCGCTCGGCCTGGCCAGCCGCCGACCCCGGAGCGCCTTCCGCCCACGGAGAGCCCCACGGATGCCTCCCGGCCAGACGGCGGTCACAACGATGAGCAGGGCGCCGAAGACGAGGACCGGGAGGTTGCCCGAGAGCCGCTGCTGCAGTTCCCCGGGCAGCGACAGCGCCCCTGTGCCTGTCTGCACCAGCCACGGCAGCAGAACGATGAGGGCGGAACCGATGGCTGCGCCAAGGATGCTGCCCAGGCCACCGACCACAACGGCGACAACGAGCAGGAGCGAAAACGCCAGCGTGTATGCGCCGGGGCTGACCGACTGGGTGACGAAGCACAACACGGCTCCGCCGGCGCCGGCGCCGAGTGCGCTCACGAGGAAGGCGTGCACCTTCACCCGGCCCGCCGGGATGCCGCTGAGGCGAGCCGCCACTTCGTCGTCTCGCACCGCACGCATCCGTAGCCCTGCTTTGCCGTTTCTCACGAGCGTGAGAAGTGTGAGCGTGACGCCAGCGACGAAAATGGCCACCCAGGCCTGCCACTGCTCGACGGCGATGAGGGTCGACAGCGCTTCGGGAACCCCGTCGTAAGCGATCTGCACTCCCTGGTCGCCACGGAACACCCCAACGAAGACGCTGGTGAAGGCGGGCAGGGCGATGACGAGCGCGAGCGTGACACCGGCGAGGTACGGTCCGTGCAGCCGCGCCGCAGCGAGCCCGAGCAGCAGGCCGATGACACCAGCGGCAACAACGCCAGCGAGCAGCCCAAGGACGAACCGCGGGAGCCCCTCGATACCGGCATCCGTCAGCGCGTTCGCGGTGAGCGCGTACCCGTACCCTCCGGCCGCCATCAGCGCGGCGTGGCCGAGCGACAACTGTCCGGTCAGGCCGATGAGCAGGGTGAGCCCGGCGGTGGCACAGAGGTACGCAGCCACGAGCGCCAGCTGGTAGTTGCGGTACGGGTCGAGCAGGAACGTGCAGGCGATGGCGAGCACCGTCAGCGCCACACCTGCTGCGATCACGCGTGGTGTGCCGGTGAGAGACGCCATTATCCGTTTCATGCGACCCTCACCTTGCCCGTTGAGAAGACGCCGCCGGGGCGCACGAGCAGCACGCAGACCAGGAGCGCGAGTACCGCGATCGGCGCGACTGTCGAGCCGAGGAAGCCGGTGACGAGCGTGATCAGGATGCCGACCGCAAGGCCGCCGAGAAGCGCACCCACCGGCGAATCGAGTCCGCCGACCACAGCGACGGTGAACGCGTATACGAACAGCATGTCCGTGGAGTGCGGGTTCAGCCCGAGTTCGGTCGGCACGAGCAGCAGCGCCGCAAGCGCACTCACCGCCGAGGAGAGCATCCAGCCGAGCGTGAGCATGCGCGAGACCCGGACACCGAGCAGCCTGGACACCTCCGGTGCGAACGCGGATGCCCGCAGTTGCAGGCCAAGCGAGGTCCGCGTGAACAGCAGGCCAAGCAGCGACATCACAACCACGGCGACGATGAGGACGAACAGGTCGTACGGCGACAGAACTGCGACACCGCCGATCAGAATGGGGCTTTCGTCGAACGGTGCATCCATCGGGCGGTATTGCTGGCCGAACAGGATGCCGAGGGCTGATTGCAGCACCATCACGAGTCCGATGGCGATGATGACGCCGGCGAGCGGCTGGCCCGCTGGAGCGAACCGCATGACGCCGCGCTCAATGGCGAAGCCGACCAGGAGCCCGGCGAGGATCGCCGCACCCAGCCCCGCGAAGTACGAGCCGGTCAGGCCCGTCACGGCAAAGGCGATGTAGGTGGCGACGAGGGCCATCGCGCCCTGCGCGAAGTTGACGATGCGCGCCGCGCGCCAGATGAGCACGAGCGAGAGCGCGAACAGGGCGAAGATCGCGCCGCGCGCGAGGCCCGTGGCGAGCAGGAAGATGATTTGATCCATCAGAACCCCAGGTAGGCGTGTCGGAGGGCGTCGTCGGAGGTGAGTTCGGCGGACGGGCGGTCGGCGACGAGTGTGCCGAGGCCAAGCACGACCCCGTGGTCGGCGATGGAGAGTGCGCTCACGACGTTCTGCTCGGCGAGCAGCACGGTAAGCCCGGTCGTGTCGCGAAGTCGCCGCAACACGGTCATGATCTGAGCCACCACCCGCGGCGCGAGCCCGAGTGATGGCTCGTCGAGCACGAGCAGCCTCGGCCTCGCGATGATGGCCCTGCCGAGCGCGAGCATCTGGCGTTCTCCACCGGAGAGCTGGTGGCCCGAACTGGTGCGGCGCTGGGCGAGCGGTTCAAACAGGGCGTAGATCTCGTCGACCGCCCCGCCGAGTTCCCGGGGAGAAAACCGCCACAGCCCACCGAGGCGAAGGTTCTCGTCGACAGTGAGCTCGGCCACGATGCTCCGTCCCTCAGGAACCTGGGCGAGTCCCCGCCGCACCCGGTCCTCGACGCCAACCGCTGCGAGGTCAACTCCGGCGAAACGGATGCTGCCTGACGTGGGGGAAATGAGACCGGCGATCGATCGCAGCAGCGTGGTCTTGCCCGCCCCGTTCGCTCCGAGCAGGGCGACGATGCCCCCGGTCTGAACGCTGAAGCTGACCTCACGCAGGACCGGTGGTTCGCCGTAGCCCGCGCACAGTGCGTCGATCTCGAGCAGTGCGGTCACGATGCGACCTCAACGCCCAGGTAGGCCTCCTCGACGCGCGGGTCGGCCTGAACCTCACCGGGGGTGCCGCAGGCGATGACACGACCGAAGTCGAGAACGGCGACCCGGTCGGCGAGAGCCATCACGAAGTCCATGTGGTGTTCGACGAGCAAAACCGAGCACCCCGTCGCCGCGACCCGGCGCACGATGGCCGAGAGATCGGCGATATCGCCGGCGCCGAGCCCACCCGCCGGCTCATCGAGGAGCAGGAGGCTTGGCTGGGTGACGAGGGCGCGGGCCAGCGCAACGCGCTTCCGCTCCGGGTATGGCAGCGAGTCGACCGGCCGATGCGCATCGGCGTCGAGGCCGAGGTCACGCAGGGTCTCGGTGGCGAGCGTCACGGCGTCGGAGCTGGTTCTCCCGGGTCCGACTTGCCAGCCCGACCGGCCCGGCGCGGCCAGGGGAACGAGTACGTTCTCGAGAACGCTCATGCCGCCGAACAGACCGAGTCCCTGGAGGGTGCGTGCGACCCCGTGGCGGATGAGGCCGGTCGGCGACGCCGGTGCACGCACCCCGTCGATCGTCACGCTTCCCGCCGACGGTTTGACCAGCCCGCACACCGAGTTGAAGACCGTGGTCTTGCCAGCGCCGTTCGGCCCGATGAGCGCGACGGTTTCACCGGCGCCGACGTCGAACGACACGGCATCGAGGGCCGTCAGGCCGCCGAACCGCACCGTGAGTTCGGTGATCTCGAGGCGGGGGGCAGCGTCGCGTGAGTCGCTCGATCGGACAGATTGTTGCGTGGACATCGGCACCTCTTTGTGTCGGGATGAGGTCACTCTACAACAGATACCGACTAGCCGGTATGGAAACTTTGGCGAGAGCATCCGGCCCCCATCTGCGGACGACGATGCCGGGTCTGTCGGTCGGCTAGCGGTGGGCGATGGCGGTGGTCATGCCGCCGTCGACGACGAACTCGGCGCCCGTCGTATAGCCCGATGCGTCACTCGCGAGAAAGACGACGGTACCCGCGACGTCCTCGGGCAGCGCGGGGCGGCCGAGCGGAATCGACAGCGCCTCGGGATCGATGCGTGTCGTCATGTCGGTGAGGATGAGGCCAGGGTGCACCGAATTGACACGGATGCCAGCCGGCCCGAGTTCGACGGCGAGCGACTTGGTGAGTCCGCGCACACCGAACTTCGACGCGGTGTACCCGTGCAGGCCGGGGCTGCCACGCAGCCCTTCAACCGAGGAGATATTGATGATGGATCCGGATGCCTGACGCTTCATCGCCGGCACGACCGCGCGGCAGCCGAGAAACACCCCGGTGAGGTTGACCGCGATCACGGCATCCCACTTCGCCGTCGTGTAGTGCTCGATCGGTGCCGCGTTCGCGATGCCGGCGTTGTTGACGAGGACGTCGAGTGACCCGAACGCCGCGATCGCGGAGTCGACGACCCTGGACCAGTCCTCTTCGTTCGTCACATCGAGGTGTTCGAAGACCGCGCCGTCGCCGAGCTCGGTCGCCAGTGCAACTCCTTCGTCGTGGAGCAGGTCGGCAATAACCACGCGTGCGCCCGCCGCGTGAAGTGCGCGCACGTACGCAGCACCCAGCCCGCGGGATCCGCCCGTGACGACGGCGACCCGCCCTTCGAGGTTCGTCACGGAAAGCTCCCTGTGTCGGTGGTCAGTCGAAACGGATGATGTCAGTCGAAACGGATGATGAGGCGCCCGACGGTCTGCCCGCCGGCCAGCTCCTGAATCGCGGCCGGTGCGTCGTCGACGTCGACGACGCCGCCGATGAGCGGGGAGATGGCGCCCGTCTCGGCGAGTTCCGTCAGCGCGGCATGGGCCTGCCGGACAAGCTCGGGCCGACGCTCGGAGTACAGGGCCCAGTGCAGGCCGAGCACCCCGTAGTTCTTGACGAGGGCGTGGTTGGCCTTCACCTCGGGTACCGCGCCACTCGCAAAGCCAACGACGACGATTCGTCCCTCGAACCCGATGCACTTGGTCGAGCGTTCGAAGCTCTCGCCGCCGACCGGGTCGAACACGACGTCGGCACCGCGGCCGCCGGTGATCTCGTTCACCCTGGCGACAAAGTCCTCGTCGCCGCGGACGATGACGGCCTCGGCACCGGCAGCACGCGCCGACTCCGCTTTGGCTGCGCTGCCCACAACGCCAATCACCCGTGCACCTGCAGCCACACCGAGCTGGACCGCAGCGCTTCCGACGCCGCCGGCTGCGGCGTGGACCAGAAGGGTCTCGCCTGGCTGGATCGCCGCACGTCGATGCAGGGCGAACCACGCGGTCTGGTAGGCGATCATGAGGCCGGCGGCCTGCTCATCGCTGAGGCTGGCGGGGGCGAGGTGCACGGCGCTGACCGGAAGCACCGCGTATTCAGCGAGTACTCCGATGCCGGTGCCAACCACCCGGTCGCCGATCGCGAACGACGCGTCGCCATCGGCATCCGTTGCGTCACCGATGCCGACGATCTCGCCGCACAGCTCAATGCCAGGGCTGAACGGAATCTCGGGGCGCACCTGGTACTCGCCTCGAGCGAGCAGGACGTCCGGAAAGTTGACGGCGACCGCGCGCGTGCGAATCAGGACCTCGCCTCGAGCCGGTTGAGGAATCGGAACGTCGTGGAGTTCGAGAACCTCCGCTGGTTCTCCGTGGCGGACGACCCTCCACGCCCGCATGAGCTCAGTGTCAGGCATTGTTCGCCGCAATGCTGACGAGGTAGAGATCCGTGAGCTGCTGGGCCAGGAGGGTTTTGTCTTCGGGGCCCTCGGGGGAGTACCAGTGCGACAGGTAGTGCACGTCGCTGAAGAAATGGGCGATGAGAACGGGGCGAGGAATGTCTGTGCGGTAAATGCCCTCCTTCTGCCCGGTTTCGATGAGCGTGCTGAACACATCGTTGTACGCACGGCGACGGCGGGTGACCTCGTGCTGGCGGGGCTGGGAAAGCATGTGCATGCTGCGGAAGAAGACGGTGCCCTCCGGCAGGAAGTCGATCGAGGTCTCGATCACGTCGATGCAGGCGGCGCGCAACACGTCGGCGACGGGGCCACCGCGTGCGACGATCGCGTCAAGGTGTGCCTTTTGTTCGGTGAGTATGCGCTCATAGATAGCGAAGAGGAGATCGTCCTTGGACTGGAAGTAGTGGTACATCGCGCCCTTGGTCACACCCGCCTTGTCGACGACCTGCTGCACCGACGTGTTGGCGTACCCGTTCGCGGCGAAGAGCTCGACCGCCGCTCGGGTGATGTCGTCTACGACTGTGGTTTCTCTCATCCGTCTTTCCTTCGTCAGTTCTCTCGTCATGGTCAGCCAACCGGGCGGATGCTGCCGCCGCCATCGATCACAACGCATTGTCCGGTGATCCAGGCGGCGTCCTCCGAGAGGAGGAACGCTACAGGACCCGCGACATCCTCCGGTTCGCCGAGCCGGCCGAGTGGATACTCCTCGGCGACGGCTGCTTCCCTGCCCTCGTACAGCGCACGTGCAAAGTCCGTCTTGATGACGGCCGGGGCCACAGCGTTGACCCGGATGCCCGGCGCGAGTTCGAAGGCGAGTTGCGTTGTCAGGTTGATGAGTGCTGCCTTCGAGACGCCGTAGAACGCGATACCCGGACTTGCTGCCAGCGCCGAGATCGACGCGAGGTTCACCACAGACCGGCTGAGTCCGACGGCGACAGCGTCGCGGGTCCACTCGAGGGCGGCGATTACGTTGACGTCGAGGATTTTGCGGATGATCGACGGGTCGCTTTCGAGAACCGGTCCGTATGCGGGGTTGATGCCGGCGTTGTTGACCAGGTGATCGAGCCGACCGTGGCGATCCAGCACGTGCGCAAGCGTTGCGGCCCGGTGGTCACCGTCATCCGCCTTGCCCTGGACAGCCGAAGCCCGTTCACCCAGGTCGGCGACGGCCACGTCGAGGGCGTCCTGCTTCCGACCGGTGATGACGACGTGTGCGCCCTCCGCAACAAGTCGGTGGGCGATCGCCAGTCCGATTCCACGGCTGCCGCCGGTGATCAGGGCAACCCGGCCCTCGAATCTCTGCATTCGCTCTCCTTCGAGTTCTCTGCCTGTGGCGTCGCGGGTACCGGTGCGGGCCGGATACCAACCGACCAGCCGGTATGTCACCCGCGAGACTACACTACTGGCTCGGTCGGCGTAGGACCGGCGTGAATTGTTCGAGCACTGTGGCGAGTCCGTCGGCAATTCGATCGGCGGGACCCCGTTGCCTGTTCGGTGCGGGGTGCCTAGCATGGCGGCATGACCGGTGGTGAGGAACCGCAGGAGTCCGCACGGGGTGCTCAGCCTCGTCGTTATCTGTTCGCGCTCATCGACGCTGGCGGCACGGTTCCACCGGAACTCGGGGTTGTTCGCCGGCTCGTCGACAGGGGGCACAGTGTCACGGTGCTCGCGGGCGAGTCGATCGCGGATCAGGTGCACAGCACCGGTGCCGACTTCCTGCCCCGCGCGTCGGCCCCGTCCGGTGTCTTCCGGGACTGGGACCTCTCACCGCTGGGACTCGCCAAAGCCATGGCCGACCACATGATGATCGGGCCGGCGCCCGCCCAGGCCATCGATACCGGGGCGGCGATCGATTCACTCCACCCCGACCTCGTCGTTGCATCCGCCTTCGCGGTCGGCGCGATGGTTGCTGCGGAGGCCCGCGGCGTTCCGTTCGACCTCCTCGTTCCCAACGTCTATCCCTTTCCTGCCGAGGGGATGCCGCCGTTCGGGGCGGGGCTCACGCCTTCTCACGGACCTCTCGGCCGCACACGCGACAGGGTTTTCTCGGCCGCCGGGGTTCGACTCTTCGACAGGTACGCCCTGGCCGGGACCAACGCGCTTCGTGCTGAATACGGGTTGAGCCCGGTAACGACAGCGTGGGATCAAATGCGCCGGGCACAGCGCCACCTGATTCTGACGTCACAGTCATTTGATTTCCCGGGACGACTTCCGGCCAATGCGCGCTATGTCGGACCGATTCTGGATGATCCGCGCTGGGCGGTGGGTGACGCGTGGGTTCCGCCAGCGGGTGACGGCCCGCTCGTGCTCGTTGCGATGTCGTCAACGTTCCAGAATCACGTCGGGAGCATGCAGCGAATTGTCGATGCGATGGGGATGCGGCCCGTGCGCGGGCTCGTCACAACAGGCCCCGCAGTGCGCCCCGACGACATCGTTGCGGCGTCCAACGTCACGGTTGTCGAGTCAGCACCCCACCAGGAGGTCCTGCGCCAGGCTGACGTCGTCATCACGCACGGCGGCCACGGAACGGTGATCAAAGCCCTCGCTGCGGGAGTGCCGCTCATCGTTCTCTCCCACGGCAGGGACCAGGCCGACAACGCCATCCGAGTCACAACGCGAGGTGCCGGGATCTCGCTGTCACGCCGCGCTTCCGCTCCACGAATAGCCCGGGCTCTCGATGACGTTCTCAGCACACCGTCCTACGGTGAGGCCGCGAAGAGGCTTGGCGCCGATGTCGCGCGTGAGGCATCCGGGAGCGCGCTGCTCGAGGAACTGGAGCGACGGCTGTGAGCCGCCTCAGCCCCCGTCGGTCGTCACGGCGACGGGGGGTTTGCGCATCGACGCGAGCGGCGAGAAGTGTAGCGGGGCCGTCTCCCACCGCGTCGTGAACGTCGAGGATGCCAGGTCAAGTACGACGTGCAGCCTGTGCGGTGTATCGATGAACATGACATCGACGGCCAGGATGCTGCCACCCGGCTGCCAGCCGGCGCTTGCGGAGGTCGCATCGTGCGTGATCCAGGCACCGAAGCCCGCCGGGACCTCGAGCCGGGCGTCACGCTCGACGAACGTGAGGCGCAACTCGGTGTCGGTGGCGCCGGGCTCGACGACCAGGTGTTTGAGGCCGGGGTAGGAGGTGTCGGGGAGCGTCGGCGTGAACGTGCCGCCGTCGATCCGCTGGTCGCTCGAACCTCGTTCGACCGGGGCGATGGCGAGGGTCGCCAGCTGTGCGTCGAGCGCGGCATCCGCTTTCTCGCTCCCGCGTTCCTCGCCGGGCTGGCCGATCGCGGGCAGCAGGTGAGTCCACGCCAGATCGAGAACGCCCTGCATGTCAGTGCTCTGGCCGGTCATCGCGAGAACGACCCCGTGCTCGGGCAGAATCACGCAGAACTGTCCGTATGCGCCGTCTCCCCGGTAGCCGTGGCGAGCCATCCAGAACTGGAAGCCGTAGCCCTGCTCCCAGTCGGATGCCGGGTTGGAACCGTTGGACACGTGCGCCCTGGTCGCCTCGTCCACCCATTCACCGGGGATCAGATGTGCTCCGTTCCACTCGCCGCGCTGCAGGTAGAGCTGGCCGAGGGACGCGATCGCTTCGGTCGGTGCGTGGAAGCCGCTGAAGCCAAGTTCGTGGCCGGCGGCATCCGTGATCCAGCCGGTGTCGTCGATTCCGAGCGGATCGAACAGCCGGGGCCTGAGGTACTCGGTGAGCGACTGGCCTGTGGCGCGCTGCACAATGAGGCCGGCGGTGTACGTGCACGGCTGGTTGTACGCGAACACCGAGCCGGGCTCCTCGTCGGGAGGGAGCAGCAGGAATCCGCGCACGATGTTCACCGGGTCGATGGCGAGGGCGCGATCCAGGGTTTCTTCGCGGTGCCCGCTCGCCATCGAGAGGATGTGCCTGATGCGCATCGAACGGCTGCGGGGATCGGTGATCTCTGCGTCGAGCTCGGGGAAATGGCTGAGAACGGTGTCGTCGAGGCTGAGCAGGCCTTCCTCGACGGCAAAGCCGACCGCGGTCGACGTGAAGCTCTTGCTGAGCGAGTAGAGCAGGTGCGGTCGGTCCGCCGTGTATGGCGCCCACCAGCCCTCGGCGAGAACGTGGCCGTCGCGCAGCACCATGAGACTGTGCGGTTCGATGTCGGGGGCCGCCTCGAGCGCCGAGATGAAGGATGTTATCCCTCGTGCGTCGACGGAATGGGCTGACGGAGTGCTTCTCGGCAGTGAGCTGTGCATGGGCTCAATCGTATGACCCTTCACGGGAACTGATGACCGCCTCCGGCCTCAGAATGCCTGGGCTTGTGTTGTGGTTGCGTGGCTCATCGCCCAGTCGATCGCGTGATCCGCTACTTCCTCCCATCCCGCCTGGCTCACGATGCGGTGGGACCGTCCGGGGTATTCGACGCGCTCGACGAGCGAGGGCCCCGCAGCGTACTTCTTGAGCATTGCCTTCTGGATCGCCGGTGGGGCGACGTGGTCGATGGCACCGGAGATGAGCAACAGCGGAGCCCTGCCCGGCTTTCTGAAGTCCACGCGGGTGATGCCAGACCGAGGCCGTGGGATCGACGCCACTCCCTCGAAGAAGATCCGGTTCGGCGAGTCGACAGCACTGGCTTCCCACTCACGATCGGATTCCGCACGGCTCAGGTCGTTGCCGAAGGTGTAGTGGAAGTGGCCCTTGCTGATCGGCTTCGTCTTGTTGATCCGGAACGGGTTCGAGAGGATCGGGAACCCCGTCCGCAGCGTGCTGAATGGGAGTGTCGTCACGCCGGCCGGCTGGCCCGGTTCGACGCCGACTCCGGCAATGCCGAGGCCTCGATCGAGAAGCATCTGGATGAAGATTCCGCCGAAGGAGTGGCCCATGATGATGGGCGACTGGTCGAGCTCACGGATGATGCGGTCGTAGTGGTCTACAGCCTTACGGATGCCAAGTCCCTCCAGCGCCCGGGGATCCCGCCGGACATCGGCGGGAGACCGGTCGTCGATTCCTGGCCACCCCGGGACGATCACCTCGTGGCCCCTGGCGCGATAACGTCCGGCCCACGTATTCCAGCTCGATGGCGTCATCCACAGCCCGTGGACGAGGACGACCGGGGGCTTTCTGCCGGGTGACACCGGCTGGGCGTGTTCGTCAGACATGACGCTCCTTCGTTTGGATTCGAATGCGTGGGATGCCCAGAAGCTAGCGGTTGTTGCCCGGTGAGCGCCTTCACTTCGCGCGCACTTTTCTGTGCCGGTTGTGCACACCGGCGGGAGCGGCGTCGGCCTCAGGACACCTGAGCAGTGCGCATGTCGGGTCCCAGGCGGGCGCTGTCGCGTTCCGGGGCGCTGAGCAGGTGCCATTCGGATGGCGCACACCCGAATCGGCCGCGGAAGGCTCGTGAAAACGACGAGTGGTCGGTAAATCCGCAGAACCGTCCGATGGCTGACACTGAAAGATGGGCTGTGGATTGTTCGCCGAGCAAATCAGCCGCGCGAGCGAGGCGTTCCTCGCGGACCCACTCTTTCATCGAGATTCCGCGCTGCCGCATGACGGCGAAGAGATAGCGCCGGGACACCCCGAAATACGCGGCTACGCGATCGGCGGTGAGGTCCGGATCGGTGGCGTGCGTCTTCAGATACGCCATGACCCGGAGCCCGAGCGTTCGACCCAGCGGTTCGCGGCTCCGAAATTCATCGCCCGCTGCGGTCGTCAGAAGCGCGCGGACGATCTCGATCGACGGAGCGGCGAGTGCCGACTCGTTGTCGGGATCGAGCGGGGGAAGCGCCGAGAGGTCAGCGAGGTAACTGGCGAGAAAGGACGCCATCGGACTGTGCCCGATGTCCTGGGATACGAGGTTGCGGAGAAACAGGTGCGGCAGGCCGATGTCATCCAGTGGCAACGAAAAGCCGCGGAAGAGGCTCGCCGATGGGACCATGACCGTCCAGGGTGACAGGCTCCAGATGGGGATGATGGAACCGGGCATGTTGCGGTGAAACGCATCGCCGTGCGCGATGGCTACCGGTCCCGTCGACACGGTGAGAACCAGCCGCGGCTCCGAAAAATCGTGGGCCTGCGCGGTGGTCCGCTCGCCGACGTAGTTACTGAAGTGGGTCTGCGTCAGTTCGATGCCCCGGAACCGCCGGGTCTGGTGATCGAAGTGAACGGGCTTCGTCGCCTCGAGCGCGCCAGCGTGAAACGCCACCGACGCCGAGCGGGCCAGTTCGTCGAGCAGCGCCGAACGGTCAGAGAGACCAAGCCCTCGCACGCTGAACTCTTCCATCCGGTCTCACCGACCTCGATCACGTCACGATGTTGCACCGCTGCCCCGTGAGGCGTTGTTGCGACGACAGTAACGCACGTGGCGCATTCTGGCCATGAGTAGCCGACCTGGATGCGCGTGCCATCAACGCCGTCCGCTGGCGGACGAAGCTCTCGCCGGTGCATGACGTGAGTCGCGGCGGCCGCGCTCTGCTCTACAGCGTTATCCCGCGGAAGGTGAGGAATGGCGTCGGGTCGGTGTATGCCCCTGTACGAATCTTGAGGTCCAGATGGCAGCCGGTGGCCACGCCGGTCATGCCCACCTTGCCGATGATCGTGCCAGCCTGGACGAGCTGACCGGCTTTCACGGTAAACGAACCGGTTTGCATGTGGCCATAGATTGACTCCAGCCCACTGCCGTGGTCGATGGTGACTCGCTCACCGAACGCGCCGGCGTTCCGCGCCTCGACCACTCGGCCCGGTGAAATCGCTTTGATCGAGGTGCCGCACGCAGAGCCGAAGTCGATTCCGTCGTGGAAAGTGCTGGAACACCCTCCCGGGGTGCAGATCACGGGACGCGGTCCGTACCACGATGTGATTTTTCCGGCGACAGGACGGACCCAGGCTGCGTTTGCGTCGTGCATATAGTTGCCACCGCGACTCTCCGGACCGGCATTGAGCTGCGAATCATCGGTCGCGGTCACAACGACAGTGGGCGCAGACGCCTGGACGGCGTCGACGGCGTTGGCCGGAACCGACAGCCCAGTCACGAGCGAGGGAACAGCGATGCACAGCGCCAGGAACGACCGAACCATACGCGGACGCTGGCGTCGCGAGTGATGACCTGAATCTGACACAGTTCTCCTCGATGTCGGTGAAGCGCGCGCTTCGTCACTGATGTTATCGCTGTGAGTGCGTGAAACCCGTGGCTGGAGGTCAATCGTGTCAGGAAGCCACAGGGGATGACGGTTACCATCGGTGGATGCCCCCACGCTCACCACTCCCGCAGCGCCACGGGCTTGACCCGGCGTGGATGCGCACGGCCGATCTCGATCGGACGCAGCCTGACCCGTGGCCGACGATGGGCGCGTGGCTTGACGCGCGACTCTCCGAGTTCATCGACGTCGACGCGTTTCTCGCGGACGGGCGGTTTGTCTACGAGTCTGGAGCCGCGGTTTCCGGGAGCGATGGGTATCGCCCGCATACGTTCGTGTGGTTTCACCGGGATCTCCGGGAGGAAGCATCCGTACCGGGAGATATCCACGTCGTTCACCGCGATGATCGGATCGTCGTCATCGACAAACCGCCGTTCCTCGCGACGATCCCGCGCGGCAGGCACGTACAGCAGAGCGTTGTCGTGCGGCTCCGCGCGGAACTCGGCCTGCCAGAACTGTCACCGCTGCACCGTCTGGACCGGGTGACATCCGGTCTGCTCATTCTCGCCACCGAGAAGCGCTGGCGGGCGGCGTATCAAACCATGTTCCAGCGCGGTGATGTCGGCAAGGTCTATCGCGCGCTCGCCCCCGTGCGGTCGGACCTGCACCTGCCCGCCGTGGTGACCAGCCACCTGATCAAACGCCGTGGCCATATGCAGGCGGAGACGGTCGCTGACCTGCCCGCGAACTCGGAGTCGCTGATCGAGCTCGAGACAGCACTCGACGACGACCGGGCCGTGTATCGCCTCACGCCCCGAACCGGCCGCACCCACCAGCTGCGGATGCACATGCTGAGCCTCGGGATCCCGATCAGCGGCGACCCGCTCTACCCGGTCGTTCGGGACGTGTCGGTGGACGACTTTGCGAACCCGCTGCAGTTGCTCGCGAGCGAGCTGAGTTTCACCGATCCGATCGACGGAGGGCCGCGGTCATTCGAGAGCGTGCGGGCTCTGCCGTTGCTTGGGGAGCGCGCGCCGGTCTGAGCTCAGACCGAGAAGCCGCCGTCGGCCTTGATCAGCTGCCCGGACACCCAGCGTCCCTCTGGTGACGCGAGGAAGCTCACGACGCCGGCGATGTCATCCGGTGTGCCGAGTCGGCCGGTCGGTTGGCGCGCGATCGCCGACGCACGGATCTCGTCGTTCATCCAGCCGGTGTCGATGGGCCCTGGGTTGAGAACGTTCGACGAGATGCCGAGCCCGCCCAGTTCGCGGGCAGCGGCGATGACGATCCGGTCGAGCGCGCCCTTGCTGGCACCGTACGGCATGTTGTCGACGACGTGGTCGCTGGTGAGAGCGATGATCGACCCGCCAGTTGGCGGGACCTGTTCCGCGAGGGCACGGATGAGGAGCCAGGCCGCGCGGGTGTTCACCGCGAAGTGGCGGTCGAAGCTCTCGATTGTCGTATCCAGGATGCCCGAATCCACCGACTCAGAGTGCGCGAGCACGAGGGTGGAAACAGGACCGAGCTCGGCGGCTGCCCGTTCGATCACGGAGGCGGCACCGCTGGGGTGCGCGAGGTCCGCCTCGATCGGAAGCACTCGCCTGCCCGTCGCGCGGAGCTCATCCGCGATATCGGTCGGATCGGCCGGCGAGCCGCCCAGCGACATCCGCTGTTCGTATGGTGTCCAGTAGTTGAACGCGATATCGAATCCGTCGTGCGCCAGGCGGAGCGCGATCGCCCGTGCGATTCCGTTTCTGCGCCCGACCCCGGTAATGCAGGCGACGCGCGGCTGGTTGGTCTGGTCTGACATGCTGCCAACGTAGCGGAAGGTGAGCGGCTGCGCCGGATCGCCGAGCGCTGCACATCCATGCTCGCGCTGCACAAGCTTCTGTAGCGCGGGCATGGATCTGGAGCGCTCGATGCCGTCCCCACTGTTGTGACGAAAGTGCACACCGCAGCGGGTCGCCGCTCGACCAGTAGTCGCGGTGGGGTGAGCGGTTGGGCCGGATCGCCGAGCGCTGCACATCCATGCTCGCGCTGCACAAGCTTCTGTAGCGCGGGCATGGAACTGGAGCGCTCGATGCCGAGGGGCGCTCGACCCCGGCTCCCGAACTAGACTGCAGCGATGATGGCAGCGCAGCCGGGCATCGACGCGGAGCCGATCACGCTCACGCTCCCTTTTGCCGGCCCGTGGCTGGTCCAGAACAGCCCGGCCAGGCGAGTACCGAGTCACGGGACCGACCTGCTCGGAGAGAGATACGCGATCGACTATGTCGGGGTCGACGCTCGCCGCCGCACCGCGGAGCGATCCGGCTGGAATGCTCTGATTGGCACCGAGCCACCTGAGGCATTCTTTTCCTTCGGCAGACCGATCCTCGCGCCGTGTGACGGCACAGTGGTTGCCCGTCACGACGGAGAGCCCGACCACGAGGCTCGCCGTTCGCCACTCACTCTCGTGCCGTACCTGCTCGGCCAGCGCGACAGGCTTCAGCAGGGAATCGCAGCGATCGCCGGCAACCACGTCATCCTCCGTCTCGACGACCGCGACGCGTATGTCGGCCTCGTGCACCTGAAGCGGCACTCGTTCCGGGTCGACGTCGGCGATCAGGTGTCCGTGGGGCAGCAGCTCGCCGAGTGCGGAAACTCCGGTAACTCGACCCAGCCCCACGTGCACGTCCAGGCCATGGACAGCGCCGACCTGTCGGTCGCCCGCGGCATCCCCATCGTGTTTCGCGACTTCAGCGAGCAGATGCTTCGAACCCGGGGGTTTCGTTCGCGCGCCTTCGGGGTGCCGGGTGAGGAGTCGGTCGTCGAATCCACCGCGACACGGCAGGACTGACGGGCAGGCATCAGCCGATGCGCTGCTCCAGGTAGCTCTCGGCCTCGCTGTGCACGACCCTCGCGAGGGCGCCGTTCACCAGACTCATCTGGGGCGGGACGTGGCCGCACTCGATGTCGGCGACAATCGGTACGCCGAGCGAACCCAGGGCGTCAAGGACTGCCTCATCCTGGCTGAGCGAGTCCATGTCCGGTGCCGCGGTGCGACCGATGAGAATTGCGGATGCTCCGTCAAAGAATCCTGCAAGACGCATTCCGTGCAGGTTCCTGCAGATATCGAACGCGTTGTCCCCGGCTGCCTCGAGGTATACGAGGGTCGGCTCCTGGCCCGAGGCGCCTCGGAGAGGCGCTGTCGAGCCGAACGGCGTGCCCACGACGTTCGCGAGCGTTTCGATACATCCGCCGATCAGCCGGCCGACGGCATCCACCGGTTCGATACCGGCGTCGAGGCGGCGCCAGGTCCCGGTGCCCGTCCAGCTGTGCCTGGTCACGTCGGGCTGCGCAAACCAGTCGTCGTGGTCGTTCGCGCGGTGTACGTTCGCGGGGGACTGACGAATCACCGCTCCGACCGGCGCCATCGCGATGTCGAGCCAGCTCGCGAGGCTCTCGGGAAGCTCATACGGAGTGTCCATGAGGTTGGGGCCGTGGATCGTCGCCCAGCCCGAGAGAAGGGTGAGAGGAGTGAGGAGCGTCGACACGTCTGAATAACCCACGAACCAGGTCGGCTCCGCGGCGGCCAGCGCGTCGAAGTCGAGCAGGGGCAGCAGGTCGATCGCTGTTTCGCCGCCCCACGGCGGGATGACCGCGCGAATCGCTGGATCGAGCAGCATCCCCATCAGTTCTGTGGCGCGAGCGGATGCCGGTGCGCTGATATGCCCGGTCCCGTCCATGCACTCGCCGACCTCGACCCGAAAACCCCTGTCGCGAAGCCACTGGATCGCGAACTCCAGTCGCCCCCGTTCTCTCTCACCGACACCGCTCGACGGTGCCGTCACCCCGATGAGGTCGCCGGGCTGGAGAGGGGCGGGGAAGACAGGATGCATCGGGCCAGAATGCCATAGTTCGGTCGCGGGATGCCTGCGCTGGCGGCCGCTCTCGCCGTTCGTAGGCGCTGCGTCCGGCGCTGCGGGGGAGTCGGAGAGAGCGCCCTCACGGTGCGTTGACGGCGCGCGCCAAAGAGTGGCGGCGGGCACCCTAGGCTGAAGCCATGGAAAACGCCCCAGCCGCAGCTGAAGCCACGACCCTCGACCCCCGTGAGCTCGCCGTTGCGCTCATGGACATCTCCGCCGATGTACGGCGGAAGTCGCACGAGGGCACCGGCGTTCCGGCGCTGTCCAATGGCGCTTTCGACATCGTGCGGGTCATCGAGAGCAATCCGGGAATCACCGTCGCCGATCTCGCCTCCCGGCTGGGTCGGCAGCTCAGCAACGTGAGCACCCAGCTGAAGGAACTCGTCGTCAGGGGCTTGATCATCCGCAAGCACAACCCCGCGGACAAACGGTACGTCGCGTTGTATCCGACCGAGGAATCGCTCGGGATCAAGACCCTCCTCGAGACGGCGTGGTCTGATGCCCTTGGCAACGCCGCATCACAACTCTCCGCCCAGGAACTCGAGCAGGTCCAGTCGAGCCTTCCCGCTCTTCGGCGCCTCGCCGAGATCCTCAGCAAGTAAAACTAACGCTCGGGTGTCGGCGCGAAATCGTGCACTACTGCCTCGCCACCCTGCACGGTGACACAGGACGACTCAGGGATTTCCTGCCACGCGCCGCGGAGGTCCCCGAAGGGCTCTGACACGATGAGCCGCGCATCGTCGGAGAGTTCGTGAAGCACAGGGTTGTCGGGGTACTGGTGGCGGAGAGTGGAAATCTCTGTGCTGTGAAACAGTGACCGCGACAACCTCTCACTGGAGTAACGAAACGCCCAGGTGGTGTCGCCGTCGGTCGTGGCCACGGTCATCTGAAGAGGAAACGGGATCCCGTGGCGCCGACCGGTCTCCTCGATGAGGCTGACCGCTCGGGCAACGGCCAGCCGCGGATTCTGTTCGAGGCCGAAGGTGAGAGCGAGGAAGAAGAACACCTCGGAGTCCGTCGACCCCTCGATCTCCGGATACAGCGACGGGTCAACAGTCATAACCAGGTCCCGCTTGACCGAGTGGAAGTTCGCGATCGAACCGTTGTGCATCCACAACCACTTGTCATGCCTGAACGGATGACAGTTCGTCTGCTGGATCGGTGTGCCCGTTGATGCGCGAACGTGCGCGAAAAAGCGACCGGTGGATGTCTGCGCTGACAGTTCCCGGAGGTTGCGGTCGTTCCACGCCGGCTCCATGCTGTGAACGATTCCGGGTGTGGCTCCTCGGCCGTACCAGCCGATGCCGAATCCATCACCGTTGACGGATTCGACGCCGAGCGTCGAGCGCTTACTTTGAATGATGAGTGAATTGGCCGGCTTGTAGAGCAGGTCTTCAAGCATCACCGGTGAACCGGAATACGCAAGCCAACGACACATGGGGTTCTCGCTCTCGTTTCGGCACCACTGGATCCGTCAAGCAGGCGGCCATTCTCTCACCGGCGTAGCGCCGTGAACCGGGCAAGAAGCCACCCACCTGGGACCAGCGCACACCCGATCGCGGGGAGCGCCGACACCAGCGGCAGCACAACCGAGAGAACATCTCTCTCGACGCCCGGGTTGTCCGGCACGAACTGGACGAAGTAGAGGTTCCGGTCGATGACCCCGATGAGGATCAACCCGAGGCCGAGGAGCACCGCGACACGCGGACTCAGCCTGGGTGGGAGGCGCAATTCGTCCGGTTCGACACCAGTGCCCGCTTCTGTGCCGGGCGACACTCGCTCGCGCGCTGGGACGACTCGCCCGACGATCGCGGCGACAAGGAACCCGGCGCCGAGCGATATGAAAAGGTTCAACAGTGCGATGAGCGACATCACGGGCCAGCTCACGGCGAGCTCCTGACCGCCCAGAGACGAGGCGGCCACCGCGACAGCCCACGAGCCATAAACGCCGCTGAGGATCAGGACGATGCCCAGCCAGAACGCCCGTCGTGGGTCGAGCCAGTCCGCGATGCCCCGGCGCGGCCGGTGGCGCATGGTTTCGGATGTCATGGCCCGAAGCTACTGGACGTCGGCGAACCGCGCCAGAGAGGCTGCGGGCCGTGCCGGAGCCCGCCCGCCCCTGCCTAGTTGTCCGCGAGCGCGGGCAGGAGTCGGACGAGCCTCGCCGTGTTCGACTCATCGATCTCGGCGATGGAGTCCCGTGACTTCACGAAATCGGAGAACGAACGGTACCCGAGGGCCTTCTCGCTGAACGACGGGTCCATGCGCTTCATCTGGGTCTTCACGTTTGAACTGTGCAGCCAGTCGGCGTCGTCCTTCTCGTGACCGAGCCGCAGGGCCCGCTCGAGAAGACCCGTTGCGACCTCCTGGGGGTCCGGCTCGTCCTCGGGCTCGTCCTCGACGATCGGGTCAGGGGAGGCGGCGCGTCTCGATGCGCGGCGCCGAGGCGGTGCCGCAGCAATGTCGGGGCCGGAGAAGACCAGAGCCGTCGCGGGAGCGGCGTCCTTCGCTGGTTCTTCCGCCACGGCATCCGTCGGCGTCTTTTTCGACCGTGACGGTCGTTTCTCTGGCGCAGCTGTTTCGGGCGCCTTCTTCTCCACGACCGGGGTCGCGGGGAGTGCCTTGATGCCGGGGAGCGCGTCATAGGTCGCGAACTCGTCACACGCGGCGGCGAGCGAGCGGCTTGTCGACCCGGCGACGCCGATGCCGACAACGTACCGGCCGAGGCGCTTGCAGCGCTGGGCGAGCGGGATGTAGTCCGAGTCACCGGCGACGATGATCACGTGCGTGAGGTCGGGAAGGCGGAACATGTCCTCGACCGTGTCCACGGCGAGGCGGATGTCTGCGCCATTTTTCGCGTATGCGGCCGCGGGGAACAGCTGGACGAGGTCGACAGCACGGTTGACCAGCTGGCCGCGGTAGTCGGCGTTGACCGGCGCTGACCAGTCCGCGTACGCGCGCGTCAGCACGAGGGTGCCGAAGGATGAGGCGAAGTCGATGATGGCGCCGACGTCGACGGTTGCCAGAGCGAGCTTCTCGGCCGCTTCGGGGTCGGCCTGCCGGTCTGCGGGGCTGAAACCGCGGGCACGATCGCGCATGAACTGGCCGCGGCCGTGCACCTGGTCGTACCGCGAGATCACTATGTTGTCGAAGTCGATATAGACGGCGACGCGAGAGTCGACGGGTTCAGGCATGGGGAAAAACTCTTCTCAATAAATCGGGGTGTGTAACCAGTCTGGACGCTGAGGGGGTGGCGCGCCAAAAGAGGGGGCAGGATGCGCCCGGGTCACCACCTCGAGGAGGGGGCGGATATGCGCTCTCAGTGGGTCAGAGCACGCAGCTCGTCCACGGTTCCATCGAAGACGTTCATGTCGATGAATTCCTCCTCACCGTCGTAGCCGGGCAGGCGGTCACGGTTGGAGTACTGCCAGAACGTCCAGTCCCGGTCGTCGGGGAGAGTCGGCTCTTCTGCGATCGACCTGATCCAGATCGGGTTGTCCTGGTAGGCGTCGACGAGATACCTGTCGTATGCCTTTTGCGTTGCGTAGATGATCGGTGGAGCGCCGTAGTGCGCCTCGAGTGCCGCGAGAAGCGGGTCGAGGATGCTCTTGACGTGGCTCCGGCTTGGTGGATTGTCGTAGAAGTCGCCATAGTATTCGAGATCGACGGTGACGGGGAGCGTTCCGGGTTCCACAGGCACCGTGTTGATGACGTTCTCCGCCTGAGTTTCACCCGCGCTCTCGAAGCTCATGAAGTGGTAGGCGCCGACGATGAGATCGGTGTCTCGTGCTCCCGCCCAGTTCGCGGCGAACTGGGAATCCTGCGACCCTGATCCCTCTGTTGATTTGATGATCGCGAAGTCGATGTCTTCGCTGCCGAGCACCGTCCAGTCGATGTCACCCTGGTAGACGGAGACATCGACCCCACGCGTCTCGTACCCGGCGGCGGCGACGCGGTTGGGCCAGATCACGCCGGTGGCGATCAGGGCTGCGACCACTGCGACGATGACGCCGACGGTTGCAGCGGCAAGGAGGACACGTCGTCGGCGGGTGGTGCGTGACGCGGATTTTGTGGGCACGGCCACAGTCTTACAGAAGGTCAGCGCGTCACGCGTCCGGCGGGCGGAACTCGCTCAGGGTCAGTTCACCCCCTTGCGGGTCACGGATAGTGGTGAGCGCGGCCCATTCGGACTCCCAGTTTCTCAACACCGTTGCACCGAGTTTCTCGGCAAGCTCAACGCTTTCATCGCGGTTGTCCACCCTGAATGTCACCCGCCAGTGCGGGAGTTCAGAGTCGGATGCCGGCTGCAACGCGCCTATGACGTCGGCGAAGCCGTCGGGGACATCCGCCTGCCTGACGTAGATGTCGGGGTCTGCTGTCGAGGCAAGGTGGTTGCCATAACCCGGCACACTGATCATCGCGTCGAGCTCGGGGCCGAGGTCCGCGTATGTCCAGCCGAAGACGCCCGTGTAAAAGGCGGATGCCGCGTCCGTGTCGGTTGTGCGGAGGTCGCTGAAATTCCAGGCGCCGGGAGTATTCACCACCTGGGCGCCCAGCCGCCGGTACGGCTGCCAGAGGCGGAACTCGGCGCCCTGCGGGTCGGCGCAGATAGCAGCGCGGCCACCGGGTCCTGCGTCGGCTGGGGCCGACAGCACAGTCCCACCGTTCGCGAGCACCGAGTCCGCCGTGGCGTCAGCATCCGTTACCGCGATGTAGGTGTTCCACACGGCGGTTCCCGAGCCGGTGCCGATGGCCGCAACGTCGTCGCCGTCGAGATGGGCGATCAGGTATTGCGCCGGCGCACCAGGAGGCATCGCGTTGGTGAAGGTCCACCCGAAAAGTTCGCCATAGAACACACTCGCCATCGTCGGGTCCTGCTGTTCTGTGTCGACCCAGCAGGGCACACCGTGCGGATAGGTTCGCGGAACTGTCGTCATCGGCTCTCCTTCGTCGCTGCGACTCGCTTCGCACGCGTCGCACGGGTCAGGCTAGTCCTCTTCCCCGAGCGCGAACAGGT
The DNA here is from genome assembly GCF_056898615.1 of Mycetocola sp. Y442. Taxonomy (NCBI): domain Bacteria; kingdom Bacillati; phylum Actinomycetota; class Actinomycetes; order Micrococcales; family Microbacteriaceae; genus Mycetocola; species Mycetocola sp. Y442. Next base: position 177,647 of record NZ_JBXHBV010000001.1, read on the forward strand.
TCACGAAAAACCGCCCTCCACTCGACGGGTCGAGTGGAGGGCGGTTTACGCACATCGTTCGCGATCAGCTTCGCGGCTTGCGCGTGTCCTTGTCTTCGCGCCGGGCGGATGCCGAGCGGTCGGGCCGGAGTTCGATCAGCTTGCCGCTGATCCGCGTGTCCTTGAGCTTCTCCAGCGTCTCGGGGGAGAGGTTCGCCGGCAGCTCAACGATCGAGAAGTCGGGGAGAATCTTGATCCCGCCGAAGTCCTCGCGGCTCAGTCCACCCTCGTTCGCGAGGGCACCGACGATCTGGCGCGGTTCGACCTTCTGGCGCTTGCCGACCTCGATCCGGTACGCGGAAAGCTGCTGGTCGCTGGATCGCGGACGGCGCTCGGGACGGTCGCCGCGGGCCGGGCGGTCGTTCCTGTCGTTTCCGCGGGCGGGGCGGTCATTACGGTCGCCCCGTGCGGCGCGGTCGTCGCGCTCCATCCGCTCGCGGTCCCTGCGCTGGTTGCGCTCGTCCTCTGCCGTCAGCAGGAGGGGCGTTTCGCCCTGTGCGACGACAGCGAGGGCAGCAGCGACATCGGCCTCGGGAACGTCGTGGTGCTCGACGTAGTGGTTGATGATGTCGCGGAAGGTCTCGATCCGCTCGCTGTTGCTCAGCGCCTCGGTGATGGCGTCGTCGAACCGCGCGAGGCGGGTGACGTTGACGTCTTCGACGCTCGGCAGCTGCATCTGCGTCAGCGGCTGACGGGTCGCCTTCTCGATCGCGGTGAGCAGGCGGCGTTCACGCGGGGTGACGAAGCTGATTGCCGCGCCGGAACGGCCCGCGCGGCCGGTCCGGCCGATGCGGTGCACGTACGACTCGGTGTCGATCGGGATGTCGAAGTTGACCACGTGGCTGATGCGCTCGACGTCAAGACCGCGAGCCGCGACATCCGTTGCAACGAGAATGTCGAGCTTGCCCGACTTGAGCTGTTCGACGGTGCGCTCGCGCTGGGCCTGCTGCACGTCACCGTTGATCGCCGCTGCGGCGTATCCGCGGGCGCGGAGCTTCTCGGCGAGCGTCTCGGTTTCGTTCTTGGTGCGGGTGAAGACGATCATGCCCTCGAAGTTCTCGACCTCGAGGATGCGGGTGAGCGCATCGACCTTCTGTGGGTACGACACCATGAGGTACCGCTGCGTGGTGTTCGCCGAGGTCGTCGTCTTGTTCTTGACGGTGATCTCTTCGGGGTCGTGCAGGTACTTCTTGGAGATCCGTCGGATCTGGGCAGGCATGGTGGCGGAGAACAGTGCCACCTGCTTGTCTTCGGGGGTGTCGGCGAGGATCGTCTCGACGTCTTCGGCGAAGCCCATCTTGAGCATCTCGTCGGCCTCGTCGAGCACGAGGTACTTGAGCTGCGAGAGGTCGAGGGTGCCCTTTTCCAGGTGGTCCATGATGCGGCCGGGGGTACCGACGACGATGTGGACACCGCGGCGGAGTGCTGACAGCTGTACGCCGTAGCCCTGTCCGCCGTAGACCGGGAGAACGTGCACGCCGCGCATGCCGCCGGCGTAGCTCTCGAATGCCTCACAGACCTGGAGCGCGAGCTCACGGGTCGGTGCGAGGACGAGCGCCTGCGGGGTTTTCTGCGTCATGTCGAGCCGGGAAAGGATCGGCAGGGCGAACGCTGCGGTCTTTCCCGTGCCCGTCTGCGCGAGGCCAACGACGTCGCGGCCCTCGAGGAGGACGGGGATGGTTGCTGCCTGAATAGCGGAGGGGGTTTCGTACCCGACTGCCTTGAGGCCTTTAAGGACTGAGTCGCTCAGTCCAAGATCGGAAAATGTGAGAGCTTCGCGGGCAGTTTCTGCCTCGCTCAGCGTCGTCGTGTCGGAAGACGTCATAGGTTCAACGGTAGCCCCTCTTTGGGGATGTGGTGTCAAGAGGCTATTGTGTGCGCCAGCGTCGGGGTCGCAAATGGGTCAAACTCGCACGTTTGCGCGAATTTTGCTGCCCGGGGTGCGTTGCACGGCTGAGCATCGGCTTCGTGACGATTGCGTGACAGCGCCCTCGCGGCATCCGCCCCACAGGGCCACAATAGGGAAATGCCCTCAGTGACCCAGGTCGTCCGCTCGGTTCTTGCCCCACTGACCCGCACTCGCGTGTTCCGGGCGGTCGGACCGCGGCTGCTGCCGCTCGGTGAACGGCTCCTCGCGCGGCTGACCGGTGGGCGGGTCCAGGTCAGCGGTTTGCTCGTGCCGTCGCTGGTGCTGCACTCCGTCGGCGCCAGGAGCGGCGAGGAGCGACTGACGCCCCTCATGTACACGCCCGACGGTCGTGGCCGCGCGATCGTCGCCGGGACGAGTTTCGCTCGGGAGCGGCATCCCGCGTGGACCTATAACCTCCTCGCACACCCGGATGCGGTCATCACGGTGAAGGGCCGGCGACTCGCTGTGCACGCGACGCTTCTTGAGAATGACGCGGACCGGGAGCAGGCGTGGCACCGGATCGAGCGTCAGTGGCCGGGTTACCGCAGCTACGAACGTGACTCCGGTCGGCGGGTCCGGCTGTTCGTCCTGCAGCCGGTGCGCGAGCTGACTCCGGATGCCGCCGGGCGCGACGGCGGGACATCGGCGGATGCTGCGGGGTCAGAGCGTCAGCCGGATTAGAGCGCGAAGATCGCTGAGTTCGACTCGGGATCGATGGGAAGCGATGAGTGCTCGTGGACGATCCGCCACGCGCCGTTCTGCCGCTGGAGCCCGACACTGAAGCGATTGGTCGTCGAGCGCAGCCGCTCGCCATCGGCGGAAGTCGCGGAAAAGGTTGCGTCTGCGTGGCCAAACGCGAGGTCGTCGCCGACGAACGCCCTGAGGTCGGTGAACTCGACCTGAACCGATTCGTCGCCCAGCGAGCTGAACCACCCCATCGCCATCGCGCGCCACGCCTCTATGCCCAGATACTGCCATTGCGCCCAGGAGTCGAAGACGTGCACATCGTCGGCGTAGACGGCGGCGAACGCGGCGACATCGCGGGCGGCTACCGCGGCTCGATACGCCTCGAGGACTGCGGTCACCGGGTTCGTGTTCTCGCTCATGTCTGACTCCCTTGTCGTCGCGTTGTTGTCGCCGTAACGTCGCGTTGTTGCGAATGCTAGCGGGGCCAACCGACGCCGGGCCAGGGGTCCGTGTGTGACGTGAGCCGCGACATCCGCCCGCCGCCGCGTTCGGAGACCCACGGCTGACATTCAGGAACGAGGGAACACGAAGGGAGTCGCATGCGTTCTCCTTCTCCGGCAGACTGTTTTGAGACAAGGGAGCCACTATGACGAACACAACACAGACCGCGATTCTCGCCGGCGGATGCTTCTGGGGCGCCCAGGAGCTGCTGCGCAAGCGTCCTGGAGTGATCTCCACCCGCGTCGGATACTCCGGCGGCGACACCCCCAACGCGACCTACCGCAACCACGGCACCCACGCCGAGGCGGTCGAGATCGTCTTCGACCCCGAGCAGATCTCGTACCGTGACCTGCTGGAGTTCTTCTTCCAGATCCACGACCCCTCCACCAAGAACCGCCAGGGGAACGACGTTGGCCTGAGCTACCGCTCGGCGATCTTCTACCTCGACGAGGAGCAGAAGCGCGTGGCGCTCGACACGATCGCCGACGTTGACGCGTCAGGCCTCTGGCCGGGACCGGTCGTGACCGAGGTCACACCCGCCGGGGACTTCTGGGAGGCCGAGGAGGAGCACCAGGACTACCTGGAGAAGTACCCGAACGGATACACCTGCCACTTCGTGCGCCCGGGGTGGAAGCTCCCGCACCGTGAGTCGGAGCGCGTCTCCTAGGTCGCCTCCCGAAACGCCGTGGCCTCGAGCCGCGGCGTTTCGTCGTTAACGGCGGCGGGTGGCTCAGCCGACCATTGAGCGCAGGGTGATCGCGTTCCGAACCGCGTTGCCGCCACCATCGTTATTGAAGTAGACGTAGACATCCGTTCCGGCGTCGCGCCACTCGCGCAGGCGGTCTGCCCACCAGGCGAGGTCCTGGTCGGAGTATGAGCCGCCGTAGAGGTGATCATGGTCGGGGCCGTGCATGCGAACATAGGCGACGGATGCCGTCACGCGCAGCACGCAGGGAAGGCCGGCGCCGCTCATCACGCAGTAGGCAGCACCGTGGGACTCGAGCAGCCGATAGACGCCTTCGTCGTGCCAGCTGGGATGCCGAAACTCGACGGCGACCGTGATCCAGTCGGGCAGGCGCCCGAGGAAGTAGTCGAGCCTCGCGTCGTCGCGCTCGAGGGACGGAGGCAACTGGACGAGGAGCACGGCTCGCTTGTCGCCGAGTTCGTGCCAGGCGTGGGTGATCCTGTCGATCCAGGGTTCGGGAGCGTACAGCTTCTTGCCGTGGGTGAGGCCCCGCGGGGCTTTGACCGAGAGCCGGAATCCGGGCGGGAGCCGGTTGCGCCAGCTCGCAAACGAGGCGTCGCGCGGCCAGCGGTAAAAGCTCGCGTTGAGTTCCACGGTGTCGAAGGTGCTCACGTAGTGCGCGAGGCGGTGCCAGCGGGGGAGTCCTGGCGGGTAGAGAACGCCGTCCCAGTGGTCGTAGCTCCAGCCGGAGGTACCGATGTGAATGCCCATCCGACCTCGCTCTCGTCAGCGTCAACGCTAATCCATTGCGGCGCGCGGGTGGCGGGGCGTCGGTGCGTGCGAGGTGGCGGTGGTATCGAACCACCGCCACCTCCTCCGCTGGGACCTAACCGCCGCGCGTTAGTGCCAGACGGATGATTCCGCGAGGACCGCGTCGATCTGGCCGAGGGCCTCGGTCAAACCTTCCACCATTCCCATCTCGAGCATCCCTTCGAGTTGCTCAGTGCTTCTGAAAGTGTTGAGCAGGGTCATCCTGGTACCGCCATCGACGGGTTCGAGGGTGACAACGACCGCGGCGACATCTTCAGCGTCGAGTGGGTCGCCGTTATCGTCGGCGAACCCGTCGACGAACTCAAGGCGATTTGGGGCATCCATTGTTATGAACTTCCACCAGCCGCGGGGTTTCGCTCCGTCCGGGGTGGTCATGTAGTAGCGCACTTCGCCCCCCGGCACGAACTCGAACCTCTCGAAGGTCGCGGGGACGGTGGGCGGCCCCCACCAGCGTTCGAGCTGCCGCGGGTCTTCCCAGACCTGCCAGACGCGCTCAACCGGCGCCGCGAACTCGGTGGTGAAGGTCAGGGTGAGGTTTTCGACATCCGTGTGTGAATTGACAAGAGTCACTTGTCGCTTCCTTTCTCAGGCTCGGAGAGTATCTCCCCGATGCGACTGGCACGGTCGTGCCAGATCTTTTCATAGGCGTCGAGCAGCTGGGCTGCCCGGCGAAGCGCTTCGGTGTTTCCGTGCACGATCTGCTCCCGACCTCGACGCTCCTTGGTGACCAACATCGCGCGCTCGAGCACCGCTACATGTTTCTGGACCGCGGCGAAGCTCATGTCGTAGTGCGTCGCGAGGTCGGAGACCGACTGCTCGCGGCGCAGTGTGCGCGCAACGATGTCTCGGCGGGTCGTGTCTGCCAGTGCCTGGAAGATGCGGTCCACCGCGATGTCACTCAACTCATGTACAACCATTTGGTTGTAGGTTAGCAGGTCGGTTTGGGGTGCGCTAGGGGTGGCGTGGGGAGCTTGGGGAGCGGATGCCTGGGGTCAATGTCTTCGACGCGCAGGGTGATATCACTTGATTGCGACCTGACCCCGGTGGAACTCACATGGCTAATTTAGACAACGACTGGATTACGAGTTACAGGTATCTTTGCGGTGGATAGATAGTGCTTTTTCGCCCGTGATTCCGGGGGAGTTCGTGACAATGGTTGCATTTGCCGTGGTAGAACCGGGTTCGGCTGGGAGTAATTCTCGGCCATTGGGCAAGAAAATTCTGGGAACTTTTAGTAGAAACTACTTTCGAAACTGTGCTTGATGCGATATTATGAAGTATGGCAAAGGTGTCCGAGCAGATTCGAGAAGTCGCCCTTCGGGTGTGCGACCAGATCGCTCGGTATGAAGACGCCATTGAGGCCATGGGTCGTGTGGCGGGGGATGCTGCGGGGCCGGAGCCAGCCGCTGGCCCCGAACCTGCGTCAGGATCTGAACCGGCGTCGGGCCTACAGGTTTCGCGCAGGGGAGGGTCTTCGTCTGCAGCGGTTTCGACCGGCATCACCGAGTTCGGTGGTGCCGGTTCGTCGTTTAAACGCCCGCGGTTCGTGCCGGTGGAGCCGGAACCGTTGAGCAGTGGGCCTGGTGTCGGTCCCGGCGATGCTGGCACTGGCACTGGCTTGCCGTTGTCGATGGTGTTGGAGCGGGCGGCGAACGCCGAACTCGAGGAATTGCTCCGCAACGCGGCGCGGGCGAAGTCGGAACTTGACGCGGTGATCGCGGCCGGTGCTGGTGTCGCGGCGAAACGGTCGGCGCGTGACCTGGGTTACTCGGGGTGGGCTCAGTCGACCGGGGATCGCACCGCCGTGAACCTGGTGCAACGGTTAACCGGGTCGACGAAGTCCGAAGCCTTCCGGCAGGTGCGGCTCGGTGAGGCGATGGGCGAGGCGGATGCCGCCACCCACCCGACCAGGTTCGCACCGGGCGCCGATGGCCCTGATGGATCTTCCGGGTCAGGCGGTGATGGCGCTGACGAGCCGTTGATCGATGTGGATGGGAAGATCCTGGTTGATCCCGACGCCGACCCTGAAACGGATGCGCGGGTGTCGGTGTTGCGGCCGGTGCCGGTCGTGCCGTGGCATGAACCGATTTCTCGGGCAGCGCGGGAGGGGGTGATCCGGTCCGAGGCGGTGACGATCATCATGCGGGGCCTCGGACAACCGAACGACCGGGTCGATGTGGAGATGCTGCGGGCCGCGGCGGTGGAAATCATCGCGGATGCTGCCGGGGTGAACGCTGACGAGCTGGGGGTTAGGGCGCGGCATTTGCGGGACCGGATTGATCCGGCCGGGGTGCAGTTGAGGTGGGATGAGCGGTATGCGAACCGGAAGTGGCGGTTCGGCCGCAATGAAGACGGCACGAAGACAGCGTATGTGGCCTTCGATGAGGAAGGCGCCGCGTGGGTGGAGTCCATCGTCGGGGCGACGTTGCGACCGCGGCGGGGTGGCCCGCGGATGGTGGACCCGGTTGAAGCGGAACGGGCCGAGAAACTGCGGGTGGATGAGCGCAGTAACGACCAGATTGTGTATGACATTCTGATGGGTGCGATGCGGACCGGGGTGCAGGCCGACCCGACCACAACGTACGGGTCCCGGCAACCCGGAATCCGGGTCGTGATGACCGAGGAGAACCTCGACAACCGCGCCACCGACAGCGAGGGCGCTGAGCACCTGGTCGGTACCGGGTATCTCGAAGACAGCAAAGACGCGGTTCCGGGCAGTGTGATCGAGAAGCAAATCTGTATCTCCGGGATCTCACCGATCCTGATGGACACCTCAGGCACGATCCTCGACGTGGGCCGGGAACAACGCTTGCACACCCGGAAACAGCGGGTGGCGATGGCGGTTCGTGACGGTGGCTGTCGGATCGAGGGGTGTGAGTGTCCACCGTCGATGACCGAGGCGCACCACATCAACGAATGGGCCGCCCACGAAGGCTGCACTGATCTCGCGGACGGGATCCTGTTGTGTCCGTATCACCACACCCTGGTGCATACGTTTGGCTATCGGGTGGTCCGGATCGAGGGCGAGTACTACCTGATCCCACCACCGGGTGAGAACGGGGAACGGATCCCGATCCGGATGCCATCGAAGTCACCGTTGGAGAAGGAACGCCTCCGGCTGGCCGGGATCAAGGCCGCAACCGACGCCGCGGACGCCGCAGCACGAGCCGCAGCCGCCGGGAACAACGGTGCCGGTGCACGCGGGTCAGACGGGACAGGCGGAGCCAGCAGTGCCGATGGTGGCGGTGACAGGGCGGGAAGACCGGGTGGCCAGGCGCCAGGGGAGAACTCCGCCCACCCGCCGACACGACTCGCCAGCGCCGGGTAGACGACACAACGCCCCTCGGATCGCGACCGGAGCCTTTCATGGCCACCGCGAAGACGTTCCAGGTAAGCCTGACCTCATCCTTTTCGGGGAGAGGCGTGACCGCAGCCTTGATTCCGACTCACTGGAAACGGTTTTGGGACAGGTGGCCGGGACCGTTCAACGACGGTCTAGTGACCGACGCGGCCAAAGAGGAACGACGCCGAAACGCGGACAGCGTCATCGACAGTGGCACCCATCTCCTTCGGCAGGGCACCCTGCAACCAGAGAGTGGCAAACCCATGGACAAAGGCCCACGCACTCACGTTGGTGAGGATGGTGTCACCACCCCGGCGTTCCGGTGGCAACGAGGCAACACCACGGAACAGTGCCGATCTGCTTCGGTTCCGAGCCTTGACCAGGTCAGGATCATCGTTTCGCAACAGGTCGGGTCGGAACATGACCTCGAAGTAGGCCTCGTGATCAACGGCAAACCGTACATAAGCCACACTGAGCTCAACCAGGTCGGTCGCCGGTTCAACCCGCCCGAGGGCATCCGTCAACCGGGCGTAACCCTCGGTTGCCACCGCGGTGAAGAGGCCTTCCTTGTCACCGAAATGATGAGCCGGCGCCGCATGAGAGACCCCGATCTGGCGCGCGAGGTCGCGCAGGCTGACGGCAGCAGGGCCGTTCTCGCTGATGACCTCGACAGCCGCATCGATGACGGCCTGCCTCAGATCACCGTGGTGATACGGACGCTCAGTCACCCTGCTCTCCTGTCTGCTCAAATCAGGCCGCGAAGAAAGTCCTCGACACTGACACCTTTTTGGCGTGCGCGTTCCTGCAAACGGATGTTCTCGGCCGCGCTCAGCGACAACGTGACCGTGTGCCATCCGGTACCGCTGGCCTCGTCGTCGAGGTCAAAGAGACTCGGTTCGAGGTCAATCGGGGTGGACGGCTCGGCAGCGGGGGACTTCCGTGAGACCGGAGCGGCCGACGCTGGTGCGGAGGATGTGAGAGCTGCCGACTGCAGAGCTGAGGACTTCGGCGCGGCGGACCGGGATAGAGCGTCGCCCGCGGCGGACGCTGTGGTGTCCCCAACGGCTGCCGAACCCGCCCCGGGAAAACCGGGACCGGACGGAATCTCCTTGCCCCGCTGGAACGCCTCGGCGACGGCCCGGGCCCGGGCGTCGGCGGCTTCATTGAGCTCGTGACCGACGTGGCCGCGCACCCATTCAAATTTGTACTTACGCCCGGCGAGTGCCTCGTCGAGTTCCTTGAGCAGCTCGATGTTCAGAACAGGCTTGCCGTCGCTCTTGCGCCAGCCCTTCGCCTTCCAGCCGCGCATCCATTTCGTCACCGAGTTGATGACGTACTGGCTGTCGCACATGACGAGCAGATCGTCGTCGATGTGTGCGGTCGAACGGAACAACTCAAGAACGGCCTTCAGCTCGGCCTGGTTGTTCGTGGCGTGTTTCCAGCCACCAGCCCCCCAGCAGTCGTCGTCGACATACCAGGCCCAACCCGCGGGACCCGGGTTGCCCAGCGCCGAACCATCAGCGGAGGCGGTGATCGTCATTCTGCCCTTTCAGCCGCGACCGGTCGTCGCGGGACTGACCAATCGTACCGACGAGGAGCCGTTCGGCAGGGAGGTCAGCGGGGAGTCGAGACGCCGGCGGTGGCTGTTATCGCCAGTGTCACCGGCACGAACAGCAGACAGGCGTGGGGGACGCGCCCGGAGTCGGGGGTGACTCGACAGAGGCCCCCCAGTAGGTTTGTCGCATGGCATCCGACGCAGTCATCCTCCCCGTCGACGGACCGCACGGCACCCGCGACGTTCGCATCTCCAGCCCGGGCCGGGTGCTCTGGCCAGAACCCGGCATCACCAAACTCGACCTCGCGAAGTACCTGGTCGAGGTTGGACAGGCGTTCATCGCCGCCAACGGCGACCGCCCGGTGTCGCTCCAGCGGTTCCCAGGCGGAATCGACGGCGAACAGTTTTTCTCGAAGAACCCGCCCAAGGGTGCACCGGATTATGTGCGAGCCGTGACCGTCACCTACCCAAGCGGGCGATCACATCCTCAGGTCGTTCTCGACGAACCGGCGGCGGCGGTGTGGGCGGCCCAGATGAACACCGTCGTCTTTCACCCCTGGCCGTCTCTCGCCGGAAATTCGGACAATCCCGACCAGCTGCGCATCGACCTCGACCCGCAGCCGGGCACCGATTTCGACGATGCGATCCCCGCAGCGATCGAACTGCGCGCACTTCTCGCCGAGGCCGGATTGACGGCGTTCCTCAAGACCAGCGGCAACCGCGGCATCCACGTCTTCGCGCCCATCGAGCCCACCCATGAATTCCTCGAGGTGCGGCACGCGGTCATCGCCGCTGCCCGCGAACTCGAACGCCGGATGCCGGAGCAGGTCACCACGAACTGGTGGAAGGAAGAACGCGGCAAACGCATTTTCGTCGACTTCAACCAGGCCAATCGCGACCGAACGATGGCTGGTGCCTACAGTCCGCGGGCACTCGCGCATGCCCCGGTGTCCTGCCCGATCGAGTGGGAAGAACTCGAGAACGCCGACCCGAAAGCCTTCACCATCGAGACGGTGCCTGAGCGACTCCGCACGGTAGGCGACCCGTGGGCAGACATGGGCAATAAGCCCGGGACCGTCGACGTTCTCCTCGAATGGTGGGAGCGGGATGTCAAGAACGGACTCGGCGAACTGCCATTCCCCCCGGACTTCCCGAAAATGCCCGGCGAACCGCCGCGGGTTCAGCCGAGCCGGAAGAACTCCGCCAACTGGGACGACGAGAAGACCGACTAAACCAGCACGCCGTCGAGATCGTAGGCGATGGGCCGGTCCAGCTGGTCAAAGGTGCATGACGTCGCCTCGCGGTCAGGGCGCCACCTCGCGAACTGCACGGTGTGACGGAATCGCATCCCCTCCATCTGGTCGTACTGCACTTCGACGACGCGGCTGGGCTCAAGCGGCACAAACGACACATCCTTCGACCCCGAGAACCTGCTGCGCTCCGTTTCGGCCGCAACGATCTCGCCGTCGGCATCCCGTTTCACCAGCGGCGCGAGTTCGTCCACCAGTTCAAGGCGGCGGGCATTGGTGAAAGCGGATGCCCCGCCAACGTTCACGAGGACGCCATCACTGTTGTAGAGGCCGAGGAGCAGTGAACCCACCCCGTTGCCGCTCTTGTGCACCCGGTAACCGGTGAGAACGACATCGGCGGTGCGATGATGCTTGACCTTGAGCATCACCCGCTTTCCAGGTGCGTACGGCTGGAGGAGTGGCTTCGCGACAACTCCGTCGAGTCCAGCCCCCTCGAATTCGACGAGCCACTGGCGGGCAAGCTCCACGTCCGTCGTCGTCCTCGTGAGGTGGAGCGGGTGCGGGAGAGAACCGATGAGACCTTCGAGCCGCTCGCGTCGTTCGGAGAACGGGGTGTCGAGCAGCACGTCGCCGCCGCTCGACAGCAGGTCGAACGCCACGAACATTGCCGGCGTCGACTCCGCGAGGAGCGCAATCCTGCTCGCCGCGGGATGGATCCGGGCCGTTAACGCCTCCCAGTCGAGTTTTTGTGAGCCCTCCGCACCCTGTGGCACCACGATCTCACCGTCGAGCACGCAGGGTCCTGGCAGAAGCCGGCTGAAGGCATCCGTCAGTTCCGGGAAGTACCGCGTGAGCATTTTCGAGCCGCGACTGCCGATCTCGACGTTCTCGCCGTCGAAGTATACGATCGCGCGGAACCCGTCCCACTTGGGCTCGAAGCTCAACCCGCCGGGAACGCTGTCGGGTTCCGGCACGCTGCCGACGGCCTTGGCGAGCTGCGGGGAAACGGGGTCGAGCGGCGAAAGTTCCATGCGTCGATCCTGCCCGAGTCGGAACGATTCCGACAGGCTGTGCCCCGCAGCCTGGCACATGAGTGCGGTGGGAGGGCATTCGTCAACCCGTATCCTGCCGCTCGGCTTCTGGGTAGCGTCGGCGTCACCGTGCAGACCTTTCTCCCATACCCGTCATTCGCCGAGAGCGCTGCTGTGCTCGATCGCTCACGCCTCGGCAAGCAGCGCATCGAGGCGCTCCAGCTGCTGCGCGCGGTGACCATCCCGACCTACGGCTGGCGGCATCATCCCGCTGCCAAAATGTGGCGCGGCTATGTGCCAGCGCTCACCAAATACGCTCTCGATATGACGGATGCCTGGATCGCACGCGGTCACAGCGACACGGTACGCCCGCAGGTGCTGCCGTTCGCACCCGACGTCGAAGGGCTCAGCCAGGACGAGCTGGAGCTGCCGCCGTGGATCGGTGACGAGGCCTTCCACCTGAGTCACCAGTCGAACCTCGTCCGCAAGGATCCCGAGTTCTACGGTGAGGTGTTTCCCGGCGTGCCGGACAACCTGCCGTACGTGTGGCCGGGAGAGACGGTGCGCCGTGACGGTTGAGGAGCCCAGGGTCGCCGGGGTAGACGGCTCGGCTGAAATCGGCGACGCACGGATCGGCATCTCCGGCTGGCGCTACGCACCGTGGCGTTCTGTCTTCTACCCCAAGGGACTCACTCAGAAACGCGAGCTGGAGTTTGTCTCCGGCCGAATGAACAGCGTCGAGATCAACGGTTCGTTCTACGCGCTGCAGACGCCGAAGAGCTACGCCCGCTGGGCAGAGGAAGTGCCGGAGGACTTCGTCTTCTCGGTCAAAGGCGGACGGTACATCAGCCACATCCTCCGGCTGCGGAATGCGGAAAAAGCGCTGCCGAACTTTTTCGCATCCGGCGTCCTCGCGCTTGGGCCCAAGCTCGGGCCCGTGCTGTGGCAGTTGCCGCCGAACCTGGCCTACGACCGGGAGACCGTTGGTGCGTTCCTCGCGACACTCCCGCGGACGACGACGGCCGCCGTCGAGTTCGCCCGAGGCCACGACGATCGCATGGAAGGCAGGTCCTGGCTCAAAACGGATGCCGAGCGTCCTCTCCGCCACGCCGTAGAGATCCGCCACCCCACGTTCGACTGTGACGACTTCGTCGATCTCGCGCGGGACCAGGACGTCGCTGTGGTGGTGTCGGACAGCGCGGGCCGTTTCCCCCAGCTGTTCGAGGTGACGAGTGACTTCATGTACGTGCGGTTGCACGGCGCTGAGGAGCTGTACGTCAGCGGCTACCCCGAGGATTTGCTGCAGACCTGGGCTCGGCGTGTCCACGGCTGGCGCACCGGCTCAACGACCGACGGCAGGGCGCGAGACGTCTACGTGTACTGCGACAACGACGCGAAGGTGCGCGCACCGTTCGATGCCATCCGTCTGGCCGAAATCGTCGCCGAGCTGGCGGGCTGAGCGGCACTGCGTTTGCCGCTGCCCGCGGATACGCCTCGCCGCGCATTCAGCGGGTTGCATGTTCGGCGAGGAAGGCGTGCACCGACCCGACGACGACGGAGCCCTCGCCGACGGCGGATGCGACCCGTTTCGCCGAGCCGCGGCGAACATCACCGATCGCGAAGAAACCGGGCACGCTCGACTCGAGGGGCCCCGGCGGGCGGTCACGCGACCACGCCCTGCGTCCCCCCTCTGCGACCATGTCGCCGCCGGTGAACACATAGCCCCACTGATCGCGCAACACCCGGTCGTCCACCCAGTCGGTGTGCGGCGCAGCACCGATGGTGATGAACAGCGCGCTCGCCGGGACCGTCACCTCGTCGCCCGTGGTCCTGTGCCGCAACACAATTTCCTCGAGCCCGTCGTCAGTGCCGTGTCCGCCAACCACCCTCTGTTCGGTGAGGATGGCGACCCCGGCGGCCGCGAGCTGTTCGATGAGGTAGCTCGACATGCTCGCGGCGAGGTTCGGGCCCCTGACGACGAGGGAAACGGATGCCGCATACCTCGCGAGGTGCAGCGCGGCCTGGCCCGCTGAGTTGCCGCCGCCGACGACGAGGACGTTGCGTCCGGTCTGGGCCTTTGCCTCGACCGCCGTCGCGCCGTAGAACACCGAGGTGCCCACGAACGTGTCGAGACCCGGCACGGCGAGCCTGCGATACGAAACCCCGGTCGCGAGGATCACCGAACGGGCCCTGACCTCGTCCTCGCCGTCGATGGTCAGCCGGAAGCCGTCATCGAGCGACATCCCCGACACACTCCTCGTGTGCGCGAACCGGGCGCCAAAGGCCCAGGCCTGCTGGTAGGCGCGGTCGGAGAGGTCCAGCCCCGATACCCCGCTCGCGAAGCCGAGGTAGTTGCGGATGAGGGAGCTGGAGCCAGCCTGGCCGCCGACCGACTCCCGTTCCAGCACGAGCGTGTCAAGTCCCTCAGACGCCGCGTACACGGCAGCGGCGAGGCCTCCCGGTCCGGCTCCGACGATCGCCACGTCCACGGTTGTGCCCGAATTCACCGACGTAGTCAGGCCGAAGGCGTCCGCGAGCTGGGTATTGCTCGGGTCGGCGAGGACGCCGGCGCCCGGCACCTCCACGACGGGACGGCGAGTGTCGTGTCCCCGCGCGAGGACCGTCGAATCGTGGGCGGAACCGGGGCTGCTGACGCGGTTACTGATGCCAGCCCTCGACAGGTACCTGGTTATCTCGTGCACCCGCGGGGAAGACAGTGGGCCGATGATGACGGCATCCGGTGCCTGGTCATCGGCCGCCCGCGTCGCTGCGTGAAGGAGCTCGGTGATCGCCCGGTGGAAATACTCATCGGGGGAGCGGCGAGGGAGAACGATGTAGGAGTCGGCCTGGGTGGAGGCGAAGGCCTCGAGAACCACCCGCGCGGTGTCCTGGTTCCCCCACGAGCCCCATTTGATCACCAGGCCGCGACGCACCTCCGGAAACAGCCGGCGGGCGAAGCGGAAGACCGAGCCGTCATGCTGGTGATCCGTAAGGTCGTCCGACAGCACCAGCGCGACGCGGGATCCGGCCGCCGCGGTTTCCCGGAGGTGAGCAAACGTCCCCTGGACATCATCGGGAGACACGACCTCGTAATCCGCGGAATATCGGCGGGTCAGCTCATCGACGACGCGGTCGCGCGCTGGCGCTGAGGCCAGCGACACCAGAATCCGCGGTCGCCTGGACCTTTCGGTAGTCATCGGGCACCTCCACCTCGGGGTACCGGGCGGTACCCGCGGTTTTAAGGCGAGAGTGTACTCGTCGTGCGTGGCGGACTCCACGGGTCGGGGCTGGACGAGGGACCGCAACGCGTTCGACAATGCTCAGCATGGATCATCAGCCCGCAACGATCCGCACACCCGACCAGCGGCTCCGCGTCTTCGTCAGCTCAACACTCAAAGAGCTCGCGCCGGAGCGAAAAGCTGCGCGCGCCGCCATCGAGCGGTTGCGGCTTGCCCCCGTAATGTTCGAGCTCGGTGCCAGGCCGCATCCGCCGAGGGACCTCTATCGCGCCTACCTGGCGCAGAGCGAGGTCTTTGTCGGCCTGTACTGGGAACGCTACGGCTGGGTCGCTCCCGGTGAAGAAGTGTCCGGCCTCGCGGATGAGTACTACCTTGCACCCGCCTCCATGCCGAAGCTCATCTACATCAAGGAACCGGCTGAGAACAGGGAGCCCAGGCTGAAGGAGCTGCTCGACCGGATCAAATCGGATGACACGGCGTCATTCACCTATTTCTCCGACGAAGCGGAACTCGCGGAGTTTCTCGAGGCCGACCTCGCCGTACTGCTGGCCGAACGCTTCAGCCAGGGGCAGAATCTCACTGTGCCGGCGGCCGGTGACCCGATCGGTCCCCGGGCTCACGTGCCCGCACCGCTGACGGAACTCATCGGCAGGGAGTCCGAGGTCACGACGGTGGGCCGGCTCGTGCGCGATCCCGCGGTCCGCCTCGTGACCCTCATCGGCCCTGGCGGCATCGGCAAGAGCAGGCTCGCGATCGCTGTCGCGGCCAGTGTCGCAGCCGAATTCTCCGGCGGCGCGTACTTCGTGGACCTTGCTCCTGTTCACGACGAGACCGCGGTGATCGCAACCATCGCGAAGACACTCGGCGTGCGTGACACGGGGGAGGCCCCGCTCGCGGAGAAGCTCGCCACCGCTCTGCGGAACCGGCACATGTTGCTCATTCTCGACAACTTCGAGCAGGTGGTGGATGCTGCGCCCGCGCTGACGCTGCTCCTCGCTGCGGCGCCCGGCCTCACGCTGATGGTCACCAGCCGCACCCGGTTGCGGATTTCCGTCGAAAGGACGATCGACGTCGAGCCGCTCGACCTGCCTGACGCTTCCGCACCGCCCACGGCTGCCGGTATCGCCGACATCGCGGCAGTCGCACTGTTCACCGAGCGTGCCCGCGCCGTCAAGCCGGATTTCCAGGTGACGGATGCCAACGCCCGCGACGTCGCCAGACTCGTCAACCGCCTCGAAGGTGTGCCCCTCGCCCTCGAGCTCGCAGCGGCGAAGGTCAGGGTACTCACCCCGTCGGCGATGCTTGAACGCCTCCACAGCCGGCTCTCCTTCCTCGGGGGTGGATCCCGCGATCTCCCCGAGAGACAGCAGACCCTGAGGAACGCCATCGAGTGGAGCACCGGAATGCTGAACGACGGCGAGAAGCAACTTCTCGCCGCACTGGCGGTGTTCGACGGCGGTTTCTCGCTCGACGCCGTCGAGGCGGTGTACCGGCCCTCCGATGGCACCGACACACTGACACTGCTCGAGACACTCGTCGACAACAGTCTCGTTCGTCAGGAGGACAGGGGAACGCGTTCCCGTTTCTCCCTGCTCATGATGGTCAGGGACTTCGCCAGGGAACAGCTCGAGCGTGACGGGCACCTGGCGGACGTCAGCGAACGGCACGCGGCGTACTTCATGGGCCTCGCCCAACGCGCCGAGCGCCTTCTGGAGGGCCCGACACAGGGGGAGTGGATGAACATCCTCGAGGATGACCTCTCCAACCTCAGGGCCGTGATCAGGTACCTCCTCGAGAGGGAGGACTGGGAGGGGGCGGCACGGTTCTCCTGGACCCTCTACGTTTACCTGTGGGTTGGCGGGCTCCTCGGCGAGGTGGCCGGCTGGATGGCGCGGGTGCTCGACGCCGAACCGCCCGTCACCGGTTTCACTCGCGCGGTCGCGCTCTATTACACGCGGGCCGTCGGGTTCTGGAAGGAGCCGGAGCGGGACGTGGTCCCCGGCCTGATCGAGAGTGCCGCACTGTTCAGGGCAGAAAATGCTGCCTCGGGAGAAGCGCTCGCACTGGTATCGGTCGCGCTCGCACGGCTCGCCGCATCGCCCCCCGATGTCGCCGGAGCGGAGGAGGTGCTCGAGACAAGCCTCGGGTTGTTCAGGGAGAAGAACGACCTGTGGGGACAGGCGATGGTGCTCGTCATGCTCGGCAGGACCGCGCTGGTCTCGCAGAGGGTGCACGCAGCGCTCAACCGCTTTAGAGAGAGCCTCGCGCTCGCCGAAGAGTTCCAGGACGGTTTGAGCGAGACGATAGCGCTACACCATCTCGGGATCGCCCTCACCGTCGAGGGGAAGCTCGAGGAGGCGGGCGTCGCTCTGGAGTCTGCGCTCGCCAAATCGGTGCGGCTCGGCCACGATGACGGTGTCGCGTACGGGCTGGAGGGGCTCACCGCCATCGCTGCAGCGCGGGGCGACGTCGAGAGAGCCGGAATCCTGGATGGCGCCGCCGAGAAGCTCCGCGAAGAGACCGGCTTGAAGAACGCGCAAACCTTCAAGTTCTCGCAGTACTGGATCGATGGGATCCTCGCGGGGGAGGCGGCCGGTCAGTTCGAAGCCGCGCGAGGCAGGGGCCGAGCACTCAGCGAAGCGCAGGCGGTCAGGTTCGCGCTGCCCGGTGCCAGCCTTGCCGGGGCGGGAGTGAATCTCGCGGGCGTGGATGGTGCGTCGTCGTGAACTTCCGATCGAGCGATCAGGATGTGGGCAGCCGTCGACGAACGGCGGACGACACGGTCCGCCCGTTCACCCTCTGGCTCAGCGTCGTGGTGCTGCCGTTCCTCGTCGTTGCGAGCGCGCTGCTGTACCTGGCCCCCGGGAGCACCGAACAGCACTTTGCCTGGACGATCACGCCAGACATCACCGCCAGGTATCTCGCGTCCGCGTACCTCGGTGGTGTCTGGTTCTTCGTCGCGGTGATCCGCCTGGGTCGATGGCACCGGGTAAAGCACGGCTTTCCCGCCGTGCTGACGTTCGCCACGCTGCTCGGCATTGCAACGCTGCTGCACTGGGATCGGTTCCACGCCGGTCACATCTCGTTCATCGCGTGGACGGCGCTGTACCTGACAACGCCCTTCCTGGTGCTCGTCGCCATCCTCGTTCAATCCCGGTCGGATGCCGGCGCTTCCGACACCAACGACACGACGATTCCCCGGGCCTGGCGCGTCACCCTCGCGGGCGTCGGCCTCCTGTCGCTGTGTGTCGGTGTCGTTCTCTTTCTGGTTCCGTCTCTCCTCGTCGAGAGCTGGGCGTGGAGCCTGACGCCCCTCACCGCCAGGGTGATCGGGGCGACACTGACGCTCCCGGGAATGGTCAATGTCTGGATGCTGGTCGACACGCGGTGGAGCGCGTTCCGTACCCTCGTCCAGGCCCAGCTGGTCAGCCTCGGTTTCATCCTCGCCGGGATCGTGCTCGGCTGGCCGACCCTGGATTTCGCCCGGCCGGCTGCGTGGCTCCTGATCCCGGGCCTCTGCGGCTCGCTTTTGGTCTATGCCTGGGTTTACCGGCTGTGTGAGTCCCGCGGGCGACGCGTTGGCGACTGACGCGGAACCTGTCAACCCCCGAGCCGCGTGGAGAGTGCGAGCGCTTCGAGGCAATAGTCTCGGTATATGTCCTCGCCGGCGCGTCCCCTCGAACACAGTCCGCTCACACACATTGCCCCCTGGCTCGTCTCCCAGCGCTGGTTTGCCAGCAAGGGACGCGTTCCGGAGCTCGAACTCATCGGAAGCTGGGAAATGGCATCCGATGATGCCAGGGTCTTCACCCACCTGATCATGGACTTCTCGGGTCGTGACCCCGTGCTCTACCAGGTACCGGTCACCGAGAGAACCGAACCACTGCCAGACGCAGAGTCGGCACTCATCGCCGAGATCGTGCTCGACGACGGCCGGTCCGGCTACCTCTACGACGGACCGCACGACCCCGCATACGCCAGGGCCCTGCTCACGCTCATCGGGTCAAACCAGGAGGCGACAGCACTCGGCGCAACCGCGAGCGGCGAAGCCTTCGGCCAGATCGAGATTTCCGACATCGTCTCATCCCGTGTGCTCCGTGGCGAGCAGTCAAACACCTCGATCATCTACCACGTGCGCAGCGAGAACGGCATCGACCGGGTTATCTGCAAGGTGTTCCGCGCCCTGCACAATGGTGAGAACCCCGACGTCGTCCTGCAGGCGGCGCTCGCCGCATCCGGGTCCCTCAACGTTCCGCACTCCATTGGCTGTGTCGTCGGCGAGTGGAATGACATCGGCCAGGCCACCGGCCGGGCGCGTGGCCACCTCGCCTTTGCGCAGGAATTCCTGTCAGGGTCGGAAGACGCGTGGAGATTCGCCCTTCGCTCCGCCGAGAACGGCGAGGACTTCACGGCCAGGGCGTACTCGCTCGGCACGGTAACCGCCGAGGTTCACGGATTGCTCGCCGAGTCATTCGGCGCTGCGGCCCCCAGCCAGGACGAGATCGACGCGACCCTCGCCAGCTGGCGCTCGCGTTTGCTGCTCGCCATCGAGGAGGTGCCCGCTGTCGAGCAATTCCGCGAAACCATCGAGGCGCTCTACGAGTCGACGGCGTCGATCGCGTGGCCGGCGCTCCAGCGCATCCACGGTGATTACCACCTCGGCCAGGTGCTGCTCGCGGCGGATGGGCACTGGGTCCTTCTCGACTTCGAGGGTGAACCGCTCAGGCCGATGGAGGAGCGCTCCCAGCCGGACTTCACGCTCAGGGACGTCGCCGGAATGCTGCGAAGCTTCGACTATGTCGCCGGTTCACTCGGCAGCACCGCTGAGGCCCGAAACTGGACCAGCGCGTCGCGGAAGGCATTCCTCAGCGGCTACATCGACGGCTCAGGGGTCGACCTCAGGGACCACCGCGAACTGCTCGACGCATTCGAGATGGACAAAGCACTGTACGAAGCGGTCTACGAGGCCAGAAACCGCCCCGACTGGCTGTCGATCCCGCTCACGGCGCTCGGACGGCTCGCCGAGCGTCAGCGGTAGCGCCGCCAGAGCCTAGCGGTTCTCCCGGTCGAGGATGCCGCGGAGAAACGCCGCCTGGCCGACATGCTGGAGGTCGTCGGCGATAACACTGACGAGGCGGACCCCGAGGGTGACCGGAGGGTTCCAGCTTTCGTCGACGATCCGATCCAGGTCGTTGTCGGCGAGGCCACTGACGAAGTGGGCTGTGCGGTCGCTGACCTCATCGAAGTACCCGAGCAGCAGCTCGGGCGAGCTCACCACCACCTGGGCGACATCGTCGCTCGAGTGCCCGTATCCGGTGTCCTCCGGCGGGAACGGGAGCCGGAAGCGGTCGACCCACCCCGCGGCGATCCAGATCTGGTCGGTGTCCATCAGGTCGGCGACGTGGTCGTCCTGCACCCGGGTGAGGTGCCAGACCAGCCAGGCTATGGTGTTCGACTCCGGATCCGCTCTCGCGAGCAGCCTCTGCGCATCGAGACCATCGACCGCGCTGTGCACGCTCTCCGAAACCCGCCCGAAGGCATCCGCAAGAATCTCTGACGTTTTCATTTCCTGCCCTTTCTCTGTGTGGCGTTGATGTACCTGTCGTTACTCCGGGTGTCGCTGCACCCTCAGGTAGGACGGCTCCCGGAGGCGTCGTTCCCACGGGTATGTGGATGTTCCCGGCAGCGGGTGCCGCACCGGGTCGTACCTGTCTATGGTGTCGATGGGTCCCGGCTCCCGCCACAGTTCGACAACGGCAAACGGATGCCAGTGGCCGAGCGGGGTCGCGTGGTAGAGCTTCAGCCGCCAGCTCGTCGACTCCAGCCGGGAGGCGAGCTGATCGACGTCGGCGGGCAGGTCGTCCGGCTCCAGGGTGCGAGCGGCGATCAGGAGCGGGCCGTTCGATGTTCGAAGCGGCATCAGGGTTGTGAGCCGGGCGCGGCTCGGTGAGCGATGCGCGGCGAGCCAGAATCTCGATGGCACGCCGAAGCCCGTTGAGGCCAGCAGCAGGTCCGCTGGCGCTCCCATCGTCGTCTCGAAGCGGAGCGCAAGTCCGATGACGTCGGGCAGCGGTGCCGGCACGCCGATCGACCGCGACGCCCGCGCGGTGAGGGGGAGTTCGCTGGTGTGCGGATGGTCGATGAAGTCGATGCCGGACGCGCCGCGGTCGGTGAGCCAGCGGAGCGAACCGGTGAGAGCGACCCCGTGTGGATGGATGGGTCGCGGCGGGCGGATAGCGCGCAACAGCCCGAAAGCCCCCGCGAGTGCGCCGCCGGCGATGCCGGACGGCGTGAGAGTCACCGCTCGCCCCGTCCGACGCGCAGGGCGAGCCCGACGAGGGGGAGCTGCAAGGGCAGGCGAGCGAGAGCGATGACCCGGGCAGGCCACGCCTTTCGGCGGAGTACTCGGACCGTGCGCACGTTGGCGGGGAACACGGCAACCAGGAACGCTGCCGACAGGAGCCCGGCGAGGTTCCTGGTGTGCCGGTTCAAGGCCAGCAGGGCCAACGCCCATTCCGCGACGCCAGACACGACGGTCCAGAAGCGGCTCGGCCCGGGCAGGGAGCGCGGAACAATCGGGTCGAACACCGAGGGACGGAGAAAGTGGATTGCGCCTGTAACGGCAAACATCATCGCGAGCGCCATGGCAGATGCGCTGTTCCGGTCAGATGGTCCTGGTGTGGCTCTCGTGAAGTGGCGCATCCGAAACACAGTAAGACCCGATGCTTCCCCGTGGCAATGGGTTGCGCGACTCAGCCGGCTGAGCCGTCGCCGTACTGGGTTGTCTTCCGTTTGAGCGCTCCGAGGTCGGATGCGTCTCCCGTTTTCTCCGGCAGGTCGTCGAGCGTGACCAGTCCGTCCATGTCATCGGGGTCGTTCTCGCCGATGATGCGCTCCGCGTAGTTCGGAGCTCGGCGTGGCGCCTCGTGCTCCGCCTTGTCGGGCGTGCTGCCTGAGTCGCCCGCCGGAGTCACCCGGTTTTTCTCGTCTGCCGGCGTCATGGGCGTCATCCTTCCGATGCGATCTCAGTCCGATCGGTTCCGATCGGGTTCGGCTGCCAGCGTATCGCGTGTGCGACCGACTCAGGCCTGGCCCTGGACCTGTGCCTGCTCCTGGTCCCACCTCGGCGTTCCCGGGATAGCCGGTCCGGTCGGCCATCGAAGAACTGCCCCCACCTCAGCCGACTTCGGGAGGACGCCATGGTCGACGAAGACAACTCGCGATTCGGTCAGTGTGGCTGCCCTGACGATCGCGAGAATCGCGGGTACCGGCCCGATGACTCGCGCGCCGAGTGCTTCCTCAGGCGCCGTCGCCACCCAGGGTGCATCGGCGAGGGCAAGGAGGGTCCTGCCGTCGGTTCCCTCCGAGTCAATGAGCACGGTGTCTGCCTGGCTCTGTTGCAGGCTGTGCACAACGGCCCCGAAACCCAGCGCCCCGTTTTCGGAGTCACCGGCGGAGAGCTTGTCGAGCAGGAGCGACTGGTCCCTGAGTCGGATCTCCTCGAGCTTGCGGGAGATGCGCACCTGCAGGGATTCCCGGGACGATCCTGCGGCCAACAGGTTCGCGGGTACCACGGTGCTGATGTCCCTGGCCGCTGCTGACAGCTCCTCGCTCAACAGCTGGACAGCGCGCACATCGCCGGCGAGCAGGACAAATCCCGGTTGGAGTTGCCGAACGAGTTCATTGACGGCCGTTGCGAGTTGAGTCTGGTTCTGCTTCCAGATTTCTTCAGAGTGGTGCTGGTAGTTGCTGTGGGACCAGCCGCCCGCCTGGACCTTGGTCAGGCTGTCGGTCCTGCCCTCGATGTTCTCGTGGCGAAGAGCGGCGACATGGGAGGCGCGATAGGCATGGATTTCGCCGCCGCCCCGTCCGGCTTCGACCACCAGATAGACGACGTCGTTCTGCCTGTACTTCACGAGCGGGACAAGGTCGGGGATCTCGAGGTAGGCAACGGTTTCCGGCCAGACCAGCGGGCCGGCGAGGACTTCGTCCAGGAGCGGCTCTCCGTTGTGCACGACGAGGAACCGTGAATGCGGCCCGCCGGTGCCGGTCGGAACGGCGAGAATCCTCTCGACAGTCGTGAGGTCGGCATCCGGAGCGCCTGCCCTGGCCAGCCGGTCAAGCACCTGCCGCCTGCGCGCCTCTCCGTCGTGGCCAGGGCCGTCCCATGATCCGTTCGCGTCGATGAAGACCGACGAGAAAGTTCCATCGCGGCGCCAGAGTTCCGCCAGTTCGTGCGTCTGTGAATCCACTCGCTCGTCCTCTCTTCGACAGGCGACCACCCGTCTTCGACAGGCGACCACCCGGTCACCGGGCCCGCCGCGCTGGTTCGGTGCCGCAGATCCCCATGGAACTCGCGGGCTTCTGGCAACGCAAGAGCCGATATGCCCTGTTGAGCGCATCGCAGCCCCAGGTCCGCCACTCAGCGGGATGATCCTCGCGATTTTCCTTAGCACCCGATCGCCGCGAAAGCTAGACCCACCTCGGTCGAACTGGCCGATCGTGCTGACGAACTAGATTTGAGGGACCCGCGCGAATTTTGTGCGCGATAACGCTTTACGAGGAGATCGATGGAAAGCTGGCCAGGAACCGCGTACCCGCTAGGTGCTACCTATGACGGCAGTGGGACAAACTTCGCGATTTACAGCGAAGCCGCTGAGCGGATCGAGCTCTGCCTCTTCGATGAGGACGGCACGGAGACCCGGGTCGAGCTGCGGGACTCAGAAGCCTACGTCTGGCACTGCTACCTGCCTGAGGCGCAGCCGGGCCAGCGGTATGGCTACCGTGTCCACGGCGAGTACGCCCCTGAGCAGGGCAAGCGGCTCAACCCCAACAAACTGCTGCTCGACCCGTACGCCAAGGCGACCTGCGGCACGTACGACTGGGACCAGTCACTGTTCTCATACAACTTCGGCGACCCGGATTCCCGCAACGACGAAGACAGCGCCTCGCACTCGATGCTCAGCGTCGTCGTGAACCCGTTCTTCGACTGGTCAGGCGACCGCCACCCGCGCACGCCGTACAACAGCAGCGTCATCTACGAAGCACACGTCAAGGGCCTGACGAAGCTCAACGACCAGATCCCGGAAGCCCAGCGTGGCACGTACGCGGGTATCGCCCACCCCGCGACGATCGAGCACCTCCAGAGGCTCGGCGTCACGGCGATCGAACTCATGCCGGTCCACCAGTTTGTCCAGGACTCAACGCTCCTCGACAAGGGACTCCGGAACTACTGGGGATACAACACGATCGGGTTCTTCGCGCCGCACAACGAATACTCGTCGACGGGCGAGGCCGGCCAGCAGGTCCAGGAATTCAAGGGCATGGTCAAGTCGCTGCACGCGGCCGACATCGAGGTCATCCTCGACGTGGTGTACAACCACACGGCCGAGGGCAACCACATGGGCCCGACCCTCTCGTTCCGCGGGATCGACAACGAGGCCTACTACCGCCTCGAAGACAACGACAAGCGGTACTACACCGACTACACCGGCACGGGCAACACGCTCAACGTGCGCCACCCCCACTCGCTGCAGCTCATCATGGACTCGCTGCGCTACTGGGTCACCGAGATGCACGTCGACGGTTTCCGCTTCGACCTGGCCTCCGCGCTGGCGCGCGACCTCTACGAGGTCGACAAGCTCTCGACATTCTTCGAACTCGTCCAGCAGGACCCCATCGTCTCCCAGGTGAAGCTCATCGCCGAGCCGTGGGACGTTGGTCCGGGCGGTTACCAGGTGGGTAACTTCCCCTCGCAGTGGACCGAGTGGAACGGAAAGTACCGCGACACGGTCCGCGACTTCTGGCGCGGTGAGCCATCGACGCTCGGCGAGTTCGCCGCCCGCATCACCGGTTCTGCCGACCTCTACGAGCACTCGGGACGTCGGCCGGTTGCATCCATCAACTTCGTGACAGCGCACGACGGCTTTACGATGCGCGACCTCGTGTCATACAACGAGAAGCACAACGAGGCCAACGGCGAGGACAACAACGACGGTGAGTCGCACAACCGGTCGTGGAACTCCGGGGTTGAGGGTGACACAGACGATCCCGAGGTGCTTGGCCTCCGCGCCCGCCAGCAGCGCAACATGATTGCAACGCTGCTGCTCTCGCAGGGTGTCCCGATGATCCTCCACGGTGACGAACTCGGACGAACGCAGCACGGTAACAACAACGGTTACGCGCAGGACAACGAACTCACCTGGCTGCACTGGGACGTCGTCGATGTGCCGCTGATCGAGTTCACGTCCGCCGTTGCGCGACTCAGGAAGGAGCACCCGGTGTTCCGACGGAGCCGCTTCTTCGACGGGCGGCCCGTCCGCCGCGGCGAGGGTGAGCCGCTGCCGGACATCGTGTGGCTCAACGAAACCGGCATGGAAATGCAGCCGGAGGACTGGGACGAAGAACTGGCCAAGACGGTCGGTGTCTTCTTCAACGGCGAAGGCATCCGTGAACGCGACGCACGAGGGCAGAACGTCAGCGACGTTCACTTCCTGCTCTATTTCAACGCCGACGCCGAAGACGCCGAGTTCACCCTTCCGCCGGAGGAATACTCCGCCGAATGGGAGATCGTGGTTGACACGGCGGGTGAAGGAGCCGACAGCGTTCCCCGCGCCGCAGGATCGACCCAGACGGTCAAGGGCAGGAGCCTGCTCGTCATGCGCGCATACACCGCGCCTGAAGCAGAGCCGGACCACTCGGTCGCGGCATCCCTCGCCGTCCTGAGCGGTTCGCAGACCACGTCGAGCACCGACGTCAAGCCGGGAGCTGTGAGTTGAGAATCCCCGCATCCACCTATCGGCTGCAGATCCGGCAGTCGTTCGACCTCGACGCGGCACGCGGAGTCGTCGACTACGTTCACGACCTCGGAGCCGACTGGCTCTACCTGTCGCCTCTGCTTGAAGCGGAGGCGGGAAGCGACCACGGTTATGACGTCGTCGACCACTCACGCGTCGACCCCGCACGGGGTGGCCCCGAAGCGCTCGACCGGCTTGCGAAGGCCGCGAAGGCCAGGGGAATGGGCATCCTCGTCGACATCGTCCCCAACCACATGGGTGTCGAAACCCCTGTGGCGAACGGCTGGTGGTGGGACCTCCTCGCCAAAGGCGAGGCGTCCCGCTACGCGGAGGCCTTCGACGTCGACTGGGCGGCGGGCGGCGGCAAGATCCGCATTCCCGTCCTCGGCGACGGCGATGATGCACTCGACGCCCTCACCCTCGTTGACGGCGAACTGCACTATTACGACAACCGGTATCCGGTCGCCGCGGGTACCGCTGACGATGGGGCAGACCCGCGCACGGTTCACTCGCGTCAGAACTACGAACTGGTCAACTGGCGCAGGGCAGACGCTGAGCTCAACTACCGCAGGTTCTTCGCGGTCAACTCGCTCGCCGGCATCCGTGTCGAAGTGCCGTGGGTGTTCGCCGAGTCCCACGCTGAGATTCTCCGCTGGGTGAACGAAGACCTCGTGCACGGCATCAGGGTCGACCACCCGGACGGACTCGCGCACCCGGGCGACTACCTTGACGCGCTGCAGAAGGCCACGGGCGGCGTGTACGTCCTGGTCGAGAAGATCCTCGAGGGCGACGAGGGGCTGCCGCCGAACTGGGCAGCTGCAGGCACGACAGGGTACGACGCACTCGGCGACATCGACCGGGTCCTCGTCGACCCCGCTGGCAGGGCACGCCTCGACGCGCTCGAGGGAAACCTCGAAGAGACGACAGCCTCGATGGACGACGTCTGGCCCGAGCTGATCTACGAGAACAAGCGGCGGATCGCCGACGGCATCCTCCGCTCAGAGGTACTGCGACTGGCCAGGCTCGTTCCGGAGATCCCCGGCGCAGACGACGCCATCGCGGAGCTCCTCGCGTGCTTCCCGGTCTATCGCTCCTACCTTCCGTTCGGCGAGGACCACCTCGCCGAGGCGGCCCGCTCCGCTGCCGCCCGCCGCCCGGACCTCGCGGAACGAATCGACGCCCTCTATCCGGTGCTTGCCGATGCGGAGCATCCCGCTGCGATCCGGTTCCAGCAGACCTCGGGCATGGTCATGGCGAAGGGCGTGGAAGACACAGCCTTCTACCGGTTCAGCCGGCTGACCTCACTCAACGAGGTCGGGGCAGATCCCGGTGAGTTCGCCATCGACGTTGCCGAGTTCCACCGCAGGCAGCAGGCACGGCAGGCCGCCCTGCCGGCGTCGCTCACCACACTCTCGACACACGACACCAAACGTGGCGAGGATGTGCGCAGCCGCATCTCGGTCATCGCTGAAATCCCGCGGGAGTGGGAAGCGACGCTCGGACGGCTTCGCGCTCTGGTGCCGATCGGTGACGGACCCTTCGAGCAGTTGCTCTGGGAGGCCGTCATCGGAGCGTGGCCAGCCTCGCGGGAGCGCCTGCACGCCTACGCCGAGAAGGCCTCGAGGGAAGCGGGTACGTCGACGACGTGGACCGCCCCGGACGAGGAATTCGAGACGGCGATGCACGGCCTGATCGACGCCGTCTTCGATAACCCCGAAGTCAACGAGATCGTCACAGGTTTCGTTGACCGGGTTGCCGCCGCCGGCTGGTCGAACTCGCTGTCGGCCAAGCTCATCCAGATCACAGCGCCCGGTGTGCCCGACGTGTACCAGGGCAGCGAACTCTGGGAGACGTCGCTCGTCGACCCCGACAACCGGCGACCCGTTGACTTTGACCTCAGGCGCGACTACCTCGCCAGGGTGGACAGGGGCTGGCTTCCGCCGATCGACGAGACGGGAGCGGCAAAGCTCCTCGTGACCGCCCGGGCACTCCGCCTGCGCCGTGACCGGCCCCAGTGGTTCTCCCGGTACCTGCCGCTGCCCGCGTACGGCACGGCAGCCGGACACCTCGTCGCCTTCGACAGGGGAGACGCCATCACTCTGGCGACGCGGCTTCCGCTCGGACTCCAGAAGAACGGAGGCTGGGGCGACACCTCGGTCGTCGTTGCCGGCCGGCCTCTCATCGACGCCTTCACCGGAGAGCGGTACCCCGGCGGGCCCCTTCAGGCAGCCGAGCTGTTCGCGCACTACCCGGTGGCACTCCTCGTTCCCGATGACACCGACCTCACCTCACTTCTTGGAGAGAACGAATGATCCGACGACACCGCGAACCGTTCACCGTGTGGGCGCCAAACGCCGAGCGCGTTGAACTCGTCCTCGGCGACAGCTCGGCCGAAATGATGCGGGGGACCGACGGCTGGTGGGTTCCGGCATCCGACATCGTCGACAGCGCGAGCGATTACGGCTACCGCATCGACGGGGCCGGCCCGTTCCCCGACCCCCGCTCGCGTCGCCAGCCGAACGGCGTGCACGAGCTGTCGCGCACGTTCGATCCCACCGAGTACCGGTGGAACGACTCGGCGTGGAGCGGGCGCCAGCTCGCCGGCGGCGTCATCTACGAGATGCACATCGGCACCTTCACACCGGAGGGGACCTTCGACTCGGCGATCGCCAGACTCGATCACCTGGTCGACCTCGGCGTCGATTTCGTCGAGGTTCTCCCGGTCAACGCGTTCAACGGAACGCACAACTGGGGATACGACGGAGTGCTGTGGTACGCCGTCTCCGAGAGTTACGGCGGTCCCGCCGGGTACCAGCGCTTCGTTGACGCCTGCCACGCCGCCGGCCTCGGCGTCATCCAGGACGTCGTGTACAACCACCTCGGCCCGAGCGGGAACTACCTGCCGAACTTCGGTCCGTATCTCACCGACGGCCCCGGCAACACGTGGGGATCATCGATCAACCTCGACGGTGAGCACTCAGACACCGTGCGCCAGTACATCCTCGAGAACGTGCTGATGTGGCTCGACGACTACCACGTCGACGGACTCAGGCTCGATGCGGTTCACGCGCTCGTCGACTCTCGGGCGACCCACCTGCTCGAAGAGATGGCGACACGAGTTGCCGCACTGAGCGCGGCGG
Source organism: Mycetocola sp. Y442 (assembly GCF_056898615.1). Classification (NCBI taxonomy): domain Bacteria; kingdom Bacillati; phylum Actinomycetota; class Actinomycetes; order Micrococcales; family Microbacteriaceae; genus Mycetocola; species Mycetocola sp. Y442. The sequence continues at coordinate 206,653 of NZ_JBXHBV010000001.1, forward strand.
TACGTCGCCCGCTCAGCCTGATCGCCGAGTCGGACCTCAACGACCCGACGCTGATCACCCCGCGTGAGGCCAACGGGTACGGACTCGACGGACAGTGGAGCGACGACTTCCACCACGCGGTCCACGTCGCCCTCACCCGGGAGACCACCGGCTACTACGCCGACTTCGAGCCGCTCTCGGCCCTCGCCAAGGTCCTCACCCGTGGGTTCTTCCACGACGGGACCTTCTCGAGCTTCCGCGGGCGGACACACGGTCGAGCGATCGATACCCAGCGGATGCCGTCATGGCGGCTGGTTGTCGCCAACCAGAACCACGACCAGATCGGAAACCGCGCAACCGGTGACCGGTTGGGGGCCACTCTCGACACGGGACAGCTGGCCATCGCGGCGGCGCTCACCCTCGCATCCGGCTTCACCCCCATGCTGTTCATGGGGGAGGAGTGGGGCGCAAAGACCCCGTGGCAGTTCTTCACCTCGCACCCCGAACCCGAGCTCGGTAAGGCAACCGCCGAGGGCCGGATTGCCGAATTCGAACGCATGGGCTGGGACCCGAACGTCGTCCCTGACCCGCAGGAAATCTCGACGTTCGAGAACTCCAAGCTCGACTGGAGCGAACTCGAGAGTGTCGACTCGGCGAGACTGCTCGACTGGTACAAGGAACTCACGGCGCTGCGCCGGGCACGGCCCGACCTGGTCGATCCACGTTTCGGCGAGACGGGAGTCGAGGTCGACGAGGACGAGCGCTGGCTCGTGCTCCGTCGCGGAAGCGTGGCCGTCGTGATCAACTTCGACGACGAGGAGCACACGATTCCGGCGCGGGTCGGCGGCGAACTGCTGTCGTTTGCCTCGGATGGCGACGCGCTCCGCGGACGGCACGACAGCGCGATCACCCTCGCGCCGCACGCCGTGCTGATCGCCGACTCCCTCGCTTAGGGACGGTGCTTACTCCGCAGCGCGGAAGGCATCGAGCGCCTGCTGTGAGAACAGCACAAAAGTGACGTCGGCTGGCGGGTCCACCTCGCGGACCGTCCGGACAGCGATCCGGGCGGCATCCGCGAGGGGCCAGCCGTACACGCCGGCGGAAATCGCCGGGAACGCGACAGTCTCAGCGCCGAGTTCGTCTGCGACCCTCAGGCTGTTCCGATAGGCGGATGCCAGAAGCTCCGAGCGGTCTTCGTTCGGGTCCCAGACCGGCCCGACGGTGTGGATCACGTGTTTCGCTGGCAGCCGTCCTGCGGTGGTCGCCACCGCCTCTCCCGTCGGCAGCCCCCGGGGGAGCACCGTGTCACGCAGGTGCCTGCACTCGGCGAGGATCGCCGGGCCACCCGCACGGTGAATAGCCCCGTCGACGCCCCCGCCGCCGAGCAGGGAGTTGTTCGCCGCGTTCACGATGGCGTCCACCCGCATCGTGGTGATGTCGCCTCGCACGAAGGTGATCATCTGTCCTCCTACGACGGTCCGAAGGCGCGCGCGGCGTCGACAGCGGCGCGGACGCCTCCCGAGAGCGGCTCGCCGTGCCCGGGAAGAACGAGCTCTGCACCGGTGTCGGCGAGCGCGCTCAGCGTGTCGAGTGCCATCGCCGAGTCCGCCGTTGCTGCGCCTGCGATGATCTGCGCTCCGCGCGTTCCCTTGTACGGGTCGAGGGTCACGAGGGCGTCGCCGGACAGCAGCGCGCCGCGTTCGGGGAGGTGCAGGGCGGTGTGCCCGAAGGTGTGCCCGGGCGTGAAGACGATCTCGGGCCGGCCGGGAACATCCAGGACGCCGTTCTCTGGAAGGTACTCCACCTTCTCGACGCCCTTGACGGCGAGTGCGCCAGCGGCTGTCATGCCGGCGAGGACAGGGATGGCCGCCGGGTACCTCAACGGGTAAACGAACGGTGTTCGCTCCCGCTGGTAGTGGTACGGATGGGCAGCGAGACGTTCGTCCGCTCGGTTCACCCAGATCGGCACTCGAAGTTCCGCCTGCGCGCGGGCGGCGAAACCCAGGTGGTCGAAGTGAGCGTGCGTGAGCACAATGGCCTCGATATCCCGCCTCGAACGCCCGATCTCGTCGAGGGCGAGCAGCAGCGGCGCCCACGTCGATGGGAATGCCGCATCGACGAGGGTGACGGCGTCGCCCTCTTCAATCAGATAGCAATTCACATAGGCGTGCTCGAGGCGGTGCACCCCCGGTGCGACGTTCCTGGTCAGTGTCGGTCGGCGTCCCTGCCGCGGTCGGTGTGCCATTGTGCTCCCTGTCGGTGTCCGGCCGCTCACAGCGCGCGCAGCTTGTCGAGCAGGGGCTCGGCGACCGTGGCGAGGAACTCGTCCTGGCGCTCGTCGCCGATCTGGATGAGGGCGATATCGGTAAAGCCGGCGTCGATGAACGCGCGTGCGCTCTCGGCGAGCTCATCGAGATCGGGACCGCACGCGATCGACCCGGCGACGTCATCCTCACGAACGAACTGCGACGCACCGGCGAACCCCGCGGGCGTCGGCAGGTCAGCGTTGACGGCCCAGCCGCCGCCGAACCACCGGAACTGTTCGTGTGCCTTCGCAACCGCCTCTTTCTTGTCCGGTCCCCAGCAGATCGGAATCTGTCCGATCACACGTGACGAATCGCCACTGTCACCGCGGACCTCACGCCACTTCTCGACCGCCGCGGCGTCCGGCACCGTCGAGATGAAGTGATCGCAGAGGGGAGCGAACCGCTCAATCGACTTCTCGCCTGACACGGCGATACCGATCGGAACGCCCCCATCCGGCGCATCCCACACGCGGGCCGAGTCGACCCGGAAGTACTCGCCCTGCCACGTGACGAGCTCACCGGTGTGCAGTTCGCGGATGATCGTCGCGGCCTCTTGGAGCATGTCCTGTCGCACGTCGACCGACGGCCAGCCCTCGCCGACGACGTGCTCGTTGAGGTTCTCACCCGACCCAAGTCCGAGAATGAACCGGCCCTCGGAGAGCAACTGCATGGTCGCTGACTTCTGGGCGACAACAGCGGGGTGATACCTCATGGTCGGGCAGGTGACGAAAGTGGCGAGATCCACCCGGCTGGTCGCCTGGGCGACCGCTCCGAGCACCGACCAGGCGTAGGACGCGTGGCCCTGTTCCATGAGCCACGGCGAATAGTGGTCGCTCGAGACTTCGAAGTCGAAGCCCGCGTTCTCTGCGGCGATCGCGTAGCGGACGAGTTCCCTCGGCCCGCTCTGCTCGGTCATGAGTGTGTATCCGAATCGAGTCATACTGCGACCGTGCCACCCGGCTGCCCGAGATTCAAGGGCTTGCGATGTGACGCGGATGCCTCACGCGGCTGGGCTTGAGATCGGTCGTGAGCGAACGGTGGGACACCGGGCATCCTGTCCGGATCGTGCGCAGCGCTGTCGTTTTCATCCCTTGCTGCCCGCGGGGGCGTGGAGTAAGAACAGGAACACAACCAGGCAAAGGAGCGCACATGCTTACGACCAGCCACGCATTCGGCGGATTCAGTGTTGACGATCTGGCTGCCGCCGAGCGTTTCTACGGTGAAACGCTCGGCCTCCAGGTGTCTCCCGGCGAGATGGGTGTCCTTCAGCTCACGCTGCCGGGCGGCGCTGGAGTCATCATCTATCCGAAACCGAATCACTCGCCCGCGTCGTTCACGATCCTCAACTTCGTTGTCGACGACGTCGGGCGCGCCGTCGACGAACTCAATGCAGCGGGCGTCGCCACCAAGATCTACGACGATGACGAACTGCCGACCGACGAGAGAGGCATCAGTCGCGGCAACGGGCCGGAAATCGCCTGGTTCCGTGACCCGGCGGGGAACGTGTTGTCTGTGATCAAGGAGTGAGTTCGAGCGGGATGGGGGACCACCGGCGTCATCGGACGTAGTCTCGGCCGTATGTCCTCTTCCCGCGTCCTCGTCACAGGTGCCACCGGCTACGTCGGCGGGCGGCTCGTTCCACGACTACTCGACGCCGGATTCACCGTTCGCGTCTTCGTCCGCAACGCCCGCAAGCTCATTGACGTGCCATGGCGGGACGACGTCGAGGTGGTCGAGGGCGACCTGACGAACGCGGATGCCGTCGCCGACGCGTGCGTCGATGTCGACACCGTCTATTACCTCGTGCACTCCATGGGTGCCGGCGGCACGTTCGAGGAGGTCGAAGCCAGTTCAGCCCGCAACGTCGCTGCGGCCGCAGCCGAGGCCGGGGTGTCCCGCATCATCTACCTCGGTGGACTCCACCCGACGGGGATCCCACTCTCGGAACATCTGCGCTCCCGCGTAGCCGTCGGCGAGATCTTCCTCTCGTCGCCGGTGCCAACCGTTGCTTTTCAGGCCGGCGTCGTGATCGGCTCCGGTTCGGCGTCATTCGAGATGATCAGGCACCTCACCGACGTGCTTCCCTACATGCCTGCGCCCCGGTGGGTGCGCAACCGGATCCAGCCGATCGCGATCCGCGACGTGCTGTACTACCTCGTCGAGGCGGCGAAGCTGCCCGGCGACGTCAACCGTACGTTCGACATCGGCGGCCCTGACATCCTCCGGTACGGGCAGATGATGAACGGGTACGCCCTCGAGGCCGGGCTGAAGCAGCGGCCCATCGCGGCTCTGCCCGTGCTCACACCCTGGCTGGCATCGCAGTGGGTGAACCTGGTGACGCCGATCCCTCGGAGCCTCGCCGTCGCGATCATCTCCTCCCTGCAGTACGACTGCGTTGCCCTTGAACACGACATCGACGGGTACATCCCGCCGCCACCCGGTGGCCTCACCGGCTATCGTGCCGCAGTGAGACTCGCCCTCGCCCGGATGCGCGAGGGCGACATCGAGACCAGCTGGCAGGATGCGTCGGTGTTCGGAGCGCCGAGCAACCCGCTCCCGAGCGACCCGCTCTGGGCGGGGCACATGGTCTTCACCGACGTCAAGGAGCGCGACACCACAGCGAGCGTGGCAGACCTCTGGGCGATCATCGAGGGGATCGGGGGAGACAACGGCTGGTACTCGTTCCCGCTGGCATGGGCGGCACGCGGCTGGATGGACAAGCTCGTCGGTGGTGTGGGATTGAGGCGCGGCAGGCGGCATCCGTCACGACTGCAGACCGGTGATGCCCTCGACTTCTGGCGGGTCGAGCTGATCGACCGGGGAACGAGGCTCAGGCTCCGCGCGGAAATGCGAGTGCCGGGCCGGGCCTGGCTCGAGCTGGGGGCAACACCGACACCGACGGGCTCCCACTATCGCCAGCGCGCGATCTTCTTCCCGCAGGGCCTCGGCGGCCGCCTCTACTGGTTCGCGATCCTGCCGTTCCACGGCATCATCTTCAACGGGATGGCCAACCGCATCACCATCGAGGCCGAAAAACGCACGCGCGCCGCTCTCAAGCCTGCGCCGGTGGCGGCAGCCTGAGCGGGGATCCGCCCAGCCGGGACCTGAGCGGGGTGCTGCCGGGCGGGGGACCTGTCACTCGCGCGTCGAGACCGGCCCAAGCAGGTGCGATGCGACTGTGCTGTGTGCTGACTCGGGATCGCTCGGGTGGAACAGCCCGGCGAGGGCATCCCGGTACAGGCGGCTCAGCTCGTTGTCGGCGGAGTACGACGACCCGCCTGAGCATCGGATCGCCGTCTCGACGACCGACCTGGCGACGTCGACCGACCTGGTCTTGGTGCCGGCCAGCAGCCGGAACCACGCGGTTCCGTGATCGACTCGCGCGTCGACATCGGCCGCGAGCGACTCAATCTGTGGGGCGAGCGAATCGAGAGCGATCGCGGCGTCGGCCAGTTGCCAGCGGATGTCGGGATCATCGGCGTAACTGCGCCCGCCCGCCTTCATCGATGTCCTGCGCTGTGCCGCCTCGACACCGAGCTCGAGAGCCCGATCGGCGATCCCGGCGTAGACCGCGCTGATGAGCAGGAGGAAGTTGCTGAAGATGCCGAAGATGTACGGATCGCCGCTCGGCCCGACCGGCAGGGTCCTGGCAATCCGCTCCGGCGCCACCCGCGCGTTCTCGAGCACCGTGGTGTAGCTCTGGGTCGCTCGCATGCCCAGGGTGTTCCACTCGCCGGCTGTTCGATGACCGGGGGTCTCGCGGGTGAGGTATCCGTGCACGAGGACCGGCGCGTCAGGATTGGAATCATCCCTGCCGAAGATTCCCAGTCGCGTCCACGCGGGTGACAGCGAAGTGAAGATCTTGGTGCCGGTGAACAGGTACGACCCGTCGTCCTGGGGCTCCGCCCGGGTTCTCGAGTCGAACATGACCTGGTCGTTGCCGGCCTCGCTGTTGCCGAATGCGAAAAGCTCACCGGCGCGCGCATCGTCGAGGATCCAGTCGAGGCTCGGGTCCCCGCCCGCCGACACCACCCGGGCGACCCCGACCACGACGTGGTGCATGTTGATGCCGAGCGCCGTCGCCGGCGCGAAACGCGCGAGCGTGCGCTGGTTCCGGACGGCATCGAGCAGTGACTGCGGTGCGAGGTAGCCCGCGTGGCGGAGGTCGTCCAGGTCCTCGGTGAAGAAGGCGTTGAGCTGGTCGTAGCCGGGCGCCCTGGCGCGGAACCGCTCGAGCAGGTCGGAGGTCAGCATGTCCACGCGCTCAGCCTAGACGGCCCGATCACAGCTCGGGTTGTTCCCGACCCCGGAGTTTTTCCAGATCGCGTCGCTCACGCTTGGTGGGACGGCCGGCGCCCCGGTCGCGCGTCGGCTGCAACGCGATCTCCTCCCGCGGCGGTGGCGGGGGAGTTCTGTCGATGAGGCACTCGGCGGCGACAGTCGCTCCGACGCGCTTGGTCACCAGGCGGTTCACCACCACGATCCTGTCGAATCCGTTCTGCCGGATCCGCACCTCGTCACCGATCTTCACCGGATGGGACGCCTTGACCCGGTCGCCGGCGACGCGCACGTGCCCGGCTCTCGCCGCCGTCGTCGCCATCGACCGGGTCTTGTAGACGCGGACCGCCCACAGCCAGCTGTCCACCCGAACCGTCGACGTCATCCGCTGACATCCCCGGAGGCAAGGAGGGAGTATCCGCGGTGAACGGCCGCCTCGGCAAAGTCCAGCGGCAGTGCCGTCGCTCCCGAAATCCGGTCGGCGACCAGTTCGGCTGGTTCTCTCCGCGCGAACGCTTCACGAATGCCGTCGGCGACGGTGCCGAGCAGGTCCGCCTGTGCGCGGACGAACGTACGGTCGACGGGGCTGCCATGACCAGGCACCACGACGTCGGCCTCTGTCATCACACCGGCGAGCGTCTTCACCTGGTCCGGCCAGTCGAGCGGGAAGCTTCCTGACCCGTACATCGGCGGGCCGGACTCCTCGATGACGTCGCCGACGATCCAGGCGCCGGCATCGGGGATGTTGACCACCAGGTCGGTGTCGGTGTGCCCTGGCCCGAGCGGGAGAAGACGAACGAGCCGGTTGCCGATGTCGAGGTCGGTACTGGCCTCGATGAGTTCGGTCGGCGGGGTGAGGGTAACGTCGCGCCAGTCGTACTGCGGCTGTGCCGCCGGGTTCGACTGCCACTCGGCAAGCCGCGGCGACTCGAACTCGGCGAAGTGCCGCGGAATGAGGTGGTGCCCGAGGATCACGGCGGAGCCAGCGAACGCCTGGTTCCCGAAGGTGTGGTCGTAGTGGGCGTGGGTGTTCACCACGTGGGTGATCGTCCGGTTGAACGAGGCGGCGTCCCTCAGAATCTCGTCGCCCTCGCGCGGGTTGCAGCGCGTGTCGACGAGCAGCGCCCCCTCATCGCCCAGAACCAGGGTGACCGAGATATCGAGCGGTTGGTAACGCCGGACAAATACCCGGTCGGCAATTTCAGTCCAGAGCGGCATGGTGCCGATTCTACGTGTCCCGGACCCGGCTGACCGCTCCGCGCGACGACGGACCGGGAGCCTGCGACCCGGGCCCGCGTGACTTTGTCAGGCCGCACCGTGCCTCTTACCTCCCCGGCCCGCTCGCGATATGGTTCTCGGAGTAGTGATGGGCCAGCGTTGATCCGCGGGGTGCATTGTTGGCAGCACCTGGCACGTCGAGTCGCCAGCATAACTTCGGGAGGATGCGGCATGGGAAAGCTGTTTTACGATTCAACCCTGACCGTCGATTTCGACGACAGGGTGCTCGCGCACCTGCAAATCGTCATCGGCGCGAAACTCCGGCGGGGTGAATCGTTCTACTTCAGCTGGAAGGATGACCCAGCAGTCGGCGACGGCCGGAGCACAATCTGGCTGGCCCCCAACATCCCGTTGCACTACAAATACTTCGGTTCGCGCCTGCCGGCGCTCAATCGTGACTGGATTCTTGCGTTGAGCGCCTCGTCGAACTCAGCGAGTGGTCTTCAGATCGTGCCGGAACCGCAGCAGCGACCGCCAGGTGCCGCACAGGACGACGAGTCGTGAAGCGGGTCGAGATCGCGTACGGCGGCCAGAAGTACTCTGTCCCCAACCGCGACATCGCCGACCTCCGCTCGGAGATCGGCGATGCGCTTGGTGCGGGAAAAACGCACTGGCTCGAGGTCAACAGCGGCGAGGGCATCCTCGAACCCGCTTACCTCCTGATTTCGCCCGGCGTTCCGATCGCGCTCCTGGACGTCATGCGTACAGTGTCGCGCTCAGAGGCAGGTTAGCCCTACGACGTCGTGCGGTTTTCGGCACTGACCATCCACGCGTACTGCTCGAGCTTGGCGATGATCGCGTGCAGGATGTCGGCCGTCGTCGGGTCTTCCTCGTCGATGGCGTCGTGCACATCTCGCATCGTTCCGACCGTCGCCTCGAGGCGAACCGTGATGAGGTCGACGGTCTGGGCCGTGTCCACCTCGCCGTTCGGGAAAGCCGGGAGCGTCGTGGTCGACGCGACTGTGTCGCTCCTGCCGTCCGGCACCGCGTGCAGTGCACGCATCCGCTCGGCTACCTCGTCGGAGAATTCCCTCGCGGCGTCGATGATCTCATCGAGCTGAAGGTGAAGGTCCCTGAAGTTCTTGCCGACAACGTTCCAGTGCGCCTGCTTGCCCTGGACGTGCAGCTCGACGAGGTCGACGAGCACTTTCTGCATATTCTCGGCGAGCTCGCGAGAGGCGATGAAGCCTCGCTCCGGCTTCTGCCTCCGCGTGGTTTTCGCGCCGGAGTTCGTTGCTGTTGTCCTGGTTCGTTCCTGCGTTGCGGTTGCCATAGTCTGCTGTCCTTTCGCCCGGCGTCGGCTCGGCCGGTCTGGTTGCAACAGGTTATGGCGGGACGGCCTGGCGACTCAAGCCCTTGCGAATTCCCGGCGGATCAGACAGGCGGCGCGAAAGCGTCGCACATTCTCTGTGCTGTTGAGGGCCGAATGCAACCGGCGGGGCAAAGGAGTGCGCTGTGTTTAGAGTGTGAATATGCCTACCCATGTGCGAACCATCCAGACCGCCGTCCCCCCGACGAGCCTGGACCAGACGGTCGCGCGGGATATCTTTTCCGGGCAGGACGGGCTCACGAGGCTCGGCGAACGCCTTGTGCGGGCGTCCTTCGACGGTTCGGGTATTTCGACGAGGCAAACAGTCATCGAGGACCTGGGCGAGGCCCCGGTGGCCGGCGACCCGGTGTTCTATGACCGGGCGAGTGGCACTCTGCTGTCGCCGTCGACCCGAACACGCAACGAGGTCTACATCGATGCCGCGGGCCGGTTGTTCGTCGAGGCGGCGCAGCGCGCACTCGATGCGTGCGCGGACATCGACGCGAGCGACGTGACGCACGTCGTCACTGTGTCGTGCACGGGCTTCTTCGCACCAGGACCTGATTACCGTGTCGTCAGGTCACTCGGCCTTGCGTCGACGACCCAGCGCCTGCACATCGGTTTCATGGGCTGCTACGGCGCCTTCGCCGCGCTCAGGGCAGCCGCGGCATTCTGCGAGTCCGATCCCGACGCCGTCGTCCTCGTGGTCTGCTGCGAGGTGTGCACGATCCACGTGCGATCGTCCAACGACCCCGACCAGATCGTCGCATCGAGCGTCTTCGCCGACGGCGCGGCAGCGGCGATTGTCACCGGCCGACCCGGCCCTGCCGGCTCGATCAGCCTGGCCGTCGACAAGCTGGCGAGTGAACTCACCCCGATCGGCGAGGACGACATGGCCTGGACGATCGGCGATACAGGCTTTGACATGGTGTTGAGCGCCGCGGTACCCCGGATCATCGACACCTACATCCGGCCAGCGCTCGAACCGCTGTTCGCGAACGAGCCGCAACTGGCGGACGACCCGGCCGGCACCATCACCCACTGGGCGATCCACCCGGGCGGCCGCAGCATCCTCGACAAGGTCGAGTCCAATCTCGGACTCAGCGTCGCGCAACTCGCGCCGTCGAGGCGGGTTCTGCGTGACTACGGCAACATGTCGAGCGGTACGGTGCTCTTCGTGCTCAGGGACATCCTCGACGGCGCTGGCGCTGGCGGCGACTCTGGCGATGCTGGCGATGCTGGCGATGCTGGCGATGCTGGCGATGGTGGCGGCGGAAACGGCGAACGCGTGTGCGCCATGGCATTCGGGCCGGGGCTCACCGTCGAAACCGGGTTGTTCACCCGGGTCACCCAGTGAGCGTGCTCACCGGGTTATCCAGCTGGTTGCGGTTCAGGGACGCCGAGGCCGTCGAGTGGATGGACGACCCGAACTGCGACTTGCCGACCCTGCTCCGGACCTATGAGCACTTCCGCATCGTCAACCCTGTCGTCGCCGGCTGGCACCTCACCTACCTCACGGAACTCAAACCACGATTCACCGGACCGAGCCACACACTCCTCGACATCGGCACAGGGGGAGGCGACGTCGTGCGGGCCCTCGCTCGCATGGCGCGGCGTGACGGCGTGAGCCTCGACATCACGGCGATCGACCCGGACCCGCGCGCGGCGGCGTACGTCGAAAGCCTGCCAGCCACCGACGGCATCCGTTACCGACGTGCCTCGAGCGCTGACCTCGTCGATGAGGGAGCGAAATTCGACTTCGTCATCTCGAACCACGTCATCCACCACCTCTCTGCGCGCGAGCTCGGGGCGGTGCTCGCTGATTCCGAGAGGCTGGCATCGGTCATCGCCATCCACAGCGACATCCGGAGGACGCGACTGGGCTACGTGCTGTATTCCGTCATCACCGGACTCTTCTTTCACCGGTCATTCGTCCGCGATGACGGGCTGATCTCCATCCGCCGCAGCTACCTCGCGACCGAGCTCGATTCGGTACTCCCGCCCAGGTGGCTGGCACGGTCACAGCCGTTCTGGCGTGTGCTGGCTGTGTTCGACCCCGGGTCAATCACGGCGGCGTGAGTCTGCCAGCGTCAGCGGGTGAGAGCTGCGATGACCGTTCCGGCGGTCAGCACTGACCCGCTGGGCGCAGGGTGGAGGAGATCGGGAAGCAGCAACGATGCAACATCACCCGACTCGAGGTACGCCGAGTGCACGTCGATCGGGCGGACCGCCTGGTGCTCGGCAAGCCAGCTTGCGACGTGTCCGATGACCTCGTCGTGTGCTGCGGCGTACTGATCCAGTCGCGGGTTCTCGAGCAGGGCGGCATATCCGATCCGTGCGGGCCACCGTTGTTCGATCCCGGCGATCAACGAGGTGAACTGTTCTCCGACCTGGGCAGGCTCGAGTACGTTATTGAGCCCGTGGTTGAGGATGACGAGGTCTGGTTCGGTCGGCACGAGGGTGTCGATGTGAGTGAGGGAGTACGCGGCGGTCTTTCCGCTGGCAGAGCCGTTCCACACAACGAGGGGAGCATTCGACGCCTCGGCGTTGAAGGTGATCGGCGCGAGATACGAGTTCGACAATACGTCCCACGGATGCTGCACAAGCGGCCGGTCGAGCTGGACCGAGAGTTCACGGAACGCGACGTCGACCCATTCGCCCTCCGCGTTTCCCGTGGAGTCACCGATGACCTGGGCCACGAACGTCCGCTCCTGTTCGTCGATCCTGGCCCAGGCATCGGCGAACGACGCAGGGGACAGCGTGGCGGCGCCGGCAATGTTGCCGCCACCCGCTTCGCTTCCGGCCGCGGGGGCAGCGACGGGGCGGGGTGTCACGGTGAAGAACGTGGCAGCGAGCACTGCGGCCAGCGCGGCGGGAACGGCGACCTTCAGAAGACGAGTGCGCAGCCCCGATGCGCGGTGTGTATCTCCGCCCGCTTCCGCTGCCCGCTTCATGGGTACAGGTTACGGCAGAGTGCCCACCGGTGGGCTCCCCATATCGGGGTCGCATCCTGTCGCGCACTCTGCGGTGCAGCCCGGCATGCCAGTGCCGGAGGGCACCCCGTGTCGTCTAGGCTGGCGGGGTGAGCACAGAGGGCAACTTCGGGGTGAGCGATCGGATCCTGACGCTCCCCAATTTGCTGAGCTTTCTCCGGCTCGCACTTGTCCCCGTTTTCCTCGTTTTGCTCGTCGAAGGCCAGGACATCTGGGCGCTCGTCGTGCTCGCCGTCTCCGGGTTCACCGATTTTCTCGACGGGTTCCTCGCCCGCCGGCTCAACCAGGTGACGCGACTCGGCCAGTTACTCGACCCGGCCGCAGACCGGCTGTACATCCTCGCCGCACTGCTGGGTCTCGCGTGGCGTGAGCTGATTCCTTGGTGGCTCGTTGCCGTCATCGTCTCCAGGGACATCATGCTCCTGGCGATCGGCATCTTCCTCGCCCGCATCGGACACGGAGCGTTCCCGGTCAACTGGGTAGGGAAGTGCGCGACAGCATCCCTGTTCCTTGGCCTTCCGTTGCTCATGCTCGCTGCGGCCATTCCGGACGTCCATGACTGGGTTCAGCCGTTAGGCATGTTCTTCGCGGTGGTCGGTGCCGTGCTTTACTGGTGGGCCGGGATTCTCTATCTGGTCGACACCATCAGGGTAAGAAGAGTGAACCGAAAGCCACGCGGGTCGGCACAGACCGACTCCGCATCCGATACGCTGGAAACCTAGGAGGTTCACGGTGCAACTACCCGATGAGCAGAACCCCGCAACAGGGGCATTTCTGCGCCAGCCTGCCGCCCAGGGCGGTTCAGGTCAGGCCGCAGATGACTCGACCATGAGTTTCAGTCGCGATCTTGGTGCTGCGCTCCAGGCTCTCGAGGCCGACGTCAGCGCAGACGAGCGGGAAGCCATCGCGGCACTTCCGTCTGGTTCTGCATTGCTCATTGCTCGTCGCGGTCCGAACACCGGTGCACGGTTTCTGCTTGACGCCGACGTCACGACCGCTGGCCGGCATCCCAACGCCGATATTTTCCTCGACGACGTCACGGTGTCGAGGCGGCACGCCGAATTCCTTCGGCACGGCGTCGCCTTCGAGGTTCGCGACCTCAACTCGCTCAACGGTACCTATTTCGACGGTGTGCGCATCGACAGCGCCCTGTTGAGCGATGGCGCTGAGGTTCAGATCGGAAAATTCCGCCTGACCTTTTACGCGTCGCGTGAAGACCTGAACTCCACCGCGGGCGCCTAGCGCATGTCGGCTCAGGCAGCCAGGCGGCAGGGAGCTGAGCAGGGACACCCCGAGGCCGGGCGCGGGCGCCAGGAACAATCCTCGACTGCGCTTCTCAGCATCGGCCAGGTTCTCGCTCGACTGGCCAACGATTTCCCCGACCTCAGCAACTCGAAGCTCAGGTTTCTCGAGGAGCAGGGGCTCGTGTCGCCGAGCCGTACCCAGTCCGGGTACCGCAAGTTCTCTCCGGCGGATGTCGAACGTGTTCGCGTCATCCTGTCGATGCAGCGCGATCACTACTTACCGCTGAAAGTCATCCGCGGCTACCTCGCCGACCTCGATGCAGGGCGCTCTCCAGCCTTGCCGGGCGCGACCGGGACCGTATCGACGATCATTCCTCCCGGCCGGCGTTACCGGCGTGACGAAATCATCAAGGAGACCGGCGCGACAGCCGCCCTCTTCAACGAGGCCATCTCGGCGTCGCTGATCACGCCATCCGAGAGCTACACGGACGACACGCTCGAGGTTGTGCGCTCACTCGTCGCCCTCAAGCGGTCCGGGATCGAGCCGAGGCACCTTCGCGGCTACCGCGCGACGGCCGAACGCGAGGTCAGCCTCATCGAGAGCGCGCTCCTGCCCATCTCGAGGCGCGACGATGCGGCGAGCAGGGCTCGTGCCGCAGAGTTGTCAGGCGAGATCGCCGGCAGGCTCGATGTGATCAGGGCGAGCCTCGTCCGGTCGGCGCTCGGCAGGCTTACCTCGTGACTTGCGCCGGCGTCCAGGGTCACAGAATGATCACGGCCTCTCGACACGCCGGACCTGGTGAGCGGATGTCGTTGATCAGAACGGCCCGGCTCTGTAGCGTGGACAACGCGGTACACACCGCAGCCTTTTTCGACAGGAGCACACACGGATGAGCGAGAATACCGCCAACGAGAATGCTCGGTACGATCTCGGACTTCTCTTCACCGATGGAATGCCCGACCTCGATGACCAGTCCGGCTACCGCGGCGCCGTCGCCGCCCGTGCCGCTGGAATCAGCTACCGCCAGCTCGACTACTGGGCACGTACCGGCCTCGTCGAGCCCACGGTCCGCGGGGCAGCCGGATCCGGCTCGCAGCGCCTCTACGGCTTCCGCGACATCCTCGTTCTCAAACTGGTCAAGCGACTTCTCGACACCGGGATCTCGCTCCAGCAGATCCGCACAGCGGTGAACCAGCTCCGCGAGTCCGGCATCAATGATCTTGCCCAGACGACCCTCATGAGCGACGGGGCCAGCGTCTACCTGTGCACGTCGAACGACGAGGTAATCGACCTCGTCAGCCGTGGCCAGGGCGTCTTCGGCATTGCCGTCGGCAAGGTACTACGCGAGGTGGAGAGCACCCTCATCGAGTTCGACAGCCAGGCTGCTGACCCGATGGACGAACTCGCCCTTCGCCGCGCCGCGCGTACGGCCTGAGCCGGCGCCGTGCGCTCTGTGCGCCCCGCGCGTATGGCCTGAACCGGTCTCGCGCGCTGTGTCCCCGCACGAGAGCATCACTTCCGGTCGAGAGCACCAGTTCCGCGGGATGCGCTCGACCGCAACTGATGCTTTCGCCACCGCGGGCGTGCGAACACGCCGACGGTGGGCGACTGGCGCGGGCTCACTCGCTGCGGTCGAGGTCACCCGGCGGAACGAGTGATGTCGCCCGCGTCGGGTGAACTCGCGGGTGTGGTGTGCTCATGCCGTCTCGGCGAGAGCATCACTTCCGGTCGAGAACGTCGGTTCCGCGGGATGCGCTCGACCGCAACTGATGCTTTCGCCACACCGGGCGTGCGAATACGCCGACGGTGGGCGACTGGCCCGGGTTCACTCACTGCGGGTGAGCTCACCCGCAGAACGAGTGATGTCGTCCGCGTCGGGTGAACTCGCCAGAGTGTGGTTAGCGCGCGGCCTTCGCGGGGTCGGCGTATTCGCCGACACGACCGGTCCGGAGCACGCGGTCCAGGAGGAGGTCGAAGTTGTTCGCCATCTCCTGCGCGCTGTCGCCCGGCCAGATGTGGAGGGGCTTCGCCGCGCCCTGCGCCTGCTGAAGCGAGGTGCGCTCCGGCAGCTGCGGGCTGAGGACGAGCGGTCCGAACATGTCGCGGAGTTCCTTGATCCGGAACTGGTGCTCGAGTGACTGCGAACGTACGCGGTTCACCACGATGCCGAGCGGCTGGAGCCTCGGGCTCAGGCCGCGACGGATCTCCTCGATCGCGCGGAGTGCACGGTCGGCTGCCGCGACGGAGAACAGACCGGGCTCGGTGACGACGACGACACGGTCGCTCGCCGCCCAGGCCGTGCGGGTCAGAGCATTCAGTGACGGTGCGCAGTCGATGAGGACGAGGTCGTAGTCGTCCTCGACGTGCGCGAGCGCCTCTTCGAGCTTCCAGATGTCGCGGATCGACGGGTGAGGGCCGTCAAAGTTGATGGCGGACGGACTTCCGATGAGGACGTCGATCGTGCCGGGGTGGGTCTTCGTCCAACCGCTTGGCGAGATGGCCTGGCGGACTGTTTTCTCTTTCGGAGACGCGAGAACATCGGCAACGTTCAATCGACCTGTCAGGTCGATATCCATGCCGGTGGAGACATCCGATTGTGGATCGAGGTCCACAACGAGCGTTCGGACGCCCTTCGCAAAGGCCGCGGAGGCCAGGCCAAGGCTGACTGTAGTTTTCCCGACGCCTCCCTTGAGGCTCGAGACGCTGAGTACGTGCACAAGTAGATACGTTACCTTCACTAAGCTGGCAGAACCTAACTGTTCCCTGTGCGCTGTGCTGCCAGAGAGGTCTGCATGTTCAAAAAAATTCTCGTCGCCAACCGAGGCGAAATCGCGATCCGCGCCTTCCGGGCTGCTTATGAGCTCGGAGCGAAGACTGTTGCCGTGTTCCCGTTCGAGGACCGGAACTCCATGCACAGGCTCAAAGCCGATGAGGCATATCAGATCGGCGAACCAGGTCATCCCGTCCGCGCGTACCTCGATGTCTCCGAGATCATCCGGGTCGCCCTCGAGTCCGGCGCCGACGCCATCTACCCCGGGTACGGGTTCCTCTCGGAGAACCCTGACCTCGCCGAGCAGGCTGCCGCCAACGGCATCACGTTCATCGGGCCTACCTCAGACGTGCTCGAAATGGCCGGAAACAAGGTCACCGCGAAGGAGCACGCGATTGCGGCCGGCGTGCCGGTCCTCGCCTCGACTCCCGCCTCACGCGACATCGACGTACTCCTCGCCGGCGCAGACGAGGTCGGATTCCCCCTCTTCGCCAAGGCGGTCGCCGGCGGCGGTGGGCGCGGTATGCGCAAGGTCGCAACCAAGGAAGAACTTGCCCCTGCCCTCGCCGAGGCCATGCGTGAGGCAGACAGCGCATTCGGTGACCCGACGATGTTCCTCGAGCAGGCCGTCATCCGCCCCCGTCACATTGAGGTTCAGATCCTCGCGGATGCCACCGGCGACACGGTTCATCTCTTCGAGCGCGACTGCTCTGTGCAGCGCCGGAACCAGAAGGTCGTGGAGATCGCGCCTGCACCGAACATCAGCGACGAACTGCGCCAGTCGCTCTACAGTGACGCCATAGCTTTTGCCCGTTCGATCGGTTACGTCAACGCGGGCACCGTCGAGTTCCTCCTGGACACCGCGGGGGAGCGCAAGGGCAAGCACGTCTTCATCGAGATGAACCCGCGCATCCAGGTCGAGCACACGGTGACGGAAGAGATCACCGACGTCGACCTCGTCCAGTCACAGATCCGTATCGCGGCGGGGGAGTCCCTCGCTGACCTCGGCCTGAGCCAGGATTCCATCCAGATGCACGGAGCCGCTCTGCAGTGCCGCATCACCACCGAGGACCCGGCCCAGGGCTTCCGTCCCGACACCGGAAAGATCACCACCTACCGGTCGCCCGGCGGTGGCGGTGTCCGCCTCGATGGCGGAACCATCAACCCCGGCGCCCAGATCAGCCCGCACTTCGACTCGATGCTCGCGAAGATGACCTGCCGCGGCCGGGATTTCCCCGCCGCCGTCGCGCGTGCCAAGCGAGGCCTTGCCGAGTTCCGCATCCGCGGTGTGTCCACCAACATCTCGTTCCTGCAGGCCGTGCTCGAGGACCCGCAGTTCGTCGCCGGTGACCTCAGCACGTCGTTCATCGACGAGCGCCCCGAGCTGGTGCGTGGCCGGGTCTCCAAGGACCGCGGCACCAAGATCATGAACTGGCTCGCCGACGTCACGGTGAACCAGCCGAACGGTCCGCGCCCCACCAACCTGCACCCGGCCGAGAAGCTTCCCGACATCGACCTCAGCGTTCCGGCGCCCGCCGGTTCGCGCCAGCGCCTGCTCGAGCTCGGCCCGCAGGGCTTCGCCACCGCCCTTCGTGAACAGAAGGCACTCGCCGTCACCGAGACGACGTTCCGCGACGCCCACCAGTCCCTCCTCGCGACCCGGGTCCGCACCCGCGATCTGCTCGCCGCCGCCCCGTACGTCGCACGGCTCACCCCCGAACTCCTCTCGGTCGAGGCCTGGGGCGGTGCCACCTACGACGTCGCTCTCCGGTTCCTCGGCGAGGACCCGTGGGAGCGGCTGTCGAGCCTCCGCGAGGCGCTGCCGAACGTGGCCATCCAGATGCTCCTGCGCGGGCGCAACACCGTCGGCTACACCCCGTACCCGACAGCGGTGACGGATGCCTTCGTGCGCGAGGCCGCGGACAGCGGCGTCGACATCTTCCGCATCTTCGATGCCCTCAACGACGTCAGCCAGATGCGGCCTGCCATCGACGCCGTGCTCGCCACGGGGACGACCGTCGCTGAGGTGGCCGTCTGCTACACCGGCGACCTGCTCGACCCGGCCGAGGACCTGTACACCCTCGACTACTACCTGCGCCTCGCCGACGACATCGTCGCAGCGGGAGCGCACGTGCTCGCGATCAAGGACATGGCGGGGCTCCTGCGCCCGGCCGCTGCCGCGAAGCTGGTGTCGGCGTTCCGTGAGCGGTTCGACCTTCCGGTGCACGTCCACACCCACGACACCGCCGGTGGCCAGCTCGCCACGCTCCTCGCTGCGAGCGAAGCTGGTGCGGATGCCGTCGACGTTGCGAGCGCTCCGATGGCGGGGACCACCAGCCAGCCGTCGGCATCCGCACTCGTCGCCGCTCTCGCGCACACAGAACGTGACACGGGAATTTCGCTCAAGGCCGTCACCGACCTCGAGCCGTACTGGGAATCGGTTCGGCACATCTACAAGCCGTTCGAATCAGGCCTCGCCGGCCCGACCGGTCGCGTCTACACCCACGAGATCCCCGGCGGCCAGCTGTCGAACCTGCGCCAGCAGGCAATCGCGCTCGGCCTCGCCGATCACTTCGAGCTGATCGAGGACATGTACGCCGCCGCCGACCGGATCCTCGGCCGCGTGCCCAAGGTCACGCCGTCGTCGAAGGTCGTCGGTGACCTCGCGCTCTACCTCGCCGCGGTGAAGGCTGACCCGGACGACTTCGCCCAGAACCCCGACAAGTACGACGTCCCTGACTCGGTCGTCGGCTTCATGGCAGGTGAACTCGGTGACCTTCCCGGTGGCTGGCCCGAGCCGTTCCGCAGCAAGGTCCTTGCCGGGAAGAACATCAACATCGAGGTGTCCCCGCTCAGCGCCGATGACCAGGCCCAGCTTGACGGCACGTCTGACGAACGGCGCGCCGCCCTCAACCGGTTGCTGTTCCCCGCCCCGACCCAGACGTTCCTGCAAACGCGTGAGTTGTTCGGCGACCTCTCTGTTGTCGACACCATCGACTACCTCTACGGCCTCGACCAGGGCCAGGAGCACGTCATCGAGATCGACAAGGGCGTGCGCCTGTACGCCGGTCTCGAAGCGATCGGTGAGCCAGACGACAAGGGCATGCGTACGGTCATGACCACTCTCAATGGTCAGCTCCGCCCCGTGTTCGTGCGGGACACGAGCATCAAGGTTGAGTCGAAGCCCATCGAAAAGGCCGACACGTCGAAGCCGGGACAGGTCGCAGCGCCGTTCTCCGGCGTCGTCACGGTGAAGGCGGCCGAGGGCGATGTCGTTGAGGCCGGCCAGGCTGTTGCGTCGATCGAGGCCATGAAGATGGAAGCGGCGATCACCGCGGCGGTCAGCGGCACAGTAGAGCGGGTGGCCATTTCGACGACCCAGCAGGTGGAAGCGGGAGACCTCATCATCGTGATCACGCCCAGGGCGTAGGCGACTGTTGACCGCCGACAGTGGGGTGCCGCCTACACTGGGAGGCTGAACCCGAACGAAGGGGGTAGCTCCCATGGCACCCACTCAAGCCACAGGAGGGAACGCTCGCCACTCCGGTCGCAGGTCCGTCTCGGATGCTGCCACCGGACCAGCGTTGTCTCCCGCCGAGGGTGAGGCGGAGTCGTTTGACTCCGCCTCACCCGGCAACAGCTCGATCGACGCGGCTTCGATTGACACCGCCTCGATTAACACCGCGTCGATCGACATCGATGCATCACCGCGAGCGACGGTATCCGTGCAACTGCCCGCTGCGCCGATCCATGACATCCCGGAAGACGAACAGGCCGTCGCCATCGACGACGTTGCGGTGCAGCCCGACTCACTCGAGTCAGGTGACGTCGAGACGAGTTCGGTCGCGGTCCCGGTAACGACACCGATCGCCAACGAGGAGCCGGTACGCGCCAGACGCTTCGGACCGGGTGCTCCCGAGACCGCTGCGCTCCTGACGAGCGAACGACTCCTCGACGGCGCGCGCGGGTCGAGGACCCCACCGGATGGTTTCTGGCAGAAACTCCTGTTCGATGCGACGGGCAAGCGCGTTCACCTCGGCGACTCCGCCAAGGCAACCGCTCGCAAGGAACTTGACGAACGCATCCGCAAACGCTTTGTCGGGGAAGCCAGGTTCGTCCCCGTGCTGACCAGGAAGGGCGGGGTCGGTAAAACGACGGTCACCGCGCTGCTCGGGATGGCCCTCGCGGACGCCCGCGACGACAGGATCATCGCCATCGACGCCAACCCCGACAGGGGCACCCTGGCTGAGCGGATCGCCCAGCACACCGATCGCACGGTGAGGGACGTGGTGCGCGAGGCTGACGCGATCAGGGGCTACACCGAGTTCTCGACGATGGTCGCCCGCGACGAGACCCGCCTCGACGTCCTCGCATCCGACACGGATCCGCACCTGTCCGACGCATTCAACGCCGACGACTACGACACCGTCGCCGACCTTGCTTCGCGGTACTACTCGCTCGTACTGACCGACTGCGGTACAGGCATCGTGCACTCGGTCATGTCGGCAACACTGCGGCGGGCGGATGCCATCGTCATCGTTTCCGGATCGAGCGTCGATGAGGCGCGGCTCGCGTCGGAAACCCTCAGCTGGCTCGAACAGAACGGCTTCGAGAGTCTCGTGGCGAACGCCATAGTGGCGCTGAACACCGCAACCCAGGGCTCCCACATGGTCAACCTCGGCGAGATCGAGAGCCACTTCAAGTCGAGAGTGCGCGAGATCGTCCGGATTCCGTATGACCCCCAGCTCGCGGCGGGCTCGGCGATCTCCTTCAAGGACCTCAAACCCGTGACGAGGCATGCTGCACGCACGCTCGCAGCACTCGTGGTCGAAGGAATGCCGACAACGCGACCCATCATTTCCCGTTCAACCCAGAGTGAAAGGCCCCAGTGACAGAACGACAGATCCGGCTCTTCGGAGACCCCGTCCTCAAAACCCCTTCCGAGCCCATCGACGTGATCGATGACAGGGCACGGAGCCTCGTCGAAGACCTGCTCGATAGCGTGCGGCCTCCGGGGCGAGCGGGTGTGGCTGCAAGCCAGATCGGCGTCAACCTGAGGGCATTCAGCTACAACGTCGACGGTGACATCGGGTACATCATCAACCCTGTGCTCGTCGAGACGCGGGGAGAGGTCGAACTTGTCGACGAGGGATGCCTTTCGGTACCCGGCCTCTGGTATCCGACGCCCAGGTACCCGTTCGCACGGGTGACAGGAATTGACCTCGACGGCAACGAGGTAGATGTGTCAGGGACAGGGGTGCTCGCGCAGGCGCTCCAGCACGAGACCGATCACCTCGACGGCATGCTCTACCTTGACCGGCTCGGCAAGGAACACCGGCGGGCCGCCATGAAAGAGGTCAGGGAGAGCAGCTGGTTCTAACCCGCTCTCCCAGCGTCGTTCAGCCTGCTCGCGGCTGAGCCCGGTTGCATCGAACGCAGAACACCCGTTCCGGATTGTCCGGAACGGGTGTTCTTGTTCTCCCGAGGAGCGCCGTCGACCGGCAGCTACTTGAGCGACATGCCCTGCGTCGGTGCGTTCGCGTAGATTCCGTCGATGTCGCCGGCAAAATCCTTGAGGATCACGTGGCGCTTGATGCTCAGTTTCGGTGTCAGGTGGCCGCTCGCCTCGGTGAACTCGCTTGCGAGCACAACGAACTTCCTGATCGATTCGGCGCGAGAGACTCGCGTGTTCGCGAGGTCGATCGCGCGCTGGATCTCAGCCAGCACCGCGGGGTTCTTCGCGGCGTGAGCCAGGGAGAGACCGGCATCCTCACCGTTGTTGCCGAGCCAGGTCCCGATCATCTCCGAGTCAAGAGTGATGAGCGCCGAGATGAACGGCCGCTGGTCGCCGACGACGACCACCTGGCCGACGACCGGGTTGGACCTGATCGGGTCTTCGAGGGCAGCGGGTGCGACGTTCTTGCCCGCGGCGGTAACGATGATCTCTTTCTTGCGTCCGGTAATGGTGAGGTTGCCGTCCGCGTCGAACGAGCCAAGGTCTCCGGTGCGGAACCAGCCGTCATTGAAGGCCTCAGCCGTCGCCTCGGGGTTCTTCCAGTACTCCTTGAAGACGTTGAGGCCCTTTACCTCGATCTCACCGTCGTCGAGTGTACGGATGGACACGCCGGGCATCGGCGGTCCGACGGTACCGATGGGGGTCTTGCCCGGCCTGCCGACTGTCGCGGGCGCGGTGGTCTCGGTCAGCCCGTAGCCCTCGAGGATTTCGATTCCGAGGCTGTGGAAGAAGTGACCGAGGCGAGAGCCAAGCGGTGCTGAGCCTGACACCGCATACTCAACATTGCCGCCCATAGCGGTGCGCAGTTTGTTGTAGACGAGCTTGTCGAAGACGAGATATTTCGCCTTGAGGGCGAACGGGACCTTTCCGGCCTGCTGCGCTTTCGAGTAGTCGACGGCGACGTCGGCCGCGGCACGGAAGATTTTGCCCTTGCCGCCCGCTTCAGCCTTCTGCTCGGCCGAGTTGTACACCTTCTCGAAGACCCGCGGAACCGCGAGCAGATAGGTCGGCTTGAAGGATCCAAGCGAGGGGAGCAGTTGCTTGGTGTCTGGCTGGTGGCCGGTCTTCACACCGGCGTGCACGTTCAGCACCGAAATGAAGCGAGCGAAGATGTGAGCGAGCGTGATGAAGAGGAGCGTCGACGACCCGTTCTTTCCATCGACCACTTCGTGCAGTGCGACCGCGGAGTTTCGGGAGAGTTCGACGAAGTTGGAATGGGTAATGACACAGCCCTTGGGCTTGCCTGTCGACCCCGACGTGTAGATCAGGGTCGCGATGTCGGAGCCGACGGCGAGCGAGCGGCGTCGCTCGATTTCAGCGTCGGTGACGTCGGTGCCTGACGCAGCGAGTTTGCCGAGGTCGCCGAGCGCGATCTGCCAGACGTTCCGCACCAGGGGAAGGTCTGCGTGGACCTCGTCGAAGCGCGCGAAGTTGTCAGCGGTCTCCACGATGACGGCGATTGCCCCTGAGTCCTCCATGTTCCACTGGACCTGACTTGGCGAGCTCGTCTCGTAAATCGGCACCAGGATGGCGCCGGTGAACCAGGTGGCGAAGTCGATGAGCGTCCACTCGTAACTCGTCTTGCACATGAGCCCGATCTTGTCGCCAGGCTCGATTCCTGCGGCGACGAGGCCTTTGGCAAGGGCGACGACCTGCCGGAGGAATTCTTCTCCGCTGACGTCTTTCCACCCGCCATTGACGGGGAGGGCAAAGAGGGGGGCTGTCGGCGTAAGCTTCACGCGCTCGACCAGCAGATCCGTTGTGTTCGCGTTCGGGTCGGCGGCGACAACTGCTGGTACATCGAACTGTTCCAAGGTATCTCCTTCGGTACCTAGAGGGGCAGGGTACGTCTACTCTAGGGGTGTGGGGCCCCCAGCGCCGGTCAGATGGCGGCGGTTGGGCCGAATCGTTAACATGGACGTACCGACGCGGTCTGCCCTTGTCGCTTTTGTCGGGTCTCGACCCCATCCCTACTGGAGGCTTCCGCGTGCACGCAATCGGTATCGATATCGGTGGAACGAAGATCGCCGGTGCGCTCGTCGATGAAGACGGTGAGATCGTGAGCGAAACGCGTGTGCCGACGCCTGCGACCACGGAACTGATCGAGGATGCCGTTGTCGCGATGGTGAGCGTTCTCGCGGCCGGCAGGAACATCGACGGAGTCGGCGTCGCCGCCGCAGGCTTCATCGACGCTGCTCAGTCCACCGTGTACTACGCGCCAAACATCAGCTGGCGCAACGAGCCGTTCCAGGCTCGCCTCTCGGCGCGGCTCGACCTCCCGATCGTCATCGACAACGATGCGAACGCCGCGGGCTGGGCCGAATTCCGGTACGGAGCCGGCCGCCTGTTCAGCGACATGGTGATGCTGACTATCGGCACGGGGGTCGGCGGGGCCATCGTGACCGATGACAGGCTCTTCCGCGGGGGCTTCGGCGCCGGCGCAGAGCTTGGACACATGCGGCTCATCCCCGACGGTTATCCGTGCGGATGCGGCCAGCACGGTTGCCTGGAGCAATACGGTTCAGGTCGGGCGCTTCTCCGCTTCGCCAACGAACTCGCCGACGCCGGTGGAATCGGGCAGATCCTCGCCGACCGGCGTGCCGAGGCCGGCACGCTCACCGGGCACGACATCTCTGAGCTGATCGTCGCAGGTGACGGCGGTGCCAACGCAGCGCTCCGACAGCTCGGTACCTGGCTCGGGCAGGGGTGCGCGAGCCTCGGCGCGGTTCTCGACCCGCAGCTGTTCGTCATCGGCGGCGGGGTGGCCCAGGCCGGAGACCTGCTTCTCGAGCCCATCCGTGCGTCGTACCTCGAGCACCTTCCCGCGAGGGGATACCACCCTGAGCCCGAGTTCAGGATCGCCGAGCTCGTGAACAACGCCGGTGTTGTCGGAGCAGCCGATCTTGCGCGTGTCGCCGCAAGGCGCACCGCACCGATCGAGCTGTAGAGGATACTGGGACGACGATGTTCTACTGGTTCATGAAGCACATGGTGGCTGGCCCCATCCTGAAATCCATCTTTCGCCCGTGGGTGATCGGGCAGGAGAACGTGCCGAAGACCGGGGGAGCCATCCTCGCTTCCAATCACCTCTCGGTGATCGATTCCGTCTTCCTCCCGCTCTATCTCGATCGCCGGATCTCGTTTCTCGCGAAGAGTGAATACTTCACGGGCAAGGGCCCCAAGGGCTGGGCGACCCGGATGTTCATGACAGCGACGGGGATGCTGCCGATCGACAGGTCAGGCGGCAAAGCCTCAGAGGCATCCCTCAACACAGGGCTCCGGATTCTCGGGGGAGGTGACCTCCTGGGCATCTACCCGGAGGGAACCCGCAGCCCCAACGGAAAGATGTATCGCGGCCGCACAGGCGTTGCCCGCATGGTCCTTGAAGCCGGGGTACCCATCATCCCCGTCGCCATGATCGACACCGAGAAGATGATGCCCATCGGAACCACGCTTCCGCGCATCCGTCGCATCGGTATCATCATCGGCAAGCCGCTCGACTTCAGCCGGTTCGAGGGCATGGAGGGCGACAGGTTCATCCTTCGTTCCATCACCGACGAGCTGATGTACGAGCTGCAGCGCCTCAGCCTGCAGGAGTACGTCGACGTGTATGCAACGAGCGTGAAGGACAAGGGCGCAATCGAATCGCGCTAGTCTGGAACTTGGCCCGTTCGCATTCGAAACGGGCATTCCTCATTCAGAACAGGACGTTCCGTGGCAGATCCAATCGATCCGGTGGTAGTGGCAGATGACTCTGTGATTTCCGGTCTGGACTATTGGCGTGAACTGCCGATCAAGCAACAGCCGTCGTGGCCTGACGCGGATGCCGTTGCGCGCGCGTCAGCGCAGATCGCCTCGTTCCCCCCGCTCGTATTTGCCGGTGAAGTGGACATCCTCCGCGAGCGGCTCGCTCGCGCGGCATCCGGTGATGCTTTCCTCCTTCAGGGTGGTGACTGCGCCGAGACCTTCGCCGGAGCAACGGCCGACCAGATCCGCAACCGGGTGAAGACGATCCTGCAAATGGCCGTCGTTCTCACGTACGGCGCGTCGATGCCCGTCATCAAGATGGGCCGCATGGCCGGCCAGTTCGCGAAGCCGCGTTCGAGCGACACCGAGACCCGCGGCGACGTGACTCTTCCCGCCTACCGTGGCGATATCGTCAATGGCTACGACTTCACGCCCGAATCCCGCCGTGCAGACCCGGCCAGGCTCGTCGAGGGATACCACACGGCGGCGTCGACCCTCAACCTCATTCGTGCGTTCACGCAGGGCGGGTTCGCCGACCTTCGTGAGGTGCACAGCTGGAACAAGGGCTTCGCGTCCAACCCGGCGAACCACCGCTACGAACAGCTCGCTCATGACATCGACAAGGCCATCAGGTTCATGGAAGCCGCCGGCGCCGACTTCGACGAGCTCAAGCGCGTCGAGTTCTACACGGGCCACGAGGGCCTGCTCATGGACTACGAGCGCCCCATGACCCGGATCGACTCCCGCACGGGGATGCCGTACAACACCTCATCCCACTTCCTCTGGATCGGGGAGCGCACGCGTGACCTCGACGGGGCGCACGTCGACTTCCTCTCGCGGGTTCGCAACCCGATCGGCGTCAAGCTCGGCCCGACGACGACTCCTGAAACCATGCAGAAGCTCATCGACAAGCTCGACCCGAATCGTGAGCCCGGTCGCCTGACGTTCATCACGCGGATGGGCGCTGGCAAGATCCGTGACGCGCTTCCTCCGCTGCTCGAGGCGATCAAGGCGACGGATGCCAACCCGCTGTGGGTCACCGATCCGATGCACGGCAACGGAATCACCACGCCGAACGGGTACAAGACGCGTCGGTTCGACGACGTCGTTGACGAGGTGAAGGGATTCTTCGAGGCGCACCGCCAGGCGGGGACTCACCCCGGCGGAATCCACGTCGAACTCACGGGCGACGATGTCACCGAGTGCCTCGGCGGTTCTGAGCAGCTCGACGAAGCGGCGCTGGCAACACGGTACGAGTCGCTCTGCGACCCGAGGCTCAACCACATGCAATCCCTCGAGCTCGCCTTCCTCGTCGCCGAAGAGCTCGCGAAGTAGCTTCAGCACGCCCCAACACGAAACCCCCTGGCCAGCGGCCAGGGGGTTTCGTGCGTACGGGTTTCGTGCATACCGACTGGCGCGTTCACCGCGCCGCCGGTTAGGGCGCTTCGAAGAGGTACGAGGTCAGCGTGACCGTCGCCCCGCGCTTGATCGCCGTTCCGCCGGCGGGATCCGACTGGTCGACGGTGACGAGCGGGAATCCCCAGTTCGTCTCGGCCACGTCGCTGATGACCTTGACCGTGAATCCAAGGTCCTCGAGTTCGGCCTTTGCCTCGGCGAGGACCTTCCCGACGACGTCGGGAACGGTGACGAGGTCTTCGCCCTTCGACACGACGAGGGTAACCGTGTCCGTGGCACGGATGATGCCATCGGGAAGCTCAGCCCTGATGACGACGCCCTTGGCGACGTCGTCGCTGAATTCTTCCCTGCTCTTGTCGGAGACGACGAGTCCGCGCGCGGTGAGGGCGCTCCTCGCTTCGTCCGGGCTCATGCCGCCAACCGAAGGGATCCCGCCGAGTGAGACGGCGAGGTTGATCGTCTCACCCTGGAGAATCTCGCCGCCGCCGGACACATCGGCTCCTGACGCGGCATCCGTCGCAGCGAGAACGACGCCATCGGGCACGTCGTCGTTGAATTGCTGGTCGATGCTTCCCAGGGTGAGGCGGTTGTCGGTGAGGAACGCTTCGGCATCGGCCAGGGGCATTCCGGCGAGTGCAGGAACAGTAACGGGCGCGCGGCCCAGCGATACGTTGACCGTGACGCTCGAGCCCTTGTCGACGAGGGCGCCGTCACCGGGGTCGGTGCTCGACACGAGACCGGCGGGCACGTCGAAACTGTATTCCTCGCCCTGCGTGACCGTGAGGCCCAGGTCGGTGAGGATCCGGGTTGCGTCTTCCGGGCTTTCGTTGACGACCGATGGCACCGAGACGTGCGAGCCGGGGCCCGCGGCGAAGTACCAGCCGGTGCCGCCGGAGAGCGCGGCGAGGAGGAGGACGAGTCCGAGGATCCAGTAACCCTTTGTCCGCCTCTTCGCCGTCACAGCGCTGAGGGTTGACACAGGGTTGGCAGGATCAACGGGATCCGTGCGCATCGAGGGTGATGTCAGGACCTGAGTAAAGCCTGCGGTGTCGCTCGCGGGCGGTGTCGCCATCACCATCGTCGCCTGGGTGCTTGCGGCGGTACCGAATCCGAGCTGCTTTTCTACCTCGCGGAGTCGTTCGAGCATTTCCCTGGCGTCGCTCGGGCGCTGATCGGGGGAACGCTCCGTTGCCCACAGGACGAGGTCGTCGAGAGCATCGGGCACGTCCGGGTTCACGGCGCTCGGCCTCGGCACCGACTCGTTGGCGTGCTGGTAGGCGATCTGCATGGGCTGTTCGCCCTTGTACGGCTGCTCGCCGGTGAGCATTTCGTACATCATGATGCCGAGTGCGTAGATGTCGCTTCTGGCGTCGGCGATGCCTCGCGTGACGAGTTCGGGGGAGAGGTATGCGATTGTCCCGAGCAGCGACTGGCCGGTCGCGGTGTTGGCACTCGCTGCGCGGGCAAGCCCGAAGTCGCTGATCTTGATGCGACCGTCGTCGGCGAGGAGGACATTCTCCGGTTTCACGTCCCGGTGGATGATGCCGGCGCGGTGCGCAGCAGCAAGGCCGCTTGTGACGGCATCCATGATGTCGATGACCTGGCGCGGAGTGAGCTTGCCGTGGTCGCGGAGCAGCTCCCTCAGGGTGATCCCCGGCAGGTACTCCATGACGAGGTACGCGAGGTCCGAGTCCTGACCCTGGTCGAACACACTCACCACGTGGGGGTCCGCGAGCCTCGCCGCGCTCCGCGCTTCCTGCACGAAGCGGTTGCGGAAGTTGCTGTCGTCGGCCAGGTGACCGTGCATGACCTTGATGGCGACGCGGCGCTCCAGCCGCAGGTCGGTGGCGAGGTAGACAGTCGCCATGCCGCCCCTGGCGATGCGCGAACGCACGTCATACCGGTCGTCGATGAGACGGCCGATAATCGGGTCGGTTTGCTGGCTGGTTGTCACGAACGAAAGTCTATGGAGGGTCGTGCCCGCGGCGCTGACAAAACACCGCAAGGCCCACTAATCATGGGCAATTCGTGACCCGATCGTAGTATTGCCCCCGCTGGCGCGATCAACCGAGCTCGGAGAGCCAGCTGCGTGCCGACGTCTCCCACTTCGCGTATGCGTCGGGGTGGGCAGACTTCTGCACGGCCTGGGCGGCGGCGCTGATGGGGAGCGACTGCCACCCGTCGATGTCGAGGAGCCCTGTCGTGAGCCCGCGGTTCGGGTTGACATGCCCCCCGAAGAACGCCTTGGTTGCGCGAACGGGATCGAGAGCCTGCTCGGCGGTGCCCCAGCCCATGCTCGGCCGCTGCTGGAACAGGCCGAGCGAGTCGCGGTCGCCGTGCTGAACGTTGCGGAGGCTCGATTCCTGCGCCGCAGTGACGAGCGCAATGACGATTCCGTGGTCACTCACCCCGATCGAGCGGGCGGTCGACACGATGATCGCGGCGTTCGACCGCATCTCGGCGGTCATCGGCGTGATGGCGGCTTCGGTCGGTGCAGCCGGTGCGGGCGGGGCGGTCGCTGGGGTCGGTGCCGCCGGCGCTGGGCTGCTGCCGGGAATGGCGAGGTCCTGGCCGGGATAGATGATGCTGGCCGAGCTCAGACCGTTGGCGGCGAACACCGCGGCAACGCTCACGCCGTGTGCCGAAGCGATACCGGACACCGTGTCGCCCGAGACGACGGTGTAGGTCGATGAGGATTGGGTGGGAGGGGCTGGCGCGGGCTGGGCGGCGTCCGGGCTCGCTGTCGCGCCGGTGAGGAGAAGTGTCTGGCCGGGAAAGATCATGCTCGACCAGCCGAGGCCGTTGAGTGCGAGGACGGATGCCGTTGCCAGGCCGAACTTCGACGCGATGCCCGAAATGGTGTCGCCGGACTCAACCGTGTACGTGGCGGGCGCTGCCTGGACGGCGAGAGGCGCCGGTGCGGCTTTCGGGGGAGTGGGAGCGGGGACGCTCGAGCGGGGCTTCGGCGACGACATCGGCGAGTGAGCGGCAGCGGGAAGGGCGATCTGCATGCTGGCGGCAAGCGACCCGGTCAGGACGAGCGGCAGGGTGAGATTGCGAGCACGACGGCGGCCAGCTGCGCGCGAATCACCAGCGCGCCCGGTTGGTGCCGGTTGAGCGGGCTCATCGATGGTGGGCAGATTCTGGGAAAGCAGGTGAGGCGCTGGTGGCAACGACATGGAATGACCCCCGTTCGTGTGGCATCCGGTTCATACGGTCCCATACATCTGTGTCGGGAGTCAATCACCGTGACGGATGTGAAGGCTGTGAACCGTGAACTCATGGGCCCGGGGTGAGATCGATCGACGTGACGTGGCAGACTCATACCGTGACGAACATGTTTCCTGAGCGACAGTGGCTGACCCTTCCCGACCTCGCCGAAGCGCTCGGGGTGACCCAGAGCCGCATCCGTAAGCTGATCGAGGAACGCCAGTTGCTCGCCGTCAAGCGCGACGGAGTGCTGAGCGTCCCCGCCGATTTCCTTCGCGACAACGAGCCGCTGAGTGAACTTCGCGGAACGCTCTTCGTTTTGGCCGACGCGGGCTTCCGCGACGACGACGCCATGCGGTGGCTCCTCGAGGAAGAAGAGAGCCTCCTGGCGGCTCCGATCGATGCGCTGCGCGCCGGTCGCAAAGCCGAGGTGCGTCGAGTGGCTCAGGCTCTGGCCTGAGCCTGCCTGCGGCGTGCTGGCTCGTTCAGTAGGTGCGCCTGGTAACGGCATCCGCCAGTTCACGGAGCTGGCCGGTCGCCGTCGCCGAAAGTGGCGCAGCGTCGAGTGCCGCGATGGCACGAGCCACATTACTGTCGATCATGGCTTCGACCTCTTCGACCGCTCCTGATTCGCGGATGGTTGCCTGAAGCGAGGCAATCTGGGAATCGTCGAGGTCAGGGTCGCCGAGCAATTCGTCGAGGATGTTCCTGGCTGGTGCAGGGATCGACGCGCGGGTTCGCGCGATGAGTACTGTGCGCTTGCCCTCTCGCAGGTCATCGCCGCTTGGCTTGCCCGTCACCGCGGCATCGCCAAAGACGCCGAGCAGGTCATCCCTGAGCTGGAAGGCGACGCCGAGGGGCAACCCAAACGCCCTGAGCGATGAAAGCTGCGCTGGCGTTGCTCCGGCGAGGAGGCCCCCGAGCGCGAGCGGGCTCTCGATGCTGTACTTCGCGGACTTATAGATCAGGACCTGCTGTGCGCGGGTCAGCTGCGAGCTGTCGTCGTGAGAACGCCACGCACGTTCCTCGAGGATGTCGAGGTACTGGCCTGCCGTGACCTCGGTTCGCATCCTGTTGAACTCCGCCCTGGCACTCCGGGCAACGGGCCTCGAGCATCCATCCAGTGCTTCATCGAGGAGTTCATCGCTCCAGCCGAGAAGCAAATCGCCGAGGAGCGTCGCTGCCGCCCGACCGTACTCTGCACCGTCCCCGGCCCACGCACCGTCCCTGTGCAGTTGCTCGAAGCGACGATGGGCGCTCGGCGCGCCCCTCCTGGTGTCGGAGTTGTCGATGATGTCGTCGTGGATCAGCGCGGCGGCATGGAAAATCTCGAGCGCACTCGCGGCCGAAACCACGTCAGCAACCGACGCACGACCGTCGTTGGCATCGCCGTCGGACGAATCCGCAACGCTCTGCCAGCCCCAGTAGCAAAAGCGGGCCCGGAACCGCTTCCCACCGCTGAGAAATTCCCTAGAAAAGGAGGCAAAGGGATCGAGTCCTGACCCGACCTGGGCGAGAATTGACTCCCGCGATGAAATGAACTCACCGATCCGAGACTGGACAAGGTCGTTCAGGTTGGCGGTTTCATTCACACAGCTAGCCTAGCCATCCGCGCAAGGCTAGAATCGACAGGGATGAACCTGCGTCGCACCCGAAGTTGGAGGGGAACATCATGCCACTGTCTGAACAGGAGCAACGGCTTCTCGATGAGATGGAGCGCAACCTCTACAGGAACGACGCTGATTTCGTATCGACCGTCGGAAACCGTAAGGGCCGCCCGAGTTATCGCAACATAGCGATCGGCTGTGTCATCACGATCGTCGGTGCTGGAGCGCTCATCGCCGGCGTGATCCTGCAGCAGCCCATCGTCGGCATCATCGGATTCGCCGCCATGCTCGCCGGCGTGATGTTTGCCATTGCCCCAGGCAAGGGCGATGCCGGGTCAGAGCCTCACTCCGCGTTCCCCGCATCGGGCAAACGCTCACAGTCTGCGGCATCCGCATCGTTCATGGATCGAATGAACAATCGCTGGGACAAGCGCCAGGACGAAAACTGACGAAAACTCAGGCTGCGCTGAGAGCCTGCGCCTGAGCGGACGAGAGTCCCACCCACGCTAAGGGCCGACCATCTGGTCGGCCCTTTTTTCGTGCCCTTTTCGCTGCTCCACCGCGTCCTCCACTGCGCTCCACCCTCCACCGACGCCCGCGCTCATCGTGCGGTCATTCGCGGTTCCCTGCGGAAGACATCCGCCAGTGGCGCTCATCATGCGGGTGCAGCGCCGGATTTGACTCCACTTCCCTCCACCTCAGCGTTCGTTGCAAATTCAGGCCGGTTTGCGAGAAAAAACCCGAATAGAGCACTATTTCCGACAAACGTGGTGCAAAGTGGAGTAAAGTGGAGTCAACCTGATGCTTGGCCGGAACGAAGGGGGATGTGCCGATGTTTCTTGGCACGTATGCCCCCAAACTCGACGAGAAGGGCCGCATCATCCTTCCCGCGAAGTTCCGGGACGAGCTCGCCGGGGGAGTGGTAATGACCCGCGGCCAGGAGCACTGCGTGTACGTGTTCAGCACCCGTGAGTTCGAAGCGCTGCACGACAAGATCCGCCAGGCACCGGTAACGAGCAAGCAGGCCCGCGATTACCTCCGTGTGTTCCTCTCCGGAGCCAGCGCGGAGACACCGGACAAGCAGAACCGGATCACGGTTCCCGCCTCCCTCCGGAGCTACGCGGGTCTCTCGCGTGACCTCACGGTCATCGGCGCCGGAAGCCGGGCCGAAATCTGGGACACCGAGGCCTGGGAAAAGTACCTCGAAGAGCAGGAAGCTGCATTCGCCGACACCGCAGAGGAGGTGATTCCTGGATTGTTCTAGTCCCTGAGCTCTGACTCCCAGCCGTTCGCTCGCCCTGGCACACTTCCCCGGTGCCAGGTCGGAATGGATGGGGATCAGGATTCAGGGGCAGTCCGGAGAAGCTATGGAATTCAACAACATTCACACACCGGTCATGCTGGAGCGGACCATCGAATTGCTCGGCCCTGCGGTGTCACAGCCGGGTGCCGTCCTCGTCGATGCCACGCTCGGTATGGGAGGCCACGCCGAGGCATTCCTCGAACGCTTCCCCGAGCTTCAGCTGGTCGGGCTTGACAGGGACCTCGAAGCCCTCGCGATTGCCGACGAGCGGCTCAAGCGTTTCAGCGACCGGTTCCACCCGGTTCACACGGTCTACGACGGAATCGCCGAAGCCCTCGACGGTCTTGGCTTCGCCGAGGCAAACGGCATCCTGTTCGACCTCGGGGTGTCCTCGCTGCAGCTGGACCGGACCGAACGCGGCTTCTCGTACTCCCAGGACGCGCCGCTCGACATGCGCATGGACTCGACGAGCGACCTGACGGCCGAGACCATCCTTGCCACATACCGGGAGGGTGACCTCCGGAGGATTTTCGAAGACTACGGCGAAGAGAAGCTCGCAGGGCGGTACGCACGCAAGATCGTTGAAGCACGGCAGGTCGAACCGATTACCCGCTCGGGACAGCTCGTCCAGTTGCTGCAGGACGCAACGCCGGCGGCACTCTCGCGGGGCGGCCACCCGGCCAAGCGCGTGTTCCAGGCACTTCGCATCGAGGTGAACACCGAACTCAGCGTCCTGAGGCGCGCGATTCCCGCGGCCCTCGGCACGCTCGCCGTCGGGGGACGCATCGTGGTGCTCTCCTACCAGTCCCTCGAAGACCGGATTGTGAAGCGCGACCTCGCCGCAGCGAGCTCGTCCACCTCTCCCGCAGACCTGCCGGTCGAGCTGCCGGAGCACAGCGCCCGTTTTCGGCTACTCGTGCGCGGCACCGAGATGGCGACAGAAGAAGAAAAAGAATCGAACCCGCGAGCGACGCCCGTCCGCTTGCGCGCAGCTGAACGACTGAAAGCGGAAAACTCATGAGTGCGAACCTGGCGACGACGTTTCCGGCGACTCTCCCCGGCGTTCCGCACGGCATCCCGACGACCCGGCCTCTCCGCGCGGTCCCCGCGAGTGACGCCCGCCGCGCTCGGCCGAAAATCGCGTACGCCGTCGGTGCCGTCACCGGCGTGCTCGCCATCGTCGTCACCCAGTTGCTCCTGAGCGTGGGACTCAGCCACGGCGCCTACGAGATTTCCGCCCTCACCAAGCAGCAGACCCAGCTGACCTGGCAGAAGCAGGCCGTGACCGACGACCTGCTCGAGGTGTCTTCCCCGCAGTTCATCGCGGCCAACGCTCAGGCTCTCGGCATGGTCATCAGCGGCACTCCCGCTTACCTCCGGCTTTCCGACGGCGGCATCGTCGGGGTTCCCGCCGCCGGCACCGCGGAGAGCAGCGTCCCGGTCGGCGCATCGACGCTCGTCGCCAACTCGCTCATTACCGACCTCCCTCTCGTCACAGTTCCCGACCAGGTTGTCGATCCAGCGGGTGCTGGCGTGGCAGACCCTGACGCGCCTGCGGCCCCCATATCGTTGGATAACGGGATCCCGTCGCCTCAAACCCACTAGACGCCGGGCATAGGTGCGAAGGACGAACTCAGTGAAACACTCGCTCTCGACGCGACGCAGGGTGGCGGCAGCCATAGTCTGCGTGATCGCCATCGTCGGCGTCTTCGTCGTCAGGCTCATCGACATCCAGGTCGTTCGCGCCAGCCAGCTCGTCGGCGATTCTCTCGCCAAAACCTCGAGCGAGGGAACCATCTACGCCCCTCGTGGGTCGATCGTGGACACGAACGGGACGACCCTCGCGGGGAGCGTCACCCTCTTCGACGTCACCATCTCGCCCAAGGACGTTGACGAGTTCAAGCGAACCTCGGAAGACGGCACGACGTCGACCGTCACCGTTGAACAGGCGATGGGCGAGATCGGCGCTGTCACGGGCCAGAGTGCTGAGGAACTGCTCGAGATCGTCGACAGCGCGCTGGCCGCCGATGCCTCGAGCAACTTCGCTTACCTGATCAAGGGTGTCGAGTACGACACGTACCAGGAGCTGCTTTCGCTCAAATCGTCGGGCATCTGGTGGATCTACCCGAAGCAGACCGCCGGCAGGACCTATCCGAACGGCGCGGTCGCCGGTGGGGTCGTCGGCTACGTCGGAAGTGACAATGCCGGTCTCGGCGGCCTCGAACTCGCCAAGAACAGTTGCCTGACGGGCGTGAACGGCCAGCAGGCCTACCAGAGAAGCAAGGATGGCGTTGCGCTGCCCGGCACCACGACGACCACCAAGGAGCCGGAACCGGGCGGCGAACTGAAGCTCACGCTCGACGCTGACCTCAACTGGTATCTCCAGCAGCTCGTGGCATCGCAGGTCCAGGCGCAGCAGGCGGCGTGGGGCACCATCACGGTCACAGAGGCAAAAACCGGCAAGATCCGTGCCATCGCCGAGGCGCCTTCTCTCGACCCGAACGATGTCACCGCGACGGCACCTGACGACCGCCGATCCCGAGTCTTCCAGAACCGGTTCGAGCCTGGTTCTGTGTTCAAGCCCCTCACCGCCGCTTCGCTCATCGACGCGGGCCTGGCAACGCCGGCATCACAGGTCGTCGCCGACTACCGGTACAAGCCGTCCAACGGGGCAAGCATCAAGGACGCGCTTCCTCACGAGCGGCAGCAGCTCACTCTCGCCGGAGTGCTTCAGACGTCGTCGAACACGGGAACGAGCCAGTTGGGCGAGAAACTCAGCCCGGAGAAGCGTTACAACTACCTCGACGCTTTCGGCATCGGCCACAAGAGCGGCATCGATTTCCCGGGGGAGCAGAAGGGAACACTTCACCCCTGGCAGGAGTGGGACAACCAGACGTACTACACGACCATGTTCGGCCAGGGCGTCGACGTCACGGGTATCGAGCTCGCCGGTGCATACCAGGCGCTCGGCAACCTCGGCGAAAAGCTCCCGCTGCAGCTCGTCGAAGGATGCAGCTACCTGGACGGCACCGTTACCGATGTGCCGGAACCAGCCAAGCCGGAACGGGTGATCTCCGAGGAGGCCGCCCTGCAAACCCTCGGAATGATGGAGACCGTCGTCACCGAGGGGTTCTGGTCTGAGGAGCTTGAGATTCCCGGGTACCGCGTTGCGGCGAAGTCCGGAACGGGCGAGCAAATCATCGGCGGTATACTTCAAGATACGTTCTACTCATCCATGGCCGGCGTCGTACCGGCCGACGACCCTGAATACGTCGTTACTGTGACCCTGAAAGACCCGCTCTTCAAGCGTTCTTCCGCGGCAGCAGCACCCGTTTTCAAGGAAGCCGTCCTCCAGGTGATCAAGAAGTACGGACTCCCACCCTCCACAACACCCGGCGCCGACTACCCGGGCTACTACTAACCCCCGTGCGCGAGGCCACAGCCAGTCTCGCGCCTGTGGCACCAGCAAATGCTCTCGTGTGCCTGAAAGATAATTCCCTATGATTCGATTGACCCTGTCCGAGATCGCCGATCGGCTGTCCGGCGTCCTTCACCTCGATGGGACGCCCGCCGCCCCGGACACAACAGTCGACGGGCCCGTCGAAACCGACTCCCGCGAGATCGTGCCAGGCGGGATCTTCGTCGCCAAGCGCGGTGACGACACCGACGGCCACCTCTTCGTGGGTGCGGCCGTCGAGCGCGGTGCTGCCCTGGCCATTGTCGAGCACCCGGTGTCCGACGCGATCGCCCAGATCGTTGTCTCGGATGCGGTTGTCGCGCTCGGTGAACTCGCTCGGTTCGTTGTTGAGCGCGTTCGCGCGGCTGGCGAACTCACGGTGATCGGGATCACGGGGTCAAACGGCAAGACGACCACAAAGAACATGCTCGAACGCATCCTCTCGGCCGAGGGCGAGACGGTTGCGCCGATCCGCTCCTTCAACAACGCCGTTGGAGCACCGACCACGATGCTCAGGATCAGTGAGTCCACGAGATACCTCATCGTAGAAATGGGGGCGAGCGGGATCGGGCACATCGCGAAACTCGTCGCCATGGCAAAGCCCGACATCGGGGTGGTTCTCAAGGTCGGCCTTGCCCACGCCGGCGGGTTCGGCGGAATCGAGTCGACGCTTCGGGCGAAGACTGAGATGGTCAGTGACCTCGACGAAAACGCGGTAGCGATCCTCAATGCCGACGATTCCCGCGTCGCGTCAATGGCGGAAAAGACCAGGGCTCGCGTTGTGTGGTTCGGGCAGGAGGACACCGCATCCATCCGGGCCACCGACGTTGCCGGAACCCGGACGGGAACGAGCTTCACGCCGCACGTTCCCGGCGAGGCACCGGTCAGGATCACACTTCGCGTTCTCGGTGAGCACCACGTGTCGAATGCCCTCGCGGCCATCGCCGTCGCGTCGACGCTCGGAGTCCCGCTCGTTCGGAGCGCCGCGGCACTCGAGACTCTGACGCGAGCTGAACGCTGGCGCATGGAGGTTCTCGGCGGCAAGGATGACGTCACGATCATCAACGACGCGTACAACGCCAGTCCTGACTCGATGTCCGCGGCGATCAAGACTCTCGCGCAGATCTCAGAACCGGGAAAGCGCACGATCGCCGTCCTCGGCGCGATGAGCGAACTCGGCGAGTTCGCCGGCGATGAGCACGACAGAATCGGGCTGCAACTGGTCAGGCTCAACATCTCCCGGCTCGTCGTCGTCGGTCCTGACGCGCGCCGGATGCACATCAGTGCCATCAATGAAGGCTCGTGGGACGGTGAGAGCGTGTACTTTGGCGATATGGATGCTGCTTACGACTACCTCGCTGCAGAGATCATCCCCGGAGATACTGTCCTCGTGAAATCGTCAAACTCGGCCGGCCTGCGGTTCCTCGGCGACCGGTTGGGAGCACTGTACTCGTGGTAGCACTTCTTACGGCGGGCGCCCTCTCGATGGCCTTCTCGCTCTTTCTTACTCCGGCGTTCGTCAAGCTCTTCCACAAGCTCCAGTGGGGTCAGTTCATCCGGGATGACGGTCCCAAGTCGCACCACGCCAAGCGTGGTACTGCGACGATGGGTGGCATCGTCATCATCGCTGCGACCCTGTTCGGCTTCTTCACCGCCATGATCATCACCGGTGATGCGATCAGCGTGTCGTCGCTCCTCGTGCTGTTCATGATGGTCGGACTCGGTGTCGTCGGGTTCATCGATGACTTCACCAAGACGCGCAAACAGCGCAGCCTGGGTCTCGGCGGCTGGGCCAAGGTGTTCGGCCAGGTCATCGTCGCGGTCATCTTCGGCGTCCTCGCCATCAACTTCCCGAGCGCCGAGGGAGTAACCCCGGCTTCGACAGCCATCTCCGCCACTCGCGATCTCCCGATCAACCTGATGATTCTCGGACCGG
The DNA here is from genome assembly GCF_056898615.1 of Mycetocola sp. Y442. Classification (NCBI taxonomy): domain Bacteria; kingdom Bacillati; phylum Actinomycetota; class Actinomycetes; order Micrococcales; family Microbacteriaceae; genus Mycetocola; species Mycetocola sp. Y442. Next base: position 245,002 of record NZ_JBXHBV010000001.1, read on the forward strand.
TCATCGGTGTCGTGCTCTATCTGCTGTGGACGAGCTTCATCGTCACCGCCACATCGAACGGCGTGAACGTCACCGACGGCCTCGACGGACTGGCCACTGGGGCATCGATCCTCGCCATCGGTTCGTACGTCATCATCGGTTTCTGGCAGTACAACCAGTCCTGCTTCGGTGCATCGCTCGCCGACGAGGTGGCGTACAAGTGCTACGAAGTGCGGGATCCGCTGGCTCTCGCCATCGTCGCCGCTGCCATCTGCGGATCGCTCATCGGTTTCCTCTGGTGGAACACATCGCCGGCACAGATCTTCCTCGGTGACACGGGATCACTCGCGCTCGGAGGAGCGATCGCCGCGCTGGCAATCCTCACCCGCACCGAACTGCTCCTCGTCCTCATCGGTGGTCTCTTCGTCATCGAAACCGGGTCAGTGATCGTCCAGCGGGCGTACTTCAAGATCACCCACGGCAAGCGGATCTTCCGGATGAGTCCGATCCATCACCACTTCGAGCTCAAGGGGTGGGCTGAGGTGACTGTCGTGGTCCGGTTCTGGATTGTCGGCGGCCTGCTCTGCGCCGCCGGCGTCGGAACGTTCTACCTCGAATGGATTCTGCGCTGACAATGACTGATCGCCTGAACACACTCACGAGCTGGCACGCCGACTGGACGGGGCTGCGCGTCGCGGTACTCGGCCTCGGTGTGACCGGGTTCGCCGCGGCGGATACCCTGGCCGAACTCGGTGCCGACGTGCTGGTGCTCGCGCCCGCCGGTCCGGACGAACGCGCGGGACTCATCGATGTGATCGGTGCGCGTCTCGTTCAGGCCGACCTCACGGTTGTGCCGCCGGAACTCGAGGACCACCGTCCAGAGGTCGTCATCGTCTCGCCCGGGTTCCACCCCGACCACCCGCTCCTCGAGTGGGCCAACTCCAGCGGCGTTCCGGTGTGGGGCGATATCGAACTCGCCTGGCGGGTCAGGGACAAGGTCGGCACGCCGGCCGAGTGGCTGCTCGTGACCGGCACAAACGGCAAGACCACGACGGTCCAGCTCGCGGCCGCCATGCTGGCGCAAGCGGGCCTCAGGGTGGCCCCGTGCGGCAATATCGGTGTGCCTGTGCTCGACGCCGTTCGTGATCCGCAGGGCTTCGACGTCTTCGTCGTTGAGCTCTCCAGCTACCAGTTGCACTATCTGGGCGGCCAGGCCGGACCGGACTTCGTCACGCCGTATTCGAGCGCGTGCCTCAACATCGCCATGGACCACATCGACTGGCACGGGTCGTTCGAGGCATACGTGGCGGCAAAGGGCCACGTCTACGATCGCACCAGGGTTGCCTGCGTCTACAACAAATCCGATGGCCGCACCGAAGCGCTCGTGCGCGATGCCGAGGTAGCCGAGGGCGCGCGCGCCATCGGGTTCGGCCTCGGCGTTCCCGGCCCGAGTGATTTCGGCATCGTCGACGGCATCGTCGTTGACAGGGCCTTCCTTGAGGAGCGGTTCTCGTCCGCGCTCGAGATCACCACCGTGGATGACCTCGCCGCCGCGGGACTTGCTGCGCCGCACATCGTCCAGAACGTGCTCGCCGCGAGCGCTCTCGCCCGATCGTTCGGCGTGACGCCAGCACAGGTTCGCGAGGCCCTCACCGACTTCCGCCTTGACGCTCATCGGATCCAGCCGGTTTTGACCAGGGGCGAAATCAGCTGGGTCAATGACTCGAAGGCGACCAACCCGCACGCGGCTGACGCCTCTCTCGGCGCATACCCGTCGGTCGTCTGGATCCTCGGCGGACTGCTCAAGGGCGTCGATATCAGCGACCTCGTCGCGCGGCACAGTGACCGGCTCCGCGGAGCCGTGATCATCGGCAAGGACCGGAGTGCGGTTCTCGCTGCATTCGAGCGACACGCGTCCCACGTCCCCCTGCTCGAGGTGGACGCAGACAACACTGAAGATGTCATGCCCCGTGCCGTCGAACTGGCATCGGAAATCGCCGTTGCGGGTGATGTGGTGCTCCTCGCACCTGCCGCGGCGTCGATGGACCAGTTCGCCGATTACGCGGAACGTGGACGACTGTTTGCGGATGCTGTACGCCAGCGATGGGAAGGTGAGGCTGATGACCGCCCCACCAACCGACCGTCCGCGTAGCGAAGAGACCGGCGCCAGGAGCTCACGGGTTCGACTGGGCGCGCAGATCCGCCCCGAATCCAGCACCTACCTCCTCGTCCTCTGCACCACTGTCTTTCTCGTCGGTGTCGGGCTCGTCATGGTCCTCTCCAGTTCGTCTGTCGATTCGTTCCTCGACAACAAGGGCTTCTTCGGCGGTTTCTGGAAGCAGGCGACGTACGCGCTCATCGGCATCCCGCTCATGCTGGTTATCTCGCGGATACCCGTGCGGTTCTGGAAGAAGTGGGCCTGGCTCGCCCTGTTCGGTGCGCTGATCCTCCAACTCCTGGTTTTCACGCCCCTCGGCATCTCCGAGGGCGGAAACCGCAACTGGATCGCGATCGGCCCGATCAACGGACAGCCGTCCGAGTTGCTCAAGCTCGCGCTGGCGGTGTGGCTCGGGTTTATCCTCGGCAAGAAGATCAACCTGCTCTCCGACTGGAAGCACGCCCTCATCCCTGTTGTCCCTGTGTCGGCGCTTGCCCTCGGCCTCGTGCTCGGGGGTAAGGACCTCGGAACCGTCGTGATCATGGCTGGCATCGTCATCGGTGCGATGTTCTTCGCGAACCTCAAACTCCGATATGTGCTCGTCCCCGTGCTCGCGGGCATTGCACTGTTCACCGTCATGGCGCTTATCAGCCCCAACCGGATGGCGCGCATCCTGACGTTCCTCGACGAGGAGTGCGCTGACTACGAGAACCTGTGCTGGCAGCCGCTTCACGGCACCTGGGCGCTGGCAAACGGGGGAGTGTTCGGACTGGGGCTCGGAAACTCGCGAGAGAAGTACTCCTGGCTGCCCGCAGCATCCAACGACTACATTTTCGCCATCATCGGGGAGGAACTCGGTCTCATCGGCGCGACCGTCGTCCTGGGCATGTTCGTCCTTCTTGCCGTGTCGTTCGTACGAGTGATCCGGGCGAGCTCCGACCCCTTCGTCCGGATCACCACGGGCGCGATCCTGGTCTGGATCATCGGTCAGGCCTTCGTCAACATCGGGGTCGTGCTCAGGCTGCTGCCCGTCCTCGGCGTCCCTCTTCCTTTCATCTCAGCGGGAGGGACGGCACTCCTGACGTCCCTCTGCGCCGTCGGGATCGTGCTGTCATTTGCGCGTGAGCAGGCGGCGAAACCTCGATTCACCCAGGCAGGGGAGCACTACACACGATGACTAATTACCTACTCGCAGGCGGAGGAACGGCCGGTCACGTCAACCCGCTCCTGGCGATTGCGGATGCCATTACCGAGCGTGAACCCGACGCGAAGATCCTCGTGCTTGGAACGAAGGAGGGCCTCGAGGCGAGGCTCGTCCCTGAACGCGGTTACGAGTTGCTGACCATCGAGAAGGTCCCGTTCCCCCGCCGCGTGAACAAGGCAGCTGCCCGATTCCCCGCGCGCTTCTCGCAGGCCGTATCGAGCGTCGTCGACATGCTTTCGACGCACGAGATCGATGTCGTCGTCGGCTTCGGCGGCTACGCCTCAGCTCCGGCCTATCTCGCTGCCAAGCGGGCCGGGGTCCCTCTCGTCATCCACGAGGCAAACGCGAAGCCTGGCCTCGCCAACCGCCTCGGCGCCAGATACACCAAGTTTGTCGGTGTCGCTTTCCACGGCACGAGGCTGCGGAATTCCCGGTTCGTCGGTATGCCGCTTCGCCGCGAGATCGAACGGCTCGACCGTGACGCTGCCAGGAAGGAAGGCAGGGAGGTCTTCGACCTCGCCGATGACCGCCCGACACTCCTGGTCACCGGCGGCTCGCTCGGTGCACGCAAGGTCAACCAGACGATCTACGATTCCCGCGACGCCATCATCGCCGCGGGTTTCCAGATCCTGCACATCATCGGTGACAAGTCCGAACTCACCGACCCCGGAACCCGCCACTACCGGATGGCGCAGTACTGCGACCGGATGGACCTCGCTCTCGCGGTTGCCGACTTCGCCGTCTCGCGTGCCGGCGCCGCGACGGTTTCCGAACTGAGCGCCCTTGGCATCCCAGCGGCGTACGTGCCGTACCCGGTCGGAAACGGCGAGCAGCGCTACAACGCGGCCGACGCCGTCAACGCCGGTGGCGCGGTCATCGTGCTCGATTCGAAGTTCACTCCCGAGTGGGTGTCGTCCTCGCTGATTCCGCTCATGACCGACCGGATGCGCGTCCAGGACATGGCCGTCCAGTCGCGGCTGATGGGAACCCTCGAGGGATCGACACGGATGCTTGCCCTCATCCGCGAGGCCCTCGGGACCTCCTGACTCCCAGCCCACAGGCTTACACTCGACCTGCCGATGCGGCAGCATAACCACACCAGGAAGCACACAGTGATCAAACCCGACTTCACCATCGAGATTCCCGAAGAACTCGGAACCGTCCATTTCGTTGGTATCGGCGGATCCGGAATGAGCGGCATCGCCCGACTCTTCCTCGCAGCAGGACACACAGTCACCGGGTCAGACGTGCGTGACTCGGCGAACATCGAGGCGCTTCGCGGACTCGGCGCGAAGATCGCGATCGGGCACGATGCTGCGAATGTCGGCGACGCCGACACCCTCGTTGTGACGAGCGCGCTCTGGCCGACCAACCCCGAATATCTCCTCGCCAGGGAGCGCGGGATTCCCATATTGCACAGGTCACAGGCACTGGCCTGGATCATCAACGGCAAGCGGCTCGTTGCCGTGGCGGGGGCACACGGCAAGACCACCTCCACCGGCATGATCGTTACCGGTCTCCTCGGACTCTCCGAGAGCCCGAGCTTTGTGAACGGAGGCGTCATCGAATCGCTCGGCGTTTCGAGCGCAGCGGGCAGCGGTGACCTCTTCGTCGTCGAGGCTGACGAATCAGACGGCTCCTTCCTGCTGTACGACACAGCTGTGGCCCTCATCACCAACGTTGACGCCGATCACCTCGACCACTACGGCTCGTTTGAAGCGTTTGACGACGCGTTTGTGACGTTCGCGCAGAACGCCTCAGAGTTCGTCGTCATCTCGTCAGACGACCCCGGCGCGGTCCGTGTGACGAAGAAGCTCACTGACAAGCGGATCATCACCTTCGGTGAGAGCCCGGATGCCGACGTCCGCGTTTCCTCGATCAGCACAGAGGGTCCTGTGTCCTTCATCGTGAGCTACGAGGGGCAGGACAACGGGGCAACGCTCCGCGTCCCCGGCAAGCACAACGCCATCAACGCCGCCGGCGCGTTCGCCGTTCTTGTCGGCCTGGGGTTCGGCGCCTCTGAGTCCCTCGCTGCGATCGCCGAATTCGGCGGCACCGAGCGCCGCTTCGAGCTTCACGGCGCCGTCGATGGCGTGAGCGTCTATGACGACTACGCCCACCACCCCACAGAGGTCGCAGCCGCGCTGTCAGCGGCGAGGACGGTTGTCGGTGAGGGGCGGATCATCGCGGTGCACCAGCCGCACCTGTACAGCCGAACCCGGCTCATGGCCGGCGAATTCGCCGAGACGCTCGAGTCGCACGCCGACGAGACCGTCGTCCTCGACGTCTACGGCGCGAGGGAAGATCCGGAGCCGGGCGTCACCGGCGCGCTGGTGTCGGAGAAGTTCCAGGACCCGGAGAAGGTCAGGTTCATTTCTGACTGGCAGGAAGCGGCCGACTACGTCGCGTCGATCGCGCGGCCGGGTGACTTCGTCATCACCCTCGGCTGTGGTGACGTGTACCGCATCGTCCCGCAGCTCCTCGGTTCACTGACCGCGTCACGGGGCTAGCTTCATGAAGCGCCCAGCGGGTTTTACCCCACAGCGACCGGCGAACCCGCCACGAGCCACCGGGGCTGAACGCGGTCCCGGTGCTGACGGTGCTGCCGGTCGTGCCGGGAATGCCGGGCGTGATGACACCGGCTCGGCCAGCGACGCGGGTCGTGCGCGGGATGCCAGGGGAGCCACAGCCACTCCCATCCCGCTGTTCACGGCCGACGGTGAAAAGAAAGACCCGGCGGCGGGCGGCGCCGGCATCGGGTCAGCTGGCGGTTCGGGTAATACTCTCCGTGAGGCGCAGAAGCTGCGCAAGCGGCTCGAGCGCGCGGAGGTCAAGCGCTTCACTGCTGGCTCCCGCAGGGTGCGCCGCAACTGGCTCATCGGGATCGGCAGCATCGTCGTTCTCGCTCTCGCCGCTGTGGTCGCCGCGTACACTCCTCTGCTGTCCGTGCGGGAGATCCAGGTCGAGGGAGCGTTCCTCGTCAATTCCGACGCCGTCGTCGACGACCTGTCGAGCCAGCTCGGTTCGCCGTTCCCGCTCGTCGACGACACGGCCATCAAGGCAGCCCTGGTGACGTACCCGCTGATCGAGTCATATTCGATCCAGGCCCGGCCGCCGTCGACGCTCGTGGTTCGGCTCGTTGAGCGCACCCCGGTCGGCGCCCTGGCGACAGCCGACGGGTTCTCGGTCGTCGACGCCGCCGGAGTCGTCATCGCTGATTCGGCGACGAGGCCGCCGAACTACCCGCTGATCGCTGTCGATGGGGGCTCGGACGCAGACGGTTTCACAGCTGCCGCCGCAGCTCTTCGCAGCATTCCGGCAGAGTTGCTCGCCACTGTCGATGAGGTCACGGCGACGACAAAGGACGACGTGACTTTCACCCTCCGCGACAGCGAGGCGACGGTTGTCTGGGGGAGTGGGGACGAGTCGAAACTCAAGGCATACACGCTCACCAGACTCATGGCATCCCAGCCGGGTTTTGACGTCTACGACGTCAGCTCCCCCTCTGTCGCCGTCGTGCGCTGACCCCGCGCCACGGTCAATTTCCGCGCCGGTTCCCCGACACGCGGGACAGGTCCCTGTGCCGGACTGATCTGGCCCTAACGTCAATCACAAGAAATGCATACTGAGCATAACTTTAAACCTTAACCTGAGGTTGAGGGTTCTCACCGGAGGCCGGACGTGACTACAAACCAGAACTACCTTGCCGTAATCAAGGTCGTCGGCATCGGCGGCGGCGGCGTCAATGCTGTCAACCGAATGATTGAGCTCGGCCTTCGCGGCGTCGAGTTCATCGCCATCAATACCGACGCACAGGCGTTGCTCATGAGCGACGCAGACGTCAAGCTCGACGTCGGACGCGAGATCACCCGCGGTCTCGGCGCCGGAGCGGACCCCGAGGTCGGCCGTCGCGCCGCCGAGGACCACGCTGAAGAAATCGAAGAAGCACTCGCGGGGGCCGACATGGTCTTCGTCACCGCCGGTGAGGGCGGCGGAACCGGTACCGGAGGCGCTCCCGTCGTCGCCCGGATCGCCAAGTCCATCGGTGCACTGACGATCGGTGTCGTCACGAAGCCGTTCGGCTTCGAAGGCCGTCGTCGCCAGGCTCAGGCCGAACTCGGCGTCGCGAAGCTCAAGGAAGAAGTCGACACGCTCATCGTCGTGCCGAACGATCGTCTCCTTGAGATCAGCGACCGCGGCATCAGCATGCTCGAGGCGTTCTCGACCGCCGACCAGGTGCTCCTCGCGGGTGTTCAGGGCATCACCGACCTGATCACGACACCAGGCCTGATCAACCTCGACTTCGCCGACGTGAAGAGCGTCATGCAGGGTGCCGGTTCCGCCCTCATGGGTATCGGTTCGTCGCGAGGCGCTGACCGCGCCATCAAGGCGGCGGAACTCGCTGTCGCGTCTCCCTTGCTCGAGGCATCGATCGAGGGCGCACACGGTGTTCTCCTGTCGATCCAGGGTGGCTCCAACCTCGGAATCTTCGAGATCAACGACGCCGCCCGCCTGGTCCAGGAAGCTGTGCACCCCGAGGCGAACATCATCTTCGGTGCCGTCATCGACGACACTCTCGGTGATGAAGTCCGGGTAACGGTTATCGCCGCCGGTTTCGACGGTGGCGAACCACCGTCGCGTGCGGGCGAGTCGGTTCGTGACGCCGTCATCACAACCGGTGGCGTCATGACGAGCGCTCCAGCGGTCGCCGCGGCCCCCTCGTCGAGCGCCGGCGCCGAGAAGGCTGCCAGCGGAGCTGTGCTCACCGAGGCGCCCCAGACCTGGCGCGTCACCGAGGAGTCGCTGTCCACCCCGCCAGCGGCCGCTGACCCGGCTTTTGCGGACGAGGACGAGCTCGACATTCCCGACTTCCTCAAGTAGGAAATGACCTCCGAGAACGAACAGACGCTCGGCCAGCTCTCGCTGGCCGAGCGTCTGGCGTCCGTGAAGAGCGGAATCGGCGATGCGCTTGCCGAAGCAGGCCGGACCGGTGCCGAGATCACCACAATTGTCGTCACCAAGTTCCACCCGGCGACGCTTGTCGAGGAGCTTTACCGGCTCGGAGTGCGCGACTTCGGTGAGAACAGACACCAGGAGGCCTCGCTGAAGGCCGCCGAACTCGCGCGGCTCACAGACCTCAACTGGCACTTCGTCGGGCAACTGCAGTCAAAGAAAGCCCGGCAGGTGAGGCAGTATGCGAGCGTGGTTCATTCCGTCGACCGCCCCGCGCTCGTGACAGCGCTTGCGACCGACGAGAGCGTTCCGGCGTTGCCGTGCTTCATCCAGATCAACCTGACCGACGACGCCGCACGCGGGGGAGTAGCGCCCTCGGGTCTTGAGCCACTCGTCGAGCAGGTCCTTGACGCTCCCGGGCTCGAGCTTCTTGGCGTGATGGCTGTCGCGCCGGTCGGCGGTGAGCCTCGCGAGGCTTTCGCTCGCCTCCGGGAGTACTCGGAGCGGGTCGTCGCCCTTCAGCCCGCTGCGTCCCATATCTCAGCGGGAATGTCACACGACTATCGTGAAGCCCTCCTCGAAGGCGCGACACACCTTCGCATTGGAACGGCAATCACGGGTATCAGGCCAACAGACGGTTAATGTTCATAGAGAAGGAACCGCACAAACGGAGGTAGCGATGTCCAACCCCCTGAAGAAGACCATGGTCTACCTTGGCCTCGCAGACGACGATCTTGAGTACGAAGCCCGGGATACCGCTGCGCCCCAGGCCGCACCGGCCGCGCAGAGCTCAGGCACGAGTGCCGCGAGCACACCGGCATCGACGCCGACCCCCGTCGCGAATCGAGCGCCGGTCACCCCGCTGCGCCGCCCGACGGCAACAACGCAGGCTGCACCCACTGAGCTCAACGAGATCCTCACTGTGCACCCCAAGCAGTACCGCGACGCGCAGGTCATCGCCGAGACGTTCCGTGACGGCGTTCCCGTCATCATCAACCTCTCGCAGATGAGCGAGGGCGACGCCAAGCGCCTCATCGACTTCGCGAGCGGACTCTCACAGGGTCTCTACGGAAAGATCGAGCGCGTGACGAGCAAGGTGTTCCTGCTCTCACCCCAGCACGTTGCAGTGCTCGGGGATGCCGGTGGAGCTGCTGCGGCAGAATCCACCTTCTTCGCTCAGCAATAATTGACGGGTGGACTCCGTTCTTTCTCTGATTCGAAACATCCTGTACTTCGCGCTGCTGCTTTACTTCTTCGTGATGTGGGCGCGATTCGCACTCGACCTTGTGCGCACTTTCAAGCCCCGCTGGCGGCCCGAGAAGTTCGTCCTCGTCGTCGCCGAGCTGGTGTATTCGCTGACCGATCCTCCCATTCGGTTCTTCCGGCGAATCCTTCCGCCGATCCGGATGGGTGCGCTCGCACTCGATTTCGGCTGGAGCATCACGATGCTCTGCGTGATCATTGCGATGACCCTGGTCAACGTCATACTTCGCTGAGAGTTTTTCTGCGGGTACAGGCCCCGGTTATGTGCCACCGACGGTGATCGCCGCGCTCGTGCTCACAGCGCCGTCCGCAGTCGTTGCCGCGAGCACGCGCCGGTCCGGCTCCGGTCCTGCGCCGGGAGCGGTCATAGCGGTATCCTGAAACGCACGTGTCCTTCATCGCTTCGATCCCAGCTGAACCGCCGGGGACTTTGCTAGCGTAGGCACGTCCATTCGAGCCAAACCGAGCCAAAACAAGTAAGAGGTGGGAAGCCATGGCGCTAACTCCGGAAGATGTTGTCAACAAGCAGTTCCAGCAGACCAAGTTCCGCGAGGGATACGACCAGGACGAGGTCGACGACTTCCTCGATGAGGTCGTCGTCGAATTGCGGCGTCTGCTCCAGGAGAACCAGGAACTTCAGGCCAAGCTCGAAGCCGCCGGTTCCGACTCGGGCGAGCGTCCGGCTGAGGCCGCTGCAGCCCCGGCTCCGGTAGCCGCACCTGTTGCTCAGGCCGCACCGGCACAGGACGACTCTGAGTCGTCCTCGAGCCTGCTCCAGCTCGCCCGTCGCCTGCACGACGAGCACGTCCGCGAGGGTGCCGAGAAGCGCGACGCTCTCATCGCCGAAGGACACGCGACAGCCGCTCGCGTCGTCGCCGAGGCCGAGGCCAAGCAGCGTGCCCAGATGAACATCCTCAACGAGGAGCGCGCAACCCTCGAGAAGAAGATCGACGGACTCCGCGAGTTCGAGCGCGAGTACCGCCAGAAGCTCCGCGGTTACATCGAGAACCAGCTCAAGGAACTCGACGCAGACGGCGGGCCGAGCGCACAGGGAACCGGTTCCGGTTTCGCGTCAAGCGCCGAAAAGTCCAACGTCTAAGGTTTTGCCCAAGACACCAGCTGGTTCTCCCAGTGTTCGAGCGCTCGTCGTTCTCGCGGTCATCGCGGGAACGGCGCTCGCGCTCGATCAATTCACCAAATACCTCGTCGTTTCGAACCTGCCGCTCGGTGAGCGGGTCAGTGTCGTCGGCGACGTGCTGTTCTTCCAGTTCGTGAAGAATCCGGGTGCGGCGTTCTCGCTCGCCGCCGGCAGCACCTGGATCTTCTCCATCCTCGCGACCGCGGTCACAATCGCGATTCTGGTTCTCGCGAGGAAGATCCGTTCTCTCGGCTGGGCCGTTGTTTTCGGGTTGCTTCTCGGCGGCGTTCTCGGCAACCTCACCGACCGGTTTTTCCGCGAGCCGTCGTTCGGCCTCGGCCACGTCATCGACTTCATCTCGACGCCGTGGATGATGCCAGCGATCTATAACGTCGCCGACATCTGCATCGTCTCGAGCATGGGGCTCTTCATCATCCTGACCCTCCGCGGTGTCAACCTCGACGGCACCCGCACGGTCAGCGTCAAGGACGAGGCGGATGCCACGCCAGCGGGCGAGCAGGACGGTTCCCCGCACGAAACCGCGCGCGCTGTCGAGACGCCGGTTTCCGGCCCGAACCACACAGCTGCCTGATGGAAACCCGCAGCCTCCCCATCCCTGACGGGCTTGACGGTTCCCGCGTCGACGCCGGTCTCGCCAAGGTCCTCGGCTTCTCCCGGAGCTTCGCCGCCGAAGTCGCCGAGGCGGGTGGCGTGATGATCGACGGGCGGACCGTCGACAAGTCGGATCGCCTCCGCGCCGGAGGCTGGCTCGAGGTGTCATGGGCGCCCCGGCAGGAGCCTGTCGTCGTTCCTCAGATCGTGTCCGACCTGAGGGTCGTCTACGACGATGACGACATCATCGTGGTCGACAAGCCGACCGGCGTCGCCGCCCACCCCTCGGTGGGCTGGACCGGGCCAACCGTTCTTGGCGCCCTTGCCGGCGCCGGGTACTCAGTGGCGACGTCCGGCGCCACGGAGCGCGCCGGTATCGTCCACCGACTGGATGTCGGCACAACAGGACTCATGGTCGTTGCCAAGAGCGAGCGGGCGTACACGGCGCTCAAGCGTGCGTTCCACGACCGGGAGGTCGAGAAGGTCTACCACGCGGTCGTACAGGGGCACCCTGACCCGCTCGCCGGCACCATCGACGCGCCGATCGGACGCCACCCCAGGCACGACTGGAAGTTCGCGGTCACCGCAGAGGGCAAGCCGTCGGTGACGCACTACGAAACACTTGAAGCGTTTCCGAGCGCTTCGCTGCTCGAGATCCACCTCGAATCCGGCCGCACCCACCAGATCCGGGTACACATGGCCGCTCAGCGGCATCCGTGCGTCGGGGATCCTCTCTACGGCGCAGATCCCACGATTTCCGCTCGACTCGGGCTCACCCGACAGTGGCTGCACGCCCGCCAGTTGTCGTTCACGCACCCGGGCACGGGGGAGTGGGTCACCTTTACTTCCGACTACCCGGCGGACCTCCAGCACGCACTCGATGTCCTCCGCGAGGATTAGGCTTGTAGTCCAGCCCACCAGCTTCACGGAGAAGTCTTGACCTCATCAGACGACTCGTTCGTTCACCTGCATGTCCACAGCGAGTACTCGATGCTCGACGGCGCCGCGCGCGTCAAACCACTGATCGACGCCGCCATCGCCGAGAAGATGCCGGCCGTCGCCGTCACCGACCATGGCAACATGTTCGGTTCCTTCGACTTCTGGCGTACCGCAACGGCGGCCGGAATCAAACCCATCATCGGTACAGAGGCGTACGTCACGCCCGGTACCCACCGCAGTGACAAGACCCGCGTTCGCTGGGGTTCGAGCACCCAGGGTCGCGACGACGTCTCCGGTAGCGGCGCGTACACCCACATGACCCTCCTCAGCGAGACCACAGAGGGCATGCACAACCTGTTCCGGATGTCGTCGCTCGCGTCGATCGAGGGTTACTACTTCAAGCCGCGCATGGACCGCGAACTGCTCTCCACCTACGCAAAGGGCGTCATCGGCACGACCGGCTGCGCCGGTGGCGAGATCCAGACCCGGCTCCGTCTCGGCCAGTACGACGAGGCGAAGAAAGCCGCCGCCGAGTTCCAGGACATCTTCGGCAAAGACAACTTCTTCTGTGAGGTGATGGACCACGGAATCGACGTCGAGCGACGCACGATGAGTGACCTGTTCAAGCTCGCCAAGGAGCTCGACCTGCCGCTTCTCGCCACCAACGACCTGCACTACACCCACGCGCACGACGCCAAGGCACACGCGGCGCTGCTCTGCGTTCAGTCCGGATCCACCCTCGACGACCCCAACAGGTTCAAGTTCGACGCAGACGAGTTCTATCTCAAGTCGGCGGAGCAGATGCGCCAGCTCTTCAGGGACCACCCCGAGGCCTGCGACAACACGCTCGCCATCGCCGAGCGCTGCAACGTCGAGTTCAACACCAGCGCGAGCTACATGCCCCGGTTCCCTGTGCCTGCCGGCGAGACCGAGGAGACCTGGTTCCTCAAGGAGGTCGAGCGCGGCCTCCAGGTTCGCTACCCGAACGGCATCCCAGACGACGTTCGCGCGCGCGCCAACTACGAAGCCGGCGTCATCGTGCAGATGGGTTTCCCCGGTTACTTCCTGGTCGTCTCCGACTTCATCAAGTGGTCCAAGGAAAATGGCATCCGCGTCGGACCTGGTCGAGGTTCGGGGGCAGGGTCGATGGTCGCGTACGCGATGAAGATCACCGACCTCGACCCGCTCGTGCACGGGCTCATCTTCGAGCGGTTCCTCAACCCTGACCGCGTCTCGATGCCCGACTTCGACGTCGACTTCGACGATCGTCGCCGCGGCGAGGTCATCCACTATGTCACCGAGAAGTACGGCGACGAGCGAGTGGCGCAGATCGTCACCTACGGAACCATCAAGGCCAAGCAGGCGCTCAAGGACTCCTCTCGCGTCCTCGGCTTCCCCTTCGGCATGGGCGATAAGCTCACCAAGGCGATGCCGCCGCCCGTCATGGGCAAGGATGTACCGCTCACCGGCATCTTCGACAAGACCCATCCGCGTTACAAGGAAACGGTCGACCTCCGCACGATCGTCGAGACGGATGCCGAGGCGAGGACCGTCTTCGACACCGCGCTCGGGATCGAGAACCTCAAGCGCCAGTGGGGCGTCCACGCGGCGGGCGTGATCATGTCGAGCGACCCGCTCATCGACATCATCCCGATCATGAAGCGCGAGCAGGACGGCCAGATCGTCACGCAGTTCGATTACCCGGCCTGCGAGTCCCTCGGGCTGATCAAGATGGACTTCCTCGGGCTGCGCAACCTCACCATCGTGAGTGACGCGCTCGACAACATCGAGTCGAACCGCGGCCACCGGATCGAGCTCGAGGAACTCACGCTCGACGACCCAGGCGCATACGAGTTGCTCGCCCGCGGGGACACCCTCGGCGTCTTCCAGCTCGACGGTGGTCCGATGCGGAGCCTCCTCCGGTCGATGAAGCCCGACAACTTCGAAGACATCTCGGCAGTCATCGCGCTCTACCGACCGGGCCCGATGGGCGCGGACTCGCACACCAATTACGCACTGCGTAAAAACGGCCTGCAGGCGATTACGCCCATCCACCCCGAACTCGAGGAGCCGCTCCAGGAGATCCTCGGTGGAACATACGGCCTCATCATCTACCAGGAGCAGGTGATGAGTGTCGCGCAGAAGCTCGCGGGCTTCTCGCTTGGACAGGCGGATATTCTTCGGCGCGCCATGGGCAAGAAGAAGAAATCCGAACTCGACAAGCAGTTCGAGGGATTCTCGGGCGGCATGCACGAGCGGGGATACTCGGATGCCGCGATTAAAGCGGTGTGGGACATCCTCCTTCCGTTCTCCGACTACGCATTCAACAAGGCGCACTCGGCCGCATACGGCGTTGTGTCCTATTGGACGGCCTACCTCAAGGCGCACTACCCGGCCGAGTACATGGCTGCCCTGCTCACGAGCGTCGGCGACGCCCGCGACAAACTCGCCATCTACCTCAACGAGTGCAGGCGAATGGGTATCCAGGTGCTCCCGCCAGACGTCAACCAGTCGATCGGCTTCTTCGCCGCCGTTGGTGAAGACATCCGCTTCGGCCTTGGCGCCGTGCGAAACGTCGGTTTCAACGTGGTCGAGGCGATTCGAGCGACCCGGGAGCGTGAGGGCGAGTTCACCTCTTTCCACGACTTCCTGCGCAAGGTTCCACTCCAGGTCGCCAACAAGCGCACCATGGAGTCGCTGATCAAGGCCGGCGCGTTCGACTCGCTCGGCGCTACGAGGCGCGGCCTCATCGAAATCCACGAGGATGCTGTCGAGAGCGCGGTGAGCCTCAAGCGCAACGAGGCCAACGGGCAGGTCGACCTCTTCGGCGGGATCTTCGAACTGGATGCAACCGCTGAGGCGATGCCCGACCGCCCGGAGTGGTCGAAGAAAGACAAGCTCGCGTTCGAGCGCGACATGCTCGGTCTGTACGTATCAGATCACCCACTCGCCGGTCTTGAGCTCGAACTGGCCAAGCACGCGACCACCACAATCACCGACTTGCTGACGTCCGATCACACGGAGGATGGAGACACCGTCACGATCGCAGGCCTCACCACGAGCGTGCAGCACCGGGTGGCGAAGACCTCCGGGAACCAGTACGGCATGATCCAGGTGGAGGACTTCGGTGGCGAAATCACCGTGATGTTCATGGGGAAGGCGTATCAGGAGTTCGCACCGACCCTGGTGAACGACTCGGTCGTCGTGGTCAGGGGACGCGTCAGCATGCGCGATGACGGCATGAACCTGCACGCATACAGCATTTTCTCGCCGGAGATCGGCCAGGGTGGCTCTTCCGGGCCGCTCACGCTGACGATGCCCGATTCGCGGGCGACGACCGAACTGGTCACCCAGCTCGGCGGCATCCTGACCCGGCACTCGGGTGACGCGGAAGTGCGGCTGAAGCTGGTCCGTGGCGACATCGCCCGACTCTTTGAAATCCCGTACCCAGTGAAAGTGACGCCGGACCTCTTCGGAGAGCTGAAGTCGTTGCTCGGCCCGAATTGCCTCGGCTAGGATCGGCTGAACCCGTTCGGGGCACAGTGGTGCTTCGCCGTGACCACCGTGCTCAGCGCGGGATCGAAGGAAAAACGCTATGAATAACCCTGACAACCGGCCCGTTGACCCTGCGCGAGACGAGCCTGTCACCGCCGCCGGAGAACCTGTCGCACAGCCGGCAGCCGCCTGGCCCGCTGAACCGGCAGACGGTTCGCTCGGCGACCCGGCTGCGGAACCGCAACCGGCTGAGCCTGTCGGTGACACTGGCTCGGATGCCACGCCACCCTCGTTCGCTGATCAGCGGTTCCAGGGTGAGGAGTTCCAGGGCGAGCGTCTGGACACGCAGGGACATGAGGCGCAGTATCAGGCTGAGCAGTACGAGCAGCCGCAGTATGAGCAGCCGCAGTATGAGCAGCCGCAGTATGAGGCTGGCCAGGCGACGCAACCGCAGTATGCCGCCGGTGGCTACCAGCCTGAGCAGTATCCTTCCGGGCAGTACCCCGCTCAGCAGTACCCCGCTCAGCAGTACCCGGTGGAGCAGTCTCCCGCTCAGCAGTACCCGGTGGAGCAGTATCCCGCCGAGCAGTACGTCGGCTATCCCGACCAGCAGTATTCCGCTGAGCAGTACGCCACCGAGCAGTATCCCGCTGAGCAGTACACGGGCCAGCCGTACCCGACCCAGTCGGACGAGGGCCAGGCGTCCGGCCAGATTCCGGCCGGACTTCCGGGCGGCGCCGGGCCAGGACCTCGGTCAGGATCGCTGCCGGGTGCCGGAACCGCACCTCGACCGAAAAAGCCCAGCCGCCCGCGTACCGACGAGAACGGCGCCCCTTATGGGGTCGGCCCGTTCAGCCTGCGCGAGATCGTCTTTCTGATTCTCGCCGCACTCGTTGTCGTCGCCTCATTCCTTCCCTTTATCGGAGGCGTGTACGCGGACCTGTTCGGATACTCGAGCCTGTGGGCCCCTGCTCCGTGGCTCGCCATCCCGGGAGCGTTGCTCCTCGCCTCCGCTGGAGCGCTCATCGTCATCCGTCGGCTGCAACCGCAACGGCGGCTCAGGGTCGGCTCGCTTTCCGTCGACCAGTTCGCCTCGGTAGCCGCGGTTACGACCGCCGGTTTCTATCTCGGGTCGCTGTTCCTGTTGCTCGGATTTACGGCGTGGTTCCGACCCGGTGCCTTCGGCGGGAATCCTGGCGGCGACAACTTCGACGGACTCACGCCGGGAGCTGGTCTCATTCTCGGCTTGATCTTTTCGCTGGCGACCATTGCCCCGACGGTCTGCGCCATGTTTGTGCCCGTCTTCGCCGAAGATTTCAGCCGCCGTGCGGAGATCGCGGCGCACCCCGCCGCGAGGGAGGCCGCCGTCGTTCCGGTTCGGCCCCGCCCCGTTCGCCACACCGCAGAGCACCAGCCCGAAGTTCATCACTACGGCCTCGAGCACTCGGGGTCTGTGCAGCTGACCCCCGCTGATACACGTCCAGAAGACTTTGCCGCGTACCGCCGAAGCGGATGGTCACCGGATTCCGTGTCAGACACCGACTCTCAATACGCCGAGTTCCAGGAGGCGCGGGCGAGTGTCCCCGGGTCCCGCGCCGACGGTTCGGATTCGAGTGTCCCTCTCGCCACGCAGCCCCCCACCGTGCTCGCGGGCGGGACGACGGACGAGTCTCTCCTCGGCGATGAGATCGACGAAGTTCAGACGGGCGAAGAGCCCGCACCGGTGTCGGCGATCCGTCACGTGGCGGAACAGGAATCCCTCGCCGACGCGTCCGGACAGGAAGGCCACGAGGCGGCACCGTCCGCCACACCACAACACCCGTCAGCCCCGGAGCCCGCGTCCCGCACCGAGGTTCCGGACACCCCATTCGAGACCGAGCCCGAGAGGGCGTCGGAAGCGGACGCTGAACTCGCCCCTGAGCTGCAGCCCGAGCTCGCGCCAGAGCTCGCGCCCGAGATCGAGATCGAGATCGAGGACGAGCTCGCGCCGGAGACGGCTTCCGAGACCGGGGCAGAGGTCCTGCCGGAGACTGTGCCGGCGACCGTTCCCGACGCGCGCGACGAGCGCGTCCCTGATGTGGTTCACTCGGCATCAGCCCAGCATGGGGAGCAGGACTCCGCGGAGGCGCCGCCGACGGTCATTTCGACGCAGCCGTTCTGGGTGTTCTCACCGGTTCCGCTCGTTGTTGTCGATGAGGAGAGTGGCGCACCGGTCTTCGAGATCGGCCCGGACGCCTGGGCACTCGCGATCATCGACCGCGGCACCGAACTCGTGATCCGTCACGATGACGGGAGGGTCGGCGTTCTGCGGGAGATTACCGGGATTATGCGCGGCTAGGCGAGTTCGCCCGGGCGCAAATACTGGCGTTCGTGGTAGAGCAGGGGAGCGTCGTCCGCGCCGACCTCACCGCTCTCGATCTGCACAACGACGATGGCGCTGTTGTGAACGGTGAACCGCTCGATAACCCGGCCGATCATCCACGTGGTGACGTTGTCCAGAATGGGCAGCCCGTGCTCGCCCTCGTGCCAGTGCTCACCGACGAACCTCGACGCATTGTCTCCGGCCATGATTTGGGCGAGTGACCTGTTGCGTGCACCGAGCATGTGAATGACGACCCGGTCGGTGTCGGCGATCGCCGGCCAGCTGCTCGCACTGCGTGCCAGGTTGAACGTCGCAAGCGGGGGCACGGCACTGAGCGATGCGAGCGAGGTGGCGGTGAAACCCACAGGTTTCCCATTGGCGTCCCTTGCCGTGATCGCTGCGACGCCGGCCGCGTGCCGACGGAACGCCGCTTTGAACGCTTCGAGGTCCTGCTGCATGGGGTTCATCCTGTGTGGAATTCCTTTCACTGGGCCGAGTGGCCGGGCCCCGGGGAGCGGGCGATAGACTGGGACTGCCATGATCAAGACGAAAATTCAGACCATCGACCTGCGCGGTATTCAGCCTACCCGCGCCGAACTGCTGCAGCGGATCCCGCGTCCGATCGTCAATATTGCCGTCGCGAGCGAAGCCGCCGAGCGGTTGATCAGTGAGGTTCGCCTCGAGGGTGAAAGCGCACTCAAGCGGCACGCGGAAACATTCGACGGTGTTCGCGACGCATCGATCGCCGTTGATCCCTCGGAGATCGCCGCGGCCGTGGCTGGACTCGACCCCGCCGTTCGCGCAGCACTCGATCGATCGATCGAACGCGCGCGCGCCGCAAGCGCCGCACAGCTCCCTGTCCCCGCCACAACGAGTTTTGGGCCGGGCGCGCAGGTTCACCAGCGCTGGCAGCCGGTCGAGCGTGTTGGTCTGTACGTACCGGGCGGTAAAGCGCCATTGGCCTCGAGCGTCGTCATGAACGTGGTTCCCGCCCAGGTGGCCGGCGTCCCCTCCATCGCACTTGCGTCACCAGCGCAGAAGGAATTCGGCGGACGTGTGCACCCGACAATCCTCGCCGCCGCCGGTCTTCTCGGCATTGACGAGGTGTACTCAATGGGCGGCGCGAGCGCTATCGGTGCGCTTGCCTACGGCGTCGAGTCACTCGGACTGCTGCCCGTCGACGTCGTCACCGGCCCTGGGAACATTTACGTCGCCGCGGCAAAGCGCCTTGTGCGCGGAGTGGTCGGTATTGACTCCGAAGCGGGGACAACCGAGATCCTGGTGATCGCGGATGCTGCCGCCAACCCTCGATTCGTCGCCGCAGACCTGATCAGCCAGGCAGAGCATGACGAGGCCGCCGCGTCGGTCCTCGTCACTGACTCGGCCGAGTTCGCCGAGCTGGTTGCGCGCGAACTGGATGAGCTTGCCGCGGCCACAGCGAACTCAGCCCGGGTGATCGAAGCGCTCGGCGGCCAGCAGTCGGCGATTGTCCTTGTCGACGATATGCACGCCGCAGCACGGTTCAGCAACGCCTACGGGCCAGAGCACCTCGAAATCCAGACCGCAGACAACGAGGCGGTGCTCTCACTCATCTCCACGGCAGGGGCGATCTTCCTCGGACCGTTCTCTCCCGTCAGCCTCGGCGACTATCTCGCCGGGTCCAACCACGTTCTGCCGACCGGCGGGCAGGCCCGTTTCTCGTCCGGACTCGGCGCTTACACTTTCCTTCGCCCCCAGCAGGTGGTCGAGTACGGCCAGGCGGCGCTCGGCGACGTGGCTGAGAATGTGGTCGCGCTCAGCGGAGCTGAGGAGCTTCCCGCGCACGGCGAAGCAGTCACCGTTCGATTCTCATAGCGTCGACTCGCGTCGAAGCACCCGTCCAGCCGGAGTAGCCATCATGTTCTGTCCTTTCTGCCGCCATCCCGATTCCCGCGTCATCGACTCCCGCACCAGTGATGACGGGCTTTCCATCCGGCGGAGACGGCAGTGCCCGGAATGCGGCCGTCGCTTCAGCACAACCGAAACAGCGAGCCTCAACGTCATCAAGCGCAGCGGGGTCGTTGAGCCCTTCTCGCGCGACAAGGTCGTCTCGGGAGTGCGCAAGGCGTGCCAGGGCCGGCCGGTGACCGATTCCGACCTCGCCGTTCTGGCGCAAAAGGTGGAGGAGTCGATCCGGCAGACCGGCACAAGCCAGATCGATGCCAACGAAATCGGCCTCGCCATTCTCACGCCGCTCCGGGAACTCGACGAGGTCGCCTACCTCCGATTCGCCAGCGTCTACCAGGGGTTCGATTCGCTCGAGGATTTCGATGCCGCGATCGCGTTGCTCCGTGTTGAGCACGCATCCGACACTGCCGACGACGCTCGCGACGCCGTCGAGCGGTGACAGCGCCGACGATGTATCAGTTCTTCTTCCGTACTGTCCTCTCGAAACTCGACCCCGAGGTCGCCCACCACCTGGCATTCGACGCGATCCGGTTGCTTGGCAACCGGAGGGTGGCTGCTGCGCTCGGGCGCGCGACGGCGCCGAGCGCCGATCTCAGCGTGTCGACGCTCGGACTGGCGTTTCCCACACCGTTCGGCGTTGCTGCGGGGTTCGACAAGGACGGTGAGGCCGTCCTTGGACTCGGCGCGCTCGGGTTCGGGCACGTCGAAGTCGGGACGCTCACGGCACACTCGCAACCGGGGAACCCGAAACCGCGCCTGTTCCGGCTCGTGCCGGATCGTGCGGTGATCAACCGGATGGGGTTCAACAACGGCGGCGCCGCTGGAGCCGCAGCGCGACTCGCACACGTGCGTCGGGCCAGGAACCGCCCGGTGCTCGGTGTGAACATCGGAAAGAGCCGCGTGGTGTCCGTCGACAATGCCATCGCCGATTACCTGACGAGCACCAGGCTTCTGGCTCCGGTCGCGGATTACCTCGTCGTCAACGTCAGCTCTCCGAACACACCGGGTCTTCGCGGACTTCAGGAGCTCGACAGGCTCGCGCCGCTGCTTGCCGCTGTCAAGACCGCCGCCGGTGCCACCCCCCTTCTCGTCAAGATCGCCCCTGACCTCAGCGACGAGGAGGTGACTCGGATCGCGGAACTCGTGGTCTCGACCGGCCTCGACGGCATCATTGCGACGAACACCACGATCTCTCGGGAGGGCCTCACGACGGACAGTGCGGTGGTCGAGGCCGCCGGGGCTGGCGGACTTTCCGGCGCCCCACTCGCGAAACGTTCACTCGAGGTGCTCCGCCTGATCAGGCGCGTCGTGCCTGACTCGATGTGCGTAATCTCGGTGGGAGGGGTCTTCACCGCGCGCGACGTCCAGGAGCGTATCGATGCCGGCGCAACCCTGGTCCAGGGCTACACGGCGTTCCTGTACCTCGGGCCGTTATGGGCGCGCCAGGTCAACCGGGGTCTTTCCGCACTCCGGGCCTAACGAAAAACCGCCCCACCGAGACGGTGAGGCGGTTTTCAGTGGGTCAGGCTGGGTAGTCCCCGCGTTTGACCTGCGGCTTCGGAAGCCGAAGGACGCGCAGCTGCAGCGCGCGCATCCCGGCATACCAGCGCACGCCCCGTTCGACGTTGTCCGTACCGAACTTGGCGCGGAGCTTTTTGCGGATGACGGTGCCCATCCAGAAGCAGTCGATGAGGGCGATGAGGAAGAACGCCCAGAGCGCAAGCATCCCGTACACCTGAACGACCGGGGAGGGGATGAACGTCAGGATGATCACGA
Organism: Mycetocola sp. Y442; assembly: GCF_056898615.1. NCBI lineage: Bacteria > Bacillati > Actinomycetota > Actinomycetes > Micrococcales > Microbacteriaceae > Mycetocola > Mycetocola sp. Y442. The sequence continues at coordinate 266,828 of NZ_JBXHBV010000001.1, forward strand.
CGAACATCACCGGGATGAGGAACTCACCGATGTTGAAGCGGGCGTCGACGTAGTCTCGAACCCAGCGCTTCTGTACGCCCCGGTCTCTCTGCGGGAGATAACGCTCATCTCCTGCAGCCAGGCCGATCCTGGCCTTCTCGCGGGACTCCGCGAGTTTGGCGCGGGCTGCCAGCTTCGCTTCCTTGCGGTCGCCTGGCACGAGGGGACGCTTGTTGAGGGCCTCCCGCTCCTTGCGCGTCGGCGTCGGCCTGCCCTTGCCAGCAGCGGCAATACGTTCCGCGGTCTGGTCGGGAGTTTCGATGATTGGCTCGGCTGTCGAGCGTGGTGTGTGTTTGGTCACTGTGGGTCCTAGCGCTGGATACCTCTTAAGATTACCTGCATGACCTCAGACTCCGAACACACGTCTACCACGCTCACAGCAATCGATGCAGATATTCACACCGCCGTCTCCGGAGGGATGCCGGCTGCGATCGCGGACCTCTCCGATCTTGTGCGCATTCCGAGTGTTTCCTGGGCAGCATTCGACTCTGCCCACGTGCGAGCGAGCGCGGAGGCGGTCGCAGCACTGGCCGAGGCGACGGGACTTTTCGACGTTGTCGAGGTCAAGCAGGCGCCGATCGATGACACGTCAGAACTCGGGCAGCCAGCGGTTCTCGCCACCCGGAAGGCACGAAACGGTGCTCCAACCGTCCTGCTCTATGCGCACCACGACGTCCAGCCTCCCGGCAAGGATGACGACTGGGACTCTAAGCCGTTCGAGCCGACGGTCAAGGGTGACAGGATCTATGGCCGCGGTGCCGCCGACGACAAGGCGGGAGTGATGGCCCACATCGCGTCGCTTCGCGCGCTCAAGGAGGTGCTCGGCTCGGACTTCGACCTCGGTCTCGCGCTGTTCATCGAGGGGGAGGAGGAGTTCGGTTCGCGCTCGTTCGCCAACTTCCTCACCGACAACCGTGGCGCCCTCACCGCCGACGCCATCGTGGTCGCCGACTCCAACAACTGGGATGAGGTGACCCCCGCGATCACGGTGGGCCTCCGCGGCAACGTCACCTTCCGCCTGACGGTGCGCACTCTCGGGCACGCCAGCCACTCCGGCATGTTCGGGGGAGCGGTGCCCGACGCGATGCTCGCGACCATCAAGCTCCTCGCCACCTTCTGGGACGAGTCCGGATCCGTCGCCGTCGACGGTCTCGAGAGCTACTCAGGCGAGACCCCCGAATACTCCGAGGCCCAATTGCGCGAAGAGACCGGCCTCTTGCCCGGCGTATCGCCCCTTGGAACCGGTAGCATCCTCTCGCGGATCTGGAACCAGCCTTCGGTGACCGTCACGGGGATCGACGCGCCGAGCGTCGCCAACGCGTCGAACACCCTCTCGCCCGTCGTCTCGGTCAAGGTGAGCGCGAGAATCGCTCCAGGCCAGAATGCGACAGACGCAGAGCAGGCAATTCGCGCCCACATTGCGGCACACACCCCGTTCGGCGCTGAGGTCGAGATCGACGACGTCGACCTCGGCGACCCGTTCCTCGTCGACGGCTCCGGGGCCATCTTCGGCGAAGCGAAGCGGGCGATGAAGGACGCGTGGGGCACGGAGGCGGTCGAGCTCGGGGTCGGAGGGTCGATTCCGTTCATCGCGGACCTCGTGCGTGTGTTCCCCGCGGCCGAGATCCTGGTCACCGGAGTCGAGGATCCGCACTCGCGGGCACACAGCCCCAACGAGTCTCTCCACCTCGGCGTCTTCTCCCGGTCTGTGCTCGCGGAGGCCCTCCTGCTTGCCCGCCTGAACGCGGGTCCACAGGCGGCTGGGCGCTGAGCCGCCCGAGCGAAACCGGTCGGATAACCCGGATGGTCCCCGTCACAGCGATTGCGCGGTTGCGGGGATTACACTGGGGCCAGATGTGTAACTACAGGTCAGTCCACTACCGAGGAGAGTCATGAGCGACACAACGCTGACATCCACCATGCCGCAGCCCGCCACCCACGGTGTAGGCCTCAGCGATACCGCTGCCGCCAAGGTGAGGAGCCTCCTCGAGCAGGAGGGCAGGGACGACCTTCGGTTGAGGGTCGCCGTCCAGCCCGGCGGCTGTTCCGGACTCATTTACCAGCTCTACTTCGACGAGCGCATGCTCGAGGGCGACGCGACAGTCGATTTCGGTGGCGTCGAAGTTATCGTCGACAAGATGAGCGTTCCGTATCTCGACGGCGCGTCGATCGACTTCGAGGACACCATCCAGAAGCAGGGATTCACCATCGATAACCCGAACGCCGGCGGAAGCTGCGCGTGTGGAGACAGCTTCCACTAGGCGAATATTCAGCAAATCGTGCAGGGGACACGCCACGTGTGGCGGGTCCCCTGCTTCTTTTAACCCGGGTCGACCGGCGGAATTCGCGGTACCACGGCCCAATTGGTCGAGAGCGGTGGCGTCAATCGGGCTAGACTGAAAGCTGAAATAACACTGTCATCGAAAGGTCCCAGGTGCGCTCGAATCGTCGACTCCGATGGGCTGCTATACCGGTTGCCATCACGCTTGCCGTGGTTCTGGCCGGCTGTACCCAGGCCGAACTTCACGGTTATCTTCCAGGATTTCTGGAGGGTGAACCGCCCGTAACAAACAACACAGAGCGTGTTGCCGGTCTGTGGGTGACCTCATGGATAGTCCTTCTCGGCGTTGGCCTTCTCACCTGGGGACTCACGCTCTGGGCAATCATCGTTTACCGCCGGCGCAAGGGCCAGACCGGCCTGCCGGTGCAGATGCGCTACAACATGCCGATCGAGATCTTCTACACGATCGTGCCGCTGATCCTCGTCCTCGGTTTCTTCGCGTTCACCGCGCGTGACCAGGAGATCATCGAGACTCAGTTCGAAAACCCGGACGTTGAAATCCAGGTCTTCGCAAAGCAGTGGGCGTGGGACTTCATTTACACGGATGCTGTTGACGGCGAAGATGTGTGGTCCGTTGGCATCCAGGCCCAGGAAGAAGAAGGTGCCCCAGCGGGCACCATCGACCAGGAGCAGCTGCCGACCCTGTACCTCCCCGTTGGCGCTGACGTCAAGATCGCGCTCGAATCGCGCGACGTCATCCACTCGTTCTGGGTCATCGACTTCCTTTACAAGAAGGACATGTTCCCCGGTGCAACCAACTACATGTCGATCACGCCGCAGCGTGAGGGAACCTACGCGGGCAAGTGCGCCGAGCTCTGTGGTGAATACCACTCGCTCATGCTCTTCAACGTCGAGGTCGTTGACCAGGAAACCTACGATGAGTACGTTCGCGGGCTCGCTGAAGAAGGCAACGTCGGCGACTACGGCTCCGAGTACGACAGAAACAGCAATCTGCCAGGCGTAGACGCGCCCGTCCGAGAAGGAGAGGGCGAATAATCATGGCTACTACTATTGAGCTTCCCGCCGGACAGGCACGGGTTGTCAACAGCACCCGCGTCGAGAAAAAGGGAAACGTCCTGGTCAACTGGATCACATCCACTGACCACAAGACGATCGGGTACATGTACCTGATCGCGTCCTTCGTGTTCTTCTGCATCGGCGGCGTGATGGCACTGATCATCCGCGCACAGCTCTTCGAACCGGGCCTCAACCTGCTCGAGACGAAGGAACAGTACAACCAGCTGTTCACGATGCACGGAACGATCATGCTCCTCATGTTCGCGACACCGCTCTTCGCCGGGTTCGCCAACGTGTTGATGCCCCTGCAGATCGGTGCACCGGATGTTGCGTTCCCGCGACTGAACGCCTTCGCGTTCTGGCTGTTCCTCTTCGGCAGCCTCCTCGCTATCGGTGGCTTCCTCACCCCGCAGGGTGCGGCATCCTTCGGCTGGTTCGCGTATGCACCGCTCTCGAGCACGACGTTCTCTCCCGGCGTCGGCGGGAACCTCTGGGTTCTCGGCCTCGCGCTCTCGGGTTTCGGAACGATCCTCGGTGGTGTGAACTTCATCACGACGATCATCACGATGCGTGCACCAGGCATGACGATGTTCCGGATGCCGATCTTCACCTGGAACACGCTCGTCACCTCACTCCTGGTGCTGATGGCGTTCCCCGTTCTCGCCGCTGCGTTGTTCGGCCTGGGTGCTGACCGCGTCTTCGACGCCCACGTGTACGACCCGGAAAACGGGGGAGTGATCCTCTGGCAGCACCTCTTCTGGTTCTTCGGTCACCCAGAGGTCTACATCATCGCGCTGCCGTTCTTCGGAATCGTCAGCGAGGTCTTCCCGGTCTTCAGCCGCAAGCCGATCTTCGGGTACAAGACTCTCGTCTACGCGACGATCTCGATCGCGGCACTGTCGGTCACGGTGTGGGCTCACCACATGTACGTCACCGGCTCCGTCCTGTTGCCGTTCTTCTCGCTCATGACGATGCTCATCGCGGTTCCCACAGGTGTGAAGATCTTCAACTGGATCGGCACCATGTGGCGAGGTTCAGTGACATTCGAGACGCCCATGCTCTGGGCTATCGGCTTCCTCGTGACCTTCACCTTCGGTGGACTCACCGGCGTGATCCTCGCATCGCCTCCGCTGGACTTCCACGTGTCTGACACCTACTTCGTTGTCGCCCACTTCCACTACGTCGTCTTCGGCACAGTGGTGTTCGCGATGTTCAGTGGGTTCTACTTCTGGTGGCCCAAGTGGACCGGAAAGATGCTCAACGAGAAGCTCGGTTACTGGCACTTCTGGTTGCTCTTCATCGGGTTCCACACCACGTTCCTGATCCAGCACTGGCTCGGCGTGATGGGTATGCCGCGACGCTACGCGACCTACTCACCGGAAGACGGCTTCACCTGGATGAACCAGCTGTCGACCGTTGGTGCCATGATCCTGGCACTCTCGATGCTGCCGTTCTTCCTCAACGTGTACATCACGGCCCGCAAGGCGCCGAAGGTCACCGTGAACGACCCGTGGGGATACGGTGGATCGCTCGAGTGGGCGACCTCCTGCCCGCCGCCCCGTCACAACTTCACGTCGATCCCGCGGATCCGCTCCGAGCGGCCCGCCTTCGACCTGAACCACCCCGAAGCGGGTATCCCGGTCGGTGTCGGTCCTGCCAAGGACGCACCAGATGCTCCGACCTATGACCGTTCAGAAGGTGAAGTGAAGTAATGAAGGCCAACGTCAACCTCTTCTGGATCCTCGCGGTATTCTTCGCGTTCATCACGGCGGTCTACGTGTACTGGAGCCTGACCGACCCGGGCTACGGCACCATCGAATGGGCGGGAACCACGGCGCTTGCGCTGTCGGCCATCCTGGCCACGTTCGTCGGTTTCTACCTCAGCCGGGTGCACCGTCACCAGGGCGGAGAGCTGCCGGAAGACACCCTGACCGCGAACATCGATGACGGTGACCCCGAACTCGGACACTTCGCTCCCTGGAGCTGGTGGCCGATCATCATGGCCGCCGGTGGCGCGCTGATGATGCTCGGTCTCTCGATCGGATTCTGGATCTCGTTCATCGCGGCTCCGCTTCTGCTCATCGCGATCGTCGGCTGGACCTACGAGTTCTACCGCGGCTTCCACGCCAGGTAGATAAGAGCGTTCTGCACTACGCAGAAGGGCCACACACAGAAATGTGTGTGGCCCTTTTTGCGTATCCGGAACAGGTTACTCCGTGACCGACGGCGCATCTGCCGGTAGCCGGCGATACGTGAGAACGGTGACGGATGCCGTCACGCGGCGCATTGGGACCGGGATCCCGCCGGTCACCTCTGAAGCTCGGGGCGAGACCACGGGATGCTCGGTTTCGCTGGACGGCGACGTCGTGTGGTGCGCCGATGGACCCATCCCGATGAGAGCGTCCAGATCGTCAGCCGTGAGCTGCATCTCGAACTCGACCCGCGTCCGGCTTTCCTCGCTGAACCAGGGCGACGCGGCATCCGTCAGGGCCTCTGGCTTGCCGTCGGGGATGCCGATGGCGCGGCCCTCTGCCCGAACCTCCTGCAGGTGACGTGTGGTGGGCACGACCGCAACCAGGAAGCCGTCGGCGTCGAGGACGCGCGCGAACTCAGGGAGGTTGCGGGGCGCGAACACGCTGAGGATACCGGCGAGTGAATCGCTGAGAAACGGCAGCGGCTGCCACACGTCGAGCACGACCCCACCCGCCGACCCAACGGCGCGCACGGCCATCCGGACGGCGAAGGGCGAGAGGTCAGCAGCGACGGGCAGGACATTGTTCGTTCCGGCAGCCACAAGGCCGGCTGCAGCTGCGGAGAGGTAGAAGCCCGTGCCACAGCCCAGCTCGGCGAGACGGGGCAGCGAGGGGGCGCCAGTGCCCGTCGCGGCCGGGGCGGTGGGGTCGATGGAGCGCGACGCCCACGCCAGGGCGGTGGCGGAGGCGACGGCATCCGCGATGGGATCGAACGCACCGGTCTCAAAGAACCGGGCGCGGGCGTCGAGCATCGATTGGCTGTCACCGGTGACCCGGGTGGATGGCGGCAGCAACGAGACGTAGCCCCGTTTGTTGACGTCGAACCGATGACCGTCGTCACACCCGATCACGAGGTGATCGACGGGGGACAGGCGGCACTCTTCTGCGCGCTGGGAAAAGCAGAACGGGCAACGAAGCCCCTCCGCCAGATGTCGGAGGGTCAACGTTGCCCGTTCGTGAGTAGTGATTTAGTGCTGGTCCCCGTGCGATGACTCGATTTCGGTCCTCGACACTGGTGCGATGCGATCTTCGAAGAACCAGCGGGAGAACCCGGCGCGGACCTTCTGGGCGACGGTGATCTTGCCGCGAGCGTTCGGGCGGATCATGAGCGGCTGGTAGTCGTCGTAGCTCACGAGCTTCCAGCGCTCGTAATCGGACACCGGCTCGTGAACCTCGATGTACTCGCCACCGGGCAGGCGAACAATGCGACCGGACTCGAAGCCGTGCAGCGCGATCTCGCGATCCTTCTTCTGAAGGCCGAGGCAGATCCGTTTGGCGACGAAGTAAGCGATAACCGGACCCAGGAAGAGCAGCACCTGGAGTGTGCGGATGACGCCCTCCATCGTGACGTGGAAGTGCGTCGCGATGATGTCCGAGCTTGCCGCAGCCCAGAGGACCGCGTAGAACGTCACACCCGCTGCGCCGATGGCGGTGCGGGTAGCGGCGTTGCGGGGACGGTCGAGGATGTGGTGCTCGCGCTTGTCGCCGGTGATCCACGCTTCGAGGAACGGGTAGAGCATAACGGCGACGATGAAGATACCGATGACCGCGAGCGGCAGCAGGATTCCGAACGAGAAGGTGTGATCGAACAGCACCAGGTCCATGTTCGACGGAGCGAGTCGCAACCCACCGTCGGCGAAGCCGATGTACCAGTCAGGCTGGGTACCAGCGGAGACGGGTGACGGGTCATACGGGCCGTAGTTCCAGATCGGGTTGATCGTGAAGAGCGACGCGATGAGCATGACGACACCGAAGACGATGAAGAAGAACCCACCGGCCTTGGCGGCGTAAACCGGAAGGACGGGGAATCCGACGACGTTCTGCTCGGTGCGACCAGGACCGGAGTACTGGGTGTGCTTGTGCACGACGACGAACAACAGGTGCAGTGCGATGAACGCGAGGACCATCGCGGGAAGCAGCAGGATGTGGAGCGAGTACAGGCGGCCGACGATGTCGGTGCCGGGGAACTCTCCACCGAACAGCAGGTACGAGGTCCAGGTTCCGATCAGCGGGATGCCCTTGACCATGCCGTCGATGATCCGGAGACCGTTACCCGACAGCAGGTCGTCCGGCAGCGAGTACCCGGTGAATCCTTCGGCCATCGCGAGGATGAAGAGAACGAAGCCGATGACCCAGTTGAGCTCACGCGGCTTGCGGAACGCACCGGTGAAGAAGATGCGCAGCATGTGCAGGCCGATGGACGCCACGAACAGCAGAGCGGCCCAGTGGTGTACCTGACGCATCAGGAGGCCACCGCGGATGTCGAAGGAGAGGTCGAGGGTCGACGCCATTGCGGCGCTCATCTCGACACCCTTCAACGGGACGTACGAGCCCTCGTAGTGGACCTCCGCCATCGATGCCTGGAAGAAGAAGGTGAGGAATGTGCCGGACAGCAGGATGATGACAAAGCTGTAAAGCGCGACTTCACCGAGCAGGAACGACCAGTGGTCAGGGAAGATCTTGCGACCGAGCTCCTTGACGGCTGTCGAGATGCTCGTGCGTTCGTCGAGATAGTTGGAAGCTGCGGCAGTGAAACCGCCTGACTTCCTGGCTGGTGCCTTTTCAGTGTCGGCCGGGGCCGTGACGGTGTTCAATGACGCTCCCAGAAACTTGGGCCAACAGGTTCGTGGAAGTCGCTCTGTGCGATGAGGTAGCCCTCGTCGTCAACAGCGATCGGAAGCTGCGGAAGGGGACGGGCGGCCGGACCGAAGATCACGGCGCAGTGGTTGGTGACGTCGAACTGCGACTGGTGGCAGGGGCAGAGCAGGTTGTGCGTCTGCTGCTCGTACAGTGCGACGGGGCATCCAACGTGGGTGCAGACCTTGGAGTACGCGACGATGCCGTCGTACGACCAGTCTTTCTTGTCTTCAGCCTCGTGGAGGTCTTCCGGCTTCAGACGCATCAGGAGAACAATGGCTTTCGCCTTCTCCTCGAGGTATCCCTCGCTGTGCCCGACGCTGGCGAGCGACTCGGGAATCACGTGGAAGACAGAGCCGACTGTGACGTCGGCAGCCTTGATCGGCAGACCCGACGGGTCGCTGGCGAGGCGGTCGCCCTCTTTCCACATGGTGTGCTCGAGGAGCGTGACGGGGTTCTGACCCTCGGGAGCAAGCCCGCGGAACAGGACGACGGCCGGGAGCGGGAACGCGACGAGCGCTCCGATGAGGCTGTTCCGGATGAGCGAGCGCCGGCCGAAACCGGATTCTTCATTCGCTTCCTGGAAGATCTCAACGGCACGTGCCCGCGTCTCGTCTGAACCGCGCACGGGGTGACGGACGTCGATACCCTCGTGGTCGGCCATGAGCGCCTTACCCCAGTGAACCGCTCCGATACCGAGCGCGAGCAATGCCAGCGCGAGCCCGAGACCGATGAAGAGGTTGTTGAGACGAACCGATTCGAGGTTTTCGGGTTCGATGGGGAACATCATGTAGGCGGCAATCGCCCAGATGCTTCCCGCTACCGACAGGTAGAAGAGGGTGTAGACGGTTCGTTCCGCCTGCTTTTCCTTCTTGGGGTCAAGATCCGTTACTCGCGGCCGGTGCGGGGGAAACCCCGGGTTGGCGATCGCGTCGGTGGCCACAACCGCCGTACCGACGGCAGTTTCAGTGCCGTGGCCGTGGTCTGACGAGTCGGCAGCGGCGAGTTCCGTGCCGCTGTTACCGTCCTGTGCCATTGTGCTCCTTCGTAGTTCTGCGCAAAGTCATTGCTGTGTTGCTTAGTTTGAACGCGCCGTGATCCATACGGTCAACGCGACGATTGTCCCGAGACCGAAGATCCAGATGAAGAGTCCTTCAGCAACAGGGCCGAGGCTTCCCAGGGCGTTTCCGCCGACGGTGGAATTTTCCTCGGTGAATTTGAGCGCAGTGATGATGTCGCGCTTGTCCTCCGGGGTGAGGTTCGCGTCATTGAATACCGGCATGTTCTGCGGGCCGGTCACCATGGCTTCGTAAATGTAAACGGGGTCAACACCGGTCAGGGGAGGGGCGTACTTGCCCTGGGTCAGTGCTCCACCCGCGCCGGCAACGTTGTGGCACATTGCGCAGTTGATCCGGAAGAGCTCGGCTCCGTTGGCGGCGTCGCCATCGGCGTGCAGTAGGTCCTCGTCAGGGATGCCGGGGCCGGGGCCCGTCGTCGCAACATACTTCGCGAGGGCGAGAGTCTGCTCTTCGGTGAACTGTGGTGGCTTCTGAGGGGCCTGCGGTCCCTGCTGCTGCAGGGGCATCCGACCGGTTCCGACCTGGAAGTCGACCGATGCGGCGCCGACGCCGATGAGGCTCGGAGCGGCATCGGTGCCCTCGAGGGCAAGGCCGTGGCAGCTTGCGCAGTTGGCGTCGAAGAGTTTCTTTCCCTCTTCCACCGTCGCTGCGGTTGCAGCGTGCGACGGTTCAGCGCTTGCCGTTGTCGTCGAGAACGCGGCGTACGCGCCCCCGGTGAACAGGAGGCCTGCGGCGATGAGCGCGGTGGTCGCCAGTGGAGAGCGGCGCCCTGTGTTCCGGCCCTTGCGGGGGGAGCTGGTGTGAGTCCTAAACATTCGCGTGAGGTCTTCCGGTTCTATTGCAGTACGTAAATGACGAAGAAGAGGCCGATCCAGACCACGTCGACGAAGTGCCAGTAGTACGAGACCACGATGGCGCTAGTGGCTTCCTTGTGGCCGAACGTCTTGACGGCGAATGCGCGACCGATGACGAGCAGGAACGCGATGAGTCCGCCTGTGACGTGCAGACCGTGGAATCCGGTTGTGAGGTAGAACGCCGAGCCGTACGCGTTCGACGAGAGCGAGACGCCCTCGCTGACGAGCGTGGCGTACTCGAAGATCTGGCCGGCGACGAAGATTGCGCCGAGTGCGTAGGTGAGGAAGAACCACTCGACCATTCCCCACTGGGACGGCTTCGGTCCGACCGATCGCGGCCGCATCCGTTCAGCGGCGAACACCCCGAACTGGCAGGTGAAACTCGACGCCACGAGGATGATCGTGTTCGTCGTCGAGAACGGAATATTCAGGAGCGCTGTCTCGCTCTCCCACAGCTCTGGCGAAACAGAACGAAGGGTGAAATAAATGGCAAACAGGCCGGCGAAGAACATTACTTCGCTGCCGAGCCACACAATGGTGCCAACGGCTACAGGGTTCGGCCTGTTGATCTTTTGGGCTTTCGCCGCGTAGTTCAATGAGGTGCTCGTCACCGTTCCATTATGGCCGATATCCGGGCGGCTGTTTCGCATTCGGAGCCTCTGCGCGGGAAGTCGTTAGTTAGGGGAACCTTACTTTTCGCCGGGAAAGTGCCGTGAATTCGCGTCGGTCGGGGTGCTCGGTAGGCTGGGAGTCATGTCTGATTCCGTCACCTGGCCGCACCTCCTCTCGACATTGCTTAACGGCGACGACCTGAGTGTCGCGGAGGCGACGTGGGCAATGGATGGCGTGATCAGGGGGACGGCGAGCCCCGCGCAGATCGCCGGGTTCCTGGTTGCGCTCCGCGCCAAGGGGGAGTCGGTCAACGAGATCGTCGGGTTCCGGGATGCCATCCTCGAACAGGCCGTTCCGCTTCCGGTCAACTCCATGGCGCTCGACATCGTTGGGACCGGCGGTGACCGCTTCGGCACAGTGAACATCTCGACGATGGCCTGTGTCGTTGTGGCCTCAGCGGGAGTGCCAGTGATCAAGCACGGCAACCGCGCCGTCAGCAGCGTGTCCGGCGCCAGTGACGTGCTCTCGGCCCTCGGGATCGACCTCACCCGCACGGCCGACCAGGTGGCATCCTCACTGCAGGACACGGGGATCACCTTCGCGTTCGCTTCTGCGTTCCACCCGGGTTTCCGTCACGCGGCGCCGGTCAGGGCAGCCCTGGGCATCCCGACGGTGTTCAATATCCTCGGTCCGCTGTGCAATCCTGCCCGCCCCGAAGCATCCGCTGTCGGCGTCGCCCAGCTGGATCGGGTGCCCCTGTTTGTCGGCGTGTTCCAGACCAGGGGAGCGACGGCGCTCGTCTTCCGCGGCGACGATGGGCTCGATGAGCTCACGACCACCGGGCACTCGCACATCTGGGAGGTCAGTCGTGGCCTCGTGACGGAACACGATCTCGACCCGCGTGATCTCGGCATCCCTCTCGTCAAGATGTCTGAACTGGTCGGTGGCGACCCCGAGCACAACGCCGGTGTTGTCCGTCGCGTGCTCTACGGTGAGAAAGGCGCCGTTCGCGATATCGTGCTGCTCAACGCCGCTGCCGGCCTCGTGGCTTACCGTCTCGCCGAGGACCCCACGCAGATGCAGGTTTCCATTCTCGACAGGTTTGCGGAACAGATGGAGGTGGCGCGGGATGCGCTCGACTCGGGGCGCGCTGCGGCAAAACTCGACGAGTGGGTTGCGGCCACCTCGGCCGGCGCTACCGGGGCCTGATGCCCCTTACCTCGCTGGCTCTTCGGGGCTAGGTTGAGCTTCAGGCCGGTCGGCCCCACCGTCCGGCGATCGAAGTAGCTCTTTTGCGTCCTATTTGTCACCTGGAGAGATTTCAATGAAGAAGCTCATCAACGACCCGAAGAATGTCGTTACCGAAGCGGTCGCCGGTTTCGCTGCCGCCCACTCGGATATCGTGCGCGCGTCGGAAGACCCCATGTTCGTCGTCCGCGCGGACGCGCCTGTGACCGGAAAAGTCGGCCTCGTTTCCGGCGGCGGAAGTGGCCACGAGCCGCTCCACGCCGGGTTCGTCGGCTTTGGAATGCTCGACGCCGCCGTCCCTGGCCCGGTTTTCACTTCGCCGACCCCCGACCCCATTGTTGCTGCCACGCACGCGGTGGACGGCGGGTCCGGAGTGCTTCACATCGTGAAGAACTACACGGGCGACGTCCTCAATTTCGAAACTGCCGCTGATCTGGCCGCGGCAGACGGCGTCGAGGTGCGGAGCGTGATCGTCAACGATGACGTCGCCGTACAGGACTCGCTCTATACCGCCGGTCGTCGCGGTGTGGCAGGGACCGTCCTGATCGAGAAGATCGCGGGAGCAGCTGCACAGCGCGGCGATGCGCTCGACGACGTCGCTGCGGTGGCCGAGCGGGTCAACGCGAACGTGAGGTCAATGGGCGTCGCATTGACGCCGTGCGTCGTGCCCCACGCCGGAGAGCCGAGCTTCGAACTGGCCGAAGACGAGATCGAGATCGGGATCGGCATCCACGGCGAGCCGGGCAGGGAGAAGATCAAACTCGAACCGGCTGACGGTATCGTGGACCGTCTGCTCGGGCCGATTATCGACGACGGCGGTTTCGCCACTGGCGACAGAGTGCTCCTGCTCGTGAACGGTATGGGCGGGACTCCACTTGTTGAGCTGTACATCGTGTACCGGCACGCGGCTGAGGTGCTCGCTGGCAGGGGGATCGAGGTTACGAGATCGCTCGTCGGCAACTACACGACATCGCTGGAGATGCAGGGCTGTTCGCTGTCCGTGCTCAGGCTCGATGACGAGCTCACCGAGTTGTGGGACGCCCCTGTCCAGACCGCGGCGCTCCGCTGGGGTCGCTGACCCCGCATCATCCGGGTCGCCGCAGCTGCGCCGGCCGGCAACCGACTGAAAGGAACGACATGGCTCTGGGAACCCCGTGGGCGATCAACTGGATTCGAGCAAGCGCGGCAGTTATTGCCGAGCACCGCGCCGAGTTGATCACGCTGGATCGCGACATCGGCGACGGTGACCACGGCGAGAACATGGACAGGGGGTTCGCCGCTGTCCTCTCAAAACTCGACGACCTCCCCGCCGAAGCCACTCCGGGAGACGTGCTGAAGCTCGTGGCGACGACGCTCATCTCCACGGTGGGAGGAGCATCAGGGCCGCTGTTCGGGACCGCGTACCTCAAGGCGGCTGGCGCTGTCGGGTCCGTCCCCGAGCTTGATTCCGCTGCCGTCGTCTCGCTGCTGCGGGCTGCGCGTGATGGCATTGTCCTCCGTGGCAAAGCGGATGTCGGTGACAAGACCATGATCGATGCCTGGACGCCGGCCGTTGACGCCGCAGCGGCCGCGGCGGCCGAGGGACAGGACGAAGCTGGCGTTCTCGCCGCCGCCGCGGATGCTGCAGAAAGCGGTGCAGAAGCGACGGAGCCGCTCGTCGCCCGCAAGGGCCGGGCAAGCTACCTGGGCGAGCGTGCCATCGGCCACCGCGATCCTGGCGCGCAGTCGACCGCCCTCCTCCTCCGGGCTGCCGCAACAACAGCTGCAACGTCGACGGAGACTACGTCGTGACCGTCGGGCTCGTTTTCGTCTCACACAGCACACTGATCGCCAACGGCCTCGTGCAACTCGCGGGTCAGATGGCGCCGGACGTGTCCCTCGTTCCGGCCGGCGGCACCGACGACGACGGAATCGGAACGAGCTTCGACAGAATCACCGCGGCCATCTCACGGGCGGACTCGGGTGGCGGAGTCGCGATCCTCTGCGATCTCGGCTCGGCTATCCTCACCGCAGAGACAGCGCTCGACTTCCTCGACGACGCCAAGCGGGCATCCGTTCGCATCATCGACGCTCCTCTCGTTGAGGGAGGGGTTGCCGCCGCTGTCGCCGCCCAGACCGGGGCGGACATCGATGGCGTCGCGGCTGCCGCCCGATCGGCCGTCGACGTCTTTGTTGCTTCTTCGCCTGCCCGGAACCAGGACGCTGACGTCGAAAGTCCCGCTCCTGCCGGTCCGGCTCATGACAGTGAGACTCACGGGGGTTACTCCCGCTCGGTGACGATCATTAATCGTGATGGGCTGCACGCACGCCCGGCGGCGGACTTCGTCAAGCTCGCCAGCACCTTTGACACACCGGTCACCGTCAACGGCAGGGACGCGAAAAGCCTCCTCGCGATCATGGCGCTCGGTCTTCAAAAGGGAAAGAGTGCCGAGATCGCCACTGCGGATCCAGCCGGACGGGATGCCGTCGATGCGCTCGCGGACCTCGTGGAATCCGGTTTCGGCGAGTCCTGAACCGCAACGCGCGACGTGCCGAATGGCAGCGTTCTTCCCGGCGCATCGGGCGTAGCATGGCTGCCATGACAACGCCAGAGAACGCTGAACAGAGCCCTGAGCGCGCGCCCGAGTCCCGCTCGGAAGACGGGCATGGGTCCGATGCAGTGACCGATATCGAGGCCGAGCGCGCTGCGGCGCCCTGTCCGGTCTGCGGCCATCCGATGAGGGAGCATGTCATCGACCACAGCACGTCCAACCCCATTCTCATCTGCCCTGCGCCGATCGATCACAGCCGTATTCCGGAGACGACATCGCCGCTCGATGAACTGGGTATGGAACGGCATCCGGCTCCGCCGCCCGCACGCAAGGACTGATCCTGTCACTGGCTGGTTCACGTGCCGGCCACAGGATCAGTCCTGTCAACCGCTCAACTCACTCGCGGGCTGCCCGCGTCCGGCGCCGCATCACAGTCGATGCCAGCATGAGAAGCAACCCGCCACCGACGGTGCCACCGGCCAGCAGCAGGGGAAGCGCGGGCTCTCCTGCTCCGGTCGCAGGAAGCCGGTCACCCTGCGGCCAGCCGTCCGCTGCCGTCACAGTGTTGGTGAGGACCGCCTCCGCGATCGCGCCCGGCGCGATTGTCACCGTGACGTCTGCGGCCGGTTCGACCTCGATCGCGCTCGACTGGCCTGAGGTGCTCTCGGTCACTGTGCACTCCGTTCCGGCCGGCAATTCAGCGTAGGCGCGGACATACTTTCCAGAGGGCTGGTTCGCTGGGATCACGAAGGAGTCGCTCAGAACCTCCCCGCAGTCGATCAGCAGGACGATCTCGCCCTGGTGGCCCGCCGCCGCTCCCGTGATCACCTTGGTCACCTCGAGCCCTCCCGGCTGAAACTCGACGGTGTTGGTGACGACCGCTGATGCGCCTGTCTCCGGCACCTGCACCTCGACCGGGGTGTCAGACGTCACGACGGCCACGGTGTTGGTGCCGAGGATGGGTTCGGTTATGGAGCACGTACTCCCTGCGGGAATGTTCTCGAACTCGAACACCTCATCGCTCGTCGTGCCAGCCGGAATGTCCGCGGTGAATACAGAGCCTGGACCACAGTCAATGAGCCACTGGCTCGCGCCCTGCGTCCCCGCTGCCGTTCCGACGAAGGACTTCTGAACGGTGAGCGTGCCGACGACGACGAAGGTGGCTGTTGCCTGCGCGGTCGCCTCGAGCTCCGTAGCGGACGCGAGGGCCAGCATCTGAGCCTCTTCGTAGAGAGGGTTATTGTCGTCGTGCACGTAGACCTGGCCCGCGGGAACCGTGACGGCCGCCCGGGCGGTGAGCACCGTCTCGCTCGCGGCTCCGGCCGAATTCGTCACCCAAATCGATGTCCCGGATGGCACGGTGCTTTGATTCGCCAGGGGGACTGTTGCGGCGGCGTCGCTGAACATCTCCGAGCCAGCGGGAACCGATACGGTGAGCGAGGAGTCGTCCTGAGCCTGGACAACGAACGGCCCAGCGGGGCTACCGATCGGAGCCGCTGCGCTCGGAGGAGTCACTGTGACGTCCGGTGCTGGGGGCTCAACGGTAGGGCCGTTCGTTTGAGCGGCAGCGACGATTGCTGCTGTTGCCGCCCGAACGACGGCCTCGGTCGAACTCACAACGAATGCGTCGGTGAAATACCAGATCGCGGCCTGGACGGCCGCCGCTCGCTGGTTGTTGGTGAGGCCTTCCGGCAGGCTCGTCGTGGGGTAATAGGTGTTGAGAATGTAGGTGACGTAACCGAGGTTGGGAACGTTTGTCTCTTCCCACGTCCCGCTCTCGTATCCGAGGTTGGGCGCGGTGGGGACCCCGAGGTCGATGCAATACATTGCCCCGACGAGGCTGGGGTCCTCGACGCTTGCGGTGTTGATCATCCGCGCCAATGTATCGTTGCGCGGTTCATATCCTGCCGGGTCCGTTGCGGGGTATGGCGCTGTCGGGTCCTGCGTAGTCGTATTCGGCGGCTGAAATCCGTCAACCGTGAGTCCCGCGCCGATGCTGACCGTATAGATCTCTGTATTCGGGCCGAACACAGCCTCGACAATGGGCATCGGGTCAGTCGGCTGCGCCTGGGCGGACGGGCTGGGACCGACGAACATGAGTCCCATGCACATTGCGAACGCAAGCGAACACAGCGCCAGTAGCCGAACGCGGGCCTGGGCGACGGACGGAGACGGGCTGAGCGCAACGCAGTCATGTGTGCGTCGTTGTGGGAGTGGTTCTCAAGCGGAAGAAGGTCGTCGTCGTTCTTCGGGTGCCTCGGCCGGCCGCTGGGCGTGAACCACTTCGATCACATCGAGCGGCTGCGTTTCGGGGAGTTCCTGATCGTCTGGACCGATGAGCGCCGGACGGTGGATGACTGAATCGTTCATGCTGCTCCTTCGACGGGCCCCGGAATCCGGGGACGTCGGGTGATCCTCTCGTCAGCCATCCGTGCGCCGTAGAGTCGAACGTCATTGGTCGGTTGACCAGCAAGCAACAGCGCGGCCTCGCGTGAGCGGGACCGCGCTGTCGTTACGGGCCGTTCGTTCCTGCGCTGGGTTGATCAGTCGTCTTTTTTCTCTCCGGAAGTTTTGCCTCCGGAACCGATGGGAACCTGCCGGGGAGAGGCGCCCTTGGACAGCGGGACATTCACCGTCAGGACGCCCTTCGTGAACTCAGCCGAAATGTCCTGTTCCTCGGCCTGCTCAGGAAGAACGATCCTGCGGTAGAAGCTGCTGCTGCTCTCCCGGAGGACGTACTTCTTTTTCTTGTCCTCGTCCTTCTCATGGCGCTCCGCCTGAATTACAAGGGCGCCCCTGTCAACATTCACCGTGATGTTGTCTTCGTCAAAATTGGGCAGGTGTGCTTCGACAACGAGCGCGTCGTCGCCGCGCGTGTACACATCTGTCGTTGGCAGCTTTCCGCGGTAGGCACGCAGGATGCCATCCTCGAAGTCGCGGGTCAGCGCCTCCAGACCGGCAAACGGGTCAAATCGTTCGAGACTGTTTTTCATGATGTCGCCTTTCAGGACCACCGCGGGCGATCCGGTTGTGTGCATTTGTTGACGTTCGCGAGCGAGAAGGCCGCCCGAGTCGCCAGTAGCGCGTCTGAAGTGCCGAACGCGGTGGCTCACGGTTCCGGCTGGTCGTGCGCACAAAATACGCTCGTCTGCCGCCCCACGTCCGGCTAGAGCCGTAGGTCATGCCGGACCGCGGGGACGTGCACGATGTCGGGGGAGAGGGAGCAGGGGAGGGCAGACGGGGGTCGACTGCTACCAGAGGCAGGCGCAAGCGGCAGGGGTCTATCGCCTCTGGTCCCTCACAATTTCGGGACCTTGGACTCTATGGAGACGACCCGGGTCAGGGCATTCTGGTCAGCAAATAGAAGATGGCTCGCGGGGGAACGCGCGCAATTGAACTGCCGACGCAACAGCAGTCGTTCACGAGAGTGAACGGAGTGTGACTGTCGCGCTAACAGTGTCCGAATTACGCAGTGCCTTGTGGGGCACGTGCATGTAAAATGCAGGTGCTCCATGAGCAGGGGGAGGGGCACGATGATCGACGAAGTTTTTCAACTGCCGGATGCCAGATTCTCTGATCTTGAGAGAACCGTGGCCCGGCTTGAACGAACAGTGAGTTCTCTGCGACGCGAAACCGAACGCGAACGCGCGACGCAGGGGCGACTGCGCAGCCTGCTGGATGCGAGCGTTGCTGTGGCCGGAGATCTCGAACTGGACTCTGTGCTCAAACGGATCGCCGAGTCCGCGACCACCCTGGTCAACGCTCGGTATGGTGCGCTCGGCGTGCTTCACCCCGACGGTCACATTGAACGCTTGATTCACACCGGGACGCCGAGCGTCGAGGGCGGGACCATGCACATTCAGCCCGGGACCCACGATCTGCTTCAGGCGGTGACGGAAACCCGTGGTCCGGTCCGCCTCGATAATCTCCGGGAGGATCCGCAATCGGTGGGATTCCCGCCAGGCGACCCGAGCATTCGCAGCTTTCTCGGTGTGCCCGTTCGGGTTCGCGGTGAGGTCCTGGGCAACCTGTACCTCGCCGATCGCCGTGACGGCGGATTCACAAAGCTCGACGAGGAGCTCGTGGTGGAGCTTGCCGAGACAGCGGGAGTCGCGATTGACAATGCACGGCGGTTTGAGGAGACCCACCGTAAACAACTGCTGGCAGCGGCTCTCTCCGAGGTAGCCTCGACGCTGTTAACCGCCTGTGCCGAAGACGTGCTCGCGGCGGTCGCATCGAAGGTTGCGATGCTTCTCCCGGCCACGCTGGTGTCCGTCGTGGTGCCGGGTCCCGGTGAGAACGAAATGAAAGTCGAAGCTGCGGAGGGGGTGCTGTCCGAGAAGGCCGTCGGGACCGTGTACCCGGCGCATGGGTCTCTCGCGGCTCAGGCAGTGGTTTCCGGCACTGTCATTAGTTCGGAGAGCGGACACGAAATTCGCTCAGCAGGCGGGTCTATCGCGTTTGGCGCGGTGACGGCCGTGCCTCTCGTTGTCTCGGGACGCGCGATCGGCGCGCTGTGCGTCGCGCGTGAGCCAGGCGGCCCTGGTTTCACGCGTGGGGAAATAGACACGATCTCGGAATTCGCTATTCAGGCGGGACTCGCCGTTGCACTGGCGTGGGCCAGGCTGGACCGACAGCGGCTCGAAGTCATCGAGGACCACGCGCGGATAGCCAGGGACCTGCACGACAACGTCATCCAGCGCCTCTTTGCGACCGGGCTCGGCCTTCAGGCGCTTGCTGCCGCCGACCCGACGCATGCTGCGGCGATCGACACACACACCCTGGAGATCGACGCAGCAATTTCCGATATCAGGAGTGCAGTTTTCACCCGGATATCGGCTCCGCCGTCCGACGCAACCCGCGTGCGCCACCGCGTCCTGGATGTCATCATCCAGCTGACACCGGCGCTGGGCTCGCCACCCCGCGTCGCCTTTTCCGGCTGTCCCAACATGGTGATCCCGCGGCGCCTCGCCGATGACGTTGTTGCGGTGATCAGGGAGTCACTCACAAACGTCGCCAAACACGCACAGGCAGAGACGACGGCGATCGACGTGAAGCTGGGCGACTCCGGTGTGTCGATCACGGTCGACGACGACGGTATCGGTATCGACCCTCGTGCGGAGCGCGCAAGCGGCACCGGTAATCTGGCGCGCCGCGCCGAGCGGTACGGTGGCACATTCACTCTCGAACCGCGCGTGCCGAGAGGCACTCGAGCATGCTGGAACGTCTCGTTCGGTGAGCAGGGCGACCAATGATCCGGGTGTTCGTGGTTGACGATCACGAGATCGTCCGGCTCGGTGTGACCAACCTGATCAACGGTGCGCGGGACATGACGGTCGTGGGTGAATCCGATTCGGTCCGCCGCACACTGCCACGGGTGGCAGCGACCCACCCGGATGTAGTGATTCTTGATGTCAACCTTCCCGACGGCAACGGGATCGACCTGTGCCGGAGCATCCGTTCGGAACACGTCGACACGCGGTGCCTCATTCTCACCGCGTACGGCGAAGACAAGGCAACGAACGCCGCCGTCATGGCCGGGGCGTCCGGATACGTGCTCAAGAGCATCCACGGAAGCAGCCTGCTCGACTCGATCCGACAGGCGGCGCTCGGACGCGTTCTTCTTCCGCCGCAGGCAACGCCGGAGACGCTCGTGGCCGGTACGGCCAATCGGGAGACCGGTGCTGTTGCGCCCCACCTCACCGAGCGCGAGCACCAGGTGCTTGGCCTCATCACCGGCGGGATGACCAATAAGCAGATCGGCGGCAAGCTCGGGCTCACCGAGAAAACCGTGAAGAACTATGTCTCCGGTCTTCTGGCCAAGCTTGGTATGGAGCGGCGCACCCAGGCCGCGGTCTATGGAGCGGCGCACGCCGGCCCCACCGAGGATCGCCCGGTCGGTTGACGGTATCACCCGGGACAGCCGGGCGTCCCTGGGCGGGACTACTGCGCGCGAGCCTCGACGAGTCCCCGAGTGCCGCGACAGGAACTGCCGGACACCAGGGACCTTCGCTGTCCGCTGTTTAGACGACGGCTTGACAGGCGGTGCACAGACCGACAAAAGCGCTCTGTTCCGGTTCCAACAGGAAGCCGGACGCACTGGCGATCGCTCTTGAGCTGTCCGTGAAAGCGTCAACGGGCAGGACGGTGACTTGCCCGCAGGATCTGCAGACGCCGTGAAGATGCTCGTGACCCGACGGAGTCGTGACCAGGTGATACGCGACGGCACCTCCCGGTTGCTGCCGCTGCGCGATGATCGCCCGACGTGCGAGGACCTCGAACGTGCGGTAGACGGTGGCACGGTGGATGCCCCGCGTCTCGAGAATCATCGCCACTTCATCGGCGGTCAGGTGCTCATGGTGGCGGGCAAGGACATCGAGTACCGCGCGGCGCGGGCCCGTCAGCCGTTCTCCCGCCTCCTGCAATCGGGCGATGGCGAGAGACAGGGCTTGTTCGGGAGCATGATGCAGATCCCGGTGGAGTGACGGGCTGCTGGCGTCCATACGTCATGGTGCCACGGAGCACACGGGTTGTGAAGGGGCGGGAACCGCCGTCCGTGAGCGCCGGTGAGATCAACCGTTGGGCGCCCCAGCAGTGCTGCCGCGCACTGTCAGTGAGGTTCCCAACTCAACGTGGCTGGACGAGGCGGCCCGCCCCTCAGCCATGGCAAGGATGGTCTGGACCGCCATGGCGCCCATGCCCTCAAGGTGCTGGTAGACCGTCGTGAGCGGGGGCGTCGTCCAGGCCGCCTGTGGAGTGTCGTCGAATCCGGTGACGCTTAACTGTGCGGGCACCGGGATACCGAGCGCGTGAGCCGAAGCGAGTATGCCAACGGCGATTTCGTCGTCGGCCGCCATGATGGCCGTCGGAGGGTGAGGCGACGTGAGTAGTTCACGGGCGCGCTCGGCGCCGGTCGCGACGGCGAAAGGGCCTGACCGGATGAGGGCTGGGTCGATCGCAATGCCAGCGGAGTCGAGCGCGGCCTGATAACCCAGTCGTCGGTCACGAGCGGCGTCGGATGCCTCCGGGCCGCCCACCCAGGCGATGCGGCGGTGGCCCAATCCGATGAGGTGCTCTGTGGCCGTTCTGGCACCCGACCAGTTGCTCGACCCGACGCTCACCATGCGCGGATGCCGCGTGTCGACCGGGTCGACGATGATGAATGGCAGGCTGGCGTCGTTCGCGGCGTCGATGAGCCCGTCCGGCTCGGAGAGCGTGAGGCCCACGATGCCGATGACGCCGGACGCGCGCTGGTCTGCGATCCACTCTCGCGCCACCGCGCGATGAGCGCGGGAGGTGCGCTCGGGGGCCAGGCGGACAAGGAGATCGACGTCGGAGTCGGTTGCCTCCGCGAGGGTCCCCTGGAGGACACCGAGGATGTATGGAGAGGCGGGAAGATCGAAGACCACGGCGAGTGCACGGCGCTGAGCCGTGGATGCCGGAAGCGTCGTCGGTCGGTACTCGAGTTCTGCGACCGCAGCGAGGACGCGCTCACGGGTGTCTGGCGAGATGTCATTACGTCCGTTGAGCGCTTTTGACACGGTCGCTTTCGAGACTCCGACGGCCGTCGCTACGTCGTGAAGCGTTGCCCGGCGTCTGGCCGAATCCGATGCCACGTGGTCCTCCTTCCGAAAATATTTCGAAGATCGAGGCCTCATCGGCATGGATTCAGGAAAACTCACAGGAGAGTTGACAGTGTGCAGCCGCGAAACCTACTATGAACCAACGATACACGTTGCGAAACATTTTCGCCAGCGAACTGGCTATGCCGTTCGTGACCAAGGGAGGTCTCATGTCCGTCGAATCACCGACCATCGTATTGGTTGACGGGCGCCCCTCCCGAGATATCGATCTCCGTCACGTCTGGAGCGAATGCGTCGGTGCGGGACGCGCCAACGAGGCACTACGGGCTGACTGGCAGCGACACTTCACCGAAGCCGTCCAGGTACTCGGCGCACGCTACGTGCGGTTCCATGGTCTCTTTCATGACGACATGTTCGTGTACCGCGGGTCCAGCGGCGGCGGGTTCGGGCCGCCGACACCGCTGGCCGAACCGCTCTACACCTTCGCGTACGTCGACAAGGTGTTCGACGCCATTCTCGACACCGGCGCGCGCCCGTTCGTCGAGCTCGGATTCATGCCGCGGGAACTCGCGACCCAGACCGAGACGCTCTTCTGGTGGAAGGCGCACTGCAGCCCCCCAAACGACATGGGCGGGTGGGTTGCGCTCGTCACCGCCACCGTGGAGCACTGGATCGAACGCTACGGAATCGAGGAGGTGCGCACCTGGCCGTTCGAGGTCTGGAACGAGCCCAATCTCGTGCCCCACTTTTGGACGGGCACCAGAACCGAGTACTTCCAGCTCTACGAGGAAACCGCGAAGGCCATCAAAGCGATCGATTCCGAACTCCGCGTTGGCGGGCCCTCATCGTCGGTCTTTGTGCCAGACACACGCTACGACGGCGAGTACCACGACACCTCGGTCGAGGCGGCAACGGCGGAAGCTCCCGATCCTGAACTGCTGCCGTGGAAACCCGTGTGGATTCACGAGTTCATCTCCTAT
The DNA here is from genome assembly GCF_056898615.1 of Mycetocola sp. Y442. Classification (NCBI taxonomy): domain Bacteria; kingdom Bacillati; phylum Actinomycetota; class Actinomycetes; order Micrococcales; family Microbacteriaceae; genus Mycetocola; species Mycetocola sp. Y442. The sequence continues at coordinate 290,001 of NZ_JBXHBV010000001.1, forward strand.
TGCGCGGAACGCGACATTCCCATCGACTTCCTCTCCACTCACCTGTATCCCACAGATTTTGCCTTCGACACCCAGGGCGTTGGCCGACACATCAGTCGGCAGCGAGACGCAACGCGCAACGACCTCCTGGTCATGCGGCAGATTATCGCCAATTCCCCATACCCGAACGCCGAGCTGCACATTACCGAGTGGTCCACGTCGCCGTCGAGCCGTGACCGGATGCACGACACGGTCTTCGCCGCGACGTACATCGCTCGCGCCTTCCTCCAGTCCCACGACCTCGCGGATTCAATTTCGTACTGGACGTTTACCGACGTCTTCGAAGAGGGCGGTGGCGGCATCGGGCCGTTCCATGGTGGCTTCGGGTTCGTCAATGAGCAGGGAATCCACAAGCCGACGTTCCACGCAATGGCGATGCTCAATCGCCTCGGTGACCGGATTGCGTTGCAGACCGAACACGGCATGATCACGCGTACGGCAGACGATCACATCGCCGCGGTGTTCTTCAACTACCCGGATTCCATGGGCGCGAGGTCTGTCGGAAGCGCGAACTCCCACGCCGAGACCCGTCGCCTCGCGGGGGAAGGGCCCGCCCGGCGCATCACCCACACCATCTCGGGACTCATCCCGGGTCAGGTATACGGGGTCGAAATCCTCGACCAGGAGCACGGGGACGTCGCGGCGGCATGGCACCGGATGGGGGAGCCGCTCAATCTTTCGCGACCGGAGGTCGCCGAGCTCATGGCGATCGCCGACGATCTGTACCGCGAAACCCGCACTGTCGACGTCGACGGTGTGCTCACGATCGACATCTCGCTCGCGCCGTGGGCAGTGATGTCGATCTGCCCCGCACCACCCCAGCACCAATGAATTTCACATACGACGAAGTATCGAAAGGACGAGCATCATGAAACTCACCAGGAGAACCGCAAAGATCGCCGCATTCGCGACGATCTCTGCCCTCACTCTCACCGCATGCACCGGTGGAGGAGGAGGTGGAGGCGGAGGCGGAGAAGAGGCGACAGAGGAGAACAAGCCCGAGCAGCTGACCGTCGCTGCCTGGATGGATTTCCCGCCGGAACTTCTCGAATCGTTTGAGGAGGAATACGGAATCAAGGTCGCCGTGGAGTCGTTTCCCGACGGCGCTTCCGCACAGACCGTGTTGCGCAACGGCCTCTCGTCCGGAGGCGCTGGTCTCTCGGACGTCCACCTGATCGAACTCGACTGGTGGACCGAAATGATGGCAGCACCCGAAGATTGGGTGGAACTGCCCGAGGTCCCCGGTCGCTGGGTTGACTGGAAGGTCGAGCAAGGGTCGGTTGACGGTGTGATGACCGGATACGGTACTGACATCGGCCCGCTCGGTATCGCGTTCAACCAGGACATGACGACGGCTGCCGGTGTGGCTGCCGACCCGGAAGTATTCGGCGAGTTCATCGGCGGTGACGCCGCCACGTGGGAATCATTCCTCGATGCGGGCCGCGCGTATGTCGCGACATCCGATAACTACTTCATCGACTCGCTCTCCAGCGCCTTCCAGGCAGCGATCAATCTTCTTCCCGCGGCGTTTGAAGACCCTGAGTCGGGTGACCCGTACAACATCGCCGACAACGCCGAGGTCAAGGAACTGTTCATGACGTTTGCGGATGCCGCCGCTGACGGTGTCTCGGCGGGCATCCCCATCGGTCATGCTGACTGGGGAGCTGGCTTTCAGAACCGCCAGTGGGCCACGGTGGTCACCCCGGCGTGGATGACCGGAATCATCGCAGACAACGCTGACGGCATCGAGGGATGGCGTCTGTCCAGCACCTTCCCGGACGGCGGCGGCAACTGGGGTGGGTCGTTCTTCTCGGTCCCGTCCACCGGTGAAAACACCGGGTGGGCCGTCAAGCTGGCCGACTATCTCACCTCGCCCGAGGCAGCTGTGCAGTGGTTCCACGAGACCGGTCAGTTCCCCTCGCAGGTGGACGCCATCGCCAGCCCTGACATCGCTGAGACAGAGAACGAGTTCTACGGCGACCAGCGTCTCGGCCAGATCTATGGCGACCTCGCGTCTGCGGCCGGCGATTCGGCGGCTGGTGGTTTCCGCGGTGAGAACTTCGCCGGCATCCAGTCGCTCGTTACCGACGGTATCTCGCTCGTCGAGTCCGGCGGAGCGACACCGGAGGAGGCGTGGGAGTCGGTCGTCAGTGACTTCGACGCGCTCGGCTTCGAGACCGCGGACTGACCTCACCTCATCCCGACCCGGTCCTCGAAGTCGAGGACCGGGTCGGGATCCTCCCTTCACCCCACAGAACTCACGAAAGGCTCGAGCCTTGGCTACCGATACATTGGCTACAGCGGCCCCGCGCACAGCGCGCCGCGTCGGCTGGGGGCAGCGCCTGTCGCGCTGGGACATCAAGGTCTCGCCCTACCTCTACATCTCGCCGTTCTTCATCGTCTTCGCGGTCTTCGGTGCCTTCCCGCTCGTCTTCAACGTGGTCGTCGCGCTCCATGACTGGCACCGCCGCTCCGGTATGGGCGACTTCGTCGGCCTCGACAACTTTGCGTGGGTATTACGCCAGCCGCTGTTCTGGCGGTCGCTCGAGAACACGTTCTCCATCTTCCTGTGGGGCGGCATCCCGCAGCTCGTTCTCGCCCTGGTGATCGCGTCGATCCTTGACCAGAATCTCCGTGCCCGGACCTTTTGGCGGATGAGCGTGCTCATTCCGTTCGTCGTGATGCCCGTTGCCACATCAATGATCTTCGGGCAGGTGTACGGCCAGTTCGGCCTTCTCGTGCCGAACCTGCACGACCTCGGCCTCTTCACTGAGTACAGCTCACCGTTCTTCCAGGATCGCCAGTTGTCGCACATCGCGATCGGCTCCATGGTCATCTTCCGCTGGACGGGCTACAACGCCCTGATCTTCCTCGCCGCGATGCAGGCCGTACCGAGAGACCTCTACGAGGCGGCCACTGTTGACGGAGCGGGACGCGTGCGTCAGTTCTTCTCGGTGACCATCCCCGGCATCCGTCCGACGCTCATCTTCGTCATCCTGACCATGACAATCGGAGGGCTCGAGATCTTCGACGAGGCACGGATGTTCGACGGCGGGGGAACGGGCGGCGGCACCGGCGGTGCCGACAACCAGTGGACCACCGTCGTTCTCTACCTCTATAACCTCGGATTCGGCGACTGGCAGGACAGACTTGGTCAGGCAGCAGCGGTTGGCTGGATCTTCGCCGTCATCATCCTGGCGCTGTCACTTCTGAACATCCTGTTCACTCGCGTCATCGCGTCATCGGATTCAGGTACCAAGCGGTTGCCGAGATCACTCCGGAAGGCGTCCACGCTTCGGTCTGAGGCCAAGCAGTCGGCACAGGCCATCGATGCAGTCGAAGGAGATCACCGATGAGCACGGCATACATTGAAAACACGGCGGGCCGCGGCGCCGCCAAGTACGCTCGGAAGCGCGCGGCCAGAGGCAAGTCCGGCGCCAGCCACCATCCGTCGAATCGTCGCCCGGGATGGGTGACATACGTCATCCTTGCTGCCGTATTCGTCGTCTCGGTCTTCCCGCTCTATGCTGCCGCGATGTACGGCTCGTCGAGCACGACCGAAATCGCTCGATCAGTCGGTACGCTGCCCACCTGGCTGCCGACACTGACCTTGCTTGAGAACTTTGGGCAGGTTTTCGCCGCGGAGCAGTTCAGTATCTGGGTGGCATTCGGGAACTCGCTGCTCGTTGCTGTCTCGGTCAGCGCTTCGACGGTATTCTTCGCGACTCTTGCGGGCTTCACCTTCTCGAAGCTGAGATTCCGAGGTCGACAGGTGCTTTACTTCGCGGTGATCGGCACAATGGTGATCCCCGCCCAGATCGGCACCATCCCGATGTTCGTGATGATGAACGAGTTCGGCTGGATCGACTCGCTCCTTGCGCTCACGGTGCCGGGACTCATCGGCGCTTTCGGCGTGTTCTGGATGACGCAGTACCTCAAGGAAGCCCTCCCGTTCGAACTGATCGAAGCGGCACGCGTCGATGGCGCGTCGATGTTCCGGATCTTCTGGTCGATCGCGTTGCCCGCGGCACGGCCGGGAGCGGCGACGCTTGCCCTGTTCACCTTCATTGGTTCGTGGAACAGCTTCTTCTGGCCGTCGGTGGTAATGCGGTCGCAGTTGACGATGCCGCTTGTGGTGCCTCAGCTCCGTGGAGCCTTCACATCTGACACCGGGCTCGTCATGGCTGGCGTTTTCCTCGTCGCTGTGCCCCTTCTCCTCGTCCTTGTCGTCGCGGGAAAGCAACTCGTTGCGGGCGTTATGGAGGGTGCAGTCAAGGGCTGAGCGGCTCGTCTCTCAAACGGCCAGTCGATGGCGGGCGTCCGTGATGAGGTCGTCGAGTCGATCCCTGGTGGCGAGGAGCTCGCGGGCGCGCCGGTCGATGTCTTCGCGCTGGTGGTGCAGGCGCTCGACCATGGCTGGCGTTGTGGTGCCGGAGTAGATGCACGGCAGGAGCTCCACGATGACTTTGCTGGTCAGGCCGGCTGCTATGAGTTCCTGGATCAGGATGACTCGGTCGACCGCGTCGTCGCTGTATTCGCGGTGCCCTCCCGATGTCCGTGATGACAGGAGGAGACCCTGGGTTTCGTAATAGCGCAGGGACCTGACGCTGACCCCGCTGCTCGCTGCGAGTTCTCCAATGCGCATGCCTTGCCTTTCCACGACTTGAATCTGACACTAATGTCAGGTTTTATCCTGAGCCCATGAATATATCTGACGCAGTGGCACTGGTAACCGGAGCGAACAGGGGCCTGGGGCGCGAGTTCCTCACCCAGCTCGTGGCCGGGGGAGCGAGGAAGGTTTATGCGACGACTCGGCGTCCGGAGGAACTCGATGTCCTGGAACAAATGGGGGCACCGGGGCAGGTCACAGCTCTCCTGGTCGACATCACTGATTCCGCAACCATCGAGGCGGCTGCCGCTCGGGCCACGGACGTCAACCTGCTGATCAACAACGCCGGTATTGCAACAGCGACCGATCTGCTCACGGGTGACCTCAGCCGGATCCGTTCCGAGATGGACACCCACTTTTGGGGAACATTGGCAATGAGTCGTGCCTTCGCCCCGATCCTCGGCGCGAACGGGGGAGGAGCCATCGTGAACGTCATGTCACTGCTGTCCTTCCGGGTGTACCCGGGCAACGGTGCGTACGCCGCGGCGAAAGCCGCCGAGTGGCAACTCACCAACAGCACCCGCCTTGAGCTCGCCCGACAGGGTACGCACGTCCTCGGTGTGCATCTTTCCTCCACTGACACCGACATGATGAAGGAGTGGGATATCCCCAAGAACGACCCGCGGGTGGTGATTTCGGAAGTCCTCGACGCGCTGGCCGCAGGCGCCCACGAGTTCCTCGACCAGGACACCAAGGCCCTCAAGCAGCAACTGGGCGCGTCACCCGAGGTGCTGTACGACGGCGTCGGGGCCTTCGCCTGACCGAAGGGCATCGCCTTTTGGGTTGGCCAGGGGACAGGGCGGACCGTCCAGTTCAGCTCCTGCGTGCCGTTAGCGACGGCGGGACTCACTCGCCGCTGGATCGAGCGGTATCGCGGCCTCGGGCCAGTGCCGGTGTGTCGACGGATGTGCGGAGCTGAGTGATCGGAAGAGAAGCTGAGGACACCCATCCTCCGCTGAAATCCGTTGCATTTGGATGCCGTAGATTGGCTCGAGTATCTCTGGTCGGAGCACCTCGTCCATAGTGCCCGCCGAGACGACGTTCCCTCGGTCGAGCAGAACCAGACTGTCGCAGTACCGCGCGGCGAGATTGAGGTCGTGCAGCACAATGACCGTGGTGACGCCGAGTGCGCGCACCAGCGCGAGAATCTCGTGCTGGAAATGGACGTCAAGGTGGTTCGTCGGTTCGTCCATCAGGAGATGAGTCGCCTGCTGGGCAAGTGCGCGCGCGATCAGGACGCGCTGCTTCTCGCCACCGGAGAGGTCACCAAAATCGCGGTCGACGAGGTGTTCGGCACCCACCTGGCCCAGTGCGCCCGAAGCGATTTCGACGTCGCGCTCTGACTGCCGTTGCCACGTTCCGAGGTGTGGGCTGCGGCCGAGCATCACCGTATCGGCGACAGAGAGGGGCAGCTCGCCCGCCGGTTCCTGGACGACGACAGCGATGGTGCGCGCGAGATCCCGCGGACGGATGCCGGCAATCGACGTGCCGTCGACCTGGATCGTGCCCTCGTCGGGGGTGAGTGCGCGATACAGCGTTCGCAGGAGGGTGGTCTTGCCACTGCCGTTAGGGCCGATGAGACCGACGACCTCACCGGAGCGCGCCATCAGCGACGCGTTCACGAGTACCGCGGCTGCGGAATAGGAGTGGGTCACCCCGTCTGCTGAGATCATGATCCGGTGCCGAATCTCTCGACGATGCGTTCAAGGCCAGTGACCGAGAGCGGGGAGGGCGGTTCGGTGAAATTGAACGGCTGGACAAGCACCTCGCCGTCGGTGAGGGCCGTGAGCGCGTCGCTGCCCGGCAGGCTCCTGACTTCGTCCTCTACCCCGGCCGAATCACCCTGGTAGAGCAGGATCAGCACGTCGGGATCGCGCGCGATGAGTTCCTCGACACTCACTTCAAAGACACGCTCGGATGTGTCATCGAAGACGTTCGTGAAACCCGCTGCTTCCAGCTGGGGTTGTGACATCGATGCTCGGCCATAGGCGTACAGCGGACCGCCGCCAGCCGACGGATACAGCACAGCCGCTGTCCGATCGGGCGAGGGCGCTGTCGATTCCTCGACAGTGCCGACCCGGGCGGTGAGGTCCGCGACGAGCTGCTCGGCTTCGTCGTTCCGGTCGAAGATCCTGCCATAGGTCAGGACCTGGGCGTAAAGGGACTCGAATGAGGTGTCCTCGACGCCCGTCGGGCAGTAGACCGGCTGGATGAGGGTGTTTGACCCGCCGTCCAGCAGACCGGCACGCGTGAGGCCGTCGGGGAGACCGAGCACGAGGTCGGGCTCCTGGGCGAGGACGACTTCTGCAGAGATCATCAGGTGACCCGATGCGTCGATCTCGTCGGAAAGCGTGTCGATGGTGCCGATGCGTCCGGCGAGAGCGTCGTCGTAGTAGCCGTTGGGAAAAGGCCCAGCGCGGGAGACGACCCGGTCGAGCACGCCGAGCGCGTCGAGGATCGTTGCCGGGGCGCTTTCGAGCAGGACGATGCGTTCAGGGGCTTCTTCGAATGTGACCTCCTCGCCGCAGTTCTCGATCGTGAGCGGATAGGTCGTGTCGCCGTCGGCGCCACTCGCCGAACCCGCCGGTGCGTTCGCCGGTGCAGCGCATCCCGTCAGGGCGATGGTGAGCGCGCTGATCGTTACGGTAAGGAATCGGGTGGTTCTGGCCATGAGAGTCCTTCGGGGGTTACGGGCGACTGGCGTACATGCGGCGTACGAGAATGAGCAGGAAAGGGGCACCGACAACCGCGGTAAGGATGCCGATGGGGAGTTCCCGAGGCTGCATGACTGTGCGGGCGAGCGCATCAGCCCAGATCAGGAACAGTGAGCCGAGAAGCGCCGTGACCGGCAGCATCCTGCTGTGTACCGAACCAACGAGGCGCCGAGCGAGATGGGGGATGACGAGGCCGACAAATCCGATCGCGCCGGCGGCCGCGATCACGGCTCCCGTGCACAGGGCGACAATGACGAGCATGCCAACGCGAGTACGTGCGGGGGAGATGCCGAGAGTGACGGCGGTCTCATCGCCGGCCGCGATGGCGTCGAGTCGGCGCCCGTTGATCAGAAACGCTGCGAGGGCGACGAGCACGACCGCCATGACGGTCACGAGAACGATGTCCCACCGCGCGAGACCCAGCGAGCCGAGGAGCCAGAACATGACCGACCGGGACCCCTCCGCAGAGTCGGAAGCGAAGATGAGGAAACTGGTTGCTGCTGAGAGGGCGTAGCCGACAGCAACGCCGGAAAGCAACAGCCGCAGCGACGTGACACGCCCACCGGTGTGCGACACGAAGAACACGACGAGTGATGCGGCGAGCGCGCCGAGGAATGCACTGAGCGGCAGGGCATACTGGCCTGCGCCGGCACCAAAGCCGAAGAGAATCGCGCCGGCCGCGCCCGTCGACGCTCCGCCGGAAATCCCGAGGATGTAAGGGTCAGCGAGCACATTGCGCACCATTGCCTGCAGAGCGGCGCCACAGAGCGCGAGGCCGGCACCGACGGCGATGCCGAGCAGAACCCGCGGTATTCGGACGTTCCAGATGATCGTCTCATCGGCACGTGCCAGCGTCGTGTCCGGGGAGAAACCAAGGTGGTGGGCGATGACCTGCACGATCGTCGCTGGGGCGATGGTGACCGGCCCAATACCGATGGTCAGGACCGCCGAAACCAGAAGGCCAACGGCCAGGGCGAGCGTCCACAGCGCAGTGCGGCGACGGTTGGCGCGAATCGAGCCGGTGAGGCTTGCCGCCCGGCCTGTCGGCAGTTCGTCGATGGAGGTCATGGCCCCGCCTCTCTACGTGCGACATCGTCGCAGGTGAATGCGGGCGGTGAAAGGGACCTTCGGCCCCGCGGCAGGCGTTCAATTGCCCGATCAGGCCGGGAGGGCGCTGCCCCCCCCCCCGAGTTGGGGCGCGATTGGTGCGGGAGAACGGCGCTACCGTGAGGACATCGAAACGCGAGCGTCACTCAGTTAAGTGCTTCTGCGGTGTTCGACGCCACTATGTACCATGACACGCAGGGAGCAGCGATGACGCTACCCGAGCACGGACGCCCCGGTGGCTCCGTCGTAACCCCACTCAGAGGCCGGGCGGCTCGCGCTGATGTCAACTCCTGACCCGGTCGGCCGCGGGCGCAGGTCGCCGGAACTGTCGGCCATCCCCTGCGATGGCGGGGGAGCGCACGATGATCGATGATCGCGCCGGGTCGGGGGTGATCGTTATCCCGGCCCATAACGAGGCCGCGGTCATCGATCGGACGCTTCGCGGGCTGGCCGCCCTGTGTGAGCGAGCCGACGTCGAAGTCATCGTCGTGTGCAACGGATGCACTGACGAAACGGCATCCATCGCTCGTGCCGTTCCGGGCGTCACCGTCGTCGAGATCCCGGAGGCATCGAAGACCGCCGCCTTGAACGCGGGCGATGCGCACGCCACCCGGTGGCCGAGGCTTTACCTTGACGCAGACATCGAGGTGGCACCGGATGCCGTCATCGCCGTCTTCGAGGAACTTCAGGCGCCGGGAAGCGTCGCCGCTCGCCCTCCCTTTGTTTACGACACCTCGGGTGCCTCGTCACCCGTCAAGGCCTACTATCGGGCCAGAAGCCGGATCCGGGTTCCCGAGAACCGATTGTGGGGCGCCGGGGGATACGCGCTGAGCAGAGCAGGCCACAGCCGGTTCGCCGCCTTTCCCGACGTGACGGCTGATGATTCCTGGATCGATGCTCAGTTCGCAGAGGGTGAGAAGCGCGTTGTCGGCACGCTGCCCATGCGTGTGAGGACTCCGCGTAACCTCGACGGCCTGCTGGCCGTGCTCACACGCCAGCGCAGGGGACAGGTGGAGCTCGGTGTGCCATCGGCGACGTCACGCCGTTCCCTTTCGCTTTTCGCCTCCATTCGCGGGCCGCGCAGCGCAGCGGATGCCGCGTGGTATGTCGGGCTGACGGCCATCGCCCGCCATCGGTCGCGCGCGGCACTCCGGTCCCGGGTCCGGTTCTGGGAGCGAGATTCGTCCACCCGGCCGGACGCGGCGCTCGACAGGGGAGCAGCCAGGTGAGCACGGGGTACACGGTCCCCGCGGTGAGCGGCAACGTTGACTGCTGTGTCGTTGGAGCGGGGCCCGTCGGTCTCGCTTTCGCGCTCGAGGCGGCGAATGCCGGCCTTTCGGTGCTCCTCGTCGACGCCGGTACGGCCACATCAGGACGACGCAAAAATCCCCGAAGCGTCGACGGACCCGACCTCATCGTCGATCCGCGGAGGCATGTGCCGATCCAGCAAGCGACCCGCCGCGGCATCGGGGGAACGTCATGGTTGTGGGGCGGCCGCTGCGTGGGGTTCGATCCTCTTGATTTCGAACACCGCGGGTTTGTTCCTGCCTCCGGGTGGCCGGTCAGTATCGACGACGTCACGCCATGGGCGGCTGCCGCTGCCGATTATCTCGACTGTGGTTCGGCAGGGTTCCGTTCGGAGGTCACCGGCTGGCCGGACCTCGGCGCGGTTGAGGTGTCCCAGGTCGAACGGTGGTCGCGGCAGCCCAGGCTCGCCGGCCGTCTCGGGCGTCTTGTTGTCGAGCATCCCGGCATCACCCTGACGCTCGACTCTCCGGTTATCGATATGGATGTCACTCCTGGCGGAAGCGTCCGCTCGCTCGTCGTGCAGCACAAGGGCAAGCGAACGCACGTCGAGGCGGCGCGGTTTGTGCTCGCCCTGGGGGGACTGGAGACCACCCGGCTGCTCCTGAGGGTCCAGCGCGCGCGCCCCGCGATGTTCGGCGGCGTCGATGGGCCGCTCGGACGTTACTACATGGGCCACGTGACCGGGAGCATCGCGGATATCGTCTTCGTCGATCCGGACCGGGCAAGGGAGATGGACTTCCGGAGGGACGGCGACGGCACGTACCTCAGGAGGCGCTTCACCCTGTCGGAGGAGGCCCAGCGGAGCCATAAGCTCCTCAATACAAGCTTCTACATCGACAACCCGCCGTTCTACGCGGCTGAGCACCGCAACGCAACGCTCTCGCTCGTCTACCTCGGGCTGATGATTCCGCCCATCGGGCGCGCCCTCCTTGCCGAGGGGATTCGGCTCCGGCACATCGGGCCTCGGCCGCACCGGATCGCTGCCCACATAGCGAACGTGTTTCGGCGCCCGTGGCGGGCCGCAGCGGATGTCGTCGATGTGCTCAGGCGGCGGTATCTCTCGCCGGTCCGGAAGCCCGGATTCATCCTCGGGAACGACACTGGCCGGTACGCCATTCACTACCACGGTGAGCAGGTGCCGAACGGGGAGAGCCGTCTGACGCTCGTCCCGGATGGCACGGGCTCTCGGCTCTCGATCGACTACCGTTATACCGACCAGGACATCGACTCGGTGATGCGCAGTCATCAACTTCTCGACGAGCGGTTGCGGGCGGCGGGTATCGGCCGCATCGAGTACCTTGCACCGACGGATGACCTGGTGCTGGCATCCGTCTGGGAGCAGGCGATCGATGGCTTCCACAGCATCGGGACGACCCGGATGAGTGTTGATCCGGCCGACGGGGTTGTCGACGCCGATTGCCTGGTTCATGGAACCGAGAATCTCTACATCGCCTCGAGCAGCGTTTTCCGTACGGCGGGGGAGGCGAACCCGACATTCCTGGCGACCTGCCTCGCCGTCCGACTGGTTCATCACATCGCCGAAAAAAAGAACGACGGGCCCCGCGGTGGCGCCGACGAGCTGCCGAGCTTTCCGACGGCGCACTAGGCCAGAGTCATGGCACCGCGCGAGCATTGCGCGCGTGTATTGCGCTCGGGCCGGGTAGGGGCTGGAGACCGGGCTGATTCACGGTAATTTCTCCTTGTTGACATAATGTGCATTATCGGAACGGCGAAATGCAGAATAGTTCCAGTGCCACTGGCGGAGGGTCGGGACCAGGGTGACAATCGTCACAGCAGATCGGCGGCGGCCGTCGCTGCGGCGTCAGGACGGCTCGTGAGGCGTTCTGGAGAACGGAGATGGCTGTGTCCTATTTTTTTCACACCGAGTCAGTCGGCATGGGATTGCCGCAGCTGAGAACTGCCCGGACGATCGTCATCGTCCTCGGCGTTGTCGCCATCGTCACTGGCATCGCGATCTTCGCCTGGCCTCGAGCGACGCTGTCGATCGTTGCGTGGCTTTTCGGGCTCTACTTCGTCGTCAGCGGCATTGCGCGGATCGTCAGGGCGATCGCAGCGAGTGGCCAGCCTGCCTCGTACCGGGTGTTCCTTGCGGTGCTTGGCATTCTTCTCCTGGTCGGTGGTGTGTTCGTCTTCGCCAATCCGCTGTTCGGTGTCGCCGTTGTGGCTGCGGTCATCGGCTTGACCTGGATCGTCGAGGGAATCGGTGTCCTGATGGATGTGCCCAGGGGCGGCGCAGCCTGGCTCGCCGTGCTCGTCGGTGTCGTGAGTATTCTCGGCGGTCTCGTGCTGTTGTTCGCCCCTGTCGCCGCGACCGTGTTCTGGCTGCGGGTGTCTGCCGCCCTGCTCGTGATCGTCGGTGTCATGCAGGTCGCCCAGGGCATCACTCTCGGTCGGGTGTCCCGAGTGTAGCTACTTGACATAATCACATGAGATTGGGGTCGAAACTGGCCGCGCGCGGTCACTATGGTGATGCGATGGATGACAGGACGATTCGCCCGTTTCGTGTCGAGGTTGCCCAGGCCCAGCTAGACGCCTTGAACCAACGCCTCGAACTCACGCGCTGGCCGGACGAACTGCCCGGCGTTGGCTGGTCGTACGGCGTGCCCGTCAGCTACCTGCGCGAACTCGCTGGGTACTGGCGGACCTCATTCGACTGGGGTGCATGGGAGGCGACGCTCAACGGCTTCCCGCAGTTCACAACGACCATCGACGGGCAGAACGTCCACTTCCTGCACGTCCGCTCCCCCGAGTCGGACGCGCTTCCGCTCATCCTCACCCACGGGTGGCCGGGTTCTATTGTGGAATTTCTTCACGTTCTTGGGCCGCTCTCCGATCCCCGAGCGCACGGCGGCGATCCGGCGGATGCTTTCCACGTCGTCGCCCCATCGATCCCCGGCTTCGGATTTTCGGGTCCAACGACCGAGACGGGCTGGAACATCGCGCGCGTGGCACGCGCCTGGGCGGAACTGATGGCTCGCCTCGGTTACGACCGCTACGGTGCCCAGGGCGGAGACAGCGGATCGGTGATCTCACCGCTCCTGGGGCATCTCGTACCGGAGCGCGTTGTCGGAGTCCACGTCAACGGGAGCCTGGGCTTCCCGACGGGCGACCCCGCAGAGCTGAGTGGTTTGCGCGACGCAGATCAGGCACGGCTTGCGGCGCTGCAGCACCAACTCGAGGACGGTGCTGGCTATGCGATCCTGCAGTCAACCCGGCCGCAGACCGTCAGTTTTGGCCTGACCGACTCCCCCGTCGGCCAGCTGGCCTGGATCGTCGAGAAATTCAAGGAATGGACGGATCCCGCCTTCGAACTCCCTGAAGAGGCGGTCGATCGTGATCAGCTGCTCGCGAACGTCAGCGTGTACTGGCACACCGGTACAGCGGCGTCATCGGCGCGGCTATACAAAGAAGGACAATCGGGTTGGGGCCAGCGCGCGCCGCGTTCGGAGGTGCCGTCCGGCGTGGCGGTCTTCCCCGGTGACTACGGGATCCGACGAATCGCGGAACGGGACAACAACGTCGTGCACTGGTCGGAGTTCGATCGTGGCGGGCACTTCGCCGCAATGGAGGCCCCGGATCTCCTGGTCGGCGACGTTCGGATATTCTTCAGCGGCCTCCGCTGACTGCGCCCGGCTGACAATCCGGCTGACAGCTCGTCACTGTCGCCGCGCTGCGGTGGGTTATCGAGCGCCGGGTGCGGGCAGGCTACCCGGCGGTGTTGAAGTCGCTGGTGTCTCCGACGTACCTGGTGTTGTCCCCCGGGATCGGCTGGACGGCGGCGAGGACGACTTCGGCGGCGAACTCCCCCACGTTGTAGAGCTTGCCGGCTGAGTCCTTGCGCGAACTGATCGCGCCGGGGTTCGCCCGCTCCAGAAGCGTCGCTGTGATCGTGCCCTCGATCATGTCGCCGGACACGACAACAAACTCAATGCCGCGTGCCGTGAGTTCCGGGAGCTTCTCGCGGAGAGCGTCCTCCCCCGCGCGCTTCGACAGTGCGACCGGGATGTACTCGGGCATCGTCGGTGTTGTCCGAATGAAATGCGCCTGGTGGCTCGTGACGAAGACCACGCGAGATCCCTCGGAAAGGAGAGGCAGCGCAGCCTCGAGGACGTTGAGCTGGGCGTCGCGGTTGAGCTGCATGGCGTAGTCCTCGGCCATCCCGCTCTCCATACCTCCGGAGGCATTCAGCACGAGAACGTCAAGGGAGCCGAGTTCCGTCCTGACGGTTTCCATCATCGCCGTGACGCTGGCGGGATCGGTCAGGTCGGCGCCGACGGTGATCGCGGTTCCGCCCGCTGCGCGGATCAAATCGGCGAGCTTTACCGCCCTCGCTTCTTTGTTGCGGTAGTTGATGACCACGCGCGCGCCGGCTTCAGCGAAGTAACGGACGGTGTCTGCACCGATGCCACGGGACGAGCCGGTGACGAGGATGTTCTTTCCGGCGAGCGAGCCCGGGGCGAGAGGGTTGGACACAGTTGACTCCTTAACACACAGCGCGATACGGCCGGACGGCAGCTGATCCCGGCACCCGACACTATCAAGAAGTTTCGGTGCGCCGCGGTGGCCGACTGATAGATTCGGTGTGAGACGCGGAGGGGCGCCCACCACGAGCCGCTTCGCCACCGGGAGGTACGCATGGACTGGATCGTCGAGAACATCTGGATTGTCTGGCTGGTCCTCATGCTTCTCTTTGTGACCATCGAGATGCTCAGCCTCGAATTCACCTTCCTGATGCTCGGCATCGGGTCGGCCATCGGTCTCGCGTCAGGTTTTCTCGGCGTGCCGTGGTGGGCCCAGTTCCTCATCGCCGCTGCGGCATCCGTCCTTCTGCTCCTGCTCGTTCGTCCTTCCCTGCTCCGTGCTCTCCGGAAGGGGGCGGATCCCGCGAAGAGCAACGTTGACGCACTCGTGGGTACGACGGGGCGCGTGGTTCAGCCCGTCAACGGGCACAGTGGCCAGGTCAAGCTGGCCAACGGCGAGCTCTGGACGGCGAACGTGCCTTCCGAGTCGGAGGCACTCACGCTGGAACCGGGAACGCAGGTACAGGTCCAGGCCATTCGCGGCGCAACCGCCGTGGTGGTCCCCACAGGGAGGAACGCATCATGAACAACGCGTCAGACGTCGTCGGCACGGTTATCGCCTGGGTTGTCGGCGTTGTCATTCTCATCTTCATCCTCGTCGTGCTGTTCCGTGCGATCCGGATCATTCCGCAGGCATCGGCCGGCGTGGTCGAACGTCTCGGCCGCTACCACAAGACACTGCAACCGGGGCTGAACCTCCTCGTGCCGTTCATCGACAGGGTCCGCCCGCTCATCGACATGCGTGAGCAAGTGGTGTCGTTCCCGCCGCAGCCGGTCATCACCGAAGACAACCTCGTCGTCTCCATCGACACCGTCGTCTACTTTCAGGTAACGGATGCCCGCGCAGCGACCTATGAGATCGCCAACTACCTCGGCGCGGTCGAGCAGCTCACCACCACCACCCTCCGAAACGTCGTCGGTGGGCTCAACCTCGAAGAGGCGCTGACCAGCCGCGACAACATCAACGGGCAGTTGCGCGTCGTTCTGGACGAGGCGACGGGCAAGTGGGGAATCCGCGTCGGCCGGGTCGAGCTCAAGGCCATCGATCCGCCCGTGTCCATCCAGGACTCGATGGAGAAGCAGATGCGTGCCGAGCGTGACCGGCGGGCACTCATCCTCACCGCCGAGGGAACCAAACAGTCGGCGATCCTCACGGCGGAGGGAGCGCGCCAGGCTGCGATCCTCAGCGCTGAAGGTGACGCGCGCGCCGCTGTGCTGCGCGCGCA
Organism: Mycetocola sp. Y442; assembly: GCF_056898615.1. NCBI lineage: Bacteria > Bacillati > Actinomycetota > Actinomycetes > Micrococcales > Microbacteriaceae > Mycetocola > Mycetocola sp. Y442. The sequence goes on from NZ_JBXHBV010000001.1 coordinate 305,665, forward strand.
GGGTGAGGCCGAGGCCATTACGACCGTCTTCGATGCCATCCACCGCGGCGACGCCGACCCGAAGTTGCTCGCGTACCAGTACCTCCAGACCCTCCCGAAGCTCGCGGAGGGCACGGCGAACAAGTTGTGGATCATCCCGTCCGAACTGACCGAAGCGGTCAAGGGGCTCGGAAAAGCGTTCGTCCCCGGCGCTGCGGATGACCAGCCGCAGAGTCCGCCGCCTCCAACCCCTGACGTGCCGTCGAGCGTCTTCCCGACGAGCGTTCCCCCGGTGTTCCCACCCGCGTCACCCTCCGCTCCCCCGGCGGCACCGCCTGGGGCAGAATAGCGCTGTGCCAACTGCCGGAATTGCCACGGGCTCGCGGTATCTGACCCCTCAGGGACCACGGGTGTTCGCGCACCGTGGCCTCGCCATCGGCGTACCGGAGAACACGCTCGCCGCGTTCCAGGCCGCGGTCGACGCTGGCACCGATTACATTGAGACCGACGTTCACGCCACAGCAGACGGCATCGCCGTCCTGGTCCACGACCCGGAGATTCGGGTTGGCGTCGTCTCGCACGTGGTGCGAGACGTGACCTTTGACCAGCTCTGCCTGCTCGATCTGGGTGACGGCCACCGGGCACCCACCCTGGCAGAGGCGCTTGCGGCCTTTCCGCACATCCGCTTCAACATCGACGTGAAAGACGAACGAGCCGCCCGGCCAGCGGCGCGGGCGATCCGCGCTGCCGGGGCGATGGATCGAGTACTCGTGACGTCATTTGACGAGTCCAGGCGGCTGCGGGCTCTCGAAATTCTGGATGGTGTCACCAGTTCGGCGTCATCCCGGCTGTTCGCGCGGGCACTTGTCGGTGCCAAGATGGGCATTCCCGCGTTCGTCAGGCGATCACTGACCGGTGTGGCCATCGTGCAGATCCCTGAGCGCTACAAAAACGTTCAACTCGTCACCCCACGGACGCTCCGCACGCTGCACCGCGCCGGTGTCGAGGTACACGTCTGGACGGTCAACGCACCGGCAGACATGCGACGCTTACTGGACCTCGGTGTCGACGGAATCATCACCGACCGCGCCGACATCGCGCTCACCGTGGTCAGGGAGTGGCAAAGCGCCTCTAGGCAATCTGGAGGTTAGCTGCGAATATCCGCTCAGCGGGAAGCTTCTGCCCAGTTTGGGGGTCTATAACTGGAGGAGCAAACGAGAGGGGACCACACAATGGCAGATCGCAGTTTGCGCGGAATGCGCCTCGGCGCCCAGAGCTTACAGAGCGAAGAGGGCGTCGTATTTTCGGAACGGACTCGATCCGTGTATCTGTGCCCTGAATGTAACCACGAGAGCGCACTGATGTTCGCTGCCGACGCGGAACCCCCGGAGACCTGGGAGTGCCGTCACTGCGGGCACGAGGCCGTACTCATGGTTGGTTCAGAGCCGATCACTATCGATAAATCAGATCAGAAGCAGGCACGAACCCACTGGGACATGCTGCTCGAACGCCGGTCACGTGAGGAGCTCGAGGAGCTTCTCGAAGACCGGCTCGCCTTCCTCAGGGAACGTCGCGGACTGAACAAGAAGGTCGGAGCCTAAGCTCCACACCGGATGAATGGGGCGCTCGCTGTGCGGGCGCCCTTTTTGCTGCCCCCGCGCGGCTCAGGGCAATTCGGCGCCGGATCACGCTGGCCGGTGCCTCACACCGGCTGTCGGTCGGCGGTGCGCCTCGGTATTCCGGTCGGGGTGACTGACGACCCACGCCGTCGTGGCCGGCAGAGCCCGGCGACGATGAGTGCACCGAGACCGAACAGCGAGATGGCAGCCTCGATTTGTGCACCGTAGAGCATGGCGGGGGTCTTCGCGTTCGACGTCGGAACCGTCTCGACCATGGCGCCGGGCTCATAGGCAGGGATCTCGGTCAGGGTTTTCCCGTCGGGGCCGATCATCTGGCTCGTCCCTACCGTGGAGATATTGACGACGCTTCGTGATGACTCGATGGCACGGAGCCGCGCGATCGCCAGTTGCTGCTGGTTCTCATCGGTCCGCCCGAAGTCCGCATTATTGGTTTGCGCGATGATGACCTGGGCTCCCCGGTCCACTGCTTCACGGGTCAGGGCGTCATCGACGATGTCGAAGCAAATCGAGATACCGGCGATCACACCGTTCACGTTGAAGATGTTATCTCGGGTGCCCGGTGTGTACTCCCGGGCAACGAGGCCGATCAGGTCCGGCGCAAACGGCTCCCAGAACTCACGGTCAGGCACGTACTCGCCGAAGGGTACCGGGTGACGCTTGTCGTAGTAGTCAAGAGCGCCGGTGCCGGCGACCCACAGCAGGGAGGTGTTGAAGTATTCGTCGCCACGCTCGGTGACCGTTCCGGTCAGGATCGGCGCTCCGACCTGTGACGCCAGGTAGTCCAGGACGCCGGCGGCCTGCGGGTCAGTGAGGGGGTTGAGGTCTGACCCGTTCTCCGGCCAGACAACCATGTCCACCTCGGTGCCGACGACATCGAGTGTCGCGGATGCCTGCGCAGCGAGGATATCTCCCGGCTCGCGGTCATCGAAGTATCCCGCTTTCGCGTTGCCCTGGACGGCGGCAATCGTCGCCTCCCCGCTCTGCACGAACGGTACAGCCGGTACGGCGAGTACTGCGGCGATGGCGGCAGCGGGGACGGCTATTCGTGTGAACGTGGTGAGGGCATCAGGCTCGCGGATGACCTGGATCGTGAGAACGATCAGCCAGACCATGAGAAAGCTCAGACCGCTCAGCCCGACCCAGGCGACGAGCGGTGCGAAGGGGCTCTCGGATTGGCTCAACGCCATCCTGCCCCATGCGAAACCGCCGTACGGCCAGGTGCTGACGAGCGCCTCGCGGGCGGTCCACAGGCCGGCCACGACGACAGGGAGAAGGACGAGCCTGCCGAACCTGTTGTTCCAGACCCGAGGGATCCAGCGGAACGCGAGTGTGATGAGGACCGCGCCGACGGCGAAGAAGATGGACTCGAGAACGGAGAGCGCGATCCAGGGCACCGGTCCGAGGTACAGGGAGACCCACGACACGTGCACGAGGTAGAACGAGACGCTGCCGATGAATCCAACGAGAAGCGCTCCGCCGACGCTCCGGCCGATCAGGCAGACGAGAAAGATTGCAGCCCCGACAAACGCGAGCGGCCAGATTCCCTTGTCGGGAAAACCGGCGTCGAGGACCGGGCCGGATGCCGCGGCCAACAGGATGGCGGCGGTGAGGGGCAGGAGCGGTCGGGTCGGGCGGGTCACTCTCCCAGCCTAGGTTGTCGCCGCCCCCGAAACCTCACACTGAGCTGTATGCGACGATGCCGCGGCGGATGGCATCCAGTGCCTTACGGGCATTGCGGCCCACGCCCCCGTCGGCAACCATCGACAACTGGTCAAGCAGGTCGATCGTCTGCTTGGTCCAGCGGACGAAGTCACCCGCTGCCATATCGGCGTCGAGAAGCACCGAATTGAGCGTCGAACCGCGGGCCCACTTATGCATGGCGATGGCGAGACCGGTGGCCAGCGGTTCGCTTCCTGGCAGTCTGTGGTCCTGTTCGGTGTCGTCGAGGCGGGCCCAGAGGTCCTGGGTCTTGTCGAGCGCGACGCGGAACGCACCACGCGGGAGGAATCGTTCGGGCACCTGCCCCTCATCGCGGCGCGGTTCGAACACGATGCAACTCGCCATTGCGGCGAGGCTCGCCGGGTCGAGGTCGTTCCAGAGATTGCGGTGCAGGGCCTCGGCGACCAGCAGGTCCCGTTCGCCGTAGATCCGTTTGAGGGTCCGACCGGCTGCACTCAGTTCGAGCTGACCGCCATCTCCTGGAACGAGGTATTCGTACTCGACCAGCACATCGGTGACCCGGTCGAAGATCTTCGCAACGGCGCCGGTGCGCGTCGCGATCTGCCGGGTGAGCTGGTCGGTCTGCTTCTTCAGCTTGAAATACCGTTCTGCCCACCTGGCGTGCTGCTCCCGGTCGGGACAGTTGTGGCACGGGTGAGCGGAGAGCCGCTTTCGCAACCCGTTGACCCTGCGCTGGCGCTTTTCACGCGTCGCGCGCGACCCGTGCTCCGCCTGTGCCGACCCGCGCTCAAGATCAGTGAGTTCACGCCTCATCGAGGCATACTCGCGGAAATCACCGAGGTGACAGGTCATCGACTCGGCGTACTTGGCGAGTGATGCCTCCTGCTCACGCACCTTCCGTGCGATTCCGACGACCGCCCGGTCGGCCTGGAACTGTGCGAACGACGACTCGAGGATCTCCCTGGTGCGCTCCCGGCCGAACTGGTCGATCAGGTTCACCGCCATGTTGTAGGTCGGTTTGAAGCTGGAGTTGAGCGGATAGCTCCGGCGGGATGCGAGGGATGCAACGGACTGCGGGTGAAGACCGTCCTGCCAGGTGACGACGGCGTGTCCCTCGACGTCGATGCCGCGGCGACCGGCCCGACCGGTGAGCTGGGTGTACTCCCCCGGAGTGATCGGCACTCGCGCTTCGCCGTTGAACTTCTCGAGCTTCTCGAGCACAACCGTCCGTGCGGGCATATTGATCCCGAGCGCGAGCGTCTCCGTGGCAAAGACCGCCTTGACGAGCTTCTTCCTGAAGAGCTCCTCGACGACCTCCTTGAAGGCGGGCAGCATGCCGGCGTGGTGGGCAGCGACGCCACGCTCGAGTCCTTCGAGCCACTCCCAGTAACCGAGAACCGCGAGGTCTTCATCGGGCAGTTGGGAGCAGCGCTCCTCGACGATTGCCCGGATCTCGTCTCGCTCGTGGACTTCCGTGAGCCGGATGCCCGAGCGCAGTACCTGGGCGACGGCCTGGTCGCACCCGACCCGGCTGAAGATGAAGAAGATGGCGGGCAACAGGTGGTGCTCGTCAAGAAGGCGGATGACGTCGCCCCGGTCGATGCGCTGGGGAGGACGGCGGCCGCCCTTGGCGTTGTACCTGGAGACGTCGTTGTGCTGCCTGGTGTTGGGGTTGCGTCCGCCGAACTGCGCCATTCGGACGAGTTCGGGGTTGACCTGGGACGTGTCAGCGAGCGACGGCGCCGCAAACAGGTCGATGAGTTTGCCGCGCATGAGGACGTGCTGGTCCAGTGGGACCGGTCGTTCCTCTGACACGATGACCTCGGTGTGGCCGCGGACAGCCTGGAGCCAGTCGCCGAATTCCTCGGCGTTGGACACCGTTGCGCTCAGGGAAACCATCCGGACCTCTTCGGGAAGGTGGATGATGACCTCTTCCCACACTGCCCCGCGGAACCTGTCGGCGAGGTAGTGCACCTCGTCCATGACGACGTAAGCAAGGTCAGTGAGGAGGTCGGAATTCGCGTAAAGCATGTTCCTGAGCACCTCGGTCGTCATGACGACGACCCGCGCGTGCGCGTTGATATTGGTGTCTCCGGTGAGGAGGCCGACCGAATCGGCACCGTACTCGGCGACCAGTTCGCCGAACTTCTGGTTGCTCAGCGCCTTCATCGGCGCCGTGTAGAACACTTTCCGCCGCGGGCTCTGCATGGCAGCGTAGATGGCGAACTCGGCGATGATCGTTTTGCCGGCTCCGGTTGGCGCTGCAACGAGAACGCTGTTGCCCGCCTCGATACTCGCGCAGGCCTCGATCTGGAATGGGTCAAGGTCGAAGTGCTGCTTCTCGCGGAAGGCATCGAGAAGAGGGGTTTTCCGTCGGGAGGCCGCGTAGCGCTCCGCTGGGCTGAGGTCTGCGGTGGTCACAGGGCCAATTCTGCGTCGAGGGCGGCCTGCCGCTTCGCGGCGCGGCGGTCGTGCACGTATGCGACTCCATACGCGGCGAAGTACAGGATGATCATGGGTATGGCGAGCAGGAACATCGAGATCACGTCGGCCGCTGGTGTGGAGATCGCACAGAACACGGCGATCACGAGCACCGCAATCCGCCAGGACTTGATGATGGTCGCCGCGCTGAGGACACCGACAAAGTTGAGCAGGACGAGGAAGACGGGCACGACGAAAGCGATACCGATGGCGAGCAGCAGCTTCAACACGAAGTCGAAGTAGATCCCGGCGTTGAAGAAGTTGGAGGCTTCCGCCGGAGTGAAGCCGACCATCAGCTCAACAATGTGGGGCATGATGAGCCAGCCGGCCGCGCACCCTGCAAGGAACAACGGCACTGCGCTCAGCAGGAACCCGAGCGCGTAGCCGATCTCTTTCCGGGTGAGACCCGGGACCAGGAACGCCCAGATCTGGTATAGCCAGATCGGGCTCGAAATGACGATGCCCAGGGTGAGAGCGACCTTCATCCTGAGGTCGAACGCACCAGTGACGGCGTCGAAGTTGAGGAGCGCCTGGCCGCGTTCAACGGCAATCTCAGTGATCGGGGCGGCCATCATCCTGATCGCCCATTCGGACAGGACGAACCCGCCGATCATTGCGATCACAACACCGGCGGCGATGATGAAGAGGCGTTTCCGCAGTTCGACCAGGTGCTCGCCGAGCGACATCCGGCCTTCGGCGTTCTTTCCCCTGGAGCGCTGTGCGCTTTTTCGCCCGGTGGTTCCCTGAGTCACTGACCTTACGGTTTCGTGTGTGTCTCTGGCGCGCTGGATGTAGCGGTCTCAGTCGGGTAAGCCGGAGGCGCCGTTTCTGTCGGGTAGACCGGGGTGGCCGTTGCGGACGTCGTCGTCGGCGGAACGGGAACTGTCGGGTCGACCGGGGTGGTCGTTTCGGGCTTGTCGCTCTTGATCTCGTTCTTGAAGATCTTCATTGACTGTCCGAGGCTCTTGGCGAGGCCAGGGAGCTTCGGTGCGCCAAAGAGAAGGAGCACGAGGAACACAATGATGAGCAGGTGCCAGCCGGTGAGGTTACCTAACATGATCCATCCTTTGATTGGTGCCGTTAGGCAGAAGTTTAGCGTGGTTCAAAGCTATCGCGGGTTTTCTGGCAGGCGACTGGAAGCATCGCCGTCGGCATACCTGTCGATCGCGGCCTGTGCCCAGTCCGCAACCCGGGCACGCGCCGACGCCGGCTCGACCACCGTAAGAACTCCGGCCAGTCCGGCAACCAGCCTCTTGAGCCCGTGGGTGTGGGCGAGGTGAAGGGTGACCCTCGTGTGCCCTGTGCCTCTGGGCTTGGCGGGTTCCGCCGTGAGGTAGTCGGAGATCAGCGGAAGCGCGCTTGCGTCCAGCTCGACGACGACGCTCAGGTCGGTGTCGCTCGGTTCGAAGAGCCTGTCGCCGAGGGGAACGTCATCGGCTCTTCGGCTGATCGGGACGCTCGTCGCCACGAGCGCACTCATCCGGTCAAGCCGGAAGGTACGGGCGGCGTCGCGACCGTGGTCCCATCCCCTCAAGTACCAGTCCTGGTCGAGGGACTCGATCCGCAGCGGGTCGACCGCTCGTCGTTCCAGTTCGCCGCGCGAGTTGAGGTAATCGAACTCGATCCGGGATCCTGCGCTGACGGCATCCCGAATGATTCTGAGATACTCATCGACCTCGGATGACCCAACCGCGACTTCACTCGGCGTGCCGGACGCGCCCCTGGACAGCTTCGCCAGGAGCGAGACCAGGACTCCCCTGTCGGCCTGCTCCGGGAGCGATGACAGGTACTGCAACCCGGCAATGAGGGCAGCTGCCTCACGAGCTGAGAAACGCGGAGAGTCGTCGATCGCGACGAGATGAGTGATGGCGATTTCGTCGCGCTCGTCGAACAGGTCCCAGTCGATGTCGAAGAGGTCCTCGTGCTGGTACGAGCTGGTCTCACCCGGTACACCGGAGACCGCGATCAGGTTGACCGAGTCGCGGATCTGGGTCTCGGACACACCGAAGTGCCGCGCCGCCTCCTGGACGGAGACCTGGCCCTTGTCCATGAGGTACGGCACAAACGCGAGCAGGAAGGCGAGCTTGTCCCGCCCGTGTGGTGTCGAACTAGCCATTGTCAAGTCCGTCCGCTGGGGCGTCGAGGTGCCGGTCTCTGGTGGTGATGTGCCTCGCGAGCACCGCGGTGCGCAGGCGTTCCGGGCTCAGCACGAGTACTTCAGGGCCGTAACTGGCGAGCTCGTCCGCAAGCACGTCGACGTCGGTGTAGTGCAACCGGAGTTCGGTGGAGTCGTTGTCGGATGCCGGCTCGGCGCGTTTGGAGAGCCGCGTGGCGGCATCCGTTCCCGGTTCGACAGTGACAACGGCAACCTGAGCCTCCCAGAGGGCGTCGAGAGCACGGAGCGACCGTTCCGCATGCCCAACGGTTTCCGGGGGAAGCCACGTCTTGCTGGTCGTCGTGACCGGCCCGACGATGCGACTCAGCAGGAAGGTTCTGCCCTCGTTCACTTCCATGTCCTCGGCGGACAGGTGCCAGCGGCCATGGTGCTGGACCAGCGCGAGCGGCGCAACGGTCCGTGTCCGTGGGCTGGCCTCACCGGGTTTGAGATAGGGGAACGTCACAACGGCGTGTTTCTCGAGCGCGAGGCGCAGCGGATCGAATGAGCTCTCCCGGATCCGCACCCGTGGCGCGTATCCGATGACCGGCTCGTCCGACTCGATGCCGAGGGAGTTGAGCTTGAGCAACGCCCGCTGGGACTCGGCCGACAGTGACCCTTGCTGCCACACGGTCGCGGCGAGCGACAGCATGGCTATCTCGGTGGGCGAGAACGTGATGTCGCTGGGCAGGTCATACTCCCCCTTGGGGATCCGGTAGCGCAGCGACTGGTTGTTGCCGGGATCGCCCGGTGTTTCGATCGTCTCGAGCGGGATGCCGAGTTCACGGATGTCGTCTTTGTCGCGTTCGAACTGGCGGTCGAGGCTCGCGTTGTCGCCGAACGCGGAGTACCGCTGCCGATATCCCTGGACGGTCGACAGGATCTCGGACTTGGTCAGGCCCTGTTCGGTCGCGAGCAGGGCCAGAACGAGGCTGAAGAGTCGTTCCTCGACGGGGACTGGCGCTGCAGCGCGGGGTTCTTGCACAGCATCATCATAGTTGCGCCGGGAGCGGGAATCCGGCGGACCCGAGCCGACTGGCGCGGGTCCGCCGGCGAGGCGGTCGATCAGTTGACGGTGCCCAGAATGTCGACGACGAAAACGAGCGTCGATCCGGCGGGGATCGTTGCTGAACCCTGTTCGCCGTACGCGAGCTCAGCCGGGATGACGGCGATGATCTGCGAACCGACCGTCTTCCCCTCGAGGGCTGTCGCGAGGCCGGGGACTATGCCGTCGAGGCTGAAGACAGCCGGTGTCGCGTCGTCCCATGACGTGTCGAAGATACTGTTGTCATCCCAGAGCGCGCCGGTGTAGTGAACGACGACGCGGTCATCGGCGGAGACCGTGTCTCCGCTTCCGGTCTTCAGGGTCGCAACCTTGAGCTCGGTGGGAGCCTCTGATTTCGGGACGGTGATGCCAGGGGTGCCGTCCGCTGCCGTGACAACACTGGGGAAGCCCGACTGGAAGACGGGGGTCGGTGTGCCGTCGGCCTTGGCGAGGAATGCGTCCGTGATGTCCGCGACCATAATGACGGCGTCGTTCGACTCGACTCCGAGTTGGGCGCTGCCTTGGTCGCCGAATGCGTCGGCGGGGGTCATCACGGCGGCGATGCGCGATCCGACGGTCGAGCACGCGATGCTGTCAGCCATCCCTGGCAGGAGCTGCGACGGCAGGTAAACCCCGGGCTCGGCGTACGCGCCTTCTTCGATGGGCGCCCCTGTTGTGCCGTTGTAGAAGGAGAAGCTCATCTCAACGAGCTGGTCGTCGGTGATTTGTGCTCCGTCACCCTCGATCAGTGTGGAGACCTGGGTGGTGTCCGTCTTCAGCGGGGTGGGGAAATCAACTTCCTTCAGCGAACCGAGGGCTCCCGTCGCGTCGACGAGCGTTGACGCGTCACCGGAGGAGACCGGTGAGTCGCAGTCGCTTCCCGTTGCGGGTGCGCAGCCCGTGAGGGTGGCCAGGACGACGCCTGCGGTCAGGAGCAATGCGGGTGCCTTCTGCACGGTGCCTCGATTTCGTACTCGGGTGTTCTCGACGGGAACCAATTGGGTTGGTGTCCCCTGTGTGGCGTGACTCTCACCTCTCGCCCGGGCCATCTTAGCCACGCGGCGTTTCTCCAGGCTCGGAGTTTGCAGTGTCCGTCGCATCAGTGTCGGGTTCGATGGCTGAGACGGAGTCGGCGGACCCCTCGCTGGCGGCGGATTCTCCTGAGTCCCCCACAGGTGCCTCAGCGGCTGGTCCAAGGCCCCTGGCCTTGGAGAGCTCGGCGGAATTGGCCACGCTTCTGACCCTCTTGCGCAGGATCTTGGCGCTGACGTTCCGCTCACCGAGAGCGCCCGGCGTCCACTGTTCGACATCGTCATCGCTGAAGTCGGACTTGCTCGGCCTGCGCTTGAGCTCGGGAAGGATTGTTCCGTCTGCGAGCTTTCTCGCGGTGATGAGGAAGCCGGTGTGGCCGATCATCCTGTGGTCAGGTCGCACGGCGAGTCCCTCGACGTGCCAGCCACGGACGATGGTCTCGCTCGAGTCAGGGTTGGTGAAGCGCCCTGTCGCCCGAATGGCCTCTGCGACTCGCGAAAGCTGGGTCACAGTCGCGACGTAGCAGAGGATGACTCCACCCGGCTTCATCGCGTCTGCGCACGCGTCGATGCACTCCCACGGTGCGAGCATGTCGAGGACGACGCGGTCGACCGAGTCCGGCTCCATGGTGGTCGGCAGCGTCTCGGTGAGGTCGCCGACGGAGACCCTCCAGTTTTCGGGGTCATACCCAAAGAAGGTGGCGACGTTGCCGCGCGCAACATCGGCGAACTCGTCACGTCGCTCGAACGATTCGAGCCTGCCTGTCGGCCCGATGGCCCTGAGGATCCAGAGCGAGAGAGCGCCGGAGCCCACACCGGCCTCGACGACTGTTGCACCGGGGAAGATGTCTGCAAGTCCGACGATCTGCGCGGCATCCTTCGGGTAAATGATGGCTGCGCCCCGCGGCATCGACATGACGAAGTCAACGAGGAGTGGGCGCAGGGCGAGGTACTCGATGCCGTCGGTGGTCGTGATGACCGAACCGTCGGGCAGGCCGATGATGGTGTCGTGGCTGACGATGCCGCGATGGGTGTGGAATTCCTTGCCCGGTTCCAGGGTAATCGTGTTGCGTTTGCCCTTCGGGCCGGTGAGCTGTACCCGATCACCGACACGGAACGGCCCGGAGTTCTGCGGTCGCTCGTCGGTGGGCGGTGTGGTGGCTGGCTGGGTGGCGGAGGTGTCGGTCATCGGGGAAGTCCTTCGGTTGCGCGAGCGGCAACGAGGGCGGCGAGATCGACGCTTGTCCTGCCTGCGAGTGTCGGCCAGGTGGTGTGAGAGTCAGATGGGGCTATCGAAACAGCGTGCGGGACAGCGACGGCCATGCTGCCGGCGGCGACAGCGGATGCCAGTCCGGCGCGTGAGTCCTCGATGGCAACGCAGTCAGCAATGTCGACTCCGAGCAGCCGGGCCGCGGTGAGGTAGGGCTCCGGGTGCGGTTTCGGGTTTTCGACCTCGTCACCGGTGACGAGTACGTCGAACGCGTCGAATGGGATGTGAGAGACAACCTGTTCGGCCATCCTGCGGATGGACATGGTGACCAGCGCCGTTTTGACGCCGAGGGATCTGAGTTCCTCGAGCAGTTCGCGGGCTCCTGGACGGAACGGGACACCGTCTTTCTCGAGCCGTTCCTGCACCCGGCTGGTGAGGTGGTTGACGATGTCGTCTGCGGTCATCTCAACCCCGTGATCCTGGAACACCTTCGCGGATTCCCACAGGCCTGCACCGACGAGGGTCATCGCGTCTTCGTAGGTCCAGGTGTGCCCGAACGACTCGACGAGGTCGGTTTCGGCGGAGATCCAGTACGGCTCAGTGTCGACGATGGTGCCGTCCATGTCCCAGAGGACAGCGGCGGGTAGCTGTGTAGTCACGAGTTTCAATGCTACCTGTTGCCGGAGAGCGCCTATTCTGGAACCAGTGCGGGCGAGAGCCAGCCAATACTGCGTCGGGGAAACCCGTGGAATGGGGAACTAGTGCTGAGTGGTCGGTTGCTCGTCGTCGCCTTCGAGGGCTGGAACGACGCTGGTGAAGCAGCCACGGGTGCTGTCCGTGTGTTGCAGGAGCAGCTCGACGTCTCGGCGATCTTCGAGATCGACCCCGAGCTCTACTACGACTACCAGTTCAACCGGCCGGTGATCGCCGTCGATGACGACGGCAAGCGCCGGATCACCTGGCCAACGGCAACTCTCTATGGCCCGAGCGCCCCGGCCGCGGACACTGACGCCCCTGCACCGCTCGCTGACGATGCGGACCTCAGCGTCAGCGGTTCCAACGGCGGCAATATTTTCCTGCTGGTTGGCAGCGAGCCGTCGCGCAGCTGGAAAGCGTTCACCGCGGAGATCATCGACGCGGCACTCACCCACGACATCTCGACGATCGTCTTTCTCGGTGCCATGCTCGCCGATGTTCCCCACACCCGCCCGATCTCCATTTTCGCGTCGAGCGAGAATGACGAGATGCGGGGTGAGCTTCAACTCGAACGCAGCAGCTATGAGGGCCCCGTCGGGATCCTCAGCGTGCTCGCCGAGGCGGCCGAGCAGGCCGGAATCTCCACCCTTTCGATTTGGGCATCAGTCCCCCACTACGTGCACAACGCGCCATCGCCGAAGGCGGTGCTTGCCCTCATCGACAAGCTCGAGGAGATCGTCGATGTCGTGATCCCGCGCGGCGACCTGGTTGAGGAATCCGGCGAGTGGGAGAACGGCATCAACGCGCTCGCGGGCGATGACGAAGACATGGCCGCCTACATCGCTCAGTTGGAACAGGCGCGCGACACCGTGGAATCCCCCGAGGCCAGCGGTGAGGCCATCGCCAAGGAGTTCGAGCGCTACTTGCGCCGCTCAGGTGACGGCAAGGGCGACGGCCGCAACGAGCCCCCGGCCCGCGGCTGAGTCCCCCGCCTCACCGCTTCTCGCTTTCAGCCGTGCCGTTCGACGGTCAGAGTTCCACGCCGAGCAGCGCGTGAATGGCGCGGCGAATCAGCTCGGGGTCGGTCACACCGCTCGTCGCCGCGTCGTCGATCACACGGAGCGCAGCAGGCGTGTCGAGGTCGAGCTGGAGCGCCGACCGAAGGGCCGAGAGCACTGCGTGCGAATCGAAAGCGTCCGGGGTCGCAGCACTCGTGCTGATGTCGTCCGTCGGCCTGAAGGCGCTCTGCCACAGGCTGAGCCGCGCCGCCGCGTCGACGAGCAAACGGTCGGTCCACTCCCAGTCCGAGCGGTAGTGGTGTGCGAGGATCGCCAGCCGAATCGAGCGCGCGTCGACGCCCGACTGAAGCAGGCGGGAGATGAGCACGAGGTTCCCGAGCGACTTCGACATCTTCTCGCCCTCGAAGGCGACGAGGCCGGCGTGGCTGTAGACCCGTGCTAGCGGGTGCCCGCTCAGGGCAGACGCGTGGCCGGCACTGAGTTCGTGATGCGGAAAGACGAGGTCGCCGCCGCCGCCCTGCACCGTGAAGTCGGTGCCGAGCTCCATCAGGGCGATCACCGAGCACTCGATATGCCACCCGGGCCGGCCGCGGCCGACGCTCGAAGGCCAGCTCGGCTCCGAGTCGCGTGCCGCGCGCCAGAGGAGTGGATCGAGGCGATCGCGCTTACCGGCGCGGTCCGGGTCTCCCCCGCGCTCTGCGAAGTACTTCACCATGGTTTCTGCGTCGTAATTGCTGACGTCGCCGAGCTTCCACGGGCCGATTTTCGCAGCCGCGGCACTGTCGAAGTAGATGTCGTCACCGACGGTTGAATCCGGGGTCGGCACAGAGTATGCCGCTCCTGCGGCCACAAGCCGTCTGACTGCCTCGGCTATTTCGTCGAGCACCTCGGTGACCGCGACGTAGTTCTCGGGCGGGAGGATGCTGAGGGCCTCCATATCGCCCCGGAACAATTCGACCTGGCTTTCGGCGAGGTCTCGCCAGTCGACTCCCGTGGCTGCCGCGCGTTCGAGCAGGGGGTCGTCGATGTCGGTGACGTTTTGGGCGTAGTGGACCTCGAGGCCGCCGTCGAGCCACACGCGCTGCAGGGTGTCGTAGGCAAGGTAGGTCGCAGCGTGTCCCATGTGGGTCGCGTCGTACGGCGTGATCCCGCAGACGTACAACCGCGCGATCTCCCCGGTGTGTGCCTCAATCATGCCGCCGGTTGCTGTGTCGAAAAGACACGGCGGAAGCGAGTTGCCGGGGAGGGTCGGGACGAGCGGTCTATTCCATGCCTTCACCTGTCCAGCCTAAGCTGCGCGGCTAGGCCGTGAGGACACCGGTGCCGAGCAGGATGAAGACGACGACACCGAGCAGGATGCGGTAGATCACGAAGGGCATGAAGCTGCGCTTCGAGATGTAGCTCATGAAGAACTTGATGACGAAGATGGCGACGATGAAGGCAATGACCGTCGCGATCAGGGTCTCCCCAGGGCCGTAAATCTCCGGGATGCAATCGGTCGCGCCTTCGACGCACGGGTCGGCTATCGACTTATAGATCTGGAAGAAGCCGCTGCCGAGTACGGCGGGAATCGCGAGGAGGAACGCGTATCTGGCGGCTGCTGCCCGTTCATAGCCGAGGAAGAGCCCCGCGGTGATCGTTCCACCCGAACGTGACACCCCGGGGATGAGCGCGAGGGCCTGGGCCAGTCCGAAGATGATGCCATCGCGGTACCCGAGGTTCTCGAGTTTGAGGTTCTTCCGGCCGATCCAGTCGGCGATTCCGAGAAGGATGCCGAAGCCGATGAGCATGGATGCCGTGAACCACAGGGACCGCAGTGTGGTCTCAATCTGATCCTGGAACAGCAGACCGAGAACGACGATCGGCACCGAGCCGATGATGATGAGCCAGCCCATGCGGGCGTCAGGGTCGTTGCGCGGAATCTTTCCCACGAGCGCACGGCACCACGCACCGATGATGCGCACGATGTCTTTCCAGAACAGGATGACGACAGCGAGTTCTGTGCCGATCTGGGTGATTGCGGTGAAGCGCGCCCCTGGGTCGCCGCCTGTTCCGAGGAACTCGCCGACGATGCGCAGGTGAGCGCTCGACGACACCGGGAGAAATTCGGTGAGTCCCTGTACAAGACCCAGAATTATCGCGTTGAGAATGTCCACGGAATCCTTGCTTTTCGTCAGTAAGTGCGAAGCAGGTCGGTCAAAACCCGCCTGCCAAAGACTAATGCGTCGAGCGGGACACGCTCGTCAACACCGTGGAACATGGCGGGGAAATCGAGCTCGGGTGGCAGGAGGAGCGGAGCGAAGCCGTATCCGGTGATGCCGAGCATTGACAGAGCCTTGTTGTCGGTACCCGCCGGCAGGAGGTATGGCAGCACCTCGGCGCCGGGATCGTGGATCCTGAGCGTTTCGATCATGGCGTCGATCAGCGGGCCGGCAAACTCGTTCTCGAGGCCGACGTCCCGGTGCATCACCTCGATTTCGATGTCGGGTCCGACGAGTTCCTGCACCGCGGCGAGAACAGCGTCTTCCTCACCGGGCAACGAACGGATGTCGACGAGCGCCTCTGCGGTGTCCGGAACGACGTTGTGCTTGTATCCGGCCGTCAGCACTGTGGGATTTGTGGTGGTGCGGAGTGACGCCTGGATGAAGCCGGATGCCGTTCCGGTCGCGAGGGCAAGTTCGTCCGGGCCGAGTGCCTGCGGGTCGACGCCGAGGATGCGGGCGACTTCGTCGAGGAGTGCCGTCGTCGTATCGGTGAGCCTGATCGGCCATTCCTGCCTGCCGACGGCCGCGACGGCTTCGGCCAGGCGTGTGATGGCGTTCTCCCGGACGACGCGCGAGCCGTGAGCCGCCGGACCCCTCGCGATGAGCTTCACCCACAGCAGAGCTTTTTCTCCGGTCTGCACGAGGTACGCGCGCTTGCCGCCGAGCGTGATGGAATATCCGCCCACTTCGCTGATGGCCTCCGTCGCACCTTCGAACAGGTCAGGCCGGGTCGAGACGAGGTGATGAGAGCCAAGGACTCCGCCGTTCTCCTCGTCGGCGAAGAACGCCAGGATGAGGTCACGCGCCGGGCGTTCGCCACCCCGCAGGATGTCGGCCACCGCGGTGAGGATCATGGCATCCATGTTCTTCATGTCGACCGCTCCCCTGCCCCACAGCATCCCGTCACGGATCACACCACCGAAGGGATCGACGCTCCAGTTGCGCGGGTCGGCGGGGACGACGTCGAGGTGGCCGTGAACGACGAGTGCACCCTTCGAGCTGTCGCGTCCAGCGACCCGCGCGACGACGCTGGTGCGTCCGGGATCTGAGTCGATCAGTTCCGGCTCGAGACCGAGTCCCCGCAGGTACTCCGCGACGTATTCGGCGGCAATCGTCTCCCCCTTGGACTTACCCCCGCCGTAGTTGGTGGTGTCCATGCGAATGAGGTCCCTGGCGAGCCGCACGGTCTCGTCGAGCTCAGCGTCGATGGGAGCCTGTGCCGTGCCTGGTGATTGCGCGTCGAAATTCATGCCACAACGCTATCGGTGTCGGCACAGACGGTGTGTGTTCATTGCGTCCCGAAAACCGTGCTAAAGTTTTCTCTCGGCAGGGTGCTTCGGTAACCGGCCAGAAACAGAAACAAAACAATGCGCGGGTGGCGGAAATGGCAGACGCGCTAGCTTGAGGTGCTAGTGCCCTTACGGGCGTGGGGGTTCAAGTCCCCCTTCGCGCACATTGTGAAGAACTGTGTTGAGACAGTAGAAAAGCCGGGTCCATTGGATCCGGCTTTTCGCTTTTAACCCGTCAATATGTGATCTGTCAGGTGTTGCGTCCCGGGAGTGGCCCCAGCTCCCACTCGTCATTCGGTGTGTGGAGGATCCGCCAGGCCAGGAAAGCCATTCCGAGCGCTGTCAGGTTCCAGGCGATCAGATCGAGCCAGCGAACGTCGGTCATAACCGCGACGAAATGAAGCGGTTGTGAGATCACAAGGAGGATCGCCACCGCCCGTGGCATCAACCTGCGCCGGTAGCTCAGGACTCCTGAGCAGAACCACTCCGACGATGTGTCCGACGATGAATACGCTGAGAAGGAAGTCCTGGCTCGGCATCGCCAGAAGTCGCGTACCAAGCGCCGTAACCTCGTCCGGGCTCAGACCGATCTGCGTTGCCGCCAGTACCGCGGCGTCGAGGCCGGTCAGGACACTCAGGGCGAGGTAGCCGGGTACGAGGAACGCACCAGCGACGAGCGCCAGAATAGGGCTGTGCCGTCGTGCGAGCTGGAGCGCCGCCCACGCTCCCGGGAGCAACGTGAACAGGGCAAGCACGTCCAGCCACAGAACGGCGGACTGGACACCCTGATTGGCCGCGACGGTCTCACCGACGGGTGCCCCAGGGAGCGTGAAGCGGATCAGCGACACCGCCACAGGGCCGACGGGCAAAAGGACCGCCGCTACGCAACGCCGAAGCGTACGGACGTCCCGAACGGCCACATCCGCAGTGGTCGTCGGCGCTGACGTGGCTCTGGGCGACACTCTCCGATCAGCGCGGGCTGAGTTGTCAGTGACCATGTGAAAACCTCCAGGTGATCTTCCGGCGCGGCACCGATTGCCGCTGACACCATGATCGAGGCGACCACACGACTGACGGATGGGACCCCGGCCCCGCTTCGCCCTGATGGCACGGGTGATTTTGCCCGGGTGATTTGGGGGCAGGCACCTATCATCCCTGGCCAGGGAGCGAGCATAATCAAGCAATGGAGCGCCCGAGTCAGCGCGGCGACAGCATTTCCGTCCTGATTGCCGATGACCACCCCGTGGTCCGACACGGGTTGGTATCGCTGCTCAGTACCCTTCCGGGGATCACCGTTGTCGGTCAGGTCGGGTCTGGCCGAGAGGCCGTACGGGAATCGGCGCTGCGCGCCCCGGACGTTGTCGTCATGGACCTTCGCATGCCCGACATGAGCGGCATCGAGGCAACGGAACAGATCCTCCATCGTTCACCACACATCAACGTGCTGATCCTGACGATGTACGACGACGATGACCTGGTCGGTGACGCACTGCGTGCGGGCGCGCGTGGCTATCTCGTCAAAGGTGCGGAGCAGGGGGAAATAGACCGTGCAATTCGCGCCGTCGCCGCGGGAGAAGCGATTTTCAGCGGCCCGGTTGCCGGTCGGGTGCTCGACCGTCTTGCACACCCCGCGCCTGCCCCCGTCCTGCCGCGCCTCACTGCGCGCGAGCGCGAGATTCTCCACCTCATTGCGACGGGCATCGACAACGCCTCGATCTCGGACGAACTCCACCTGTCACCCAAGACCGTGAGCAACCACATCTCGTCCATCTTCCTCAAGCTCGGAACTGCGACGAGAAGCCGGGCTATCGTCCTGGCGAGGGAAGCAGGCCTGGGGCGCCGTGACTGAGTCCGAGGTTCCCGTCCAGGAACGCCCCATGCGCCGCCGGAGCCGAACTCACGGGGTGGTCATCATCGTGAGCGGCATCGGCGCCGTGCTGACTGTGCTCGCGATCGGTATCGCTCTCGCCTTCGGTACGCCGTTCCGTCTCTTCGTTGACAGCTACACCCTGACGAATCTGGTGATCGGGGCGAGCCTGGTGTCTTCGGGGTCAGTTCTCGCGTGGTTTCGGCCGTCCAACGCGGTGGGGTGGTTGCTGCTCGTCTGCGGAACCGGCCACCTGGCCGCCGCAGCGGGGGCAACGCTCATCCTGTGGGGGGTCAGCGACGGGTGGCCGGTAGTCGTGACACGGTCGTTGACGACAGCGTTCCACGTCGGGTGGCTCATCGGGCTGCCTGGACTGTTCCTGCTCGCGCTGCTGCTTTTTCCCACCGGGCACCTCCCCTCCAGACGATGGCTGCCGCTCGCAATTGGCATCGCTGTCTCTGCCGCATACAACGTCGTCGCAGGGGTCCTGTCTGACGCAAGTCTCCTCGGCGACGAACGGACGGCGTCCATCCTGTCGGTGGGGTACCAGCCACCGACAGTGCTGGCCGAGGCATCGACGGTACTGACGGGTGCCTTCTACGTGCTGGTCGGTCTCTCGCTTCTCGAACGGTACGTGACCGGTAGCGAACGCCAGAAGAGACAACTGCTGTGGCTGATCCTCGCGTTTTTCGCTGCCGGACTGCTCAACTCACAGCGATGGATTACCGGCGATGGGCCGATTCTCGCGCTTCTTGGTGTCGCCCTTTTTCCCGTCGCCATCGCCATCGCCATCCTGCGGTATCAGCTCCTTGACATCCGAATCGTCCTCTCCCGGACGCTTATCTACACACTGGCCATCGGGGCGACCATTGCCGGCTACGTCGCGCTTGTCGCTGGCCTCAACCTCGTCGTGCCCGCCTCCGCTGATCAGTCGGTTCCGATTGCGGCAGCGATCGGGGTGGCGCTGGTTTTCAATCCGCTCCGCAT
Organism: Mycetocola sp. Y442; assembly: GCF_056898615.1. Taxonomy (NCBI): domain Bacteria; kingdom Bacillati; phylum Actinomycetota; class Actinomycetes; order Micrococcales; family Microbacteriaceae; genus Mycetocola; species Mycetocola sp. Y442. Next base: position 325,008 of record NZ_JBXHBV010000001.1, read on the forward strand.
CATGCTCCAGCGGCTCATCACGCGCGCCTTCTACGGTAACCGCGAAGACCAGCTCACGACGGCGTTGGCTCTCTCCCAGCAGCTCCAGCGATCGGACGGCGATCTGTCCATGCTGCTCGAACGGGCTCGGCAGGATCTCCGGTTGCCCTACCTGGCGCTCAGAAAACAGCCGGACGGGCCCACGATCGCGTCCGCCGGAGACCTGGCCGGCGTCACTGCGACCGCGACCGTCGACCTCGCCTACCGCGGGCACCACGAATCAACACTCGTCGTCGCCCTTCGCCGGGGCGAGCGAACTCTCCATGACGCGGACCGGCGGGCACTCAGCCTGATCGGGGTTCCGCTCTCGGTTGCCCAGCACGCCATCGAACTGGCCGAACAACTCAAAGCCGCCCGTTCTGCCACAGCCCAAGCCCGTGAACGAGAGAGAAAACGGCTCCATCGCGAGCTGCACGATGGTCTCGGCCCGGCGCTCACCGGGGCGGCATTCCACGCCGATGCGGCGTTCAACCTCGTCCACAGCGACCCGGACGGTGCAGCCGAGCTGCTGACCCAGTTGCGACACGAAGTGCGCTCATCCATCAGCGACGTCCGTCGGGTGGTGTACGGATTACGTCCGGTCGAACTGGACAAATATGGTTTCGACGGCGCACTCCGCAGACGCATTTCCAGTCTGAACGACGACCCCCGCCAGACGGTCACCATCCGGGCTACCGTTGACCCCGCGTTCCCGGAGTTCTCACCCGCCACAGAACTGGCAGCCTATCGAATTGTGGCTGAGTCGTTGGAAAACGTGCTCAAGCACTCAGTTGGTTCGCTCTGCACAGTGGCGGTGTCCGTCGGTGCGGAAATTCGAATCGTCGTGGACGATGACGGGGAACCGGTGACCGAGTGGAAGCCCGGAGTCGGCGTAGAATCCATGGTCGACCGCGCGGAAGAACTGGGCGGGTCCGCCGTCGTGGGACCATCGGTCAGCGGATGGCGTGTTGATGTCCGCCTTCCGCTGGATGGCTGACGATACGCTCAGCGCTTCCCGTTCAACCGCTTGCGCAGGAGCTCGATGCGTGACTGCAGTTGCGTCACACTGGCCTGTTGAACGGCAGGTCCGCCGCACATCCGCCGTAATTCGGCGTGGACGAGCCCGTGGCCCTGGTTCGTGGACTTCGCGTACAGCCCAACGAGGCTGTTGAGGAGGCTGCGCTGCTCCTTGAGCGTCCGGTAGAGCGGCGGCGGGACATCGGTCGACTTGTCTGTTGCCGTCGCCTGAGTCGCCTCGCTGCGGGTCGAATGGCGCTTTGCCTGCCGCGCCTGACGCTGCGTCAGGAGCTCGTGAACCTGCTCGGGTTCGAGGAGGCCGGGAAGGCCGATGAAGTCGAGCTCTTCCTCAGTGCCCGGCTCTGCCCACTGGCCGAATTCGTCCCCGTCGTAAACGACGCGGTCGAAGTTCGCCGACGAAGACATGGCCTCGTACCGGAACTCATCGCCGAGCGAATCGGACCCCTTGGATTCGCGGTTGGCCTCTGCGACCATCGCGTCTTCCGGGTTCCACATGTCCCCCTCGCCGCTGCCGTCGCTTTTCCGATCGAGCGCGTGGTCGCGCTCGAGTTCGAGGGCACTCGCGAGGTTCATCAGGTTGGGAACATCGGGGAGGAAAACGGATGCCGTTTCACCGCGACGCCGTGCCCGCACGAACCGTCCGATGGCCTGGGCGAAGAACAGGGGGGTCGATGCGCTCGTCGCGTAGACGCCAACCGCGAGCCGTGGCACGTCGACGCCCTCGGAAACCATGCGGACCGCGACCATCCAGCGGCTCGTGCCCGCCGAGAAGTCGTCGATGCGGTCGGATGCTTCCTTCTCATCGCTCAGAACGACAGTCGGTGGTTCCCCGGTGATGCCGTGCAGGATCTTCGCGTACGCGCGTGCCGCGGTCTGGTCGGTCGCGATGACCAGGCCACCGGCATCCGGGATGCCATGGCGCACCTCGCTGAGGCGCCGGTCGGCAGCCTGCAGCACCTGCGGGATCCACTCCCCTGCCGGGTCAAGCGCCGTACGCCAGGCCTGCGAGGTGATGTCCTTGGTGTTGCCCTCGCCGAGCCTGGCTTCCATCTCGTCGCCGGCGTTGGTCCGCCAGCGCATGTGTCCGGCGTAGACCATGAACATGACCGGGCGAACGACGCCGTCGGCGAGTGCGCGACCGTAGCCGTAGTTGTAGTCGGTGAGTGACGTGCGGATGCCGTCTTTGTCCGGCAGGTAGCTGACGAACGGGATCGGGGCGGTGTCCGACCGGAACGGGGTCCCGGTCAGCGAGAGCCGGCGGGTTGCCGGTTCGAAGGCCTCACGGATCGCGTCACCCCAGCTGAGCGCGTCACCGCCGTGGTGCACCTCGTCGAGGATGACGAGGGTGCGGTGTGACTCGGTGATGTCCTTGTGCAGCGCGGCGCGGACCGCGACCTGCGCGTAGGTGACGGCGACGCCGTGATAGTGGCTGCCGTAGCGGCCGTCACTGTTGGAAAACATCGGGTCGAGTCGGATGCCTGCGCGGTGTGCGGCATCCGCCCACTGCCTCTTGAGGTGCTCGGTCGGCGCGACCACGGTGATGCGATCGACGGTTTTGCGGGCGAGCAGTTCGGCGGCGAGCCGAAGCGCGAACGTCGTCTTCCCGGCGCCGGGCGTTGCAGCGGCGAGGAAATCGCGGGGTTCGTGAACGAAGTAGGCGGTGAGCGCCTCTTCCTGCCAGGCGCGAAGCTTGGAGACCGTTCCCCACGCTGCACGCTCAGGGAAGGTGGGTGAGAGGTGTTCGGCGGCGCTGGTTCCGATGCGGATTGCTGGTGCTTCGGACTTTGGGGGGACCGGCTGGAACTCTGTACTCACTGGATACCAATCTACCCGACGAGCGGCACGTCACGGACCGTGACCGATGATGCTTCGCCGGGTAAACTCGGGTTGATGGACGCATTATCTTCTGACGAGGTTTCGATTTTTCAGGAGCGGCCGCATCCGTGGACGCGTTTTGTCGCTCTCGGAGATTCGTTCACCGAGGGCATCGGAGACCCGTACCCGTCGCCGCCGGGAGCCCACAGGGGCTGGGCGGATCGCGTGGCCGAAGTGCTCTCGCAGGGTGTGGACGATTTCGCCTATGCCAATCTGGCCGTACGCGGAAAACTGATCGCTCAAATCGCCGCGGATCAGATCGAACCCGCCCTTGACCTCCACCCTGATCTGATCACCATTTCGGCGGGGGGCAACGACGTACTTCGTCCGGGTACCGATCCGGACGTCATCGCGCAGAAAGTGGACGATGCGATCGCCCGGCTCTCGCGGGACGGCGCCACCATTGTGCTCTTTACCGGCGTCGACGTCGGTTTCTCACCGGTGTTGCGCACCATCCGTGGCAAGGTGGCGATCTACAACGAGAACCTCAGGAGCGTCGCGGCGAAGTACGACTGCATCGTCGCCGACCAGTGGGCGCTGACCGAGATCCAGAACGCGCGGATGTGGTCGAACGACCGGCTGCACCTCAATGCACTCGGCCACCACACCGTGGCCAGGATGGTGCTTGATTCCCTCGCGGTTCCCAACGGCCTGGAGCCGCTCAAGCCTGAGCCGGTACGGCCGGCGACCTGGCGGGAGGCACGCACGGAGGATTTCGTCTGGGCGCGACAGTTCTTCGTTCCGTGGGTCCTCCGGCGCCTGCGTCACCAGTCCTCCGGGGACTTCATCACCGCAAAGCGGCCGCAGGCGGAGAAATTCTTCCGTGACGGCGACCTTCCAGCCGGGGACTGAACGCGACGCGTTCGGTGGGTCGTGCGTCAGTCGGACGGATGGGTGATTCGCCAGCCGGTGTCAGCCTCGGTGAGGTCATCGGACAGAGCGAGCGGGACGTCGATGACCGAGTCCGCGACGGTGAAGGTCGCTTCACCGACGTCGAGTCCTGATGGGCCCGAAATCAGGGGTGACGCAGAGACCTCAACAGCGACGGACGCGTCCTGCCACACCAGAACGGATGCCGATTCGGTGGCGACGATGTCGGATGTCGTGCCCCACGGTGTGGTGTAGCTTCCGAATGACTCTCCCTCGGTGACGAGGGGAAGCTCCCTGAAGCCAGCCTCGACGGTCGTGAGGAGACCGAGCACCGACGAGAAGAGCTCTTTATGGTTGGGCGCGCCGAGAATCACCCCGACCACCGTGACCGTCTCTCGGCCAACGGTGAGTTCGGCCGCGAACAGCAGACAGGCGCCGGCGACGCGGGTCGTCCCGGTCTTCAGTCCGATGATTCCCCCCTGGCCGAGGATCTTGTTTGTGTTGCTCACCGGCCCGATGATCGGCAGGTCTGCCGACTGCTGCGACACGATCTCGGAAAGAACGGGGTGAGCGAGGACCATTTCGCCGATTTTGACGAGATCGGCCGGTGTCGATCTGCTGTCCGGGTTGATGCCGCTGGAGTCCGCGAGATGCGTGCCGGCGAAGCCGTGTGTGCCAAGCCAGGCTGTGGCCGCCACGAGGAAGGCATCCACAGATCCATATGCCCAGTTGGCCAGGGTGATGCTGTAGTTGTTGGCCGACGGCAACATCAACGCTTCGAGCAACTGGCGCTCCGTGAAGACGGACCCGACGGCAACGGGTGCGGCCGAACCCCCCTCGGCGATCACTTCGGTGTAGATGCGCTGGTCGTCTTCGGTGAGGGTAAGTTGCGGTCCCGATTCGCCTTCGCCCAGGGGCATCGCTTCGAGCACGACGAGGGCCGTCACCGACTTCGTGATGCTGGCCATCGGCGTCGATTCCTGTGAGCCGTGACTGGAGAGGATGCCGTCAAAGCCAACGGCGCCGATCGCGCCGTTGCCGTACGCCGGCCACGCCACCTGGGTGACGGTCTGGGTAATGGTCTCGGCTGGTTCAAGGGTCGCGGCTGTCGCAGGGAGCGGACGGAGCACGGCGAACGCGAGATAGCCGATGATCCCGAGGATGAGAACGAGGACACCGAAGACGGTGAGCCTGCGTCGCAGGTACACCCGTCGGTCTGAGAGCGGCTGACGGGACTGGTACACGGATATGAAGTCTATCTGGGCGCTGTTGGATCGTCCGGCGAGGCTCGGCGGTCGCGAATTGCCCAGAGCGCCACCGCACTCGCCGAGGCGACGTTGAGCGAGTCGACACCGTGCATCATCGGGATGATCACCGTCGAGTCGGCTGCCTCCAGTGCCTGGGCGCTGAGGCCGTCCCCCTCCGCGCCCATCGTGAGGGCGATCTTGTCCGGGAGGTGAGCGGCGAAGTCATCGAGGGTGATCGCGCGATCGTCGAGGGCGAGGGCGGCGACGTGGAAGCCGGCCTCCTTCAGGATCCGCCGCGCTTCCGGCCATTCAGGCATTCTCGTCCACGGCACCTGGAGGACGGTTCCCATGCTGACCCTCACACTGCGGCGGTAGAGCGGGTCGGCACACCGCGGCGTGATGAGAACGGCGTCGGCACCGAGGCCGGCAACGGCCCGGAAGATCGCACCGACGTTGGTGTGATCGACGATGTCCTCCAGGATGACGATCCGGGTGGCATCCCGGATGACGTCTTCCATCGGTTGCAGAGGGGGCCGGTGCATCGCGGCGAGCGCCCCCCGGTGCATGTGGTAACCCGTCAGCGACTCGAGGGTTGCCGCGTCACCGACGTAGACCGGGACATCAGGAAAATCGGCGAGCAGCGGAGTGACATCCGGGATCCACTGCTCCTGAAGAAGCAGCGAACGAGGTGTGTGGCCCGCGTTGAGCGCGCGGGCGATGACCTTGTGCGACTCGGCGATGTAGAGGCCGCCAGCGGGTTCGCTCACACGGCGGAGTGCGACGTCGGTGAGGCGGGCGTAGTCGCCGAGACCCTCGATGTCGAGGCTGTCGATGGGGACGATTCGCACGGGTGGTCCTTCGGGTGGGTGGCGTAGGGTTTGAGAGAGACAGGCCGGTGGATGTGCGTCGCGAAACAATCCCGACACGTGAGTTGTTTACCATCGTGACATCTGCGAGGTTCGGAGGTTCACATGACAACGCTCGCAAGCGAAACACCAGCGATAGACACTGATCGGCTTGATGCAGCATACGCGCTCCTCGAGGGGCGGCGATTTGCCGTCCTCACCGGTGCCGGAATGAGCACCGACTCCGGAATACCCGACTACCGCGGAGAGGGCGCACCAAAGCGCACGCCCATGACTGTCTCGCAGTTCCTGCTCAACGACGCGTCACGCAAGCGGTACTGGGCCGGCAGCCACCTGGGCTGGGCCATGTTCGACGCCGCGAGGCCGAATGCCGGGCACAAGGTTCTCGCCACCCTCGAGGAGGCAGGACTCGTCACCGGCATCGTCACCCAGAACGTCGACGGTCTGCACGTGCGGGCCGGTTCCCGCCGTGTGGTTGATCTCCACGGCTCGATGGACCGGGTCAGTTGCCTCGTCTGTGGCCAGACTTTTGCGCGCGCGAGCATCGCCGCGCGGATCGAAGCGGAAAACCCGTGGCTGTCCAGACCGGATGCCGTGACGTTGAACCCGGACGGCGACGCAGAGATCGCTGACGTCGACAATTTCGTGGTGCCGGTCTGCTCGGTGTGCGGTGGCGCACTGAAACCCGACGTCGTCTTCTTCGGTGAGTTTGTCCCGTCAGACAAGTTCACGGAGGCACGGGATATCGTTTCCGCAGCCGACGCGCTCGTCATCGCGGGGTCGTCACTCGTCGTCAACTCCGGCATCCGCCTCCTGGAACACGCCCGCCGGAGCAAGTTGCCGATCATCATCATCAACCGTGGTGAGACCAAGGGCGATGGGCGTGCCGACGTGAAGCTGGATGCCGGGGCGAGCGAAACCCTGACCGCGCTCGCGGAGCGACTGGTCACCTAGGTTCGGCGACTGCTGCCCAGGTCCGGTGTCACCTGGCGTCAGCCGGGCGGTTGAGCGCGGCGAGGACCTCGGCTTCCCGCCGGGGATCGACCCCCGGCGATGGGCGGTCCGTGCGCTGTGGCGGCACTCCCCCGATGCTCTGCAGCCAGGCCCAGGTGTCCGCGACAGTCTCGGAAATCGGGCGGATGCTGAGGCCCGTTTCATAGGCGCGGCTCACGTCGATGCGGTACATGGTGTCGTGCGCTTCGCCGGGTGGCAGCCACAGCGGAAGCTGCGTCCACGGCTCGATTCCCGCCTCGAGGATTCTCTCGGGGGTCACCCACTCCAGCAAGCCGGTCGAGCCGGTCGCACGCAGGCAGAGTTCGAGGACCTCCCCCATGGTCGTCTGGGAAGGCTTGCTGATGACATTGACGGGTCCGGAAACCCCGTCCTCGGCTGCGGTCAGTGCCCAGTTGGCGAGGTCCCGGGCGTCGATGTACTGGATGCCGGCGTCCGGGGTCCCCGGGGCAAGGATGCGTCCGCCGCGGGCCGCGCGCAGCAGCCACCACGGCAGTCGGCCGATGTTCTCATGCGGGCCGAGGATCAGCCCGGCGCGGGCCAGGATTGCACGTTCGCCGAAGGCATCCGTCACAGCACGCTCTGCCCCAGCCTTGGCCCTGGCGTAATCGTCGAACGTGTCATCGTCGGCCGAACTGTCGACGACCGGCGAGTCCTCGGTCGAGCCCGGCTGGGTGGGAAAGCCGTAGACCGAGCAGCTCGAAATGTAGACGTATCGCCGCGCACGGGCGGCGAGCGCCCGCGTTGTGTCTCGAACCGTCGACGGGGCCCACGACCAGGTATCCGCAACGACGTCCCAGTCGCCGTCATGGTCGGTGAGGTCCTGGATGCCTCGTGGGCTTGTGCGGTCACCGGTCACTGCCGTTACGCCCGCTCGTGGCGGATGCGTGCCGCGGTTGAACGTGGTCACATCCCAGCCCCGGTTGAGTCCTGCATCGACGAGGGCGCGACCCACGAATTCTGTGCCGCCGAGAACGAGTAGCTTCATACGTTCATAGAACTGTGACTCACGTGCGTCAGACAAGACGGTTCACTCGAGGCGTAACGCCGGTCAGAAGCTGGGCGGTGGAGGTTCAACGGTCGGGTCACCCAATAACATCGACGGAAAGTACCCCGAATGCCGGCAACTTCAAGGCAACACTCCGACCCGAGGAAAATGACATGTTCTTCACGAAGCGTTCCAGACGGCGTTCCAGACGGGCACCCGTTCTCCCGAAGGACGAGACAGCTGTTGTACCGGGCGCAGAGGACCTCCGTCGTTTCGTCGCGAGCAGGTTTATCGAGCCGGCCGTTGTTCGGTTCGGGGTTGAGGCCGATTTCCTCACGGCTTCCGACGTCGTGAGCCTCGAAGTTGTGCGATACCGAGCCGGCGATCTTGAGGAGGGTTCCGTCGAAGAAACGATTGCGCTGCTGCTGTCAGACGATCTCGAGCGGGTTCCTTCCCTGTTGGATGCGGCTGTGGCTGCCAGCGTTCCCCTCGACCAGCCCCTGGATGTGTGGGCTTATGTGGGGCTCGCTCGAATCAACGCTGTGTGGGCCAGCTTCGATGACCCGTGGGATGCCGTCGAGACACATCTTCGTACATTGGGCTACCCGGAAAACTACAAACGCTTCCTCCGGTATACCGAGGCTGAGAAAGGCGAGCCAACCGGACTCCCTCAGATGAAGCGGCGACTCGAAGCATTTCTCTCGTGCTGTCAGTTGCAGTGGGGTCCGTAGTGCCCCGCCGGGCGCCCTCTACGACCATCAGCGGCGGCCGAACGGCGTACTCGTTAGTGACGGGTGTCTGCGCGCGTCGCTGTGGCGCGGCGTGAGTGCCGAACGAGCATGACGTCGATCGGCGCGGCAAGCGCGAAAGCGAGCACAAGGGCGATCCAGTAGCCGGTGGTGAGGGCGACCCAGAGACCGAGCGCGATGAGGACGAGTGTCCACACCAGAGCCACGGCCCACAGCCAGCGCGGAAGGGTCGGGGTGTCCGAGGAAGCAGTCATGGAGCCAGCGTATGGCGTGTAAGCGCCCCGCGCCAGTGATGGAGCCCCGCAGACGCTCCTACCTGGCTCGAGTGCTCCGCCGCGAGTTGTCGAGCTCGATCAGCACCTGCTCAAGCTGTTCGGCTGAGGACCGCCATACGGAAACATCGTCGCTCGCCGTGTCCGTCGCGTGAAGGGTGACAACGGGCTGGCCGGGAGCGCTGCCCGTGATGAGACTGCGTTGCTGCGCCAGCGACACGCCCACGACGACATCCGCCCTGCGGGTCATCACTCCCCTGGTGAACGGGAACCGCCACACGAGCAGCCGCAACCGTTCGGAGAGTGGCGCGTCGGGCGCGGCGTGCGGCACTCCCCCGGCGATCGCGAGGCCGTATCGACGGCCCCAGCCGCCCCAGGTCGGAGCGGGCGAAAAGAGCACATCGGTATCGATCGAGTTGAGCCGCCGACCGGTCAGGAACTCGCGAGGGCTCAGCGGATGCGGGAACAGTTCCCAGGGGAGGTCCGGCAGCAGCGCCAGCCGCGTCTTCGGCCCGACGAGCATCACGAACCGCCGTCGCTCAGCCAGGGCACGGATCAGCCCGAGGCTCATGAGACTCAGGTGGTCATCGGGATCGCCCGTCACCCACCGGCAGTCAACGACGAGTTTCACAGTGGCGCCTCGTCCGGGTCCACGAGCGATGTTGACCGCGGATCCGGGGTGAGGAACTCCTCGATGAGTGTCGCTGCCCGTTCGGGCACTTCGTAGTGGATGAGATGTCCAACGTCGGGGATGATCTCGAGCGCGGCATCCGGAAACAGGGCGGTCAGCGTGTGCTGCGCACTCACCGGTGTGATGTCGTCCCGGTCCGCGGCGATCAGGAGAGTGCGCGCATCGATCGACTTCGCGAACTCGCTGACATCGTTTGAGACGGATGCCCGAAACGCTTCAAGAACCACGTCACGATCACTGAAGGCACTGAAGTACCTGTCGTGTTCGCTGTGAATCCATTTGCGCAGCGTCCGGCTCTTCGTCTTGGCCATTGTCTGGCTCATCACGCGGACGATGATCCGGTTGCGGAGCAAACCGAAGCCGATGGGCTCAGGCAGAACGGCGCCGAGCTGGTAGTAGATGACGGCGAGCCGGGTCAGGATGCCGCGTGGCCCCGACAGCGCTGGAGCCGCGATCGGATTCACCAGAATGAGCCGGTCGGTGGCCAGCCCGGTGCGCGCCAGAGCCGCGGACACGACGATCGAGCCGAACGAGTGCCCGAGGATGATCGGCTTCGAGTCCAGGTCGAGTGCGTCCACGAATCGCTTCAGCCAGCCGGCATAGCCGTCGAGGTCGTGGCGACTGAGCCGCAGCGGTTCGGATTCGCCAAAGCCCGGAAGGTCGGGACTGATGATGTGGAAGCCGGGCAGATGGGCAACGACGGGTTCGAGCCCGTGGTGATCACCGCGGAACCCGTGCACCATCACGATTGTCGGGCGGTCAGACGGCGTGCCGTACTCCCAGTAGGCGGCACTGCTCCCGCCGATCGAGATCTGCTGCTTCGTCACCGGAATGCGATCGAGAAGGCTGGAGTATGGCGAGGTCGTTGTCATGGCGTTCCCAGTTTAGGCACTGTGGCTCCTGCCAAGCCGAAGGCGGCGACCCTAGACTCAAGCCAAGGATTCATTGGCTCGCACAGTGACGTGATTGGATACCCGTGACCTTCACCGCTCCCATACAGCTGCCGGGGCTCGCGCGCGATCCGCTCTGGTACCGCAGGGCGATCTTTTACGAGGTCATGGTCCGCTCGTACGTCGACAGCAACGGGGACGGCGCCGGTGACCTGCAGGGTCTGGCAACGCGGCTGGACTACCTGCAGTGGCTGGGCGTCGATGCTCTGTGGCTTCCGCCGTTCTACTCCTCGCCGCTGAGGGACGGAGGTTATGACGTCTCTGACTACCAGGCCATCCTGCCCGAGTTCGGCAGCCTCGAGGAGTTCCGCGATCTGGTCTCGAAGGCCCACGAGCGCAACATGCGCATCATTATCGACATGCCGCTCAACCACACCTCTGACCAGCACCGCTGGTTCCAGGAGTCCCGCAGCGACCCCGATGGACCGTACGGTGACTTCTACGTGTGGAGCGATTCCGACCAGAAGTGGCCAGACATCAGGATCATCTTCACCGACACCGAGGACTCCAACTGGGCGTTCGACCCTGTGCGCCGGCAGTTTTTCTTCCACAGGTTCTTCTCGCATCAGCCAGACCTCAACTTCGAGAACCCTGCGGTGCACGAGGCGATCTTCGAGACGATACGTTACTGGCTCGATATGGGTGTCGATGGCATCCGCCTGGATGCCATCCCGTACCTGTACGAGTCAGACGATGGCAACGGTGAAGGCGAGCCGAAAACCCACGGCTTCGCGAAGCTGCTCCGGGCGATGGTGGACCTCGAGTACCCGGGCCGCGTACTCATCGCCGAGGCCAATCAGTGGCCCAGGGAGGTCTCCGAGTACTTCGGTACCGATGAGGAACCCGAGTGCCACATGGCGTTCGACTTTCCGGTCATGCCCCGCATTTTCTACTCGCTGCGGTCGCAGCAGGCCGAGGAACTCGCGAGGGTTCTCGCGGAGACACAGGACATTCCCGAGTGGGCCGGCTGGGGTGTCTTCCTTCGCAACCACGACGAGCTCACCCTCGAAATGGTCAGTGAGGAATACCGGCAGGCGATGTACGGCTGGTACGCCTATGACCCACGGATGCGCGCAAACGTCGGAATCCGCCGCCGCCTCGCTCCCCTGCTCGACAACTCGCGCGCGGAACTTGAACTGGCGCACGCCCTGCTCTTTTCGCTGCCGGGGAGCCCGTTCATTTACTACGGCGACGAGATCGGAATGGGCGACAATATCTGGCTCGCCGACCGGGACTCGTCCCGCACACCGATGCAGTGGACGCCTGACCGCAACGCCGGGTTCTCCTCTGCCGATCCCGGCAAACTCTTCCTGCCGGTCGTCCAGTCACTCGTCTTCAATTACACGCTCGTCAACGTCGAGTCCCAGCTCGCCCAGTCCCGGTCTCTGCTGCACTGGGTGCGGAACGTCATTCACGTCAGGAGGGGTCATCCCGCGCTCGGAATGGGCAGCATCGAGGTACTCCAGGCGGACCACGAGTCGGTGCTGGGCTTCGTCCGCAGCTACAGGGGAACCGGCAGGAGCAGCGGCGACGAGCAGGAAGACATTTTGTGCGTCTTCAGCTTCTCGCACCACCCCGTCGCCACAACACTCGTCGCACCCGACCTCGCAGGCTGCCGGCTGTTCGACCTGTTCGGTGGCGCCGAGTTCCCCCCGTTCGATGACACGGGCCGGGTGACCCTGACGATAGCCACGCAGAGCTTCTACTGGCTGCACATCGCACGCCCGGGTGATTCGCCGTTTGCGCAACACCGGCACGGCTGAACCGGGCTGTCGGTCGTCTCACCTAGAGTAAAAAATGTGGAAACAACAGCGGTCAAACACTGGTCAGACTCTCTCGCCGTCTTCGATTTGGAGACCACAGGCATTGACGTGACGACCAGTCGCATCGTCTCCGCGAACGTCGGCGTTCTCGACAAAGATGGCTCAGTGATTCGGCGCCGCGACTGGATCGCTGACCCCGGGGTCGAGATCCCGAGCGAGGCGACAGCCGTGCACGGCATAACCACGGAGTTCGCGCAGTCCTACGGGCGCTCCGCGCCGATCGTTGTTCGCGAAATCGTTGAAACGCTCCGCGAGCTCTTCGACGAAGGAACCCCCGTCGTCATCTACAACGCCCCATACGACCTGTCCCTGCTGTTCAACGAGGCGCTGCGTCACGGCATCCCACCGATCGTCGACCCCCTTCCGGTGATCGACCCACTTGTCATCGACAAGGCGCTCGACAAATACCGCAAGGGCAAGCGCACGCTCGAGGCAGCGGCTGCCTTCTACGGCGTCGAACTCACCGACGCCCACGACGCCGGCGCCGATGCGATCGCCGCTGGCCGCGTCGCGCAGGCCATCGCCCGCGCACACTCCCGCGCACTCGATATCGACGCGTTTGAGCTGCACGAACTGCAGGCCGGCTGGTGCAAAGAGCAGTCAGACAGCTTCCAGGACTACATCCGCCGCACCCGCGACGCCACCTACGTCGCGTCCGCCGGGTGGCCGGTGCGCTGACGCGAAACGCTGCGCTGCGCCGGCACGCATCGCCCGCAGCACCAGGCAGGCAGCAAAAAAGACCCGCAACTTTCGTTGCGGGTCTTTCTTGTAAGGCTGGTGGCTACGCGCCGAAGCCCTTGAAGCGCTGGTTGAACTTCTCGACACGTCCAGCGGAGTCCATGATGCGCTGCTTGCCCGTGTAGAACGGGTGCGACTCCGACGAGATCTCAACGTCGATCACCGGGTAGGTGGTTCCGTCTTCCCACTCCATGGTCTTCGAGCTCGTCACCGTCGAACGGGTGAGGAACGTTGCGCCCGAAGCGAGGTCGCGGAAAACTACAGCCTGGTAGTTGGGGTGGATGTCAGTCTTCATGAGGACTTCCTTGTGAGTCGTGTGGATTGTTTCAGTCTCGCCCTGCACCAGTGCCTGAGGCTCAGGTATGGCAAGAAAGCTTGTGGCCCCTCGGGCCAGCTACCTACTTTATCAGAAAGTCGGAGCTACTCGGCACGAGCCGAGAAACGACCGTTGTTTTCGGTCAGTTCAATGGGCAGGCCGAAGGTCGTGGTGAGGCTCTCGCTGGTCAGGGCTTCCCTCAGGGGCCCTGAGGCCACAACCGCGCCGTCTTTGAGGAGCAGCGCGTGAGTGAAGCCGACCGGGATCTCCTCAACGTGGTGAGTAACCATGATGATGGCGGGCGAGTCTTCCGACTGGGCGTAACCGCCGAGCAACGCGACCAGTTCCTCACGCGAACCGAGGTCGAGGCTCGCCGCCGGCTCATCGAGCAGCAGAAGTTCGGGATCGGTCATGACGGCCCTGGCGATCTGCACGCGCTTCTGCTCGCCGTCGCTGAGGGTGCCGAAGCTCCTCTCGGCGAGGTGATCCAGGCGCCACTCCGTCAGCACACGCTTCGCGCGCTTGATGTCGATGTCCTCGTACTCTTCATTCCACCTGCCGGTGACTGAATACGCGGCGGTCATGACGACGTTGAGGACGGTCTCGTCTGCCGGTACCCGTCGAGCCATGGCCGTCGACGCGATTCCGATGCGCGGGCGGAGCTCGAAGACGTCGGTCTTGCCCAGGGTGGAGTCGAGAATCTCGACGGAACCCCTGGTCGGGTAGATGAGCGTCGATGCGAGCTGCAGCACCGTCGTCTTCCCCGCACCATTGGGGCCGAGAACGACCCATCGCTGGTCCGGTTCAACCGACCACGACACGGAATCCACGATCGCGCGGCCATTGCGCACGACCGATACATCACTCAACTGCAAAACGCTCGACATGGGTCCAAGCCTATCCGTCCAACCAGCTCCGCCACGCCCATTCCTGACCGTGCGTCGGCCAACGCCTCTCTTCGTCTCGCTCACCCCGATCACGGGGCTCAGGCGCCGGCGAGCACCGAGCGATAGAGGTCGATGGTTTGCCGACCGATGCGCGCCCAGCCGAATTCGGCTTCAGCGCGGACCCGACCCGCCTCACCCATTCGGTTGGCCCGGTCCCGGTCCGAAACAACCTCGGTGAGCGTTGCCGCGAGATCGGCAACGAAGCGTTCAGGATCGACCGGAGTTCCCGTCCCGTCCTGAACTTGGTCGATCGGGACGAGTCTCCCGGTCACGCCGTCGTCGACGACCTCGGGAATACCCCCGGTTGCCGTCCCGACGACGGCTGCTCCACACGCCATCGCCTCCAGGTTGACGATTCCGAGCGGTTCGTACACCGACGGACACACGAAGGTCGTGGCCTGGCTGAGAATCGCGCACAGCTCGTAGCGGGGCAGGAGCCTGTCGATCCAGACCACGCCCGAACGCTGCTTCTGCAGTTCGCGGACCCCGGCCTCGACCTCGGCAAGAATTTCAGGAGTGTCAGGCGCGCCGGCGCACAACACGAGCTGCACGTCATCCGGCAGGAGCGCCGCCGCGCGCAACAGGTACGGCAACCCCTTCTGGCGGGTAATCCTGCCGACGAACACCACGCTTGGGCGATCGGGGTCGATCCCGAGCGAGCGCACGAGTTCAGGATCGGAAACGGGTTTCCACTCGGTCAGGTCGATTCCGTTGTAAATGGTGTGCACGCGTGACTCATCCAGCCGCGGATAGCTCTTCAGGATGTCCCGCCGCATTCCGTCGCTGACCGCAACGACGGCATCCGCGTTCTCAAATGCTGTTTTCTCGATCCAGCTCGACACGCGGTACCCGCCACCGAGTTGCTCGGCCTTCCACGGCCGCAGCGGTTCGAGGCTGTGGGCGGTCACGATGTGCGGGATGCCGTGCAGCAGCTTGGCGAGGTGACCGGCGCCGTTCGCGTACCAGGTGTGGGAGTGAACGAGATCCGCTCCCCCGACATCCTGCGCGATCGCCAGGTCGGTGCCGAGCGTCGTCAACGCGGGATTCGCCTGCGCGAGTTCGACCGGGACGCCGTAGGCGAAGGTGTTGGGCTCGTCACGCGGAGCCCCAAAACACCGCACAGTGACGTCGATGTCAGACCGCATGGCGGTCACAAGTTCAGCGGCGTGCACTCCGGCACCGCCATATACCTCCGGGGGATATTCCCGGGTCAGAAGATCAACACGCATACCACGAACGCTAGTACAGCTTGGGCTGCAATAGTCTTGGTGCATGGTCGCATCGAAGAAGATATTTGGCATCGTCCTCGCCGGGGGTGAGGGCAAACGACTGATGCCCCTCACCGCCGACAGGGCGAAGCCCGCAGTCCCGTTCGCCGGTCAGTACAGGCTCATCGACTTTGCGCTGTCGAACCTGATCAACTCAGGACTCACGCAAATCGTCGTACTCACGCAGTACAAGTCGCACAGCCTCGACAGGCACGTCTCGCAGACCTGGCGCCTGTCCGGGCTGCTGAACTCGTACGTGGCATCCGTCCCGGCGCAGCAGCGCCTCGGCAAACGCTGGTTCTCCGGCTCGGCCGACGCGATCCTGCAAAGCCTCAACCTCATCCGCGACGAAAAGCCGGACATCGTTGTCGTTGTCGGCGCCGACCACGTCTACCGGATGGACTTCCGCGACATGATCCAGGCGCACATCGACTCTGGCCGCGGTGCAACCGTCGCTGCGATCCGCCAGCCGATCGAACTGAGCGACCAGTTCGGCGTGATCCAGCTCGACCAGGACGACCCGACGAAGATCTCCGAGTTCCTCGAGAAGCCGATCAACGCCGAAGGACTCGCCGATGCGCCGCACGAAGTGCTCGCATCGATGGGTAACTACGTGTTCACGACAGAGGCCCTCATCGAAGCGGTGACGAAGGACGGCGAGCTGACCGCGTCGAATCACGACATGGGCGGCGACATCATCCCGGCCTTCGTCGCGGCGGGTGACGCTGGCGTCTACGACCTCAAGCGCAACGATGTTCCGGGTTCCACCGATCGCGACAGGGACTACTGGCGGGATGTCGGGACCATCGACTCGTTCTTCGAGGCGCACCAGGATCTCATCTCGACGCTCCCGATCTTCAACCTGTACAACAGCAAGTGGCCGATCTTCAGCCAGCAGCTGAACTCTCCCCCGGCGAAGTTCGTGCGCGACGGCAAGGGCAACCTGGGGACGACCATCGACTCCATCGTCTCGCTCGGCTCCCTCATCTCGGGTGCGCATATCGAGCGAAGCGTGCTCGGGGCATGGTCGAAGATCGACTCAGGTGCTCGGGTGATCGACTCCGTGCTCTTCGACCGCGTCGAGGTTCGCCCCGATGCTGTCGTGAGGCGCGCGATCCTCGATAAGGATGTCGTTGTCGAATCCGGTGCGTCGATCGGGGTCGATCACGATCGCGATCGCGCCCGCGGTTTCACCGTCACGGACTCAGGACTCACCGTTGTGGGCAAGGGCGTGCGCGTCACTCCATGAGTCTCACCGGTATGCCGGGCGGGATCGCTCCGGCGCGTTTCCTCGTCGTGCTCGACGCTGACTCGACCCTCATCGAGAACGAGGCCATCGAACTGCTTGCGCAGGAGGCCGGCTCACTCGACCACGTTGCACGGGTGACCGAGCGGGCGATGCGCGGCGAGCTCGACTTCGCCGCGAGCCTTCGTGAGCGGGTGGCGACGCTCGCGGGTCTCAGCGATTCCGTGTTTGACGTCGTCCGCGACCGGATCACCGTCACTCGCGGAGCAACGGCGCTGATCGACGGCCTTCACAAGGGTGGGTCACGCGTCGGCGTGGTGTCAGGCGGGTTCCACGAACTGCTCGACCCTCTCGGCGCTCGGCTCGGGCTGGACCACTTGCGGGCGAATCGTCTCGAGGTCGTGAACGGACGCCTGACCGGTGTTGTTCGCGGCCCGATCATCGACGCGCAGGCGAAAGCTGAGGCCCTGGCCGAGTGGGCGGCGGCTGACGGCATCCCGCTCTCTCGCACCGTCGCTGTCGGCGACGGAGCGAACGACCTGCTGATGATGCACACGGCGGGGCTCAGCGTTGCATTCAACGCGAAGCCCGCTGTTCGCGAGAGGGCGAATGTCACGGCGGCTGACGTCGACCTCAGCGACGTGCTCCCGCTCCTCGGCCTTCGGGGCTGACGCTCGTGGCCTACTGCTCCGGTACGGCTAGTGCCCCATGCCGAGGCCGCCGTCGACGGGAATGACCGCGCCGGAAATGTATCCGGCGTCGTCGCTGGCCAGCCACGCGACGGCCTTCGCCACCTCTGACGGTGTCGCAAAGCGGCCGGCAGGAATGCTCTTCTTGTATTCGGCCTGTGTCGCTTCGGGAAGCTCAGCCGTCATATCCGTTTCGATGAAACCTGGTGCAACGACGTTCGCCGTGATGCCGCGCGCACCGAGCTCGCGAGTGATTGAGCGCGCCATGCCGACCAGCCCCGCCTTGGAAGCCGAGTAGTTGACCTGCCCCGGCCCGCCATAGAGGCCGACAACGCTCGAGATCAGAATGACCCGGCCGAACCGCGCCTTGAGCATTCCCTTCGACGCTCGCTTGACCACGCGGAATGCCCCACCCAGGTTCGTGTTCACAACGCTGTCGAAGTCATCCTCGGTCATGCGCATGAGCAGAGTGTCTTTGGTGATTCCGGCGTTGGCGACGACGACTTCCACCGGGCCGAGTTCGCGCTCGATCTCGCTGTATGCCCGGTCGATGGATGCTGCATCGGTGACGTCAGCGCGCACGGTGAGGCTGCCGGCGGGGCCAGCGCCCGAGCGAGCGGTCACAGCGACCCTGTGTCCCTGGGCGAGGAACTCCTCGGCGATCGCGAATCCGATTCCGCGGTTGCCGCCCGTGATGAGAACCGTGCGTGGGGTGGGAGATGTCTGTACCAAGAATGGACCTTCCGGATGCCGTGGGTGCCGTGCGTGGGATAGAGCGCTATCGCCACCGCCGGGGGCTGTGTCTTCGCCCTCACCCAGCTTATGGGGTGTCAAAGAAGCGTAGGCTTGGGCTGATGAAACAGCCCTCAATCACGTCGCTCCCGACGGCTCCTGAGGAGGAGCAGCGGGCACGAATGATCAAATACACGATTGCCATGAGCATCCGTGTGGTTTGTCTTGTCCTGATGCTGTTTGTCCAGGGCTGGTGGCTCGCTGTCTGTGTCGCTGGCGCGATCATCCTGCCCTATGTCGCTGTCGTACTGGCCAACGTTGGAACCGCCACCACCGGCGCTGAAGTCATCCGCCCCGGCGCTATTGTTCCGGTTGGCCGCCCGGCTCCCGGCCCCGGTGAGTATTCCGCTCCCTCCGAAAGCGCCGGTGCTAACCAGAGCGCCCGGCCCGGCGACGCCGAGCCAGAGCCAAACGCACAGCCAGAGGAAAACACCCGCCCTGACGAAGATAAGTGGAGCGCATGATCGGTCTCTTTTCGGAGCCCGAACGACTCACCTGTTCGCGCGCCGGATGCTCCGCGACCGCGGGATGGCGGATTGAGTGGCGCAACCCCAAAATTCACGCGGCCGACCGGGTCAAGGTGTGGCTGGCGTGCGATGAGCACCGTGACTACCTCGAGAACTTTCTTGCATCGCGGGACTTTCCGGTGAACGTGATCGAACTGAGTCCGGAGGACGCACTGTGAAAAACTGGCGATTCGTGATGAGCCGCCGATGGTTCGGCTACCTCGCCGTTGCGATGGTGTTTGCTCTCGTCTGCGTTCTGCTCGCGAACTGGCAGCTGTCTCGCGTCGACGAGAAGAAGCACGAGATCGCCCTCGTTGAGGGCAACTACAGCAGCCCTCCCGTTGCGATCACCGATGCACTACCGACGAGGGAGTCCTTCGACGAGCGTGACAAGTGGATCCCCGTGGTTGTCACCGGTACGTACCTCGAGGAGGAACAGATCCTCGTCCGTAACCGGCCGCGGAACGGGCAACCGGGATTCGAGCAACTCGTTCCCCTGCAGCTCGCCGACGGCTCTGTGTTTATCGTCGACCGCGGCTGGCTCCCCACCGGCAACGCGCAGGACCTGCCGGATGTTCTTCCCGCTCCCCCGTCGGGCGAAGTGACAGTGGTGGCGCGGCTCAAGGCTGGCGAGCCCACTCTGCCCGGGCGCAGCGCTGCTGACGGGCAGATTGCCACTGTGCATCTGCCTGACCTCGAAGACCGCCTCGGGGTTCCGCTCTACACCGGCGCGTACGGTCTCCTCGACCAGGAGACGCCGGCACCCGCCGATACCGCACCGCTGCCGGCGATCAAGCCCGTACTCGATGAGGGAATCCACCTGTCGTATGCGTTCCAGTGGGTCATCTTCGGGTTACTGGGGTTTGCCTTCCTCGCGTATGCCGTTCGGCAGGAGTACCGTCACCTCAACGCGGACGACCCCGAAGAAAAGAAGCGCGCCGAGGACCGGGAACGCAAACGTCGTGCAAAGCGCTCCGACGCGGATGTCGAGGACGAACTGCTTGAGCACGCCCTGCCGAAGCCGGAAAAGGTCGGTTAAACCACGAGCGGCGGGCTTTCTGCCCGCCGCTCGATGAGTTTTTTGCTCTACGCGAGCTCGATGAGCTCGAGGTAGTCCTTGTTCCAGTGGTCTTCGACACCATCGGGCAGGATGAGCACGCGCTCGGGGTTGAGGGCCTGGACGGCTCCCTCATCGTGGCTGACCAGGACGACGGCGCCGGTGAAGTGCGCGAGTGCGTCAAGAATCTCGGCACGGCTCGCGGGGTCCAGGTTGTTGGTCGGTTCGTCGAGGAGCAGCACGTTGGCGCCGGAAACCACAATCATGGCGAGTGCCAAACGAGTCTTCTCGCCACCGGAGAGGACCCCGGCCGGCTTATGCGAGTCGTCACCGGTGAACAGGAAGGACCCGAGAACCTTGCGGGCCTCGGTCTCGGTGATGTTCGGAGAGCTCGACACCATGTTCTCGAGAACGCTCCGCTTCACATCGAGTGTCTCGTGCTCCTGGGCGAAGTAACCGATCCGCAGTCCGTGGCCAGGCTCCACCTGTCCGGTGTCGGGCTTGTCGACGCCGGCGAGGATACGCAGCAGCGTCGTCTTGCCGGCACCGTTCAGGCCGAGAACGACGACTTTGGAGCCGCGGTCGATGGCGAGGTCGACGGCCGTGAAGATTTCGAGCGACCCGTAGCTCCGCGACAGGTTCTTCGCCATGAGCGGAGTCCGGCCACACGGGGCGGGGTCGGGGAAGCGCAGCTTCGCGACGCGCTCGACCGACCGGACTTCCTCGAGTCCCGACAGCATCTTCTCAGCGCGCGCGACCATCTGGTGGGCGGCAGCAGCCTTGGACGCCTTCGCCCCGAACCGGGCAGCCTGAAGCTGCAACGTCGATGCCTTCTTCTCGACGTTGACGCGCTCCTTCTTGCGACGCTCCTCGTCGGACGCACGCTGGCGCTGGTAGTTCTTCCAGTTCATGTTGTAGACGTCGATAACCTGGCGGTTGCCGTCGAGGTAGAACACCTTGTTGACGGTCTCGCCGACGAGCTCGACATCGTGAGTGATGACGATGAAGCCGCCGGAATAGGTCTTGAGGAACTCGCGGAGCCAGACGACCGAGTCGGCGTCGAGGTGGTTAGTCGGCTCGTCGAGGATCATCGTCTTCGCGTCGGAGAACAGGATGCGTGCCAGCTCGATGCGTCGGCGCTGTCCACCCGACAGTGTGCGTAGCGGCTGATCGAGGATCCGATCGGGAAGGTTGAGGTTGCTCGCGATCGACGCCGCTTCAGCCTCAGCGGAATAACCGCCGAGCATCTGGAACCGTTCCTCGAGGTTGCCGTATTTCTTCATGGCTGCAGCGCTCACCGCGGCATCGGTCGACGCCATGCCGACTGTTGCTTCCTGCATTTCGAGGACGATGCTTCCGAGGCCTCGGGCGTTGAGGATCCGGGTGCGAGCCAGTTCGTCGGGGTCCCCGCTCCGGGGGTCCTGCGGCAGGTAGCCGAGTTCGCCCGATCGTTCGACTTTTCCCTTTGAGGGGAGCAGTTCGCCGGCGAGCACCTTGGTCAGTGTGGTCTTCCCAGCACCGTTTCGGCCAACGAGGCCGATCTTGTCTCCGGCCGCTACTCGAAAGTTGACGTCCTCCATGAGGACTCGTGCCCCGACGCGTATTTCGAGGTCGTGCACAGTGAGCAAAGCAAAGTCCGTTTCAAGCTGGCGCGCCAAAGAAGCGCGAAAAGTGGGGGTCAGCCCTCAAGTCTACGGTGTCGAGCCTGTGTAACTCACCAGAGCGCCGCTGGCGAAGAACGAGAGCAGCCGCTTGGCTGTCGGCGGAGCCCAGCTCCTCAGGGGCGCGCGATCCTCGCGATCCTGACAATGGCATCCGTCAGTACCTCAGGCGAGCAGGCGAGATTCATTCGAGCGTGACCCCGACCGGCGGCGCCGAAGTCGACGCCGGAGCTGAGCGCCACCCTGGCCTGGGTCAGAATCCTCTCCGCGGGGTCGTCACCCCAGCCGAGGCTGCGGAAGTCGAGCCAGGCGAGGTAACTGGCTCGCGGTCTGCTCCAGGTGACCTCGGGAAGGTGCTCGTCGAGCAGGGTGTCGAGCAGGTCGAAGTTTGCCGAGAGGGATTCGAGTACACCGTCAAGCCACGGCTCCCCGTCGGTATACGCGGCAACGCTCGCGAGCACGCCGAACTGGCCGGTTCGCCAGGAGACCTCGATCGGAAGCGCCTGGAGCACGGCGGCGGTCGCGGTGGCGTGCGCGACGACGATGGCGCACTTGAGTCCCGCGAGATTCCACGCCTTGCTGGCGGAGTGGACGGCAAACCCGGTTGCGCGCGCCTCGGGCGACACGCTGAGGTACGGCGTGAATGTCGCGGTCGGCTGGGTCAGGGGTGCGTGGATCTCGTCGCTGACCACGGTCACCGAGTATCGGGCCGCGAGCCGGGCAACCGCCTCCAGGTCCGCTCGCTCGTGCACGAGCCCGAGCGGGTTGTGCGGGTTGCAGAGTAAGAAGGCGCGAACTCCGTCTGCGAACGCAGCCTCGATGGCGTCGAGATCGAGTCGGTGCGCTGATCCGTGGGCAGCGCTGTGTGACTTCTCGATCGCGGAGAGCGGCACGCGTACGACGGATGCTCCCGCTTCGGTGACGAGGTCGTAGAACGGTGCGTAGACCGGGTCGTTGACCAGCACCCGGTCGCCGGGCTGGCAGACAGCGCGGAGCACCTCGACGATACCCATCGAGACGTCCGCTGTCGACAGCAGCGCAGCATCCTCGATGTCCCACGACCAGCGGCGCCGTGCAAAATGCCGGAACGGGCCGAAGACGGGATTGGATGACGACACATAGCCCGTGTCTCCGCGATCGATGGCGCTGTGCAACGCGCGTTTGATCGGGGCGGCGAGCGGGTAGTCCATCTCCGCAACGAACATCGGGAGAACGTCGCTGGGATACTCCGTCCACTTCTCGCTCGTCCGGGTCCGCAGGACGTCCAGTGGGTCTGCCTGAACTCGTTCCATGCCCCGACACTACGACAGTCCGGCTCCCCCACGCACAAATGCCCCCTTCCGAAGAAGAGGGCATCAGTGAGTGCGGTGCGAAGGGTCAGATGCTGAATCCGAGCGCACGCATCATGTCGCGACCGTCATCGGTGATCTTGTCGGGCCCCCACGGCGGCATCCAGACCCAGTTGATCCGGAACGCCTCGACGACGCCGTCAAGCGCCTGGGCAGTCTGCTCCTCGAGCACGTCGGTCAGCGGGCAACCGGCGCTCGTGAGCGTCATGTGGATGACGAGCGCATCGTTCTCATCGTCCCAACCGAGGTCGTAGATGAGCCCCAGGTCGACGACATTGATCCCGAGTTCCGGGTCCATGACGTCTTTGAGCGCCTCTTCGACCTGGTCGAATTTCTGTGGACTGAGCGTTGATACCATGACCTGACTCTAAACCGAGGCCCCGTCAATGAGGAAGCGGTCGTACCCTTCGTTCTCGAGGCGGTCTGCAAGCTCGGGCCCACCCTGCTCTGCGATGCGTCCGTTTACGAAGACGTGCACGAAGTCGGGGCGGATGTAACGGAGGATGCGGGTGTAGTGGGTGATGAGCAGCACACCGAGGTTGGTGTTCTCCTTCGCACGGTTGACACCCTCTGACACGATCTTGAGTGCGTCGACGTCGAGACCTGAGTCGGTCTCGTCGAGAACCGCGAATGTCGGCTTGAGCAGTTCGAGCTGGAGGATCTCGTGGCGCTTCTTCTCTCCACCCGAGAAGCCCTCGTTGACGTTGCGCTCGGCGAAGGTCGCGTCCATGCGGAGGTCCTTCATGGAGCTCCTGACGTCCTTGATCCAGGAACGGATGGGCGGGGCTTCTCCGTCGATCGCGGTCTTCGCGGTGCGCAGGAAGTTCGTGACGGTGACGCCGGGGATCTCGACCGGGTACTGCATCGCCAGGAAGAGGCCAGCGCGTGCGCGCTCGTCAACGCTCATGGCGAGGACGTCCTGGCCGTCGAGCGTGATCGAGCCTGAATCGACCGTGTACTTCGGGTGACCGGCGATCGTGTACGCGAGTGTCGACTTGCCCGAGCCGTTTGGCCCCATGATGGCGTGGGTCTCACCCTTGTTGATGGTGAGGTCGACGCCACGCAGGATCGGCTTGGTGCCCTGGTCGGTCTCGACGCTGACGTGCAGGTCGCGGATTTCAAGTACAGCCATTGCTAAATCTCTTTCGTTACGGTCGGGTCAATAAAAATGTTGCCGTCGGCAAGCTCGACGGAGAAAACCGGGACTGGCTCGTACGCGGGCAGCGTCAGTGGCTTGCCCGTGAGCAGGGAGAACTGGGAGCCGTGCGCCCAGCACTCGAGGGTTTCACCCTCGACGAATCCTTCGCTCAGCGAGATGTCCCCGTGTGTGCAGGTGTCTCCGATGGCGTGGACGTCACCGGCCGAATCGAGAACGAGCGCGATCGGGGTGCCGTCAACGACGACCCGCTTCGCCTCGTTCAACGTCAGATCGGCAAGGGCACATACCTGGGTTCGCGCCACGTTCAGCTGCCCTCTGTCGACAACCGGGTGCGGGTGAGCTCCTGCTCGATGGCATCCTGAAGCTGGTCCTGCAGGTCGGCGTCGCCGATCTGCTGAACGATGTCGGTGAGGAAGCCGCGAACGACGAGTCGCCTCGCCTCTTCTTCGCGAATGCCGCGGGCCTGCAGGTAGAAGAGCTGCTCGTCATCGAAACGGCCGGTGGCGCTTGCGTGCCCGGCACCAGCGATGTCGCCGGTCTCGATCTCGAGGTTCGGGATGGAGTCAGCGCGCGTGCCGTCGGTGAGGACGAGGTTGCGGTTCTGCTCGTAGCTGTCGGTGCCGGCAGCGCTCTGACGGATCAGCACATCGCCGATCCAGACCGTGCGTGCCCCTGTGCCCTGAAGCGCGCCCTTGTAGTTGACACGGCTGCGGGTCTGCGGCGCGTCGTGGTCGACGTACACCTGCTGCTCGAAGTGCTGGCCGGCGTCGGCGAAATACAGCCCGAGTGCGTCAACGTCGGCACCCGTTGAGACCAGGTGGGTCGACGGGTTGATCCTCACGATGCTGCCACCGAGGGTGACAACGACGTGCTTGATCTTCGCGTCACGCCCGACGGTGGTGAAGTGCGAAGCCAGGTGCACTGCGTCGTCGTTCCACTGCTGGACGGTCACAACGGTGAGGTTCGCAGCATCGCCGACGATGATCTCGACGTTCTCGGTCAGTCGGGCGTCTCCGGTGTTCTGCAGGATGATCAGCCCGCGGCTGAGCGGCTTCGCCTCGATGACGATGTGCCCGGCACGCGGCGCGGAACCGAGGTTGTCGCGGGACAGGCGGAGGGTCTTGGCTTCCTCACCGGTCACGGTGATCGCGAGAACCTTCTCGACCTGGGTCCACGCGTTGGCTGATGCCCGGTCCTCCGGCGTTCCTGCCGTTCCGATGCGGGTGTCGGTGCGCTCCACCCAGTCCACAGCGATGCCGGGGACGGCGGTGGTCGTGAGGTCATAGGCGCTTCCGTCGAGCGGGCCATCGATGAGGTCGGCGATGCGGTCAACCGGAGTGAGCTTCCACGCGGCCTCACGACCGGTGACGGCGGGGAAGTCGGTGACGAGCGTGGAGGTGAACCGCTCAGACCGGGTCTGGATCGGGACAACTCCCCATCCGCCGTCGGTGTGCTTCTTGTAACCGAGTGCCCCGGTGTTCTCGAGATTTGTCGACATTGTTTCTGGCGCAGAGATCGTCATTTAGCCGACTGATCCTTCCATGCCCATTTCAATGAGCTTGTTGAGTTCGAGAGCGTATTCCATCGGGAGTTCGCGGGCGATCGGCTCGATGAAGCCGCGGACGATCATCGCCATGGCCTCGTCTTCCGGCATGCCACGGCTCATCAGGTAGAAGAGCTGTTCTTCGCTGACCTTCGAGACTGTCGCCTCGTGGCCGAGCTGGACATCGTCAACACGGATGTCGATGGCCGGGTAGGTGTCGCTTCGTGAGATCGTGTCGACGAGCAGCGCGTCGCAGCGCACCGTGTTTGCCGAGTGGTGCGCGTTGGCGTCAACACGAACCTCACCGCGGTATCCGGCGCGTCCTCCGCCACGAGCGATCGACTTGGAGACGATCGATGACTGCGTGTACGGGGCCATGTGGATCATCTTTGCGCCGGCATCCTGGTGCTGGCCGGGGCCGGCGAATGCAACGGAGAGGGTCTCGCCCTTGGCGTGCTCCCCCATCAGGTAGATCGACGGGTACTTCATGGTGACCTTGGAGCCGATGTTTCCATCGATCCACTCCATGGTCGCGCCCTCTGCGGCCGTTGCGCGCTTCGTCACGAGGTTGTACACGTTGTTCGACCAGTTCTGGATCGTCGTGTAACGAACGCGTGCGTTCTTCTTCACGATGATCTCGACGACAGCGGAGTGCAGCGAGTCCGACTTGTAGATCGGGGCCGTGCAGCCCTCGATGTAGTGAACGTAGCTGCCCTCGTCGGCGATGATGAGCGTCCGCTCGAACTGGCCCATGTTCTCGGTGTTGATCCGGAAGTACGCCTGGAGCGGGATCTCGACGTGCACGCCCGGCGGCACGTAGACGAACGAGCCACCCGACCACACAGCTGTGTTGAGGGCCGCGAACTTGTTGTCTCCCGAGGGGATGACGGTGCCGAAGTACTCCTCGAAGAACTCGGGGTGCTCCTTGAGCGCGGTGTCCGTGTCCATGAAGATGACACCCTGGCGCTCGAGGTCCTCGTTGATCTGGTGGTAGACAACCTCGGACTCGTATTGAGCGGCGACACCGGAGACCAGCCTCTGGCGCTCGGCTTCAGGGATCCCGAGCTTCTCGTAGGTGTTCTTGATGTCGTCGGGGAGGTCGTCCCAGGTCTGCGCCTGCTTCTCCGTCGAACGGACAAAGTATTTGATGTTGTCGAAGTCGATCTCTGAGAGGTCAGCACCCCACATCGGCATCGGCTTGCGCTCGAAAAGTGCGAGTGCCTTCTGGCGGCGTTCGAGCATCCATGCGGGCTCAGCCTTGAGGGCGGAGATGTCCGCAACAACTTCCGGAGAGATTCCACGGCGAGCTGAAGCGCCCGCAGCGTCGGAGTCAGACCAACCGAATTCGTATTGCCCGAGGCTTTCGAGCTCTGGGCGGTCTATCAGTACATCTGACATGTCAACCTCTTTCCTTACAGCTTGCGTAACAGTCTCTCTGCATCACTCATTCCCACGCACGCCGCACCTGCGGCGATATTCGGTCGCCGTGTTGTCGAGAGTGTGCGGGTTGCTGAAATGCATACCTACAATTGTTCAAGGACCAAGCTGCGCTGCCTCACGTCACGATCGGCTAATTGCCGAGACGTATTACCTGAACCCCATAATTCTACAGGGAGGCGGGGTAAATTGCAGTAAACGTGCTGGCAGTCACAGCAACAACACAAATACCCAGCCAACTATTGGGACTGGTGACGCGAGAGCCTTTCGAGCCGGTCCGTCCCAGAGAAACAGCAAGCAAGAGGAACTTTGACAGTGAACCCGATCTCACAGGCAGCACGTCGATTCTGGGACTGGCTCCCGACGGGGGTCGACCGCCGCGTGCGCGTGATCGCCTGGCTCAACCTCGCGGCGCAGACGGCCCTGGTCGGCACGGGCGGCGCCGTGCGGCTGACCGGTTCAGGCCTCGGCTGCCCGACCTGGCCGCGGTGCACCGCTGAGTCGTTCGTTAGCACTCCGGAGATGGGGATTCACGGCGTCATCGAGTTCGGCAACCGGACCCTGTTCTTCGTGCTCCAGCTGATTGCGCTCACCGCACTCTTCTTCGTTCTCAAGTACCGCCGCCAGCGCCGCGACCTCTTCATCCTCACCGTCATTCCCGCGTGCAGCGTCCTGTTCCAGGCCGTCGTCGGCGGCATCACGGTCCTCAGTGGCCTCAACCCCTACGTCGTCGGGCTGCACTTCGTCCTGAGCGTCGTCCTCGTGGTACTCGCTACGGTCCTCGTCTACCGCGTGTACAACGGAAACGGGGAGCGGACTCTCGCGGTCCCCCGCTGGTTCGCGATCACCACGCACGTCACGACGTTCTTCGTCGCTGTCACGGTGATCATCGGCATCATCACAACGGGCTCAGGCCCGCACGCGGGTGATTCGGGTGCTGCCCGCAATGGACTCGACTCGGCGTTGCTCCAGCACCTGCACGCGTGGCCCGCCTACGTGACATTCGGGCTGACGATCGTGCTTCTCGTTGCCGCGGTCTCGCTCGGGCTGGAGAAGGTGCGGCGCAACCTCACGCTGTTGCTCGCCGTCGAGCTCGTCCAGATCGCTGTGGGGTTGGCTCAGGCACGGATGGGGCTGCCCGAGATTCTCGTCGGCATCCACATGGTGCTCGCCTGCGTGCTCGCGGCGGCGATGACGGTGACCGTCCTCAGCCTCAAGTCGTCCGCCCCGGTGCGCGTGGGCGCGGAACCGGTGGAGGCCGTGCGCGCGTCCTAGCCTCGGCTGGGACCGGCCCCGGCCTGACCCGCGAGTCGTGGCCTGTGGTCGTTCACGCCCTGGAGCCGCGGCGGGCCCCACCCGCGTCGTGGCCTGCATTCGTTTCGGCCCGGATCACGGTCTCAGCCCGCGCTCGCGTTCTGGGCCCGCGACCCGCGCCCAGCCCGCGACCCGCAGCAACTGTCACTCGAATGAGCCGGACGGCCCGTGCGCAGACTCAGGTGACACTTGTGGCGTGTACCGCGGCGGAACACCCGCATCAACTGTCACTCGAACGAGCCCCGCGCCTCGCGCAGTGAACTCAAGTGACACTTGTGGTGTGTACCGCGGCCGAACACCCGCAGGAACTGTCACTCGAATGAGCCGGCGCCCCGCGCCGCGGACCCAGGTGACACTTGTGGTGTGTGCCGTGGCCGAGCACCCGCAGCAACCGTCACTCGAATGAACCCCGCGCCACGCGGCATCCGTCACCTGCCTTGAAGGTGACACTTGTGGCGGGTGCCGCGGTCGAGCACTCGCAGCAACTGTCACTTGAAACGGGTGCGACTCGATGTGGACTTCCACTGCGCCGCGGCCCGCGTCTCGATCCACCCGGGTCTGACCGGTGCGGCCGCGGCACAGGCGTCGGACCTGCGCTCCCCCGGTGGCATCCGTCGCCTGCCCTGAAGGTGACACTTATCGCGTGTGCCGCGATCGCGCACCCGCAGCAACTGTCACTCGAATGAGTCCGGCGCCCCGCGCCGCGGACTCAGGTGACACTTGGGGTGGGTGCCGCGGCCCAACACCCGCAGGAACTGTCACTTGAACAGCAGACCTCGCATGAAGCGGCAACCGTCACTTGAATGAGCCGGCGCCTCGCGCAGTGCACTCAAGTGACACTTATCGCGGGTGCCGCGGTCGCGCACCCACAACAAGCGTCACTTGAATGAGCCGCAGCCCCGCGCCGCGGACTCAGGTGACACTTGGGGTGGGTGCCGCGGCCCAACACCAGCAGGAACTGTCACTCGACAGAAGACCCTGCATGGAGCGGCAACTGTCACACGAAATGAGTGGCGCGCCCGACCCGCAGGCAGCAGCGATTACCTAGAACGGAAGCAGCGGATCGATGCCGACCGCGAGGAACAGCAGGGTCAGGTAGCTGATCGAACCGTGGAACACGCGCATCGGTGACACGTGCTCGTGCCGGATGGCCAGGTTGTAGAGGCGGTGCGTCTCGAAGATGAACCAGCCGCCTGAGACTGCGGCGACGACTGTGTAGAGCACACCCATCGATGCGACGGGGACGAGAAGGAGCGAGCACGCGACGGTTGCCCAGGCGTAGAGAATCACCTGGAGGCCGACCTGCGCGCGGCCGCGGACGACGGCGAGCATCGGCACTCCCGCGGACTTGTAGTCGTCGCGGTACTTCATCGAGAGCGGCCAGTAGTGTGGCGGCGTCCAGAGGAAGACGACGGCGAACAGGATGAACGGTGCCCAGCTGAGGGAGTTGGCAACGGCGGCCCACCCGATCAAGACCGGGAAGCATCCGGCGATCCCGCCCCAGATGATGTTCTGGCTTGTCCAGCGCTTGAGCCACAGTGTGTAGATCACAACGTAGAAGAAGATCGCGCCGACCGAGAGTGCGGCCGTCAGCGGATTCGTTGTGAAGTAGAGCCAGACGGTGGACAGGATGGCGAGCGACCAGGAGAAGACGAGCGCCTCGCGTGGCGAGAGGACGCCGGTGACGAGTGGCCTGTTCTTGGTCCGCTTCATCACCTTGTCGATGTCACGGTCGATGTAGCAGTTGAACGCTCCAGCGGCTCCGGCACTCATGGCACCGCCGATCACCGTTGCGAGAACGAGCCACAGGTTCGGGATGCCGCCCTCAGCGAGGATCATCACAGGCACCGTCGTGACGAGCAGGAGCTCCATCACCCGCGGCTTGGTGAGGGAGATGTAGCCCCGCACCTTGTCAGCGCGCGTCACGCTGTGCTGCGCGACGCGGTCTTCTACTGCAATGTTCATTGCTCCTCTAACCGGTGGATTACCACCCAATTCTAGGTCATTGCTCACCGGGCGTAAGGAACCGGCCGGTGGCCGGGCGCACTACCTATAATGAAGGTGCTCGCCAAACCGTTCGCTGGCTCAGAAAACCCCGATCGTTACACCTCGGGTGAAATCTGTCCATCGGCGCCAATGAAGCCAAAAGGCGTGGGAACACGCTTCATCGGTGGGTCAGAGATGGCCCCTGATTCGAAACGAGAAGGGTCCAATATAGTGGCAGCTTTGCAGTGGAACTCCATTGACGATAAGGCGGTTGACACCGCCAGACTGCTCGCAGCAGATGCGGTGGAGAAGGTTGGAAACGGGCATCCGGGAACGGCAATGAGCCTCGCGCCGGCCGCATACCTCCTGTTCCAGAAAGTCATGCGCCGCGATCCCAAGGACCAGCACTGGCTCGGCCGCGACCGTTTTGTGCTCTCGGTCGGTCACAGCTCACTGACCCAGTACGTCCAGCTGTACCTGGGCGGATACGGCCTCGAACTCGAGGACCTCAAGGCGCTGCGCACGTGGGGTTCACTCACGCCGGGCCACCCCGAGTACGGACACACAGACGGTGTCGAGATCACGACAGGGCCACTCGGACAGGGCCTCGCGTCAGCCGTCGGCTTTGCATACGCCGCCCGCTTTGAGCGTGGATTGTTCGACCCGGACACCGAAGCGGGCAAGAGCCCGTTCGACCACTTCGTTTATGTCATCGCCGGTGATGGCGACCTGCAGGAGGGTGTCACGAGCGAGGCCTCATCCCTCGCCGGCCACCAGGAGCTCGGCAACCTCATCGCGATCTACGACAGCAACCAGATCTCCATCGAGGACGACACGAACATCGCCTTCACCGAGGACGTTGCCGCGCGATACGAGGCGTACCACTGGCACGTGCAGACCGTTGACTGGAAGAAGACCGGCGAGTACGTCGAGGACATCCAGGCCCTCAACGACGCGATCGAGGCCGCAAAGGCCGAGACCGACAAGCCGTCGCTCATCATCCTCAAGACGATCATCGGCTGGCCAAGCCCGAAGAAGCAGAACACGGGAAAGATCCACGGATCGGCACTCGGCGCCGACGAGCTCGCGGCCGTCAAGGAAGTACTCGGCTTCGACCCTGCTGAGAGCTTCGTCGTCGCAGACGAGGTCATCGAGCACACCCGTAAGGCGATCGACCGCGGAGCGGAGCAGCGTGCCGAGTGGCAGGCGGGCTTTGACGCGTGGAAGGCCGCCAACCCGGACAAGAGCGCTCTGCTCGACCGGCTTTTCGCCGGCGATCTCCCCGAGGGTGTCGAATCGGCGCTTCCGGTCTTCGAGCCAGGAAAGGATGTCTCCACCCGCGCGGCATCCGGCAAGGTTCTCAACGCGCTTGGTCCTGTTGTCCCCGAACTCTGGGGTGGCTCCGCCGACCTTGCTGAGTCCAACAACACCACGATCGAGAGTGCGGAATCATTCGTTCCGAGCGAGCACTCCACCCACGAGTGGACCGGCAATAAGTACGGGCGGGTCCTGCACTTCGGAATCCGCGAACACGCGATGGCTGCGATCCTCAACGGCATCGTTCTTCACGGTCCCACTCGCGCCTACGGCGGAACCTTCCTGATCTTCAGCGACTACATGCGCCCGGCGGTTCGGCTTGCCGCACTCATGAATGTGCCGTCGATCTTCGTGTGGACCCACGACTCCGTGGCGCTCGGCGAAGACGGGCCGACGCACCAGCCGATCGAGCAGCTCGCAACACTCCGCGCAATTCCGAACCTGGCGGTCGTTCGCCCCGGTGACGCCAACGAGGTCAGCTACGCATGGCTCGAAATCCTCAAGCGCCGTGGCGGGCCGGCCGGCATCGCCCTCACACGCCAGAACATCCCGGTGTTCGAGCGTGGCGATGGCGAGGCAAGCGGAGACACCTTCGCATCGGCCGCGAATGTCGCCAAGGGCGCATACGTTCTCGCCGAAGCACCCAACGGAACACCGGATGTCATCCTGATCGCGACGGGCTCGGAAGTTCAGCTCGCCGTCGACGCCCGCGAGGCGCTCAAGGCTGACGGAGTCAACGCCCGCGTTGTCTCCGTGCCGTGCCTCGAGTGGTTCGAGGAGCAGGACGAGGCGTATCGCGAGTCGGTTCTCCCGAAGGCTGTCACCGCTCGTGTCTCCGTCGAAGCAGGGCTCGCCCTCACCTGGGCCGGCATCGTCGGCGACAGGGGTCGTTCGGTCTCGATCGAGCACTTCGGTGCATCGGCCGACTACAAGACACTTTTCAACAAGTTCGGCATAACCACGGATGCCGTCGTTGTTGCCGCTAAAGAGACACTCGGCAAGTAACCGCCGGCTCAGAAGGAGAACAACATGACGAACTCAACACCAACAGCTCAGCTTTCCGAGGCCGGCGTCAGCATCTGGCTCGACGACCTCTCCCGTGGACGCATCGAAACCGGCAACCTGCAGGAACTCATCGACACCAAGAACGTCGTCGGAGTAACCACGAACCCGACAATCTTCGCCGGTGCGCTCAGCAACGGTGAGGTGTATGCAGCGCAGGTCAAGGAACTCGCCGCACAGGGCAAGGACGTGACGGCGGCTGTCTTCGAGATCACCACCGACGATGTCGCGCGCGCCGCTGACATCTTCCGGCCCGTCTACGACGCCACGCAGGGCTTCGACGGCCGAGTGTCGATCGAGGTCGAGCCCGGCCTCGCCCACGATGCACAGGGCACCATCGAGGAGGCGAAAGCACTCTGGGCCAAGGTGGACAGGCCGAACGCGATGATCAAGATCCCCGCGACCGTCGAGGGACTCGAGGCGATCACCGAGACGATCGCGGCCGGGATCAGCGTCAACGTGACACTGATCTTCAGCCTCGACCGCTACCGTGCTGTCATCAACGCCTACCTCACCGGCCTCGAGAAGGCCAAGGCAGCGGGAATCGACCTGTCGACCATCCACTCGGTGGCATCCTTCTTCGTGTCGCGCGTCGACACCGAAATCGACAAGCGCCTCAGCGCCATCGGAACCGATGAGGCCCTCGCGCTCAAGAGCAAGGCCGGAGTCGCAAACGCACAGCTCGCGTACGAAGTCTTTGTTCAGTCGTTCGCGACCGAACGCGCGGAGATGCTCCTGGATGCCGGTGCGAACATGCAGCGTCCGCTCTGGGCGTCGACCGGTGTGAAGGACCCGAGCCTGCCGGACACCCTGTACGTCACGCAGCTCGTCGCGCCCCAGGTAGTCAACACGATGCCGGAGAAGACGCTCGAGGCCACGTTCGACCACGGTGTCATCGAGGGCGACAGCATCACGGGTTCCTACGCCGCTGCAAACGAGGTGCTCGACGCCATCGCGGCTCAGGGCATCTCCTACGACGACGTGACGCTCCTCCTTGAGAAGGAGGGCGTTGAGAAGTTCATCGTGTCCTGGAACGAACTCCTCGACACGGTCACTGCAGCGCTCGAGGCCGCAAAATGAGCTTCAAGATCGCGGTGAGCGGCGCGGCGGCTGACGCCGTCGCCGCCGTCGTCCCGACGCTGGTCTCCGACCTGGTCGCGTCAAGCATCACAGCGCAGGACCCTGCGCTGTGGGGACCAGACGCAGAGGAAGAGTCGTCGAAACGGCTCGGCTGGACCGAGGCGACCAGCGTGTCACGACCGCTGGTTGCCGAGATCGAGGCGCTGCGCGATGAACTTAACGCTCAGGGCGTCGACCACATTGTGCTCGCGGGCATGGGCGGTTCCTCGCTCGCGCCAGAAGTGATCACGCAGACACTCGGTGGCGACCTGACCGTGCTCGACTCGACGGCGCCGGGGCAGGTGCTCGCGGCACTGAACGACCGCCTCGCCAGCACCGCCATCGTAGTGTCGTCCAAGTCAGGATCGACGGTCGAAACCGACAGTCAGCGCCGCGCCTACGAGGCAGCGTTCACCGAGGCTGGCATCGACCCCCGTGGCCGCATCATCGTCGTGACCGACCCGGGCTCCCCGCTCGACGCGTCGGCGCGCGAAGCCGGTTACCGGGTGTTCAACGCCGACCCCAACGTCGGCGGCCGGTATTCCGCGCTCACCGCGTTCGGGCTTGTTCCGTCAGGACTCGCCGGTGTCAACGTCGGAGAGCTGCTCGACGAAGCCGACGCCATCGCCGTTGAGCTCGCGGTGGACGACGCGCGCAACCCCGGGCTCATCCTCGCGGCTGCAATGGCGGGGACCTCGCCGTTGAAAGACAAGCTCGCCATCGTCTCCGACGGAACCCACATCGTCGGCCTCCCAGACTGGGCTGAACAGCTCATCGCTGAGTCGACGGGAAAGCAGGGCACCGGCATCCTTCCTGTTGTGGTCGACACTCTCGCGCCCGAGGTCACAGATACCCCGGCCGATGTTCAGGTCGTTCGACTCGTTGATGACGCGGATGCCCCGCACCTGTTTGCCAAGGATCGTCACGAGGGTGAAATCCTGGTGAGCGGCACGCTCGGCGCTCAGATTCTCGTGTGGGAGTTCGCCACAGCGGTCGCCGGCCGAATCCTTGGGATCAACCCGTTCGACCAGCCCGACGTCGAGTCGGCGAAGATCGCCACGCGCGGCCTTCTCGATGCCCGTCCCGAGCAGGCACCCCCGCTGTTCGTGGAGAACGGCATCGAGGTGCGCGGCGACGCAAACCTGCTCGCCGGCGTCTCGACCGTGCGCGGCGCACTCGATGCGCTGCTTGCGACACTCGGCGCCGATGGTTACCTCGCAGTCCAGGCGTACGTCGACAGGCTCGCACTCCCCCAGCTTGCCGGCGTGCGTCAGCTGCTCGCGGCCCGCGCGGGCCGACCGGTCACCTTCGGCTGGGGACCTCGGTTCCTGCACTCGACGGGCCAGTTCCACAAGGGCGGCCCGGCTGTCGGTGTGTTCCTCCAGATCACGGAGAATGCGCCTGTCGACCTCGCCATCCCCGACCGTCCATTCACCTTCGGCCAGCTCATTCAGGCCCAGGCTCAGGGTGACGCGACGGTTCTGGCCGATCACGGTCGCCCTGTGCTCGTGCTCAACTTCACCGACCCGGAATCGAACATCGTCTCGCTGTTCGAAGCTGTCAACTAGGTTCCCCCGAACCGGATTTACCGGCCAGTACGGCCGCATCTAGGAGCTGTATGTCCCCCGTGGATATCACCCCGACGTTCAACCCTCTGCGGTTGGACTCGGATCGACGCCTGAACCGCATCGCAGGACCCAGCGGGCTGATCATTTTTGGTGTGACGGGCGACCTGTCACGCAAGAAGTTGATGCCGGCCGTCTACGACCTGGCGAATCGCGGTCTTCTTCCTCCCGGGTTCGCTCTCGTCGGCTTCGCGAGGCGAGACTGGGCAGACCAGGACTTCATGCAGGTGGTGCACGAGGCCGTGAAGGCCCACGCACGTACGGAGTACCGGGAGGAAGTCTGGCAGCAGCTCGCCCAGGGCATCCGGTTCGTTCCTGGCGAGTTCGGGGACGACGCCGCGTTCGAGAAGCTCAAGGAGACCATCGCGCTCCTCGACGTCGAGCGAGGGACCATGGGCAACCACGCGTTCTATCTCTCGATTCCACCGAAGGCGTTCCCCGAGGTGACCGAGCAGTTGAGGCGTTCGGGGATGGCGGAGGCGAAAGCCGGCGAGTGGCGCCGTGTGGTCATCGAGAAGCCCTTCGGCTCGAACCTCGAGACCGCTCGTGAGCTCAACGCTGTCGTGGAGTCGGTGTTCCCACCCGACTCGGTGTTCAGGATTGACCACTACCTCGGTAAGGAAACGGTCCAGAACATTCTTGCCCTTCGGTTCGCGAACCAGATGTTCGAACCGATCTGGAACT
Organism: Mycetocola sp. Y442; assembly: GCF_056898615.1. NCBI lineage: Bacteria > Bacillati > Actinomycetota > Actinomycetes > Micrococcales > Microbacteriaceae > Mycetocola > Mycetocola sp. Y442. The sequence continues at coordinate 361,221 of NZ_JBXHBV010000001.1, forward strand.
CGAATTACGTCGACCATGTGCAGATCAGCATGGCCGAGGACATCGGCGTTGGCGGCCGCGCGGGTTACTACGACGGAATCGGCGCTGCCCGCGACGTCATCCAGAATCACATCCTGCAGCTCCTCGCGCTCACCGCGATGGAGGAGCCGCTGTCGTTCGATGCTGCTGACCTCCGTGCTGAGAAAGAAAAGGTGCTCGCCGCGGTGAGCTTGCCTGACGACCTCAGCAAGGCGACCGCCCGCGGGCAGTACGCCGGCGGCTGGCAGGGCGGTGAGGTGGTCAGCGGTTTCCTCGAAGAGGAAGGGATGAACCCCGAGTCGACGACGGAGACCTACGCGGCCATGCGCCTCGATATCAATACGAGGCGGTGGGACGGCGTTCCGTTCTACCTTCGCACCGGCAAGCGACTCGGCCGTCGAGTGACGGAGATCGCTGTCGTATTCAAGCGGGCACCGCAGTTCCTGTTTGCCGAGAGCCAGACCTCTGAACTCGGCCAGAACGCCCTGGTCATCCGGGTCCAGCCCGACGAAGGAGTGACCATCCGGTTCGGGTCGAAGGTTCCTGGGGCGGGCACGCAGGTCCGGGACGTGACGATGGACTTCGGCTACGGCCACGCCTTCACCGAAGCGAGCCCTGAGGCCTACGAACGTCTTATCCTCGACGTCCTCCTGGGCGACCCTCCCCTGTTCCCCCGGCACCAGGAAGTCGAACTCTCCTGGAAGATCCTCGACCCGATCGAGGAGTACTGGGCAAGCCAGGGCGGTCCGCTCGAGCAATACCAGCCGGGGTCGTGGGGCCCGGCTTCCGCCGATGAGTTACTTGCCAGAGACGGCCGAGTTTGGAGACGCCCATGATCGTCGATCTGCCCGACACCACAACCAGCAAGGTGTCAAAGAAGCTCGTCCAGTTGCGTGAGGACGGCGGCGTCGTCTCGCTCGGACGTGTGCTCACCCTCGTGATCGTCTCGCAGCTTGGCGAGGAAGAAGAGGCCATCGAGGCCGCAAACGACGCGTCGCGGGAGCACCCGATGCGGGTGCTCGTGCTCTCCCGGATCCCGGCAGACAACGAGGGCGGCGCGAAGCCAGCGCGCATCGACGCCGAAATCCGTGTCGGCGGTGACGCCGGCGCGAGCGAAGTGATCATCCTCCGCGCCTATGGCGACGCTGCGGGCAACGAAGACAGCCTCATCAACGGGCTGCTCCTCCCCGACACCCCTGTCGTCGCCTGGTGGCCCATCGAAGCCCCCGCCGACGTCGCGCACACTGCGATCGGGCGGATCGCACAGCGCAGGATCACGGATGCCTCCGAGCACGAAGATCCGCACGCGGCTCTGGTCGAACTGGCCAGGACGCACACGCCGGGCGACACGGACTTCGCCTGGACCCGCCTGACCCTCTGGCGCGCCCAGCTCGCTGCGGTGCTCGACCAGCCGCCGTACGAACCCGTCACGGCCGTGACGGTGTCCGGCGCCGCCGACTCGCCGTCCACAGTCCTGCTCGCGGCCTGGCTCGGGATGCAGTTGCAGGTTCCCGTCCTCCAGGAGCTCACCCCGCGAGGGTCCGGCGACACCGGTATCCACGGTGTGCGGATGACAAGGGCGAGCGGTGACATCGTGCTGGAGCGGCCGCTCGACAACGTCGCGAAACTCACCCAGCCGAACCAGCCGGTTCATGATCTCACGCTGCCCCGGCGCAGCATGCGGGACTGCCTCGCAGAGGAACTGCGCAGACTGGATCCGGATTCGTTGTACGGTGAAGTGATCACCAAGGGTCTCTCTCAGCTTGAGAGTGAAGCCCTGGCATCGGAAGGTACGAACTGAATGACGAATGAACGACGAGTGCTTGTCTCAGCAGACAGCGATGCACTCGCCGCATCGATAGCGGCACGATTCCTCACCAAGACCGTTGACCTCCTCGATGAGCTCGAGTTCGTGAACATCGTCCTCGAGGGTGGACGCGTCGCGATGAAGGTTCTCGAGAGCATCAACTCATCGCCAGCGCGGGACAGCGTCGACTGGTCGCGCGTCCACTTCTGGTGGGGCGACGAGCGGTGGGTCCCGGCCGATGACGCCGAACGAAACGACGGCAAGGCCAGGCGCGCCCTGCTCGATCACATCGACATCCCCGCCGAAAATGTGCACAGCTACCCGGCGTCCGATTCGGGAATGACCCTCGACGAGGCGGCAGTGGCATACGCCGGAACTCTTGCCGAGTACTCGAACGGTGACGCCACTCTCCCCCGTTTCGACATCACCTTTCTTGGCGTCGGGCCCGACGGCCACACGGCGTCCCTGTTTCCCGACCGCCAGGAAGTGCTCGAGCGCGAAGCGACAGTTGTTGCTGTGCGGAACTCCCCCAAGCCGCCAGCGGAGAGGCTGAGCCTCACCCGGCACGCGATCAATTCGTCACAGCGGATCTGGGTCGAGATCTCCGGCGCTGACAAAGCTGCGGTTCTCGGGCTTGCGCTTGCCGGAGCGTCCTACACCGAGGTCCCCATCGCCGGCATCAAGGGCCGCAAGCGCACCATGTTCTTCGTTGACCAGGCCGCGGCATCCGAGGTCCCCGAGAACCTCATCGCGCCGACCTACTAGACCAGCGCCATAAGAAAAGCCCCTGTCCTCGGACAGGGGCTTTCTTGTGTGTAACGTTACGTTGGAGCCTAAGCGGATGCCGTACCGCGGCGCGCACGCAGAGCCTGAAGCGCCTCGTCGAGAAGAGCCTCGGCTTCTTCCTCCGTGCGGCGTTCCTTCACGTACGCGAGGTGAGTCTTGTACGGCTCAAGCTTGGCGACCTCGGGCGGGTTCGCCTGGTCGCGGCCCGCGGGAAGACCGGACGACGGGCTGTCGATCGTTTCCGGGATCTCTTCGTCGGGCAGGCTGGCGGAAAAGTACCGCACAGTCTCGTTTCCCAGTGCATCCCAGTACGAAACAGCAACACGGTCCGCGTGGAATCCGTGATCCTGTTCGCCCATGGGGCCAGCGCCAACGCGTGATCCCCTGATTGCGCTACCTCCGGCAGCCATATGTCCTCCTACGCACCAGTCGAGAACTTGGTGATGAGACCAAGCGCAACTATTGAACTAAACCAAACAAGACCGAGTACGACGGTGAACCGGTTGAGATTTCGCTCGGCAACCCCGGAGGATCCGAGGTTCGAGCCCATACCGCCACCGAACATGTCGGACAATCCACCACCGCGACCCTTATGCAAGAGGATGAGGAAAGTGAGCAGGAGGCTCGTAACACCGAGCACCACCTGCAGTACGACCTGAAGTATCTCCACAAAGGACCTTTCACATGGGCGGCCCATGTTCCATGGACCGCCCCCAATTATAGCCTGAGGCCTGACGCGCTAAACGCCCACGTGCTTCTGGTAGCGCACGATGCTCGAGAACTCGTTGAGATCGAGGCTCGCGCCACCGACGAGGGCACCGTCGACGTTCGGTTCACGCATGAAGCCGGCGATGTTTGCCGCCTTCACGCTCCCGCCGTACAGAATGCGCGTCTTCGCCGCGACGTCGTCGCCCAGAGTCTCGCGAAGTGCAGCGCGCAGCGCAGCGGCAACCTGCTCGGCCTGTTCGGGAGTGGCGGCCTTGCCTGAGCCGATGGCCCAGACGGGCTCATAGGCAACGACGATGTCAGCCGTCGCCGAAAGCCCGGAGAGCGCCGCCTTCAGCTGAGCAACGGGAACAGCACTCGGACCGTGCTTCTCGAGGTCGTCAGCCGTCTCGCCGACGCAAATGATCGGAACCACGTTGTGCTTGATCGCTGCAGCAACCTTCGCGGCGACCTGTTCGTCGCTCTCAGCGTGCAGCGTCCGACGCTCGGAATGCCCGATGAGGACGTAGCTGCACTCAAGGGCTTTAAGGAACGCACCGGAGATTTCGCCCGTGTACGCTCCGGAATCGTGCTCGGACACATCCTGGCCACCGAAAGCGATGGGCAGTTTGTCGGCCGAGACGAGGGTCTGGACGCTGCGCAGGTCGGTGAACGGCGGGAACACCGCAACCTCGACACTCGCCGGGTCGTGCTTGGCATCAGCGAGGCTCCACGCCAGCTTCTGTACAAACGCGATTGCCTGCAGGTGATCCAGGTTCATTTTCCAGTTGCCCGCAATGAGCGGAACGCGGTTTACTGCCATCCCAATACCTCCAGTCCTGGAAGGCGTTTGCCTTCGAGGAACTCGAGGCTTGCACCGCCTCCGGTTGATATGTGTCCGAACTGCGAGTCCTCGAAGCCGAGCGCGCGAACCGCGGCGGCTGAGTCCCCGCCACCAACGACGCTCAGGCCGTCGGTTTCGGTGAGTGCCTGCGCGACGGTCTTCGTGCCAGCGGCGAATGGCGCGAGTTCGAAGACCCCCATCGGACCGTTCCAGAACACAGTTTTGGACGAGCGGATGACGCCGGCGAAGCGCTCTGCGGTCTCCGGTCCGATGTCCAGGCCGAGGCCTGTCGCACCGAAAGCCGTGTCTTCGATGGCGTCCGCTGGCTGGATCACGTGTTCTGCATCGGCGCCGAACTTGCTGGCAACGACGACGTCGGTGGGAAGAATGATCTCCACACCGAGTTTCTCTGCCTCGGTCAGGTAGTTCTTCACCGTGTCGATCTGGTCGGCTTCAAGGAGGCTCGCGCCCACCTTGTGTCCCTGTGCGGCGAGGAACGTAAAGAGCATTCCCCCACCGATGAGGAGCGTGTTCACGCGGGGAAGCAGATGCCCGATGACGCCGAGCTTGTCTGACACCTTCGAACCGCCGAGCACCACCGTGTATGGACGCTCGGGTGACTCAGTCAACCGGTCCAGAACTGTGAGTTCCGCGCTGATGAGCTCGCCTGCAGCGCTCGGGAGCAGCTTCGCCAGCTCGTACACACTCGCCTGCTTGCGGTGCACAACGCCGAATCCGTCTGAGACGAACGCGTCCCCGAACTGAGCGATCTTCTCGGCGAACTCGGTTCGTTCGGCTTCGACCTTGCTGGTCTCCCCCGGGTTGAACCTGAGGTTCTCGAGAACTACAACCTGTCCGTCGGAAAGCTTGCTGACGGCATCCGTCGCTGACTGCCCGACGGTGTCGGTCGCGAAGGCGACGTCGGTTCCGAGGAGTTCCGACAGCCGCTTGGCAACGGGGGCGAGGCTGTATTTAGCCTCAGGGGCGCCGTCTGGACGGCCCAGGTGAGACACAACGACGACGCGTGCTCCCTGGTCGATGAGCGTTTTCAGCGTGGGAACAGACGCACGCACGCGCCCGTCGTCGGTGATGACCCCGTCCTTGAGAGGAACGTTGAGGTCACACCGAACGACGACGCGCTTGCCTGCGAGCGAGCCCAGCGATTCGAGGGTGCGAAGCGGCACGGCTAGCCCTGTGTCCTAGAGACGATCGGCGACGTACTCGGTGAGGTCGACGAGGCGGTTGGAGTAACCCCACTCGTTGTCGTACCAGCCGACGATCTTGACCTGGTTGCCCATGACGCGAACGAGTCCCGCGTCGAAGATGCAGGAGTGCGGGTCGGTGACGATGTCGCTCGAGACGATCTCGTCCTCGGTGTACAGCAGGATGCCCTTGAGGGGACCTTCTGCGGCTGCCTTGTAGGCTGCCTTCACCTCATCGACCGTGACCGGGCGCGACGACTCGATAGTGAGGTCGGTGATCGAGCCGGTCGGCACCGGCACGCGAAGTGCGAAGCCGTCGAGCTTGCCCTTGAGCTCGGGCAGAACGAGGCCGATGGCCTTTGCCGCACCGGTCGAGGTCGGGACGATGTTGACCGCTGCTGCGCGTGCGCGACGGAGGTCGCTGTGCGGGCCGTCCTGGAGGTTCTGGTCAGCGGTGTACGCGTGGACCGTGGTCATGAGACCGCGCTCGATGCCGAACTCGTCGTTGAACACCTTGGCGAGCGGCGCGAGGCAGTTCGTGGTGCACGATGCGTTCGAGATGATGTGGTGGTTCTCGGGCTCGTAGAGGCCCTCGTTGACACCCATGACGAACGTTGCGTCTTCACCCTTGGCCGGAGCGGAGATGAGAACCTTCTTGGCACCAGCGTCGATGTGCTTCTTAGCGTCGGCAGCGTTCGTGAAGAACCCGGTCGACTCGATGACGATGTCGACTCCGAGTTCGCCCCACGGGAGGTTCGCCGGGTCGCGCTCCGAGAAGACCTTGATGGCCTTGCCGTTGACGACGATCTTCTCTTCGTCAAACTCGACCGTTGCGTCGAGGCGACCCGTGATGGAGTCGTACTTCAGCAGGTGGGCGAGCGTCTTGTTGTCGGTGAGGTCGTTGACGGCAACGATCTCAAGGTCGCTGCCCTTGGCAAGTGCTGCGCGGAAGTAGTTGCGGCCGATGCGGCCGAACCCGTTGATACCGATCTTTACGGACACGAATGTCTCCTGTTTCTAGAGCGCCGGAGCGCGTCTTCGGTTGTGCTGATGGAACGAAAGTGAACTGACCCGATGCTGGGCGTGAGCCGCGGCAGGCGAAAAGTCAGGACTATGAGAGTAGCAGCAGGCCCTTGGTCTGCTCGCGGGCGGCGACGAAACGGCTCTGGACGTTCTCCCAGTTGGTGATGTTCCAGAATGCCTTCACGTAGTCGGCGCGTACGTTCTTGTAGTCGAGGTAGTAGGCGTGCTCCCAGACGTCGAGCATCAGGAGCGGAACAGTGCCAGCGGCGAAGTTCGACTGCTGGTCGAAGAACTGCTGGATGATGAGTCGCTGACCGATGGAGTCCCACGCGAGAACAGACCAGCCGGAGCCCTGTACACCGAGCGCCGTGGCCGTGAAGTGGGCACGGAACTTGTCAAACGACCCGAAGAACTCGTCGATCGCCGCGGCGAGTTCGCCGGTGGGCTTGTCTCCACCGTTCGGGGACATGTTCGTCCAGAAAATCGAGTGGTTGACGTGCCCGCCGAGGTTGAAGGCGAGGTCCTTTTCGAGCTTGTTGACGTAGGCAAGGTTGTCGGAGTCGCGCGCTTCTGCAAGCTGCGCGATGGCGGTGTTTGCGCCGGTGACGTAGGTCTGGTGGTGCTTCGAGTGGTGGAGCTCCATGATGGCGCCCGAGATGCTCGGCTCGAGGGCCGAGTAGTCGTATGGGAGTTCCGGGAGGGTGTATTCAGCCATTTATTTTTCTCCTCTTTGTGTGTCGCCAACTTGTGTGTCGCGAACGCGCCTGGACATCGTCCTGGCGACCTCTTTCAGTCTAGTCAGGTCGGTTCCCGGCGCTACGGGCTTGCGGTTACACCTCGTCGTAGTCAGGCGGCAGGTTGGCGTCGGTGCCTGGGAGCCCCAGGTCGGTTGCGCGTTTGTCTGCCATGGCGAGAAGGCGTCTGATCCGTCCGGCGATCGCATCCTTGGTCATCGGCGGGTCGGCGTAATGTCCGAGTTCGTCGAGGCTTGCCTCACGGTGGCTGAGGCGCAGCTCTCCCGCGTACCTGAGGTGCTCCGGGATGTCGTCGGCAAGGATTTCCATCGCGCGTTCGACCCTCGCGCACGCCGCGACAGCCGCCTGGGCTGAGCGGCGAAGGTTGGCGTCGTCGAAGTTGACGAGGCGGTTGGCGGTTGCCCTAACCTCGCGCCGCTGGCGGAGCTCTTCCCACGCCTTGACGGTGCCGTGAGCGCCCATGAGTACGAGCATTGCGCTGATCGCCTCACCGTCGCGAATGACGACGCGATGAACACCGCGGACCTCGCGCGCTTTCGCCTGGACGCCGAGGCGGCCGGCGGCACCGACGAGAGCCATCGCGCTCTCGTTGCCGGGGCAGGTGATTTCGAGTGCGGCGGAGCGGCCCGGGTCAGTCAGCGATCCTGCGGCGAGGAAAGCGCCCCGCCAGACGGCAGCCAGTTCGGCTCGTGATCCTGTCGTAAGCCGGTTGGGAAGGCCACGAATGGGGCGGCGTCGTGCGTCGAGGAGGCCGGTCTGCCTGGCCAGTGTCTCGCCGCCGTCAACGACCCGCACGAGGTAATACTCTCCACGCCGTGATGTCGATGGGCTCACCGAGACCACTTCGCTCCGTACGCCGTAGAGCTCGGCAAGAGCCTTGCGCACCCGCCTGGCGAGGTGCGGAGTATCGAGCTCGCTCTCAATGGCGATGCGGCTGGAGATCAGGTGAAGCCCACCGCTGAAGCGCAGGGTGGATGTCAACTCAGCGGCGCGTACCGTTGTCTTCTCTTCAACGATGTTGGCCAATTCTTCTTTGACCTCAGCAGTCAGTGCCAAGCGGGATCCTTTTCTCATCAGTGTTCGTCGTGTGTGCGTCTGGCCGTGGCCGGCGACGCTGTGGCTTATTCTTTGCCGAGGTCGCGGTGCTTGACGTTGACGGCGACTCCTGGGAGTTCCTTCAACTTGTCAGCGAGTGCGTTCGCGATCGCGACCGAGCGATGTTTGCCGCCGGTGCAGCCGATGGCGAAGGTCGCAAATCGTTTGCTCTCGTGCTGGTAGCCGTTCAGAACAGGCGCGAGGGCCTGTGCATACGCGTCGGTGAACTCCGATGCGCCCGGCTGGCCGAGAACGTACTCGCGAACCTCAGGGTCGAGTCCAGTATGCGCCCGCAACTCGGGAACCCAAAACGGGTTGGGCAGGAACCGCGCGTCAGCGATCATGTCCGCATCGAACGGTGCGCCGTATTTGAAGCCGAAACTCATGATCGTGAGCTTCACGCCTGGGGTCCCCTCGGCGGCGAAGAGCTCGGCAACGCTGTTCGCGAGCTGGTGCACATTGAGATCGGACGTGTCGATCACAATGTCGCTCGACTCGCGGATCGTGGCGAGCCGTGCCCGTTCGGTCGCGATGCCGTCGAGGATCGTACCGCCGCCCTGGAGCGGATGCGGCCTGCGAACGGCGTCAAAGCGCCGCACGAGTGCTGAATCCGTCGCGTCGAGGAAGATCACTCTGAGTTTCGTTCCGTCGCGGAGCGACTGGATCATCTGCTGCAGGTCGGTGAAGAAATCACGCCCGCGGACGTCGACGACAGCGGCGATCCGTGGGAGCGCGCCCTCCGCACGGCCGGCAAGGTCGACGAGGGGGCGCAGCATCTGCGGGGGAAGGTTGTCGACCACGTACCAGTCGAGATCCTCGAGGGCGTTGGCGACCGTTGATCGCCCGGCTCCGGACATCCCCGTCACAATCAGGACTTCCTGGTTCGGAATCGCTTCGTCTGGCACTGTTCACTCTCCGATTGGCCCGATGGGACGTTGCCCTCTGGCTGGACTTCAAGCCTACCGACTGTTGGCGCGCTGGCGGTCCTGGAGGGTATCGGCGATGGTCTGCGCGAGCGCGGGTCCAACCCCCTTCACCGCGGCTATCGCCTCCGGGGTTGCCTCGCGCATCGCCGCAACCGATCCGAAGTGAACGAGAAGCGCCTTGACGCGAGCGGGTCCCAGACCGGGGATCTCGGTGAGCACACTGGTGATGTCGCGCTTGCGTTTGGTGCGCTGGTACGTGATGGCGAACCTGTGCGCTTCGTCCCTCACCCGCTGCAGGAGGAAGAGTGCCTCGGAGTTGCGCGGCAGGATCACGGGATAGTCATTATCTGGGAGCCAGATCTCCTCGAGCCGTTTCGCCATGCCCACAAGCTGGATGTCTGTCCGCCCTGACTCCTGCAGGGCGCGTTGTGCGGCCTGCACCTGGGGCTGGCCACCGTCCACGATGAGCAGTTGCGGCGGGTACGCGAACTTCTTTCGTTTCACGTCGTCTGCGACGATGCCGGGTGCCGTCGGGTCAGGCTCCGGCTCAACGGTCTCAGGGGTCGTGAGGTACGCCAGCCGTCGGCTCAGTACCTGGTAGATCGAGTCGGTATCGTCGGTGGACGACGCGATACTGAACCGGCGGTACTGGTCTTTTCGCGCCAGGCCGTCCTCGAAGACCACCATCGACGCCACGATGTTGGTGCCGGAGAGATGCGAGACGTCAAAGCACTCGATCCGGAGGGGTGCCTGTTCCATCCCGATCGCTTCCTGGATGTCGGTCAGCGCCTGGGAGCGGGCGACGAAATCAGCGGTCCTTCGCATCTTGTAAAGCTGCAGCGCGTTCTTCGCGTTGAGATTCGCCGTCTGCATGAGCGCGGCCTTCTCTCCGCGCTGGGCGGTCTTGAGCCGCACCCGGCCTTTACCGCGGATGCCGGCGAGCCAGGTTTCGAGTTCGTCAGCGTCTTCGGGGAGCTCGGGGACCAGAACCTCCCTGGGCACGTCAGTGGCGGATCCGTCGTATGCGCGTTGCAGGATGCTGTCGACGAGCTCTCCGGTCGACAGGTCGAGTTCCTTGTCAACGGTCCACGACCGGACACCCCGGATCCGGCCGCCACGGACGATGAACTGCTGGACCGCCGCAGAGAGTTCGTCGTGGACGACGCCGAAGAGGTCGGCGTCGACTGAGTCCTTGAGAACGACGGCGCTTTTCTCGAGTACCGCCTCGAGCGCCTGAAGGCGATCCCGATACCTGGCAGCGCTCTCGTAGTCCTGCCGGGCAGCGGCGTCTTTCATCTTGCGCGTGGCATCCGTCACGAAGCGACGATCGTGACCGGCCATAAAGCTCACGAAGTCATCGACCATCGCCCGGTGCTCTTCGATCGTCACCTTGCCGGAGCACGGGCCACCGCAGCGTCCGATCTGCCCAGGGAAGCAGGGCTTGCCCGATTGCATGGCCCGTTTGTAACTGGAGTCGGAGCAGGTCCGGATCGGGAACGCCTTGATCATCAGATCGATCGTGTCGTGAACCGCCCAGATCTTCGGGTACGGGCCGAAATACCTGGCGCCCTTGATCCGCGGGTTGCGGGTGACGAGCACACGCGGAGCTTCGTCGGCGAGGGTGATCGCCATGTACGGGTAGGTCTTGTCGTCGCGGAACTTGACGTTGAACGGTGGATCGAACTCCTTGATCCACGTGTACTCGAGCTGGAGCGCCTCGATGTCGCTCCCGACGACGGTCCACTCCACGCTCGATGCGGTCGTGACCATGCGGCGGGTTCGCTCGTGCAGCGTGTGCAGCGGAGCGAAATAGTTGCTCAGCCGCGCCCGGAGGTTCTTCGCCTTGCCGACGTAGAGCACCCGGGATGTCTCGTCTCGAAATCGATACACCCCGGGGCTCGTCGGAATTTCGCCCGGCTTGGGGCGATAGCTCAGTGGTGGTGCCACCTATCCCGCCTTACGCGCCTGAACCTGTTCGGCCTCGAGCACTTCGTTGAGGTAGAACCCCGTGTGGCTCTTCTTGACTTTCGCGATCTTCTCGGGGGTGCCCGTCGCGAGCACGCGTCCGCCACCCGCGCCACCCTCGGGGCCAATGTCGATGATCCAGTCAGCAGACTTGATCACGTCGAGGTTGTGCTCGATGACGATGACCGTGTTGCCCTTGTCGACGAGGCTGTTGAGGACGAGGAGGAGCTTCCGCACGTCTTCGAAGTGCAAGCCTGTCGTCGGCTCGTCGAGGACGTAGATGCTCCTGCCGTTTGTGCGCTTCTGCAGCTCGGTCGCCAGCTTCACACGCTGCGCTTCACCACCAGACAGGGTGGTTGCACTCTGGCCGAGCCGGACATAGCCGAGTCCGACCTCAACGAGCGTCTTGAGGAACCGGTGGATCGAGGTGATCGCCTCGAAGAACTCAGCGGCCTCCGCGATCGGCATGTCGAGGACCTCGGCGATGTTCTTGCCCTTGTAGTGCACAGACAGGGTTTCGCGGTTGTACCGCGCTCCCCCGCAGACCTCGCAGGCCACGTAAACATCGGGCAGGAAGTTCATCTCGATCTTGATGGTTCCGTCGCCGGAGCACGCCTCGCAGCGCCCGCCCTTGACGTTGAAGCTGAAGCGACCCGGGAGGTATCCGCGCGCCTTTGCCTCGGTGGTTTCGGAGAACAGCGTGCGGATGCGGTCGAACACACCGGTGTAGGTCGCCGGGTTGGACCGCGGTGTGCGGCCAATCGGCGCCTGGTCGACGTGGATCACCTTGTCGAGCTGCTCGAGCCCGGTCACGCGAGTGTGCTTTCCGGGTACCTTGCGTGCGCCGTTGAGTTTGTTCGCGAGAACCCGGTACAGGATGTCGTTGACGAGGGAGGACTTGCCGGAGCCGCTCACGCCCGTGACCGCCGTGAAGGTGCCAAGGGGGAAATCGACGTTGACCTTGCGGAGGTTGTTGGCCTCGGCACCGACGACCGAGATGAGACGCTCGGGGTCGACCGGGCGCCTGGTCTCGGGAATCGGGATCTCGCGGCGTCCGGCGAGGTAATCACCGGTCAGCGATTCGGGGTTCGCGAGCAGGTCTTCGTACGAGCCTGAGTGGACGACGCGACCGCCGTTGACGCCGGCACCTGGTCCGATGTCAACGACCCAGTCGGCCGTGCGGATCGTGTCTTCGTCGTGTTCAACGACGATGAGCGTGTTTCCGAGGTCGCGGAGGGTGACGAGCGTCTCGATCAGCCGGCGGTTGTCACGCTGGTGGAGACCGATGCTCGGTTCGTCGAGCACGTACAGCACGCCGGTGAGGCCGGATCCGATCTGTGTGGCGAGCCGGATGCGCTGTGCCTCGCCGCCGGAGAGTGACCCGGCGGTTCGTGAGAGGTTGAGGTAGTTGAGGCCGACCTGGATCAGGAAGTCCAGCCGCAGTTTGATCTCGCGCAGCACCTGGGCCGCGATGGTGGACTCGCGGGCGGTCAATTCCATCTGGTCCATGAAGGCACGGGCGTCGGTGAGGCTGAGCTCGGCGACCTCAGCGATGTTGGTGCCGTGGATCAGGACGGAGAGGACTTCGGGCTTGAGGCGCTGGCCGTTGCACACGGGGCAGGGAATCTCCCGGAGATACTCGCCCCACCTGGCGCGCTGGACATCGGTCTCGGCCTGAGCGTACTGGCGCTCGATGTACGGCATCACCCCTTCGAAGCCCGAGGTGTAACTGACCTCGCGCCCGTAGCGGTTCTTCCACTTGACCTTGACCTTGAAGTTTTCGCCGCGGAGGACCGCCTCCTGGACTTTCTTCGGAAGATCAGCCCACGGGGTCCGCAGGGAGAAATCAAGGTCGCGGGAAAGTCCGTCAAGCAGCTTCTCGTAGTACTGGTAGAGCCCCTTGCCCTGTGTGGTCCACGGAATGATGACGCCCTCGTCGATGCTGAGGCTCGGGTCGCCGATGAGAAGGTCGGCGTCCACCGACATCCGAGTGCCGAGGCCGGAGCACTCCGGGCACGCGCCGAATGGAGCGTTGAAGCTGAATGTGCGCGGTTCGATCTCGGTGAGCTGGATCGGGTGATTGTTCGGGCACGACAGCTTCTCGCTGTACGAGCGAACCGAATCCGGGCCCTCCTCGTCGACCAGTTTGATCTCCACGAGCCCGTCGGTGAGACGTAGCGCGGTCTCGAGCGAGTCGGTCAGTCTGCTGAGAGCGTCGGGGCCGGCGACGAGACGGTCGACGACGACCGAAATGTCGTGCTTGTACGACTTCTTGAGTGTCGGTGGCTCCGAGAGCTGAACCTGCTCGCCGTCGACGACGGCGCGGGCGTAGCCGCTCGCAGCCAGTTCTTTGAAGAGGTCGACGAACTCACCCTTCTTCTGCGAAACAACCGGGCTCATCACCATGTAGCGCGTGCCCGTCTCGAGCTCCATGAGCTGGTCGGCAATCTGCTGCACGGTCTGCCGCTGGATCGGCTCACCACACTGGGGGCAGTGCGGAACTCCCACTCGGGCCCACAGGAGGCGCATGTAGTCGTAGACCTCGGTGATCGTGCCGACTGTCGAGCGCGGGTTGCGGTTCGTCGACTTCTGGTCGATCGACACGGCGGGGCTGAGGCCCTCGATGAAATCGACGTCGGGTCGGTCCACCTGGCCGAGGAACTGACGCGCGTACGCCGAGAGCGACTCGACATATCTGCGCTGGCCTTCGGCGAAGATCGTGTCGAATGCGAGCGACGACTTGCCCGACCCGGAGAGGCCGGTGAATACCACGAGAGAATCGCGCGGGATGTCAAGATCCACGTTGCGCAGGTTATGGACGCGTGCGCCTCGCACGCTGAGTTTTGACGTTGAATTTACCTTCGATATCGACACCCCTCGAGTCTACGATGACCCACTGACATGAAGCTGGGCACGGGGGCACAATGAGACAATGGACGACTTTCGCCGGCGCCGCGAACGAATGGTCGCCGAGCAACTCCAGGCTCGCGGCATTCGCGATGCGCGGGTGCTCGATGCGATGCGCCGGGTACCGCGCGAAGCGTTCGTGCGGGCGTGGTCGCAAGCCAGTGCCTACGACGACCACCCACTGCCGATCGATGCCGGGCAGACGATCTCCCAGCCATATATCGTCGCACTCACCCTCGAGGCGGCGGAGCTCGGTGAGAACGACACGGTGCTCGATGTCGGGACCGGATCGGGGTACGCCGCTGCTGTAGCTGCCGAACTGGTGCACAGTGTCGTGTCGATCGAGCGCCACCCGGAACTCGCGGATTCTGCAACCGAAGTCCTCCGTCGGCTGGGGTACGACAATGTCACGGTCGTCGTCGGCGATGGCACGCACGGGTATCCACCAGGCGCTCCGTACGACGCGATAGTTGCCGCGGCCGCCGCACCGGCGATTCCCTCACCGTGGGCAGACCAGCTCGCCGATGGCGGACGGATCATTATGCCCATCGGCGAGCCGCGATTCGGCCAGATGCTTACCCGGGCCACGCGGGGGTCGAACGGCGGGCTCCAGCTGGAGCACCTCTGCGCGGTCACCTTTGTGCCCCTCATCGGCGATTACGGCGTCCCAGAACGTCCCGCGGAAGAGGAGTGACCGCTCCCCCGCGTGGTCTCAGAGCTGCTGCCGGCGCTGTATGCGGCGCTAGAGGTGGCCGGCCTTCTCCATCTGGCGGAGGTCGCGTTTGAGATCGGAGAGCTCATCACGGAGGCGCGCCGCGAGCTCGAACTTGAGCTCCGCCGCTGCCGTGAGCATCTGATCGTTGAGATCCGCGATGATCGACTCGAGCTGATCGGCTCCCTCGGCCGCGATCCCTTCGCGCCTGAGGTTGGGCGTCGGGCTCTTTTTCTTCTTCGAGTCGCGACCGGCAAGCATCTGCGCCGTGTCTGCGCCTTCCCTCGCGAGCACCTCGGTGATGTCGGCGATTCGTTTGCGAAGCGGTGTCGGGTCGATGCCGTGTTCGAGGTTGTACGCGACCTGCGTCTCCCGGCGCCTCGTCGTCTCCTCGATCGCGCGTTTCATCGAGTCGGTGAGGACATCCGCGTACATGTGAACCTCACCGGAGACGTTTCGCGCCGCACGGCCAATGGTCTGGATGAGGGAGGTCGACGACCGCAGGAATCCTTCTTTGTCTGCGTCGAGGATGGCAACGAGTGATACCTCTGGCAGGTCAAGTCCTTCTCGGAGCAGGTTGATACCGACGAGGACGTCGTAGATCCCCGCGCGCAACTCACTCAACAGCTCCACCCGGCGCAGGGTGTCGACGTCGGAGTGCAGGTAACGGACCCTAACTCCCGCTTCGGTCAGGAAGTCGGTGAGTTCTTCTGCCATCTTTTTCGTCAGTGTTGTGACGAGTACGCGTTCGTCGCGAGCGGCGCGAATCCTGATCTCTTCGAGCAGGTCGTCGATCTGTCCGTGTGACGGTTTGACGATGATCTGGGGATCGACGAGACCGGTCGGGCGGATGATCTGCTCGACGATTCCGTCAGCGATGCCCATTTCGTATCGACCGGGGGTGGCCGAGAGGTAAACGGTCTGCCCGACCCGATCCTTGAACTCGTTCCATTTCAGCGGGCGGTTGTCGAGGGCGCTTGGCAGCCGGAATCCGTGCTCAACCAGCGTGCGCTTGCGGGACGAGTCACCCTCGTACATCGCACCGATCTGCGGCACCGTCACGTGTGACTCGTCGATCACGACGAGGAAGTCGTCGGGGAAGTAATCGATCAGGCAGTGCGGGGCTTCACCGGGCGCACGCCCCTCCATGTGCCTCGAGTAGTTCTCGATCCCGGAGCAGAACCCGATCTGCTGCATCATTTCGAGGTCGAAGTTGGTGCGCATACGCAGTCGCTGGGCCTCGAGGAGTTTGCCCTGGCGCTCGAGCTCTGCGAGGCGCTGCTCCAGTTCTTCCTGAATGCTGACGATGGCGCGCTGCATCACGTCGGTACTCGCCACGTAGTGGGAGCCGGGGAAGATGGAGACGTTGTCGAGCTTCCTGACGACGTCGCCGGTGAGCGGGTGGAGGGAGTAGAGACCCTCGACCTCGTCTCCGAACATCTCAATCCGGATCGCCAGCTCCTCGTACACGGGGATGATCTCGATGGTGTCGCCACGGACGCGGAAGTTGCCCCGCGAGAAATCGACGTCATTGCGGTTGTACTGCATCGAGATGAACTTGCGAATGAGCCAGTCTCGGTCCACTCGCATGCCGACCTGCAGCGCCATCATGGCGTCGAGATACTGCTCGGGTGTTCCGAGGCCGTAGATGCACGACACGGTGGACACGACGATGACGTCGCGCCTGCTGAGCAGGGAGTTCGTCGTCGAGTGCCTCAGCCGCTCCACCTCCGCGTTGACCGAGGAGTCTTTCTCGATGAACGTATCGGTCTGGGGAACGTAGGCCTCAGGCTGGTAGTAGTCGTAGTACGAGACGAAATACTCGACAGCGTTGTTCGGCATCAGCTCACGGAACTCATTGGCGAGCTGCGCGGCCAGGGTCTTGTTGTGCGCGAGAACGAGCGTTGGCCGCTGCACTGCCTCGACGAGCCACGCCGTGGTCGCTGACTTACCGGTTCCTGTCGCGCCGAGGAGGACGACATCGGTCTCGCCCGCGTTGATCCGTGCGCTCAGTTCGGCTATCGCTTTGGGCTGGTCGCCCGATGGAGTGTACTCACTGACGACTTCGAACGGGTGAACAGCGCGCGTTTTTGCCATACTTCGAGTCTAGGCACCGTCACTGACATCGGAGGTCCCGCGGCGGTCCCCCGATTTTGCCGAGAGCGAAGCCCACAGGCCGTCGACCTGCTCGAGGGTGTCGGCGAGTGTCTTGTCGGTGTCGATAACGACGTCGGCGAGAGCAAGCCTCTCCTCGTCACTGGCCTGCGCCGCTATCCGCCGCTCCGCTTCCTCCGGAGACATTCCCCTGAGCGAGACGAGCCGTTGGATCCTGGTGTCCGCACTGGCCTGGGCAACCACGATGAGGTCGTAGGAGCGCGGCAGGTTCGCCTCGACCAGGAGTGGAACGTCGTAGACCACGACGGCGTCGGGGTTCTCGTTCGCCGCTTGCGAGATGCGGTCTTTCGTCAGACGCCGGACCGCCGGGTGGACGATGCCGTTCAGAGTTGCGAGCGCGGCAGCATCGGAGAAAACTATCGCGCCGAGCGACGCACGGTCGAGCCGGCCATCATCGGTCAGTACCCGATCACCGAAGGATGCCGTGATCGCCTCGAGCGCGGGCGTGCCCGGTTCGACGGCCTCGCGCGCGAGCTGGTCAGCGTCGATGTGGACGGCCCCCAGCTCAGCGAGACGCCGGGCGATCGTTGATTTGCCGGAGCCGATTCCGCCGGTAAGGCCGATGAGATACACGCGGTTCGAACGAGGGCTGGTCACCTAAACGGCGGGGACCAGGTGACCCTCGAGATAGGCGATCGGAACGGCGCGTGCTTCCTGAAGCAGCCAGGGGTCGCCGTCCGGAGTCTGGTCGAACGCCAGGCGCTGGAGCGCGCGGGAAAGTTCGACGGCCACACTCACGTGGCCGATCCAGCGGTCATCGTCGGGGAAATCGAACTGAGAGAGCAGTTTGACGACCGCGCTCACGTAGGCACGCTGGCTGCGGGAGTACTGCTCCTGGCTCTCATCGTCCCCGAGGATGCGGTACTGCGTCGCCTTGAAGCCAGGGATCGTGCGCCGCGCGACGACGGAAGTGTCCATCATGATGCCGAGTGCGTCCTGCCAGGTCTCGGGCTGCTCGTCCAGGAGCCGCTCGATGCACAGCGACACGAACTGGTCCTGCATGTACTGGTAGACACCGATCATCAGCGCGATGCGATCGGGGAAAAACCTGTACACGGTTCCGATTGCCATTTCAGCGCGCTTCGCCACCTCGGCGGTGGTCACACCAGCGTGCCCTGACTCGTCGATAATCTCACCGCAGACCCGGAGAATCGACTGGAGGCTCTGCCTGCTTCGTTCCTGTTGGGGGTTGTTGCGCAGTGACTTCTCGGCGGATGTATCCGTTTCGAGGTACTGCTTCAGAGGATCAATATCCACGTGGCACCTTCGAATAGTGATGGGTTCTCGGGGCGCAGCCCAGGCTGGCCGCAGCGCTCGGCTGCGCCGCAACACTATCAGCCGATTCCGCACGGATGCTGAAGGCTGAGCCCCGAGCCAACGGCGTGTTGGACTGGATACGCAAAACTGGCCGGCCCAGAAGGGCCGGCCAGTTGTGTCAGTACTGCGTGAGCAGTCGCTGCTGCTTAGGAGTTGCTCGAGAGCTTCTCGCGGAGAGCGGCGAGCGACTCGTCGTCAGCAAGCGTTCCCGCACCAGCGGTCTCGCTCGAGAACGAGGATCCGGCGGCCGGAGCCGCTGCTGCTGCCTCTTCGACAGCTGCAGATGCGACAACCTGCTTCTTGTGGGCTTCCCAGCGAGCCTGGGCTGCAGCGTAGTCCTGCTCCCACTTCTCGCGCTGGGACTCGAAGCCCTCTTTCCACTCGTTGGTCTCGGAGTCGAAGCCCTCTGGGTACTTGTAGTTGCCCTGGTCGTCGTACTCGGTGAGCATTCCGTAGAGAGCCGGGTCGAACTCGGTTCCCTCGGGGTCGACACCCTCGTTGGCCTGCTTGAGGCTCAGCGAGATGCGGCGACGCTCGAGGTCGATGTCGATGACCTTGACGAAGACCTCGTCGCCAACCGAAACAACCTGCTCGGCGAGCTCAACGTGCTTGCCGCTGAGCTCGGAGATGTGAACGAGACCCTCGATGCCATCGGCAACGCGAACGAACGCACCGAACGGGACGAGCTTGGTGACCTTACCCGGTGCAACCTGGCCAATGGCGTGGGTGCGGGCAAAGACCTGCCACGGGTCTTCCTGCGTCGCCTTGAGCGACAGGGAGACGCGCTCGCGGTCGAGGTCGACCTCGAGAATCTCGACGGTGACTTCCTGGCCGACTTCGACGACCTCGCTGGCGTGCTCAATGTGCTTCCAGCTGAGTTCGGAGACGTGGACGAGACCGTCGACGCCGCCGAGGTCGACGAACGCACCGAAGTTGACGATCGACGAAACGACACCCTTGCGAACCTGGCCCTTTTGGAGGTTGTTCAGGAACGTGGTGCGGCTCTCGGACTGGGTCTGCTCGAGGAGTGCGCGACGCGAAAGCACAACGTTGTTGCGGTTCTTGTCGAGCTCGAGGATCTTGGCCTCGATCTCCTGGCCGAGGTACGGCGTGAGGTCGCGGACGCGGCGGAGCTCGATGAGCGAGGCCGGCAGGAAGCCACGGAGGCCGATGTCGACGATAAGTCCACCCTTGACGACCTCGATGACCGAACCGGTCACGACGCCATCGGTTTCCTTGATCTTCTCAACGTCGCCCCACGCACGCTCGTACTGAGCGCGCTTCTTGGACAGGATGAGACGGCCTTCTTTGTCTTCCTTCTGGAGGACGAGGGCTTCAACCGTGTCGCCGACCTGAACTACTTCGCTCGGGTCTACGTCGTGCTTGATCGAAAGCTCGCGAGAGGGAATGACACCCTCGGTCTTGTAGCCGACATCGAGGAGAACCTCGTCGCGGTCGATCTTGACGACGGTGCCCTCGATGAGGTCTCCGTCGTTGAAGAACTTCAGTGTTTTTTCGACCGCGGCCAGGAAGTCTTCAGCCGATCCGATGTCGTTGATAGCGACCTGCTTGGCGGTCGTTGTGGTTGTCATGTAGTAGTTGCTCCAGTAAGGACATATTTCGGGCCGTGCGCGACCTTCGATAATCGGTGATTATGGGAGGCTGTTGTTGCGCACAGCGAACGGATAGATCGTCACAAATGTGACATGCCAGTTTACCCGGAAATAAGCGGGAAGAGCAAATGCCAAACGGTCAGGGTGCCAGCGGCGCCCCGGCGCGGACGATGCTCGCGAGCGCCGGCTCGAGATCGGGGTGGTGGAACCGGTAGCCGGCCTCCGTGAGCCGCTCGGGGACGACCCAGCGGCTCTTGAGCACGAGCTCGGTTTCGGTGCGAAGAATCGCCGTTCCGAGCTCGAGCATCCACCGGGTTGTCGGCAATCCGAACGGCACGCCCAGGACGTGGCGCAAAGCGGTCATGAGCCCACGGTTGTCGGAGGGACGGGGCGAGGCGGCATTGATGATCCCATCGAGGTCGCCCCGTTCCCTGAGGAAAAGGATGATCCGGTCGACATCGTCGATGTGGATCCAGCTGAATTTCTGCTGCCCTCCCCGTGCGCCGAACTCGTGAAAGGTGCCCGCTGCTCTTCGCTGGCGTGTCGCGGGCCAGCGCCCGTCGTGCTGGGTCCCGCCGAGCCCGAACCTCGTCAGCCAGCGCAGCGGGGTGAGCGCACTTCCATCGCCGAGCACGATGGCGAGCCGGAGGGCGACCCTGCGTGTCGCCGGCAGCTCCCCCGCGAAAAACTCGTCCTCCCAGGCGCGAGCGATGCCGACGCTGAACCCGGTGCCGAGCTCGCCCGTTGACTCGGTCATCGGGCGGTCTTCTGCGTGGCGATAGATGGTCGCCGTCGATGAGTTCACCCACAGGGCGGGTGGTGCGTCGCACGCACGCACCGCCTCGTTCAGCTCACGGGTTGTCTCGACGCGTGATCGAAGAATCTCCCGTCGGTTCTCCGGGGTGTACCGGCAGTTGACGCTTTTTCCCGCGAGGTTGATGAGGAGGTCCGCGCCGTCAAGCAACCGGACGATAGCGGCGGTGTCGCCCCACGCGGCATCCGCTGTTCGCCTTCCGATGGTGCTGACCGTTGCCCCGCGCGACCGGTACCGGGACGCAAGGTAGTGACCGATGAACCCGGATGCCCCGGCGATGACGACACGTTCACTCATGATCCGGTTCCTTCGGTTCTGATGGATGCACCGGCACCGGGGCGGTGACGGTGTAGTTGAAGCTTCCGCCGTATTCGTAGAGCCTGCCGAGGCCCGGCGCATCGATCGTGACCCTGACCCGCTGTGCGTCGGCGTCGTCATCGAATCGCTCGCTCAACACCACGACGGGCGCGACGCGGGCCGGGATCGGAACGTGTGCGCGACCGAGTCGGATATCAACGTGTGTCGAACGCAGGACGAGCCCGCCGTCGACCACCCGGGCGCCGAACCGTGCGGTGATCAGCCCACCCGACCCGATGCTGTCGACCAGCTCGCCATGGTGAGCTCGCATCACGTCGGTCATGACGCGGTCGCCGCCGGGGAGATGAAAGCGGCGCGTTGCGGTCACCGCAAGGACGCCGGCGCCATCGTTGAGCGACCGGTTCTCCACGGTGAACGGCACGGTGCGCCGCCACACCGGAAACAGAACTCCGGCCAGGCCGAGCACCCACAGCGCCGGCCACAGCCAGCGCCTGGGTGTACCGACCACGTCGAAGACTCCGGACCCCGTCCCGACGCTTCCCGCCGGAATCGCCGAGAAGTACGCGTGCAGCCGCGGGTGCAGTGCTGAGAACTCAGGACCGATTGCCGCCTGATAGACCGACGTCGCTGGCACTGGTCAGTCAGCGAGCAGTGCGTGTTTCAGCGTGTCGAGCCCGACCCCGCCGAGGTCCAGCGCTCGGCGGTGGAACGCCTTGAGGTCGAACGAGTTCCCCTCACGGCGCTCGGCGTCCTCGCGGAGCTGTTCCCACAGCCTCTGACCGACCTTGTACGACGGTGCCTGGCCCGGCCAGCCGAGGTACCGGTTCACCTCGAACCGGACAAAGCCCTCGTTCATGTTGACGTTCCTGCCGAGGAAGGCAAACGCGTCGTCAGCGGTCCAGACGGTGTCTCCGCCCGGCACCTTCTTGCCGAGGTGCACGCCGATGTCGAGCACAACGCGGGCCGCCCTCATCCGTTGCCCATCGAGCATGCCCAGGCGGTCAGCGGGGTCATCGAGGTAGCCGAGCTGCTCCATCAATCTCTCCGCGTAGAGTGCCCAGCCCTCCGCGTGTCCAGACGTACCAGCGAGCTGGCGGCGCCAGGTGTTCAGTTTCGCGCGGTTGTACACAGCCTGGCCGATCTGCAGGTGGTGGCCGGGAACACCCTCGTGGTACACCGTGGTGAGTTCACGCCAGGTATCGAACTCGGTGACGCCCTCCGGCACTGACCACCACATGCGACCCGGCCGCGAGAAGTCGTCGGTTGGGCCGGTGTAGTAGATCCCGCCCTCCTGGGTCGGCGCGATCATGCACTCGATGGTGCGGATCTCTTCGGGAATGTCGAAGTGGGTGCGTCCGAGCTCTGCGACCGCGCGGTCGCTCGTCTCCTGCATCCACTTCTGCAGTGCGTCGGTTCCGTGAAGTTTGCGGCTCAGGTCGTTGTCGAGAAAAGCGATGGCTTCCTCGACCGTCGCGCCCGGCTTGATCTCCCTGGCGATCGACTCCTGCTCCTCGACCATGGTGCGCAGTTCCTCGATGCCCCACTCATAGGTCTCGTCGAGGTCGATGGTCGCACCGAGGAACCTGCGCGACTGCAGTTCGTAGATGTCGCGGCCGACGGCATCCGCGGTTCGGGCGACTGGCTCGAGTTCGTGGGCCAGGAAGTCCGCCAGCTCCTGGTAGGCAACCGCCGCCTGTCCGGCATTGAGGTTGAGTTGAGAGGCGAGGGACGCGGGGAGCTGGCCGTCGACCGGGCCGGAGGTCGCGGCGAGGTGGGCGAAGAACCCGTCCTTGGCGCTGTACCGTTTGGCCTGCTCGAAGACCTCAGCGACCTGCCGTTTCGCGGGGGTGATCCCCCGCTGGATGCCGAGCCTGAGCGTTTCGATGTAGCCGGACATGGCCTCGGGCAGCGCCTTGAGCCGGGACGACACGTTCTCCCAGTCATCGACGGTGGCGGTCGGCATGATGTCGAAAATCTCTCGGATGCCCTGGGCCGGCGAGGCGATGACGTTGAGGTCGCGCAGGTGGAGGCCGGCGTCGGCGCTCTCAACCTCGAGGGCGAGCTCAGCGCGCAGGTCGGTGCGGGTGACAGTGTCGACATCGTCGACGGGTTTGGCACTGTCAAGAGCAGCAATGACCTTGCGTGCTTCATCGATGAACCGCTCGTGCCCGGCCGGTGAGAAGTCGCCGAAGCGGTCGTTGACCTCGTCCCGGCCGATGTAGGTGCCGACGAGCGGGTCGATGTCGACGAGGGTGTCGACCCACGATTCGGCTATGGCGTCGATGGGGGTCGGCGTACGCTGCTCTGCTGTCATGGATGTGAGCCTACGGCAGCGCGGCGCGTCAGGCACAGACCGCCCTGGCCCGCCGCGCATCGCGGGCCAGGGTTGGGTGTGGCGGGACGGTCAGTGCGCTGCGGCGTCCCAGTTGTGCCCGCGCCCGACGTGCACGTCGAGGGGAACCACGAGGTCGGCTGCCGTGGCCATCCGGTGCCGCACGACGGCCTCGATGGCATCCCACTCGCCGGGGGCGACCTCGAAGATGAGCTCATCGTGCACCTGCATGAGCATGCGGCTCGACAGCTGCTTCTCGGCGACGTCCTTCTCGATGTTGTTCATCGCGATTTTCATGATGTCCGCCGCCGTGCCCTGGATCGGGGCGTTGAGCGCCGCGCGCTGCGCGTTATCGCGCAGTACCCGGTTGGAGCTCTTGAGGTCGGGGAACGGGCGGCGCCTGCCGAAGATGGTCGTGGTGTAACCGTCTTCGACGGCCTGTTCGACGACATTGCGGAGGTAGTCGCGGACCGCTCCGAACCGTTCGAAGTACCCGGCCATGAGCTTCTTCGCCTCGGACGAATCGATCCGCAGCTGCTTCGACAGCCCGAACGCGCTGAGACCGTAGGCGAGCCCGTATGACATCGCCTTGACCTTGGTGCGCATTTCGTTGGTGACGTCCTCGGGGGCAACCAGGAAGATCTTCGAGCCGACGAACCTGTGGAGGTCTTCTCCGGTGCGGAATGCCTCGATGAGGCCAGGGTCACCGGAGAGGTGCGCCATGATCCGCATCTCGATCTGCGAGTAGTCGGCGGTCAGCAGGGTCTCGTAGCCTTCGCCAGCTTCGAACGCGGCACGGATGCGACGACCCTCTTCGGTGCGGACCGGGATGTTCTGCAGGTTGGGGTCTGTCGACGAGATCCGGCCCGTTGTCGTTCCGGTCTGGACATAACTCGTGTGGACCCTGCCGTCAGGACCGATCGCCTTGTCGACGGTTTCAACGATCTGGCGAAGTTTGGTCGCGTCGCGGTGTTCGAGGAGCAGGCCGAGGAACGGATGCGGGTTGGAGGCCTGCAGATCGGCCAGCGCACCGGCATCCGTCGAATAGCCCGTCTTGTTAGCTCGGGTCTTCGGCATGTCGAGCTCGTTGAACAGCACCTCCTGGAGCTGCTTCGGTGAGCCGAGGTTTACCTCGTGGCCGATGATCGCGTATGCCTGGCTGGCCAGGTCGGCGGCGCGAGTCGCGAGCTGGCCGGAGAGTTCGGCGAGCTGATCGTGGTTGACGGTAACACCGCGCAGTTCGATGTCGACGAGGGTGATGAGCGTCGGCATCTCGATGTCGCTGAGTACCTTGCGCGAACCAGGGTCGAGCGCCTCGGTCAGCGGTGCGAGCAGACGAAGGGTGAACCACGCCTCAACCGGTGCCGTTGCAGGGTCGTCAAGCGGCACGAGCTGGTTCGGGTCGGAGACGGGCAGCGACTCGTCGAGGTACCGCGAGACGAGGTGTGCGAGGGTCTTTTCGGTGCCGTTCGGGCGCAGGAGCCACCCGGCGATGTGGGTGTCGAAGGCAATACCGTCGAACGCCACCCCCGCGGTACGGAGCGCCTTGAGCTGCTTCTTCGCGTCGGTCATGACCTTGGGAGCATCACTGGCGAGCCAGGCTTCGAACGGCGCGTAGTCGGCACCACCCGGCTTCCAGGCGAGGGCGACGGCCTCGGTGAGCGTCGCGATTCCTGCGGCGACGGGTTTGCCGTCGTGCAGTTCGATGGTGAGACCGAGCCCGTCGGGGTTCGCCGCGGTGGCGCGGCTGAGCCACGCACCGAGTTCTTCATCGAGGAGCTGCTGCGGGACCGGGATCTTCACGGCGTCGGCGCGAACCGCCGGAACACCTGTGGTCTGCTCGTCGAGCCCCTCCGCCTTGAGCAGGCGGTCGAGCATCGTGCGGAATTCGAGCTTGTCGAAGATCTCGCGGACGGCAGCTTCGTCGATCGGCTTCTTCTCGAGCGAGTCGAGAGTGACAGGAAGCTCGACATCGGTGAGCAGGTGGTTGAGCCTGCGGTTCCGGATCGCGTTCTCTTTGTGTTCGCGGAGGCTCTCCCCCACCTTGCCGGTGATCTTGTCGGCGTTCTCGAGGATGCCGTCGAGGCTGCCGTACTGGTTGAGCCACTTCACGGCCGTCTTCTCGCCGACCTTGGGCACGCCGGGGAGGTTATCGCTGGTCTCGCCGACGAGAGCGGCGACCTCGGGGTACTGGTGCGGCTGGATGCCGTAGCGTTCCATCACCTTCGCGGCGTCGTAGCGCGTGAGGTCGGAGACGCCCATCCGGGAGGGGTACAGCAGCGTGACGTCGTCGTTGACGAGCTGGATCGTGTCGCGGTCACCGGACACGACGAGCACCCGGTAGCCCTGCTCGCGCCCCTGAACGCTGAGCGTCGCGAGGATGTCGTCGGCCTCGTAGTCTTCGATCGAGATCGTTGTGATGTTCATCGCGGCGAGGACATCCTGCAGCAGCGGGACCTGGCCGATGAACTCCGATGGCGTTTCACCGCGCGTGCCCTTGTACTCGGGGTACTCGCGGGTGCGGAAGCTGAAGCGTGAGATGTCGAACGCGACGGCGATGTGTGTCGGCTTGTGATCGCGGATGAGGTTGATCAGCATGGCGAGGAAGCCATGAATAGCATTCGTGTGCTGACCGTCTTTAGTGGAGAAACTGTCGACCGGGAGTGCGTAGAACGCCCGGAATGCTAGGGAATGACCGTCAATGACGAGGAGGGTAGGCTTTTCGTTGTCAGACACCCTCCCAGCCTACAAGCGACTGCTGACAGCCAATTGCGGCGGCGGGCTCGACACCCAGCAAAGGCGACGATGACCGAAACCACAGAGAACGCACTCGACTACGTCCTTGAGCGCGGCGCCGGTGCGCTGGCCGCAAAGATGGGCATCGAGTTCACCGAATTCACCCTCGAGCGCGCGGTTGCGACCATGCCCGTCGACGGCAACACCCAGCCGGCCATGCTCCTCCACGGCGGTGCGTACGTGGTACTCGGAGAGTCGCTCGGCTCCATGTCGGCCAACCTGTGGGCGGGTCCGGGCAAGCTCGCTGTCGGCGTCGACATCAACGCGACACACACTCGGGCGGCGACGTCGGGAATCGTCACTGGCGTCTGCACCCCCATCCACCTCGGGCGTTCGATGACCGTGCACGAGATCGCGGTGACCGACGAACAGGGCCGTCGGTGCTCGACCATCCGGATCACGAACATGATCAAGGACGTACCAGCCGGCTGACGGCATCCGTCGCCCAGGATTCGCACCGTGGCGCGACACTCGTCGGTCGCGAATGTCGGGTTCCGTCGAGAAAACCCTGCCTTCCAGACCGATGAGCGCGGCGGTGTCTGGCGGCATGGGGTCGTCGGTCGCGAATGTCGAGTTCCGTCGAGAGAACCCTGCCTTCCGGACCGATGAGCGGGGCCGTGTCTGGCGGCAGGGGTTCGTCGGTCGCGAATGTCGGGTTCCGTCGAGAAAACCCTGCGTTCCAGACCGATGAGTGCGCGGCAGCGGCACGGGGCAACGCAGAAGGCGGGCCGGATATACCGGCCCGCCTTCTGTCGTAGCTGGGGTTCTACTTCTTCGCTGTGAGCTGCTCGACGATGGCCTGGGCGACGTCGTGCATGGTGAGGCGACGGTCCATCGACGCCTTCTGGATCCAGCGGAAAGCTTCGGGCTCGGTGAGGCCCATCTTCTCGTTGAGCAGGCCCTTGGCCCGGTCGACGAGCTTGCGGGTCTCGAAACGCTCGACCATGTCGGCGACTTCGGCCTCGAGTGTGATGATCTGCTGGTAGCGGCTCAGCGCGATTTCGATCGCGGGCAGCAGGTCGTTCGGCGTAAACGGCTTGACGACGTAGGCCAGGGCACCTGCCTCGCTCGCACGCTCGACGAGCTCCTTCTGGCTGAAGGCGGTGAGCAGGACGACGGGGGCGATCTGGGCCTTGTGCAGGCGCTCAGCGGCGGAGATGCCGTCGAGCTGCGGCATTTTGACATCCATGATGACGAGGTCGGGGCGCAGTTCCATGGCGAGGGCAACGGCGGTTTCACCGTCACCAGCTTCACCGACAACCTCGAAGCCGTTGTCACGGAGGATTTCGACAATGTCGAGACGAATCAGCGATTCGTCTTCTGCTACGACGACGCGTCGTGGGGCTGGGGTTGATGCTTCTTGCTCGGTCACGACTTAATCCTACGGTACTCTTGTCCACGTTGTTGTGCGCCGGTGTGGCGGAATGGCAGACGCGGAGCACTCAAAATGCTTTGTTCGAGAGGACGTGTGGGTTCGAGTCCCACCACCGGCACAGCAGTGTGACCCCTTTATCGCCTCGTTTCGACGGGGAGATGAAGGGGTCTTTTCATGTGCGCCGCCCCGTCGATTCCGAAGCGCGTTGCACATGCGTGCGTTTCGCCCAGGATGCCGGGACAGACGACGATGCAACGCCACCGCGACGATGGGCACGAGTGATCCGGAGGTAAATGGACCCAGGCCGGGCCCGTCACTATGGCGCACCTGCGGCGAAGCTCGACCGAAGGCCGGGGCCGAATCGGCCGGGCACAGGCCCCTGCGCAAGGCGCGTCCTGGTAGCTATAGTCGGGACCTCGAGCGAGGGGCGGGCATGATCAGCTCATCGAGCGTCGCGAGCGGCTGGCTGGTGGTCGTCTGCTGCCTCTCCCAGTTCCTGCACACCGTCTACGGCAGCGTCGCCAACATCGCGTTGCCCGACATCGCGCAGGACCTCGATGCCCGAATCGACTCACTGCAGTGGGTGGTGAGCGCGTACGTGCTGACGCTCGCGAGCATGCTCACCTTTTCCGGGACGCTCGCCGACCGCATCGGCCGGAAACGTGTCCTGATCGCGGGCAACGTCGTGATGATTGCTGGTTCCATCCTCTGCGCGATGAGTACCTCAGTTCCCCTTCTCATCGTGGGCAGGGTCGTCCAGGGAATCGGCAGCGCCTTGATCGCCCCCGCCGGATTGTCGCTGCTCGCGGCGGCATTCCCCGAGACCGCCCGCCGCGCTGTGGCTGTCATGTGGTGGACCACCATCGGTACAGCCTCGCTTGCGGCCGGTCCCATTCTCGGCGGCCTGCTCGTGCGCGACCTCGGCTGGGCGAGCGTCTTCTGGGCAGGGGTACCCCTCGGACTGCTCGCCGCTGCTCTTGCTGCCGTGCTCCTGACGGAATCGCGGGCAGATCAGCCGCAACCGTTCGACGCCATCGGTCAGGTGCTGCTCACGGTGTTCCTCGCCGGACTCGCGTTCGCGCTCATCGAGGGTGTGCACCTGGGCTGGACTTCGCCAGCCATAATCCTGGCTGCCTCCGTGGGAGTGATTGCCCTGGTCGTGCTTGTGCCCTATGAACTGCGCCACAAGCATCCGGTCATCCCGGTGCGCTTGTTCACCCACCGCACCTTCGTGACGGCGCTGTCGATGGCGATCGCCGGATACCTCGCCCTCGCGGGACTGCTGTTCCTCAACACGTTCTATCTGCAGTCGGCGCGGGGACTCGACGCGACGTCCGCCGGTCTGATGACGATTCCCCTGGCCGCCGGCGCTACCCTCACCGCGCTGCTCGCCGCCGGCCTCGTCGCCAGGGGACGCTCGCGCGCCGTTCTCATCACGAGCGGCATACTGCTCGCTCTCGGTTCCGCCGGGCTCTGGTCCACGGAGAGCCTTCCGCTCTGGACCGTGGTCCTGCCGTACTTCGTGTTCGGGCTTGGGTTCGGCCTGATCGCCGATCCGGTCAGCGTGACAGCGCTGTCGTCCCTTCCCACCGCGGAGGCGGGACTGGCCTCGAGTCTCGTATCGACATCGAAGCAGACCGGTCAGCTCCTGGGTATCGCCGGGATCGGCACCATACTCGCCGCGGCGGCGACGACCTCGGAGGCCCTCGAGTTCGAGGAGATGGGGGGCTGGGTGTGGGGGGTGCTGACCGCAGCCGGCTTACTGATCGCCGCGCTCGCGCTCAGCTCGCCACGATCGTCCCGCACGGTACGGGGGCATGGCGCCCCGCGGCCTGAGAATGCCCCGCGGGCTGAGAATTCCTGAGACGGATGCCGGGGGCATCCGCTCGATGCGGCAGTGTCCCCTATAGCCCATAACGGCCGATTTGTTCAGGGGTTGAACGAGCTGGTATCGACGGGGTTAGCTGCAGGTATGGAACGCATACACTACGCGACAGGTTCGATCCTCACCGGGTCGGAGATCGCCAGGGCCCTTGTCGGTTACGCAGAAGCCCTCGCGAAGGTGGGCTCGTCTGCATCCGTCGATATTCCCTCGCTCCACGAGGACGGCACACTGGGTCGCGCGAACTTCCTGGTCGGCCCCGCCAGCCAGCTGGTATCCGAGACGGAAGACAGCACGTTCCCCGAGGTCACCGATGCTGATTTGGTGGCCGAATTGCAGGAGGCAACGGCTCGCCTCGGCAACGCACACCCCCAGACGTCCGACATCGAAAGCGTGCCGGGCGACGACATTCTGGAGTTCCCCGAGCAGGGCTGATCCCTAGTCGTTCGATGCGCTACGCGAGAGCCGTTCCGTGCGTTCCCTGGCTCGCGCAAGCGCACGGCCGGCGACACCGGCCTCATGCCGAGCCCCTGCAACGTTTTTTCGCAGCGTGTCGTGCTCGGCCTTGCGATCGTCCAGTTCCGACTCAATCTCGGTGAGACGGGCCCGCAGCCGACGGCGTTCGTCGGTGAGGGTCTCAATCTCGGGCGCGAGAGCGCTGATTCGCGACTGAATGCACTCGAGCGCCTCGTCCGCGTCATCCGCGCGGCGCTCGGCATCCTCGAGTTTTCGACGAGCCTCAGCGAGGTCACGCTGTGCAGCGGTGGTATCAACGGCACGGAGCCGTGGGGGGTCATCACGGGAGGACGACGGTGCCGCCGACACCGAGTCGACAGCGAGGGCACCGGAGAGGTCCACGGGTTCGACCCCGTTTGATGTCAGGCTCCGTAGGAGCACCGCCGTCAGCACCGCGTCTGCTGCGGCGGAATCGGCGAGCGCCGCCTGAAGCGTCTGCTCGAGTTCCCGCACGGCGCTCGGGCTGGCTTTGGTGCCGGCTTTCGTGCCGGTCTCGATGCCGAGCCGAGACACCGCCCGGATCAGCTGTTGCCGCTCACGTCCGAGCCTCCTGAGGTCATCGGTCTCGCGCGCCTGCTCGGCAGCGCGCAGGTCTTTTCCCAGCGCGATCAGTTTGTCGACGTCGTCCCTGTGCGTTGCGACCAGGAGATTGGCGAGCCACGCAGCGACCGACGGCTTCGGCAACTTTCCGAGCCGACGCGCGAGGTCTTTGTCACCCGCGTCCTTCGCCGCGCTCACCGCAGCGGCCCGGGCTCGGACGAATTCGCTGAGCGGCACCGTGTACAGCTCGGTCGCGACGGATTCCAGGTTCATGGGCCCAGATTATCCGTCCGATGAGAGCAACGGATGCCACCCGGCCCGGGTCGGAGGTACCGCCCGTTCGCTGTCTCGCAACGGGTCGGACTGCAGCAGCGCAGTCGGGATGACGACAGGCGCAACCGGCGGCCATGATGGACGGGTGTCCTCCTACGCCGCTCCCCCGCGCCACTCCGCCGCGCCATTCACCCGCACAGTCACCGCCCACACAGCTCAAGGCGCAGACTCGTGAGCTACGACGGTGTCCGGGCATCGGACAATGACATGACCCCCGCTCCCCGGCCGGACGCGCGCCGCCTCGCACTCACCATCGGCGCCGTCGTGACGATCATCGCCGGTCTGACGATAGCGACAGCGTTCTCCGGGTTCAGTGCGGATGCCACCGCCGACGCCCTCTACGCGGTGCTCGTCTACCTGCTCGTTGGAGCGGTCTTCCCGAGGCTGCACGCGTTCGTCACCGCGATTGTGGCGTTCAGCGTCTCTGCGCTCGTCGAGTTCTCGCAGTTGACGGGGCTTCCTGCAGCGCTGGCCGAGGTCTTTCCCCCGGCACGGCTGGTGTTCGGCACGACGTTCGTCGCCACCGACCTGCTTTTCTATGCGATCGGTGCGGCTCTCGTCGCCGCCGGCGACGTGCTCGTTACTCGGCTGCTGTGTCGGCTTCGGGGTCGCTCGGGCGATACTTCGCGTCGTCCCTGATGTCGATCCTGGTCACCCCGTCTGGCTTCTCGGTCACATCGATGCGCGGCGCAGCGTCGGACTCGTCCGCCTGAGGCGCTGTGGTCAGCTGGTCGTGGCGTTTCTCTTCAGCGTCCATGGTTGCTCCCCTGCTCGGTGTGACGGTACGTCCACGTTACAACCAACGGTGTCAGCCGAGCGCAACCCAGATCAACAGCATCGTCACGCAGAAACCCGAGACAAAGTTGAGGGCAAGAAAGTGTTTCCAGCCGCGGTTCGCGGACTCGGCGGTAGCGTCGGTGATGTTCCAGTACGGGAGGGCGTTGACGATGTACGGCAGGGCCAGAACTCCCGCGAGCGGTCCCGGCCACGGTGTCGCGAGAAGAAGAAGCCCGGCGAGCAGGTATGCGAGAACCGAGAACCGCACTGTCGCTCGCGCGCCGATCTCGGTCGCTATCGAACGGATGCCGCCCTCACGGTCAGCGAGGACGTCCTGCACAGCACCGAATGCGTGACTTCCGATCCCCCAGAGGAAGAACCCGGCGAGAAGGGCGATGAGCCCTACGTCGGCGAATGACGCTCCCGCGAGGGTGAGCCCGAAGACCGCAGGGCTGACGAAGTGGGTGGACGATGTCAGGGAGTCGAGGAAGGGGACCTCTTTGAACCGGAGTCGCGGTGCACTGTATGCGATCACGGCGAAGATGCTCACCGCGAGGACCAGGGTGGACACCGCGGATCCGACGGCGACAAGGTAGACCAGAAAAGGCAGGTTGGTGATCAGGACCGCGATGAGGATCGGCCGGTGGAGGGACCGGTCGAGCACAGCCCCCTCGACGCCGCCCTTCCGCGGGTTCCGCAGGTCGGATTCGTAGTCGAACACGTCGTTGATGCCGTACATGGCGAGGTTGTACGGCACGAGGAAGTACACGGTGCCGATCCAGAACGTGAGGTCGAGTTCGCGAGTCGACATGAAATAGGCGGCAGCGAACGGGAAGGCCGTGTTGACCCAGCTCAGCGGTCGCGATGACAACAGAATCGCTCCGAGGGTTTTCATCGCCCGGCCTCCGGCTTCCTGCCTGGGAGCAGCAGCCACAGCCCCGGAAGCAGCACGGCTGCCGCTATCGCGTAAGCGAAGTCTTCGAGCGGTGCGCGTCCGAGGAAGGCGCCGCTGATGACATCCGGGTTATATCCGAACAGGCCGATGGCGATCATGATGTTGTCGAAGACCGCGGTCAGGATCAGCACGACGACCAGTGTGACAGCCATCCGGGCGAACGGACGGGAGCCGGGCTTTCGACGTGCTGTGCGCGTGGCAGCGAGGGCACCGATCGCGAGCGCCGGCACGAGGAACACGAGATTGAGCAGCCAGTAGGTCACGAACGTCCCTCCCGGCGTGCCGTGCGATTGAGCAGCAGGGCAGCGCCGCCGAAGAGGTTCATGGCGAGATAGCAGAGCAGGGCGAGGAAAAAGACCTCTTCGAGCGGGAGCTCTGGTGCGAGCAGGATGCCGGTCATGAAGTCCGTCTCCCCGCGGTAGAAGATCGACAGCCCGATGCCCGCGAGATCCCAGGTGAGGAAAAAGGCGAGGCCGAGGACGAGCACGATGCTCGCGCGCCGGGCGTCAGCCCAGAAGAACAGGGTGAACCGCCGGTCGAGCAGGGCCATGCAACCGAGTGAGACGAGAAGCGCGCCGAGGTAGAGGAACGCCATCAGCGTCGAGCACCGGCGTCACGAACGCGGCGCACCGCTGCTGATCGCGTGAGCGGTGTCGGCATTGCCTCGGTGCTCGTATCGCCGCGGAGGCGTTTGATCACGAGCTCGGCGCTGATCAGGCACATCGGCAGGCCGATGCCAGGGATGCTCGAGCCACCCGCGTAGAGCAGGCCGTCGACTTTCCTGCTGACGTTGCCCGCGCGGAAGAACGCGCTCTGGGTCAGGATGTGGGCTGGACCAAGCGCCGTCCCCTTCCAGGCGTTGAGATCCGACGCGAAGTCTGCGGGGCCGGTGACCTCGCGGACGAGAACACGGTCGGCCAGATCGGGTATACCCGCCCACCCAGCCACCTGCGCAATCGCGTCGTCGGCGATCCGTTGCACAGTGGCATCCGCTCGCCCGCCGATCGCCGGATCGGCGGGTACCGGCACGAGGATGAAGAGGTTCTCGGTGCCATCCGGCGCGACCGACGGGTCTGACGCGCTCGGCTTGCAGACATACAGGGAGGCCGGCGACGGAACACTCGTCGGTTCGGCGAAGATCTGCGAGAAGTTGTGTTTCCAGTCGCTCGTGAAGAACAGGCTGTGGTGTTCGAGCTCAGGGAGGGACCCGCTCACGCCGAGGGACACCAGCACAGCGCTCGGCCCCGCGGTCTTCTTCTCCCAGTAGCTCTCGGGGTAGGTCTGCAGCGGCTCGGGCAACAGGCGGGTCTCGCTGTGGTGCAGGTCGGCCGTCGAGACGACGAGGTCCGCGGCGAGGGAGTGGGATTCGCCGGCACTGTCGGTCCACGTGACTCCCCTGACGGCCGGTTTCCTGCCGGATGCCGCCCTGCGCGTGTCGATGGACGTCACCGTCGCGTCGGTCCGAATGTCGACCCCCTCGCTTCGGGCAAGGGCAGCGATCGTGTCGATCACCGTGGCGAAGCCGCCGCGCGGGTAGTACACACCGTCGTCGAGGTCGAGGTGGCTCATCAGGTGGTACATGCTCGGCGTCGAGAACGGGCTCGACCCGAGGAAGACCGCCGGGTAGCCGAGGATCTGGCGCAGCCTGTCATCGCGGAAGTACCTGGAGGTGAACGTGTCGAGGGACTCGGTGAGCAAACGGACGAGTAGCCGGGTCCGGCGGAGGACGTCACGCCTGAACAGCGGGAGGAAGGACTCGAAGGTCGAGTAGAGGAAACGCTTCTTCGCCATCTCGTAGGTGAGCGCCGCGGAATCGAGATAACGCTCGAGCTCAGCACCTGCACCGCTCTCGATGCTCTCGAACAGTGCGATGTTCTCTTCCCTGGATGCTGCGACCGTGACCGGTTCGCTCCGGCCCTCGAAGAAGACACGGTAGCCGGGTTCGAGTCGCACGAGGTCCAGCTGCTCAGCGGCAGAGGTGCCGAGCAGCCGGTAGAAGTGGTCGAAGACCTCCGGCATGAGGTACCAGCTCGGCCCCGTATCGAAGCGGAAGCCGTCGCGTTCCTGGAGACCTGCTCTCCCGCCGACCTCACCGCGCTTTTCGAGGAGGGTCACCGCATAGCCGTCCCGCGCGAGAAGTGCTGACGTGGCCAGGCCGGAGATGCCGCCGCCGATGACGACGGCGTTCTTCACGCCGGTCACGGGAGCTTTCCAGCCGCGGCGGCAGCCGCGAGGCGCAGCTTGACCGAGGTGGGGACACGGACCCTGGTGTGGCTGAGCGCGCTCGCCGGGGTCTGGCGGATCCGCTCCGTGAGCTCACCGAAGAGCAATTGGGCGAGCGCGACGGCGCGCCTCGACGACGGCGGGAGTTCCCGCAGTGTCGCCGAGGCGATCGCGAGGTCCTCGTCGATGTCCGCGAGAAGCCGGCGCTTGTCGGCATCCCCGAACGAGGTGAGTTCGACACCGGGAAAGTAGCTGCGCCCGAGGCCGTCGAAGTCTGCGGAGAGGTCCCGCAGAAAGTTGACCTTCTGGAATGCGGCGCCGAGGTGGCGCGCTCCGTTGACGAGTCGCGCTTCCTGATCTTCGGGCACCGTGTGGCCGTGGAGAAAAGCGCGCAGGCACATCAGGCCAATGACCTCAGCAGAACCGTAGACGTATGTCTGGAAGGTTTCCGGGGTGTGGGTGGTCTCGGTGCAGTCGGCCCGCATGGACGCGAAGAACGGTGCGGTCAGGTCCCGCGGGATCCCGACGGTACGGGCGGTGAGGGCAAAGGCGTGGATTACGAGGTTTGTGCTGTAGCCGGTGGCAGTGGCCAGATCCGTTTCCGTTTCGAACGCGTCGAGCCTCGACGCCACTTCATCGGGGGCAAGCCCGGCGTCCCTGGCCACTCCGTCGACGATCTCGTCGGCCACGCGCACCAGGGCGTAGATGTTTCTCACGTGCACGCGGACATCGGGACCGAGCAGCCGGGATGCCATGCCGAACGACGTCGAATACCGTTCGATGACGCGAGCGGAGGTTTCGACGGCGACTTCGTCGTAGAGGGCGCCGCCGGTTGGAGACCCGGCGGGCCGGGAGCGCAGGGAGGGACGGTTCAACGGACACGCTCCAGAACTCTTCGGACGACGGGTTGAAGCTCGGTTCTCAATGCGACAGGAATCGCATCAGACGCGAGGTGCTCCCAGGCGCGGTTGGTGAAATCGGCTGCGAGGCTCTCGGCGAAGCTTTTGGACCCTGAGTCTACGAGGGCGTTGCGAATGTGAGTCGCTTCCTCTTCATCGAGATCTGATTTGCCAAAGAGCCCGGAGACGGGCTGCCACAGGTTGTGGGTGGATGCCCGTGCCGTGATCACGGTCCGTTTGCCTTCCCGCAGGTCCCCGAGCGTGCTTTTGCCCGTCACCTCTTCCCGACCGAAGACACCGAGAATGTCGTCGACGATCTGGTAGGCGATGCCGATGTTG
This sequence comes from Mycetocola sp. Y442, assembly GCF_056898615.1. Classification (NCBI taxonomy): domain Bacteria; kingdom Bacillati; phylum Actinomycetota; class Actinomycetes; order Micrococcales; family Microbacteriaceae; genus Mycetocola; species Mycetocola sp. Y442. The sequence goes on from NZ_JBXHBV010000001.1 coordinate 397,170, forward strand.
CGCCCGAATGCGCCGAGCTGCTCGATGGTCTCGTCAAAGGCGCCAGCGAGCACAGCACCCGACTGGAGTGGCGCCTCGAACGAGTACACGGCGGTCTTCAGGCGTTCCATCTCCACGATCTCGTCGACGGTCGGTTGTTCGGGCAGCAGTGAGAAGTCAACGTCGGCGAGTTCACCCGCCGCGGATGCCGTAATCGCGTCGTCGAGGAGGTCGCGCAGTCTGAACCTGACATCGTCTGCTGCACCGGTCCGGTCGACGAGCCGATATGCGGCGGAGATCGCCAGATCGCCGGCAATGACCGCCGCCGACATGCCGCGGTGCTCCGCTGCGGGAAGCGGCACACCGGCCGTTGTGGCGATGTCGCGGTAACTGCCCGAGATGTTGGCGTGGCCCCGCCTGACAAAGTCCCTGTCGATGACGTCGTCGTGGATGATGAGCGCCGTGTGGAGCATCTCGTAGGCAGCAGCGAGCTGCGCGACGGCTTCGAGGTCGTTACCGCCGAGAGATGTGTAAGCCGCCATGACCATGCGCGGCCGGAATCGCTTGCCGCCCGTCGTGTTTCGTTCGATGACGTCCCAGAGTCGTTCGAACCGATGGCCGTGTTTTCCAGCCTGGCTCCGCGCGAGGCTGAAGTAGCGCTGAAGCGCGTCATCGACCTGCTGCGCCCCTCGCCAGGGCGCGTCGATGAGCTGGTGCTGGTCCATTCGTCCACGGTACTTGACGGTCTGAATGATCGTCACATACTTTCGGTTGATTTCGACCAGCCCCCCAAGTCCCGGCTTGGTCGACCGCTGGACGAGGCACAGAATGGAGACATGAGTACAACGGTTGAACAGGTTGTCCTGCTTGCTGACGACGGTTCAGTGGCCGGTGTCGCCGATAAGTCGACGGTGCACACCCGGGCGACACCGCTCCACCTCGCGTTCTCCTGTCATGTCTTCGACCCGGACGGGCGGATCCTGGTGACGCGGCGGGCGCTGACGAAGGTGGCCTGGCCGGGAGTGTGGACGAACTCGTTCTGTGGACACCCGGCACCGGGTGAAGATTTGGACCAGGCCGTGCACCGCCGCGCGAGCCACGAACTCGGCGTGGTTCTCGACTCCCTCGAACTGGTCCTGCCCGATTTTCGGTACCGTGCGGTCGACGCATCGGGCATCGTGGAGAACGAGGTGTGCCCCGTCTATCGCGCCATTGTCAGCGGTTCCGTGAACCCACGACCCGACGAGGTTGCTGAGTGGTTGTGGGTCGACCCGGCACACCTGACCACAGCCGTCACCGCGACGCCGTGGGCGTTCAGCCCGTGGCTCACCCTCCAGCTTCCCCTGCTGGCAGAAGCCGAGTCTGCCGCGGGAAGGGCGGACCTGGCCGCCGCCGGTTCCTGAGGGCATGATCTCCCTCAGCCGGGCCGCTTACAAACCGAGAATCAGACGTCGAAGCGCGGGTTCCGGCTGGCCAGTGCCGTCAAGCAACTCGCCGTTCCGATAGCGGTCGATCACGCGCGGATCGATATAGCTCGACCGCGCAACGGCGGGCGTGTTGCCGAGGGCATCCGCGGTCTCGGCGACGGCGGCTGTGATGATCTTCGCCTGCTGCCGAGCGGATGAGACCACGCCGAAATCGCGGAGAGAGCGCGCGGCGATAATGCTGCCGTGCAGCGTCCGGAAGTCCTTGGCGGTGAAGTCGCCGTTCGTCCGCAACCGGACGTAGTCGTTCATGTCCTGGGCGCTCAGCGGCCGCCAGTCCCTTCCGTTCTTCCACGCCAGGAGGCGCGCCTCACCGCCCCGGCGCTTGAGCGAACGAATCACTTTCGCCAGGTCGTCGTCGGTCGTATCGCTCGACCAGGCCTGACCGCTCTTGCCAGGAAACTCAAGAGAAACCGTTGGGCCAGAGACTGTCGCGTGTTCACACAACAGCGTTGTGAGGCCGTGGCTGCCGTGCTCGAGTGCGAATCGCTCGCTGCCCACCCGCAACCGGGCGGAATCGAGAAGCCTGAAGCCCGTCGCGAGCGCGCGGTCACGGGATCCGGTTGGACCCCTCAGGTCGCTTGTCACGCGCCTCCGGGCGGACGGGAGGGCGAGTGCCAGCTCGAGCGCCCTGTCGAACTTCTGCTTGTCCTGTTTCTGCCGCCATACCTCGTGATACAAATACTGGCGCCTGCCGGCCTGGTCGATGCCAACGGCCTGGATATGACCGTGCGCGTGCGGCGAAATCCACACGTCCGTCCACGCCGGCGGGATCACGAGCGCGGCGATCCGCTCGATGGTTTCCGGATCGTGAACCGGCCGACCGCCCTCATCGATGTACCGGAAGCCCGACCTCGTCCGTCGGCGTCCGAGACCGGGGCCCGAGGTTTGGCTCCGGCGAAGGCGCGGTGCCCTGACGCTCAAAGTCCCTTGCCACCGGTGACGGGCAGCACCGCGCCTGACACGTATGAGGCGTCATCGGAGGCGAGGTAAACGTAGGCCCCCGCGAGTTCGGCGGGCTGGCCCGCGCGACCGAGCGGGGTGTCGGCGCCGAAGCTCTCCACCTTGTCCGGCCATGACGTCGCGGGAATAAGTGGGGTCCAGATCGGACCAGGGGCAACAGCGTTGACCCGCACGCCCTTGTCGCCGAGCTGCTGCGCAAGGGCCTTCGTAAACGCGACCTGCGCGGCCTTGGTCATCGCGTAATCGATGAGTTCCGGTGACGGGTCGAATGCCTGGATCGACGATGTGGTGATGATCGAAGACCCCGGCTTCAGGTGAGGGATCGCGGCGCGCGCCGTCCACATCACGGCGTAGAGGTTCGTCTTGAACACCCGGTCGAACTCCTCGGTCGGCAGGTTTTCGAGCCCCTCACGGTTTTCCTGGTACGCAGCGTTGAGCACGAGGATGTCGAGGCGCGCGAGCTCCGCGAGAGTCAACTCCACCATTTCGGTGCAGTACTGTTCGTCACGGGCATCGCCGGGCAGCAGGAGCGCTCGACGGCCGGCCTTCTCGACCCACTCCGCGGTGTCCTCAGCGTCATCCTGTTCTTCCGGGAGGTAGGAGATGGCGACATCGGCGCCCTCGCGAGCGAAAGCTATCGCGACGGCTCGTCCGATACCGGAGTCACCTCCGGTAATGAGGGCGACGCGACCGGTCAGCTTTCCCGAACCTATGTAGGTGTCTTCCCCGTGGTCAGGCGTCGGGTCGGTCTTGGAGAGGAGGCCTGGCTGGTCCTGTTCCTGTCGGGGGAAACCCCCGACGTGGTACTTGTTCCTGGGGTCCGGTGTTGTCGCGTCTGCGGCCATGGCTGACTCTCCTGAATATGTCGTTGGGTCTGTCGGTATTCGGCGAGCCCGTCCGGCGCCTTTCGTTGATGGGCCACCGGGCGAGAACTGGCACACACAATACGCGCGGCGCAATTACAGGCTCAAGGGGTGGCGAAACCGTCTCTGCCCCGCTACGGTCGGGACGTGCCGCCCCTGACGACTTGCGGGCCACGGCGCACCACGCCCGCGGCTCGAACGAGGAGAACGACGATGCCCAGATCCACGCTGCCCCAGGGACCGTCGCTGTGGCTTGACCGGCAGGACAGCATCGACACCGATCTCTGGCGCGACGGCCTCGAGGCTGACGTCGTCGTGGTTGGGGCCGGGCTCTCCGGCCTTGCTACAGCGCTCGCGGTCGCGGAGCAGGGGCAATCAGTGATCGTGCTCGAGGCACGGTACGTCGGTGCTGTATCGACGGGAAACACCACGGGAAAGGTGTCGTTGCTCCAGGGCTCCCACCTCTCGAGCCTCGACCGGTCACTTCCGCGTGAGCTGCTCGACGCCTATCTCGCCGCGAACCGTGCCGGGCAGGACTGGATCAGGCGCTTCGCCGACGTGGAGGGCGTGCGACTGGAGTTCAGGGATGCCGTGACCTACGCGTCGACAGACAAGGGCGCACCGACGATCGAAGCCGAGTTGGACACAGCGTCGTCACTCGGTCTTGATGTGACGGCGCTCTCGGCACTCGAACTACCGATCGACATCACCGCGGCGGTGAGTCTTGGTGGACAGTTCCAGCTCGACGCCGTCGAACTTCTCGCCGCCCTCGCCGGGGCGGTCCGGAGGAATGGCGGGATTGTGATCGAGGGAGTCCGTGCCCTCGATGTCGACTCGGGCGGCCCATGCGTCGTCGCGACGGACCGCGGGGAGGTTCGGGGCAACCGCGTTGTCCTGGCGACCGGCATGCCCTTCCTCAAGCGTGGAGCTCAGTTCGCCACCATTCAGGCGCACAGGTCATATGCCCTCGCGTATCGGTGGGACCAGCCGCAACTGGGGGGAATGTACCTGTCCGTCGACGAGCCCGCCCGATCCATCCGGGACTGGACTCGCCCGGACGGCCGGTACCTCATCGTCGGGGGTAACGACCACAGGGTGGGTACAGGCCAACCGACGACAGCACGGGTCGACGACCTCGCCGGGTGGACGACGGAGACCTTCGGCGGGTTGACCGAGACCCACTCCTGGTCCGCCCAGGACTATCGGGTGTCGGACGGGCTGCCGCATTTCGGACCGATCAGTCCAGGCGAGGACCGGGTCTTCGTCGCCACCGGTTACAACAAGTGGGGAATGGCCAACGGCGCCGCTGCGGGAATTTCCCTCGCTGCGCAGTTCGCCGGCACCTCCCCCGACTGGGCCACCGCGCTTCGCGGCCGGGTACCGACCTCGAGTGCGATCCGTACCACTCTCGCTGCCGGTGCCACGGTTGCCGCGGATCTCGCAAAGGGCTGGGTAGGCGCGGAACTGTCGGGCCTTCCTGAAGGCGGGCCGGTCGAAGGCGAAGGCATTGTCGTGCGCGACGGCGTCAAACCCGTCGCGGTCTGCCGGGTCGACGGCGTCGTCTCGCGAACCTCGGCGGTGTGTCCTCACCTGGGCGGAATCGTGGCCTGGAATGACGTCGAGAGATCATGGGACTGCCCGCTGCACGGCTCGCGGTTCACCGCGACAGGTGAGGTGCTCGAGGGCCCTTCGGTCACCGGGCTCACGAACTGATTTCGCGGGCTGACGCGGCAGCGCCAGCCGGCCGCTAGGCGGGCTTCTTCTTCGCAGCCTTAGCCGGCGTTTTCTTCTTCTTGGCATCGCGGGACTTCTCCACGCTGCGGCGGAGGGCTTCCATCAGGTCGATGACCTCACCCGACTCCTCTTCCTTCTCGCTCTCGCCGAAGGTGGCATCCGTATCGAGCGCCTCGCCCTGTTCGAGCTTGGCGTCGATGAGCGTTCGCAGTTCTCCCTGGTATTCGTCGGTGAACTGATCGGGTGTGAAGTCGTCGGAAAAACTGTCGACGAGCGCGCTCGAGAGTTCGAGCTCCTTCGCAGAGATGCGCACGCGCTCCTTCAGGCTGTCGAAATCCGCCGCGCGGATCTCGTCTCCCCAGAGCAACGTCTGGACGACGAGGACCCCATCGCGGGCACGGAGAGCAGCAAGCCGGGTCTTCTGCCGTAGGGCGAACCGGACGATTGCCGTTCGGTCGGTCGACTCGAGCGTCTTCCTGAGCAGAACGTACGCCTTCGACGACGTCGAGTCAGGCTCGAGGTAGTAGCTGCGGTCGAACATCATGGGATCCACCTGCTCGGTGGGCACGAACTCGACGACCTCGATCTCGCGGCTCTTCTCCTGCGGCAACGACGCCAGGTCCTCGGCGGTGAGGACGACGGTGCGTTCCCCGTCGTCGTACGCCTTGTCGATGTTCTCGTACTTGACGATCTTGCCGCAGACCTCACACCGGCGCTGGTAGCGGATTCGACCGCCGTCCTTGTCGTGGACCTGGTGCAGGGGGATGTCGTGGTCTTCGGTGGCGCTGTAGACCTTCACCGGCACGTTGACGAGGCCAAAGGTGATGGCACCCTTCCAGATTGCTCTCATGCTTTCAGTGAACACCGTTTCCTGGCCGTTCGCCAGCGCTTGACACCGCCGTGGCGGGTACGGCTGCGGTTCAGCTCGCCGGATCGGTGTCCCCGTCTGGCGTCGACACGTGCCTCACGACGAGCGGAAGGATGAGTCCGAAGACGATGAGGATCACGGCGAGGATGCCGGCCGCGACCAGGCCGGCGGTTCGGCCGACGACGAAGTCGAAGATCAGCATGGCGGTGCCGATGGTGGCAACCGAGACGCCGAAGATCACGGCGCGGACCATGGCGTGCCCGATCGAGACCGTGAAGCTCTTGAGCCTCTGCCGGAAGAGTACCCGGTGCAGGCTCACCGGAAGGAGGCACAGCACGGTGGTGAGGATCGATGCGGAGACCAGTGCCAGGTAGAGGGTGCGCTGGAACACGTCGAGTTCGGTGAACCGCGGTTGAAAGGCGATCGCCAACAGGAACGCGGTCAGGATCTGAGTGCCCGCCTGGAGGACCCTGAGCTCCTGGAGCAGGTCTATCCAGTTGCGGTCAGAGCGCTCCTCGTCACTTTCGTCGCGCCCGTTTCCGATGGCATCCCGTCGGTCTTCGCTGTGTGCATCAGTCATCGCCGTTGATTCCTTTCGTCGGGCTCTTGTTCCGACGTTGCACCAAGCCTAGGGTTTGACTCAAGCGGCGGTTTGACCGCCAACCACACGGAAGGAACGGCCCATGGCGAACCTGACAGACGACGACGGTGACATCATCGTTCCGGATGACGAAGAACTCGCCGTGCTCCCTGACGAGGATGATGACCCGTTCGAGGAGTTCGATGGACTCGACGAGGAGCGCCCCATCGATGACACCGACCCGGATCTGGACGGTGTAGTGCGGCCAGAGGACCTGTAGGGCCGAGCGCTCGACCACTGACGGAATACCACCGACGGAATAGCAACGACGAAACACAAACGACGAAACGCGGACCCGACAGGGTCCGCGTTTCGCGTGTGCAACAGGGTGCGTGGCTACTGGTACGCGGGAACGACTCCGTGGTGGGCGTCGCCCACCTTGTGGACCCGGAGGTCGTTCGTCGATCCGGGGATTCCGGGAGGGGAACCTGAGATGACGACGACCTTGTCACCGACCTTGGCCTTGTTGAGACCGAGGAGGATGTCGTCGACCTGGCTGAACATGGCATCCGTGTGGGTCACGCGGTCGACCAGGAATGCTTCAACACCCCAGTTCAGCTGCATGCGTCGGCGGATGCCTTCATCCGGCGTCATTCCGAGCACGGGGATCTGTGTGCGAAGGCGTGACATCCGGCGTACCGAGTCCCCCGACTCCGTGAACACGCAGAGGAACTTGGCCTCAACGAAGTCAGCAACCTCGCTCGCGGCGAGGGTGATGGCCCCACCCTGCGTGCGCGGCTTGGTGCCGAGCGGAGCGATGCGCTCGAGTCCGTGTTCCTCGGTGGACTCGATGATGCGGGCCATTGTCTGAACCGTGATCACCGGGTACTGCCCGACGCTCGTCTCACCACTGAGCATGACGGCATCCGCACCGTCGAGAACAGCGTTCGCGACGTCCGAGGTCTCCGCGCGGGTCGGAATCGGGCTTGAAATCATCGACTCGAGCATCTGCGTCGCGACGATGACCGGCTTGGCCATCCGGCGGCACAGTTCAACGGCGCGCTTCTGCACGATCGGAACCGCTTCGAGGGGAAGCTCGACACCGAGGTCGCCTCGCGCGACCATGATGCCGTCGAAGGCTTCGATGATCTCCTCGAGGTGATCAACGGCCTGCGGCTTCTCGATCTTGGCGATGACGGGGAGGCGCTTTCCCTCCTCGTCCATGATTTCGTGGACGCGTGTGATGTCTTCCGCATTGCGCACGAAGGAGAGGGCAATGAAGTCGGCGCCGAGCTTGAGACCCCAGCGGAGGTCGGCCTCGTCCTTCTCGCTCAGGGCGGGGACGTTGACGGCCACTCCCGGGAGGTTGATGCCCTTGTTGTTGGAGACAGCGCCGGCGACGATGACCTCCGTCGTGACGACAACGCCGTCGGTTTCGAGGACCTTCACCTTGACCTTGCCGTCATCGATGAGGAGGAAGTCGCCCGGCTTCACGTCGTCGGGCAGGCCCTTGAACGTTGTTCCGCACAGCTCCTTGGTTCCGAGTACGTCCTCGGTGGTGATCTTGAAGATGTCGCCCTTGGCCAGGTTGTACGGTCCGCCCTCGAACTTGCCGAGCCGGATCTTCGGCCCCTGCAGGTCGACAAGCACGGCCACGGGCTGGCCCGCGTCCGCTGCGGCCCTGCGCACGTTCGCGTAAACACCCTCGTGGACGTCGTAGGTGCCGTGGCTGAGGTTCATCCTCGCAACGTTGACACCTGCGTCGATGATTGCCCGAATATCCTCATAGCTGGCGGTTGCCGGCCCGAGGGTAGCGACGATTTTAGCTCGTCTCATACTTGTCGTTCTCCGTGCTTCTGCGCATGCGCGCTCTTGCGGGGTTGTCTTGGCGGGAAAAAAGATGCGGACCTGACACGCGGTCCAAGTCTAGAGCGCTATGGCTCGATCGGTAGGGCGTACCGGGGCGGGGAGATCGCTCTCCCCTTCGAGGTACCTGTCTACGGCCGCGGCAGCGGCGCGACCCTCTGCGATTGCCCAGACAATGAGTGACTGGCCGCGCCCGGCGTCGCCGGCAACGAAGACGCCTGGCTCGCTCGTCGCGTAGTCGTTGCCGCGCTCCACGTTGCCGCGAGCGTCAAACGGAAGGCCGAGCTGGGATGTCAGGTCGTGCGATTCCGGGCCGGTGAAACCCAGTGCGAGGAGCACGAGGTCGGCAGGGATCTCCCGTTCGGTGCCGCTCTTCGGCACCCGCCGCCCGTCGACGAATTCCGTCTCGGCGACGCGGATGGCGCGCACCTCGCCGGACTCGTTGCCCAGGAACTCGACGGTGGATACGAGGTACTGGCGTTCGCCGCCCTCCTCGTGTGCGCTCGACACTTCGAACAGGGTCGGCGTCATCGGCCACGGCTGGGCGTCGGTGCGCGAGGTCGGGGGCTGGGTACCGATCGCGAGGTTTGTCACGCTTGCTGCACCCTGCCTGTGCGCCGTTCCGATGCAGTCTGCACCGGTGTCGCCGCCACCGAGGACAACGACGTGCTTGTCTTCAGCGACGATCTGGCCGGGAACGTCGTCGCCTGCGCCCGCCTTGTTCTGCTGCACCAGGTAGTCCATGGCGAAGTGGACGCCGCTGAGGTCGCGTCCAGGGATGGGCAGATCGCGCGGAACCATGGCACCGGTCGCGATGACGACGGCGTCGTACCGCGAACGCAGTGCGTCCCAGCTGATGTCGACGCCGATGTTCACTCCGGCCCTGAACCGGGTTCCCTCGTCGGCCATCTGCTTGAGGCGAGCGTCGACGTGCCTCTTCTCCATTTTGAAATCGGGGATGCCGTAACGCAGCAGTCCACCGATTCTGTCGTCGCGCTCGTAGACGGCGACGGTGTGGCCGGCGCGGGTGAGCTGCTGCGCCGCGGCGAGCCCGGCTGGGCCCGATCCGACGACGGCGACGGTCTTGCCCGTGAGGCTCTCCGGCGGGTGCGAGTCGACCCAGCCGTTGGCGAACGCCTGGTCGATGATCGACACCTCGACCTGCTTGATCGTCACCGCCGGCTGGTTGATCCCGAGCACGCAGGCGCTCTCGCACGGAGCCGGGCAGAGCCGGCCCGTGAACTCAGGGAAGTTGTTGGTGGCGTGCAGGCGTTCGATGGCCTGCCTGCCGTCTCCGCGCCAGGCGAGGTCGTTCCACTCGGGAATCAGGTTGCCGAGCGGGCAGCCCTGGTGGCAGAACGGCACACCGCAGTCCATGCAGCGCCCGGCTTGCCGGCGAAGCTGGGTCGGGTCGCCCTCCTCGTAGACCTCTTTCCAATCCATCAACCGGATCGGGACAGGCCTGCGCTTGGGCAGTTCGCGCTCTGTGACCTTCAGGAAGCCTTTCGGATCAGCCACCGGTAACCTCCAGGATTCGGCCCCAGACGACGTCACCGTCGGGATCGAGTCCCTCGGCAACGGCGTCCTGGCGCGTGCGCAGGACAGCTGCGTAGTCGCGGGGCAGTACTTTGACAAATTCCGAGAGACCCGATTCGCCGTCGGCGAGGAGCTGGGCCGCACGGGGTGAACCGGTTTCGGCGAGGTGGCGTTCGAGCAGGTCGCGGACGATCTCGATGTCTGCGCTGCCGAGCGGAGACAGGGTCAACTCGCCAGCAGCCAGGGCTTCCCGGTTCACCTTCTCCGGGGTGAGACGGTGAACATAGGCTGTACCGCCGGACATCCCGGCGCCCAGGTTCCGACCCGTCTCGCCGAGAATCACCGCGAGTCCGCCCGTCATGTACTCGAGTGCGTGATCGCCAGCACCTTCGACGACGGCCGTTGCCCCTGAGTTCCGGACGAGGAATCGTTCACCGACGATGCCGGACAGGAACATCGTGCCCTGGGTCGCCCCGTAACCGATGACGTTCCCGGCGATGACGTTTTCCTCTGACGGGAACGTGCTTCCCTTCGGCGGGAAGATCACGATCTCGCCGCCGGAGAGGCCCTTGCCGACGTAGTCGTTGGACTCCCCCTCGAGACGCAGGGTGATGCCGCTCGGCAGGAACGCGCCAAACGACTGGCCGGCTGAGCCCCGAAGCCTGACCTGGATCGAGCCGGACGGGAGTCCGTTCTCTCCGTGTCGCACGGTGACCTCGTGGCCGAGCATTGTTCCGACGGCGCGCTCGGTGTTGCGGATGGTCCGCTCGATCGAGACGGTTCCGCCGTGCTCGAGCACGTTGCGGCTCTCCGCGATGAGCGAGACGTCGAAGTGCTTCTCGAGTTCGTGCTCCTGGTTGCGGGCGTGTGTCCGCGGCTCGGAAGCGTCGAAAGCGGGGCCGACGAGGATCGGCTCGAGGTTGAGCCCCGACGCCTTCCAGTGCTGGATCGCCGTGTTGGTGTCGATGAGCTCGTTGTGCCCGATCGCCTCCTGCAGGGTCCGGAAACCCAGTGCGGCGAGGTACTCGCGCACTTCCTCGGCGATGAACTGGAAGAAGTTGACGACGAACTCCGGCTTGCCGGTGAACCGGTCACGGAGCACGGGGTTCTGGGTTGCAACGCCAACGGGGCAGGTGTCGAGGTGACAGACCCGCATCATGACGCAACCCGAGACGACGAGGGGTGCCGTCGCAAAACCGAACTCTTCAGCACCGAGCAGCGCGCCGATGATGACGTCACGGCCGGTCTTCAGCTGGCCGTCGACCTGGACGACGACGCGGTCGCGCATGCCGTTCAGCATGAGCGTCTGCTGGGTTTCAGCGAGGCCGAGCTCCCACGGCGTTCCCGCATGCTTGAGCGAGTTCAGCGGGCTCGCTCCGGTACCACCGTCGTGACCGGACACCAGGATGACGTCCGAGAGCGCCTTGGCGACACCGGCGGCTACGGCACCGATGCCCGACTGGCTCACGAGCTTGGTGTGAATCCGTGCTGACGGGTTGGCCCGCTTGAGGTCGAAGATGAGTTGCTTGAGGTCTTCGATCGAGTAGATGTCGTGGTGCGGAGGCGGTGAGATCAGTCCGACTCCCGCCGTGGCGTGACGGGTACGGGCGACCCACGGGTAGACCTTCGTCGGCGGCAGCTGGCCGCCCTCCCCCGGCTTTGCACCCTGGGCGAGCTTGATCTGGATGTCATCGGCGTGGGTGAGGTACATGCTCGTGACACCGAACCTGCCTGACGCGACCTGCTTGATCGCGCTGCGGCGCTCGGGATCGAGCAGCCGGTCGGTGTCCTCGCCGCCCTCACCGGTGTTGCTCTTGCCGCCGAGACGGTTCATCGCGATCGCGAGTGTCTCGTGCGCCTCAGCGGAGATCGAGCCGTAGCTCATCGCTCCCGTTGAGAACCGCTTGACGATTGACTCGACCGATTCCACCTCGTCGAGAGGGATCGGGTGACGTGCTTCCGTCTTCAGCCGGAACAGGCCGCGAAGGGTCATCAGGCTCTCCGCCTGGTCGTCGACGAGTTTGGTGTAGTCGCGGAAGATGTCGTAACGCCTCGTGCGCGTTGAGTGCTGGAGGCGGAAGATCGTGTCCGGGTTGAACAGGTGTGGAGAACCGTCACGACGCCAGGCGTACTCGCCGCCGGTCTCCAGCCGCTCGTGCGAGATCTTGGCGGTGTTGAGGGGGTATGCCGCCTCGTGCCGCTTGAGGTTCTCGGTCTGGATCACGTCGATGCCGACGCCGCCCAGTGTCGATTCGGTTCCGGTGAAGTACCTGTCGACGAATTCCTGGCTGAGGCCGACCGCTTCGAAGCACTGGGCGCCGGCGTACGACGACACGGTAGAGATGCCCATCTTCGACATGATCTTGAGCACGCCCTTGCCGAGTGCGTAGATGACGTTGCGCACTGCCTGTTCGGCGGTGATTCCGGTGATCGTGCCATTGCGGACGAGGTCCTCGCAGGTCTCCATCGCGAGGTACGGGTTGACGGCGGACGCGCCATAACCGATGAGCGTCGCGACGTGGTGCACCTCGCGGACGTCACCCGCCTCGACGACGATTCCGACCTTGAGTCGGTTCTGCGCGCGGATGAGGTGGTGGTGGACCGCGGCCACGAGGAGGAGCGACGGGATCGGTGCGAGGTCCTTGTTGGAGTCGCGGTCGCTCAGCACGATGAAGTACGCCCCGGCGGCGATGGCCTCGTCGACCTCAGCGCAAATGGCGTCGATTCGGTCGCGAAGAGCGTTGGGGCCCTCGTCGAAGCGGTAGAGGCCCCTGATCGTGGTGGTGGTGCGCGAGCCGTGGCGCGGGTCGATGTGCTGGATCTTGGCCAGTTCATCGTTATCGATCACCGGGAAGTCGAGAACGACCTGTCGGGCGTGCTCCGGCCCGGCGCTCAGCAGGTTCCGTTCGGGACCGAGTCCCAGCTTGAGCGAGGTGACGACCTCTTCACGGATGGAGTCGAGCGGCGGGTTGGTCACCTGCGCGAACTGCTGGGTGAAGTAATCGAAGAGCAGCCTCGGGCGAGCGGACAGAGCGGCAATCGGTGTGTCTGAACCCATGGCGCCGAGCGGTTCTGCACCGTTCTGGCCCATCGGCTTCAGCAGGATGCGCACTTCCTCCTCCGTGTAACCGAAGGTGCGCTGCCGGCGGGTCACCGACGCTGGCGTGTGCACGATGTGCTCGCGCTCCGGCAGGTCGCTGAGGTTGATGCGCCCCGCGTCGAGCCACGTGCCCCACGGCTGTGACGCCGCGAGCGTCGCCTTGATCTCCTCGTCCTCGATGAGGCGCTGAGCCTCGGTGTCGACGAGGAACATCTTGCCGGGGCGCAGCCTGCCCTTGCGCTTGACCCGCTCCGGTGCGATGTCGAGCACGCCGATCTCACTGCCAAGCACGACGAGGCCGTCTGTTGTCTCAAGCCAGCGCCCCGGGCGGAGCCCGTTCCGGTCGAGGGTTGCGCCGACGAGGGTTCCGTCGGTGAAGGTGAGGGCGGCGGGTCCGTCCCACGGTTCCATCTGCATCGAGTTGAACTCGTAGAAGTCCCTGAGTTCCTGTGGCAGGCCGGTCTGCTTCTCCCAGGCCTCAGGGACCATCATCATCATGGCGTGCGGGAGTGTCCTGCCGGTGAGCGTGAGCAGCTCGAGGACCTCGTCGAATGATGCTGAGTCACTCGCGCCGGGCGTGATGATGGGAAGCAGGGGGCGGATGTCGCCGAGCAGTTCGCTCTCGAGCTGCGACTGGCGGGCGCGCATCCAGTTGCGGTTGCCCTCGACCGTGTTGATCTCGCCGTTGTGCGCCATCATCCGCAACGGCTGCGCGAGAGGCCAGGACGGGAACGTGTTGGTGGAGTAGCGGGAGTGGACGATCGCCAGCTTCGACGCGAACCGCTCGTCGCTGAGGTCGGGGTAGAACGGCTCGAGCTGGAGCGTCGTGACCATGCCCTTGTAGACCATGGTGCGGCAGGACAGGGAGATGAAGTAGGCGTTGAGCTCTCGCTCGGCGCGCTTGCGAAGCCTGAACGCCTGACGATCGAGAGCGATCCCGCTGACCGCGCCGCCGGCATCCGTCGTCGCAGTGCTCGACACGAACAGTTGCTCGAATGCGGGCATCGCCGCGAGGGCGAGCTTGCCGAGGTGGGTGGAATCGACGGGCACCTGGCGCCAGCCGAGGACCCTGAGGCTCTCGCTCGACGCGATCTGCTCGATGCTCGCCTTCAGCGCAGCCCGCTCGGCCGCGTCGCGCGGCAGGAACGCCATGCCGACCGCGTATTCGCCGGCTCCGGGAAGTTCGAAGTCAGCTACAGCGCGCAGGAAGTCGTCGGGGATCTGCGTCAGGATGCCTGCGCCGTCTCCGGTTCCTGCGTCAGAGCCGATGGCCCCGCGGTGCTCGAGGTTACGCAGCGCATCGAGCGCAGACACGATGATGTCGTGCCCGGCGGTACCGCGAAGCGTTGCGACCATGGCGAGGCCACAGGCGTCTTTCTCGCGACGCGGGTTGTAGAGTCCCTGTGCCTCTGGCACAAGGCTGAACTGTGAAAAGGTGGGCCGTGGCTCCATCGATTACCGTCCTAAAGATTGCGGGGGACGCCGGTGGCCCTGAATATCTGAGCGCGTCGCCGCCCGACATTGGGCTGAGTGTCTATCGACGACTCCGCGGGCGACCGCGTTGGGTTTAGAAGCTTTCCGGGTAACGGCAATCCTAGGAGTGAGAACCGGTCTCGCTTGTGGCGGCGGTCTCTCGGGATCCGACGGCTGGGAGGTCAGGCTCGCTGACGTCCACGTAGTCCGAATCCGTGTGTGTCGATTGTACACCGGCGTCGGTACCGGCCCACTCACGGCCAGGAACGTACGGGCTCGGCTCGAGACCCGTGTGGCGCCTGGACTGAACGACGACGATGAGGATGCCGATAACGATGGCGAGCAATGCCGCCCAGACGTTAACGCGGAGACCGAGGATGACCTCGCTCGGATCGACCCGGATCGACTCCCACACGGTGCGGCCGAGGCCGTACCAGATCAGGTAGAGGCCGAGCACCTTGCCCCACTGCAGCCGGAACCGGCGCTCGAGGATGAGCAGGACGGCAACACCGGCCAGGTTCCAGATGACCTCGTAGAGGAACGTCGGGTGGAAGAGCGTCCCAGCAGGGAGGCCCTGGGGCCAGGCCGCGTTGGATTCATCGATCTCGAGTCCCCACGGGAGCGTGGTCGGGGTGCCGAACAGTTCCTGGTTGAACCAGTTGCCGAACCGCCCGAAGGCCTGGGCCAGAAGCAGGGCGGGTGCAACGGCATCCGCGAAGGTCCAGAACCTGATACCGGTCATCTTGCAGCCGAGCCACGCACCGATCGCGCCACCGATGAGCGCGCCAAAGATGGCGATGCCGCCCTCCCAGATGTAGAGGGTTCGCAGCAGGTCGGCGCCGGGGTAGAAGTAGTCGTTGGGGTGCGTCAGGACGTGGAAGACCCGCGCTCCCACGATGCCGAACGGCACCGCCCAGAGAATGATGTCGAGGACGACCCACGGTTCAGCTCCGCGGCGGGTGAGGCGTGCGTTGGTGAGGAATGCAGCGGCGACGATGCCGGCGAGAATGCACAGGGCGTAGAAGTGGATGGTGAAGTTGCCCAGCTGGATGTAGCTGACATCTGGACTGGGGATGCTGAGGTGGAAGGACACTGAGCTCCACGCCTTTCTCGGTATGACTCTTGGGACGTGCGCGTCTAACTCTAGTTCTCGCTGGCGCGGCCCTGTGACAGCTCACGCGCAACGGCAGCAACGCTCGAGATCCCGCCGGTGGCGAGGGCGTTCACCAGCGCGGAGCCGACGATGGCACCGTCCGCATACTCGAGGACTTCGCGCACCTGGCTTGCCGTGGAGATACCGACACCGACGCAGGCGTTCTCGGCACCGACCTCACGGAGTCGCCCGATCAGGGCCCTGGCCGCAGAATCGACGTCGCTCCGCGCACCGGTAATGCCCATCGTGGATACCGCGTAGACAAAGCCGCGGCTCGCCTCGACGACCTGCCTGAGCCGTTCGTTCGTCGATGACGGTGCAGCGAGGAAGACGCGGTCGAGGCCAGTCCGCTCTGATGCGCTCAGCCACGGTTCGGCCTCATCGGGGATGAGGTCAGGCGTGATCAGTCCCGCTCCCCCTGCTGCAGCGAGGTCGTCGGCGAACCTGTCGACCCCGTACTGAACCACGGGGTTCCAGTACGTCATGATGAGCACGGGCACGTCCACCTGTGATGTGATCCGGCTGACCGCCTCGAACCCGTGCCTCAGCCGGAACCCATTGGCCAGTGCCTGCTGGGTCGCCTGCTGGATGACCGGGCCGTCCATGACGGGGTCAGAGTACGGCAGGCCCAGCTCGATGATGTCGACGCCGCTCTCGGCGATGGCGACCGCGGCGTCGACGCTCTCGTCAAGCGTGGGAAACCCGGCGGGCAGGTAGCCGATCAGGGCTCCTGTCCCTGACTCGCGGCGAACCTGAAGAACGGATGCCACGCTGGTCACGATTGTTCTGCTCCCGAATCGATGAGGTCGAAGTAGCGCCCGGCAGTTTCCATGTCTTTGTCGCCGCGGCCGGACAGGTTGATCAGGATCGTGGCGTCCGGCCCGAGCTCCTTGCCGAGTTCGAGCGCACCGGCGAGGGCGTGTGCACTCTCGATCGCGGGGATGATGCCCTCGGTGCGGCTGAGCAGCCGAAGAGCGCTCATCGCCGCTGCGTCGGTGACCGGTCGGTACGCGGCCCGGCCCAGGTCGGACAGCCACGCGTGCTCAGGCCCGACGCCCGGATAGTCGAGTCCGGCAGAAATCGAGTGCGACTCGATGGTCTGTCCGTCCTCGTCCTGGAGCAGGTAGCTGCGCGCACCATGGAGAACGCCAGGGCGGCCCTTCGTGATTGTGGCGGCGTGCCTGAGCGTCTCAGCGCCCTCACCAGCGGCCTCGAAACCGTAGAGGGCAACGTCGGTGTCGTCGAGGAACGCGTGGAAGATGCCTATCGCGTTCGATCCGCCGCCGACGCACGCGGCGACGGCATCCGGGAGCTTGCCGGTGAGCTCGAGGACCTGCGCCCGCGCTTCCTCACCGATGATCTTCTGCAGGTCGCGGACCATCGCGGGGAACGGGTGAGGGCCAGCGACGGTGCCGAAGATGTAGTTCGTCGACTCGACGTTGGTCACCCAGTCGCGCATGGCGTCGTTGATGGCGTCCTTGAGGGTGCGGGACCCGGTCTTGACAGCGACAACTTCGGCGCCCAGCAGGCGCATTCGCGCGACGTTGAGCGCCTGGCGTTCGGTATCGACCTCGCCCATGTAGATCACGCAGTCGAGACCGAACAGTGCGGCGGCCGTCGCGGTTGCGACACCGTGCTGCCCGGCACCCGTCTCGGCAATCACGCGGGTCTTGCCGATGCGCCTGGTCAGAAGAGCCTGTCCGAGCACGTTGTTGATCTTGTGCGAACCCGTGTGGTTGAGGTCTTCCCGCTTGAGGATCATCCGCGCACCGCCGCCGTGGGCGGCGAACCTGGGCACCTCGGTGATGATCGATGGGCGCCCGGTGTAGCTCCGGTGAAGCTCGGTCAGCTCAGCGGCGAACGCCGGGTCGAGTTTGGCGAGCTCCCACGCCTCCGACAGCTCGTCGAGGGCGGCGATGAGTGACTCGGGGACGAAACGCCCACCGAACTCGCCGAAGTATGGACCAGTTTCGTCCCGTAAAGCCATGTCTATACCGCCAGGAATTCGCCGAGGGTGAGGATGGGATCGCTCGTCACGAGCGCTTCGCCGATGAGTACGACGTCAGCGCCAGCCGCGCGGTAGTGAGCAACGTCTGCCGGGGCCAGCACGGCAGACTCAGCGACCCTGATGACCCCGGACGGGATCTGGGAAGCGAGGGTGCCGAAGAGATCGCGATCGAGCTCGAAGGTGGAGAGGTTGCGTGCGTTGACGCCGATGAGTTCTGCGCCGAGGTCGAGGGCCTGCTCGAGTTCTTCCGCACTGTGGGTCTCGACGAGTGCGGTCATTCCGAGTTCGCGGATGAGCGTGTACAGCTCACTCAGTGTCGACCTGTCGAGGCCTGCAACGATCAGCAGTGCGAGGTCTGCTCCAGCGGCCCGCGCTTCGAACACCTGGTACGGGGTCGAGATGAAGTCCTTGCGCAGGACGGGAATCGACACAGCACCGCGGACCTCTTCCAGGTCGGCGAGTGAGCCCTTGAACTTGCGTCCCTCGGTGAGCACGCTGATGGCACTCGCTCCCCCGGTCTCGTAGGAGACGGCGAGCTGGGCCGGGTCAGGGATGTCGGCGAGCTGCCCGCGGGACGGGCTCGCCCGCTTGACCTCGGCAATGATCTTGACGCGATCGGCCGGCGCGAGCGCAGACAGGGCGTCGAGAGGTGCTGGTGCGGCAAGCGCAGCGGCTTCCACCTGCGATAGCGGGCGCTCAAGTTCGCGCTCGCGAGCGTCGGAGAGAGCGCCGGCCATCAGATCGGCCAGCACGGTACTAGTGCTCCTTGGGGGCGGACTTCGGACCGTTGACGCCGTAGCCGGCCTTCTTCATGATCCAGCCGACGATGGCGCCGACGACGACGAGTCCCGCGGATGACCACACGAGCCAGGGCGTGTCGAACCAGAAAGCGATGGTGCCGACGGCAAAGCCGATCAGCATGATGGTGATGGCCGTCCAGGCGGCAGGTGAGTGGCCGTGTCCCGGTTCGGTTGACTCTTCGCTCATGGGTCTCCTTCAGTCTTGGTGCAGCTTTCAGTCTATCGGGTGGCGGTACGACCGGTCGCGTCACATCAGGTCGCGGGACCGGTCGGCTCGCTGCGCGCCAACGGCGGCACGCACATGTCTGGCAAGCGTTACTTCGTGGGGTCGTCGCCCCGTGTGAGGTCGTCCCAGCTGTCGACAGCATCCGGCATCTCGGCGGTCGCCGCGGGCTCGAGCCGTACCGTGGAGTATTTCTTCGACGAGCGCGGCCACGAGCGTGCCGTGACCACGATGCCGATGCCGGCGATGGCCGTGGCGATCCCGAGAACAAGGGTGATGGCCGGCCACGGGGTGAAGGCCGCCGCATCGACGAGAGCCGCTATCGATTCGGTGCCTGCGATGCCTGTGGCATCCGTCACAGCGGCTCCGGCAGCACCGACCGGGTCGGTGAAGACGAGGACGGCAGAGAGCGCGACGCTTGCCCCAAGGGCCACCTCGAGAACACCGAGGAGGTAGCGGAAGCCGATGCCGGCGATGGCGAGAGCCGCGCCGAGGGCGAGGGATGCCAGGGCGAGGGCAGCGAGGGCCGGGGCAGCGACGGCGCCGTCAACGGCCAGGACGTCGCGAGCCGGTGCCGTCAGCGTGACCGTGAGCCACTGCTGCGTCCACGCGATGAGGGTGAGGCCGGCGAGGGCGAGCGTGAGCAGCATGAGCGTGTACTTGACGCGCTTACCGCTCCGGCTGGCGTCCGTGGTCGCCTCGCTCATGTGACCCTCGTCATCGCGTTGGCGACGGCGACGGCCCGAAGCGGCGCCGCTGCCTTGTTCTGCGATTCCAGGAACTCGCTGTCCGGGTCCGAGTCCGCGACCAGGCCGCCTCCGGCCTGAACGTGGGCGACACCGTTCATGATCGTTGCGGTGCGAATCGCGATCGCCAGATCGGTGTCACCGGAGAAGGCAAAGTAGCCGACCACTCCCCCGTAGACACCACGCTGAGCCGGCTCCAGTTCGTCGATGATCTCGAGCGCGCGCGGCTTCGGCGCCCCCGAGAGCGTGCCGGCCGGAAAAGTCGCCCGGAACACGTCGATGCCCGATGCCCCCGGCGTGAGGTTTCCCTCGACGCTCGAGACGAGGTGCATGATGTGGCTGAACCGCTCTATGCGCATGAACTCGGTGACCTCAACCGTGCCGGGCGTGCAGACCTTCAGCAGGTCATTCCGGGCGAGATCGACGAGCATGAGGTGTTCAGCGCGTTCCTTCTCGTCTGAGGCGAGCTCTGCGGCGAGTTCGGCGTCACGCTCAGGGGTCTCGCCCCTCGGCTTGGAACCGGCGATCGGGTGGGTGAATACCCGGCCCTTCTGCACCTTGACGAGCGCCTCCGGCGACGAGCCCACGATGGAATACGGCGTGCCATCAACGGTGTGGAGGTTGATCAGGTACATGTACGGGCTCGGGTTGAGGCTCCGCAAAATCCGGTACACGTCGATCGGGTCTGCAACGCACTCCTGATCGAAGCGCTGGGAGACGACGACCTGGAAGATGTCGCCGTTTCGGATGTGTTCCTTGGCGGTCACGACCGAGTCCAGGAAGTCCTCACGCCGGGTGCGGTGCTTCGGGTGCGCCGCAGTGGCGAGGTCGACGTGGGCGAGCCAGGCCTGGCTGGGTTCTGCGAGCCGTGCCTGCATCGAGTCGAGTCGCTCCTGGGCGTTCCGCCACAGTGTTTCTGCGTCATCGAGGCCGTCATTGAGCACGTTGGCGATCAACTGAACTGTGCCGGTGCGGTGGTCGATGACGACGAGGTCAGCAACGAAGGACAGCGCCTGGTCCGGCACGCCCACCTCGCGGACCGGCTGGTTCGGCAGGCGTTCGATTTGACGAATCGCCTCCCAGCCGATGAAGCCGACGAGGCCACCGGTCAGGGGCGGGTGCCCGTCGACGGGTGGGGTCTCCCACCGGCTGTGCAGTTGCGCGATCGCCTCGAGCGGGGTCAGCCCGTCGATGGTCCCGAGTGCACGTTTGGCATTCATGCCGTAGTCCAGCCAGGCGGTCGCGTCGTTGTTCTGGGTCAGAACGCCGAAGCTTGACACCCCGACGAAGGAAAACCGTGACCAGATGCCGCCCTGCTCCGCGGATTCGAGCAGGAAGCTGCCCGGGCGGCCGATGGCGAGCTTGCGGTAGATGCCGACCGGAGTCTCACCGTCTGCGAAGAGTTCGCGGATGACAGGAATCACCCTGTGCGCGGCGGTGAGTTCCCGGAACCCGGCGTGCGTTGTCGTTCCCGTCTGGGCCTGGTGCTTAGTCATCGCTGTCTCCGCTGTCGGTGTCACCGTCGTCGGGGATGTCGCCGATCACCGGGCTGAGGTCACGCGAGTCGAAACAGGTTCGAGTGCCGGTGTGGCAGGCAACCCCCACCTGTTCGACCTGGATCAGCAGCGTGTCGTTGTCGCAGTCGAGCGATGCCCCTCGAACGTACTGCGCGTTACCCGATGTGTCGCCCTTGCGCCAGTATTCGGAGCGGGACCGTGACCAGAACGTCACCCGGCCCTCCGTGAGGGTGCGACGGACCGCTTCGTCGTTCATGTAGCCGAGCATGAGAACCTCGCCGGTGTCCCATTGCTGGATGATCGCCGGCACGAGACCGTCCGCGTTGAACTGGATGGATTCGACAGTGGATGAGACGCTCATGAGCGCACCAGGATCCCTTCGCTTCGGAGTTCGCGCTTGACGTCGTCGATGGTGAGCTGTCCCGAGTGGAAGACACTCGCGGCGAGCACGGCATCGGCGCCGGCCTTGATGGCAGGCGGAAAGTCCTCTGCGCGCCCTGCCCCGCCCGATGCGATGACGGGAACCGTGCTGATTTCACGCATGAGCGCGAGCAGCTCGAGGTCGAAGCCTTCTTTTGTGCCGTCAGCGTCGATGGAGTTGACGAGTAGCTCACCAGCTCCGCGCTCGATGGCTTCCCGCGCCCACTGGAGGGCATCGAGTGTCGTCTCGGTCCGTCCGCCGTGTGTCGTGACGACGAACCCCGACTCTGTGGTTCCGGACCTCTTGACGTCGAGCGAGAGGACGAGGACCTGAGCACCGAACCTGTCGGCGATCTCGCCGAGCAATGCGGGCCTCGCGATGGCAGCGCTGTTCACGCCGACTTTGTCAGCGCCGCTGCCCTGAAGCCGAGCGACGTCTTCGGTGCTCCGGATGCCGCCACCGACGGTGAGGGGGATGAACACCTGTTCGGCGGTCCTCGTCACGACGTCGTAGGTTGTCGCGCGGTTGTCGACCGTCGCTGTGACATCGAGGAACGTCAGTTCGTCCGCGCCCTGTTCGTAGTAACGCCGCGCGAGGGCGACCGGGTCACCCGCATCACGCAGGTTCTGGAAGTTGACACCCTTGACCACCCGGCCGTCAGCGACGTCGAGACAGGGGATGACACGTCGCGCCAGGCTCATCGTCGTCCTGACCTAGAGCCGAGCCGCGTGGATGGCACTCACCAGGATGGCGCGAGCGCCGATCTCGTAGAGTGCGTCCATGATCTGGTTGGTGCGCTCACGCGGAACCATCACCCGAACGGCCACCCACTCCTTGTCGCGAAGCGGAGACACCGTCGGCGATTCGATTCCGCCGGCAATGGCCGTGGCCTGGTCGAGGAGGCGCTCAGGCAGGTCGTAATCCATGATCACGTACTTGCGTGCGACGAGAACTCCCTGCAGCCGGCGCAGCAGCGTCGTGAGTCCAGGCTTCTCCTCCGGTGCACCGATGAGAACGGCCGTCGATTCGAGGATGACCGGGCCGAAGATGTCGAGCTCTGCCTTGCGCAGGGTGGTGCCGGTCGAAACCACGTCGGCGACGGCATCCGCGACGCCAAGCCGGACAGCCGACTCAACAGCCCCGTCGAGCGGCACGAGCTTCACCGTGACGTTGTGCTCGGCGAGAAACGCACCGACGAGGCCGGGGTAGCTCGTCGCGACCCGCAGCCCGGAAAGGTCTGACAGTTCGGTGAAGCGACCGATAGGTCCCGCAAAGCGGAACGTCGAGTCGGCGAAGCCGAGGCTTTCGATCTCGGTTGCGTCTGAACCTGAGTCGAGCAGCAGGTCACGGCCGGTGATGCCGACGTCGAGCGCGCCTGAGCCGACGTAGGTGGCGATGTCGCGGGGGCGGAGGAAGAAGAACTCGACACCGTTGCGTGCGTCGATGAGGTGGAGTTCCTTGGGGTCCCTGCGGCCGGCGTATCCGGCTTCTGACAGCATCTGGGCTGCGGTGTCGGCGAGCGAGCCCTTATTGGGCACTGCGATTCTCAACATCTGGTTTTCTCTCGTTCGGAGCGGTTCTGATCGACGGTGTGACTGGGGATTATCCCGGCATCACAGATGTCGATAGACGTCCTCCGGGGAGAGGCCCTTGGCGATCATGAGCACCTGGAGGTGGTAGATCAGCTGGGAGATCTCTTCGGCGGTCTCGGTGTCGCTCTGGTATTCAGCGGCCATCCAGACCTCGGCGGCTTCCTCGACGATCTTCTTGCCGATGGCGTGCACGCCCGCGTCGAGCTCGCGAACGGTGCCGCTGCCCTCTGGCCTGGTTTCGGCCTTCGAGCTGAGTTCCGCGAACAGGTCGTCGAATGTTTTCACAGTATTCAGGGTACTAGCGTTTCGGGCCCCGGGCGTGCGTGTGCGCTGAGGCTGCCCTGCGAAGCAGGTCGATCTGCAGGCCGGGATTGTCGGCAGCGAACACGCTCGAGCCGGCAACGAAGGTGTTGGCGCCTGCTTCAGCCGCGATCCCTATGGTGTCCTCGCTGATTCCGCCGTCGACCTGCAGCCAGATATCTGAGCCGACCTTGCCCGCCGCCTCGGCGAGCAGCCTCAGCTTCGGCATCGTCTCCGGCATGAACTTCTGCCCGCCGAAGCCGGGCTCGACAGTCATCACGAGGACGAGGTCGAACTCGTCGAGGATGTCGAGGTATGGCTCGATCGCGGTGCCGGGTTTCACGGCGATTCCCGCGCGGGCACCGATGTCACGAAGCCGCCTGGCTACGGCAACGGGGCTGTCGGTTGCCTCCGCGTGGAAGGTGACGGAGTATGCGCCGAGTTCGGCATAGCCGGGCGCCCAGCGCTCGGGGTCGTCGATCATGAGGTGCACGTCGAGGGGAACAGGTGAGACCTGCTGGATCCGCTCGACCATCTGTGGACCGAAGGTGAGGTTCGGGACGAAGTGGTTGTCCATGACGTCGACGTGGACGAGGTCGGCTGAACTGATCGAGTTGAGCGCACTCTCGACGTTGACAAAGTCAGCGGCGAGGATGCTCGGGTTGATCCGGATCGACATGGGGAGAGCCTAACCGAGCCCGTCAGGCTTTGCTGATCAGGGCGATGAACATGGCGTCGGTGCCGTGGCGATGTGGCCAGAGCTGGACTGTCGTTCCGTCGCGGTCGGGCTGCTGCTCGCCGAGCTCCACCGGTTCGAGCACGAACGAGTTCACGACGGACGCTGTGTCGAGGAGTGTTGCGCTCTCCCCGAGGCGCCTGAGCGCGTCGAGGACGACGCCACGCGACTCTGCGAGGTGGGGCGAGCAGGTGACGTACGCGAGCACTCCACCCGGCTTGAGGGCGGCGAACGCCGAGAGCAGCAGTGACTGCTGCAACCTGGTCAGCTCGCCGACGTCCCTGGCGGTCTTGCGCCAGCGCGCCTCCGGCCGACGCCGCAGGGCGCCGAGACCGGTGCACGGTGCGTCGACGAGGATCCTGTCGTAGGTGGCGGGGTGCAGGTCGCCGATCGTGGTTCCGTCAATTTCCGTCACGTCGATGTCGCCAGGTACCGGCGCTACAGCGCGGCGAACCAGCTCCGCACGAGCCGGCACGACCTCGTTCGCCGTCAGTCGCGCTCCGCCGATGGCGGCTTCGGCGCCGAGCAGGGCGGTCTTGCCACCCGGTCCAGCACAGAGGTCGAGCCACAGCTCCCCTTCCGTCACCGGCATCGCCCTGCTCAGCGCGAGTGCGGCGATTTGCGAGCCTTCGTCCTGTACGCGAATCCGACCGGCTTCGGAGCGGATGGCGGTATCCGGGTCGCCGCCGTCGAGGACGAACCCGAACGGGGAGAACGTGTCGGGCTCCGCGCCGTCGGGGATCTGTGCGAGACCGGGAAGCGCAATGAGGTTCACCCGTGGCGCCACGTTGTCGGCGGCGAGCAACTGTTCGAGCTCGTCGCTCCTGCCCTCGGCAGCGAGTGCCTGCCGGAACGCGCGCACGATCCACGCCGGGTGGGCGAACTCGGCAGCGAGCCTCTCATCGTTGGTCTTCGTGGTCGCGAGCACCCGCTCGCGCCACTCGTCTGCCGATGACCGGGAGATGGTGCGGAGCACGCCATTCGTGAACCCGACCGCCGATCGCGACCCGACGGTCCTCGCAAGGGCGACCGACTCATTCACCGCCGCGTGCGGCGCCACGCGAGTGGCGAGCAGCTGGTGTGCGCCGAGCCTGAGGACATCGAGGATGTCCTCGTCGATCTGCGCGACCGGACGGTTGGCGGCAAGCTCGATCACGCGGTCATAGTATCCGCGCATCCGGAGCGTGCCGTACGTCAGCTCGGTGGCCAGTCCGGCATCCGCTGTGCCGAGGGCCTGTCGTTTGATGAGGGTCGGCAGCAGGAGGTTGGCGTACGCGTCGTCGCGGCTGACCGCGTTGATGACGTCGAACGCGACGCGGCGTGCTGGCTGGATTGAGGCTGGGGATTCGGGTGCGGCATTCATTGTGTGGTTCTACTCTGCCACGATCTGGGGATCGGGCCCGAGTCCCCGCCACCAGTCGGCCGCGCGCATTGCCGATTTTCCGGCCGGTTGGACCGTGTCGAGCTGCAGTGCCGTCGACCCGGTGCCGATGAGCACCTCCCGCTCGGAGCGGGCGAGTACGCCGGGAGGAAGCGTGACGTCCGGGCGAGGCGTCATGCCGAGGATCTTGAACCTCGCACCGCCGATCGTCGTGTGCGCGCCGGGTTCGGGCGTGACACCACGGAATCGGTTGTAGAGAGTTTCGGCGTCATGAGTCCAATCGAGTCGGCCATCCTCAATTTTCAGTTTGGGCGCGAGGGTCACCTGACCGGTCTGCGGAACCGCGCTGGCGCGTCCGCCGGCGATGTCGTCGACGACCCTGACGAGCAGTTCGCTCCCGGTGACGGCGAGTTCCGAGAGGAGGTCTGCCGCCGTGGCCTCGGGTGCTATCGGGTGATCAACGGTGCCGAAGATGTCGCCGGCGTCGAGCTCAGGCACGAGCTGGAAGACGCTCGCGCCGGTGACGGTGTCACCGGCGATGAGCGATCGCTGGACCGGTGCTGCTCCGCGCCACGCCGGCAGCAGGGAGAAGTGCAGGTTGATCCAGCCGAGCCTGGGCGTCGAGAGCAACGGCTCCCGTAGCAGTCCCCCGTAAGCGACGATCACGCCGAGGTCGGCGTCAAGGGCCCGGATGCGCTCGGTCACGGCGTCGGTGAGGCGGTTGGCCTTGAGAACGGGAATCGAGTGTTCCTCCGCCACCAGGGCAACGGGCGACGGGGTGAGAACGCGCTTGCGGCCGAGCGGGGCATCCTCGCGCGTCAGTACAGCGACGACATCGTGTTCGCTGTCGATCAGGGCGGTGAGGCTGGAAACAGCGACGGAGGGCGTGCCGGCGAAGATCAGCCTCATGCGGAAAAGTGCGTGGAGGCGGAGGGGCGGGAAAGGCTCATGACAGGATCTCCGGGTCGTCGAATCGTACTCTCAGTGTAGGCATCTGCCGGTACGCGGCCTTGCCCGCCGGCGGCTTGCGCCTCATCGTCGCGTTCTTCACCACCGCCGCCCTGAGCTCGCGAGCGGCGGCCTGCGCCTTGCCGTAGTCGAGCCGCAGAATGGTGCGAACGCCGTCGGACGTCGGCACGGGCCCGAGCACATCAGCCGGGACGAGCGACGTGACGGCAGCGACGGCATCCCGAACCGCCGTCTCGTCTCCCGTCACGGATGCCACACGCACCGCCGGCGGGAATCGGAGGGTTCGCCTGTCAGCGAGCTCAGCCGACGCGAACGCCGGCTGGTTCCAGGTTGCGACGGCCGTGGCGAGGGTGCCGGCGACCCCGGTGAGGATGACAGGGGCGCCCGGCGCAGACAGGGCAGCGGCGTTGGACCACCAGCGCAGGCAGTCCTCGGCGATGCGCAGCGATTCGGCAGCGAGCATCCGATCGCCGTCGAGCAGCAGGACGGCAGCATAACCGCCGTCGGCGACCGGCTCCGCGCCCCTCGTTGCGACGACGAGGGCTGGTGACCCGGAAACCCCGGTGACCTGCCGTTCGCCGTCTGACACCACAACGCGAACGCCCGGAAACGCGCGACCGAGTTCCTCGGCGGTGCGTCCCGTCCCGCGGGTGACGAGCCTGAGCTTCGTGCCTTCACAGTTGTCGCACGCCCAGTTGCCCGCGATCGCACCGCACAGTGTGCACGCGGGCAATGCGCCGGCACGAGGAATACCGAGCGGCCCGTGGCACGCTGTGCATCGCGCGGCCTGTGAACATCTGGCGCAGGCGATGACCGGCGCGTAGCCCGGCCTGGCTACCTGGACGAGCACGGGTCCGGTCTGGATCGCCTCCTTGGCCTGCCGCCACGCCATCGAGGGAATGCGCGCGGTCACCGCTCCTGGCCCCGCTTCGTTCGAGGTGGCCGTGAGCATCACCCGTGGCGTGTACACGCGGCTTGGCCCGACCGGGGTGACAAAGCCGATCTCCACCAGCCGCTGCACATCTGTGCTCCGAGTGTGTCCGGCAAAGACGAGTGCAGCGCCGGATTCCTCCTGGCGCACCAGGGCGGCGTCGCGGGCGTGCACGTAGGGAGACAGTGGTTCAGCGTGCAGTGGATCTCCGTCGTCCCACACCACGATCAGCCCGAGGCG
Source organism: Mycetocola sp. Y442 (assembly GCF_056898615.1). Classification (NCBI taxonomy): domain Bacteria; kingdom Bacillati; phylum Actinomycetota; class Actinomycetes; order Micrococcales; family Microbacteriaceae; genus Mycetocola; species Mycetocola sp. Y442. The sequence goes on from NZ_JBXHBV010000001.1 coordinate 424,633, forward strand.
CGCGGCGGGTGCGTACACGGCCGACCGGTTGCCGATGATCACGCGGGGCTGGGCGGTGAGGCAGTCCAGGAACGAACGGTATCGCTCGGCGTTGGACTGCCTGGCGTCAACCCTCGTGAGTTGTTCCGGCGGAATGATCCGTTCGAGCGCGGCCTGGAGCTGGTCCTGGTCGCGGTAGTCAGGGAGCGCGACAATGACCGACGAGCCGTTGGCGACGACCCGTGCGCTGAGTTCGGCGATGGTGAGAGCCCAGCGGCCTACCCAGGCGGTCCCAAGGTCGGTCACCGTGGGGATCGCGGCAAGCGCGATCCGGCTCCCCGCATCGATGGCGTCGCCGAGGGACTCCGGGTAGTCGTGAATCGGCAGCCGGTGCCCGGGCCCGGAGTCCGGCCCGTTCGCCGGAGCATCGTTGGCCGGAGCAGTGTTGGCCGGTGCATCGTTGGCCGGAGTATCCGTCGTCGAATCGGCGTGCTGATCGGCGTGCTGATCGTCGCGCTGATCGTTAGCGCCGACCGTTGCGGCCTGTTCCGCCACCCAGGTCTTCTCCACCCGAACCTGGCGCGGCGGAATGGCGAGCCGCAGGATGTCTGTCGCTGAACCCGCCGCCCTGTCCGCGAGCCGGCGTGCCAGGGTCCACAGTTCCGGCGTGAGAACCGGGACCGGCGAGACGACGGAATCGAGCGGGCTGAGCGTTCCGTCGAAGCCATCTGCCTTCGCCACGACATCGACGATGTACCCCCGCGACAGTCGGCCGGCCGAGCGGAACGGCACAGCCACCCGGACACCGGGCACCGCCGTCTCGGCGAGCTCAGGCGGGATGCTGTAGTCGAAGAGGTGATCCAGTTGCGGAAGGGGCGAGTCGATGGCGACTCGAGCGACGTGACCAGGCGCTGGGCTCACCGGCGCGCTGTCGGCCGGTGCGCTCATGGTTACAGCCCGGCCGCGCTCTGCAGCTCGGCGACCCGGTCGAGGCGCTCCCAGGTGAAGTCGGGGAGCTCACGGCCGAAGTGTCCGTATGCCGCAGTCGCAGCGTAGATCGGACGGAGGAGGTCGAGCGAAGACACGATGGCGGCTGGACGGAGGTCGAAGACCTCGCGGATGGCGTCGACAATGGTCTCCTCCGAGACCTTGGCCGTTCCGAACGTCTCGACATAGAGGCCGACCGGAGCCGCCTTGCCGATCGCGTATGCGACCTGCACCTCAAGCTTGTCGGCGAAACCGGCAGCCACGGCGTTCTTCGCCACCCAGCGCATCGCGTATGCAGCGGAACGGTCGACCTTCGACGGGTCCTTTCCGCTGAACGCTCCCCCGCCGTGCCGTGCGGCTCCGCCGTAGGTGTCGATGATGATCTTGCGGCCAGTCAGGCCGGCGTCGCCCTGTGGGCCACCGATGACGAAGCGCCCGGTCGGGTTGATGAGGAATTTGACGTCATCGGAATCCAGATCGACCGAGTCGAGAACCGGCTTGATGACGAGCTCGGCGACATCGGCACGGAGCTGCTCGACATCGATGCCGTCCTGGTGCTGGGTCGAAAGCACGATCGTCTCGACCGTGCGGGGCGTGATCCCGTCGTACCCGATGGTCGCCTGGGTCTTGCCATCGGGGCGCAGGTAGTCGAGCTCGCCTGACTTCCGGACCTCTGCGAGACGCTCGGCCAGTCGGTGCGCGATCCAGCCGGGAACGGGCATGAGCTGCGGCGTCTCGGTGGTGGCGTAGCCGAACATGATGCCCTGGTCGCCGGCACCCTGTGCGTCGAGAGCGTCGGAGCTGGACTCCTCGCGTGCCTCGAATGCCGCATCGACGCCCTGGGCGATGTCGGGCGACTGCTGGCCGATCGACACGGACACTCCGCATGACTTGCCGTCGAACCCGACGTCGGAGTGGTCGTAGCCGATGTTGGTGACGAGCTCGCGGATCAGTGCGGGAATCTCGACGTAGGCCTCGGTGGTGACCTCGCCCGCTACGTGGACGAGGCCGGTGGTGACGAGGGTCTCAACGGCGACGCGGCTCTGCGGGTCTTGTTCGAGCATGGCATCGAGGATGCTGTCGGAAATTTGGTCGCATACTTTGTCTGGATGCCCTTCGGTAACAGATTCCGAGGTAAACAGGCGCAGTTGCGTCATACCAACTCCAAGTGGGACAGGGTGAATGCGGGGCTAAACGAGCGAGTTCAGGATGCTGTGAGCAACGTCGAGTTTCTCGCCTGAGGCCTTCATCACTATATCTCCGCCCCGTGACAGCATCACGACACTGTTACGGTCGGTGGAGAATCCCTCTGACCAGCTGACCCGGTTGAGGACGAGAAAATCGCAGCCTTTTCGGGCGAGCTTGGCGCGCCCCAGGTCAATCAGTTCGTCCTCCGAATTCGCGGTTTCGGCTGCAAAGCCGACGACGATGCCCCGAGGCCTTGAGGCGGAGAGGCCGGCGAGGATATCGGGGTTTTTGACGAGCGTAAGGGTGAGTTCGTCGCCCGTCGATTCCTTCTTGATCTTCTCGTGCCTGACCTCGGCTGAACGGTAGTCGGCGATCGCGGCAGCCATGATCGTGATGTCCGCTGTCTCTGCGGCGTCCGTGACCGCACGCGCGACATCCGCCGCTGTCGGCGCATCGATGACGTCGACACCGGCTGGCGCTGGCACGTCGAGGTGCGCAGCGATGAGAGTCACTGACGCTCCGCGACTCACCGCTGCCTCTGCGAGGGCAACGCCCTGCTTGCCGCTCGACCGGTTGCCGATGTAGCGAACGGGGTCGAGGGGTTCACGGGTGCCGCCGGCGGTGATGACGACGCGTTTTCCCGCGAGGTCACGCACGGGAGGCGAGACCACCGCGAGCGCGGCAGCGACGATGATCTCCGGCTCTTCCATCCGGCCGGGGCCGGAGTCGGTGCCCGTGAGCTGGCCGGAGGCGGGGCCGACGACCGTCACGCCACGGGCGCGCAGCGTGTGGATGTTGGCGACCGTCGCCGGGTTCTGCCACATCTCGGTGTGCATGGCCGGAGCGATAACGAGGGGTGCTGTGCTCGCGAGGATTGTGTTCCCGAGCAGATCGTCCGCAAGGCCGACCGCGAGCTTGGCGATGGTGTTTGCGGTCGCCGGGGCGATCACGATCAGGTCGGCAGCCTGGCCGATGGCGACGTGCCGCACCTCGGCGACGCCCTCATAGAGTTCGGTGTGCACCGGGTTGCGTGAGATGGCCTCGAGCGTCGGGCGTCCGACGAACTTCAGGGCGCCGGCGGTGGCGACGACCTGGACGCTGTGGCCCTGCTTAACGAGTAAACGGATGACACCGACCGCTTTGTATGCGGCGATGCCACCCGTTATGCCGACAACAACGTTCAATGAGCCTGTCATCGGGTACTGCAGAGACTATTCGGCGATGGGACGCAGAACGAGCTTGTCTTCGTTGATCTCGTGGAGTGCAACGGAGAGCGGCTTGTCCTCGACCTGCGAGTCGACGAGCGGACCCACGTTGTCAAACAGGCTGCCTTCATGAAGGTCAGCGTAGTAGTCGTTGATCTGGCGGGCGCGCTTCGACGCGAAAATGACGAGAGCGTATTTCGAGTCGACCTTGCTGAGCAGGTCGTCGATCGGCGGGTCAATAATTCCCTTGGGTTTTTCAGCCATAACTGAAGTTCACACTCCTCGTGCGTCGCGGATTTTGCGGAAGAAAGGTCTTTTGGCGGCTGCATCGCTACAGTGAATGCACAGCCTGGTGCTGTGCGTTCGCCCGATTCGGCGCTGTTTTCACACAGCGCGTCGGGGTCGTGCGCCGCGAGTCTTAATCAAGTCTACGACCTCCTGGGCTGCGTCAGCCACTGTGCCGTTCACGACGCGGTAATCGAACTCGTCCTGTGCGGCCAATTCGTGCCGCGCGGTCTCCAGTCTGCGCTCGCGTTCCTCAGCATCCTCTGTGCCCCGTCCGACCAGCCGTCGGACCAGTTCGTCCCAGCTGGGCGGAAGCAAAAACACGAGGGTGGCCTCGGGCATTGCGGCCCGAACCTGGCGTGCGCCCTGGATGTCGATCTCAAGCAGGACACTGTCGCCACGGGCGAGGGCCTCGTCGATCGGCCCGCGTGGGGTGCCGTACCTCGAGGCGTTGTGCACCGTGGCGTGCTCGAGCAGTTCGTTGTTCTCAATTAGCCGGTCGAACTCGGCGTCATCGACGAAGAAGTAGTTGACGCCCTCGATCTCGCCCGGCCGCGGCTTCCTGGTCGTCGCCGACACCGAGAGGAGGACATCCGGATAATTCTCACGGATGTAACTGGCGACGGTTCCCTTGCCGACCGCGGTCGGCCCGGCGAGCACGATCAGTCGTGAACGCTTGTGCTGGCGGTTTTTGGATTCCCGGTCTGCGATGAAGTCGTGGAGCCGGGTGCGCTGGTTGGGGCCGAGGCCGCCGAGCCGCTTGGCGGGCGAAATCTTCAGGTCATCGAGGATCCTGGTCAGCTTGGTGCGCCCGATCGCGGGCACGCTCAGCAGGAAATCGGTCACGCGCATGCGACCGGCAACACCATCGGGGTCGGCAAAGGCGTCGTCGAGCACGGTCAGCGCCGATATGGCGCCGGAGGACACCCGGTTCTTAAGTTCTGCTCGAGCGCGTCGAGCCTCGACAGCGGCGCGGGATGCCGCGACGCGGTCGACCTCCGGTGGGGTTCGGACTGTCTGCTCAGGCACTGGCCTGCCTCACTATTTCTGCTCGGGTGGTGACGGCGCTACGGATCCCATCGGGACCCGCGCCGAGCACGCTTCGTGATTCGGAGACGATGACACCGCTCGTGAGTGCACCGTAGATTGACCGCATGGCCTCGGCTTCTGCGCCCTGGTGGCCGAAGCCGGGAGCGAGCACCGGCGGTGCCGGCAGCGGTGCGAGTTCCAGGTCGAAGTCGGCGAGTCGGAGTGTCGCTCCGATGACGACGCCGATGGATCCGAGAGCGCCGCTGGCGTGCTCGGCGTTCCAGGCGTTGACCTCGTTCACGATCGATCGCGCGACCGTCTCGCCCGTCGGCATCCGTGCCTGCTGCAGTGCGATTCCTTCGGGGTTGGACGTCGCAGCCAGCACGAACAGGCCCTTGCCGGTCGATTCGGCGAGGGCACCCGGCGCGGCGAGTGAGCCGACGCCCTGGTATGCGCTCACCGTGAGCGCATCGGCCTCGAGGGGCGAACCGGGCGTAAGCCAGGCCTGCCCGTACGCCTCGACGCTCGAACCGACATCCCCCCGCTTGGCATCGGCGATGACCAGGAGGCCGCGTGAACGAGCGGCGGCGAGGACCTCTTCGAGCGCGGCATATCCGGCGGAGCCGAACCGCTCGAAGAAGGCCACCTGCGGTTTCACGATTCCGGCATTGCCCTCGACGGCGTCGAGGACCCGGAGGCCAAACTCGCGCGCGCCGGCTGCCGTGTCGGCGAGTCCCCAGTCCCTGAGGAGCCAGGCGTGCGGGTCGATGCCGACACAGAGCCGACCGCGTTCGCTGAAGACGCGCTCAAGTCGTTCCCCGAAGGATGCCGTCATGCGCGAGACGCCCTGTCCTGGGCGTACTCCTGCAGTGAGCGGACGTCGAAGCCGTTGCGGACGGCCTCGATGGAGGCGACAGCGGCGGTCAGCTCGGCGATCGTCGTGAAGAGCGGCTTGTCTTCGGCAACCGCTGCGGCACGGATCTCGTAGCCATCGGCACGACCACTGCGGCCGGACGGGGTGTTGATGACGATGTCCACCTCGTGGCGGTTGATCAGCTCGACGATCGACGGTTCGCCGAGTGTCGATTCGTCGCCCTCGGAGTACTTGCGGACCGTGCGAGCCGAGATGCCGTTGCGGTTGAGGATCTCTGCGGTTCCCTCGGTCGCGAGGATCTCGTAGCCGAGCTCCTGGAACCGGAGGATCGGAAGCACGATCGAGCGCTTGTCGCGGTCGGACACCGAGACGAAGACTGTGCCAGACAGCGGGATGCCGCCATAGGCTGCGGTCTGGCTCTTGGCAAACGCGCGCGGGAAGTCCTTATCGATACCCATGACCTCACCCGTCGATCGCATCTCGGGGCCGAGGATTGAGTCGACGATGCGGCCGTCGGCGGTGCGGAACCGCTTGAACGGAAGCACAGCTTCCTTGACCGAGACCGGTGAGTCGATCGGGATGCGCGAACCGTCGACGGGAGGGAGGAGTCCCGATCCCTTGAGGTCGGCGATGGTCGCGCCGGTCATAACGAGAGACGCCGCCTTGGCCAGTGGGATGCCGAGCGCTTTCGACACGAACGGAACCGTGCGTGATGCACGGGGGTTCGCCTCGAGGACGTAGAGGATGCCGGCGCCGATCGCGAACTGGACGTTGATCAGTCCCTGCACGCCGATCCCCTGCGCGATGGCCAGGGTCGCATCGCGGACCCTGTCGATCTGTGCGCGTCCGAGCGAGATGGGAGGCAGGGTGCAGCTCGAGTCACCCGAGTGGATACCGGCCTCTTCGATGTGCTCCATGACGCCACCGATGTACAGCTCGGTCCCGTCGTAGATCGCGTCGACATCGATCTCGATGGCGTCGTCGAGGAACCGGTCGACGAGCAGCGGGTGCTGGGGTCCGATGATGCCCTGGTCGGCCATCCGCAGGAAGTAGTCCTCGAGGGATGCCGTGTCGTAGACGATTTCCATGCCGCGGCCGCCGAGGACGAAGCTGGGGCGAACCAGAACCGGGTAGCCGATTTCCTCCGCGATGGTGATCGCGCCGGTGATTTCGGTCGCTGTGCCGTTCTTCGGAGCGAGCAGTCCGGCGTTCGCGAGGATCTGTGAGAACGCACCGCGTTCCTCGGCCAGGTCGATCGCTTCAGGTGTGGTGCCGAGGATCGGCACGCCAGCGGCCTTGAGGCCCGTGGCGAGGCCAAGCGCGGTCTGTCCGCCGAGCTGGACGACCACACCGACGAGTTCGCCCGACTTGCTCTCGGCGTCAATGACCTCGAGGACGTCTTCGAGGGTCAGCGGTTCGAAGTACAACCGGTCGCTGGTGTCGTAGTCGGTCGACACGGTCTCCGGGTTGCAGTTGATCATGATCGTCTCGAAGCCCGCTTCACTGAGCGCGAACGACGCGTGGACACAGGAGTAGTCGAACTCAACACCCTGGCCGATCCGGTTCGGGCCTGAACCGAGAATGACGACCTTCCGGCGGTCGGACGGAGCGACCTCGGTCTCGGTGTCGTAGCTCGAGTAGTGGTACGGCGTCAGCGCGGGGAATTCGCCGGCGCAGGTGTCGACCGTCTTGTAGACGGGGCGAACGTCGAGGATGTGGCGGACCTCGCGGACCTGGGCCTCACCGAATCCGCGGAGCTGGCCGATCTGAACGTCGGAGAAGCCGTGGTTCTTCGCCGTGACGAGGACCTCGGTGTCGAGGACCGGCGCGTCGCGGATGTAGTCCGCAACCTCGTTGATCAGGGAGATCTGGTCGAGGAACCACGGGTCGATCTTGGTGGCCTCGAAGAGCTGCTCGGGCGTCGCGCCGAGGCGGAGCGCTTGCTGCACGACGACGATGCGTCCGTCTGTCGGCACCTTCGAGATCTCGATGAGTTCCTCGACCGAACGGAGCTCCTCGCCCCAGTGAAAGCTCGATCCGCGCTTCTCGAGCGAACGGAGTGCCTTCTGCAGCGCCGTCGAGAAGTTCCGGCCGATCGCCATGGCCTCACCGACGGACTTCATCGTTGTCGTGAGCGTGGCATCCGCCGCGGGGAATTTCTCGAACGCGAACCGGGGAACCTTGACGACGACATAGTCGAGGGTCGGCTCGAAGCTCGCCGGCGTCACCTTGGTGATGTCGTTCGGAATCTCGTCGAGGCGGTAGCCGATGGCGAGCTTCGCGGCGATCTTGGCGATGGGGAATCCCGTTGCCTTCGAGGCGAGTGCGCTCGACCGGGAGACGCGGGGATTCATCTCGATGACGATGATGCGGCCGTCAGCCGGGTCGATGGCGAACTGGATGTTGCAGCCACCGGTGTCGACCCCGACGGCGCGGATGATGTCGATGCCGATGTCACGGAGCTTCTGGTACTCACGGTCGGTGAGGGTGAGCGCCGGTGCGACGGTGATCGAGTCGCCGGTGTGGACGCCGACGGGGTCGACGTTCTCGATCGAGCAGACGACGACGGTGTTGTCCGCGGTGTCGCGCATGAGTTCGAGTTCGTATTCCTTCCAGCCGAGGATGGACTCCTCGAGGAGGACCTCGGTGGTGGGGCTCTGGTGCAGGCCGTCGCCGACGATGCGGCGGAGTTCGGTCTCGTTGTAGGCGAAACCCGATCCAAGTCCACCCATGGTGAACGAGGGGCGGACGACGAGCGGGTAGCCCAGGTCCTCAGCGAAACCGACAGCCTCTTCGACGGTGTGCGCGATGTGCGACCGTGCAACGTCTGCGCCGGCGTCGAGCACGAGCTGCTTGAAGATCTGGCGGTCTTCACCCTTGTTGATCGCCTCGAAGTTGGCACCGATCAGCTCGACGTCGTACTTCTCGAGGATCCCGTTCTCGTGCAGCTGAATGGCCGCGTTGAGCGCCGTCTGGCCGCCGAGGGTCGGCAGGATGGCATCCGGGCGTTCCTTGGCGATGATGGTCTCGATGACCTGCCAGGTGATCGGCTCGATGTACGTCGCGTCGGCGAAGTCCGGGTCGGTCATGATCGTCGCCGGGTTGGAGTTCACCAGGATGACGCGGACGCCTTCTTCCCGGAGCACGCGGCAGGCCTGGGTTCCCGAGTAATCGAACTCGACGGCCTGGCCGATGACAATCGGGCCCGAACCGATGACGAGGACGCTCTGGATGTCGTCGCGTTTTGGCATTAGTTGTCGTCTCCTGCTGAGGTGTGGTTGTTCGCGATCACGAGGTCGCGGAAGCGATCGAAGAGGTGGTTGGCGTCGTGCGGGCCTGCAGCCGATTCCGGGTGGTACTGGACGCTGAACGCGGGGATGTCGAGGCAGGCAAGTCCCTCGACCACCTGGTCGTTGAGGCTGTAGTGGCTCACTTCGACGCGACCGAATCCCTCGGGTGACTGGTGGTCGCCCTCGATCGGCAGGTCGACGGCGAAGCCGTGGTTCTGCGAGGTGATCTCAACCCGGCCCGTGGACTTGTCGAGCACCGGCTGGTTGATGCCGCGGTGGCCGAACGGGAGCTTGTAGGTATCGAAGCCGAGTGCCCGACCGAGCAGCTGGTTACCGAAGCAGATCCCGAAGTACGGCACGTTCTCGCGGAGGACCTCGCGGAGCAGGGTGACGTGTGCGTCACTCGCGGCCGGGTCACCCGGGCCGTTAGAGAAGAACAGGGCGTCCGGTTTGAGGCTCAGGACGTGGTCTGCAGTGACGTTCTGCGGGAGCACCATGACATCGAAGCCGCGCTCGGACAGGTAGTTGACCGTCGACTTCTTGATGCCGAGGTCGAGGACCGCCACCCGGCCGATGCGCTCGCCCTGGGCGGGAACCTCGTACGGGTCGATCGTCGACACGTCGCCGGAGAGGTTGCGGCCCTTCATCTCTGGACCCTGGCGGACCTGGTCGAGCTGGTCGCCCTCCGAGAGGTTGAAGTCGGCGCCGGAGAAGATCCCGGCGCGCATCGAGCCGCTTGACCGAATGCGCCGAGTGACGGCGCGGGTGTCGATGTCGCTGATGCCGACGATGCCGTCGCGTGAGAGCTCGCTGTCGAGGCTGTGCTCCGACCGGAAGTTCGACACCATGCGGGATGGGTCGCGCACGACGTAGCCGGCGACCCAGACGCGGGACGACTCCATGTCTTCGGCGTTCATTCCCGTGTTGCCGATGTGCGGGGCCGTCATGAGCACAATCTGGCCCGCGTACGACGGGTCGGTGAGGGTCTCCTGGTACCCGGTCATACCCGTCGAGAAGACAACCTCGCCCAGTGTCTTGCCCGTCGCGCCGTATGCGCGACCGACGTAGCGGGAGCCGTCTTCCAGAACGAGGACGGCGGGTTCTGCTGAGCCAAATCGTGAATTGCTCATGGTTTCTCACTCTCGGTTGACGGTGCGGGACCGGACGATGCCGGGCCCGTCGAGTTCAGTGACGCCAGTGCGTCGAGTACTGGGGCGTGCTTGGTCGGATCGATGACGCGAACGTAGCTGTCGGCATCCGTGTCGCCTGTACGCCAGGTGATGCTGACGAGTCCGTCGGATTCGACGACCCGGTCGATGGTCCAGGTGGCTGGCTGGGACGAGCGGATGCTGTCGGCCGGCAGGAAGATCGGCTCCTGTCCTGGGACGGACAGCACGACTCCCTCCTCAGCCACGATGAGTTCGGCGCGGGCCCTGAATGCCAGGCCGCTGATCGCCAGTCGTTCGAGCGGCTGGCCGGCCCTTGTCGTCGCCACGTAGAGGACGTCTGTCGTCAGCAGCGGATGGATACCACCGGTGGGAAGAGGTGCACTCGCGGAGACGCCGCTGTCGCGTCGAGCCCTGGCGCGCCACGCGAGCCACATGCCGGCGAGCAGGATCGCGAGGAGTCCGAGAACGAGGGCTGCGGGAAGGAGCCGGTCAGGCATTCGCGCCCGCCCGTCCGGTGAGCGCCTGGCGCGCGATCACATCGACCGGGCGCAGAGCCCCGTCGAGGACCGTTGGGTAGCCGTCGTGGAAGGTCGCAACGACGCGACCGGGCAGGGCCAGGTCAAGGTAGGGCGAGTTCATGCCCTTGCCGCGGAGGTCGCCGGTGCTGAAGGTGCGCGACGCCTGGGGGTCGTAGAGCAGCACCTGGGCTGGCGCACCGACGGCGATGCCCTGGCCGTGCCGCGTGATGCGTCCGATCCGGGCGGGGGCCGATGAGAGGACCCGCGCGACGTCTGACCAGTTCAGCAGGCCGGTATCGACAACGGATGCCTGCACAACGCTGAGAGCGGACTCGAGGCCGACCATGCCGTTCGCGGCGGCATCCCACTCGCAGTCCTTGTGCTCGGTCGGGTGCGGTGCGTGGTCCGTTGCGACGATGTCGATGGTGCCGTCAGCGAGGGCCTCACGGAGCGCGAGGACGTCTTCCTGCCGGCGAAGCGGCGGGTTGACCTTGTACCTGGCGTCGTAGCTTCGGACGAGCTCTTCGGTGAGCAGGAGGTGGTGCGGGGTGACTTCAGCCGTCACGGAAATGCCACGCGCTTTGGCCCAGCGGATGACGTCGACGCTTCCCGCGGTCGATACGTGACAGATGTGGAGCCGTGACCCGACGTGTTCGGCGAGCAGGACGTCACGGGCGATGATCGATTCTTCGGCGACCGCAGGCCAGCCCTGCAATCCCAGTTCGCCCGACACGGCGCCCTCGTTCATCTGGGCGCCGACGGTGAGCCTGGGGTCCTGGGCGTGTTGCGCGATGACGCCGTCGAACGACTTGACGTACTCGAGGGCGCGGCGCATCAGCAGCGGATCGGAGACGCAGAAGCCGTCGTCGGAGAACACCCGCACCTGGGCGCGGGATGCTGCCATCGCGCCGAGTTCGGCGAGCTGTTCGCCCGCCAGCCCGACGGTGACGGCGCCGATCGGCTGGACCGTCGCGTAGCCGGCTTCCTGCCCGAGGGCCAGTTCCTGCTCGACGACACCGGCGGTGTCTGCGACGGGTGAGGTGTTCGCCATGGCGAAGACGGCGGTGAATCCCCCGGCGGCTGCGGCCTGCGTACCGGTGAGCACGGTTTCGCTCTGCTCGTAGCCGGGTTCACGGAGGTGGGTGTGCAGGTCGACGAGGCCAGGGAGCGCGAGCAGTCCGTCCGCGTCAACAACGGAGGCGCCGTCGGCGGAGAGGGATCCACCGAGTTCGGCGATGATGCCGTTGGCGATGCGGATGTCTGTGGTGCTGCCGTCTGCGAGGGTCGCCTGGCGGAGGACGTAGGTCTCTGTAGTCATGGTTATGCGTCCTCCCGATCGCCCGACAGCAGCAGGTAAAGTGCGGCCATCCGCACGGAAACTCCGTTGGCCACCTGTTCGCGAACCGTGGACTGGGGCGAGTCAGCTGCTGCAGCGGAGATTTCCAGACCCCGGTTCATCGGTCCGGGGTGCATGACAATGGTAGTCGCCCGAAGCTGGTGCAATCGTCCATTGTCGAGGCCCCACCGCCTCGAATACTCCCGGCTGTTGGGGAAAAACGCGTTTCGCATCCGCTCGGCCTGGATGCGGAGCATGATGATGACGTCGGGCTCTGAGGCGATGGCCTCGTCGAGGTCGTAGCCAACGGTCACCGGCCAGCCCGAGGTGTTCACCGGCACGAGGGTGGGCGGTGACACGATGCTGACGGTGGCGCCGAGCGTCGTGAGCAGCCAGACATTCGACCGGGCGACGCGGGAGTGGAGCACGTCGCCGACGATCGTGACCGTGAGCCCGTCGAGGTCTTTCCCTCGCGAGGCTGCGCCGTGGACGCGCTTCCGGATCGTGTACGCGTCGAGGAGCGCCTGCGTCGGGTGCTCGTGTGTCCCGTCGCCCGCGTTCAGGATTCCGGCGTCGATCCATCCGCTGGTCGCCAGGGTTTGCGGTGCGCCGGATGCGGGGTGACGGATGACGACGGCATCCGCGCCCATGGCCTGAAGCGTTTGTGCTGTGTCTTTGAGGCTCTCCCCCTTCGAGACGCTCGACCCTTTGGCGCTGAAGTTGATGACGTCCGCGCTCAGGCGTTTGGCGGCAGCCTCGAACGAGATGCGGGTTCGGGTGGAGTCTTCGAAGAAGAGGTTGACGACGGTTTTGCCGCGGAGGGTCGGGAGCTTCTTGACCTCGCGCAACTGGGTGTCGGCCATGTCTTCGGCAACGTCGAGCAGTTCGATGGCTGTGTCGCGGCTGAAGTCCCGCGTCGAGAGGAGGTGGCGCATCAGGACTCCATCCCATCGATCGAGACCAGATCGGCGCCATCGAGTTCGGCAAGGCGCACGTTGATGCGTTCGGTTTGCGCGCTCGGCAGGTTCTTGCCGACGAAGTCGGGGCGGATGGGCAGCTCACGGTGCCCACGGTCGATGAGGGTGGCCAGGCGGACGGCGCGGGGCCTGCCGATGTCGCCGATGGCGTCGAGAGCGGCGCGGATGGTGCGACCCGAGTACAGGACGTCATCGACGAGCACCACGGTCTTGCCATCGATACCGGATGCGGGGATGTGCGTTGGTGCCGGAGTGCGGGTGGGGTGTTTTGCGAGGTCGTCGCGATACATGGTCACGTCGAGGGACCCTGCGTCGATCGGCGTGCCGGCGATCTCCGAGATCAGAGCGGCGATGCGGTCGGCGAGAATGACCCCGCGGGTCGGAATGCCGAGGAGGACGAGGTTCTCTGCGCCTCGATTGGACTCAAGGATCTCGTGGGAGATCCGGGTCAACGCTCGGGCGATGTCAGCCTGCTGAAGTACGACGCGCGCACTCATGCCGACTCCCTTCTCCGTCTCTCGGACGGCGTTAAAGGTTGTCAATTATTTTTCACTCTAGCAGTCGCCGGGCTCTGATCTCGTTTGTGACGCCGGGCCGGCGCGTGCTCCCCATCGTGTACCGCGGCGTCTCGGGAGGCGAAACGGAGCGGCCGCTGCCTGTGGGGCGCCGCACCCCCGGTTTTCCCTCCCGAAACACCCGAGCTACACCCCCAGCTGCCCACCCCGCTGCACTGCACCCGCTGGCCGCCGCCCACCGGCGGGCGCTGCGTTTTGGGAGGAGGAACGCGGGGGTCGCGGGCCATAGGGCGCCGTGCCCCCGGTTTTTCCTCCCGGAGTACCCGCACTACCCCGGCTCCCGTCCCACCTCCACTGCCCCGCTGGCGTCGTTTCGGGAGGAGGAACCCGGGGGCCGCGGGCCATAGGCACCCGCACCCCCGATTTCCCTCCCGGAGCACCCGAACTACCGCGGCTCCCGTCCCAGCTCCCGTGGTCTTTCTCGCCTCCCGAGACACCCGCGCCACCCGAGCTACACCCCCAGCTGCCCACCCCGCTGCACTGCACCCACTGGCCGACGCATACCGGCGGGCGCTGCGTTTTGGGAGGAGGAACCCGGGGGCCGCGGGCCATAGGCGCCCTGGCCCCCGGTTTTTCCTCCCGGAGCGCGGGCGACACCCACCGCTGAGCACGCAAGGCACCGCCCAGCGACGTCATGCCCGCCGGGGTGCGAAGCCACCACCCCCCGCTGCGAACGCATCAGTTGCGGTCGAGAACATCCCGCGTAACTGATGCGCTCGACCACAAGTGATGCGCTCGCGCGTGGGACTGCACACCCGGGTGCGCACGCCCCGCCATTCCCGGACACCGCCCCATGCCCAATCGCCCGTTCGCCGTGCATAATGGGCACCAGGTGGTGCCCGCGTCGAGACCGGGAGGCATCGTGGCACGGATTCTGGTCGCGGTCATGCCGTTCGCAGGACACGTCGCGCCGATGCTCGCCGTCGTCAGCGAGTTCCTGGCCCGTGGCCACGCAGTGCGGGTGTACACCGGCGCCGCCTGGGCCGACCGGTTCGCCTCCGTCGGCGCCACAGTCGTGGCCTGGCAGGATGCACCCGACTTCGACGAACACAACCTGGCTGCCACGTTTCCCCAGCTGGTCGGACGCAAGGGCCCACGGCAGACGATCGCCAACCTCGAGCACCTCTTCATCCGCACCGGCGCCGCCCAGCACAGCGACCTGACCCGCGCCTGGCGAACAGAGCCGTGGGACCTCATCCTCGCCGACAGCCTCAGCTGTGGTGCCGCACTCATCGCCGAAACCACACCAGCACCGTGGGCAACGCTCTCCCTCGTCCCGCTCACCACCCCGAGCCGGGACCTTCCCCCTGCCGGGTTCGCCCTCCACCCCGGGCGTGGCCGAATCGGACGGCTCAGGGATGCCATCCTCCGGCATGCGGCCCGGCTCCTGACACGAGGCCTGCACCGGGCGTGGAACGACACCAGGCAACGGGTCGGGCTCCCGCCAACGGCAACGCGATTCGACACCGCATGGGTCTCACCCACACTCACCTGCGTCACCGGAACAGCGTCCCTCGACTATCCCCGCACCGACCTGCCGCCGACCACCCACTACATCGGCGCCATCCGCACGACTCCCCCGGCAACACCAGAGAGCCCCGCCTGGTGGCCTGACGTCGTCTCCGCCACGGTCCCCGTTGTGCACGTGACCCAGGGCACTCTGAATGTCGACCCGGCCGACCTTCTGCACCCGGCGATGGTTGCACTTGCGGATGCCCCGGTGCTCGTCGTCGCAGCCACCGGGTCCGCCGTCGAAACGGCTCCCGCCTTCCCGGTGCCGCACAACGCCCGCGTCGCCAGCGTCCTCGATTACGACGAACTGCTTCCGCTGACGAGCGTCGTTATTACCAACGGTGGCTGGGGCGGCGTCCTTGCCGCACTGCGCTACGGAGTTCCGCTGATCGTGGCAGGCGGAGACATCGACAAGCCCGAGATCGCCGCACGCGTGGCATACAGCGGCGCAGGCGTCGACCTCCGCACCGGCACCCCATCGGCGACGGCGATCGCCGCCGCGTACCGGCGGGTCGCCACCGACCCCGCCTTCCGGAATTCTGCTCATCGACTCGCACGCGAGCTCAACCGATCGCGCGGCCAGGCGGACGTCGTCGATCGCTGTGAAGCGTTGATTCGATGAGACCAGTGCACGCGAGCCTCGGCTGAAAACCCGCACGAAAAACGCCCGCCACCGCGCGAGCGGTGACGGGCGTTCGCCGACACGACCCAAGCCACTGACCTGGGCGATTTCTTCCGAGCAGGTGGCGGGCGGTCTCCCGGTGGCGCACGCCATTCGGTGCGGAACGCTGCCTTCTCCGTACGACCTCCCGCGCCTCCTGAATAATGTTCCCCGCGCTGTCCTCCCTCGCCCTGCTGGGCGGCGCGCGGCTGTCCAACGGAGTCCGCCATCGTGCTCGGCAGAAGCAGGGTTTGGCAGTTCAGCGGTAGTACTGTTGCCCAGTTCAGCGGAAGTATGGCTTGCGACGGATCCACTCGGCGATGGTGACCTTGGGTTTGCCGTTCACCATCGTGACGGTGAAGACTCCGGTGTCGACCATCCGATGATGGAACCAGCAGAACAGTGCACCGTTATCGAGATGGGTAGGCCCACCTTCGGAGTGCGGGATGATGTGGTGGGCTTCGCAGCCGGTGGCCGGGATCTGACAGTCCGGCATCGCACAGGTCGGACCATCGCGGGCGATCATCCCCATCCGCTGCGTCCGGTTGAACCCGCGCTGATCATTACCGAGGGCAACGACAGCGCCGTCGGGGTCGATGAACACCGGGATGATGCTCGCATCACACAGAATCTGCGTGATCGTTGACGCCGTCACCGGGCTGTTCACTCCGACGATCTGTCCGGTACCGGTCTTGGAGTCGATCACGTCCGCGTTGACCGTCACCACGACGGTTGGTGCCGCACCCGTGACCGATGGTGCATCGGTGGAGCGGGCGAGGGCGTCGATCATCGCGGCAAACACGTCAGCGCGTTGCTGCCCGGCGGTCCGCCGGGCCCGGATGGGTTCCTCGTGCTCCACAGGGCTCTCGTCGGCGACTTGTGCCGAGTCACCGGTGTCTGGGCCTGGGCCGGTCACGGTTGGCGACGCCCCGGATCCGAAGGCGCCGGTGTCGCCGGATGCGAAGGCGCCTGTGTCGCCCGTTCCGGTTCCGGTGGCACCAGCTCCGCCTGTTCCATCACCAGAACCCGCGGCAGCGTCCGCGGCGGTTGGGTCGTATCGGTCCGCGGTCTTCGGGCTCAGCACCGCATCGAGTAACGCGTGAAGTTTCGCGCCGACGTCGACGGTGACCTGGCCGCCGAACTTCACCAACCCGTCCTTCGCGGTGCGGGCGATCCAGAAGTCACGTTTCTGGAACGCTTTGTCGGTATTGGGTTCGATCCCGTCTTCGTCCAATCGGTCTCGCCACTGCCGAGCCTGAATCCCCACCAGATCGGCCGACATGGGTAAGCCGTCGCGCCAGCCGGCACCGACGGCCTCACTGACCAGGGTGCGTTCGGCGATCGCGAGGTGTTCCACCTCGGCACGGTGCGCGGCGAGCGACAGTTCCCGGGTGATCGCTTCGGCGGTTTCCACCCCGATCAGACCCTGCCGGAACGCGTCGCCGACGACCGGGAACAACGGTGGTAAGGGGAACCCGGCATCGGTGAGGCGGCGGCAGGTGCGCTGCCCGACCCGGATCAACCGTGACGCGGCCGCGGACGACACCCCGGTGATCACCTCGATCAGGTGCGACGGACGCTGGTAGTTGTGTTTCACCGCCAACCCGTCGTTGCCGCGGGCGGGGTCGGACCGGTCAGCGACCTCGGCACTCAACGCCGCGAGGACCGCCTCACCGGCACGCACCACCCCGGCGACCTGCCCCAGCTGCGTCAACAGTTGTTCGCCGGTCAACCGGTCCAGGTGGTCCAGGTCAAGAACATCAACCACCTGCCCCAGGTGCGTGAGCAACCCGGTGAGCGCACTCTCACCCTCCGGCACCGATGCCGGCGGAAAGTCGCTCACCGCGAGGCTCATGACACCCGCACACCCCCACCAGCCAACACAACAACGGCGAAAAGTGCGGCCAGGCCGGACTCCGCCACACCAGAACGGTGCCGAATCGGGCTGCTGACCGGGATGTTCATGACTTCAGTACACACCCAACCACTGACATTGAAACCGAGCCCCGAGGGCATCGCTCCCGGGCCTTTGCAGGCGTCCGAACGCCACACCAGTACGGGTGCGAATCGGGCTACTGACCGGGATATTCATGACTTCAGTACACACCCAACCACCGACATTGAAACTGCCACACTGGGGCCTCGCACCGGCATCCGCCCGGGCGTTCGAACGCAACCTTGTAAGGGTGCGGATCGGACTGCTGACCGGGATTTTCATGACTTCAGTACACACCCAACCACTGACATTGAAACCGGGCACCGAGGGCATCGGGCCCGGGCCATCGCAGGCATCCGAACGCCACACCAGAATGTTGGCGGAACGGGCTACTGGCCGGGATGTTCATGACTTAACTACACACCCAACCACTGACATTGAAACCGAGCCCCGAGGGCACCACGCACGGGGCTTGCAGGCATCCGTCGACCACACCGGAAATGGTGACGATACGAGCTACCGACCACGTCAAACCCACCCCGAACGCCAGGGCGCACGAAAAACGCCCGCCATTGGCATCCGATGACGGGCGTTTCGACGAAAGAAGTACTAGCCGTTGGCCTGGGCGATCTTCCCGAGCAGTCCGTTGACAAATCCGGGCGAGTCATCAGTCGACAGCGTCTTGGCAGATTCGACAGCCTCGTCGATGGCAACCGCGGCAGGCACCTCGGAGTTGAACATGATCTCCCACACGCCGATGCGCAGGATCGCACGATCAACAGCCGGCATCCGCGCGAGGGACCAGCCCTGGGCGTACGTCTCGATCTGCTCGTCGATCTCCTCGGCGTTGTCGGCGATGCCGTCGACGATGTCGCGCGCGTAGAGCCAGCTCGCTTCACGGTCGGGCTCGCTCGCGGCACGCTTCGCTTCAACCGTGAGGGCCTCGCTCAACGCCATGTCCCGAAGGTCTGCGCCGTACAGGATGTCGATGGCCCGCTTACGGGCCTTGCTACGGGCGCTCACTAGTCGTTGACGCGTCCCATGTAGTCGCCCGTGCGGGTGTCGACCTTGACCTTGGTGCCCTGCTCGAGGAACAACGGCACCTGGATCTCGTATCCGGTCTCAACGGTTGCGGGCTTCGTGCCACCGGTCGAGCGGTCGCCCTGGAGGCCCGGCTCGGTGTAGGTGATCTCGAGAACGACGGATGCCGGCAGTTCGACATACAGCGGGTTGCCGTTGTTGAGTGCAACGGTCACGGCCTGGTTCTCGAGCATGAAGTTGGCGGCGTCTCCGACAACGGATGCCGGAACCGTCAGCTGGTCGTAGTCAGCGGTGTCCATAAACACGAAGGCTTCACCGTCGTTGTAGAGGTAGGTGAAGTCGCGGCGGTCGACGTTCTCGATGTCGATCTTCGCGCCAGCGTTGTACGTGCGGTCGACGGTCTTGCCCGACACGACGTTCTTCAGCTTGGTGCGCACGAAAGCGCCACCCTTGCCGGGCTTGACGTGCTGGAACTCGATGACGTTCCAGAGCTGTCCGTCAATGTTGAGGACAATTCCGTTCTTGATGTCGGCGGTAGATGCCATGAAGAGGGGGTTCCGTTCAGTGGGAGAAAAATGTGGTCTGAGGCGACCGATGTGACGAGTTTACCGCAGGAGCCTGTTTACTCGGTCCCAGCCGCTGTCAGGCGGAGTACGGCATCGAGTGCCAGGCGGTACGAATCGAAGCCGAAACCAGCGATCACACCAGTCGCAACACCCGAGATCACGCTCGAGTGCCGGAAGGTCTCCCGCGCGTGCGGGTTCGAGATGTGGACCTCGACCAGCGGAATACCCGCCTTCGTGACGAGCGCGGTGGCATCCCGAAGCGCGTAGCTGTAATGGGTGAACGCTGCCGGATTCAGGATCACGGGAACGGAACCGTCAGTTGCCTCGTAGAGCCAGCCGATGAGCTCACCCTCATCGTTGGTCTGGCGGAGATCGATCGAGACGCCTTCCGGGGCGGATGCCTGGAGCAGCGTCCAAAGGTCGTCGAGGTTACCGCTGCCGTAGACATCGGGCTCGCGCGAACCGAGCCTGCCGAGGTTGGGGCCGTTGAGCACGAGCACACGGGTCATGGCTATGAACCTATCTCCTGATACGCCGCGAAGAGCAGCGCTGTCTCGGGTCCTGCGAGCACCGTCGGTTTGGCGATGTCATCGAGGACGATGAACCGGAGCATGCCGGCTCGGGCCTTCTTGTCACGCTGCATCGTCGCGAGAAGCGTGCTCCAGCGTCCGACGGGGTACTCGGTGGGCAGTGACAGCGAGTCGAGGATGCTGCGGTGCCGGTCAGCGACCGCGTCCGGCAGCCGTCCGGCCAGCCGTGAGAGCTCGGCGGCGAACATCATCCCGACGGCCACGGCCGCGCCGTGACGCCACTGGTATCGCTCGGCGTGCTCGATGGCGTGGCCGAGAGTGTGTCCGTAGTTGAGGATCTCGCGGACCCCGCCCTCCTTGAAGTCCTCGCTGACGACGCGGGCCTTGAGCGCGATGGACAGTTCGACGACGCGGCGGAACTCCGCGGTGGTCGGGTCGGTCACCCGATCCACGTCCGCCTCGATGATGTCGAGGATCTCCGGTTCCGCGATGAAACCACACTTCACGATCTCTGCGAACCCGGCGAGGATCTCGTTCTTCGGTAGCGTGTCGAGCAGGTCGAAGTCGACGATGACTCCGGCGGGAGCGTAGAAAGCGCCAACGAGGTTCTTGCCCTCGTTGGTGTTGATCCCGGTCTTACCGCCGATGGCGGCATCCACCATGCCGGCCACTGTCGTCGGCACCTGCACAAGTCGAACGCCGCGCAGCCAGGTTGCGGCCACAAACCCGGCGAGGTCGGTGGTCGCTCCCCCGCCGAAACCAATCACGGCATCGGTTCTCGTGAAGTCGGCCTGGCCCATGATCTGCCAGCAGAACGCCGCAACCTCGACACGTTTGCCGGTTTCGGCATCCGGAATCTCGGCCAGCAGCACCTGGTACCGGTCGGCCAGTGACTCACGCAGCTGCTCGGCCTTCGCGGCGAGAGTCGGTGGGTGGACGAGCAGGACCTTCTGCACGCCGTCACCGAGGGCGACAGCAATGCGATCGAGGATGCCGCGGCCGACGTGAATCGCGTAGCCGTCTGTTCCCGTCACCTCGATCGTGGTGATCCCGTGGTCATCTCCGGTGGCGCCCCGATTGCCTGTCGTACCGATGTGGTCTGTCATGCTCGTCCTTTCGCCCACGTGGCGATGTCTGCAGCGATTCTCTCGATCGGCTGGGTGGAGGTGTCGAAGGTGATCGTGGCGAGTTCGTCGTAGATCGCGCGCCGTTCGTCGTAGATACGCTGCCAGTCCGCAGTCCCGTTTGCCAGCAGCGGCCGTTTGTCGGTCTTGATGCGTGCGGCGACGGCATCCGCTGACACGGTCAGCAGGACGACCGTCTTGTCGGCAAGCGCTGCCCGCGTCTCCGGATCCAGAACGGCGCCACCCCCGAGGGACACGACGGCGTGTTCGGCCAGCGCGGCAGCGACGGCATCCTTCTCCAGCGCGCGGAAGGCAGCCTCGCCCCTGGATTCGAAGATGGCCGCTATCGGTCCGTGCTCGGCGACAATGATCTTGTCAGTGTCAAGAAAGGGTACCTCGAGTGCTTTTGCCACCCGGCGACCGATGCGGGTCTTTCCCGCTCCCATTGGCCCAATGAAGACGAGCGGGTAAAGGGGGCGGTGATCGTCGCTCACGCCAGGTGATCCTGGGTGGACGCGGTGGCGGTGCGAAGCCCCGCTGGAATAGCAGCGAGGTAGGACTGGAGGTTGCGACGGGTCTCCTCGACCGAGTCTCCCCCGAACTTCTCGAGGACGCTGTTCGCCAGCACGAGGGCGACCATTGCCTCAGCGACGACGCCAGCGGCGGGCACCGCACAGACATCCGAGCGCTGGTGGTGCGCACCGGCGGCTTCGCCTGTCGCGACGTCGACCGTCCGAAGCGAGTGCGGGACTGTGGCGATGGGCTTCATTCCGGCGCGGACGCGGAGAACGGTTCCGGTGCTCATGCCGCCCTCGGTGCCGCCGGCCTTGTCACTCGAGCGTACGATCTGGTCGTCGATCGAGAAGAGCTCATCGTGTGCCTCGGAGCCGCGGCGCGTGGTGGTGAGGAAGCCATCGCCGACCTCGACACCTTTGATGGCCTGGATGCCCATGAGCGCCTGGGCGAGCTGTCCATCGAGGCGACGGTCCCAGTGCACGTGAGAACCGAGTCCGGGCGGCAGGCCGTATGCGAGTACCTCGACGACTCCGCCGAGCGTGTCGCCGTCCTTCTTCGCCGCGTCGACCTCGGCGACCATCAGTTCGGATGTCGCCGCGTCGAAGCAGCGCAGTGGGTCGGCATCGAGCGTGCCCACGTCAGCGGGGGTGGGAAGTGCAGCGTTTTCGGGCACCCGGACAGGTCCGATCGAGAGCGTGTGGCTGACCAGGGTGATGCCGAGTTCGGCGAGAAAGCCCCGCGCGACGGCACCGAGGGCAACGCGTGCCGCGGTTTCCCTGGCGCTGGCGCGTTCGAGGATGGGGCGCGCTTCGTCGAAGTTGTACTTCTGCATGCCGACGAGATCCGCGTGCCCCGGGCGGGGACGCGTGAGCGGGGCGCTCCTGCCGCGGGACTTCTCGGTCTCCGGTACGGGTTCCGGGTTCATCACCTCGACCCATTTGGGCCATTCCGTGTTGCCGATGCGCAGGGCGACGGGACTGCCGAGGCTGAATCCGTGGCGAACACCGCCGGAGATGTTGAGCTCGTCCTCCTCGAACTTCATCCGTGAACCACGGCCATAGCCGAGTTTCCGCCGAGCAAGGTCAGCGCGAATGGAATCGAGCGAGACAGGGACGCCGGCGGGAAGACCCTCGACGATTGCAATGAGTTCCGGGCCGTGAGACTCTCCGGCTGTGAGCCAACGAAGCATGGCTCTATCCTTCCACAGCGCCCGAGGTCGGCCTGACCCTGTGACGGTCTGCGTCTCCCCTACGGCCGTCAGGCGTACTCGTCGGGCGTGCTGGTCAGGCGGCGATCGGGATGCCGTGCGCGTCGAGACCAACGGACTCGAGCATTGCGGTGAGCACCGCGTCCTCCCTGTCGAGGGGCTGGAACGGGTCGTTTGAGACGAAGATCCGCACCTGGATGAGCGCCTGATGCGCGAGCATGGACAATCCATTAGCGACGACGCCCCCGGCATCCGCCCAGCGGGACGCGAGTTCACTCGGCCACGGATCGTACGCGACGTCGAGCAGCGCCGACGACGCGAGCACCTGGGTCGGGTAGTTCACCGGCAGCGGGGTCCGGCCAGGCAGGGTGCTCACGACGAGCTCGGGACGTGGCACGTCGTCGAGCTCGCCGAACGTGCGAATGTCCACGGCGAGGCCGGCCCGCTTGCCGAGGTCGATCAGCGGCCGGGACTTGGCCGGGTTCCTGGCCAGGATGGTCACCGAGAGCGCACCAAGCTCGGCAGCAGCGACAACAGCACTGGCCGCTGTGGCGCCGCCACCCAGAATGTGGACGTGGGGTGCCTCCGCGATGCCAACGGATGCCAGTGCGCGCGTAATGCCCGAAACATCGGTGTTGTACCCGAACGAGGTTCTCGCCCCGCCATCACCCACGAACCGGAGTGTGTTGACAGCGCCGGTCAGCGTGGCCATCGCGTCTCGAGTGTCGGCAAATTCGAATGCTGCCTGTTTGAGCGGCATGGTCAGCGAGAGTCCGCGCCATCCGGCATCCGGACTGGCGACGGTCGCGGCGAACTCCGTTACCGGAACGTCGCGGGAGCTGTACTCCCAGTCCAGCCCGAGAAGCTCGTAGGCCGTCCGGTGCAGCGAAGGCGACTTCGAATGCGCGATGGGCGACCCGAATACCGCGAGCCGTTCCGGCATCAGCAGCCCTTGTCCGGGTTCTCCGCGCACCAGGCACGGAGTTGCTTGACGGCGGCACCGTGCTCATCGACGGTGTTCGTGAACACCGTCTCGCCTGTGTCGAGATTGACGGTGACGAAGAAGAGCCAGGACCCCTCGGCCGGCGCCATGGCAGCGGCGATGGCGGTATCACCCGGGCTCGCGATCGGTCCGATCGGCAGCCCCGTCATTTGGTAGGTGTTCCACGGGTTCTGCGACTCGAGCGCCTCCTGCGTCGACCAGACCGAGTCGGTCTTCGTCGTGTCGCCATACTGCGCGGTCGAGTCCATCTCGAGCTTCATGTCGACCGCGAGCCGGTTTTGAATGACCCGGCTGACTTTATAGAAGTCTTCCTCCAGGCGCGCTTCGCGCTGGACAACGGAGGCGATGGTCAGGATGCGTTCCCGTTCCTCGACCGGGACGCCCGCAGCGTCGAGCGCGGTGATCGTCCGGTCAACGAGTACCTGGATCACCTCCTGCGCGGAGAGGTCAGGGTCGAAGGTGTACATGGCAGGAAAGAGCCAGCCCTCGATCGATGGCGCGGTTGCCGGGATGCCGAAGACCGTGGGATCGGCGACGGCAGCCTCGAACTCAGCGAGAGGAATCTCTGTGCTCGCGGACAGCTCCTCGAGAATCGTGGCTCCGGTATCGCCCTCGCGCACGAGAACGGTCCGCTCGACCTTATTGGCCGGGTCGAGGAGAGCGTCAAGCGCAGCCTTCGCGCTCATTTGCTTCTTCAGCTGGTAAACACCGGGGTGGAAGACAGGCTCAGGCTTCTCCTCGATCAGGGTTTCGTAGAAGGCGTCGACGGTCTTGGTCACGCCACGCGCCTTGAGGGTCTTCGCGATGTCCTGGCCCGTGTCGCCCTCCGCGATGGAGACCATGACCTCGCCGCTGCCGGCGCCCTCGAAATCAATGGGCTCTTCCCAGCCCATGACCGAGCGGATCTGCGGTTCGAAGGTGTTCCAGGCGTACAGGCCACCCCCGGCAACACCGGCGAGCAGCACGAGCGTGACAATTGCCGCGATGAGTCCCTTGCGGCTGCGCTTCTCTCGCGGCGGATACGCGGACTCGGTTGACGAGGCAGACCGGCGTTCAGAACGCGTGGACGCTATCGCGGCGCGCTCAGCCTGTTCCCTGGCCTCGCGTCGTGACGACGGCGGTGTACTGGAAGCCGGGGCTTCTGGGGCTTTCGACGCGAGAATGGCGTCAAAATCGCTGGTGCCTTTGGGTCGCTCGGTTGTCACGGCCTAGGATCCTTCACTCGGGTTGACGAGGGAACCAGGAGGGTGTGAACTGCCGCGCTCCGCGTCGAGGGCGTGCTGCAGAATGATGACCGCAGCAACTTGATCGACAATATTACGTGATCTGCTTGATTTCTTGCCCGAGGTGCGAAGCGCCGAGTGGGCGGAAACCGTGGACAGCCGCTCATCGACCAGTCGGACGGGAACAGCGGATGCCTTCGCGAGCTTTCCTGCGAAGGCGACCGCATCGTCCGTTGATGCTGTGTGCGATCCGGAGAGCGCCAGCGGAAGGCCGACAACGAGTTCGATCGGGTCGAGCTCGTCGGCGATCGCGATGATTCTCTTCACGTCTTCACCGCTGTCGGTCGACCGCTGGACGGTCTCGATCGGTGTCGCCAGCATTCCGTGGTAATCGGAACGGGCGACACCGATGCGGACCTTCCCGACATCGATACCGAGGCGGACTCCCGCACGCATGGCATCCGTCACCGGCTACCTCGTCGCAGCGTCTGTTATCGCGGCGAGTGCGCCGGGGATCATTGCTGCGTCAGTACCGCCACCCTGTGCCATGTCGTCCTTGCCGCCTCCGCCTCCACCGAGGACGCCAGCGGCGGTCCTGGCGAGCATGCCTGCCTTTGCCCCGGCAGCGCGTGCCTCGGCGTTGGTCGCGACGATGACGATCGGTCGGTCCTTGACGGTCGCGGCGAGAGCGGTGATGCTCGGCACTGACCCGAGCCGCTCGCGCACTGTCGTGACGAGAAGACGCAGGTCGTCCGCGGAATTCAACACTCCGACGTTCTCAGCGACCAGGGTGTACGTACCAGCGGTGTGCTTCGTGGCGACGAGTGCTGGGACGCGCTCGGTGAGCGCCCGCGCTTCAAACGCCTGAATTTTCTTCTCGGCCTGTTTGAGGTTTGCGACCAGGTCCGCGATGCGCTCCGGGAGTTGCTCGCGTGGCGTCTTGAGCGATGAGGTGAGCTCGTTCACGATGGCACGTTCGGCAGCGAGGTCACGGAACGCCTCGAGGCCGACGAGGGACTCAACACGGCGGTTCGTCGAGCCGACGCTCGATTCACTGACGAGGTTGATCATGCCGATCTCCGCACTGGTCGACACGTGGGTGCCCGCACAGAGTTCGCGGGACCACGGCCCGCCGATGTCGACGACGCGAACGACGTTGCCGTACTTCTCACCGAACAGCGCCATGGCGCCGAGCGCCTTGGCTTCGTCGAGCGGCAGTTCACGCGTGACGACCTCGAGGTTGTCGCGGATAGCGTTGTTCGAGACTTCCTCGATCTCACTCCGTGTCTCAGCCGAGAGGCCTGCGTTCCAGGAGAAGTCGAGACGCAGATAGCCGGCCTTGTTGTACGAGCCGGACTGGTGAGCGTTAGGGCCGAGGACCTGGCGAAGCGCGGCGTGGATGATGTGGGTACCGGAGTGTGCCTGCCTGGCGCCCCTGCGGTATTCGCGGTCAACGACGCTTGTTGCGCTGTCACCGACGCCGACTTCACCCTTGGCGACCTGCACCTTGTGGCTGATGAGTCCCTTGATCGGCTTCTGAACGTCGAGCACCTCGAGTTCATAGCCGGGGCCGACGATGAGGCCCTGGTCGGCTTCCTGCCCGCCGGACTCTGCGTACAGCGAGGTCTCGGCGAGGATCACTTCGGCGATGTCGCCCGCCGACGCCTTCGAGACGGACTGGCCGTTCACGATGAGGCCGAGGATCTTCGACTCGGTGGTGAGATCGGTGTACCCGGTGAAGGTCGTCTCGCCGAAAGCCCTGAACGCGCTGTAGACGCTGAGGTCAGCCAACGCTGTCTTCTTGGCCTTGGCATCCGCTTTCGCGAGTGCACGCTGGTTGGCCATGAGGGCATCGAACGCCGTGCGGTCGACGCTCAGGCCGGCTTCCTCAGCGATTTCGAGGGTGAGGTCGATCGGGAAACCGTAGGTGTCGTGCAGGAGGAATGCGGTGTCGCCCGGGAGCTTCTGGGCGTTGTCCTTCCTGGTCTTCTCGACGGCAAGGTCGAGGATCGTCGTTCCGCCGGCGAGGGTGCGCAGGAAGGTCTCTTCCTCGCCGTATGCCGACTGGGAGATGCGGCTGTAGTCGTGCTCTACCTCGGGGTATGCGGCTTTCATCGCGTCGCGGGACGCGGCGAACAGTTCGGGGAAGGTCGCTGTATCCACACCGAGCAGTCGCATCGAACGGACGGTCCTCCGCATGAGTCGACGCAGGATGTAGCCCCTGCCCTCGTTGGACGGCGTGACACCGTCGCTGAGGAGCATGAGCGACGAGCGAACGTGGTCAGCGATGATCCGCATGCGAACGTCGTCCGTGTGGTCTGCACCGTAGCGGCGCCCGGACAGTTCGGCAGCGCGGTCGAGCACAGGGCGGACCTGGTCGATCTCGTACATGTTCTCGACACCCTGCTTGAGGAAGGCGACGCGCTCGAGGCCCATGCCGGTGTCGATGTTCTTCTTCGGCAGGTCGCCGAGAATCTCGAAGTCGTTCTTGCCGCGGCCCTCGCCACGGAGGTACTGCATGAAGACGAGGTTCCAGATCTCCACATACCTGTCGTCGTCGGTCTCCGGACCACCGTCTCGACCGTAGGAAGGTCCCCGGTCGAAGAAGATCTCGGAGCAGGGACCGGCAGGACCGGGCTGACCTGTCGACCAGTAGTTCGTGTCCATGTCGAGTCGCTGGATGCGGTCGTCGGGAAGCCCGGCAATGGACTTCCAGAGACGGATGGCCTCGTCGTCGTCCTTGTAGACCGTGACCCAGAGATCTTTCTCATCGAATCCGTAGCCGCCAGCGTTCTCAGGCGAGGTCAGCAGCTCCCAGGCATACCCGATCGCGCCTTCCTTGAAGTAGTCGCCGAACGAGAAGTTTCCGTTCATCTGGAAGAACGTCCCGTGGCGGGGCGTCTTGCCGACCTCTTCGATGTCGTTGGTCCTGATGCACTTCTGCACGCTGGTCGCGCGCGGGTATGGTGCGGGGACCAGTCCGCTCAGGTACGGCACGAACGGCACCATTCCCGCGACGGTGAACAGCAGGGACGGGTCGTCTGATACCAGCGACGCGGATGGAACTACGGTGTGGCCGCGCTCGGCGAAAAAATCGAGCCAGCGCGAGCGGATGTCAGCGGTCTTCATGGGTCCGTTCGGAGAGAGGTCTCTGCGGGGGCAGAGGGAGATTTATTTCTGAGAAGAGCCAGCGCCAAGGTCGCCGATTGCGTCCTCGGCGTCCTTCGCTAGTTCGTCGATCTTCTCCCGCAGTTCAGCTTCACGTTCTCTGTACGCGTCGGCGACTGTGTCGCTGAACTCGCGGAGCTTTCCATCGAGGTCCGAGAAGAACTCCTTGCCCTTCTGGGTCTTGTTGATCTCGTGCGCGACGAAAAAACCGGCGGCAATGCCGGTAAGTAGCCAGAAAATATTCTTCACAGGGGCTCCTCCTGGGGTGTGGGACGGATGCTTCCAACCAGAATTTCATCCTACCGGTTATGCCTGACCGGCCGCTTTATGGCTCAGCGACAAGAAAAACGGGGCCGCGGCGTAAGCCGCGACCCCGTCGGTAATGCTGTGTTTAGCGTGCTGCGTAGTACTCAACGACGAGCTGGACTTCACAGGTCACGGGGACCTCTGCACGCTGCGGAGCACGCACGAGGCGTGCCTGCAGCTTGTCGAGCTCGACCTCGAGGTACGGAGGAAGCTTCGGGAGGACATCAACGTGTCCGCCTGCTGCTGCAACCTGGAAGGGCTCGGTGCCCTCGCTGCGTGCCTTGACGTGGATGAGCTGTCCCGGCTTCACGCGGAAGGAGGGACGGTCAACGATCTGGCCGTCGACGAGGATGTGACGGTGCACAACCATCTGACGAGCCTGAGCGGTGGTGCGGGCGATGGCCGAGCGCACGAGGAGAGCGTCAAGACGCGTCTCGAGGATCTCGACGAGGTTTTCACCCGTCAGGCCCTTGACGCGACGAGCCTCTTCGAAGGCAATCTTCAGCTGCTTCTCGCGGATGCCGTACTGGGCACGCAGACGCTGCTTCTCGCGAAGACGCACAGCGTAGTCGGAGTCGGTCTTGCGCTTGGTGCGGCCGTGCTCGCCCGGAGCGTAAGGACGCTTCTCGAGGTACTTGGCTGCCTTCGGGGTCAGGGCGATGCCCAGTGACCGCGACAGGCGGGTCTTGCTACGGGTACGTGACTTGGTAGACACGGGTTCCTTTCGATGGAATCTCTGACGATGTGATGCCGGCGCGCACGAATGCGAACCGGAAAGTTAGAGGGGTGAGCCGGAACAGTTCGGCTAAAGAACATGTCCGTCAACCCGATTCAGTGCAGCCATACATATAAATCGGGCCTAGGCCAGCAATAAGCCTAACACGGCACCGGGTCAGCCGCGCCCGCCCCGCACGATGCGCATCAGCTTGGCGAGGCGAGACGACACATCTCGTTCGTTGCCGTGCTGGGTCGGCTGGTAGTACCGCACCCCGCGGAGCTCGTCGGGAAGGTATTGCTGTTCGACCACCCCGATGTCGGCGTCGTGCGGGTACTTGTATCCCTTGCCGTGCCCGAGCCGTTTGGCGCCGGCATAGTGGGCGTCGCGCATCGGCTTGGGTACCCGGCCAAAGTTGCCCGCGCGCACATCGGCGATTGCGCTGTTGATGGCGTTGTACGAGGCGTTCGACTTCGCGGCCGTTGCGAGGTAGACGACCGCTTCGGCGAGAGGAATGCGTCCCTCTGGCATCCCGATGAACTGCACAGCGTCTGCCGCGGCCACGGCAATCACCAGGGCATTGGGATCGGCGAGCCCGATGTCTTCTGAGGCACTCACGATGATTCGGCGGGAGATGAACCGGGGGTCCTCCCCCGCTTCGATCATCCTGGCCAGGTAGTGCAGCGCCGCGTCGACGTCTGATCCGCGGATCGACTTGATGAACGCGCTGATGACGTCGTAGTGCTCGTCGCCGTTCCTGTCGTAGCGCAGCAGTGCACGGTCGACCGCGTTGGCAACGACGTCAGCGGTGATTACCGGGCGTTGCGCCTCAGCGACGGGAGCCCCGCCCGCACCTTCGTCATCGTCATCGTCATCGTCAGCGCTCGAGGCGCGATCGACGGTCCCGTCCTCGTTGTCGGTACCGTCCTCGTTGTGGGTGCCGTCCTCGTTGTCGGTGCCGTCCTCGTTGCGGATACCGGCAGCATCCGTTTCGATCGACAGCGAATCAGCGCTGACGGATGCCGCTTCGAGCGCCGTCAGCGCACGGCGGGCATCGCCGGACGCAAGTCTGATGATGGTGTCGCGGGCGTCGGCGGTGACGTCGAACCGGCCACCGAGTCCGCGCTTGTCTTCGATCGCCCGGTCGAGAACAACACGGAGGTCATCGTCGCTCAGCTGCTCGAGGGTGAGCAGGAGTGAACGGGAGAGCAGGGGCGAGATCACCGAGAACGACGGGTTCTCGGTGGTCGCGGCGACGAGGATCACCCAGCCGTTTTCGACCCCGGGGAGGAGGGCGTCTTGCTGCGCTTTACTGAAGCGGTGGATCTCGTCGAGAAAGAGCACGGTGGACAGCCCGTAAAGATCGCGACTCGTCATCGCTTCGTCCATGACCTGGCGGACGTCACGAACTCCGGCCGAGACGGCGGAGAGTTCGACGAAACGACGACCAGAACTGTGGGCGATGGACTGGGCGATCGTTGTCTTGCCGGTACCGGGTGGGCCCCAGAGGATCACCGAAACGCTGCCTTTGTCACCGGACTTGCCGTGCGCGAGACTGACGAGCGGCGACCCCGGCTTCAGAAGGTGCCGTTGTCCGGCGACCTCGTCGAGACTCTTGGGTCGCATGCGCACCGCGAGCGGGACACTGCCCGAGTGCAGTGCCGCTGTCGTGTTTGCCATGATGCAAGGCTAGCCGCACCCGCTGACAACTTCCGCTGTCGTCGCTTCACCCTGTCGAGAGTGCCCGTTCGGGGCACGTGGACGGCTGACGTTGCCCGCATTTGGTCAGTGGAAGCCGGTAACCGTAAAGTCATCGAAGACAGCACCCGGGGTGCTGGCCTTGAGAACCGGCGCACGAGCGCCCATCCGATGGAGGATCCACGTGGCACCCAGCAAGACCGAAGAGCGCCTGGCACGCGAGAATCGTGAACGTCTCAAGGCCTATAAAGCCCGTCGGACGCTGCACGAGTACCGCGTCAAGCGCCGGGTGCGCGACAACTGGATCGCCGGCATCGCGCTCGTGGTCGTCGCGGCTGCGGTGACGGCCGGCCAGGTCGTGTACTTCTCCAACGGCCCAGGCGCGCCGAGCGCGACCTCGACACCGGCACCGACTGAAACGGCACCGTCGGAGACCGCCCCGGCCGGTACGAACACCGGAGACGTGCCAGACCCCGGCCTCGCCGAGGGCAGGGTCTGGACCGGATCGATGACCATCAATGGCATTCCGCTCGGCATCGAGGTCGACGGCGCGGCAGCACCGCAGGCGGTCTCGTCGTTCGTCTCGCTCTCGCAGAACGGCTTCTACGACGGCATCAGCTGCCACCGCCTCACAAACGAAGGCCTCTTCGTCCTCCAGTGCGGCGACCCTGAGGGCACGGGATCGGGCGGGCCTGGTTACAGCTACGGACCCGTCGAGAATGCCCCGGCAGACAACGTCTACCCTGCGGGCACGCTCGCGATGGCCCGACAGTCAAACAACGGCTACAGCATGGGTAGCCAGTTCTTCATCGTTTACGAAGACACCACGCTCGGAGCAGACGAGGCTGGCGGGTACACGGTGCTCGGAAAGGTGACCAGTGGACTCGACGAACTCAGGGCGGATGTCGTCGACGCCGGAATCACTGACGGGCTGACCGACGGCACACCAGCCATCCCCGTCACCATCGAGAACGTTACGGTTCAGTAGCCGGTGTCTGTGACCTTCCCCCGCCGGGAGGGGTCAACGTAATAGGCTGGACCAGAGTTTCCGGTCGCGCAGTTGCGCGACAACCAAGCAAGGTGAGGCACGTGTCTAATTCTGAGCAGCAACCATGGGGTCGCGTTGACGAGTCCGGCGCCGTTTTCGTGCGCGAGGGCGACGATAACTGGCGTGAGGTCGGGCAATTCCCCGATGGCACCCCGGAAGAGGCACTTGCCTACTTCACCCGTAAGTTCACGGAGCTGGCCGGCCAGGTGACGCTCCTCGAGCAGCGCGTTAAGCGTGGCGCCCCGGCCGCGGACGTGGCCAAGGCCGTCTCACACCTCGCCTCCAACTTGGAGAACGCGAACGCCGTCGGCGACCTGGCGAGCCTCAAGGCCCGCGTCGCTGCACTCGACTCGACGGTGGGCGAACTCACCGAGCAGCAGAGCGAAGAAGCCCGCGCCGCCGTTGCCGAGGCGATCGCCGTTCGAACGGCCATCGTCGACGAGGCAGAAAAGCTCGCAGCGCAGGACCCGGCCAAGGCGCAGTGGAAGCAGACCACTGAGCAGATCACCGCCCTCTTCGGCCAGTGGCAGACACACCAGCAGGAGGGCCCGAAGCTGCCGAAGGGCGAGGCGAACGAACTCTGGAAGCGATTCCGTACCGCCAAGTCGACGATCGAGCAGAACCGCAGGGCGTTCTTCGCCGAACTTGACTCGGTGCACCGCGACGCGAAGTCCCGCAAGCAGGAACTCATCGACCAGGCTGAGGCTCTGATCCCCAAGGGTGCAGACGGCATCCCCGGATACCGAGCGCTGCTCGAGGAGTGGAAGAAGTCAGGCCGCGCAGGAAAGCGTCACGACGACGCGCTCTGGGCTCGGTTCAAGGCTGCCGGTGACGCAATCTACGCCGCGAAGTCCGAGGTCGACGCCATCGACAACGCCCAGTTCTCGGAGAACCTTGAGGCCAAGCTCGCCCTCCTTGAGGAGGCTGAGCCGCTGCTCGCCGAGACCGACCGGGACAAGCTTCGGTCCGCGCTCGCCTCGATCCAGCGACGCTGGGACGAGATCGGAAAGGTCCCCCGCGATCAGGTTCGCACAGTGGAGGACCGGCTTCGCAAGGTGGAGAACCACCTCAAGAAGCTCGACGAGGACCACTGGACGAAGAACAACCCGGAGACCAAGGCCCGCACCGAAGGACTCGCCGGTCAGCTCAACGCAGCGATCGCCAAACTCGAAGCCGAACTCGACGAGGCGAAGGCCACCGGAGACAAAGCCAAGATCGAGGCTGCGACAGAGGCACTCGAAGCGCGCAAGGTGTGGCTCAACGCACTGTCCTGACCACGCGTCGTCCACAGCCAAACGGCGGGAGCGAATTCTTCACAGATTTGCTCCCGCCGTTTCTCGTCGGTCAGAGCGGTTCACCCTTGGACCATGCCTCGGTTTCTGCCCTCGGTCCTCAGCACCGGGTTCCTGCCCGTTGCCGAGCTTTACGCTGCAGCGCGCGATGGCGACCTGATGAAGTTCGACGACGTTTTCATCTGCGTCGACGAGCCCGATCGCCGAGAGTTGCGTGCGAGCACGCTCGCGAGTGAGCTGCCACGGCTTCCTGCGGCCAGGCACCTCGTGGCAATGGGCTGGAGCGCGGCCTGGGTATACGGCGCCATCGACAACCCGCCGTGGCAGCACGAGGTGTGCGTTCGGGCAGACGAACGCGCAACGCTCCGGCTTCCGCCCCGGTTCCATCAACGGGAGCTGCGCCTCTCGGACCCCGACGAGACGCGGATAGCGGGGCTGAGGGTGACAACGCCCGCGCGCACCGCTCGCGATCTGGAACGGAAACGCCCCTGCTCCCCGGAATCCGTTGCGGCCATCGCCCGGCTCGAGTTGCTCACCGGAGCGGCAGTCCGCGCGGATCAGCCGCCGTTAACGCGGTAGACGTCGTAAACCGCGTCGATGCGCCTCACCGCGTTGAGGACACGCTCCAGGTGGGTGGTATCCCCCATTTCAAAGACAAAGCGAGAGATGGCCAGACGGTTGTTCGATGTCGATACGGTGGCGGAGAGGATGTTGACGTGGTGCTCACTGAGTACTCGCGTGACATCGCTCAGCAGGCCGGCGCGATCAAGAGCCTCGACCTGAATGTGGACGAGGAACAGGCTCTTGGAGCTCGGTGCCCACTCGACGTCGATCATGCGCTCAGGCTCCTTGAGCAGCTCCTGAACGTTGTGGCAGTCGCTCCTGTGTACAGAAACGCCCGAACCGCGGGTCACGAAACCGACGATATCGTCGCCGGGAACGGGCGTGCAGCACTTCGAGAGCTTCACGAGAATGTCGGGCGCACCCCGAACCAAAACTCCGGAGTCGCTGTGCGTCATCGTGCGGGTGCGACCGCGAACCGGGAAGTCGATCGTGGCCTGCTCAGCCTCGGTGTCTCCCTGAAGGAGGGCAGCGACCTTTTCGAGCACGGACTGGGTCGAGACGTGCCCCTCACCGACCGCGGCGTACAGCGCGGAGACGTCCTCGTACCGCATCTGGGCCGACACCTCGGCGAAGGTGTCCTGGCTCATCAGTTTCTGCAGCGGCAGGTTCTGTTTGCGCATCGCGCGTGCGATGGCATCCTTACCCTGCTCAATGGCTTCGTCGCGACGTTCCTTGGTGAACCACTGACGGATTTTGTTGCGCGCCCGCGTGCTCTTGACGAAGCTCAGCCAGTCCTGGCTGGGACCCGAGTCCGGGTTCTTCGACGTGAAGACCTCGACAACATCGCCGCTGTTGAGCTCTGATTCGAGCGGAACGAGCCTGCCGTTGACCTTCGCACCCATCGTGCGGTGGCCGATCTCGGTGTGCACGGCGTAAGCGAAGTCAACGGGTGTCGCCCCGGCGGGAAGGCCGATGACGCGACCCTTCGGTGTGAAGACGTAGACCTCTTTGGCGCCGATCTCGAACCGGAGCGAGTCGAGGAACTCGCCTGGGTCACTGGTCTCCGCCTGCCAGTCGGAGATGTGCGCGAGCCACACCATGTCGTTCTCTGTCGTCTTCGACGCACCCTTGCCGCCGTTGACGTTCTCTTTGTACTTCCAGTGCGCTGCGACACCGTACTCGGCGTGCTGGTGCATTTCGTGCGTTCGGATCTGGATCTCGACGCTCTTGCCCTGCGGGCCGATCACTGTCGTGTGCAGTGACTGGTAGAGGTTGTACTTCGGGGTCGCTATGTAGTCCTTGAACCGCCCGGGGATCGGAGTCCACCGCGCGTGGATCGCGCCGAGCACCGCGTAACAGTCGCGAACCGAATTGACGAGAACCCGGATGCCGACGAGGTCGTAGATCTCGTCGAAGTCACGACCGCGCACGATCATCTTCTGGTAGATCGAGTAGTACTGCTTGGGCCTGCCGACGACCTTGCCACGGATCTTCGCGGCCTTGAGGTCCTCGTTGACCGAGTCGATGACCGTCTGGACGAGTTCTTCCCGCTGCGGTGTACGCTGCCTGACCAGGCTTTCGATCTCGGCGTACAGCTTGGGGTACAGCACGGCGAACGAGAGGTCTTCCAGTTCCCACTTGATGGTCTGGATTCCGAGCCTGTGCGCGAGCGGAGCGTAGATCTCGAGCGTCTCCGTCGCCTTCTTGGCGGCCTTCTCGGCGGGAACGAAGCCCCAGGTACGCGCATTGTGCAGCCGGTCGGCGAGCTTGATCACGAGAACGCGGATGTCCTTGGACATCGCAACGATCATCTTGCGGACGGTCTCCGCCTGGGCGCTTTCGCCGTACTTGACCTTGTCCAGCTTGGTGACGCCGTCGACGAGCATGGCGACTTCGTCGCCGAATTCTGCGCGAAGCTCGTCGAGGCCGTAGTCGGTATCCTCGACCGTGTCGTGCAGGAGAGCCGCTGCGAGGGTCTTCGGTCCGATCCCCAGGTCGGCGAGAATCTGGGCGACCGCGACAGGATGGGTGATGTATGGCTCACCGCTCTGGCGCTTCTGCCCGCGGTGGGCGCGCTCCGCGACGGTATAGGCCCGCTCGATGACCGTGATGTCGGCCTTGGGGTGGTGCAACCGTGCCGTGCGCACAAGACGATCGACAGCGCCGGCCGGCTGCGCCTTCGAAAAGATCCGAGGGACGAGCCGTCGGAGGGACGCGCTTGACGACTGGGTCTCTGTCATGGCGTCACCTCCGAACCTCTATTATCCCGTACCGCGGCGGTCTAGCGCGCCGCAGTGACAGCGGGCTCGGCGACCGCGCGTGAGCGACCGGCGAGCACTCGGGTGTCGCGCTTCTTGATCTCCGGCTCATTCTGCCGGAACAGCGCATACAGCGGCGCCGCGACGAAGATCGTGGAGTACGTGGCCACGAGGATGCCGACGAAGAGCGACAGGGAGATGTCGCGCAGCGTTTCAGCACCGAGGAGGAAGTCACCGATGAGGAGGATTGACGCAACCGGAAGCGCCGCGACGACCGAGGTGTTGATCGACCGAACGAGCGTCTGGTTGACCGCGAGGTTCACCGATTCAGCGAACGTTCGTGGTGCATTCTCGCCGTCCTCCGTGGTGTTCTCCCGAATCTTGTCGAAGACCACGACGGTGTCATAGAGCGAGTACCCGAGGATCGTGAGGAAGCCGATCACGGCGGCCGGGCTGATCTCGAAGCCACTGAGCGCGTACACACCGAGGGTGATGACGAGAACATCGAGGAGCGCGATCATCGCGGCCGCGGACATCTTCCAGGTGCGGAAGTACAGCGCCATGGTGATGAACGCCAGCGCGAGGAAGATGACGAGTCCCGTGATCGCCTGTCGTGTGACGTCCTGTCCCCACGACGCACCGATGAAGGATGTCGTGACTTCAGACTCGGGGACGTCGAACGCCTTCGCGAGTGCGGTCGTGACGTCGTTTGTGTCCGCCGACGTCAGCTGGTTCGTCTGCACACGAATGGCAGAGTCACCGACCGTTGTGACCTTCGACGCGGCGTCAGGAACGACGCTCTCGACGGCATCCGTCGCCTTGTTCTGGTCTGTGCTCTCAACCGAGTTGATGGTGAACTGCGATCCACCGGTGAACTCGATGCTGAGGTTGAAGCCGCCCTTGACGATCGGGACGAGTATCGACGCGAGGACGAGCACAATCGCGACGCTGAACCATACCTTGCGGTTACCGACGAAGTTGAACGAACGCTTCCCTGTGAACAGGTCGTTACCGAATGTGGTGAGGCTGGGCATTAGGAATTCTTCTCCTCAGACTTCTTGCCGGCGCCCGCGGCGACGAGCTCAGCCTGCTTGCGTTCTGCGATTGTTTGCCGTTTCGCTGCCTCACGGCTGGACTTCGTTGACTTGCCTGCGACGCCGGGCTGCGGCGCACGGAACTGTGCCCTGCCCCGGTACACAGCGCCGAGGGCGTTCGGATCGAGTCCGGAGAGCGGGTGACCGCTCGAGAAGAACCGCGTCTGCGCCAGGACCTGCAGGGCCGGGTGTGTGAACAGCAGAACGACGAGGACGTCGATGATCGTCGTGATCCCGAGGGTGAACGCGAATCCCTTCACGTTTCCGACGGCAACCGCGTACAACACAACGGCGGCGAGGAGGTTGACACCCTTCGATGCATAGATGGTGCGCTTGGCGCGCTTCCATCCCGCCTCGACAGCGGACTCGAGCCCTCGTCCGTCGCGAAGCTCATCCCGGATTCTCTCGAAGTAGACGATGAAAGAGTCCGCGGTGAATCCGATGGCCACGATGAGTCCGGCGACACCGGCGAGTGAGAGCCGGTAACCGTTGCGCCAGGACAGGATCGCGATCACGAGGTAGGTGAGGACACCGGCGACGACGAGAGAGGCGATCGTCACGAAGCCGAGCAGCCGGTACTGGAAGAGCGTGTAGATGGCGACCAGGACGAGGCCGATGAGCCCGGCGATGATGCCGATCTGCAACTGAGCGGCACCGAGAGTGGCCGA
Organism: Mycetocola sp. Y442; assembly: GCF_056898615.1. NCBI lineage: Bacteria > Bacillati > Actinomycetota > Actinomycetes > Micrococcales > Microbacteriaceae > Mycetocola > Mycetocola sp. Y442. The sequence continues at coordinate 462,175 of NZ_JBXHBV010000001.1, forward strand.
GATGGCCTCTGAACTCAACACGGTGAAGCTGATGGGAAGAGCGCCGTACTTCAGCTGGTCTGCGAGCGACTTCGACGACTCCTGGGTGAAGTTACCCGAGATCTCCGCGTTGCCGTCGGTGATGACGCTGTTGGTCTGCGGCGCCGAGATGACCTGGTTGTCGAGCACGATGGCGAACTGGTTCTGGGGGCTCTGCAGGGCGGTGAGCCGCTGCGTCACGTCCGCGAACTGCTCGGTGCCTTTGCCGTCGAACTCCAGGTTGACGACCCACTGGCCGGTGGTTGCACCGGTCTGGGTGGTCTGCATGCCGTTCGTGGCGTCTTCGATCGTCGATCCCTCGACCTCGACGGGACCGAGGATGTACTTGACGCTGCCGTCGACCTCACACGCGATGATGGGCTTGTCAGCCGGCTGAACAACCCCGGCTTCGACGGGTTGCGCGCAGTCGAAGGCCTGGAACTCGGCCTGCAGCTTTTCGGTGATCTGCGCGAGATCGCTCGCGTTGGTCGGCTCCGTCGCCGGAGTGTCGGGAAGCGCTGGATCGGGCGTTGGGTACGGCGTCTCAACGCCGTCTTCGCCGACGAAAGTGTTTGTGGGGCCGCTTGCGACGAGGACCGGGCGGAACTCGAGCTTCGCCGATGCCTCGATCCGGTTGCGGGTCTCTTCGTCTGCTTCACCGGGGATGGAAACGACGACGTTGTTTCCCTCGGTGTTGATCTCAGCCTCGGAGACACCAGACGCGTCGACGCGCTGCCTGATGATCGAGACGGCCTGGTTGAGCTGCTCCGCGGAGACCGACTCTCCCTCCTCGACGTTGGGCTGCAGAATGATCTGCGTTCCACCTTCGAGGTCAAGCGCGAGCTTGGGTCCCCAGGAGGCGTTACCCCAGACGACACCTCCGGCGAGGATGCCGAAGAGTGCAAGGGTGATAACGCCAAGCCAGATCAGTGAGCGACTCGCTCTACGGATGGGCGTCGACTTCGACTGTGCCAACTACGTACTCAGCTTTCTCTGGCCGTCTCGCACCGCCACTGATGGCGGCACGAGACGCTTCTGGTTTACCTGTGCGGTGACTACCTGCTCAGTGAGACTACTGGTCAGCCTTCTTATCACGTGAATCGGTGACGTCTGTGGACGCATCGAATTCCGTGCGCTGGCCAATTTCAGTGTCGACGGACGGCGCGACCGCTGCGTCTTCTGTCTCTGCGACAAGAGTGTCATCTGCGACAACCGGCTCGTCTTCGACAACCTTCGCGATGGCCTGACGGTGAACCGTGAGGACGGTTCCCGGGGTGGATTCGAGGAGCACCTTGTTGGTGTCTTCATCCATTTCGAGGATGGTCCCGAAGAGCCCGAACGTGGTCATGACTTCGGCACCCGGCACAACCTTCGAGAGCAATGCTTCCTGGTCCTGCTTGCGCTTCTGTCCGTTGCGGAACATGAAGAAGATGAGGACGGCCAGGATGACCAGCATTCCGATGGTTAATGGATCCATAAGAGGTAAAGACCTTTCGCAGCATCACGGCCGCATGGGAGGGAAAAATGGCCGACAGGCCAGCTTGAATTATAGAACACCGGGCAGTAAAGAACCCTGAGGATGCTGAATCCCGAAGTGCTCGAAGGCCTGCTGGGTGGCGACGCGGCCGCGCGGGGTGCGCGTGATGAGGCCGATCCGCACGAGGAACGGCTCAACGACGCTTTCGATGGTCTCCGCCTCTTCGCCGACGGACACGGCGAGGGTGTTGAGTCCGACCGGACCCCCGCCGAAGCGGGTGAGCATAATCTCCATGACAGCGCGGTCGAGGCGGTCGAGGCCGAGTTCGTCGACGTCGTAGAGGGCGAGGGCGGCCCTCACCGCAGAGAGGTCGGCGTCGCCCCCGTGCACCAGGACGTAGTCGCGCACCCGGCGAAGCAGTCGGTTCGCGATACGCGGGGTGCCCCTGCACCGCCCGGCGATCTCGGCGAGCCCCCTGCGGTCGATGCTGAAGTTGAGCATGTCCGCGGCACGGAACAGGACCTGCTCGAGCTCCGGCTCGTCATAGAACTCGAGGTGGGCCGTGAAACCGAACCTGTCACGGAGAGGATTCGGCAGCATCCCTGACCGTGTGGTGGCGCCGACGAGCGTGAACGGGGCCAGATCGAGCGGCACGCTGGTCGCCCCAGCACCCTTGCCAACCATGATGTCGATCCGGAAATCTTCCATCGCGAGGTACAGCATCTCCTCGGCCGACCGCGCCATGCGGTGGATCTCATCGATGAACAAGACCTCACCGGGCACGAGGCTCGAGAGCACAGCGGCCAGGTCGCCGGCATGCTGGATCGCCGGGCCGCTCGACATCCGGAGCGGCTTGTTGCTCTCGTGCGCGACAATCATGGCGAGTGTGGTCTTACCGAGGCCTGGGGGGCCGGCCAGGAGGATGTGGTCGGCGGTACGCCCCTGGATCGCCGCCGCCTGGAGCAGAAGCTGCAGTTGGCCGCGGACCTTCGTCTGGCCGACAAACTCTTCGAGGCTCTTCGGACGCAACGCGCCCTCGAAGACGAGCTCTGCCTCGGAGATCGGCTCTGGAGTTGTGATGTCGAGGTCGCTCACGGGCGGGCCCCTGACGGCCGTGCTGACGTGCTGTGCTGGGCAGGGCCGAGCTGGGCCAGTGCGAGTCGGAGGATCGTCTGCACCGGGGCGGACGCGACATCCGGGTTCGCGCTGAGCACGTCACTGACCACCTGTGCGGCGGTTCGTTCGTTCCAGCCGAGCCCGACGAGGGCGACGACGACACTGTCTCCCGCCGCAGGAACAGCCACCGGCGCCTCCGGCGGCGTCGTCACGATGAGTTTGCCGGTGAGGGAGAGAACGATGAGCTTGGCGGTCTTGGGGCCGATGCCGGAAACCTTGCGGAACGCGGCGTCATCTTCGGCGGCAACGGCCGCGGCGATCTGTCCTGGCCCGAGGGCAGACAGCACGCCGAGCGCGGACTTGGGCCCAACCCCGGTGACGCCGGTAAGCAGCTCAAAGACGTGGAGCTGCTCGGTGGTCTCGAAGCCGAACAGCGACAGCGAGTCCTCACGGACGATGAGGCTCGTGTGGATCAGCGCCTGGTCGCCGGCACGTAGAGCGAGCGAGTGCTCGGGCGTAACCTGCACGGCATAGCCGATGCCCCCGACGTCGATGATGACGCTGCTGCCGACGGCAGACAGCACGGTTCCGCGCAGACTTGAGATCACGCGACAAGCCTACGGTGGGCGTCCGACACAGCGGGCACCGCCACGCGCCTCGCTGGTTTACGCGCGACCCCTGGCTGTCTTCTCTGCCCGCGCCCACGCCGCCTGGGCTGGCGTGAGAGCGGCGGCGCCTGACGCGCCTGCCGCGGTCGACGGAGCGCGCAGGCCGCCGCGCCAGGCGTGGCAAATCGCCAGGGCAAGCGCGTCGGCGGCATCAGCGGGCTGGGGCGGCTCAGCGAGGCTCAGAACACGGGCAACCATCGTCTGTACCTGCTTCTTGTCCGCGCTACCGTACCCGGTGATCGCGGCCTTCACCTCTGACGGCGTGTGCAGCCCAACCTGAAGCCCGCGTCGTGCCGCGGCGTGCAGCGCCAGGCCGGATACCTGCGCCGTCCCCATCACGGTGCGCAAGTTGTGCTGCGCGAAGACCCGCTCGACAGCGACAGCGTTCGGCGCGAACTCGTCGAGCGCGGCGTCGATCCCCCGCCCGATCACGAGGAGTCGCTGGTCGATTTCGGCCAGGATATCGCTGCGCACCACGGAGTAGTGCACGAGCACGGCCTTACGGTTTGGCTCGACATCGACCACACCGATTCCGCAGCGGGTGAGGCCGGGATCGATGCCGAGCACCCGAAGGGTCATCGCTCTTAGTCGTCTTCTGACTGGAGTTCGGCCTGTACCTCAGGAGTGAGGTCGTAGTTGCTGTAGATGTTCTGCACGTCGTCAGAGTCTTCGAGCGCGTCGATCAGTTTGAAGATCTTTCGGGCTGTTTCAGCATCGACCTCGACCTTGAGATTCGGGACGAATGCGGCATCCGCGGAGTCGTAGTCGATCCCCGCGTCCTGCAGGGCAGTTCGCGTCGCCACCAGATCTGACGGGTCGGTGATGATCTCGAAGGTCTCGCCCTCGTTGACGACCTCTTCGGCACCCGCGTCGAGAACCGCAGCGAGAATGTCATCCTCTGTGGTGTTTGCCGCGGGAACCACGATGATGCCCTTGCGGGCAAAGTTATACGCGACGCTTCCCGGGTCACCCATCGTGCCGCCGTTGCGGCTCATCAGGGTACGAACGTCAGCCGCCGCGCGGTTCTTGTTGTCGGTGAGACACTCGATCAGCAACGCGACGCCGTTCTGTGCGTAGCCCTCGTACATGATCGTGGTGTAGTCGACGGCGTCTCCGGAGAGACCGGCGCCGCGCTTGACGGCGCGATCGATGTTGTCGTTGGGGACCGAAGTCTTCTTGGCCTTCTGGATCGCGTCAACCAGGGTCGGGTTACCGGAGAGATCCGCGCCGCCCATCTTCGCGGCGACTTCAATATTCTTGATGAGCTTTGCGAACGATTTGGCACGGCGCGAGTCGGTGATCGCCTTCTTGTGCTTCGTCGTTGCCCACTTGGAGTGACCGGACATGTGCTCCCTTACTGGTTCTGTAACCGCACCATTCTAAATCACCCGGGCGTTTGGCGCTGGATTTCGATTATGCGGCGCGGATCTTGGCGAGAAAGTATTCGTGAAAGCGCGTGTCACCCGTCACTTCGGGGTGGAACGAGGTGCCGAGCAGGTTGCCCTGCTCGACGGCGACGACCCGTCCGTCGGCGAGGGCGCCAAGAGGGGTAGCCAGGGGCCCCACTGACTCGACCACCGGTGCCCGGATGAACACGGCGTGAAGCGGATGTGCACCGATGGCGGGAATGTCAAGATCGGTCTCGAACGACTCGGTCTGCGATCCGAACGCGTTCCTGCGCACTGCGACGTCGAGTCCGCCGAGCGACTGCTGGCCCCGGATACCGTCGACGATGGAATCCGCCAGCATGATGAGGCCCGCGCACGTGCCATAGACCGGCAGCCCGGCGCGAATGGCTTCTTTCAGGGGCTCAGCAAGACCGAACGCGCGCGACAGCTTGTCCATGACGCTGGACTCTCCGCCGGGGATCACGAGCCCGTCGACAGCGCTGAGTTCCTCTGGCCTCCGGACGAGTGAGACATCGGCACCCAGACCGCGGAGAACGTTCGCGTGTTCGCGGAAATCGCCCTGGAGGGCGAGGACGCCTACCGTCGGAGCGGGGCTACCAGCCACGCTCAGCGAGGCGGTGAGGTGCCGCGAGGTCGGAAACGTTGATGCCGACCATGGCCTCACCGAGTCCACGCGAGACCTCGGCGATGACCGTCGGGTCGTCGTAGAAAGTTGTCGCCTTCACAACGGCGGCAGCGCGCTTCTCGGGGTTGCCCGACTTAAAGATTCCCGAGCCGACGAAGACACCGTCTGCACCGAGTTGCATCATCATCGCAGCGTCCGCTGGTGTCGCCACACCGCCCGCTGTGAACAAAACAACGGGCAGCTTGCCGGTCTCTGCGATCTCGGCAACGAGTTCGTACGGAGCCTGCAGTTCCTTGGCTGCGACGTACAGTTCGTCCTTCGACATCGACGTCAGCTGCGCAATCTCACTCTTGATCTTGCGGATGTGTTTGGTTGCCTCTGAAACGTCGCCGGTTCCGGCCTCACCCTTCGAACGGATCATCGCCGCACCCTCGTTGATGCGGCGAAGCGCCTCACCGAGGTTGGTTGCACCACACACGAACGGAACGTTGAAGTCCCACTTGTCGATGTGATTGACGTAATCAGCCGGACTCAGCACCTCGGACTCATCGATGTAGTCGACGTTGAGCGCCTGGAGCACCTGCGCCTCGACGAAGTGGCCGATGCGCGCCTTCGCCATCACGGGAATGGACACCTCAGCGATGATCGCCTCGATGAGGTCGGGGTCGCTCATGCGTGCAACGCCGCCCTGTGAACGGATGTCAGCGGGAACCCGCTCGAGCGCCATCACGGCGACGGCGCCGGCGTCTTCAGCAATGCGTGCCTGTTCCGGTGTGACGACGTCCATGATGACGCCACCCTTCAGCATTTCTGCGAGGCCGCGCTTGACGCGATTTGAGCCCTGTTCACCGGTGCTGGTGCTGTTCGTCATAGCTCAATCCTAGTTCGCTCTGGTACGGGGAAACCGGGTTGCCTGTTCCGGCAGTGTCAGCCTGTCGTTGTTGCCGGCCAGGCGTCGGCGATGGCTTTGCGCACGTCGCCGAGCAACTGCGGAAGGGCCTTCGTCTTGGCGATGATCGGCAGGAAGTTAGCGTCCTGCGCCCACCGCGGGACGACGTGCTGGTGCAGATGACCGGCAATGCCAGCCCCGGCAACAACACCCTGATTCATTCCAATGTTGAAGCCGTCGTTGCGGGAAACAGTCCTGACTACCCGCATCGCTGTCTGTGTCAGTTCTCCAATCTCAGCGACTTCTTCCGGCGTAGCCAAATCGTACGTCGAAATGTGACGGTAGGGACAGACGAGAAGATGTCCGCTGTTGTACGGGAACAGGTTCAGCAGGACGAACGCGTGTGTGCCCCTCGCGACGATGAGGCCATCTTCGTCTGACAGCGTCGGCGCGTGGCAAAACGGGCACTCGTGTTCGTCGGGCTGCTGCCCGTTCTGGATATAGACAAGACGGTGCGGTGTCCACAGGCGCTGGAACTCGTCGGGCACCCCGGCGAGATGTGCGGCCGACTCCACTGTCGCCCCGGGTCCGATCAACGGGTTACCCGCTGTCGGTTCCTGATCGGCGTAGTCGTCGAGACCTAGTCGAGCCATGCCGTGGAGACCTGCTCGTGTGACGCGATCGCTGAGACGATTTTCTCGATTGCGTCATCGACGGGGATGCCGTTCTGCTGCGTTCCGTCACGGAACCTGAAGCTCACAGCACCTGCGGCACGGTCGTCCTCTCCAGCGATGAGCTGGAACGGGATCTTGGCCTTGGTGTGGGTGCGGATCTTCTTCGGCATACGGTCGTCGCTGTGGTCGACCTGCACGCGGACGCCGCGCTTCTTGAGCCTGGCGGCGATCTCATCGAGGTACGGTGCGTACTCGTCTGCCACAGGGATGCCGATGACCTGGATCGGGCTCAACCACACCGGGAACGCACCGGCGTAGTGCTCGAGCAGGATGGCGAAGAACCGCTCGACCGAGCCGAGGAGCGCGCGGTGGATCATCGCAGGTCGCTGGCGTGTTCCGTCTGCGGCCGTGTACTCGAGTTCGAACAGCTCGGGCTGGTTGAAGTCGAGCTGCACCGTCGAGAGCTGCCAGGTGCGGCCGATGGCGTCGCGCGCCTGCACGGAGATCTTCGGGCCGTAGAACGCGGCTCCGCCTGGATCGTCGACGAGCTCGAGGCCCGAGTCGATGGCGACTTCGCGCAGAGTCTGTGTTGCTGTCTCCCAGACGTCGTCCTCACCGACGAACTTCTCCGGGTCCTTCGTGGAGAGTTCGAGGTAGAAGTCGTCGAGACCGTAGCCGCGGAGGGTCTCGAGAACGAACTGAAGCTGGCGACCCACCTCATCCTTGATCTGGTCCTGCGTGACGTAGATGTGGGCGTCGTCCTGGGTGAGGCCGCGCACGCGGGTCAGGCCCGAGAGCGTGCCGCTCTTCTCGTAGCGGTACACGGTCCCGAACTCGGCGAGACGGAGCGGGAGCTCCCGGTAGCTGCGGCCACGCGAACGGAAGATCAGGTTGTGCATCGGGCAGTTCATGGGCTTCAGGTAGTAGTCCTGGCCCTGCCTCGTGACGTTGCCGTCGGCATCCGTCTCTTCGTCAAGGTGCATGGGCGGGAACATGCCGTCGCGGTACCAGTTGAGGTGCTGGCTGGTCTCGAACAGGTGCGCCTTGGTGATGTGCGGGGTGTTGACCAGCTCGTAGTCGTTCTGGATCAGCTGCTCGCGCAGGTAGTTCTCGATCTCAGACCTGATGATCCCACCCTTGGGGTGGAATACGGCGAGGCCCGAACCGATCTCATCCGGGAAGCTGAACAGGTCGAGCTCGGCGCCGAGCTTGCGGTGGTCGCGCTTGGCGGCCTCTTCGAGCCGCGACTGGTAGGCACGCAGCTCGTCCTTCGTCGGCCATGCCGTCCCGTAGATGCGCTGCAGCTGCGGGTTCTTCTCCGAACCGCGCCAGTATGCGGCGGCAACCCGGGTCAGGGCGTAGCCGTTGCCGATCATGCGGGTGTTAGGCAGGTGCGGGCCGCGGCAGAGATCTTTCCACTCGGTCTCCCCCGTCTTCGGGTTGACGTTGTCGTAGATGGTGAGCTCTGCTCCCCCGACCTCGACGTTCTCGTCGTTCTGGTCATCGCCTGCTCCACCCTTGAGGCCGATCAGTTCGAGCTTGTACGGCTCGTTCGCCAGCTCTTCCCGTGCCTCGGCGTCGGTCACGACCCGGCGAACGAAACGCTGGCCCTGCCGGATGATGCGGTCCATCTCCTTCGAGAGCGCCTTCAGGTCTTCGGGCGTGAACGAGTCGCGCACATCGAAGTCGTAGTAGAAGCCGTCGGTCACGGGCGGGCCGATACCCAGCCTGGCGTCGGGGTTCACCTTCTGCACCGCCTGCGCAAGAACGTGCGCGGCCGAGTGCCGGAGGATGCTGAGGCCGTCAGGCGAGTCGATGGTGACCGCTTCAACCTCATCGGTGTCGGTGATCGTGGTCGCGAGATCCTTCAGCTCGCCGTTGACGCGCATGGCGACAACAGACCGATCGGTGAATCTCTCGAATCCGTCAGACACGTGGTTTGCTCCTCTGAGTAGTAAGACCCTTCAACTTTAGCGCCGCTGAGACCGCCTGCCGCGCGCGGCGGAGGGTCGTGATTCGCTCTAGAGTGAAGCCATCCAACCCGAATCGGAGTGAATGCCAGTGCCTGCCACGCCAACCCGCCGGACGATTGCAGCGGTCGGGGCGTTCGTCGCCCTGAGCATCGTTCACCTCGTCGCACTGATCGGCGGCCTCCAGCCGCTCGCCGATGGAACCAAGCCGTTCCTCATGCCCGCTCTCGCTGTTGCCGTTCTGTGCGCCGGGGTGCTCAGGTTCGGCCGCGGGGCCTGGCTGCTGCTCGCGGCGCTCGCCCTGAGCTGCGCCGGTGACGTCGCACTGCTGTGTGATTCCAGTACCGCGTTCGTCATTGGCCTCTCCGCGTTCCTCCTGGCGCACCTCGCCTACATCGTGATCTTTGCCGGTTCCACCGGGACCGGAAGGCCGCGAGTGTGGAGCCTGGTCTACGTTGCCTGGCTGGTGGCACTGATGATCGTTCTGGTTCCCCATCTCGGCGCGCTGCTGGTTCCGGTCGTCGGTTACGGCCTGATCATCGCGGGCATGGCCATCACGGCGACCCGGTGCGCACCGAAAGTCATCGTCGGCGCGACACTCTTCCTGCTGTCCGACTCCGTACTGGCCATCAACCGATTCGTTCCCGATGCGAACCTGTGGCAGCCCGGCTTCCTGATCATGCTGACGTACATCGCGGGTCAGGCCCTGATCTCCTGGGGACTCGTCGAATCCTGGCGGGCGGGGCCATCCCGGTTCGTGAACCGTGACGCCGGAAAGGTATCCGCATGACGCGCAACGACGAGGCCGTTGCACACTTCACGCGGGACGACCTCACGATGCGCGTTCGACGTCGCGAGGCCCAATCCGCCGCGGCCGGCGAGAACGTCGTCGTCCTCGTGCACGGCATCGGGACCTCGTCGAGATACTTCACCCGGCTCGCCGAGGACCTCTCGGGGTCAGCGACCATCATCTCGGTCGACCTGCCCGGCTTCGGCCCGAATCGACGGCCGCGCCGCCAACTCGCTGTGGAAGACTTCGGCACGCTCCTCGCCGACTACTTCACCCATGCCGGCCTGGTCTCCCCCGTGCTCGTCGGTCACTCGATGGGCGCGGAGATCGTCGTCGACGCCGCACTGCGTCACCCGGTTTCAGGCGTGACGCTGATCGGGCCGGTCGTCGACGAGCGCGCCAGGAGCGCGTGGCGGCAGGGTATGCGTCTTTTTCGCGACACCTTCCACGAGACCCCGGGAGCCAACTGGATTGTGTTCTCCGACTACCTGCGGAGTGGCATCCGCTGGTTCTTCGCTGAACTGCCTGCCATGCTCGCATATCGCACCGAGGAGCACCTGCCTCGCGTCCAGGCGCCGGTGCTGATCATTCGCGGAGACCAGGATCCGGTCGCCCCCCAGGGCTGGGTCGATTCACTGGGACGCCAGGGGCGCTTTACGCGCGTTGTCTCGGTGCCCGGAGGCGGCCACGTCGTGCAGCACACTCAGTCGGCTGCGGTTGCCGCGGAGATACGCCTGTTGATCTCGGGCGACTCCCGCCTCACTCAGCAGGAAGTGCAGCCTGCTTACCCCAGCGCTTTCGAGGACGAGGCTGCGGAGCGATAGGCACCGGGCGGGGGTCCCGCCACACCTTGATGATGGCCCACGTCACCGCAGCGATCGGGACAGCGAGAACCGCTCCGATGATGCCGGCGACGATGGTGCCTGCGGTCAGGGCGACGAGGATGACGAGCGGGTGCAGCTTGAGCGACTGCGCCATCACGACGGGCTGCAGGAAGTTGCCCTCGAGCTGGTTCACGCCGACGGCGATGGCGATCACGATGAGGGCGATCACCGGGCCGTTGTCGGTTCCGACGAGAGCGACGAGAGCGGCAAGAACGCTCGCGACGGTCGCTCCGACGAGCGGCACGAAACTCGCGACGAAGACGATCACGGCGAGCGGGAGGGCAAGCGGCACCCCGAGGATGACGAGGCCGAGCCCGATGAAGAACGCGTCGACGAACGCGATGATCGCTGTTCCACGAACGTAACCGCCGAGCACGCGAACCGCGGTGTGGCCGATGCGGTGTCCTCGGTCGAGGGCCGCTCCCTTGAACGGACGGAGGAAGAACTCCCAGATCGTGTCGCCGTCCTTGAGGAAGAAGAACAGGATCACCAGGACGAGCACAGCCCCGGTGATGATGTTCGCCGCGGCGGAAACGCCGGCGAGCGCTCCTGAGCCGAACTGGGCGCTCGTGACGAAATCGATGACGGCATCCCGTGCCTCTTCGATCTGTTTCTGATCAATCGGGAGAGGGCCGGTGAGCAGGTAGTCATAAAGGCGTTCGATGCCCTCGACCGCTGAGTCGGCGAGTTCGCCCCACTGGTTCCTCACGGCGAAGACGATGAGCGTGACAACGCCGCCGAAAATCAGGATGCCGCTGAGCAACGCGACCCACGCGGCGAGAATGGGAGGCATGAAGCGACGCAGCCAGCTGATCACGGGTGCAGCAGCCGCGGCAATGACGATTGCGATCAGCAAGGGGATGACCACGAGCTTGAGCTGCATCATGCCGAGGACGACGACGGCTGCGAGAGCAATGATCGCGAGGATCTGGATGCTCCTGACTCCGACAGTCCCCAGCCGGTCGGTCCACAGCGTGCGGAGGGAGGGTCGTTCGCCATCGATGTCTGTGCTCATGGCCCCAGCCTAGTTAGTGCGCACACCCGCGTACGGTACTTGCGGTGGGACCTGTCGTCAAGGTATGGACTCGGCTGCTCGGCGGCGCGTACAAAGGAGGGATGAAGGCACTTACCTGGCAAGCAAAACGTTCAGTTTCCGTTGAAACAGTCCCCGATCCCGTGATTCAGGAATCGACGGATGTCGTCATCCGCGTCACATCCGCCGCGATCTGCGGCTCGGATCTGCACCTCTACGAAACGTTCGGGCCATTCCTGCACAAGGGCGACGTTCTCGGACACGAGACCATGGGCGTCGTTGAAGAAGTGGGATCGGCTGTCACTCGCCTCTCCCCCGGTGACCGCGTGGTCATTCCGTTCGTCATCGCCTGCGGCCACTGCTACATGTGCTCCCGCGGGCTCCACTCGCAGTGCGAGACAACGCAGAACACCGACCAGGGCACCGGCGCATCCCTCTACGGTTACACCGAGCTCTACGGTTCAGTGCCGGGAGGGCAGGCCGAGCGCCTGCGTGTACCGCTCGCGGACTTCAATGCCACGAAGGTCGGCCACGATCTGCCCGACGACCGCTACCTCTTCCTGAGCGACATTCTGCCAACGGCCTGGCAGGGAGTGAAGTACGCGAACCTGCCCGATGACGGCATCCTGACGGTGATGGGCCTCGGGCCCGTCGGCCAGTTCGCTGCACGTATCGGCAAATACCTCGGCCACCGCGTGCTCGCGGTCGAGCCGGTTCCCGAGCGGCGCGCGATGGCGGAGCGCTACGGCGTCGAGACCTTCGACCTCACCGATGACGTGGTCGAGCGCCTGCGTGACGCAACCGACGGCCGGGGCGCCGACAGCGTGGTTGAAGCCGTCGGCATGGAGGCGCACGGCAGCCCCGGCGCTGCTTTCGCCCAGGGGGCAGTCGGCCTCCTGCCCGATGGAATCGCCAAGAAGCTGATGGACACCGTCGGCCTCGACCGGACGGCGGCGCTCTACGCGTCGTTCGATTCCGTCCGCCGCGGCGGCACTGTGTCGCTCAGCGGCGTCTACGCGGGAGAGGCTGACCCGTTCCCGATGAAGACCCTCTTCGACAAGCAGGTCGGGATCCGGATGGGCCAGTGCAATGTGCAGCACTGGCGCGACGAGTTGATCCCGCTCGTCGAGGACCCCTCCGATCCGCTCGGTGTCGAAGACCTCGTGACGCACCGGGTTCCCCTCGACAAGGCACCGGAGATGTACGAGATGTTCCAGAAGAAGGAAAACGGCTGCATCAAGGTGGTGCTGAAGCCGTAACCCCGCCGAACGCATCACTTCCGGTCGAGCACATCAGTTCCGCCTGGTGTCCTCGACCGGAAGTGATGCTTTTGCACTAGGAGTGGCCGAGGCCAAATGGTCCCTCGCGGAACGCACAGCAGGACACACGGATGCCGACGTCGCCTTCCTCCGGATGCCGGTCGCGCCTGAAACCGCAACCCTCTAGAAGAGCAGAGCCACGAGTGCGACAAGCGGTGGGAGGGTCTCGGAGATCGCTCCCCCGATGCCTTTGCCGCGCTCGCGGCCGAGCGCCATCCTGTCAGCAGCGAAAAGCACGAGCCCGCTCAGCACCATGAACAGGCAGATGTAGACGACGAGTGTCATGCCGACCGTGACGCCTCCCGTTGCCCACAGAACGACCCCGGTGATCAGGCCAAGCGCGAGGAAGAGGTTGTAGAAGCCGACACAGAATGCCCACAGGTGCACGGCGGGAACATCCGTCGTGGCGACGGCAAACACCTTCTGGTGAACGTCGGGCCGGGTGAACAGCACTGACTCCCAGGCGAAGACGAGGATGTGGATGCCCGCAGCGAGTAGCGCGAACACCCACACCACGATTGTCATGTCACAGCCTCCGTTTCCATGGAGACGTCGTGCCGACCAAGGACGGCGAGGACGTCAGCCATTGATTCCTCGAGCGGCCGGCCGTGGGGCACCGAGGCGTCGAGGTCGGCGTGGAACCGGCCCATCCCGCCGGTGAGGGCGAAGACGAGGAACCGCGCCGTCGGAGTCAGCACGGTGAATGTGTGCAAAGCGCCGGGTGGGATGGCGACGGATGCTCCCGGGCCGAGTTCATAACCCTGCTGTTCGATCTGAACCAGGATTCTGCCCGAGAGCACGTAGTACGTCTTGCCCCACCCCGTGCGGTGCAGCGGGGTCGGAGCGTTGCGGTCTGAGGACGTCGACGCGCCGTTGGGCGCATCGATCTCGAACAGCTCGTAGGCGTCTTCGGTGTGACGACTGTCCACCTTGACGGTAAGGGTGGCGTCTGGGGCGTACAGCCGGGCACCATCGCCCGCGTCGGTGAATTGCGGTAAGGAGTTCATGCCGCAACGCTAGGAAGCCCTCGAGCCGCCGACCATCCCAGAAATCGGGGAATGACGGGCCAGCGCCCAGGTGCGATACTGGGCGCATGTGGGAGGAACGTGCCTACCGCGCCCGTCGGGACATCACAGCGCTGGCCACAGCGGGGCTGAGCGTGAGTGACCTGCACGCCGAGGCGATCCGCATTATCGGTCGTGATGTGAAGGCTGAGCTGACCTGCTGGGCGACGATCGATCCCGAAACGCTCGTGATCAGCACGGTGACGAGCGGCGAGACACGGGTTCCTGCCCGGTTCGAACCGTTGCTTGCCGACGCCGAGTACTCCGGGAGCGAACCACACACCTTCGCCTCGATGGCGAAGCGCAAGGAGGCGCTCACGCGGATGTCCGACCTCCCCCTGCGTGAACACGGCGCGAGCGCGCGCTACCGCAACGTCTGGCGCCCGCTGGGGGTGAAGGAAGAGGTCCGGGTGCTGTTCGACTGCGGTGGTGCCTGCTGGGGCGGGGCCGGCCTCGTGCGTGCCGGCATGGACTTCACGAACCGTGAACTGGAATACCTCGCCGCCCTCGCGCCGGTGATCGCCGGAGCGACTCGGTCAGCGGTGCGCTCAGAGCTGGCTGGAAGCGGACCCGGTGTGGCGCCGGCAATCGTGCTTCTTGACGCCAGCGGTGAGCTTCGTTCGGCGACCCCGGAGGCGAAACTCTGGGAGGCCCAGGTCAACGAGGGCGAGCCCGGCCGGTTCATGCTGATGATGCGGATCATGGCGCTGGGCGCGAGGGGCACGACAACCGGTGCGTTCCGCGCCACTGTGCGTGACGGCCACGGCGGCTGGGCGCTCCTGCAATCCAGCCTGCTCGTCGGCGACGACACCGAAGACGTGGCCATCTCGATCGCGCGAGCAGGTGGTGAGCAGCTCACCTCGATGCTTCTCGTCGCTTACGGACTGTCTCCGCGGGAGTGCGAGGTGTGTCGTGAGGTGATGTCCGGGCATCCCACCGCGGTCATCGCGCGTCGACTGCTTGTCTCCCAAAACACGGTGCAGGATCACCTCAAGTCAATATTTCTCAAGACCGGTGTTCGCAGTCGTGGCGAACTCGTGGCCCGGCTTCGGCCGCGGCAGGAATCGGCGGACGAGGCACTCCTGCAGAAATAGTCGTGGGTTAACGACAGAAGCCCGGACATTTCTGTCCGGGCTTCTTCTGGGTGAGCGATACTGGGATCGAACCAGCTGAACCGCGGCGCATGCGGTTCAGAGGGCGCTGGCTCGATCCTCGCGTTAACGACAGAAGCCCGGACATTTCTGTCCGGGCTTCTTCTGTGTGAGCGATACTGGGATCGAACCAGCTGAACCGCGGCGCATGCGGTTCAGGGGGCGCTGGCTCGATCCCCGGGTTAACGACAGAAGCCCGGACATTTCTGTCCGGGCTTCTTCTGTGTGAGCGATACTGGGATCGAACCAGCGACCTCTTCCGTGTCAGGGAAGCGCGCTACCGCTGCGCCAATCGCTCAAGGTCATTCAATTTTACTTCATTCGAGTGGTGAGGTGGCGACGGGATTCGAACCCGTGTGGACGGCTTTGCAGGCCGCTGCCTCGCCTCTCGGCCACGCCACCGCGTGTGGGGTTGCCCACATGCCGTGGTCAGTCGAAAGACTGACCCCAAACACTCGAGCGGATGACGAGATTCGAACTCGCGACCCTCACCTTGGCAAGGTGATGCGCTACCACTGCGCCACATCCGCATTGCCGGTATCTCTCCGGCTTTGCTACTCGCATTTCTGCGTGCGTTGAAGACTCTACTTGATGTTTCCCCGAGAAACCAAATCGAGTCGCTCGGGTCTTTTTCGTGTCGTTGTCAGAACGGATGCCACGGCCAAATGGTCTGCGAGACGCCTCTCGGTCGGCTAACATAAGACGGCGTTGTGAACTTCTTGCGAGTTCATTACGGGCGATTGGCGCAGTTGGTAGCGCGCTTCCTTCACACGGAAGAGGTCATCGGTTCGAGTCCGGTATCGCCCACCACCAAGGCTCGCGGATTCCGCGGGCCTTTTTTCGTTTTACGCCGTTTTCCTGCTCCGGACCGTGTGTCCGCTGCCCGGGGCTCCCCACCCTCGCCTCTCGCGTCCCCCTGAGCATCCCTGTGCCGGTCTTCCTGGGAAAGCCCACCGGGAGCTATCCGTCGATCTGGGCGGTCTACGAGTGATTCGACGGTTCGCCATACACCGACGATTCCGTTGAGGACGAGGCTGCCGACGCCGGGGCCCTCGCGGACTTCCTCACCCACCTGCGTCGCATCGACGTCGCTGATGCGCCCAGTGCAGGACGGAGGCCCCTCGCCGAGCTCGATGCGATGACTCGGGAGGCCTTCACCGCATCGGGTGACCTCATCGACGCAGGAACGGCACTGACGGCGTGGAGTCATGCGCTCACGGCACCGGTGTGGGATGGCACTCCCGTGTGGATTCACACCGACCTGTTGCGACCCAACCTGCTCGTACGCGACGGGCGGATTACGGGAGTCATCGACTGGGGTGGCGCTGGCGCCGGAGATCCGGCAGCCGATGTGATTGCCGCGTGGACCGGGCCTTCGTCTCGAGTGCAGTCCGCACCGTCGAGCAGGTCATCGCCGACTTTTCCTAGTCGCGAGACGGCTCCGCGGTGGGGATGATGCGCAGGACCACCGATTTGTCCGCCACCGACCGTCGAAGTTTTCCCGCTGCCCGGATGGCCCTGTATCGCGCGCCGTACTTCCGCTCAAGCGCCGCGTCGATCACCGCGCGGCTCTCGGCGTCCTCGAGGACGCTGGCCGTCCCGGTGACCGCCGTGGCTCCTGGCCGAACGCTCCCCCGTACGTCGCACGGCAGAAGGTGTATCGACGGGTTGTTGCGGATTCGTTTCACTTTGCCGGATTCGCCTGAGGTGGTCACGAGCAGGCCACCGAGACCCTCAACCACCCACACAGGGGTCGAAACAGGCGCACCCGTTGACCGGAAGGTCGTCAGCAGTACATAGGGCTCAACTGACAGGTCGTTGGTTACCGGCGGGCCAGCGGAGTGCGTGTTGCTCATGGGTGACGAGCCTAGCCCGATGAACCCGGGCCGGTGCCGACCCCAACAGGTTCGACACCGGCCCGAGCGACCGACACAAAAGTGTCAGCCCAGGTACTTGTTCAGCAGCGGACTGGTCACCGTCACCCTGGTGAGCTTGCCAAGGGACATCGGAGGATTCGAATTATCCATCGCCAGTGCATCACGCGTCACATAGATGCTGGTGCCGACGATTTCGATAGCCGCTGGCGCGGCGACAGGCAATGCGGCGACCGGCCTTCCGCCCCACGGCAACACGAGCGAAACCTGGCCGGTTCCACGCGGCCCACCGAACAACTCAGTCACGAGGATCACCCCGGTGCTCTGCGACACCGCGAGGCCGGTGGTGCCCACGAATCCGGTTGCAACCGTCACGATCTGCCCGGATGCCGGATTCACCTTGATGACGGAACCGCGCATACCCAGACTCGCGTCCTCAGGTCCGCCGGGGAGCGACGTCACGTACAACCAGCCTTCAGGCCCGACCTCAACGTCGGTGGGAACACCCTCGAACCTGTATGAACCGCCAACGGAGCAGGCAGGGAATCCAAACTGCCCTGCAATCTCGGCGGTGACGACGACGGGAGCGGTAGCGGGAAGAACCGCGACCGTCGAGACCGAACCGTCGTAGCCCACCCTGAGAATGGCGTTTGCCCCGGCATCCGCGACGTACACACCGTCGGCCGTGGCGGCCGAAGCGTACGGGTGCGTATCGACGATTCCCGTGTACGCGGGCGGACCAGCTGGCCCTGCCGGGTCGAACTGGTCGAGGCAGGACTGCGGAAGATCGACGAAGCCGTAACTGTTCGACTGGTCTGGATTCGTCTCATTCTCGTGGGCGAAGAGGTCAGCAACCTGAACCGGCGCACCCTGGCCGGTCACGCTCATGAGATACGCACTCGAGTGGGTCTGTGGCTCGAGCTGGGCGTAATAAATCGTGCCGCCCCGGCTCGACACCGCGCTGATCTCCAGCCCGGGGGCGCTTGCGACGGTCGAGGTCGTTTTGTCGGGGTTCACTCGCGTCAGTACGCCAGCGAAGTTCTGCGTGACGTAGGCCACACCGGTGCTGTCGACCTCGAGTGAAAGCGGCGTTGTCAGCCCCGTCGCAAGTGTGGTTTGGGAAACACTGACCGGTGGCGCTGAGAGGGCGGTTGCCGGGGAGGCAATCGCCACGGTGGCAAGGGCCGCGGCAGCAGTCGCCGCGGTCACTCTCGATAATCTCACTTCGATACTCCCTTTGCTTGGAAACAAAACAGAGAAGCCACGAGGTCATCGCTGGGTTTCGGCGCTGGGCAGGAGTCTGGGGCAGGAGTTCGGGGCAGAGAGACTAACGCATCATTGCGAGTCCATCATGAAGCACTCTCACATTTGCGAAGCGTACTCACGATCCCGACAGTTGTCGAGGCTCCGCATCGGCAGAAACGTAACTGGTCGTCACGAGAATCGGGCGGTGGTCGGAAGCGCCGCGCGGCAGTGTCTTCACATCGTCGATGCCCATGTTGACGGAGGTCACGAAGTCGAAGTGCCCGCGGAAGATCTTGTACCTGGAGTACGTCCTGGCGTTGCTGAGCGAGAGCTCGTACCCCATTTCCTGGATCCGGCGACGCAGGTTGTTCTTGAAGATCGGGTAGTTGAAATCTCCGACCATCACGGTGGGGATGCCAGCGGCCAGCGAGCCAAGCTCCCGGTGAGCCGTGGAAATCTGCTTCCGCCGCAACGAGTTGGGGGCGGTCAGCGGTGCAGCGTGGAACGACGCAACCAGGATCTCGCGCTCGGCCTCCCTGTCGTAGAGGCGTGACGCGATCAGTCGCTCGTTCGCCGGTGAAAACAACTTGTCGTGCATCGACTTCTTGAGCTCGAACGCCGTCGTATCCCCGATGGTGAATCGGTCTTCGTTCGCATAAATGGCGAGGCCGAGCCGATTCGCCTTTGTCGCGTCGGCGAGGCGCAGGTGCCCCACCTTCTCGGGCAGAAGAACCGCATCCGCTTCCTGAAGGCAAAGCACGTCGACGTCATAGAGGCGTTCGATGTCGACGAGCTCTGCGCTGGCGGCGTGCTTGCGAAGGTTATAACTGACGATTCTGATGAGCTGTCCCCCGGTATGGCGAAAGTGCTATTGCACAAATTGTAGTAAGGCAGGATGTGGATTTAGTGCCAGCCGTAGCGGTCCCTGAGAGCGGCCGCAACGCCGACGTAGGAACTCTTGTCGATGGCGGATGCCTCTCGTCGCATTCCGGCCGGGGATACGCGGAACACCCGTCCGACGTTGACCCAGCTGGGCCGGCCTTGCTGGTCCCACGGCCCGCTCCCGATGGACACGAAGTCGCGTGAACCGTCGTGGGGTTTTGAGGTGAGCTGCACGGCAAGGCGAGTGCCCGCCCGCTCTTCGGCGACGATCAGCACCGGGCGGTCCTTTCCTCTGCCGTCGCGTTCCTCGTACGGCACCCACGTCCACACGATCTCGCCGGGGTCCGGATCCCCGTCGGTTGACGGCACGTAGGTCATCCGCACCCTGCCGATCGACGTTGGGTCCACCTCGACGGTGGCGAACTCGCCGGACCTGCCCTGCTCGTCCAGGCCGCGCTGCTGCCGCTGCACCGGGGTCGATCGGGCATCCGACCCCACCACTTTCGCCGTTTGCCGTTTCAGCGAGCCGACCAGCGAGCGAAGAACGCTCCCGAATGAACTCATGCCACTCTCTTCCCGACGTGATCCGGCGCCATCCAGCGCCGCCGACCGACCATCCTAATCACCCGCACGTCTGCACGGCCGCACGCCTGGACATCCGCAGATTCGTTTCAGCACAGCAGAACGGGATGCCGCCGTCAGGCGACACCCCGTTCTGTCATGGACGCTCTGCGCGTCAGACCACTTCGAGCGTCAGACCACTTCGAGGGCGTAGCCCTCTTCGCCGTGAACGCTCGTGTCGACGCCTGCGATTTCGTCTTCGTTCTTCACCCGGAAGCCCAGCGTCTTCTGGATCGCGAAGCCGATGGCGAGTGCCACGATGAACGAGTAGGCGAGGACCGCGAATGCTGCGATCGCCTGGACGATCAGCTGCTCGAAGCCGCCACCGAGGAACAGGCCGGTGTTGGTAGCGAAGAAGCCGAGGTACAGGGTTCCCACGAGACCACCGACGAGGTGGATGCCGACAACATCGAGCGAGTCATCGAATCCGAACTTGAACTTCAGTTCGATGGCGAGGGCACACACGGCACCGGTGATGACACCGAGGAGGAGGGCCCAGCCCGGCGTGAGGTTCGCACAGGCCGGTGTGATGGCGACGAGGCCGGCGACGGCTCCCGATGCAGCTCCGACGCTCGTTGCCTTGCCGTCCTTGAGCTTCTCGACGATGAGCCAGCCGATGATGGCCGCTGCGGTCGCACCGAGGGTGTTGATCACGATCAGTCCGACGTTCTCGAGACCGTTCAGCCACTCGGCACCGGCGTTGAACCCGAACCAGCCGAACCAGAGGATCGATGCACCGAGGAGAGTGAGGGGAACGTTGTGCGGCTTCTGGATTCCCTTCTGGAAACCGACACGCTTGCCGAGAACGAGGGCGAGTGCGAGCGCCGCAGCACCAGCGTTGATGTGAACAGCCGTTCCACCCGCGTAGTCGATGACCCCGATTCCTGCGTCTTCACCGAAGAGCGTTGTGCCGAGGTTCATGATCCAGCCGCCGCCCCAGACCCACGCGGCGATCGGGAAGTACCCGATAGTCGCGAAGATGCCGGCGAAGATCATCCAGGCACCGAACTTTGCGCGGTCTGCGATGGCTCCGGAGATGAGCGCGATAGTGATGATGGCGAAGGTCGCACCGTATGCGGCGCCAACCAGGTCAGTGTTGCCCGACTCGCCCTGCGCGAGGGCGGTGAGTCCAAAGTCGGCGAAGGGGTTGCCGGCAAAATCGGTGGGGTTTGCCACAGCGCTCATGTTGAATCCGTAGAGGATCCACAGCACGCTGATCAGGCCGAGCGCCCCAAAGCTCATCATCATCATGCTGATGACGCTCTTCGCTTTGACGAGGCCGCCGTAGAAGAATGCGACGCCGGGGGTCATCACCAGTACGAGTGCTGTCGCGGTGATCCCCCAGGCAATGCTGCCGGTGTCCATATCGTGTCCTTAGTTCTCTCGAGTGCATCGGGCTGACCGAGACTGACGCGCTGGGCGCTTGTCGGTGTGGGTTCAGCTTGCGCTCCGGAGGTTTCGGACGCGGTGCATTCGATGTTTCGGGACTGTTACGGAGGTCCTGCCTGTGTAAAACCCGTGTTACGCGCCCCTACGAACCTCTCGTCAGTGCGATCATCCGCGACATGGAACGCAGGTACTTCTTGCGGTAGCCACCGGAGAGCATGTCTCCCCCGAACACCTCATCAAGGGGAACACCCGTCGCGTGGATCGGGATCTGTGCGTCATAGACCCGGTCGATGAAGGCGACGAGGCGAAGGGCCTCCGTCTGCGACTGGAGTTCGTGGACGTCCCGCAACCCGATCTCGTCGAGACCGGAGATGAGCTTGATGTACCGCGACGGGTGCACGCCGGCGAGATGACCGATCACCGTGTCGAAGCTGTCGTCTGAGACCGTCTTTCCGGATTCCATCGCCGCGGTGAGTCGTGACTCATACTCGTTGCTGTCGACGGCCGCCGCGTGACCCTCGATGGACCGTCTGCGGTAGTCCTCCCCGTCGATCCTGAGCGTGGTGAAGTGGTCGGACATCGCGTGGATCTCGCGCAGGAAGTCAGCGGCGGCGAAGCGCCCCTCGCCGAGCGCGTTCGGCGGGGTGTTCGAGGTGGCGGCGATCCGTGTTCCGGATGCCACGAGCTCGGTGAGCAGTCGCGTCATCATCATCGTGTCGCCCGGGTCGTCGAGTTCGAACTCGTCGATGCAGATGAGCGTCGAGCCGCGAAGCGATTCGACCGCATTGGCGTAGCCAAGGGCACCGACGAGCGCCGTGTACTCGATGAACGTGCCGAAATACTTGCGCGGGCCGGGAGCCGCGTGCCAGAGCGCCGCAAGGAGGTGCGTCTTACCGACGCCGAAACCACCGTCGAGGTACACGCCTGGCTTCACATCCGGCGTCTTCTTCTTCCGGCCGAAGAACCCGCCGGATGACTTCGCGGCGCCCCAGCTGCCGGCGAACGCGCCGAGCAGGTCGACAGCCTCCTGCTGTGATGCGAACGCGGCATCCGGGCGGTAGCTCTCGAAGCTGGCATCCGCGAACTGAGGTGGCGGCGTCAGACTCGCCGCAATCTCAGCCCCTGTGGTCTCGGGATTGCGATCCGCGATGCTGACGCGGACGGAGGACGAAAGGTTTGTCATGGGAGAATACCTCGTGTGTCGAAGTCTTACGGCGGGGTATGACTTCAGCCGCAATCGTGCGTAATTCCGCTCATCAAGCGGAGTTTCCAGCCTAATCCCCCGCGTGCCGCCCACGGAACGCTCGCGAGATACAACCTCCGGAGGTAGCCCATGTCTGTCGAACGCGACTCATCGACCGAAAAGTTCGCCGAATACGCGCACCCGGAACGCCTGGTCTCGACCGGGTGGCTTCAGGAACGCCTCGGCCAGCCAGGACTCGTCGTCGTCGAATCGGATGAGGACGTGCTTCTCTACGAGACCGGCCACATTCCCGGTTCGGTCAAGATCGACTGGCACACAGACCTCAACGACCCGGTGCAGCGCGACTACATCGACGGTGAAGGGTTCGCCGAACTGATGTCAGCCAAAGGCATCGCCAGGGATGACACGGTCGTCATCTACGGTGACAAGAACAACTGGTGGGCCGCGTACACACTGTGGGTATTCACCCTGTTCGGGCACAACGACGTCCGACTCCTCGATGGCGGGCGCGACAAGTGGATCGCTGAGGGGCGAGACTTCACGACGGATGCCACCACAAGGGAGCCCGTTGAATACCCGATCGTCGAGCGCGATGACTCGGTGATCCGGGCGTATAAAGATGACGTCCTCGCCCACCTCGGTAATCCCCTGATCGATGTCAGGTCGCCTGAGGAGTACAGCGGCCAGCGGACGACCGCTCCCGCGTACCCGGAAGAGGGCGCACTCAGGGCCGGTCACATCCCGACCGCGAAGAACGTGCCATGGGGCCAGGCCGTCGCGCCGGACGGCACGTTCAAGCCGCTCGCCGAGTTGACCGCCGTCTACAAGGACGGCGCCGGCCTGTCCGATGGGGACTCGGTTGTCGCGTACTGCCGGATCGGTGAGCGCTCGAGCCACACCTGGTTCGTGCTGCACCACCTGCTCGGCTTCTCCGACGTTCGCAACTACGACGGTTCATGGACCGAGTGGGGCAGCGCCGTTCGCGTTCCCATCGCCGTCGGTTCAGAGCCGGGTGACAGGCTCTGATGGCAGAATCGAACCGATGACCGAGATTACGCTCCCCGCCCAGCTCGCCGAGATTCGCGACGACTTCCTCGAACTCGACGAGAAATCGCGCCTGCAGCTCCTGCTCGAGTTCTCGCAGGAACTCCCGGAGCTGCCTCCGCACTATGCCGATCACGAGGACCTGCTCGAACGGGTCATCGAGTGCCAGTCTCCCGTCTACATCTTTGTGGACGTCACTGACGGTGCCGTCCACCTCCACGCGACCGCACCACGTGAGTCACCGACGACGCGGGGATTCGCCAGTATTCTTGCGCAGGCCATCGAGGGACTGAGCCCGGACGAGGTCCTCGCGATTCCGGACGACTTCCCCCAGATGCTCGGCCTCACCCGGATCGTGTCACCGCTTCGCCTCAACGGGATGAACGGAATGCTGCGGCGCATCAAACGCCAGTTGTCGGAGCGGGTCGCCGCTTAGGAGCACAAGACTGGAGTTGCCGCGCGGATCAGTGCTCGGCGAGCCATTCTCTGATGGACTGGTTCCACCGATCGGCGTCGAAGTTCCAGAGCTTCGTGTGCCGAGCGGTAGAGAACGGCACAAAGGTAGCAAGGTCCGAGCGCTTCTCAGCGAGCCGTCGCGCACCGTCCGCCGGGACGAAGCCATCGTCGTCGCTGTGCAGCACGAGCATCGGCGTGGTGAGTTCATCCGCCCTGTCGACCATATTGAGCGCGGGAAAGTTGAGGGCGGAGTGCTGGCCGGTCAGCGCTCTGCCCCAGTCGTTACTGATCGCCGCGATCGCTGCTCGCCGAACCGCGACCGGGATGCGCCCGGCGTCAGCCTGGTAGTCGAGCACGCTGCCCCAGTCGACAACGGCCGACTCGAGGATCAGCCCGGAGATGAGGTCGGCTCGGTCTGCCCTGAGGGATGCCTGGAGCGAGATGACCCCGCCCATCGACCAGCCCATGAGGACGACGGTTTTCGCGCCGTGCGTCGCAGCGAACTCGAGAGCGGCCTCGACGTCCTGCCATTCGGTATCGCCGAGCCCGTAAAGCCCGTCGCTGCTCCTGGGCGCATCCCCGTCGTTGCGGTAGGAGATGAGCAGCGCCGTGCACCCTGACTCGTGCAGCACCGGCACAGCGCGAAGGCACTCGCTGCGAGTCGTGCCCCTGCCGTGCACGGCGATGATCCAGCGATCAGAGTCCGGATCGGCGGGAAACAGCCAGGCGGGTGCCGGTCCGACCTCGGTCTGAATAATCTCCTCGCTCCACGGGAGTCCGAGCTCGTCCGGGCGGGAGTAATACCAGCCACTGAAAGTCGCGGGTCCCGACGCCGGCAGGTCGTCGAGTTCTTCTCTGTTATTGAGCAGTGCGCGGGTGACGGTGGATGCGTCCTGCGTCAGGATCGGGCCCAGCTTCAGATAACGCCCGGCCGGCCCGAACCACAGGCCATACCTGCCCGGCAGGTCGGTATCCGGGTTGCGAACGAGGGTGATGGTCGCCGCACCGGGATCAAGGGAGGTGACTACCGTCTCCTGCGCTCGCTTCGTCGCTGGGGTCACCACGCGCCTCGCGACGGCCGATACCAGGAGAACGGATGCCGTTGCGGCTGTCGCGATGAACCCGCCGACAGTGAGCGAGATTTTCAGTGCCGCTCTTCGCGGACGGGTGGCCGGCTCGACGGCGTGGCTGTGACGATTCATTGGCAAGTAACTCTAGTCTGCAATCGTGGCAGACAGACTCACAGGCGCCGAGGTTCCGGCGGCGTTCGCCCGTGCACTCGAATCGGTGCGCGGCGCCCAGGCGCGCTCAGAACTCAGCGTGCACGAAATTCCTGCCCCCGGCAACCTGGCGCCGTTCGCTGTCGCTCTCGCGGCGGATGTCACCCCCACCAGGCACGGTGCCGATTCCGAGCTTGGCACCGGGCGGTTCATCCTGCTCTACGACCCGGAAGAGCCTGAGGCGTGGGGCGGCCCGTTCAGGGTCGTCTGCTTTGCCCAGGCCCCCCTCGAAACGGAAATCGGGCTTGATCCTTTCCTCGCCGATGTGGCGTGGTCCTGGCTCGTGGATGCCCTCAATGCCAGGGGCGCCCGGTACGCCTCGGCGTCAGGAACGGCCACAAAAATTCTGTCGACCGGGTTCGGCGAACTTAGCCTCCAGCCCGACGGCGCCCAGATAGAGTTGAGGGCGTCCTGGACGCCGCTCGAAGACGATGTGTCCTCCCACGTGGAAGGCTGGGGCGAGCTGCTGTGCATGCTCGCCGGGCTTCCGCCAACAACCGAAGGTGTAACCCTGTTGTCTAGCCGCAGGACGGCACGTGACTGACCGTCACGTCATCGATAGCGAGGACGAGTACCTCGACGCAATCACGAAGATCGAAGCGGGTCACGGCCCCATCGCCGTCGACGCGGAGCGAGCAAGCGGTTACCGCTACTCCCAGCGCGCGTACCTGATCCAGGTCTTCCGCCGTGGAGCCGGCGTGTTCCTCTTCGACCCGCCCGCGATCGGCAGTTTCGACGCACTCAACGACGCCATTCGCGACGAAGAGTGGATCATCCACGCGGCAAGCCAGGATCTGGCCTGCCTCCGAGAGGTCGGTCTCGACCCCAGCCGGATCTTCGACACCGAGCTCGCCAGTCGGCTTCTCGGCCTCGATCGCGTCGGCCTCGGCTCCGTCGTCGAAGAACTTCTCGGCATTCACCTTGCGAAGGAGCACTCCGCCGCCGACTGGTCGACCCGGCCTCTCCCCGAATCCTGGCTCGAGTACGCGGCCCTCGACGTCGAACTTCTCGTCGACGTGCGCGACAAGCTCGATGCCATGCTGACCGAGTCAGGGAAGCAGGAGATCGCGGCACAGGAGTTCGAGGCGACGAGGCTTCGCCAGCCGAAGCTCGTTCGCCAGGATCCGTGGCGCCGGTTGTCCGGCCTGCACGGCGTCCGCGGTGCCAGGAGCCTCGCCGTCGCGCGTGAGTTGTGGACGGCGCGGGACACCCTCGCGCGCGAACGCGACGTAGCTCCCGGCCGTCTGGTCCCGGATGCCTCACTCGTCGCTGTGGTCAAGGCCCAGCCTCGTTCGAGCGCGGCGCTCGCCGCCATGCGTGATTTCAAGGGTCGCGCGAGCCGTACCGAACTTCCGGTGTGGTGGGCCGCTCTCGAGCGCGGCCTCACCACTAATGACCTCCCGCCACTCAGGCCCGCGTCGAGTGATGTCCTCCCTCCTGCCCGCAGCTGGTCCGAGCGGAACCCCGAAGCCGACGCGAGGCTCAAAGCCGCGCGAACAGCTCTCGCCCTCGTCGCGGAGTCGCTCTCGATCCCGCTCGAGAACGTCCTCACCCCCGAGATGCTCCGCCGACTCGCGTGGACTCCCCCGGTCCCTCTTGACGCTGGGACGGTAGGCGACGCCCTTCGCGAACTCGGCGCTCGCGAGTGGCAAATTGAAGCTACTGCACAGACGATCGCCCTTGCCTTTGTAGAAGGTAACCAAACGGCATCCGAACCGCAGAAAAGCGAGTCGTAGGAAGGGTCAAAGGATGCGGCGGAGATTTTCGCCGCTTCTAGGATCGAATCCGAATCCGATAATTGGGAGGCAAAGTGGCCGAAATAGCTGACGTCTTTTTTGTTGATGGAGTGCGGACCCCCTTTGGTCGCGCCGGACAAAAAGGAATGTACTGGAACACCCGTGCAGACGACCTGGTCGTGAAGGCGATGATCGGGTTGCTTGAACGCAACCCCGACGTTCCCAAAGACCGAATCGACGAGGTCGCCATTGCCGCGACCACCCAGCAGGGTGACCAGGGCTTGACCCTCGGCCGCACGACGGCACTTCTCGCGGGGCTGCCGCAGTCGGTTCCCGGCTACGCGATCGACCGTATGTGTGCCGGTGCAATGACTGCAGTAACCCAGGTGGGCAGCGCCATCGGGTTTGGTGCGTACGACTTCGCCATCGCCGGTGGAGTCGAGCACATGGGCCGGCACCCGCTCGGGGCTGACGCCGACCCGAACCCTCGGTTCATGACCGAGAAGCTGGTCTCAGCGGATGCACTCGACATGGGAAAGACGGCCGAGCGTATCCATGACCGCTTCCCGCACCTGACCAAGGAGCGGGCTGACCGCTTCGGCATGCGCAGCCAGCACAAGCTCCAGGCCGCATACGAGGCCGGCAAGATCCAGCCGGACCTCATTCCCGTCGCCATCCGCAGCGAGTCGGGCTGGGGCCTGGCAACACGCGACGAGGGTGCGCGACCCGAGACCACCATGGAGGGGCTGGCTAACCTCAAGACGCCGTTCCGCCCGCACGGCCGCGTCACAGCAGGAACCGCATCACCGCTCACCGACGGCGCGACGGTGAGCCTCCTCGCCGGTGGATCCGCTGTCAAGGAGTTCCGCCTGAAGCCCAAAATGCGCATGGTGAGCTTCGCTTTCGCCGGCGTTGAGCCGGAGATCATGGGCCTCGGTCCTGTGCCGTCCACCGAGAAGGCACTGAGGAAAGCCGGGCTGACGATCGACGACATCGGCCTGTTCGAGCTCAACGAGGCATTTGCCATCCAGGTACTCGCTCTCCTCGACCACTTCGGCATCGATGACGACGATCCCCGCGTCAACCAGTGGGGCGGCGCTATCGCCGTCGGCCACCCGCTCGCGGCATCCGGTGTCCGGCTCATGAACCAGCTGGCGGCGCAGTTCGCCGAGCGTCCCGATGTGCGTTACGGCCTGACGGCGATGTGCGTCGGGCTTGGCCAGGGTGGCAGCGTCATCTGGGAGAACCCGAACTGGAAGGGAAAGAAGTAACCGCGATGACCGATTACTCCACAATCGACT
The DNA here is from genome assembly GCF_056898615.1 of Mycetocola sp. Y442. Lineage (NCBI taxonomy): Bacteria > Bacillati > Actinomycetota > Actinomycetes > Micrococcales > Microbacteriaceae > Mycetocola > Mycetocola sp. Y442. The sequence continues at coordinate 490,294 of NZ_JBXHBV010000001.1, forward strand.
TTTCCCCTCTCGTCGCGCTGAGCGCCGATGAGGTCGTCACCCACTCCTTCGTCCAGGACGTCACCCTCCCGGGCGGTCGGGTGATCGCACTGATCACCCTGGACAACGGCCGCGACCACACCCGCCCGAATACGCTCGGCCCGATCACCCTCATGGAGCTCGGCCGGGTGCTCGACGAGCAGAAGGAGCGGGCCGGCCGCGGTGAGATTCACGCCGTTGCGATCACGGGCAAGCCGTTCATTCTTGCCGCGGGCGCAGACCTCAGCAAGGTGAGCGAGGTCGACTCTCGTGAGTCCGCGTTGCTCCTCGGCCAGCTCGGGCACTTCACCTTCGGCAAGCTCGACTCGCTGGGTGTGCCGTCGTTCGTGTTCATCAACGGACTCGCTCTCGGCGGTGGCCTCGAAATCGGGCTCAACGCGAACTACCGCACCGTCGACGCCTCGGCACCGGCCATCGCACTCCCCGAGGTGTTCCTCGGTCTGATCCCCGGCTGGGGTGGGGCATACCTGCTGCCGAACCTCATCGGTATCGAGAACGCGCTCAAGGTCGTCGTCGAGAACCCGCTGAAGACGAACCGCATGCTCAAGGCGCAGGATGCCTTCGAGCTCGGTATCGCCGATGCCATCTTCCCCGCCGCGACTTTCCTCGAGGACTCTCTGCGCTGGGCTGGCGGCGTCCTCGACGGTACCGTCAAGGTGACCAGGAAGAACCAGCCCGGCAAGGTTGAACGGCTCGTCAAGTGGGACGCAGCGGTCGGCATCGCCAGGAAGATGCTCGAGTCGAAGATCGGCACGGTGCCGAAGTCCCCGTACGTCGCTCTCGACCTGCTCAAGGCAGCGAAGAGCGGAACCCGTGCAGAGGGGTTCGCGCGTGAAGATGAGGCCCTCGCGGATCTCGCCACCGGCGACCAGTTCCAGGCGAGCAACTACTCCTTCAACCTCGTGCAGAAGCGTGCCAAGCGGCCCGCCGGTGCCCCGGACAAGGCCCTCGCCCAGAAGGTCACCAAGGTCGGTGTCATCGGTGCCGGTCTCATGGCCAGCCAGTTCGCCCTGCTCTTCGTGCGTCGCCTTCAGGTCCCCGTCGTTATCACCGACCTCGACCAGGGGCGTGTGGACAAGGGGCTCGATTACATCCGCGGCGAGATAGCTTCCCTTCTCGCCAAGGGCCGCATCTCTCCCGATGAGGCCAACCGGCTAAATGCCCTCGTGTCAGGAACGACGAACAAGAGCGACTTCGCCGACTGTGACTGGGTCATTGAAGCTGTCTTCGAAGAGCTCGGTGTGAAGCAGGATGTCTTCGCCGATGTCGAGCAGTACATTTCGGAAACCGCGATCCTCGCCACCAACACCTCGTCGCTGTCTGTCGAGCAGATTGGTGCAAAGCTCGCGCACCCCGAACGCCTCGTCGGCTTCCACTTCTTCAACCCGGTGGCCGTGATGCCGCTGATCGAGGTCGTCAAGACGCCAAAAACGACGGACGAGACGCTCGCGACAGCCATGGCGACCGCGAAGGCGCTTCGGAAGAACGCGGTCATCACCCGCGACACCCCGGGGTTCGTCGTCAACCGCGTGCTCGCTAAGGTGCTCGGTGAGGCCATGTATGCCGTGGACTCCGGTACGAGCTTCGCGACGGTTGACGAGGCGCTCGCTCCCCTGGGGCTGCCGATGCCGCCGTCGCAACTGCTCGACCTCGTCGGACTCAAGGTGGGCGCTCACGTGCTCGACACCCACCACGAGGCGTTCCCCGACCGGTTCTACCGGAGCGAGAACCTCCACAAGCTTGCCGAGTACGGCACGCTGCTCGAGAAGGACTCGAAGGGCAAGGTTAAGGGATTCGACAAGGGTGCCCTCAAGATCGTCTCTGGAGGCAAAGAGCCCCTTCAGGCGGATGCCATCCTGCGTCGTCTCGAGGACGGCCTCGCTGATGAGATCCACCGGATGCTCGAGGACCACGTCGTCGAAGGACCGGAAGACATCGATCTCTGCATGATTCTCGGCGCGGGCTGGCCGTTCCAGATGGGCGGGATCACTCCGTACCTCGACCGAACCGGTGCCAGCCAGCGTGTCTTCGGCGGAACGTTCCACGATCCCGAGATTCGCGGCATCCGCTAGATCACCCGGTTCAACGCGAAACGCCCGGCCATGCGGCCGGGCGTTTTTCGTGTGCCGGCACGCGGCCGCATGGTGCCGGAACCCGATGTGCTGACAGCGGGAACCGGCCTCGCACCCGCCCACGGATACGGTCACGCGCACGGAAGAAACGGCATCCGTTCACTCCCGCGCTACCCCGAGCGCTGCACAAACTCGACCGGCGCTACATAAACTTGTGCAGCGCAACGCAGGAACTGCAGCGCTCGATGCCCACGCGCGGGAACCGGCCTCGCACCCGCCTACGGATGCGGTCACGCGCACGGAAGAAACGGCATCCGTTCACTCCCGCGCTAACCGAGCGCTGCACAAACTCGACCGGCGCTACATAAACTTCTGCAGCGCAACGCAGGAACTGCAGCGCTCATGCTGGGAGGACGAGCGAACGCCTACGCCTGTTCGCTCGAGTGTTCGGACGGTTCGCTGATACCGGAAGGCTCTGGCCGCGCCACCGGAATCCGGCTGCCGAGGACCTGCGCGACAACGTCACGCGCGATCTGCTGGCCGGTGAGGCCCGCGTCGACCATGATCTGCTCGCGCGTTGCGTGGTCGATGAACGTGTCGGGCAGGCCGAGCTCGTCGACGGCCGTATCGACTCCGGCGCTCCGCAGGTCCTGGCGGATGCGGGTGCCTACTCCCCCGACGCGGATTCCGTCCTCGATCGTGATGACGAGGCGGTGATCCCGCGCAAATTCGATGACACTCGTCGGAACCGGAACCACCCAGCGGGGGTCGATCACCGTCGCACCGATGCCCTGTGCTTCGAGGCGACGTGCGACATCGAGCCCGATCTCGGCCATCGGGCCGACCGTGACGATGAGCACATCCGGTTTGTGGCTCTCGTAGAGCACGTCAACGTTGTCTTCGGTGCGGCGGACCGCCGGTATCGGCTCCTGCACACTGCCCTTCGGGAACCTGATCACCGTCGGCGCATCGTCCACTCCGATGGCCTCGGCCAGTTCTTCGCGCAGCCGCTCGGCATCGCGCGGCGCCGCCAACCGGATGCCAGGGACGAGCTGGAGGATTGCCAGGTCCCAGATCCCGTGGTGCGAGGGGCCGTCAGGCCCCGTCACTCCGGCCCGGTCAAGCACGAACGTGACCCCGGCCTTGTGGAGCGCGATGTCCATGAGGATCTGGTCGAACGCGCGGTTGATGAAGGTGGCGTAGATCGCAACGACGGGGTGAAGGCCACCGAATGCGAGGCCTGCGGCGCTCGTGGCGGCGTGCTGCTCGGCGATCCCGACGTCGTGAACCCGGTCAGGGAAACGCTCGGCGAGTTTGTGCAGCCCGGTTGGACGCAGCATCGCTGCCGTGACCCCGACGATCCTGTCGTTCTGCTCGGCCAGTTCGACGAGCGTGTCACTGAAGACGCCCGTCCAGGTTTCGGCGCTGCTCGACGACATCGATTCACCGGTGAGGGGATCGATCTTCCCGACCGCATGGAACTGGTCGGCTTCGTCATCGACGGCGGGCGCGAATCCCTTGCCTTTCTGGGTGATGGCGTGAACAATCACCGGAGTGCCGTAGTTCTTGGCCTGCGCGAGGGCTTCCTGCATGGCGTTGAGGTCGTGACCGTCGACGGGACCGATGTACTTGATGTCGAGGTTCGAGTAGAGCGCCTCGTTGTTGCTGAAGCGGCTCAGGAAGCCGTGGGTGCCACCGCGGACACCGCGGTAGAAGGCGCGACCCGGGCCGCCGAGCCGGTCGAACATACGCTGGCTGGTGATGTAGAGATCCTTGTAGGTCCTCCGCGTGCGCACCGTGTTGAGGAACCGCGCCATTCCGCCGATCGTGGGGGCGTACGACCGGCCGTTGTCGTTGACGACGATAACAAGGCGACGGGTGTTGTCGTCGCTGATGTTGTTGAGCGCTTCCCAGGTCATTCCGCCGGTCAGCGCACCGTCGCCGACAACGGCGACGACGCTTCTCTCGGTCTGCCCGGTCATTTCGAACGCACGGGAGATGCCGTCAGCCCAGCTCAGGGAACTCGACGCGTGGGAACTCTCGACGATGTCGTGCGGAGATTCACTGCGCTGGGGATACCCGGCGAGTCCGCCGCGTTCCCGCAGGTTCTCGAAGTCCTGACGCCCGGTGAGCAACTTGTGCACGTAGGACTGGTGCCCCGTGTCAAAGACGATGGCGTCCGAGGGCGAATCGAAGACGCGGTGTATTGCGAGCGTCAGCTCGACGACGCCAAGGTTGGGGCCGAGGTGTCCGCCGGTTCGGGAGACCTCGCTCACCAGGAAAGTGCGGATCTCAGCAGCCAGTTGGTTCAGCTGATCCTTCGAGAGGGCGTCAAGGTCACGCGGACCCCGTATCGACTCAAGAAGACCCATTCGAACTCCCTCACTACCATCCTGACCGGGAGGTGTGCCCCGGCCGTTCCACTCTACGCGCCGCCCCTGAGCGTTTCCGGTTGGAATCACTCAGGGGCGGCGTCGAGAATGGGTCAATCTGTGTGCTTAGACGAGGCTCCGCAGCACGTACTGAAGGATTCCACCGTTGCGGTAGTAGTCAGCTTCACCCGGCGTATCGATGCGGACCACAGCGTCGAACTCAACCGGCTGCTTGCCCTCGGGCGAGTGCGCGGTGGGCTCGGCGACGACGTGCACCGTCTTCGGGGTCGTGCCGTTGTTCAGCGCATCCAGACCGATGATGCTGATCGACTCGGTACCGTCGAGGCCCAGGCTCTCCCAGCTCTCGCCAACGGGGAACTGCAGCGGGACAACGCCCATTCCGATGAGGTTCGAGCGGTGAATGCGCTCGAAGCTCTCGGTGATGACGGCCTTGACGCCGAGCAGGCTCGTACCCTTTGCCGCCCAGTCGCGAGAGGAACCGGAGCCGTATTCCTTGCCACCGAGGATGACCAGCGGGATGCCGGCTTCCTGGTAGTGCTGCGACGCGTCGTAGATGAACGACTCTGGCGCGTCTGCTTGGGTGAAGTCGCGGGTGTATCCACCCTCGACGCCGTCGAGCAGCTGGTTCTTCAGGCGGATGTTCGCGAAGGTTCCGCGAATCATCACCTCGTGGTTTCCACGACGGGAACCGTACGAGTTGAAGTCCTTGCGGGAAATCCCGTGCTCGGTCAGGTAACGGCCGGCAGGGCTGTCCGCCTTGATCGATCCGGCCGGGCTGATGTGATCGGTCGTGACCGAGTCGCCGAGCTTGGCGAGCACACGGGCGCCGGTGATGTCGGTGACCGGGGTGGTCTCCATCGTCATGCCGTCGAAGTACGGTGGCTTCCGGACGTAGGTCGACTCGGGGTTCCAGTCGAACGTGCTTCCTGCCGGGGTCGGAAGTGAACGCCAGCGCTCATCACCCTCGAAGACCGACGCGTACTCGTGCGTGAACATCTCGGTGTCGATTGAGCTGTCGATCGTCTTCTGGACCTCGGCGGAGTCGGGCCAGATGTCCTTGAGGAACACGTCGTTTCCTTCGGTGTCCTTGCCGAGGGCATCCGTTTCGAAGTCGAAGTTCATCGACCCGGCGAGGGCGTACGCGATCACGAGTGGCGGGCTCGCCAGGTAGTTCATCTTCACGTCCGGGTTGATCCGGCCTTCGAAGTTGCGGTTACCCGAGAGCACTGCGGTCACGGCGAGGTCGCTCTCGTTGATCGCAGCAGAGATTTCCTCTGCGAGCGGTCCGGAGTTTCCGATGCACGTGGTGCAGCCGTAGCCGACGGTGTAGAAGCCGAGGGCTTCGAGGTCGTCGGTGAGTCCCGCCTTGGCGTAGTAGTCGGTGACGACCTTGGAACCCGGTGCAAGCGTGGTCTTGACCCACGGCTTTGCCGTGAGCCCCTTCTTCGCTGCATTGCGGGCGAGCAGACCTGCTGCGAGCATGACCGACGGGTTGGAGGTGTTCGTGCACGACGTGATCGCGGCGATGGTGACGGCACCGTGGTCAATGGTGAACGTGGATCCGTCGTCGAGGGTCACGCTGGTTGGCTTCGACGCCGTTGATGGCGCTGAACTCGTGTGCGAGTGAACGTGGTTGTTGTGCTCGCTCTCCGGCGTGTTCGCTGGCGGGTCTGACGCGGGGAACGACTCGCTGACCTCGAGGTCGACGAGATCGTGCTCGACGTCCGCGTAGTTGTTCAGGTCGACCTCGAACTGGTTCTTCGCTGCGCTGAGCTCGATCCGGTCCTGCGGGCGCTTCGGACCCGCGATCGATGGAACCACTGTCGACAGGTCGAGTTCGAGGTACTCGCTGAAGGCCGGCTCGACCGACGGGTCGTGCCACAGGCCCTGGACTTTCGAGTACTCCTCGACGAGCTTGACCTGCTCTTCGCTGCGGCCGGTGAGGCGCAGGTAGTCGAGGGTGACATCGTCGATGGGGAACATCGCTGCCGTCGAACCGAACTCAGGGCTCATGTTTCCGATGGTGGCGCGGTTGGCGAGGGGGACCTCGGCGACGCCCTCTCCGTAGAATTCGACGAACTTGCCGACAACGCCGTGCTTCCGGAGCTGCTGGGTAATGGTGAGCACGACGTCTGTCGCCGTGACACCGGTGGGGATCGAGCCGGAGAGCTTGAATCCGACCACCTTGGGGATGAGCATGGAGACGGGCTGGCCGAGCATCGCTGCCTCGGCTTCGATTCCGCCGACGCCCCAGCCCAGTACGCCAAGGCCGTTGACCATCGTGGTGTGCGAGTCGGTGCCGACAAGCGTGTCAGGGTACGCCTGGAGCGCGCCGTTGACCTCGCGGGTGTACGTCACGCGGGCGAGGTACTCGATGTTGACCTGGTGCACGATGCCGGTTCCCGGCGGTACAACCTTGAAGTCTTCGAACGCGGTCTGGCCCCAGCGGAGGAACTGGTAGCGCTCACCGTTTCGCTCGTACTCGATCTCGACGTTGCGCTCGAGGGCATCTTCGGTGCCGAAGAGGTCAGCGATCACCGAGTGGTCGATGACGAGCTCTGCGGGGGCAAGCGGGTTGATTTTGGTGGGATCGCCACCGAGCTCGGCGACGGCCTCGCGCATGGTGGCGAGGTCGACGATGCAGGGAACACCGGTGAAGTCCTGCATGACGACGCGGGCGGGCGTGAACTGGATCTCGGTGTCAGGCTCCGCTGAGGGGTCCCAGTTACCGAGCGTGCGGATCTGCTCAGCCGTGACGTTCTTGCCGTCTTCGGTGCGGAGCAGGTTCTCCAGAAGGACCTTGAGGCTGAACGGCAGCTTCTCGTAGCCCTGGACGGTGTCGAGACGGAAGATCTCGTAGTCGGTACCGCCGACTGTGAGTGTGTTCTTCGCCCCGAAGCTATTAACTGTAGACACGTAGCCTTCTCCTTCGTTGGCACAGGCACTGACACGCTGCCTGCCTTGGGTCAATCTTGGGTTCCCCTTGGCCAGTTTTTCTAGCAAGGTTTGCCTAACAACCGCCCAATGCCTCAGGGAGCACCTGCATCAATTTATCTTGATGTCGAGATAACTCTATCAGGGGCGAACGGGACTGGTGCGGTACAACGCGCGGACGACCAGCCAGGTCAGGATAAGAAGAGGGGCGTAGAGCGGCAATCCCATGAGGAGCTTTGTCGCCGCGAGCCATTCAACGTTGCCCGCAGCGTAGAGCGGCAGCTGGACAGCGAGCCTCGCGATGAACATCCCCGCCCAGCACAGGGTGAGGATGATGAACGTCCGTCGCTTGACGGCATCCTTCTTCCACGCTGTCGAATCGCTCATCAGGTAGCCGGCGACCAGCCCGATGAGCGGCCACCCGACGAGTACCGAGATCAGCAGGGCTGCACCATACGCGCCATTGGTCACGAACCCGAGAACGAAGTTGTCCTCCGGCCGGTTGGTGACGAGCGCGAAGACCGCGGATGCCACTGCCCCGATGAGACCGCCGACCGCGCTGGCCACCGGCGTCTTCTGGACCAGACGTGCAACGGTCAGGATGGCCGCTATGCCGACAGACACGCCCAGGGACAGCGGCAGGTTCTTCGAAACGGTGTAGACAACGAGGAAGAGCAGGCCGGGCACGACGGCCTCGATGATCCCCCGGATGCCGCCCATCGCCTCGAGCAGCACGTGCCCGTTGGGTCGGTCGGCACGCGCCAGCGACTCAAGCCCTGCTTTCCTCGCGGCGTCAGCGAGGGCAGCGCCGACGACGGCGGCTGTTTCGCCGGTGTCGGCCCTGGCCCTGTCGCTGTCGCTATCGGGGTCAGTGGAGGGCGTGGCCTGCCTGGCCGTTGCGCCGTCCTCGTCGAGGCCTGGCATCAGTCCGTCCGGGCCGCCGTCGGCGGCATCACGAGCGGGATCAGGTCGCGCGGAGGCATCGGTGCCGAACCGCGGACAACGACAACGCTGCGGAAGAGATCCTCGACGAGGGCCGCAGCCTCATCCTGGGTTGCTGCGTCGCCGGCGATGACACCGCGGAGGAACCAGCGAGGACCGTCAACGCCGACGAACCGGGCGATTCGCGTCCCCGGTGCTCCACCGGCGCTGGCGACGACGGGAACCTCGGCGAGCAGTTCCGGACCGAGAGCACCTTCGCGCTCCGTGACCGTTCCGCCCTGCCTGGCGATCTGTTCCTGAATCTGTTCCCGCGTCTCGTGCCACAGTCCGGTGCTGCGGGGAGCGGCGAACGGCTGGATCTGGAGGGTTGAACCTGCGTAGTCGAGTCCGACCGCGACAATGCGCTTCGTGCTCTCCTCGACCTCGAGCCGGAGGTTGAGGCCGTCGCGGGGAAGGATTTTCACTCCGCCGAGATCGATGTACGGCCTGACCGGGTTGGCCTCTGACTCGTCGAACGGGCCGTCGCTTGCCCGGTTCTCGGGTGCAGACTTCGAGATATCGAGCGCGTCCGGCTCCTCGGCGGCTTCGGACTCCGCGAGTTCTGCCGACTGGGTGGAGTCGTCGACGTCGGTGACATCCACCTCGGTCGACTCTGACTCGTCCTGTGCGTTGACGTCAGGATTGGCCGTCGCTTCGATGTTCTTTTTCTTCTTGCTCATGACTGGGCTCCTGTCTGGATCGTGTCGTAGCCGGTGGAACCGAAACCCCTGTCCCCGCGGAGGCTGCCTGGCAGCGTCTCGACCGGCACGAATCTGGCCTGTGAGACCGGCATGACGATCATCTGTGCGATCCTGTCCCCCGCCTTAATCGTGTACGGCTCGCTGCTGTCGGTGTTCAGCAGCGTCACACGGATTTCGCCACGGTATCCGGCGTCGACGGTGCCGGGTGAATTGACGACGGTGATGCCGTGCTTGGATGCCAGCCCTGAGCGGGGAACCACAAAGGCTGCATAGCCGTCGGGAAGGGCGATTGATACGCCGGTACCGACGACCCGTCGTTCCCCCGGCTCGAGGGTCAGGTCTTCAGTAGACTTGAGATCAGCGCCCGCATCGCCCGGGTGGGCGTAGTTGGGCAGTTCCGGGGCGACAATGAGTACGTCTACGCTTTCGGTCACGTGTCGAGGGTAGTGCAGAAGTCTGGATGAGAAGAGACATGGCCGAATATCGAGAACGTTTATGGCCTGCCGTGTGGATCGTCGGGGTGACGGCACTTGTGATTCCGGCAAGCCTGCTCGTGCTTGCCCCGATCAGTGTCCCTGTCGGCGCTCTCACCGGAGTCGTCCTTTACGTGGGCTGCCTTTTCCTCTTTATTTACGGTGCACCGGTCATCGAGGTGAAAAACGGCATCCTCAGTGTGGGGCGCGCGTCGATTCCCGTTGAGCTGATCGGAGACGCCACGGCGTTCGAGGGTGATGAAGCGACCCTCGAGCGCGGCCAGCGCCTCGACGTCAGAGCGTTCCTCGTCATCCGTGGCGGCATCCGTGGGGTTGTCCGGCTGCAGATCGTCGACCCGCTTGACCCGACGCCCTACTGGTTGTTGTCGTCGCGCCACCCAACAAAACTGGCCGCTGCGATCTTGCGATCACAACGGCCAGATGTTCCCATCGAGACTTAGGCTGCACACTCCAGGCAGACCGGTCCGAGCTTTGACTCGTGATCGATCTGTGAGCGGTGCTTCACGAGGAAGCACTCAACGCAGGTGAACTCGTCAGCCTGCGGGGGCAACACAACAACGTCCAGGTCCAGGTCCGAAAGGTCGGCGCCCGGCAGATCGAAACCACCAGGGTTGTCGGCATCTTCGTCGCCGACCGATCCTGACAGTTTGTCTGGCACGCGCTCCTTGAGGGCCTCAATCGACTCTGAATCGTCGTCGGTCTTCCTTGGGGCGTCGTAATCCGTTGCCATTTCCATCCACTTCTTGTTGTCTTCCGATCGCTTCGGCGGCCACAGTTTGCATCAATCTGGATCGAATAGCAAACCGGCTTTGGCCTCTGAGAAGCGACACGGTGTGGAACCCACGGCACGCCCACTGTATTCCCACGTAAATGGCACATGCCGTGACACCATTTGGATAACAAATCACAGCCTGAGAGGCAGTTGATCATGCACGATTTGAAGGTCATTGGCGTTGAAGACGGCGCCCTCATCGCCGCGACAGAGAGCGGCGAGCGTTTTCGTCTCGTTATCGACGAGGTTTTGCAGTCCCATGTGCGCCGCAGCCGCAAGGAGCCGACACAGGGTCCAAAGCCGAGCCCGCGTGAGGTTCAGGCCCACATCAGGTCAGGACTGTCGGCCGAGGAAGTCGCCGACATCACCGGCGCCGACCTCGAGTACGTTCAGCGCTTCGAGGGTCCGGTTCTCGCTGAGCGCGAACACATCGTCGGCGCCGCGCTGAGCGTGCACGTCCTGACCACCATCGACCCGACGCGCGAGGACGACGACGACACCTTTGGCTCCGCCATCAGGGCTCGTCTCGAGTCACTGGGTGCGTCGGAGGAGCGGTGGACCAGCTGGAAGGAGCCGTCAGGCGGCTGGGTGGTGAAGCTGTCGTTCACGGCCAGCGAGATCGACCACGATGCGCGGTGGAGCTTCGAGCCGAAGAAGCAGGCGCTCGCACCGATGAACAGTGAAGCTGTGACACTGTCGAAGCAGGGCGAGCTCCCGCAGCAGGGCCTCATCCCCCGCCTTCGCGCCGTCGAGCGCGACGACTCACGTCCCGATGACAGCCGGTTCGACAGCGGAGCATTCAACTTCCGCGACAGCTCCGATGAGAGCCTCGACCTGTCACCGACCATTGACATCTCCGCGCTCGGGCGCCCGCAGGCATCCTCGAAGGCAGCCGCTGCAGCCGCGATCAACCGGGCGGAAGACCCGGGCTCACAGTCAAACCAGACCGCGGACCTCCTCGAGGCCCTGCGTAAGCGCAGGGGCGAGCGCGAGTCAGCGCACACCGACGAAGCGCAGCTGGACACAGCGAAGGCTCCGAGGGTTGACGCCCCTCTCGCCGACAAGCCGCAGGCTGTTCCGGCCCCGGCCGAGACACCGGTTACTCCGGCGCGCGGCAGCGGCAAGCGTGGCCGCACGGCCATGCCGTCGTGGGACGAGATCGTCTTCGGGGCCCGCACCGACGAAGACTGATCAGGTCGGGCTCGTCGTCAGCGTGTGAAAGCGCCGAGCCTGATCAGCGGTATCGACCGCTCCTCGTGGGTCAGTGACCCGTGCTGGCCGATCATCTTACGCGCTGACTGGTCGGCCGGCCTAGAGTCGTAGTACACGATCCGTTTGCGAGCCGCGACAACCACGTCTCCGATTCGTGGGAGGACCTCGTCGGAGACCGGTCCCAGGAGACCTGATTCCACGAGCTCCTCGCGGGTGGAGACCCAGGCGCGCTGAGACTCGCTCTCTTCCCAGATCCGAGCGAGGGTTCCGCGGTCGGATGCCGTTGCGCCCGGCTCCAGGTACAGGTGCAGGCAGCGCGGTTCTCCCCCGGCATGCCGTACGCCGTCGATCAGCTCTGGTGCCGTGTCGAACAACACGTGCGACGACGGCGGAACGTCAACTGACCCGTGGTCGGCCGTCACGAGCAGTCCCGTGCGCGCCGGGAGCTCCGAACTCAGGGTTGAGACCTCGGCGTCAACCGCTTCGAGCACGGAGAGCCACTGGTCCGATTCCCACCCGTACTGGTGTGACGCCCTGTCGAGCTCCGGGATATAGAGGTAGATCAGTGAACCCGGGTGATCCCGGGCCACCCGCACAGCGGCCGCGCGTCGCTCTGCGATGGTGTTTGCCGACACATAACTCGCGCCACGCAGGATGGCCCGGGTGAATCCTGACGCTGCGTACTTGGCCTGTCCGATCGCGAAGGTACGGATGCCGTCATCGCCCGCCTTTTCGAAGACGGTTCGTTCGCGCTGCCAGGTCTCGGGGACCATTCGCTCATCCCAGCCGTTCAACTGGTTCACCAGCCGATCGTTGGCGGCGTCCAGGGTGCGGTAACCGACCAGCCCGTGTGCACCGGGGAGCGCACCCGTCGCGAAGGTGGCCAGTGCGGCCGCTGTCGTCGAGGGAAAGACGCTCACGATGGCGTCGCTCTTGGTGGACGTCAGGAAGCGTGCGTGCCCGGCGCGGGCCTGCAGCTGTGCCCGCCCGAGGCCGTCGACCACAACAACGACGACGGATTCAGCGGCGGGGAGCGACAGTTCGTTCGGAATCCCCCTGAGCGCGGCGAGGGAATTCGGCAGAACATCGGCAAGGCTGCGGGCGCCTGCTTTGTCGGTGGGTAGCATTGTGGCCATCGGGCCAAGTCTGGCACAGAGTCGCCGACGCGGCTCGCTTGCCCGACCGGCATCCGCCATCCTCCCTTTTCCTGCCCGAGAAACGCCGAATGACCCCGAAGAAAACCCCCGCAGCTCCCGAGTCCTTCACCGAGCGCATCCAGGACGTCGACGTCTCCACAGAAATGCAGGGCTCGTTCCTCGAGTACGCATACTCGGTGATCTACTCGCGCGCGCTTCCCGATGCTCGCGACGGCCTCAAGCCCGTCCAGCGGCGCATTCTTTACATGATGACCGAGATGGGGCTCCGCCCGGAGCGCGGGCACGTGAAGAGCGCTCGAGTGACCGGTGAAGTCATGGGAAAGCTGCACCCGCACGGCGACAGTGCGATCTACGACGCCCTCGTGCGTCTCGCCCAGCCATTCACCATGCGCGTACCCCTCATCGACGGTCACGGTAACTTCGGTTCACTCGACGACGGACCGGCCGCTGCACGGTACACGGAGGCCCGCCTCGACGCCGCCGCACTCGCCATGACCGACGGCCTCGACGAAGACGTCGTCAACTCCATCCCGAACTACGACAACCAGCTCACGCAGCCCGAAGTTCTCCCCGCCGCGTTCCCGAACCTGCTCGTCAACGGTGCGAGCGGTATCGCCGTCGGTATGGCGACGAACATGGTGCCGCACAACCTTGTCGAGGTCGTCGGCGCAGCCAGGCACCTGCTCGCCCACCCCGACGCGACCCTCGACGAACTGATGGAGTTCGTGCCGGGTCCTGACCTCCCCACCGGCGGCACCATCGTCGGACTCGCCGGAATCAAAGACGCGTACGCGACCGGCCGTGGAAGTTTCAAAACTCGCGCCAAGGTCTCGGTCGAGAGCCTCTCGGCGAGGAAGACCGGGCTCGTCTTCACCGAACTGCCGTACCTCGTCGGTCCCGAGCGCGTGATCGAGAAGATCAAGGACGGCGTCACCAACAAGAAGCTCAGCGGCATCTCGGACGTCACCGACCTCACCGACCGCACACACGGCCTCCGTCTCGTCGTCGGCATCAAGACCGGCTTCAGCCCCGAGGCAGTGCTCGAGCAGCTCTATCGGTACACACCGCTCGAAGACGGCTTCAGCATCAACAACGTCGCGCTCGTCGATGGCGGCCCGCAGACACTCGGTCTCCGCGAACTGCTCCAGGTCTATGTGGATCATCGGATCGAGGTCGTCACACGTCGCTCCTCCTACCGGCTCGCGCGCCGTCGTGAGCGGTTGCACCTCGTCGAGGGCATGCTCATCGCCATCGTCGACATTGACGAGGTCATCCAGGTGATCCGGGCGAGCAATGACACCGACCAGGCCCGCACGCGCCTCATCGAGGTGTTCGATCTGTCGCAACTGCAGGCCGAATACATCCTCGAACTGCGCCTGCGCAGGCTCACCCGGTTCTCCCGGATCGAGCTCGAGGCCGAACGCGACAAGCTCAAGGCCGAGATCGCCGAACTCGAGCTGCTGCTCTCGAGCGAAGCGCTCATCCGCAAACAGGTGTCTGTCGAACTCGCCGACGTCGCGGAGCGCTTCGGCACCCCGCGCCGCACCCTCCTCACGGAGGCGCGGCCCAGCATCGCAACCGCCGCGGCGAAACGCCAGTCTGCGCAGCTCGAAGTGGCCGACGTGCCCTGCAGGGTCTACCTGTCAGCGACAGGCCGCGCGCTCCGCATCGACCTGAGCGAGCGTGCCGAGGGCGAGGCGCCCGCCGGAAGCGCCCGCGTTCGGAGACGCACGAAACACGACGCCATCCTGTCGACGCTCGAGACGACATCCCGGTCTGAAATCGGCGCTGTGACGTCACTCGGCCGCCTGGTGAAGTTCAGCCCGGTCGATCTGCCCGTGGTACCCGTCAACTCGCTGCAGCTGGGCGCTGGAGTGAAGATCGGTGACTACCTGGCATTGCCGAACAAAGCCGAGCGCGTGCTCGCCCTGGTCTCGCTCGAGAGTACTGATGCGATAGCTCTCGGCACCCGGCAGGGCGTGGTCAAGCGCGTGAGTCCCGGAGACTGGCCGAACAAACCGGACTTCGAGGTCATCGGCCTCAAGCCCAAGGATGAGGTCGTCGGAGCCGTTCAGGCCCCCGAGTCGACCGATCTGGTCTTCGTCAGTTCAGCGGCGCAACTGCTTCACTTCCCGGCGTCAGCGGTTCGACCGCAGGGCCGGCCGGCCGGAGGAATGGCGGGCATGACCCTGCCGGCGGACAGCCACATCATCTTCTTCGGCGCCGTCGACCCCGGCGCAGACATCTCTGTGGCAACGGTGTCGGTCAGCAGCGAGACGATACCCGGCACAGACCCTGGCAGGGCCAAGGTGTCGGCTTTCTCCGAGTACCCGGCGAAGGGCCGCGCGACCGGTGGAGTTCGCACCCACACGTTCCTGAGGGGTGAGGACATCCTCGCCCTGGCCTGGGTGGGACCGACACCGGCGATGGCAGTGGGACCCGATGGGTCCGCCAGGACCCTGCCGGAGGTCGGCGCGAAGCGTGACGCGTCCGGCACGATGATCGACTCGGTGATCGGCTTCATCGGCAGCGAGATCGCAGTCTAAGACCGCTCGCCGATCGCCGATCGCCGTAGCCGAGAACACCCGTTCCGGTCGAGAACACCCGCTACAACGGATGATCTCGACCGCTTCGGGTGATCTCGGCGAACCGCGCCGCTAAACGTCGATGCGGTCGCGGTTGAGCCGGTTGGAGCTGTCGATGATGAACTCCTTGCGCGGTGCGACGTCGTTCCCCATCAGCAGCTCGAACACCTGTGCCGCCTGCTCGGCGTCAGGCACCTGCACCCGGCGAAGCGTACGGTGGCGCCGGTCCATCGTGGTGGTCGCCAGCTGGTCGGCATCCATCTCGCCGAGGCCCTTATAACGCTGAATCGGTTCGAGGTAGCGCTTGTTCGTCTTCTTGAGGTTAGCGAGCACGGCGTGCAACTCCTGCTCGGAGTAGGTGTAGATCGTGTCGTTCGGCTTTGAGCCGGGGTTCACGACGATGACCCTGTGGAGCGGCGGGACGGCAGCGAATACCCTGCCCTCCGCGATCATGGGTCGCATGTACCGGAAGAACAGCGTCAGGAGCAGCGTGCGGATGTGCGCGCCGTCGACGTCGGCGTCACTCATGATGATGACTTTGCCGTAGCGCGCGGCGGAGAGATCGAAGCTGCGCCCGGAGCCTGCACCGATCACCTGGATGATCGAAGCGCACTCGCTGTTCGACAACATGTCAGACACGGATGCCTTCTGCACGTTGAGAATCTTGCCCCGGATCGGGAGGAGTGCCTGGTACTCGCTGTCCCGCGCGTTCTTTGCCGTGCCGAGCGCCGAGTCACCCTCGACGATCAGGAGTTCGCTGTTGGCGACGTCGTTTGACCGGCAGTCAACGAGCTTCGCCGGAAGGGTCGAACTTTCGAGGGCGTTCTTGCGCCTCTGGGTCTCCTTGTGCGCTCGCGCGGAAATCCGGGACTTCATCTCGGAGACAACCTTGTCGAGCACGAGTGCGGTCTGTGCCTTGTCGTCGCGCTTCGGCGACGAGAATCGTTCCTTGAGAGCCTTCGTGACGACGGCGGACACGATATTGCGTGCCGCGGGGGTACCGAGGACCTCTTTGGTCTGCCCCTCGAATTGTGGCTCGGGCAGGCGCACGGTCAGCACGGCCGTGAGGCCGGCGAGCACGTCGTCCTTCTCGAGCTTGTCGTTGCCGACCTTGAGCCTGCGGGAATTGAGTTCAACCTGCTGGCGAAGGAACTTGAGCAGTCCCTGGTCGAACCCGAGCTGGTGCGAACCGCCCTTGGGCGTCGCGATGATGTTGACGAAGCTCTTCGTGACCGTGTCGTACCCGGTCCCCCAGCGCAGGGCGATGTCCACTTCACAGGTGCGTTCGAGTTCGGTCGGCACCATGGCACCGCTGTCGTTCAGCACCGGAACGGTCTCGGTGAACGTGCCAGATCCCTGGAGTCGCCAGACATCGGTGACCGGGGTGTCTGTAGCGAGGTGCTCGACGAATTCCGAGATGCCTCCCTCGTACTGGAAGAGGTGTGAACCCGCGTCGGGCGAGCGCCGGTCATCGATGGTGAGGGCAAGTCCAGGGATGAGGAACGCGGTCTGCCTGGCGCGGGCAACCAGGTCGTCCATCTGGAACGCGGCGCCCTTCGTGAAGATCTGCCGGTCAGCCCAGTAGCGGACCCGCGAGCCGGTTACGCCCTTCTTGACCTTGCCGACCACCCGCAGTTCGCTCCCGAACTCGAACGGCGTGAACGGGGCATCCGGGCTCGGCTCGCGGCCTTTATCGTCGAAGATTCCCGGCTCGCCGCGGTGGAAGGACATGGCCCATGTCTTCCCGTCACGATCGACCTCGACGTCGAGTCGCTCGCTCAGCGCGTTGACGACAGAGGCGCCAACGCCGTGGAGTCCACCAGACGCGGCGTACGATCCAGACCCGAACTTTCCACCGGCGTGAAGCTTCGTGAAGACGACCTCGACACCGCTCAGACCGGTCTTCGGTTCGATGTCGACAGGGATGCCGCGGGCGCGGTCCCGAACTTCGACGCTTCCGTCTTCGTGCAGCACAACATCGATGTGGTCACCGTGGCCGCCGAGCGCCTCATCGACGGAGTTGTCGATGATTTCCCAGAGACAGTGCATGAGACCGCGCGAGTCAGTGGACCCGATATACATTCCGGGACGCTTGCGTACGGCCTCGAGACCCTCGAGGACAGACAGGTGGCGGGCGGAATAGTCAGAACTCACCTCACAAGCCTATAGACGGTAAGACGGGAAACGCCCCAAGACACGAGAGGCATTCGCCTCCGCCCGCCCCGGTCTACGCGCACAGCGAAATACCCGCGCGAGTGGGCCGATTCCCGGGTTCGCGTGGTTTCATTGGGTTACAAGGCATTTAGGTCAAAACGCGAGGTCAGGAGGAGCTCATGTCAGAGGGAGAAAACGGTACGGTCGGAAAAGAGACCGGCGCCGTTGACACGCTTGAGCCAAAGCTGACTGCGGCTGACCGCTGCGACAGCTGCGGTGCCCAGGCCTACATTCGTGTTGTCGTCAAGAGCGGCGAACTGCTGTTCTGCGCACACCACGGCAAGAAGTACCAGGAAAAGCTCAGTGCGATCGCACACAGCTGGCACGACGAGTCTTCGAGGCTTCTCGAAGACCAGCGCGCCTGACTGCCGCCGTCTCGTACACATCAATACACACCCCACACAAAAAACGCCGCCCGGAGCCGGGCGGCGTTTTTTCGTGCACCCGGCTGGCGGGCTCACAGGTTAGTCCCTGGGCTTCTGCACAGCCGCAGGCAGCTTATTGATGAGAATTGCCCTCGCCAGCTCGACGGTCTTATCGAGAGCGACGTGCTCGTCGTTCTTCACGTAATCCTCGCCGGCGCGTGACGCCGCGAGCGTGATCAGGTGATCAGCCAGCGCAGGGTTCAAGACCAGCGCTGGGCCGTGCAGGTGCGTGCCGTAGCTGTTACCGACAACAGCGCCGTCGGTACCATCGCCGTTGCCGACGCCGTTCCGCACACGCCCGAGTGGTTTCTGGTCAGGACGGCCGACGAAGACCGACGTGTGGTTCTCCGTTCCGACCAGCAGACCGAATTCGCTCTCAACGGCGAACGCTTCGGTGATCGTGCGGGGCCGCGAGGAGTCCACCGAGCCGGCGAAAACACCAGCGCCCGGAATGACTTCGTCGGCACCGAATCGGATCGAACCGCTGAGCAGGTGGAAGCCCGCCCCGGCGGCGAAGATCACGACGCCGTTGGCAGACCACTCGGCGAGCCGCGGCGCGAGTCGAGCGATGTCGGAGGCCAGTGAACGCTGGGCGCTCGACGTCCCCGTCCCGATGGTGACAATGTCGGGGGTTTCCGGCAGTTCGTCACCCGGGTTGTACGCGTGTTCAGCGACGTCCAGGCCGGCGAGGCGCATCCGCCGGACAAGCGCAGTGCGGTTGCCGACGTCACCGTTCAGCGAGAGGTGGGCCGGGTAGAGTTCCAGAACCGAGATCGTCATGCTGCACCCGCTTCCAGGTCCTTGTAGCCCAGGTAACGACGGGTCGCCATCATCTGGTCATAGTCGAGGAAGAACGTGTGACGCCCGCTCTGCGGCCGTGGGCCGTCGAGCATCCGCTGCACTGCCTTCGTGATGTCGGGTTCGATGATCCCGTAGTCCTTGCCCTCGTAGGCCAGTCGAAGTGCCACGAAGGCACCCTTCGGCCCGGATATGACATCGACATGGTCGAGCCGGCTCAGGTCTGCCGCGTAGAGCCAGGACGGGTCCTTGCTCGACTCGTCGTAGGCGAACAGCACGGAGTCCGGCGTCTCCTGCAGGTAGTCCAGGTTCAGCTGGAGGCTCGCAAGGTTCTTGAGCATGAGGATTTCGACCTCAACGCCGTTGACCTGCAGGATCTCCCCACGACCGTAGACGGTCTTCGTGGTCTGGACGGCGGTAATTGCCCGGTGAATGTCGAACTTGTCGCCGAGGTTGCGTGCGGCAAGGGTGAATGCCGCTGCGATGTCGACCGCGTAGTGCAGGCCGCGTGACGGCATCCGGATGTCGTGCACAGTCCCCGCGAACGAGATCTGCGCGTCGTAACCGTCGGCGCGAACGACCTCAGCAACAGCGGGACGCGTGAGCGTTGCTGCGGCGTCGGTAAAGTCTCGGGCTGAAACCTGGCCGTGTGGAGCAGCAGCCTGTACCTCCGGCGTTGCGCCGAAGTAGTCGACGGCCAGTCGGCCCTCGGCCTCAAGTTCGCTGCCGAGCTTGCCCAGGAAGTTGTCATCGCGGTTGAGCACGATCGACGATCCGATTTCCGCGGCGATACCGCGGAACATCTGAGCGACTTTATCCGGCTCACCGAAGCGGTAGATCTGGTCGACGAGCAGATTGAGGATCACTGCAGTTTCAGGCTTCAGCTGCCTCGCAATGGCGGCGCCGTAGCCCTCGTCGATCTCGAGGATGGCGATGTCGGCATCCATGCGACCGGTGAGGCTCGTCTCAGCGAGGATCGCCGATGCGATGCCCTGCGGCATGTTTGCGCCGGAGGGATTCGTGAAGACGCGGAGGCCGTGCTCGCGCATGATCGCGGAAAGCAGGTTGGTCGTTGTCGACTTGCCATTGGAGCCGAGGACGAACACGACCCCGTAGGGCAGTTGTGAGGCGACGTCCCGCATGATGTGCGGGGCAAGCTTCTGCACCACGACGCCGGGCATCGCGCTTCCGCCTCCGCGCAGTCGCGTGACAAAGCGCGTCACGCGACCGGCGAAGATGGGAAGGACGTAGTGCAGGCCTGTCGGTTTACTCAAGGTAGTCACGAAGCGACTGCGACCGGGACGGGTGGCGCAGTTTGGCCATCGTCTTCGACTCGATCTGGCGGATCCGCTCACGCGTGACACCGAAGGTGTCGCCGATCTGGTCGAGGGTCTTGGGCATACCGTCACCGAGACCGAAGCGCATCCGGATGACTCCGGCTTCGCGCTCGCTCAGTGAATCGAGCAGGCTTTCGAGCTGTTTCTGCAGCATGGTGAAGCCGACCGCGTCGGCGGGAACGACAGCCTCGGTGTCCTCGATGAGGTCACCGAACTCGCTGTCTCCGTCTTCACCGAGTGGCGTGTGAAGCGAGATCGGTTCGCGACCGTACTTCTGCACCTCGATGACCTTCTCCGGCGTCATGTCGAGTTCACGGCTGAGCTCTTCAGGCGTTGGCTCGCGACCGAGGTCCTGCAGCATCTGCCGCTGGACGCGGGCGAGCTTATTGATGACCTCGACCATGTGCACCGGAATACGGATGGTGCGCGCCTGGTCGGCCATCGCGCGGGTGATCGCCTGACGAATCCACCAGGTGGCGTAGGTCGAGAACTTGAAGCCCTTGGTGTAGTCGAACTTCTCGACCGCACGGATGAGGCCGAGGTTCCCCTCCTGGATGAGGTCGAGGAACTGCATCCCGCGACCTGTGTAACGCTTCGCGAGAGACACCACGAGGCGGAGGTTCGCTCCGAGCAGGTGACTCTTCGCCCGTGCGCCATCTTTGGCTACCCACGTCAGTTCGCGGCCGAGCTGGGTACGCTTTGCAGCGTCATCCATCTGCGACAGCTTGTCCTCGGCGAACAGGCCCGCCTCGATGCGCATCGCGAGCTCGACCTCTTCGGCCGCGTTGAGAAGCGCGACCTTTCCGATCTGCTTGAGGTAATCCTTGACCGGGTCGGCTGTGGCACCGGTGATGGCCGAGGAGTAGACGGGGAGTTCGTCTTCGTCGTCGGTGGCGGACAGAACGAGCGCGCCCTGCGGAAGAGCTTCCGTCGCGATCGTGCTCGGCTTGCTGTCGTCGTCGTCGTGATCGTCGTCGGCGATGTCAGGAGCGGCGGCGGCCTCGTCGACGACGTCGGCCGTCTTCTTCTTTGCCCCGCGCTTCACGGGCGCCTTAGCGGGCGCGTCGTCTGCGGCTGCTGCCTTCGCGGCCTTCGCCGCTGCAGCTGCTGTCATCTTCTTCGCTGCCGGAGCCTTCACGGCTGCGGCTGCTGTCGTCTGTTCTTCTTCTGCCGAAGTTTGTGCGGCCTTGGTGGCCATAAGAGCACCTTTCAGTCCCCGAGCGAAGGAGTCGCCAGAACTCGCTCGCGGGTCCATATTGTTTTCGGACATTACGAGGACCCATGTCAAGTCCGGGCGCTTCACTGCTCGCTTCACGACGTGCATGCCTCGGGAACCTGAACGGGTCCTTATGAGCATTATGCCACGTTTTCACCAGCTACCCCGCCATGGGTCCTGTTCCCCGGCGCCCGCCCTGCGGCGACCTCAGCGGCGGCGTCGGAATCTCTCTATAGCTGCAACCCACAATGGCCCCACTTCAATTCCCTCATCCATGACAATTCTGCGACGCGTCCGCCTGCGAGCACCGATCAGCATGACCACTCCGAAACCGATCACGAGGTACTGCACAAGGAACGCGAGCTTGAACGAAGAGATGCTGTACAACTCTGCGGTACCCGCCCCCGGAGAGGCCTGGACATCGAGGATCACGCCGATCAGGAACATCATGACGAAGCTGGCGAGGAACCCTCCGACATTGACGACCCCGTTGGCTGCCCCGAGCACGCGCACGGGATTGAAGGTCCTGGCAAAGTCGAATCCGATCAGGGATCCGGGACCGCCAGCGCCGAGAACGACGAGGAGAAGGATGAGCAGCCAGAGCGGAGGCACACCCGGCCAGCTCAGGAAGAGCGCCCACGCCCCGCCGATCACGAACACGATCGCGAGAACGAGATTGCTTCGCCTGTACGGGAACCTCGCCGAGAGCAGGCCGAGAACGGGACCGATGATGACACCGGATGCCACGACAACGAGAAGCATTGAGGCGGCGAGCGGCTCGTCGAGTCCCATCGCGTAGACCATGAACGGGTAGCCCCACAGCAGCGAGAACACGGTTCCGGATGACTGCGTCGAATAGTGGGCCCAGAAGCCCAGCTGGGTGCCGGGACGGGTGAAGCTCGCCCGCAGTTCCCTGAGCGCCTCGCCGAGCGTCGCCACCCGCGGCTGCTCCGTCGAGCTGGCGGGCCGGTCACGAATCACCGCGAGGGAGAGGACGAGGGCAAGCGCGACGAAGGACGCGGCGGCGAGAAACGCGGACGTCCACCCTGCCTCGTGAAGAACCCATGCGAATGGGATCGCCGAGAGGATCTGCCCGGCCTGACCGAGGTTGCCCATCCACTGTGACAGTTGCGGAACCGTCCGCCCGGAGAACCACGACGTCACCAGTCGCATCACCGAGACGAAAATTGCCGCGTCACCGGCGCCAACCAGAACCCGCCCGAGAACGGCGACACCGATCGACGGGGCAAAGGCCAGGACGGCCTGCCCGGCAACCATGAGCGACAGTCCGCAGATGATGAGAATGCGCGGGCCAAGCCTGTCGATGAGAACACCGATCGGGACCTGGAGCGCAGCGTAAACGATGAGCTGGACGACCGCGAGCGTACTGAGGGCTGACGCCGTCGCGTCGAACCTCTCGACTGCGGACACTCCCGCTACGCCGAGCGTCGACCGCTGCATGACCGCGGCGATGTACGCAATGACACCAACCCAGAAGACGAACCAGGATCTGCGGGAATTCACCCGTCAACCCTATGCCAGCCGGCGATCAGGGGCGTGAGTCCTGGCTACCGGACGGTCCGTCGTCGTGACCCTTCCGTGCGGCCAGGAATTTCTCCAGTTCGTCCGCGATCTCGTCGGCACTCGGGAGCTCGCCATCCGAGTCCATCAGTGGCGACTTCAGGGAGTTGTTCTCCATATAGGCGTCGTAGCGCTGCTCCAGGGTACCGACGAGGCGCTGAAGCTCCTCGTTGCCCTGCACCTGCTCGTCGATGCGAGAGACGAAGTCCCTGCCCTCTTCCCTGAGCTCGTCGGTCGGGAGGATGAGCCCGGTCGCCGCGCTGATGCTGTCGATCGTCGCGAGTGCCGCCGCTGGGAACTCGGTGTCTGCGAGGTAGTGCGGAATCAGCAACGCGAATCCAGCGACATCCGACCCGCGTTCGGTGAGGCGGTACTCGAGCAGGTGAAGAACGTTGGCCGGGACCTGGGTGTGTGGACGCCATACACTCATCGCGTCGATCAGGTCTTCGCGCGTACCGCTCACCGTGACTCCGATCGGGCGGGTGTGCGGAACCGGCATCGGGATCGCGTGAACCCACATCGTGCGGGCGACGCCGAAACGGTCGATCAACGCGATGACCTCGCGGACGAAGCGCTCCCAGAGGAAGTCGGGCTCGTATCCGGTCAGCATGAGGAAGGGCCTGTGCATGTCGTCCTCAGCCAGCGAGAGCTGGAGCGCAGGAGGCGAGTACTCGGTGAGGCGGTCTTCATTGAAGTAGATGATCGGCCGCCGAGCGCGGTAGTCGAGCAGCAGATCGTTGTCAAAGACGGCGATCGGTTCGCTCGACACCGCCTCGCGGGAGTACTCGTTGAACTGGCCAGCCGCACCACCGGCATCGGAGAACCCGGTCAGCGCGATCACGAGGTCAAGCCCCTGGGGCACAGCGGATGCCGTTGGGGTCAGCTCGAACAGATCGCCGGAAACGCTCATGCATCCACTCTAAACGGCGCAGAGGAGCGAACCTCCCCCTACGCGACCGTGGACGCGCGCCCAGAGCGAACAGGCCGGCAACTGCCGCTCGGGCGCCACGGGCGCCACGGGCGCCAGGGGCGCCACGGGCTAGCATGAAGCAATGGCCGTACCCGAACTCTCCGTCTCCCGCTCCGCCTCCGATCTGAACGCCGACGTCCTCGTCGTCGGCGCAACTGCCGAGGGGAAGAGTCCCCGGCTGCACGCCCCTGACGGTTTCGAATTCCTTTCCGCCTCGCTGGGCGCCGTTGGCGTCACAGGCGCGGTGGACCAGCTCGTTCGCGTGCCAGGGACCGCTGAGTTTCCGACCATCGCGATCATAGGTCTTGGGGCAACCATCTCCCCGGACGCCCTTCGCCTCGCCGCGGGCTCCGCTGTCAGGCAGCTCGCCGGCGCGACGTCGGTCGCCATCGCCCTCCCCCTCGGCGATGCAGCTGCCCTGGCCGCCGTGCTTGAGGGGTCTGCGCTCGGCGCGTACTCCTTTACCGCATACAAGGGCACATCCATCGACAGCCAGAAGACCCCCGTCGCGCGCGTGGCCGTGGTCGCTGACGACGCACTGGCCGGCAGTGACGAAGTCGCCGCTCTCACCACGCGGGCGCTCGTCATCGCCAGCGCTGTCGCCGAGGTCAAGGACCTCGCAGCGACGCCCGCGAACGATCTGTACCCGGAGACGCTCGCCAAGGCGGCGGAGGCATCCGTTCGCGACCTGCCCATCGACGTCACCGTGTGGGACGAAGACGCCCTGAAGCGTGACGGGTTCGGCGGAATCCTCGGTGTCGGCCAGGGCTCAAGCCGCGGGCCGCGTCTCGTCAAACTGGCGTACGCTCCGGAAGGCGCTCCTCGCCACCTCGCACTCGTCGGCAAGGGCATCACCTTCGACACCGGCGGACTGAGCCTCAAGCCCGCAGCGTCGATGCTCGGCATGAAGGATGACATGACCGGCGCGGCCACCGTCCTCGCCGTCGTTCGCGCGGCAGCCGAGCTGAACCTCAACGTGCGGGTCACTGCGTGGCTCTGCATCGCGGAGAACATGCCGTCAGGGACAGCAATTCGCCCCGGCGACGTACTGCGGATCAAGAACGGTACAACCGTCGAGGTCACAAACACGGATGCCGAAGGCCGACTGGTCATGGCGGATGGTCTCGTTGCCGCGAGTGCCGAGATGCCGGATGCCATCGTCGACGTCGCCACGCTGACCGGCGCCGCCGTCGTGGCACTGGGCAACCGGTACTCGGGTGTCATGGGAGATGACGCGTTTGTCGCGCAGGTCCTCGACGCCGCGAAGGCCACAGGTGAAACCATGTGGCCGATGCCGTTCGCCGAGGAACTCAGGGGCCTGCTTCGCTCCGATGTCGCTGACCTCGTGAACGCCAAGGTCGGAAACCGGGCGGGCGGAATGCTCCTCGCCGGCCTGTTCCTGCGCGAGTTCATCGGAAAGACGAGCGATGCACCCGACGCTCCGTCCATTCCGTGGGCGCACCTCGACATCGCCGGTTCAGGTACCAACGGTGAATCCGCGTATGGATTCACCGGGACAGGGCCGACCGGAGTGGCCGTTCGATCGCTGCTCAGGATGGCCGAAGACTTTTCCCGCCCGTAGTAAGGTCGTATGGGCAGTAAAACGCCTATCGCGTTACCACCCCGACCCAGGGACGGTGACTTACGCATGAACCCAGATGCACGAGGGAGCAACTCAGTGTCGGAGCAGAATTTTGACATCGTCATTCTCGGTGGTGGAAGCGGCGGCTACGCAGCAGCATTGCGCGCTAGCGAGCTCGGCTTTACCGTCGGACTTGTAGAGAAAGACAAGCTCGGTGGCACCTGTCTCCACCGCGGCTGCATTCCAACCAAAGCGCTTCTGCACTCGGCCGAGGTTGCCGACGTCTCGCGTGACTCGGAGAAGTACGGCGTGAAGGCCACGTTCGACAGCATCGACATCTCGGGCGTCACCGCGTATCGCGAAGGAATCGTCGCGAAGAAGTACAAGGGACTCCAGGGCCTGATCAAGGCCCGCGGAATCACGGTCATCGAGGGTGAAGGCCGGCTCACGTCGCCGACGACGGTACAGGTTGGCGACACGACGGTTACGGGCAAGAACGTGATCCTCGCCACGGGATCGTACAGCCGCTCCCTCCCCGGTCTCGACATCGGCGGACGCGTCATCACGAGCGAACACGCACTCGAACTCGACTTCGTGCCCAAGAAGGTTGCCGTACTCGGCGGAGGCGTCATCGGCGTCGAATTCGCGAGCGTGTGGAAGTCGTTCGGTTCGGATGTCACGATCATCGAGGCTCTCCCGCACCTCGTTCCCAATGAAGACGAGTCCATCAGCAAGGGACTCGAGCGTGCATTCCGCAAGCGCGGCATCAACTACTCGCTCGGCGTGCGCTTCCAGGGTGTGACCCAGGACGAGAACGGCGTGGTCATCACGCTCGAGAACGGAACGACCATCGAGGCAGAGCTTCTCCTCGTCGCTGTCGGCCGTGGCCCGTCGACGGCCAACCTCGGCTACGAAGAGGTCGGCGTCACGATGGACCGTGGATTCGTCATCACGAACGAGCGCCTCGAGACCAACATCCCGGGCCTCTACGCCGTCGGCGACATCGTCCCTGGACTCCAGCTTGCACACCGTGGTTTCCAGCAGGGCATCTTCGCCGTCGAGGAGATCGCCGGACTCAAGCCGGTGCTTATCCCCGACGTCAACATCCCCAAGGTCACCTACTGCGACCCTGAGGTCGCATCAGTCGGTCTCAGCGAAGCGAAGGCTGCTGAGCAGTACGGCGCAGACAAGATCAAGGCGTACGACTTCAACCTCGCCGGCAACGGCAAGAGCGAGATCATCGGAACCGCCGGAAACGTCAAGGTTGTTCGTGTCATCGACGGTCCCGTTGTCGGAGTCCACATGATCGGTGCCCGGGTTGGCGAACTCATCACTGAAGGCCAGCTCGCTGTGAACTGGGAAGCGTACCCGGAGGACCTCGCTCCTCTGATCCACGCTCACCCCACACAGAGCGAAGCGCTCGGCGAGGCTTTCCTCGCCCTCGCGGGAAAGCCCCTGCACGCACTCTAGTTCTCGCCCGCCGCGGGCGCGTTCGTCACTAAGCTCATACAGCAAGAATTGGTTTCAAAGGAGACAAGGTCATGTCAGAATCCGTAAGCCTTCCGGCACTCGGCGAGAGTGTCACCGAGGGTACGGTCACCCGCTGGCTGAAGAACGTCGGGGATCGGGTTGAGGTCGACGAACCGCTGCTCGAGGTATCGACAGATAAGGTCGACACCGAAATCCCGTCGCCCGTCGCCGGAGTGATCGAAGAGATCCTCGTGCAGGAAGACGAAACGGTTGAGGTCGGCACCGCCCTGGTCAAGATCGGTGACGGGTCATCCGCACCGGCAGGTGACGCAGAGCCCGCCGCAGAGGCAGAGCCTGCCGCTGAACCCGCTGCCGAGCAGCCCGCGGAATCCGCGGAGGCGGAGTCCAACGAAGCCGAGGCGCCGTCGGTCCAGCCGTCGACCGAGGTCCCCGAGGAGGCCCAGGCCGCACCGGCCGAGGCCCCCGCAGACGCACCTGCTCCCCCGGCGCCTGCCGCACCGGAACCCGCGCCCGCCGCGGCAGCACCCGCTCCAGCTGCACCCGCTCCGGCGGCTGCAGCTCCTGCGGCTCCCGCAGCTCCTGCGGCTCCCGCAGCAGCCCCGGCTCCGGCAGCTCCCGCTCCGGCGAAGGCTCCCGTCGGCGGCGAATCGCTCGGTAGCGGATACGTCACTCCCCTGGTCCGGCGCCTCGCCAACCAGCAGGGTGTCGACCTGTCGACAATCACCGGTACCGGTGTCGGCGGTCGCATCCGCAAGGAGGACGTTCTGCAGGCCAGCCAGGCAGCATCCGCGGCTCCGGCCGCCGAGAAGGCCAAGCCGCTCGAGATCTCCCCGCTCCGTGGCACCACGCAGCCGATGTCGCGCCTCCGCAAGGTCGTCGCCGAGCGCGCCGTCCAGTCGATGCAGACCTCAGCCCAGCTCACCACGGTGATCGAGGTCGACGTGACCAACATCGCGACGCTCCGCGACAAGGTGAAGGGCGAGTTCCTGTCGAAGACAGGCAACAAGCTCTCCTTCCTTCCGTTCTTCGTCAAGGCAGCAGCCGAGGCACTCACCGCGTACCCGGTCGTCAACGCGACCATCGACGGTGACTCGATCGTCTACCCCGACCACGAGAACATCTCGATCGCCGTTGAGACCGAGCGCGGCCTGCTCACCCCGGTGGTGCGCAGCGCAACCGACCTCAACATCGCCGAGACCGCCGCGCAGATCGCTGATCTCGCCGACCGGACCCGCGCCAACAAGCTCAAGCCTGACGAGCTTTCCGGTGGTACGTTCACGGTGACCAACACCGGTTCGCGTGGCGCGCTCTTCGACACCCCTGTTGTGTTCCTCCCGCAGTCCGCGATCCTCGGAACCGGCATCGTCGTGAAGCGTCCCGTCGTCGTCAAGGCTGCGGGCCAGGAAGCCATCGCGATCCGCTCTATGGTCTACCTCGCCCTGTCGTACGACCACCGCATCGTTGACGGTGCGGATGCTGCCGGCTACCTCGTCGCCGTCAAGAACCGTCTGGAAGCAGGCGCTTTCGAGGCCGACCTCGGCATCTAGTCAGGAAAGTCCGTCGGGCTCCGCAAGGTCCCGCAACAGCCAGCCGGTGTTCGTCTTCATCACGAGGACGAGCACCGGCTGGTTTGTTGTGTCGGGCGTCCCGCCGACGCGAAACAACACGGCGTTGCCCGTGCGCTGGATGAGCTCGATCTGCAGTCCGGCAACGCCGGTTGCGGGCAAGGCGCTCAGCGGGGCGGTGCCTTTCGTCTCCTGGGCGTGCAGGTCGGTGGCCTCCGCGGCAGATCCGGGCTCATCGACGACCGCTACGCACTCGGCGCTGCCGCTCGCGAGGCATCGCGCACGGAACCCGAGAAGCGCTCGGACCGCCGCGTCCGGATCCTCGGCGCCGATGGCGGTGCGCTCGGCGCCGCTGAGCGAAACAGCCGGTGGCGATGATGCGGTGTGTGCCGGCTTCGGGGCCGCTGTCGAATCGGGGAGCACGCTCAACCCTCCCCAGACCGTCACAATCGTGACCACCGTCACGACGACGACCAGGGCCGCCCTCCCGCTGAGGGCTCGCCGGACCCAGCCTCCCAATCCGGCGGTTCTCTCCGTGATCACTTCCACGATCGCTGTCGTCGGCGAGAAGCGATCGGCGAGGTCGGCCACCAGGTCGAGCCCGGTGCCGGTGAGTATCCCCGACAGCCAGCCGCCGGCCCCCTGGACGTCGGGTGGCTCGGGGCGGCCCGGCCCTGTGAGCGGACCGGCCGGGAGGTCCGGGGCATCCGCTGCCGTATTTTCCCGGTCGAGGTCGACGGGAAGGGGGTCAGCGAGGGCGAAGAGCCGCAGCTCCAGCTGGCTGAAGAACACGGCGTCGGGAGAGTCACCGACGGTCCGGTCGAACCATCGGTGGAGCGATGGCACGGCATCGCCGACAGAGTCCTCACACCTGTCGAGTACGCAGCGGAGGATTGCACCGAGGGACAGGCGATCCTGACGCCACCGGGTGGCAGCTGTCGCGTCGTCGGGTACGTGGGCACCCCGGACGCCGAGCCGGGTAATGAGGGGGCGGCCGTGCGGGGTGAATGCGACAGCGTCTGGTGTGAGAGCGCCGTGCGCAATCCTCGCCGTGTGCAGGGCGGCGAGGCCGGAAGCCACCGGCGCGAGGATGGTGACCGCCTCCCCCAGCAGCAGTGTCCTGCGCTCGGCCAGTAGCCCGGCGAGCGTGCCCTGCGTGCGCTCGGCGATGAGGATGAGGGCACCTGTGTCATCGGTGGCTACGTCGAGCGCAGCGTGAACGTAGGGTGAGAGTCCGGCGGCCGCTGCTGCGAGTGCCGATGGAGCCTGACCGGCGAGTCGCGTGAGCTCGATCGCACTGGACGCTGACCCGCCGTCCGGTTCGGCGGCGGGTACGACTGCCTGGGCGGGCACCGCGAGCCACGTCGTTGCGTCTGGGGTGTGTTCGATGACGCGAACGAGGCGATAGCCACACAGCACACTGTCGAGGCCTGACCCGACCGCGTCCGCACCCGATGCGTCACCGGCCACCTTGTCGGAGGAGGTGACAGCACGCGGCGCTGCACCGGCGGTGCGGCGTGGTGAAGGCCCGCGCCGGAACAGGGCTGGTCTCATCCGCCGATTCTCCCCGCCGCGAGCCGGTCCGGACTGGGCCGGCCCGACCGGTGGAGCGGATCTCAGCAGCCTGCGGGTGTGAGGGGGCCGGTGCACCACCCCCGCACGAGGCGTTGCCCGGCCCCGCAAAATCAGGAGCGACCGGGCACATCGGACCCTCCCGGATGCCGGTATCCTTGATCCCATGGCACGCAAAGAAAAGCCAGCTAAGGCTGCGAAGGAACCAGGCCGTTTGAAGCAAATGTGGCAGGTGTTCCAGATGACCCGCCGCTACGACAAGACCGCCGTCTGGTGGATCCTCCTCGCGTTCTTCGGGAGCATCGCTGTTTCCGTCGTTCTCGCGATCCTCATCTCGGGCGGCAGCGTCTTCGGTCTTGTCCTCTGGATCATCGCCGGCGTGCTCGCCGGCATCCTCGCCGCAATGATCGTCCTCGGCCGTAAAGCCGAAAAAGCGGCGTACGGTCAGATCTCCGGCCAGCCCGGTGCCGTCGGCGCCGTCTTCCGCAGTTCACTCCCCCGCGGCTGGCAGGGTAGCGAAATGCCCGTCAACGCGAATGCGAAAACCCAGGACGCGGTCTACCGCGCCGTCGGGCGGGGTGGAGTCGTCCTCGTCGGCGAAGGCCCGCGCTCGCGCGTCACACGCCTTGTCGAAGACGAGAAGCGCAAGGTGAAGCGCGTGCTTCCCAACGTTCCTGTCACCGTTTTCTATGTCGGACCAGACGCTGATTCGGTCCCGCTGCACAAGCTGCCCAGGACCGTTCGCAAGGTCAAGTCGACGCTGACCAAGCCGGAGGTGCTCGCCATCGTCAACCGGCTGTCGTCGCTCAGTTCGAACGGCCTGCCGATCCCGAAGGGCGTCGACCCGTTCAAGGTCAAGCCGCAGCGCGCGCGGTAATCGCCTCGCCGCGAACGGTCCTCAGGCTCGGATGAGGACCGTTCCAGCAACCTTGTCGTGGAACCCGCGCTGGTCTGAGTCCCAGACGAGAGCGGGAACGACGATGACGAGCAGCGCGGTTCGAACGATAGGCCGCCAGACACCGGCCCAGCCGCCTGTCACCCGGATCAGCCGGAGTCCAAAGACCCGGTGTCCGATGCTCGCACCGATCGTTGGCAGAAAAACGATCTGCAATACCGCGAAAACCAGCAGGTTTGCCCACGCGTCCGCGTTGAAGAACATCGCCGACACGAGCATGGCGATGATCCAGTCCACGGTGAGTGCGCCGAGTCTCCTGCCGAGCCGTGCCACGCTGTGCGGGCCGCTCTCGGGAAGCCCGAGGCGCTCTCCGGGGTATCGACTCGGGGCGATGTCGCCGGATGATGCGGGATGGCGGCTGTCTGCAGGCATTGTTAAATCCTACGTCGGCTTCGGACGTGTAACATGCCAGAAACATGGGTGTCACTGTCGGGTAACCCCGGGTGCATACCCTTCAAGAGGTTGCACGTTGCATCCTTCTCGGTTCCAACCCTATTTGGAGTTTTCCATATGTTCAGCGATTCTTCCGAGGTGCTCAAGTTCATCAAGGACACGGACGTCAAGTTCGTCGACATTCGGTTTACCGACCTCCCTGGTGTGCAGCAGCACTTCAACATCCCGGCGTCGACAGTAGACGAGGAATTCTTCACTGTCGGGCAGCTGTTTGACGGCTCATCGATCCGGGGATTCGCCAGCATTCACGAGTCGGACATGCAGCTCATCCCCGACGTGACGACGGCGTACATCGACCCGTTCCGCATTGAGCGCACGCTCATCATCGTCTTCGACATCTACAACCCGCGCAACGGCGAGATTTACTCGAAGGACCCGCGCCAGGTCGCGAAGAAGGCCGAGAAATACCTCGCGTCCACCGGCATCGCCGACACCGCGTTCTTCGCCCCGGAGGCGGAGTTCTACATCTTCGACGACGTGCGCTACGAGATCAACCAGCACTCCAGCTCGTACTCCGTCGACTCCAGCGAAGGCGCCTGGAACTCGGGCCGCGAAGAGCCCGGCGGAAACCTCGCCAACAAGACCCCGTACAAGGGCGGCTACTTCCCGGTCAGCCCCGTTGACCAGCACGCTGACCTGCGCGACGACATCTGCCTCAAGCTCATCGACGCTGGCCTGATCCTCGAGCGCAGCCACCACGAGGTCGGCACCGCCGGCCAGGGTGAGATCAACTACCGGTTCGACACGATGGTGCACTCGGCGGATGACATCCTCAAGTTCAAGTACATCGTCAAGAACACGGCACAGCAGTGGGGCAAGACCGCGACGTTCATGCCCAAGCCACTCTTCGGTGACAACGGATCGGGAATGCACACCCACCAGTCGCTGTGGAACGGCGACACCCCGTTGTTCTACGACGAGGCAGGCTACGGCGGACTCTCGGATGTCGCACGCTGGTACATCGGTGGACTGCTCAAGCACGCGCCGGCCGTCCTCGCGTTCACGAACCCGACGGTCAACAGCTACCACCGCCTCGTTCCCGGCTTCGAAGCACCGGTCAACCTCGTCTACTCGGCGGGAAACCGTTCGGCATCGATTCGTATCCCCATCACGGGAACGAACCCGAAGGCCAAGCGCATCGAGTTCCGCGCGCCAGACGCATCGGGTAACCCGTACCTCGCGTTCGCCGCGCAGCTGATGGCAGGCCTCGACGGCATCAAGAACCGCATCGAGCCGCACGAGCCGGTCGACAAGGACCTCTACGAACTTCCCCCGGAAGAAGCGAAGAGCATCCCACAGGTTCCGTCCTCGCTGGAGGGTGCCCTTCAGGCGCTCGAGGCAGACCACGAGTTCCTCCTTCAGGGCAACGTGTTCACGCGTGAACTGATCGAGACCTGGATCGACTTCAAGCGCGAGCACGAGATCAAGCCTCTCGCTCAGCGTCCGCACCCGTTCGAGTTCGAGCTCTACTACGGCGTGTAACCCACGTGTGCCTCTGCGGGCCGTCCACCTCTCGGGGTGGGCGGCCCGCAGTCGTTTGTGCCTTCACGCCGGGCCCCTGACGCTGCTCCCCAGCGGCAGCCCTGTCTGGCCGAGCGGACGCTGGATATCGGGATAGCGGGATGTCGGGATATCTCCCCGAGAGTGCGGTCGGGCGCCGATGGGCGCCGGGGGGATATCCCGCAGCAGCGAACCCCTACGGCGTTCCGTAGAACTGCTTCTCGAAGACGCTGCGTGCGCGGCGGGTCACCGCGAGGTAATCCTCCTCGAGCCGGGCCGCAGACGCCGGCGGGTAGCCGAGGATCCGTGCGATGCCGTTCAACTGCATCCGGTCACTCGGCAGGACATCGGTCGTGCGGTTCAGCCACAGCGTCATCGCGGACCTGAGCCGGGACGCGAAGATCCACGCTGCCCGAAGGCGTTCGGCGCTCTCCGGCGTGACGAGGTCGTTCTCCACGGCCACCTGCAGCGCCCCCAGGGTGCTCGTCGTCCGCAGGCCTGGGATCGCAGCCCCGTGCTCGAGCTGGAGCAGCTGTACGAACCATTCAACGTCGCTCAACGACCCGCGCCCCAGTTTGACGTGCCGAGACGGGTCAGCACCCTGCGGCAGTCGCTCATTCTCGACCCTCGCCTTGATGCGCTTGACCTCGCGCACCGCGGCATCCGAGATCTCCGCTGGATAACGGATGGCGTCCGCCAGCGACTCGAAGTCGGTGATCAGAGCGTCGTCACCCGCGACGCCGTCCGCGCGGAGCAAGGCCTGTGCCTCCCAGGTGAGCGACCACCGCTCGTAATAGGCCCGGTAGGAGTCGAGGGAGCGGGTGACAGCCCCATTCTTTCCCTCGGGGCGGAGCCCGACGTCGAGGTCGAGCGGCAAGCGGTGGTCCTCGCTCAGCCGGTTGAGCTCCGCCACTATTCGGTTTGCTGCCCGGTGTGACTGCTCGTTGTCCATGGCCGTCGCCCGGTAGACGTACATGACGTCAGCGTCGGATCCGAACCCGAGTTCAGCGCCGCCGTACCTGCCCATCCCGATCACGGCGAACTCGAGGCTGTCCTCGCCGAGTCCATCGGTGCGTCGGATCAGGCGCACCAGCGCTCTGATGGTTCCCGTGGTGATGTCGGTGAGCCCCCGGCTGAGTTCCGGCAGTTCGATGACCCCGAGCACGGAGCCGAGTGCGAGGCGGAGGATCTCCCTGCGACGAACGCGGCGAATCGCCTTCGCGGCCGCGGCATCCGTGTCGTGCCTCGCAAGAATCGCCGACATCTCGTCTTCGATAGCCGCGAGCGACCTGCCGTGAAGGTCGTTGTTGTCGGCGAGCCAGGCAGCGGCCTCGGGGATCTGGTCGAGGAGTTCACCGATGTAACGGGAGCCGCTGAGCACCCGCGTGAGGCGCTCAGCCACCCCGGAGGAATCCCGGAGGGTGCGGAGGAACCAGTGTGTTCCGCCGAGCGATTCGCTGAGCCGACGGAACGCGATGAGCCCGTAGTCAGGGTCTGCGCCCTCGGCGAGCCAGCGGAGCATGACCGGCAGGAGGTGACGTTGGATCGTCGCGCGCCTGGACACACCGGCGGTGAGCGCTGCGATGTGCGACAGCGCCCCCTTCGGATCCCTGAAACCGATCGCGGCGAGGCGCGCCTCGGCCTGTGCGGGGCTCAGCGCAACTTCCTCGTCGGGAAGGGCGGCAACGGCGGCGAGCAACGGACGGTAGAACAGCCGCTCGTGGAGGCTCCTCACCTCGTGCTTGGTGCTCTCCCAGCGGGTGACGAGCGCATCGGCGTTGGGCGCGAGCGTCGACGCGCGCGCGAGTACGCGAAGCTCTTCCTTGTCTCGGGGCATCAGGTGGGTGCGGCGAAGGCCGCCAAGCTGTAACCGGTGTTCGAGCACCCGTAGGAAACGGTAGTCGGCGGCGAAGGCCGCGGCCTCCTCGCGCCCAATGTAACTGTTGGCGCTCAGCGCGTCGAGCGCCAGCAGGGTCGAACGTTCCCGCACGTCGGCGTCAACAGCGCCGTGCACCAGCTGGAGGAGCTGCACGGTGAACTCGATATCCCGGAGCCCGCCAGGCCCCAGCTTGAGTTGATAGTGCACCTCATCGGCGGGAATGTGCTCGGTGACCCTCTCGCGCATCCGCTGCACCGAGTCGACGAAGCCCTCCCTGCCCGCGCTTGACCAGACAAACGGCGCGATCGCGTCGACATACTGCTCGCCCAGTTCGGCGTCACCAGCGAACGCCCGCGCCTTGAGCAGCGCCTGGAACTCCCAGCTCTTCGCCCACCGCTCGTAGTACGCCAGGTGGGACTCGAGGGTGCGCACGAGCGCTCCCTGCTTGCCCTCGGGCCGCAGGTTGGGATCCACCTCCCAGAGCTCGGGCTCGATCCCGGCCTGGCCGAGCCCGCGCATCGTCAGCATCGCGAGTCGCGTGGCTACATCGATGGCGCGCTGGTTCGACAGCCCGGCGGACTCGTCGCCTTCCGCCACGAAGATCACGTCGACATCACTGACGTAGTTGAGTTCGCCTGCTCCTGCCTTGCCCATCCCGATCACCGCGAACCGCGTTGCGCGCACCTCATCGACGGAAAACAGCATCGGGCCGTTCCCCGGCTGGGTGACCTGGGTCCTGGCGACGGCGATGGATGCTTCAAACGCTGCGGATGCCGCATCGGACAGCGCTTTGGCGATGGAGTCGAACACCGAGACCGGGTCATCCGCGCGCAGGTCGTGTGCGGCGATCCGTGCAAGCCAGCGCCGGTAACGCACCCGGAGACGGGTCCACGCCTCATCGTCGGTGACCTCGGCAAACCCGTCATGGGCACCGACGGAGTCGAGCATGCTCTCGGTCAGCTCCGCGCGCGTCGGGAGCCGGCGCGGCCGGTCAGGGATCCGTTCGAGCTCGGCGGGATGCCGCTGGAAGAATTCAGCGAGGCCCGTTGAAGCGCCAAGCAGCCTGATCAGCGTCTCCGTGCGACCCGGGTTCGCAAAGACGCCGTTCAGTTCCGTCGGGTGCATCCGCCCGAGCCTGACCAGGCAGTTGAGCGCCTGGTCGGGGTCAGCAGCCAGGCCGAACTGAGGAAGCAGGCCGGCCACGTCGACGGTAACGACACCGTCGAGCTCGTCGAGAAGCGCCCTGACCCCGCTCAGCCCGGCGAAGCCGAGCCGAGCGAGTTCGCTCAGCGCTGTTTGCTCGCGTCGCATCGAGTGTCCCCGTCGCCGAACCGCTTAGAGAATCTCGAGGTTCTTCTCGAGCTCGTACGGGGTCACCTGCGCACGGTACTCGTGCCATTCCTGTCGCTTGTTGGCCAGAACATAGTTGAAGACCTGCTCACCGAGCGTCTCCGCGACGAGTTCCGACTCCTCCATCAACTGGATGGCGTGGTCGAGGCTCGCGGGCAACGCGGAGTAACCCAGAGCCCTGCGCTCAGAATCGCTCAGGCTCCAGACGTTGTCCTCCGCTTCCGGTGGAAGCTCGTAACCTTCCTCGATGCCCTTGAGTCCGGCTGCGAGGAGCAGCGAGTACGCGAGGTACGGGTTCGCGGCCGAGTCGATGGCGCGGTACTCGACACGGGCACTCCCGCCCTTGTTGGGCTTGTACAGCGGCACGCGAACGAGAGCCGACCGGTTGTTGTGCCCCCAGGTGACGAAGCTCGGAGCTTCGGCAAGCCCGTTACGACCGACGGTGCCCCAGAGACGCTTGTATGAGTTGACGAACTGGTTGGTCACCGCGGTGATCTCCGGCGCATGGCGGAGCAACCCGGCGATGAACTGCCGGCCGACCTTGGAGAGCTGGTACTGGGCACCCGCCTCGTAGAACGCGTTGCTGTCGCCCTCGAACAGTGACATGTGCGTGTGCATGCCTGAGCCCGGCTGGTCAGACAGCGGCTTCGGCATGAACGTCGCGTAAACGCCCTGCTCGATGGCGACCTCTTTGATCACCGTGCGGAACGTCATGATGTTGTCCGCTGTGGTGAGCGCATCCGCGTATCGCAGGTCGATTTCGTTCTGACCGGGTCCGGCCTCGTGGTGGCTGAACTCGACGGAAATGCCGAGGTCCTCCAGCATCCGGACGCTGCGGCGACGGAAGTCGTGAGCCGTGCCACCGGGGACGTTGTCGAAGTAGCCCGCCGAGTCGACAGGAACCGGGCCCTCCTTGCCGAGCTTCGCCGACTTGAGCAGATAGAACTCGATCTCGGGGTGGGTATAGAAGGTGAAGCCCCTGTCGGCTGCCTTCTCCAGGGTCCGCTTGAGGACGTTGCGCGGGTCAGACACCGCCGGAAGACCGTCAGGCGTCGTGATGTCGCAGAACATCCGGGCGGTCGGGTCGATCTCGCCGCGCCAGGGCAGAAGCTGGAACGTTGTCGGGTCAGGGACAGCGAGCAGGTCAGATTCGTACGAACGGCTCAGGCCCTCAATGGCTGACCCGTCGAAACCGAGACCCTCGGCAAACGCACCCTCGACCTCGGCAGGGGCGATGGCCACCGACTTCAGCGTGCCGACGACGTCTGTGAACCACAGCCGGACGAACTTGACTCCCCGCTCCTCGATAGTACGAAGAACGAAGTCGCGCTGCTTATCCATCCACTCCCCTTAGGTGTCGTGCGTTGCCTGCTCATAGGCTATCCGTTCCTTGCGCCGTGTGCTGGCAGCTACGGCACCTGAATTGACGCAACGGATCGATAGACTGGCGGGCATGAGCGAGCCAATGAAGAGCGCACCGTCGTCCAGCCCCGCCCGAGTTCGCACACGCCACTTCCAGCGCGCGAAAGAACAGGGCATCAAGATCACCGGGCTCACCAGCTACGACATGCTGACCGCCCGGATCTTCGACGAGGCGGGCATCGACTTTCTCCTCGTCGGCGACTCGGCCGGAAACAACGTGCTCGGCTACGACACGACGCTTCCCGTCACCGTCGACGAGCTCATCCCGCTCACCCGAGCCGTCGCAGGCGCCGCCAAGCGTGCTCTCGTCGTCGCCGACATGCCCTTTGGATCCTACGAAAATGGTCCGGAGGATGCCCTCAAGACCGCGTTGCGGTTCATGAAGGAAACCGGAGCCCAAGCCGTCAAGCTTGAAGGCGGTGAACGCAGCCACGACCAGATCCGTCGCATCGTGTCCGCTGGCATCCCGGTCATGGGCCACATCGGGTTCACACCGCAGAGCGAGCACGGGCTTGGCGGCCACATCATCCAGGGCCGCGGGGACGCGGTTGAGCAGCTCCTGCGCGACGCGCGGTCGGTTCAGGACGCCGGAGCGTTTGCCGTCGTCCTGGAGATGGTGCCGGCCGAGAGCGCGGAACTCGTCACGGCCGAACTCGATATTCCGACGATCGGTGTCGGCGCCGGACCCCACGTTTCAGGGCAGCTGCTGGTCTGGACCGACTTCGCCGGGCTCACCACGGGGCGCATCCCGTCGTTCGTCAAGAAATACGCCGACGTTCGCGGCGCGTTGACCGATGCGGTCTCTGCCTTCCGCACGGAGGTGGCCGACGGCATCTACCCCGGCGACGAATACAGCTACCACTAACGCCGGCGAGTGTCTCCGACGGCACCTGCCCCGGTTCAGCGGTCTTCCGCTGCCTCTTCTTCGGCCCACTTGCGGCTGTTCTCGCGGAGCCGTTCAGGGGCTCGTGCCGCTTCGGCCTCCGTTGCGAACGGTCCGGCGCGGTCGACAGACGGCGACTGGTATCCCCGTTCGACCTGACCGGTCTTGAGGTTGTACCAGAACTGCGTGGATGGATCTTGTGCCACGGGAGGCCCCTCTCTGGATCGCTAAGCTTGATCCTATGCCTAAGGACCCGAACGGCCACCTGATCGCCGGTGTGAGATCCCCCGAGCGCCAGGTGCCGCCGCCGATCCGCCGGCCCGAGTATGTCGGCCGGAAATCTCCCGCGAAATACACGGGCTCCAACGTGTATTCACCAGCGGAGATCGAGCGAATCCGCACAGCCGGACGAATCGCTGCGGATGCGATAGCCCTCGTTGGCGAGAACGTCCGGCCTGGCATCACCACCGATGAACTCGACGCCATCGGGCACCGCTACCTCATCGAGCACGGTGCGTACCCGTCGACGCTCGGCTACCGGGGCTTTCCGAAGTCGGTGTGCAGTTCGGTCAACGAGGTCGTCTGCCACGGCATCCCCGACAACACTGTGCTCGAAGACGGCGACATCGTCAACATCGACATCACCGCGTACCTCGATGGGATGCACGGCGACAGCAACAGGACCTTCATCGCCGGTACAGCCGCCGATGACGTCCGTCTGCTGGTGGAACGCACTGAAGAATCCCTCAGGCGAGGCATCAAGGCAATCGCGCCCGGGCGACAGGTCAACGTGATCGGCCGGGCGATCGAGTCGTACGCGAAACGATTCGGCTACGGCGTGATTCGCGACTTCACGGGGCACGGAGTGGGGAGCGCATTCCATTCGGGACTGATCATCCCCCACTACGACTCAGCGCCCCAGTACGACACGGTGATGGAAGTCGGCATGGTTTTTACCATCGAGCCCATGCTCACCCTCGGCAGCCACGAGTGGGACCTGTGGGCCGATGACTGGACAGTGACAACAAAGGACAAGAGCATGACAGCGCAATTCGAGCACACCCTGGTCGTCACTGAAACCGGTGCGGACATCCTGACATTGCCAACTGGAGCAGCAGCATGACCGCCCCGACGACCGCCGTCGGCATCGACATCGGTGGAACGGGCATCAAGGGGGCCGTCGTCGACCTGTCGACAGGCACCCTGCTGAGCGATCGGATCAAGGTGCCGACACCCGCGGGCGGCACACCGGAAGACATCATCGCGCAGACGGTGAAGCTGGTCGACCAGCTCCAGGTGCACGACCCGGACGCACCGGTCGGTGTCTGTTTCCCCGCCGTCGTCAAGCACGGCGTCACGCTGTCGGCGGCGAACATTTCGAAGCTGTGGATCGGACTCAAGGCCGAGGATTATTTCGAGGATGCCCTCGGCAGGGACATCACGTTCGTCAATGACGCGGATGCCGCCGGTTACGCCGAGGCCCGGTTCGGCGCCGCGAAGGGCATCGAGGGTGTCGCGCTCATGACAACGCTCGGCACCGGGATCGGCACCGCGGTCCTTCACAACGGGGTTCTCGTTCCCAACGCGGAGTTCGGGCATATCGAGATCGACGGGGTGGACGCTGAGACGCGCGCCTCGAACTCGGCGCGCGAGCGGGAAGGCCTGTCCTGGAAGGAATGGGCGAAGCGGCTCCAGACCTACTACTCCCGGCTGGAGGCGTACTTCTCCCCCGACCTCTTCATCGTGGGCGGTGGCGTGTCAAAACACCACGAGCTGTTCCTGCCCCGGCTCACCCTGACGGCGCCGATCGTCCCGGCCGTCCACCGCAACAATGCGGGGATCCTTGGCGCCGCGTCGCTCGCAGTCCGCACGATTCCACCGCTCAGCTGAGCCGGAACCGGGCTGAGCCCGCTGCGCGGCATCCGTCGTACAAAGGTGAATGGGCCGGCTGATACGCCGGGTTCTGTTCAGGCGCAGTTGCGCCCTGGACGACCATCTCTCTAGAGACTGCGTTACCGCAGCCTTCAAGCGGCCTACCCGAGGACGGGACGAGCAGCCCCATAGTCCTCTGTCTGACCTTGCTCCGGGCGAGGTTTACCGAGCCGGCCGGGTCACCCCGGTCGCTGGTGGTCTCTTACACCACCGTTTCACCCTTACCTGGCGCTTGCGCGCCCGGCGGTCTACTTTCTGTTGCACTGTCTCGCGGGTTACCCCGGGTGGGTGTTACCCACCGCCCTGCTCTGTGGAGCCCGGACGTTCCTCGGCACCATTACTGGTGACGCGGCCGTCTTGCCGACCCATTCACACTTCGAGCTTACCGGGCGGTGGGGAGCATCGCTGCTACCAGAGACCCGACTCCTCGGTGCGCACCATGATGGCGCCGCACTCCGGGCACTCGAGAACCTCGTCGATGTCGGCGGCGCGCACCTTGACGAGTTCGTTGCCGGTGAGCGACATCGTGCACGCTCCACAGGTCCCGGCACGGAACAGGGCGGCGCCGGTGCCGGTCTTCGACCGCAGCTTCTCGTAGAGAGCGAGAAGGTCGGGTGCCACCGAGTGCTCGAGGAGGTGGCGCTGCGCGGTGAGCGTCGCGCGTTCCTGAGCGAGTTCGTCGAGCGCGGCACGGCGCCTCGTTCCGATCTCGTGAAGCTTCGCCCCGAGGTCGCTGTCGAGGTCGCGAGTAGCGGAGAGCTGCGCCTCGGCGACCTCGACGCGTTCCATCACGACGAGTTCCATGTCCTCGAGGTTTGACTTGCGCCGGTAGAGCGACTCGAGTTCAGACTCGAACGCGGCCACGTCTTTCGTGCTCGATGTCGAGTTCATGCGCTCGGTGTCCCTGGCGATCCGAGCGTCGACCACACCAGCGTCGCTTTCCAGCCGACCGAGCTCAGTCTTCGCGTCCTCGAGCTCACCGAGTTCTGCGGCGATCCGGCCGCTGAGTTCCGTCCGCTCCCTGGACACTGCCGTGTACTCGGCGATCTCGGGCAGGCTCTTCTCCCGGTGGGCGATGCGGGCGAGCCCGGAATCGATGGTGTGCAATTCGAGCAGTTTTTTCTGCTCTGCGAGGCTGGATTTCACGTCGGGTCCCTTGTGATTCTGGTTTGGAGTTGTCTTGAGCCTGGTTGTCACTGCGTGACGACGAAGTCCCATGGGTCTGTGCGGATGTCGCTCACGGCAATGGAGAGGTCAGGCAGGCGTTCGGCCAGTTGTGCGGCAGCGACGTCGAGCCACAGCCACTCGCTTGCCCAGTGTGAGACATCGATGAGCGCCGGTCCTCCGCCGACGATGGCCTGCTCACGCGCTTCGGATGCCGGATGGTGGCGAAGGTCGCTCGTGATGTACACGTCTGCGCTCGTCACAGCATCCTCGCGAAGCAGCGAGTCACCTGCTCCACCGCAGAGGGCCACGGTCCGGATTTCCGAGTCGTAGTCGCCGGACGCACGGATGCCCGTCGCGGTGGCTGGAAGAATTTTCGCGAGCGTGTGTGCGAGGTGACCGAGCGAGGTTGGAGCTGGCAATCGGCCCACCCGCCCGATGCCACTGACGCCGTCGGCGGAGGGAACGAGTGGGGCGACATCCGTCAGTCCGAGCAGCTTCGCGAGGACTCCCGAGGTTCCGTCGGCGACGACATCCGCGTTGGTGTGCGCAGCGAGAAGCGCACAGTGGCCGCGAATCAGCCGGGTGAGGACTGAGCCCTTGTACGTGTCGCCCGCAACGGTCGTAACACCGCGGAGGAGAAGCGGGTGGTGCACGAGCAGAAGGTCGGTCTTCGACTCGACGGCTTGCGTCGCGGTCTCAGACACGGCGTCGACGGCGAAGAGGACCCGGGAAATCTGGTCATCGGGGTCACCGGCGATCAGGCCGGATGCATCCCAGGATTCAGCGCCGGCGATCGGCCACAGCGACTCGACAGTGTCGCGGACCTCGCGGAGTGAATATGGCACAGAGCCAGCCTACAGAAAGCGTTTCGCTTTCTGGGCCGGGTCTCTGTGCAGGATGCCGTTACGCGAGGATCAGTACCAGTTGACGGCCTGCGAGTGCGACCACGCTGAACACGGCGTGCCATAGGCACGGTCGATGTAGTCGAGACCCCACGCAACCTGGGTGGACGCGTTGGTCGCCCAGTCACTGCCGGCGGTCGCCATCTTGCTTCCGGGGAGAGCCTGCGGGATGCCGGTAGCGCCGCTCGAGGCGTTGAACGCGTTCACGGACCAGCCGGACTCCTTCTGCCACAGCTTGTTCAGGCATGAGAACTGGTCTTCGCCCCAGCCGTGCCTGGACTGGGCGAGGGCGCGAGCCGTTGCACGGGCACCGTCGGGGGTGTTGGCGGCTGCCTGGGCCGAGGCGGCTGCCGCTGCTGCGGCTGCCTGCGCTTCGGCTGCCAGACGGTCGGCCTCTGCCGCTTGCGCGCGCAGTTGAGCCGACGTCGCCTGCGTTGTCGATGCGAGTTCCATCACGGTGGCCTCGTCCTGGCTGGCGTAGGAGGCGAGCGAGGCGATTGAGGTGGTCAGCGGAGCCGTGTCGACTTTCGCCTGCACCTCAACGACGACCTGGTTCGCTTCGGCCAGCACCGCCTCAGCGTGATTGTCGGCCTTGGCCTTCGATACGAGGGCTGATGTACCGGTGAGGGCTGTGGCGAGCTTGCTCGACGAGCTCCCAATCTTGTCGCCCGTTGCAACGCTCTGCGCGCGGATGACAGTGGACTGGATGGTGAGGAAGGAGGCGATGAGCACACCGACGAGAACGACTGATGCGATGAGAATTTGGGCGCGGGTAAATTTTTTGAGTAAGAGCATATTTTCCGGGATTGGGCCGGCGCGCGTCAGTTCACGCCCAGCGTGAGCCTCGACACGGTGAAGCCGCACTGAACGGGGCTTCAACCGAATCGTGGAGCGAGGGCCGGGGGTACGGCTGCTCTGAGGCTTCGGGGATGACGGTCGATGTCGGGCTGACGCGAATCCTGTTCACGTCACGCCTGGCGATTCGGGCGCGCAGGCGACTGATTGGTCAAGTGTGCGCGGTCCAACTGGGAAACTCCGCTCCGAACCCTGTACAAACAGTGTGTACCGGCAGTCCCTGCGGATGTTAGCGGCGATTCGGCCGTGCGTCCACCCACTGTTTCGACCCCGTTTCGAGGTGCAGAGTCGAAGACACGTAGATCACGAGATAACCCCAGGAGGTAGCAGTGTTTTTTCACGTGCAACGACTGATTAATGAGATCGTCCCCGACGAGCCGGATCCGGCAGCGGCCAACGCCCTCCAGGAAGGTCTCGGCGGCCAGTTCGGCGAGATGCGGACGATGATGCAGTATCTCTTCCAGGCGATGAACTTCCGCGGACCGAGTGCAAAGCCG
Organism: Mycetocola sp. Y442; assembly: GCF_056898615.1. Taxonomy (NCBI): domain Bacteria; kingdom Bacillati; phylum Actinomycetota; class Actinomycetes; order Micrococcales; family Microbacteriaceae; genus Mycetocola; species Mycetocola sp. Y442. The sequence continues at coordinate 534,180 of NZ_JBXHBV010000001.1, forward strand.
TACCGCGACCTTATGCAGGGAATCGGAACCGAGGAGATCAGCCACGTCGAACTCATCGGAACCACGATCTCGCGACTGCTTGACGGTTCTCCCGAGTATTCAGGGAAGCCGACCGATCCGCTCGACAAGCCGGGTTCTGGGGGCGCGACGCCGCTCAACATTGCCATGCACGAAAGCAACATCCACCACTACCTCGTCGGCGCCCAGGGAGCTCTCCCGGTAGATGCCGCGGGTAACCCGTGGAACGGAAGCTGGGTATACAACTCGGGCAACCTGGTGCTCGACCTGCTGTACAACCTCATGCTCGAGTCGACGGGGCGGCTGCAGAAGTGCCGCATCTATGAGATGACCGACAACAAGACGGCTCGCTCGACGATCTCGTACCTGATCGTTCGCGACCAGGCACACGAGAACGCCTATGCAAAGGCGTTGGAGACCCTCGGTGTGAACTGGAAGTCGGCACTGCCGATTCCCAAGACGAACGCCGAGAAGTTCCCCGAGGTCAAAAAGCTCGTCGACCTGGGCCTTCAGAGCAAGCAGTACACCTTCGACCTCACCGGGCAGTCCGAAGCGGGGAAGATCTTCCAGGGCATGTCGCCCTCGAACGACGGAACCGAACTCATCGCCAACGAGCAGGCGCCGGCCGGGGTTCCCTCGACCATCGCTGCGGAGCGCTTCGAGGAGTTCTCCCCCGGGCTGGACACCGACCTGATGGCGCTCATCCAGGCAACCGCCGAGATGGAACTCGCCGACATCGAGGCGCTGTACGCGCCGGTGCCGCCGACGAAGTAGTCACGGATGCCGCGACGCTGATCTTCAGAGAAGCTCACCGTTCCGACTGAGAAAGGGAGGGCTGGCCACATTTGGCCAGCCCTCCCTTTGTTGTGTCGCGCCGGGTAACACAAGCGCCGCTCCGTCCGTCAGATGCCGACGATGAACGTGAGTGCGGCCCAGGCGGAGACCGTGGCTGCCGTCGTCCACAGCGCGATCGCGACGGCCTGCCAGAGCAGGACCCAGCCGCGCGAGGCACCGCCAGCGACGAAGATCGCGGAGGTGAACTGCGTCGGGATCGCCAACGGGCCGAGGATACTGGCTCCGGGTACGCCAAACCGGAGCAGCCACCCCTTGACGCGCTGCTGGCCCTTCGACTCAGGTTTGGCCGGGACCTCTTCGAGCGTCCCGACGTACCCTCCTTCCGTCGCGGCCGCTCCCCCCGCACCAACGCTCACGAGCTGGCGGCGTGCTGCTCGGCGATCCACCACAGCGCCACGCGCCCGGGAACTGACAACGACGACCAGAAGGACGCTGAGGAAGTTGCCGGCCGCCGCCGCGACGCCGACGAGAATCGGGTTAAGTCCACCGACCATACCGACGAGCGCACCGCCCTCACCCTCGACGAAGGGGATTGCCGACGCGAGCATCACGACGAACGGTTGAACGATCTCGGGCACCTGGGCCACGAGCTCCTGGAAATTGCGGACGAGTTCCTCTATGGGGTTCATTTCTGTGGTTCCTCTCTGTTGTCAGGCGTCGAATATGTCGACGTTCCGACCATTAGAGGCTGTGTTCCCAGAACACAGTCAAGCCCCGAGAGGCAGCGGTCGCCGGACTCGGGGAGAGAGCGGATGTTCCGCGTGGCGGCGGCCTGACACAGCAATTTTGTCGCGGGCTGGGACGTCAGCCTGCCGCTGCCGCGCGAGGGCGCCCGCGCGAGCGAACACATCGAGCTGGGCTGGGTTGTACAGCTCCGTAAGTGCTTCGACAAACGTCTGTCGCGTGACCCGCTCCCCTTTCGCGAGGTGCTCGGCCGGGTTCCTCAGCCAGGGGTAATCGACCAGATTGCGCGCCAGGATCGGCGCCAGCCCTGCTGCGAGCCGTGCCCGCGTGGCCTCATTCGCGGCGGGCGGAAGCGCATCGATCTCTTTCCCGAGCGCGCCGGCATCCGAATCCAGCTCCACCATCCGCCGCAGATCAGCCATCGCATCCTCGTCGTAGAGCCGGTTCCAGATGTGGAGGATCGACCGGTCAGACTCAGACAATCGAGATGCCACGGAGACGAAACCGAAAGGAGCGTCCGGTGGGGCATCGTCACGAAGGACTGCGGCGATGTCGGCACGAGCCTGCTTCAGCCGCTTGATACGCACGACAAGTTCGTCGTCCACTTCTTCCAGGGCAGTTTTCGCAGCCTGCCCACCCGCCCCGACATGAGCGATCTTCGCCAGCGGCACACCAAGCCCAGCCAGCCGGAGGATCCGCAACAGGCACACCAGCTCCCGAACGCCGTACTGCTTGTATCCGTTGTACGTCCGTTCCGGCTCGTCCAGCAGGCCGATTCGGTGATAGTGCCGGATCGTGTTGACCGTAGTCCCGGCGAGCTCCGCGAGCTCGCGTGTACTCCATGCCACGGTCTATCCTCCTGATCCGCGAGTCCGCGCACCGGCAGAGCCGAGGCTCAGCATGATCGAGGCAAGCGCCACAGCCAGGCTCACGGAGTCGTCCAGCGAAGTCTCCGAGCCGTCCGGCGGCCAGCGGGAAGCTTCGCGCTGATCGGATTTGCAACGTGCGGTCTGCGCACCTGCGCCGCAGACGCCTGTTCGAGATATATCGCTTCCCACGGTCTCTCTCCCTTGTTCGAACGATGTGTCACGAAGGGCAACTCGTCACCGAACCTGCCCAGGTCTTCAGCGTCGTCCGTACGCGGTGGCCTCGCGTCGGTAGAAAGCACTGAGATGTGCGCAATATCACCGATCCGGGTCCTACACCGCCCTCGTCGGCCATAATGCTGTGATAACTACAGGGTTGGTTGTAGAAGCAGTCAGCCTCTGAACGGAGCAAACCTGTCGAAACTTCTGGGTAGGCGCCTGGAGCGCCGTGAGGTCGAGCAGCTGCTGATCGAGGCACAAGCCGGCGGCAGCGCGGTCCTCGTGGTGCGCGGCGGCGCGGGAATCGGGAAGACGGCGCTGCTGGCACACCTGGGAGATGTCGCCGCCGCCTCTGGATTCCGTGTGGAATCATCGACCGGTATCGAAACGGAGACGCAGTTCGCGTTCGCGGGTCTTCATCAATTCTGCGCCCCGTTCCTCGATCATCTCAGCGCGCTACCCGAGCCGCAGCAGGTAGCGCTCGGGGTGGCCCTGGGACTGAGAAGCGGTCCAGCACCGGACAGGTTCCTCATTGGACTGGCTACTCTCAACCTGATTGCAGAGGTCGCCGAGCAGGGTCCGCTGCTCTGTCTCGTCGATGACGCACAGTGGCTCGATCAGGCTTCCGCCGAAGTGCTGGCATTCGTATCTCGCCGGGTCGATGCTGACCGGCTCGTCATGGTCTTCGGTGAGCGGGATGTCAGCGGGCAGCGAACCCGCTTCCCCGGCTTGCCGGAGCTGAGGTTGACGGGACTCGACGGTGTCTCTGCGCGAAAGCTGTTGGACGCCGCTGTTCGCGTTCCGCTGGACGACGACGTACGCGAGCGCATCATCGCGGAGGCACGTGGCAACCCTCTTGCGCTCCTTGAGCTCCCCGCGGATGCGCCAGCAGTTCGACTCGCTGGCGGATTCCAGCTTCCTGACGTGTCGGATGTTCCAGGCCGAGTCGAGAGTGGATTCCGACGACGCTCGAGTGAGTTACCCGAGACGACGCAGTTGCTGCTGCTCACCGCGGCGGCTGAGCCCACCGGAGACCCGGCACTGCTGTGCCGTGCGACCACCGAACTCGGCATGGCGTCGGAGTCCGCCGCTCCGGCGGAAGCCGCCGGACTTATTGAGATCGATTCCGTAGTGCGATTTCGCCATCCTCTGGTGCGATCGGCGGTGTACCGGGCCGCGGACCCGGCGGCCCGCCGCCGCGTGCACGGCGCGTTGGCCGCGGCCACCGATGCAACCCTCGACCCTGACCGGCGCGCCTGGCACTGCGCGCAAGCGGTGCTGGGCGTTGATGAGGAGGTTGCCGCACAGTTAGAGCGCTCGGCAGTGCGGGCGCGTTCGCGCGGCGGCCACGCCGCCGCAGGTGCGTTCCTGAGACGTGCGTCAGAGCTCAGCCCTGACGTCGTGGATCGCACCAGGCGCGCGCTGGAAGCGGCGCGCTCGCTGGCCAACGCTGGCGCATTTGAGAACGCGGTGGACCTGCTCGCGATCGCCGAGGGTGGGCCGGCCGATTCGCTGCAAAGCGCTCGAGTCGCACTGCTCCGCGCCCGGATCGCGTTTCAGCTCACCCGCGGTGCTGACGTTCCGGACATGCTGCTGGATGCCGCCGCGACGCTTGCCCCGTTCGACCCCGACCTGTCGCGCGAGACCTATCTGCACGCGCTGGACGCGGCAATCATCAGCGGCGCCTCTCAGGCGACGGCCATCGCGCGAACGGCTCTCACCGCACCGCCAGCCCAGGCTATTCGGCCTGTGGACCTGCTTCTGGACGCGCTCGCGGTGACGATGGTCCACGGCTATTCGCCGGGCGTCCCGGCTTTGCGGCTCGCACTCGACGCGCTGGGCGAGGCGACGCGCCCAGACACCGTACAGGAGGAGGATGTCAGCCAGTCGTGGCTCTGGCTGGCTGGCCGACTCGCGGTCGGTATCCTCGACGACGAACGCGCCCATCACCTCGCCGAATGCGCTGTCGCCGTGTCGCGCAGCACGGGCGCTCTGGCCGCGCTCCCCGCCGCTCTGAAACTCCACGCCAACATCCTGACGATAAGCGGGCAGCTTACCCGTGCGCGGGAGCTGACTTCTGAGGCGGAGGCGATCGCGGAGTCGATTGGAGGAGTGAAACTGCGCCACACCCAGGCCATCCTCGCCGCATGGGGCGGTGACCGGACAGCGGTAGAAGAGCTGAACAGCCTCACCTTCCTGAGACCCGGCAACACCGATGGGAGTTCGGAAGCAACGATGGCGCACTACGCAAGCGCCGTGCTTTACAACGGGCTCGGCGAGTACTCGGCGGCCCAGGGAGCCGCCGTAAAGGCTTCCGACGCGGCCGAACTCTCCCTCAGCACGATCGGTCTGCCCGAGTTGATCGAGGCAGCTGTCCGTGGTGGCGACCCCGAGAGTGCAGCGGACGCACTCGCGCGCTTGTCTGTGCGTGCGCGTGCCAGTGGCACCGATTGGGCGCTCGGTCTTGAGGCACGATCCAGAGCCTTGACGATCGCCGGCCCTGCGGCGGAGGAATGGTATCTCGGAGCGATCGCACATCTCAGTAAGTCACGCATTGCTGGCGAGGCCGCTCGTGCTCAGCTGCTCTACGGCGAATGGTTACGCCGTGAGGGACGTCGTCAGGAGGCACGTGGCCGATTGCGAACAGCCCACGAACTCTTCTCAGAGATGGGCGCCGAAGCCTTCGCCGCCCGAGCTGCGCGCGAGTTGCACGCCACCGGCGAGCATCCGAGAAAACGCACCGCCCGACGAACCGACGAACTCACGGCCCAGGAGCTGCACATTGCACGACTGGTAGCCACCGGCGCGACCTCACGGGAGGTGGGCTCGCAGCTTTTCCTGAGCCCGCGAACTGTTGAATCCCACCTGCGCACCATCTTCCAGAAACTCGATATCTCGTCACGCAGGCAGCTCAAGGATTTGCAGCTCGCCTGACGACGCTGTCAGGGTGCGGAATTCTCCTCGCCCATGTCGCCCGTCGCCGGGACAGAACCCGTCGATCGGTAACGCAGGAGAACCGCGCCCTGTTCGGACGCCCCATCCGCAGCGAGAAGTTCGAGGGCCACTGGCGGGCCGTCGTCGGGAAACAGGCGTTTGCCGGCACCGACGACGATCGGGTATACCCACAGGTTCAACTGGTCGAACAGGTTCTCGGCGACGAGGGTGCGGGAAAGGTCGATGCTGCCGATGACGTGGATCTCCCGGTGCCGCTCGCGCAGCACTGACACCTCCGTGATGAGATCGCCACCGATCAGGTGCGAGTCGCGCCAGTCGAGCTCCGGCGTGCCCCGCGACACGACGTACTTGGGGATCGCGTCAAACTTGCGGGCGATGTCGGCATCGGGCCCGTCGAGGTGGTGTGGCCAGTACGCGGCGAAAATGTCGTAGGTGCGACGCCCCAGAAGCAGGGCGTCCATGCTCCGTATCCCTTCGTCGACCTGAGCTCCCACTGTGCTGTCGATGAGGGGCGCCTGCCAGCCCCCGAACGCGAATCCGCCGTCGGCGTCTTCCTCGGGACCCCCCGGCGCCTGGGCGACGCCATCGAGTGTGGTGAAGTGGTCAATGTGAATGCGGCCGGACATGGAGAACTCCTTTCGTCACTGTCCGGGGCTCTCAACGAGGCGACACGCGCCGTGCCGCAGCTGCCCCGGTGCCGGTGCTGACGATACGCCGAACGTCGCGGCTACACCACGGGTGTTGTTGTCAGCGGCTGTCGCGCCTCGCGCACGCAAAAACCGCGGCCTGTCGAAGACAGACCGCGGTTCGCGGGTTCAGACCCGAAATGGGCTGAACGTGTGTGGGCCCTACCGGGATCGAACCGATGACATCCACGGTGTAAACGTGGCGCTCTACCAGCTGAGCTAAAGGCCCCTCACTGCCGATGGCAGCGTGATCATGTTACACACTTTCCGGCCACGACCTGAAACCGGATGCCCACTCACGCGGGCTGGCGCTGCAGGTTCTCGACCGCTGTGCGGTACGCCTCGAGCGAGCGGGCTTCCCCTGGAGCAGTGATGAAGCTCGCCCGGATGATTCCATCCACGTCGATCACGAACGTCGCCCGGTTGGCGAATCCCTTCGAGTCGAGGAACACGCCGTATTCCTTGCTGACCTGACCGTGTGGCCAGAAGTCTGAGAGCAGGGTGAACTCGTAGCCCTCCTGCTCGGCCCACGCCCGGAGCGCGGACTTGGAGTCAACGGAGATGCCGATGAGTTCGATCCCGGCATCCTGGAACAGCGAGAGGTTGTCGCGGAGTTCACACAACTCGCTCGTGCACCTGCCAGAGAAAGCAAGCGGGAAAAAGACCAGTGCGACGGCCCGCTTTCCACGGAAGCTGCCGAGCTGTACGGTCTCACCGAACTGGTTGACGAGCGCGAAGTCGGGCGCCCTGGTGTCGTTCTCGAGAGCCATCGGATTGCGTCCTTTCCGGAATGGTCCTGCCTCGGCTGCGCGAGGATCCGGTTCCAAACCAGTGACACACACTAGACCCGCGATTCTCCAACACCAAACGATCGATCCGGAATTGGCGCACACCTCCAGCCGTAAGTCGCCCTTTGCTGTGGAAGTCGCCACTTGCCCGCGTAAGTCGCTAGGCTGATCTGAGGTGCCTGCGCGCGTCGTAACCCGACCCTGTCTGACATTTGCACCTCGGAAAACCAGGCACGATCTGCCCATACAGAAAGGTCGACGGTGACTGTAAACGACCAGGACCCATACTCGGTTGACAACTTCGATGCTGACCCCGAAGAAACCGCGGAATGGCAAGAGTCGCTCGACCAGCTCGTCGCTACCCACGGTCACGGCCGTGCGCGCGAAATCATGCTGAGCCTGCTGAAGCGCTCCCGTGAACTTCACCTCGGCGTTCCGATGGTGCCGACGACGGACTACATCAACACGATCGCGCCGGAGAACGAACCGGAGTTCCCCGGAAACGAGGACATCGAGCGTCGTTACCGCGCCTGGATCCGCTGGAACGCGGCGATCACCGTGCACCGCGCACAGCGCCCCGGTATCGGTGTCGGCGGACACATTTCGACGTACGCATCATCCGCCGCGCTCTACGAGGTCGGATTCAACCACTTCTTCCGCGGCCAGGACCACCCGGGCGGTGGCGACCAGATCTTCATCCAGGGTCACGCCTCCCCCGGAACTTACGCTCGCGCATTCCTCGAGGGTCGCCTGTCAACGGACCAGCTCGACGGGTTCCGTCAGGAGAAGTCCCGTGCGCCACACGGCATCTCGTCGTACCCGCACCCGCGACTCATGCCCGAGTTCTGGCAGTTCCCGACGGTATCGATGGGTCTCGGCCCGATCAACGCCATCTACCAGGCACAGGCCAACAGGTACCTGACCAACCGCGGGATCAAGGATGCGAGTGACCAGCAGGTCTGGGCGTTCCTCGGCGATGGCGAAATGGACGAGGTCGAAAGCCGTGGCCAGCTCCAGGTTGCCGCCAACGAGGGCCTCGACAACCTCAACTTCGTCATCAACTGCAACCTGCAGCGCCTCGATGGCCCCGTGCGCGGAAACGGCAAGATCATCCAGGAGCTCGAGAGCTTCTTCCGCGGTGCCGGCTGGAACGTCATCAAGGTGGTCTGGGGCCGCGAGTGGGACGACCTGCTCGCGAAGGACTCGAGCGGTGCTCTCCTCAACCTCATGAACGCCACCCCCGACGGCGACTACCAGACCTACAAGGCCGAAAGCGGAGCCTTCGTCCGTGAGAACTTCTTCGGTCGCGACGAGCGCACGCTCAAGCTCGTCGAGGACTACTCCGACGACCAGATCTGGAACCTCAAGCGCGGTGGCCACGACTACCGCAAGGTGTACGCCGCCTTCAAGGCCGCATCAGAGCACAAGGGCCAGCCGACCGTCATCCTCGCCAAGACCGTCAAGGGTTACGGTCTCGGCCCGTCATTCGAGGGGCGCAACGCGACCCACCAGATGAAGAAGATGACGCTCGACAACCTCAAGATGTTCCGAGACGAGATGCGCGTGCCGATCACGGACGCCCAGCTCGAGGAGAACCCGTACCAGCCGCCGTACTACCACCCGGGTGTCGAGGACGAGGCCATCCAGTACCTGCACGAACGTCGCACGGCGCTCGGCGGATACGTCCCCGAACGCAGGTCGAAGTACACCGACATCAAGCTGCCTGAGGACTCCACCTACGCGATCTCGAAGAAGGGCTCAGGCACGCAGGAGATCGCCACAACCATGGCGTTTGTCCGACTGCTCAAGGACCTGATCCGCTCGAAGGACTTCGGCAACCGGATCGTCCCGATCATCCCGGACGAGGCTCGAACCTTCGGTATCGACGCGTTCTTCCCGACCGCGAAGATCTACAACCCGAACGGACAGCACTACACCTCCGTCGACCGCGAACTCCTCCTCGCATACAAGGAGAGCCCGCAGGGCCAGATCCTCCACGTCGGCATCAACGAGGCGGGTGGCGCTGCCGCGTTCACCAACATCGGAACCACGTACTCCACCCAGGGCGAGCCCCTGATCCCGATCTACGTCTTCTACTCGATGTTCGGATACCAGCGCACGGGCGACGCACTGTGGGCCGCCGGCGACCAGATGGCCCGAGGCTTCATCATCGGTGCGACAGCGGGCCGCACGACGCTCACGGGCGAGGGACTTCAGCACGCTGACGGCCACTCCCCCCTCCTCGCGTCGACCAACCCGGCCACGGTCACCTACGACCCGGCATACGGCTACGAAATCGGCCACATCGTGCGCGCCGGTCTCGACCGGATGTACGGCGGAAAGCACGAAGACCCCAACGTGATGTACTACATCACGGTGTACAACGAGCCGATCGTGCAGCCCGCCGAACCTGAGAACCTCGACGTCGACGGACTGCTCCGCGGCATCTACAAGGTGAAGGGCTCCGAGACCGAGGGACCGAGGGCCCAGCTCCTCGCTTCGGGCGTTTCGGTGCCGTGGGCCATCGAAGCCCAGCACCTGCTGGCTGAGGACTGGGGCGTGTCTGCCGACGTCTGGTCGGTTACCTCCTGGTCCGAATTGCGCCGTGACGGCATCCGTGCTGAGGAGCACAACTTCCTCAACCCCGATGCGGAACCGCAGGTCCCGTACGTGACAGCGCGACTGAAGGATGAGCAGGGACCGTTCATCGCGGTTACCGACTACATGCACGCGGTGCCCGATCAGATCCGCCAGTTCGTGCCGGGCGACTTCGCCACACTCGGTGCAGACAACTTCGGATTCTCCGACACCCGTGCGGCTGCCCGCCGATACTTCAAGATCGATGGACCGTCGATGGTCGTTCGTGCCCTCGAGTTGCTTGCCGCCCGCGGCGAGGTCGACGCTTCGCTGCCCGGCCGCGCCATCGACAAGTACAAGCTTCTCGACGTCAACGCTGGAACCACCGGCAATGCCGGTGGTGAAAGCTAGACCATCACACCGCCGGCCGTGCCGCGCTCGAAGGGTGAAACGCTCGCCTGGCTTCGACGCCTGTCAGGCGAGCTCGCCACCACAACGCTGAAACAGCTCGAAGACACGCTGCCCTGGTATGCAGAAATGCCGCCAGGGCGGCGGTCTGCGGTCGGGTTGGTTGCCCAGGCGGGCATCACCTCGTTCATCGCCTGGTTCGACGACCCGAAATCCACTCCGTGGATCGCGGCGGATGTCTTCGGCGCCGCCCCGAGGGAACTCCTGCGTTCGGTGAGCCTGCAGCAAACGCTGCAGCTCATTCGCGTCACGGTCGAAGTCGTTGAAGAACGGATCAAGGACGGCGGCGAGGACCTCCGCGAGGCGATCCTGCTGTACTCGCGGGAGATCGCGTTCGCCGCGGCCGACGTCTACGCCAGGGCAGCGGAGGCACGCGGGCTCTGGGACGCCAGGCTCGAAGCGCTCGTCGTCGACTCCATCCTCTCCGGTGAGGCCGATGACGAGCTGCCCAGTCGGATTGCTGCCCTCGGCTGGCATGGACACGGTGAAGTCGCCGTTCTCGTCGGAACAACACCCCCGCAGCTCGACGTCGATCAGTTGCGACGAACGGCGCGTCACATGGCCGCGGATGTTCTCATCGGCGTGCAGGGCGGCCGGCTTGTCCTCGTTATTGGACGCGCCGAGACCAGCCACGGTGTCGACGACGAAGAGATCGGCACAGCCGCATCCCTGAGCTTCGTCGAGATCGCCACGCACCTCGAGCCAGGTTTCGGCCCAGGCTATCTCGTGCTCGGTCACGCGGTGCCCACCCTCGTCGAAGCGTCCAGGAGCGCACGCGCGGCCCTCGCCGGATTCGCCGTCGCGCGGGCCTGGCGCCACGCCCCCAGGCCGGTACAGGCAGACGATCTGCTGCCGGAACGCGCGCTGGCCGGCGATTCGCTCGCTCGAACCACGCTCATTGAACGCATCTACAAGCCGCTTCACGCGCACTCGACCGAGCTGGTCACGACGCTGTGGTGCTATCTCGACAACGGCAGGTCGCTCGAGGCCACCGCACGCGAGCTCTTCGTGCACCCCAATACCGTCCGGTACCGCCTCAAGCGGGTGTCCGACGTGATCGGGTGGGACGCGACCGGCGCTCGGGAGGCGCTCATCCTCCAGGCCGCGCTGATCCTCGGTTCGATCGCAGAACCCGACGGATTCAAACGCCGACGCTAGAGACAACCTCCGTGGCTATGTGGAACATACACAAACGATTCGCGGATTCTTGTGACGTGTTCAACACAGCCGCCGCACACTCTGTTGGCAGACTAGGACCGTGATCGTTCTCGTTTGCCCCGGACAGGGCTCCCAGACCCCCGGCTTCCTCTCCCCCTGGCTTGAAAACAGCGACTACCTGCGACTGGTCGAGCAGTACTCGGAAGCCGCAGGACTAGACCTGGTGAAGCACGGTACCGAATCCGACCAGGAGACGATCCGCGACACCGCCGTGGCGCAGCCCCTGATCGTTGCCGCCGGGCTCCTCACCCTGCACGCACTCGCCGACGTCGGCCACCCCGCCACGGTCCCCGGCATCGCCGGTCACTCCGTTGGGGAGATCACCGCGGCCGTCGGCGCCGGCGTGCTCACCGAGGATGCCGCCATGCGCTTCGTTGCCGCCCGGGCGACAGCCATGGCCGCTGCGGCCAGAGCGACGCCAACGGGAATGAGCGCCGTGATCGGTGGAGACGTCGACGCGTTGCTCGCGCGGCTGAACGAACTCGGACTCGAGCCAGCGAACTTCAACGGCGGCGGCCAGATCGTGGTTGCCGGTGCTCTCGATGCGCTCGCCCGGCTGGCGGCCGATCCGGTCCCAGGCACGCGCGTGATCCCGTTGCAGGTCGCAGGCGCATTCCACACCAGGTACATGGCACCAGCCCGCGACGCGCTCGCGACCGTCGCGGCCGGCCTGACGGCATCCGACCCTGAGCTTCGCCTGTGGACGAACCGCGACGGCAGCGTCGTTGACTCCGGTTCGCGATTCGTCGAACTCCTCGTCGGACAGGTGGCGTCGCCGGTACGCTGGGACCTCTGCATGGACGCGTTCGCGGCCGATGGGGTCACCGGCATCGTCGAGGTCGCACCGGCAGGGGCGCTCACCGGGCTCGCCAAGCGCGGGCTCAAGGGCACTCCATCTGTCGCGATCAAGACCCCGAACGACATCCCGGCCGCGCTCGAACTGCTTCACGCGTAAGCCATCTCCGTTACCCGAGAGAGACGAATGACCAGACCTACCCTCAACCAGTCCCAGGGGCCCGCGTTCACCCGCATCCTGGGGATGGGTGCCGCACGCGGTGACCTGTCGGTTCCCAACGACGACCTCATCGAGCCGATCAACTCGTCAGACGAGTGGATCCGCCAGCGCACGGGCATCATCGAACGCAAGCGCGCGAGCCAGGACGTCCTGGCCGTCGACTTGGCAACGGACGCCGCTCGAGAGGCGATCGAAGCGTCGGGGGTGGACCCCGCCGAGGTCGACGCCGTGATCATCGCGACCATCAGCAACATCCAGCAGACCCCGTCCATGGCGGCGGTCGTGGCCGACCGTGTCGGGGCGAACCCCGCAGCAGCCTACGACGTCAACGCCGCGTGCGCCGGGTACCCGTACGCCATCGCTCAGGCCGACTCACTCATCCGCACCGGTGTCGCCAAGTACGTGCTCGTGATCGGCGCCGAGAAGCTGTCGGATGTCGTCGACCCCGAGGACAGGTCGATCTCCTTCCTGCTCGGTGACGGCGCAGGCGCTGCCGTCATCGGGCCGAGCGACTTCCCCGGCATCTCCCCCACCGTGTGGGGCTCCGACGGTTCCAAGGCGGGTGCCGTCGGCATGAACGCCACCCTGCAGGAATACCGCCGCGGCGAAGCACCGTGGCCGACCCTGCGCCAGGAGGGGCAGACTGTGTTCCGCTGGGCCGTGTGGGACATGGCCAAGGTCGCCAAGGAAGCACTCGAGAAGGCCGGAATCACCGCCGACCAGCTCTCCGCCTTCGTTCCCCACCAGGCCAACATGCGCATTATCGACGAGTTCGCGAAGCAGCTGAAGCTGCCGGAGACCGTCGTCATCGCCAGGGATATCGAAACGACCGGCAACACCAGCGCGGCCTCGATCCCCCTCGCCATGCACCGTCTCCTGCAGGAGCACCCCGAGGTTTCGGGCGGCCTCGCCCTTCAGATCGGATTCGGAGCGGGCCTCGTCTTCGCCGCCCAGGTCGTCGTTCTGCCCTAGCCACACCCCTCGTGTGCCCGGACCGGGCACAACTACCCCCATAGACTGTTTCACGGTCAATCGATACTCAAGGAGATAACACCATGGCACTGTCCACTGAAGAAGTCCTCGCCGGCCTGGCAGAGCTCGTCAACGACGAAACCGGAATCGCTGCAGACACCGTCGAGCTCGACAAGTCCTTCACCGACGACCTCGACATCGACTCGATCTCGATGATGACCATCGTTGTCAACGCAGAAGAGAAGTTCGACGTCAAGATCCCGGACGAGGAAGTCAAGAACCTCAAGACAGTCGGCGACGCCGTCGACTTCATCGTCAAAGCACAGGGCTAACACCCTGCGTCGATGAGGACCGGGTCGCGGCCCAAACCCACACCCGGTCCCTCATCGCGCCACACGAGCCATCCCTGTATCGCTTGTATCGTGACCCCGCACCAAGAGAGTTCATCGAATGACCAAAAGAATTGTCGTGACAGGGATTGGTGCGTCGTCACCGATCGGTGGCACTGCCCAGGAGTCCTGGGATAACCTCCTCGCCGGCGCGTCCGGTGTCCGCACCCTTGAGCAGGAGTGGGTGGCCAAGTATGAGCTGCCCATCACGATCGCCGGCCAGGCAGCAGTTCCCGCCGCCGACGTTCTCCCCCGCATGGAGACCAAGCGTCTCGACCCATCGAGCCAGTTCGCTCTGATCGCCGCACGCGAAGCGTGGGCTGACGCCGGCACCCCCGACGTTGATCCCGTTCGTCTCGGTGTTGACTGGGCGACCGGAATCGGTGGCGTCTGGACCCTCCTCGACGCGTGGGACACCCTGCGTGAGCGCGGCCCTCGCCGGGTACTGCCCATGACCGTTCCAATGCTCATGCCCAACGGCCCGGCAGCGGCCATCGGCATGGACCTCGGCGCCCGAGCCGGAGAACGCACCGTCGTCTCCGCGTGCGCTTCGAGCACCGAGTCGATCGCCAACGCCTTCGAGCACCTCCAGGCTGGGCTGGCCGACGTCATCATCGCCGGCGGATCCGAGGCCGCAATCCACCCGCTGCCGATCGCGTCCTTTGCCGCGATGCAGGCGCTTTCCAAGCGCAACGACGACCCGACCACGGCGTCACGCCCCTACGATGTCAGCCGCGATGGCTTCGTCCTCGGCGAGGGCGCAGCAGCGCTCGTGCTCGAAACCCTCGAACACGCCCAGGCCCGCGGTGCCCGGATCTACGCCGAGGTTCTGGGCGGCGCCGTGACCAGCGACGCGTACCACATCACCGCTCCGGACCCGGAAGGATCGGCAGCGGCCCGTGCAATGATCGCCGCCGTTGAGAACGCCGGCCTTGCACTCACCGATGTCGTCCACGTGAACGCACACGCGACGAGCACTCCGGTCGGTGACATCGCCGAGTACTACGCGCTCAGGCGCGTCTTCGGCGACCACCTCGAGTCGATTGCCGTCAGCGCGACAAAGGCGTCCACCGGTCACCTGCTCGGCGGTGCAGGTGCGATCGAGGCGCTGTTCACGGTCAAGGCCCTGCACGAGCGCGTCGCTCCCCCGACGATCAACCTCGAGAACCAGGACCCGGCGATCCCGCTCGACGTCGTGACGACGCCCCGCGACCTCGGAACCGGTGACCTGCTCGCGATCAGCAACTCCTTCGGGTTCGGCGGCCACAACGCCGTCGCTGCGTTCCGGAGCTTCTGAGTTCGCCGCAACACTCGAAAACCCCGCACGCCGAAAGGTGTGCGGGGTTTTCTTCGTAGCAGGGCCTGTCGGTTTCACGGTCCGTGCCAGCCGGGAGGAGTCACCGACCTGCGCAGCATGCCACCGGGATGGCCCTGGGCTCACACAGGCATCCGCCTAGCCGACCTTGTGCAGCCAGATCACGCTCGAGTCATCTGACGCGTAGCGGAACGGCTCGAGCTCGTCATCCCAGGCCTGGCCGAGGGCGATCCGGAGTTCACGCTGCAGTTCGGCCGGGTTCGAGCCCGCGGTATCCATGGCGTAGCGGATGCGATCCTCCGGCACCACGACATTGCCCGCGGAGTCGGTCTGTGCGTAGAAAATCCCGAGGTCGGGGGTATGCAGCCAGCGTCCGCCATCCGCGCCGGGCGACGCGTCTTCGGTCACCTCGAAACGCAGGTGCTCCCAGCCGCGAAGCGAGGAAGCGATGGCGGCACCCATGCCCTGGTGACCTTCCCAGTAGTACTCAGCGCGCTGGGCGCCCTTCAGCACCGGCTGCTCTACCCAGGCGAAGTTCACAGCACGACCAAGAGCGCGACCTGCAGCCCACTCGACATGCGGGCACAGAGCGCGCGGTGAGGAGTGAACCAAAATCACTCCGCGTGCGACAGATGCCACCATTTTCTCCTCCTTGTTCACCGTGGTACGTCTTCCCCAACGACCCGTGAAAAAAGTGAGATGCAGCATCCGGTATTCAGTTGTCCGGCAGACCGCCGTCCTCGTCATTATGCCCCAAATAGCACAGGAATAACAACGATGTGATTATGCTGCCCCGGCGTGTCGCCGAATCTCTATACTGGGTAGAGATTCGCAAACGCCGGATCGTCGTTACCGGAAGGAACCCCATGGCGGTGAAGGATGCGATCCTCGCGATCCTCACTCTCGGTTCCGCTTACGGCCTCCAGCTCCGCGACGAGCTCGCCGCCCGCGCCCCTCACCGTGCGGGGGTGAACGTCGGCCAGGTCTACTCCACGCTCGACCGGCTCGTTCGCGACGGCCTGATCAGGTCAGACACCGCGACCGACGACAACCTGCCGCTCTACACGCTCACGCCGACAGGCCACGCGGCCGCAATCGACTGGCTCGGCGCACCGACAGCACCCGACGTCCGCAACTGGGCCGACATGGCCGACCAGGTTCTCGTGGCGTCGAGCCTGCCCGGTTCCGGATGGCGGAAGGTCATCGCCAGGCAGCTCGCTTCGTGGACGGCAGCGGATGCCGTGCCGGCCGGCGACGACAGCGGTCCGCCTTCTCTGCGGGTCGAGCTTGCCCGCTCGGCCGAGCAGCGCGTCGCTCGCGCCGCCATCGACTGGCTCGGCGATGTCGAGGCCCGCCTCAGCGCGGTTGGCGATCCGAGCATCCCGCTCCGCAGCATCCGCCCACTTCGCGGTCGCAGGCCGGGACCGATGCTGCACGATCGGGCCTGAGGGTGCCGGAGGGAAGGACCGGGTAATGGCGAAGTCAGGCTCCCGCCAGACCGTCGACGTCGACGGCCGGCGGATCACACTCACCAACCTGGACAAGGTGCTCTACCCGGAAACCGGAACGACCAAGGCCGACGTCCTGCGCTACTACGCCGAGATCGCCAACGTCATGGTGCCATACACGGCGGGCCGACCCGCGACGCGCAAACGCTGGGTCCACGGCGTCGGCACACCGGACAAACCGGGCGAGGTGTTCTACCAGAAGAACCTCGACGACTCGACGCCGGAGTGGGTTGCCCGCCGCTCGATCGAGCACAGCAGCAGGAATAATGACTACCCGCTCGTCAACGACAGGGCGACGCTGGCCTGGCTCGCGCAAATCGCCGCCCTCGAGATCCACGTACCGCAGTGGCAGTTCGAGCGCACCGGTGGCGCACGTAACCCCGACCGCCTGGTGCTCGATCTCGACCCGGGCGAGGGACTCACGCTGGCGGACTGTGCCGCTGTCGCGTTCCTCGCGCGGGACATCCTCTCCGATATGGGCCTGAATCCGCTGCCGGTGACCAGCGGGAGCAAGGGAATCCACCTGTACGCGGCGCTCGACGGCTCACTGCCAAGCGACACGGTGTCGAGTGTCGCGCATGAACTGGCGCGGGCGCTCGAAGCGGATCATCCGGATCTCATCGTGAGTGACATGAAGAAGTCGCTTCGCGTCGGGAAAGTTCTCATCGACTGGAGCCAGAACAACAGCGCCAAGACGACGATCGCGCCCTATTCGCTCAGGGGGCGCTTCACTCCGACGGTGGCGGCACCGCGTTCGTGGGAGGAGCTGGAATCGCCGACCCTCGCCCAGCTCGATTTTAAGGAGGTTCTCGAGCGCGTCGCTCGCGACGGCGACCTCCTCGCGCCGCTGGCATCCGCGCGTACCGCTGGACTTGAGCCGACACCGGATCACATGGCGCGGTTCGAGAGCACGGCGGAGAGCACGGACCGGCTTGCCAAGTACCGCAGCATGCGCGACGGTACGAAGACCCCTGAACCGGTACCCGAAGCGGTCGCTGCTCTGACCTCGGGCAATTCGTTCGTCATCCAGGAGCACCACGCCCGCCGCCTGCACTACGACTTCCGCCTCGAGCACGACGGGGTCCTCGTGTCATGGGCGGTACCCAAGGGCCCGCCACTCACGAGCGACGAGAACCACCTCGCGGTGCAGACCGAAGACCACCCGCTCGAGTACGGAACGTTCGAGGGGCGCATCCCCAAGGGCGAATACGGTGCTGGAGAGGTGACCATCTGGGACTCGGGCACATTCGAGCTGGAGAAGTGGCGCGAAGACAAGGAAGTCATCGTGACGCTCTCCGGCCAGGACGACGGTGGGCTCGGCGGGGTCCCCCGCAAGTACGCGCTGATTCACACCAAACGCCCGGGTGCCGAGAACAACTGGCTCATCCACCTCATGGACCCTGCGGCAAAGAAGACCGGCAGCAGGCATTCGCCGACGCGCGAACCAGCGCACGACGCTGCGCCCCATCCGCAGGGCGAAACGGAAGCACCGTCGGCACCGCCGCCCGCGGCGGAGCGTCGCTCGTCCATCACCGCACCAGCGACGCCGCTGGGACGCGAGGTCATCCGGCCGATGCTCGCGGCCAACGGGAACGCGACAGACATCGACGATGAGCACGAGTGGGCATTCGAGATGAAGTGGGACGGTTATCGAGCCGTCGTGTACATCGACGACGGCGCCGTTCGCCTCCTGAGCCGCAACGGCAACGACCTCACCGACACGTTCCCCGAACTGGCCGCCCCGCTCCGCGAGTCACTGGGAGCGACGTCTGCTGTGCTTGACGGTGAGGTCGTCGCGATGGACAAGATGGGCAAGCCGAACTTCCACCTCCTGCAGTCGCGCGCCGGGCTGAGCGACGACGAGGCCGCTGCTCGATCCGCGAGCATCGAGCTCATGCTCTTCGACCTGCTCGAACTCGAGGGCCACGACATCACCGGCGAAGAGTATGACGTGCGACGCGCAGCCCTCGACAGGACGGTGACCCCGACCGGGCCGGTCCGGGTTCCGCCCGAGTTCGACGGCGATTTCGAGGCTGCGATCTCCTCGAGCCTCGAACTCGGGCTTGAGGGCATCGTCGCGAAGGAACGCGACAGCCAGTACCTCCCCGGCAAGAGGTCCAGGTCGTGGATCAAGGTCAAGCACGCGAAGACGCAGGAAGTGGTCGTCGTCGGCTGGCGGCCCGGCGCAGGAAACGCGGCAAACGCCGTCGGTTCGCTCGTGCTCGGGATCCCCGATGAGGACGGCATCCGCTATGCCGGCAGGGTCGGCACAGGATTCACCGATAAGGACCGGCGATCCTTCCTGAAGACGTTCGCATCGATGGGCGTCGATTCTCCACCGGTGCATGACGCGCCGAACGACGAACTGAGGCATGCGAAGTGGATCCGACCCGATCTCGTCGGCGAGGTCACGTTCCTCCAGTGGACATCGACGGGTGCACTGCGGCATTCGTCGTGGCGTGGCTGGCGGCCAGACAAATCGCCGGAGGACGTCGTCATCGAATAAGACCCGCACGCTGCGCGTTGCAGAGTCGCGCGCTCCACGCCGAGCGCTAAACGTCGAGCAAGCGCTCGCAAGCCGCCTCGGTGCGTCGACACGCCTCAGCGCACACCCTGCAGTGCCTGTGCGCCTCGGCGAACCGCTCACACTGTTCGGCGCACAAAGCACTGGCGGCACGACAGGCCGCGAGGAGCGCACGACGGAGGTTGGCGTCGTAGCCCGGATGCCTGGCCAGTACTTTCGCCGTGGTGCCGGCGACATCGGAGCAGTCGAGTGATGCCCTGATGCACCCGGCGAGATCCGGTAGATCCGGCTCGGACAGGCAAGCTTCAGCGCACGCGGTCGCGATCTGGGCTGACTCCATACACGCCTCGATGCACTCCGTAAGCGCGATCCTGTCGACGTGCGGCAGCGGCCGGGGGTAGGCGAGAAGCATTGACTCTGCAAAACTCATGTCGCCTACCCCTTAGCTCGCGGTGCGACGGGCCGAATTCGCCGGACATCAGGGGTGTCGCACGTGGCCCCGTGACCACAAGAGTAGGTTCAGGATGCCGTGTGCGCCAGTCTCTTGAGGCACGAAGTGCCCCAGGATGTCAGACCGGAACCGTCAGTTCGGTCAGGGGTACCGCTCGCGGACGCTCGCACGTGCTCTCGACCGTAACCGCCTGCCCCGTGTGCGCAGAGCGGAGCACCGACTCCATCACCTCGAGGGCGTGGAACGCGAGGGTCGCGCTCGCCCGCGGCGCGGCATCCGCACCTGACATGGCCAGGTCCTGGAGGCCGATCCCCCGGCTCGCGTCGACATAACCCGCCGACACCGGCAGAGTCTCCCACTCCGTGGACCCCAGTGTGCGCAGTTTCACGTCGCCATCGAACCGGTTCGGGTCGGGGACGATGAGCGAACCTGTCTCGCCGTGGATCTCGATGTTGGCCGCTTGCGTTGCGACAGCGTCGAAGCTCATGACGAGCGTTGACAGCGCACCCGATTCGTGGACGAGAACGCCGGTGACATGGGTGTCGGTTGAGACGGGAATCGACTCTCCCTGCCGCGCTCCCGAACCGATCGTGCGCGACGCTCGGGTGTGGCTTGCCGCGCCGATCACCGACGCGACCGGGCCGAGAAGGGTGATGAGCGCGGAGATGTAGTACGGACCCATGTCGAGCAGTGGACCGCCGCCCGGCAGGTAGTAGAAGTCGGGGTTGGGGTGCCACCGCTCGTGGCCGGGTGTCATCATCGTCGCAGTCGCGGAGACCGGTGTGCCGATGAGTCCATCGTCGATGGCGCGGCGAGCGGTCTGCGTTCCGGTACCGAGCACGGTGTCCGGGGCGCACGCGATCGTCACGCCTGCCTCCTTCGCTGCCTCGAGGACGGCGGATGCCTGCTCGGTGTTGGCTGCCAGCGGCTTCTCCCCGTACACCTGCTTGCCGGCCGCGATTGCCTGAAGCGCGACCTGCGCGTGAGCAGCGGGGATCGTCAGGTTGAGCACCAGCTCGACCTCATCGTCGGCCATCAACTCGTCGACGCTGAGCGACCGAACGCCGGGGTGAGCGTCGGCGATGGCGTCCGCACGGGAGCGGTCGAGATCGGCCACGGCGACGAGTCGAACCGCATCGAGCTTGGGGAACGTCTCGAGGTACGCGGCGATGATGTTTCCCGCGCCGACGATACCGACCTTGAGTGGTTCTAGCGGCTTGCCCACAGCATGCCCCTTTCAATGATTGTCCTGACGTTATCGTTCTGGAGGACGTCAACCGAGTGACCCGGCGTCGCGACGAAGATCCTGCCTGCACCCCACTGCCTGGTCCAGACCGCGGGCGAGGTGACCGGGCGGTTCCACGCGTCCCACTCGCGCGCGGCGAGGGTCGTCGTGGCGAGAACATCGATGTAGTCGTCGTTGAGCACCCAGTACTGCTCTGTGGTCAGGTCGAAGTCCGAAATGCCCTCGGTGATCGGGTGCGTGGCAGCGGCATCCGTCATTTCGATCCGGTAATCGATGAAGTTGTCCGATGCGTCTCCGATGCGCTCGTCGGGGTGCTTGCCGGGGTGGCACGCGAACTGGCCGCCGATGAGGTGCAGGTAGTCGGAGTTGTTGCGGTACGAGTCAGCGATTCCGCCGTGCCAGCCTGCCATTCCTGTGCCGGACTCGATCGCGGCCCTCAGGCCCGCGAATTCCTCTTTTTCGATGGTGTTCATCGTGTTGCACTGAACAATCAGGTCGACCGTTGCCATGTAGTCGGCATCGGCGTAGACCGCCGGGCTCTCGTCGACCCTCACGGTGAAACCGTTGGCTTCGAGGTGAGGGATGAAGAGGTTGGTCGCCTCGACGGGCTGATGACCGTCCCAACCTCCACGGACTACGAGAGCGGTGCGGGCATTCGTCATGTGTTACTTCCTTACTTGGTTGTTACTTGCTGAAGCCGGCGGTCAGCCCGGCGAGGAGCTGGCGACGGCCGATGGTATACAGGACAAGAATAGGGAGCGTCGTCAGCACAACGCAGGCGAGCACCGCCGGAATGTTCACGCTGAATTCACCCTGGAAGTTCCAGAGCGCGAGGGGCAGGACCCGCAGATCCGGGCTCTGCGTGAGAACCAGCGGCAGCAGGAAGCCGTTCCACACACCGAGGCCGTTGTAAATGGCGACGGTGACGATGGCCGGCTTGGTGAGTGGGAGCGCCAGTCGCCACAGGGTCTGCCACTCGCTGCAGCCGTCGAGCCTCATCGATTCGAAGAGCTCTTTCGGGACATCGCGGATGAAGTTCGACAGGATCAGCACGCTGAGCGGGATGGCAAACGCGATCGACGGCAGAATGATGGCGAGCAGGCTGTCATAGAGGCTGAGCCGGATGATGATGAGGTAGACCGGGATGATCGTGGCCTGCAGCGGGATGGCGAGCCCCATCAGGAACAGGCCGTTGACGCCCTTGAGGAACTTCCCGTTACCCCGCACTATCGCAAATGCCGCCATGAACGACACGGCGAGTGTCGGAACGACAGCTCCGATGGTGATGATGGCGCTGTTCAGGAAGTAGCGGGCGAAGTCCGCTTCGAGCACCATGACGTAGTTCTCGAGGGTCGGCGACAGTGGCGGCAGCAGTGGGTTCTGACCGAAGTACCCTGCCTGGGTCTTGAGGCTCGTGATCACCACGTAGTAGATCGGGATGATGATGATCGCGAGCCAGATCCAGCCGGCGAGTCCGCCGGGGATATTCAGTTGGCGGAACCGGCGTCTTGAGCGAGCGGATGCCTGCGGTTGCGGGGTGACGGAAGCTTCTGCGTCCACGGTGCTGGTCATTTCATCACATCCCTTCGAGTTGTGACGCCGAGTTGTCCTTGCCACCGAGCCTTTGAAGGAACAGGGCGAGTGCCAAGCCCAGGACAACGAGGATGACCGCGATCACACTCGCCGGCCCCATCAGGTTGGCCCGGAATCCGAGGAGGTACATGTCGAGCGGCAGGATCCGGGTCGCGTTTGCCGGGCCACCGCCGGTGAGCACGAAGATCAGGTCGAAATACGTCAGCGCCCCGACAGTCATCAGGGTCGACGACGTGATGATCGTGTACTTCAACTGGGGAATGGTGATCAGGAAGAACTGCTTGACGCGCCCCGCTCCGTCGATCTCCGCGGCCTCGTAGATTGACCGCGGAATCTGTCGAACGCCGCCCTGATAGATCAGGGTGTGAAACGGGATGAACTGCCAGGCGATGACGAAGATGACGACACCGAAGGCGAGTTGTGGATTGCCGAGCCAGTCCTGGGAGAGGAACGGCAGTCCGAGCCCGGCGCCGAGCCCGAAGTTCGGATCGAGCAATGCTTTGTAGGCGACAGCGATGGCCGCTGACGACAAGAGGAGCGGCAGGAAGTACAGCACGGCGAGAACCGTGCGGTACTTCTGGGTTCCGGCGGTGAAGACACCGAGCAACAGGCTCATCGGTGTCTGCACGAGCCACGAGAGCACCATGACCAGCAGGGTGAGCCCGAGCGAGTGCAGCATGTCCGGATCGACGAGCACCGACGCCCAGTTCGCGAAGCCGGCCGGCGTGATGGCGCCGATACCGTCCCAGTTCGTGAAGCTGAGGATCAGCACGCCGACAAGCGGAACGACGGCAAAGGCGACGAAGAAGATGAGAGCGGGGAGCGCGAGCCAGGCGATCCTGCCGGTACTGCCCCCGGCGACGGGCGCCGCGCGCTCGCGTTGCGCCCGTCGCGGGGTGATCGTTGCGGTCATTTCCCGAGAGTCTCGTTCATGTTCGTTGCGAACTGCTCCGGGGTGATCGAGAGCACGAACAGCTGGTCGATGTTGTTGAGCAATGCTTCAGCGGCGGTCGGGCTCAGCGCCTGGTCCCATGACTGCTGGAACGCGGGAGCGTTTGCGCCGAGTTCGTAGACGTGGCTCAGGAAGTCGCTCTCTTCGGTCTCCTTGATCTTGTCCTGGATGCCGTTCACCACGGGAACCGCACCGGTCTCGATGAAGGCGGCAACCTCGTCGTCGTTGGAGAGTGATTCGGCAAAGTATTTCTTCGCCGTCTCCTTCTCCTCATCGGATGCTTTCGACGAGATGGAGAGGAAGTTGCAGGGGTTCCCGACGGCGTTCTTCGGGTCACCGAGTCCGCCATCAACGGTCGGGAAGGGCACCCAGCCAAGCTTGCCGTCCTGGACGAAGCTGCCGCCGTCGTTCTTCATCCCGCCGTACGTCCACGAACCATGCAGCATCATGGCCGCCTTGCCGGTGTACAGGAGCGCCTGGTCGGCATTGCTGTCTGCTGTGATCGAGTTGAAGCCCTTGATGAACCCATCGGCCTTCACGAGCTCCTGGATTTTGGTGAGCGCTTCGATGGCGGCCGGGTGCGACCAGGCATCCGTTTTTCCATTGAAGATGTCGGTGAAGACCTGGGGGCCGCCCACCCGATCGAACATGTACTGAAGCCACATCATCGACGTCCAGCGAGACTGGCCGCCGAGCGAGAATGGGGCGATGCCGCGCTCGTTGAACGTGGTGACGAGGCTCATCACATCCGACCAGGTCTGGGGAGGTTCGGCTCCGGCCTGCTCGAAGAGTTCCTTGTTGTAGAAGAAGACGATGGGCTGGACCGTCTGGATGGGAATGGCGTAAATTCTGCCGTCGATCGTGCCGGCGCCGAACGCTCCGGCAAACAGGCGCTCCTTGACGTCGGGGTTCTCCTCGAACCAGCTGGTCAGGTCGTCCACCTGGCCGCCGTCAACGTAGGACTTCAGCGTTCCACCACCCCAGCCGTAGATCATCGTCGGCGCCTGCCCGGCGCCGATGGCCGTCTTGATCTTGGTTTTGTACGCGTCGTTCTGAAAGAAGGTGAGTCCGAGCGGCGTTTTGGGATTCGCCTTGTTGAAGGCGTCCACCGAGTTCTTGCGGATCGTTTCGTTGGGATCGCCCGAGAGCGCCCAGAGCGACGCACCTCCCGCGGAGCCGCCGCCGGGCCCGGTGGTACCGCACGAGGTGAGACCCCATGTCAGCAGCGGGGCCGCGATCGCGAGCGAGATGAAGGTGCGACGTGACGGTGTGGCCTTGGTTTCCATTTCTATCTCCATTGATAAATGGGGCAGTACCTGTCGGCGATGCCACGTTCTTTCGATATGTTTCGAAAGAATCTCGTGGCGATGCCTCAAATGTAGCTAGCCACAACAAATAATGTCAAGTATCCAGAGGCTTCTGTTGCCCCGCGGGCGGGGTGTGGTGCAGACTAAACGCATCGAAACATTTCGGTGCCCTGACCGCAAGGTGGCAGACATGACTTCACGATCCACCCCGGTTCTCGCGACAGTCGCAGAGCTGGCTGGAGTATCGGCGCCGACGGTCTCCAAGGTGATCAATGGCAGGGACGACGTCGCCGAGGGAACCCGGGTGCGGGTTCAGGCCGCTCTCGACCAGCTCGGGTACCGCTCGCCCTCGCAGCGTCGCATCCGTTCGACTGGACCGGCAATGGTCGACCTGGTGATCGGTGTGCACGATGGCGCCTATTCCATGGAAGTGCTTCGCGGCATCCTCGATTACGCCGTGACTGTCGACGTGGACGTCGTCGTGAGCAGCCACACCCCGAACAAGCTGTCGCGGGTCGACCATGAGGAGTGGGCGCAACGGATGAAAGAGTCGGGCCGCACCGGCATCATCTTTGTCACCTCGCAGGTGTCCAGCGATCAGGTCCACGCCTTCAGCCAGCGGGGCATCGCCGTTGTGGTCATCGATCCGCTCAACCCTCCCCCGCCGGGTGGGTATGCGAGCGTCGGCGCCACGAACTGGGCAGGGGGCAAAGCCGCGACCGAGCACCTGCTCTCACTGGGCCACGAACGGGTGGCGTTCCTCGGTGGGCCGGCGGCTGCCGAGTGCAGCATCGCCCGACTGCACGGTTATCTGGCTGCTCTGATGAGCCGCGGGATTGCCTCGCGCGCCGATTACGTCTTCGACGGCGGGTTCAACCGGGAGACGGGAGTTGCGGCAACCCGCGCTGTCCTCGATCTCGCTGAGCCACCAACGGCGATCTTCGCCGCGAGTGACACGATTGCCCTCGGCGTGCTCGAGGTGGCACGGGAACGGGGCGTGCGGGTACCGGAGGACCTCAGCCTCGTCGGCTTCGACAGCACCCCGCTCGCGGAGCAAACGCTCCCCCGGCTGACGTCGGTAGCCCAGCCGCTGCAGGAAATGGGTCGTGCCGCGCTTCGCGGTGTTCTGCGGCTGGCGCGCGGCGAGCGGCTTGACTCAGAGCACATGGAACTGGCCACCGAGCTCGTCGTTCGGGATTCGACGGCCCGCTTGATCAGCACGCGCTCCTAGCCAGACGACACCCCTGGCTATTGTCCCAGGCGCACGCCGGAACTCTTCAGCTCAAGTTGGGCGAGTGCGCGCACGACGCCCTCGTCACCGCGTCTCCACGCGCCCATTGCGTCCGGATGAATTCGTACGAGGCTCGATATGTCCTGGGTCGCGAGGGCACGCAGGGCGAGAAGGTCAATCCCGGTGCCAGACTTCAACGCCGACCTGTCCTGCCTGGCCTTCCATACAAATCGGGCCCGAGGAATCAGCCACAGCACGAGAATCACCATGACCGGCAGAGCGGCGACACCGATGCCGAGGCCCGTGGCAAGCTGGCTGACTGCAATCTGCTGGCTCTGCCCCGCCGCCTCGAGAGCTCCACCGGCGCCGCTCGCCCCGTCAAAGGGCACTCGTATCTCACGGCCGATCAGCGGAACTCCTCCAAGAGTGTCGCCAGCTTCGGTCATGGCTTCTTCGAAGCCCGCGCCTGCATCCTCCATCTGCTCCCCGAAGGAAGCGAGATTCGCGACGATCGCATACACGGTAATTCCGAGCCAGACCGAGACGCCTATCAGGAAGAGGGCGAGCACATCGCCGATGATTTGGCGTGCCTTGCGGGCACCGAAGTCGGAATACAGAGTCATAACCTCATGATGGCAGCGGCACCACCTCCGGGCTGACTCCGGGGCCCGCTCGAACAGCTAATACGCCGAAGTAGTGCGAACTTCGAATTCGTAGCCGTCCGGATCGCGGAGAACCGTCTCACCCGCCTGGTCAACGCGGCGGCCCGATGCGCCGAGGTCCAGCAGCCTCCGCACCTCGTGATCGAGCTCATTACCGGGGACCGTGAGCACGAAGTACTGGCGAGCTCGCGTGGCATCCGGCATCACGCTTTCACCGTTCCACGCGATCTTTGTTCCACCGGCAGGCGACTGGATGGCAGTCTCTCCGCCTTCATCCCACACGAGAGGCCAGGCAAGAACGTTGCTCCAAAACAGTCCAACCGTTCGCGTGCCCTCGCACGTCACTTCCGCCAACGGACCACACCCGGCCAGGTAAGCGTTATGGTCCTCGATAACACAGAACTCGTCTCCAGCAACATCGGCCATACCCGCGTAGCTGTTCTCCGGTATACGTCCGCTGCCGAGAAGCCGCGCCCCGAGTTCCAGGCACAGCGCGATTGTTTTGCGTTGGTCGAGGTGCCCATCGGCAAGATGAAGGTGAAGGCGGTTGCTTCTGTTTTCCTCATGAGGAGGGCCGGAGGCAAACCGGATACCAACCTGCCCCGCCTCTCCCCTGAGCAAGCTCTCTCCGCCGTCGCTCTCAACGGGACGGTTCAGAACCGCTCCCCAGAAGTCTGCATCCCGCTGGGGAGCGTCAGACTGGAACGCAACCGACTGCAACGTTATCGACACACGAGAAGTCAACACCTGTTCCCCGTCAGAAACCACTTCTCCCACTGCGGCACCCCGCGGTTAGGCCCGGCCCTTACCAGCCGCTCCGCGTCGGTGTGTGGCCTTCTCGCGACTCGAGAGGCATCGGCATCTCCGCACGGAACCCGAGGAGCCGAATGGGGCGATCGGCCTCGATCCTGCCCATGAGTTCCATCGCGCGGGCCAGCACGGCCTCCGGATCTGTCGTCTCAGGGATCTTCTTCGTGAAGATTTTCGTCGCGAACGGCGCGTAACGCACCTTCAGGGTCACGCCGACCACCGGCCGGCCCTCGTCTTGAACGTCCCGCAGCACGCGGTCGACCAACTCTCGCACCCCCGCTTCTACATCAGCGCGAGACACGAGGTTCTGCTGGTAGGTCGTCTCACGACTGTGCCCACGCGCCACCCAGGGCGTGTCATCACCTCCCTGGCACCCTCGCCGCGACCGAGCTGCCGGTACCAGGGGCCCATCTTCGGGCCGAACTCCGTGATGAGGTCCGCGGGTTCGGAGGCGGCCAGCTCTGCAACGGTGGTGATACCCAGCCCGGCGAGGCGACGGGAGACCTTCGAGCCGACACCCCAGAGGTCGATGGTCGGGCGTGCACCCATGACCTCCAGCCAGTCGTCGGCCGTCAGCCGGAAGACGCCGCGCGGTTTTCCGAAGCCGGTGGCAACCTTCGCCCGAACGAGCGTGTCGCCGATACCAACACTGCAGTGCAACTGCGTCCGGTCAAGAACGGCCCGCTGGATCGTTCTGGCGTAGGACTCGGGATCATCAGTGACGATCCCGACGAAGGCCTCGTCCCAGCCGAGCACCTGCACCGTTGCACCCGGTTGCTCCTTGAGGGTCGCCATGACCTCG
This sequence comes from Mycetocola sp. Y442, assembly GCF_056898615.1. Taxonomy (NCBI): domain Bacteria; kingdom Bacillati; phylum Actinomycetota; class Actinomycetes; order Micrococcales; family Microbacteriaceae; genus Mycetocola; species Mycetocola sp. Y442. The sequence continues at coordinate 562,291 of NZ_JBXHBV010000001.1, forward strand.
TGCGATGCGGCGTTGTACGTTTCCGCGTCGACGGGCAGGATGACGGCATCCGGAATCTTCCTGGCAGCGATTCGGAGCGGCATCCCCGAACCGACACCGAACTCGCGTGCCTCGTAGGACGCGGTCGAGACGACGGCGCGCTCGGTGGGATCCCCGCGTCCGCCGACGATCACCGGCTTACCGGCCAGCTCCGGACGACGAAGCACTTCAACGGCCGCGATGAACTGGTCGAGGTCGACGTGTAACACCCACGGAGTGTCTGCTGCACTCATCCGACCGCCCTTTGCTTGAGTCGGTTCAGCGCGCGCCTGGCTCGCCGCCGATGCTCAACCAGGCGTCGGGCTCGTCAGACTGTGGAGTGGCCGCCAGTTCGGCATCGGGTGCCCCAGCGTTCTTCATCGATCGCAATTGCTGCTCCACTTCCGCGTCGAGCGCGAGCGACTCCAGGGCGCGTTCGAGGTCAGCGTCGGGCGCCGCGGTGAGGTCGCCGAGCGCGCCGCTCGACAACAGTTCGTCCGTCGCCGCTGCCCGCGCCCGCATCTGTGCGACACGGTCGCGTGCCCGATCCAGACTCTCGCCCACGTCGCTCATTTGCGAACCGACGCCGCCCAACGTCTCGTTCACCCTGACCTGGGCCTCGGAGGCGGTGTAGGTGGCCTTGATAGTTTCTTTCTCGATCCGGAAAGCGGCGACGCGCTCCGCGAGCCGACGCTCCTTGTCTTGCAAGCCAGCCGTCTGTCGTTGCAGCGCGGTGAACTGCGTGCGGATCGACGCGACCTGGCCCTCGAGGAACACCCGCCGCTCCAACGCAATGCGGGCGAGGTCATCCCGGCCATGAGCCATCGCTTCCTGCGCCTGACGGGTCAACCGACTGTGGCGCGTGCCCATCTCCTGCCCCTGGAGTTCGATGCGCTTCTTCGCGGTCGCTACCTCGGCCAGGCCCTGCCGCACCTGTTGCAGCATCCTGACCAGCTGGTCGTAGCTGTCATCGAGCACGTCACGCGGGTCCTCCAGCTTGTCGAGTCCCTTGGACGCTTTGCTCCGAAGAATGTTGCGTATCCGCGATGTGTTGCTCATGGCTGGTTCCCTCGCTCACCCTTGGGGGTACGGATTGTTTGCTGGTGTTGAAGAGTGTCATAGAGCCTGCCCTGCACATTGAGTTCGTGCAGTTCGTCGAGTCCGGCACGCACGGCCGTGACCTCGCGGTCGACATCGGAGCGCAGTGCCGTCAGGCTGTCGTCGGAGATGCCGCCAAGACCCGATCCGACAGCGGAGCGGAGCCGGCGAACGAGGTCGGTCACCTCGTCGACCCGTGCATGCGCGGTTTCCAGCGCTTCGGCAAGCACGACGCCGTCATTCTCACTTTCGAGGAGGCGTAACTGCGACTCCAGGCCGGCACTCTCAAGTTCGAGGCGACGGAAGAGGCGAGGGAGTTCACCGCGTGGGCCGTCACTGCGGGTGGCCAGGTCCATCGCTGCCCGTCCGCTGTCCAGGGTCTCTTTCAGCTGCACCCGGAGTTTCAGGACTTCGCGCTGTCTGCCCCGGCTGAGCCGCGACCGTACCCGCAGTGCGGCACCGTTGAGAGCGAGGTTCCGTTTGACCCTGCGGTAAAACGCCCGAACCGCGATGACCACTGCGACGTTGGCGGCGAGGATGGCGGATGCCAGGCTGACCAGGATCCAGCCGAGCTCACTCACGACGGCATCCCGACGCTCACGGACACGCCACAGCAGCGCCCTCCACGGAGGACCCCGTGCGGAGTCATCGACCTGTCCAGATTCGCGTGTTGACCTTCACCGGATCGCCTTTACCAAGCAGCGTCGTGATGCCCGATCACACCACGTATCACCGGCAAGGCTACCCTCCTCCGCCCGCCGCTTCCAGAGCGCCCGGCAAGCACGGCGAGTGGTGAGATTACGGCGAGTGGGTGTGGTTCCGGCGGCCCGAGGCGAAACGCTAGGCGGGGTTTTCGCTGTGATCCTCGACATCGGGGGTCGCCCGGAGCACGTCAGCAATCTCTTCCTCGGGCCGCGGCGCGATCGTCTCATCGGCCTCGAGTTCCGGAATTGTTGACTCGTCCGGCGCGGGAACGTGCTGGTGAGGGGTGTTGTCACTGGTGTCGGTCACGGCGAATCCTTCGGTCGGCATGGCTCACAGTGTACGACAGGGCGATCATCGTCCCCGGCCGGGGCTGACGCTAGCCTCGTCCTCTTCCCGCATGGCTTTTCACCACCTTTCGGCACCATAAAGTGGAAGCATGCCGCACATTCCACGGAGGGGCCTGCTTTCGAAGCCCGAACTGGCGCTTGTTCTGATCACCGTGGTCTGGGGAGCGACGTTCCTGATCGTGCACATCGCCGTCCGGTACAGCGGGCCGTGGTTCTTTGTCGGGATGCGGTTCCTCGCCGCTGGCATCATCAGCGCCGTCATCTTCGCGAAGGCCCTCTCCGGTTTGACCTGGAAGGAGATCGGAGCCGGGTCCGCGATCGGCGCCATGATCTACCTCGGCTACGGCCTACAGACTGTCGGGCTGCAAACCATCAGCAGCAGTACCTCCGCCTTCATCACGGCCCTCTATGTGCCGCTCGTTCCGATCCTGCAGTGGGTGGTGTTCCGGAAGGCACCTCAACTGCTCACGTGGATCGGCGTGGCACTCGCGTTCATCGGCCTGATCCTGCTGGCTGATCCTGGAAGCGTCGGATTCACGTTTGGTGCCGGTGAGATCGTGACGCTGGTCAGTACCTTGCCGATTGCGTTGGAGATCATCCTGATCAGCGTGTTCGCGGGCAAGGTACACCTTGGCCGGGTCACCGTTGTCCAGTTACTCGTCGCCGGGCTTCTGGCGCTCGCCACGATGCCGGTGGTCGGTGAACAGGTGCCGGAGTTCTCCTGGGTCTGGCTCGGTGCTGCAGTGGCGCTGGGGGCCGCGAGTTGCATCATCCAGCTCACTATGAACTGGGCACAGCGGTCGGTGTCGCCAACCCGCGCGACGATTATTTACGCGGCCGAGCCGGTGTGGGCAGGAATCATCGGCCGGGTGGCGGGCGACCGGCTTCCCGCCATCGCGATTCTCGGCGCTGTCTTTATCGTCGCCGGTGCTGTGGTGAGCGAACTCAACCCGCGCAAACGGGCCGCCGTCGGCAGCACCGAAACCACTGTCGCTCCCGACGACGAGCCGTCGCTCGAGGACCGGCAGCGCTGACGGCAGCACATCCGACCATGGGCGAGCCCCGAAGTCAGGTCCGCCAGATGAGTTCGTCCCGGCGGTTGAGAACTTCCTGGTGCAACGCCAGGCGAACCGCCTGCACATCGACCCGGTTCCCGGCCTCGGGGCGCGTTATAACTGACACGGGCACTCTCGCTGGTTGCAGCGGAGCGGCAACTCGCTGAAGTTCGGGCACGGTCTCGGCCATGAACTTGGGGATCAACCCGACCCCGCCGCCCTGCCGGGTCGCCTCAAGCAAGGCGAAGATATTCGTCGACGCAAAGCCAACAGTCGCGCCACGAACGTAGGCACTGAGTTGGTGCTCTCTCACGTGCTCAAGCGAATCGACCAGATAAATGAGCGCGTGATGCCGCAGCTCTTCGGCCGACTCCGGGTCACCATTTTCCGCCAGGTACGCTTCGCTCGCGTAGAAGGCCGAATCATATTCACAGAGTCTTTCCACGAACAGGCGACTCTTGGGTGGTTCGCCGATCGTGAGGGCGATGTCGAAGTTCGTCTGGCGCACATTCAGGCGCTGGGCTCCCGTCAGCAGCTCGATGTTGAGACTCGGATGCTGGACGCGAAGCCGTGTCAGAGCCGGAGTGACGAACCGAGTTCCGAACCCATCGGCTGCCGTGACCCGGATCGTGCCCGTAATGGTGTCCGCCGCCGCTCGGGCAACGGATTGTGCTGCTCGTTCAACCGCGTCTTCGATCGTGCGCGCGTGCTCGGCAACCATGCGACCCTCGCCGGTCAATACCCAGCCGTCATTGCCTCGTCCGATAAGCCGGGTCCCCAGGGTCGCCTCGAGTGCCTGAAGACGCCGTGAAACCGTGCTGTGGTCGACACCGAGACACCGTGCCGCGGCAACCAGCCCGCCGGTGTCCGCCACCGCGGCGAGGTAACGCAGGTCATCGGCGCGAACGTTCCGGATGTCGACTCTGTGCCCCACGATGAACTCCCGTCAGTCGGTGCAGATTTGCACACTGGCTGTGCAGATTCACTCCTTTATCTGCGGGAGAACATACTCCTAAAGTGAGTGTTTCTCAGGCGATCTGCCGAGACTGTCAACACGATTTGGAGCTATCCCCATGAACAAACCCACCATCGTCCTGGTTCACGGAGCGTTCGCCGATGCAGCGAGCTGGGCACCCGTTACCCGGGCGCTTCTCGACCAGGGTTACCCGGTCATCGTCCCTCCGAACCACCTCCGCACGCTCTCGAGTGATGCGGCGAGCGTTCGCCGGGTCGTTGACGCCGTCGACGGCCCTGTTGTGCTTGCCGGTCACTCCTACGGTGGCGCCGTCATCACCGTTGCGGGCGCCGCCGAGAACGTTGTCGGCCTGGTCTACGTCGCCGCATACGCTCCGGACGAGGGCGAAAGCCCCGCCGACCTGGATGCCCGTTACCCCGCTACTGCGCTCCGCGACCACATCGTGACCATGCCGAACCCAACGCCAGGACGCGAAGAAGGGATCGAACTGTCGGTGGCTCCAGACGCATTCCTGCCGGTGTTTGCTGCCGGTCTCGACCCGCGCACAGCGGAAGTACTCGCGGTATCCCAACGTTCCTTCGCGGATGCCGCTTACACCGAAGCTGCGTCAACGGCGGCATGGAAGACCACGCCGAGCTGGGGTCTCGTCGCCGCCGCCGACGAAACCGTACAGCCCGACGTCCAGCGGTTTGGCTACGAGCGAGCGGGTTTCAAGCAGATCATCGAGGTCGATTCCCCACACCTCATGATGCTGACCCACCCGACGGATGTCGTCAACGTGATCGAGGCGGCGGTGGGAGCTGTGAGCGTCCCTGCGTGAGGCTCCGGCCTGGCGGTTCGCCGCCACCGTCGTGTCAACGAGCTGAAGACGGTGGATTCGCCGCGATAGATCACGATCGAGGCGAACGCCGAAGCAGACGGTCAATCAAGACGGCGACGGAAACGAGTGAGCCACCTATGTTTTCAACCTCCAGACCCGTCACGAGGATGCCGGTCGTATGCGCAAACTGCGGTCGCCCCGTCAGGACACAGGCCCCTTCCGCCGCTGACCAGCGCGGTTTACCCTCCCGGCATGAACCACGCAGTGAGTGTAATTTTTCGCGCGATCCCGCTCGCGATGATGGCAGTGTGCCTCGGTTTTGGCCTGTACGTGGCAACTGCAGGAGCGGCACCCGCGAATTTTGTTGCCGGCCGGGTGGTCATGTCCCTCGGCGTAATCTGCCTGTGCCTCTTTTGCACCGCCGCAACCATCATCCGCCAGTTGATCAACCGCTTCACGACGATCGATCGAATCGCGTACCCGACCATCGGCTATCTTGCCGCCGCGGCAACGGTCGTATACGGCATATCGCTCTTTCTTGGTGAACCGAGTACCGGCGTGAACGAGCGATTCATCGCCGGTCATGTTGTGTTCGGAGTCGGGCTCATCAGCGGCTGTATCGCAACCGTCGCGACGGCATCCACTAAGTTCTCGCTCATCCCGGTGAACTCACATGCGGCAGAAGACAGCACCGACGTTCCGCCAGCCGCGTTCCCGAAAGCCGCGGTCGTGGCGCTCGGCGCCATTCCGATCGTCCTGGCGGTAGTCGCATGGATCTTCTCGATCACGAACCTCATTCTCCCAACCACTCCCAGTCGGTTCACTGTCGGCCACGTGGTCGGCGGGCTCGCTTTGGTTTGCACGTGCCTGATCACTTTGGTCTTCAGCATCCTTCGCCAGGTCGAGAACTCGTACGCCCGCCGAGAGCGAATCGTCTGGCCCTCGATCGTCATAATCATGGGCTCCGTCAACCTCATCTGGGGAATTGTGTTGGTCGGGCTCCACAGCGAGCCCTACTTCTGGACACCCGGCTTCGTAATGATCGGCCTTGGCCTCGTCTGTTTCAGCATCCTCAGCAAGGTAGGCCTGCTTGCGCTCGTGTGGCGGCGGACGTTTGCACTCGCCAATCGGGTGCCCTTGATCCCGGTCGTCACGGCGCTGACGTGTCTCTTCCTGGCGGCGTTCCTGTTCCAGGCCGCCCTCGTCAACGCGAACGTGTTCATTGCAGCGCACGTCCTCGTCGGTTTGGGAGCAATCTGCTTCTCGCTCTACTCAATCGTCAGTATTTTGGAGAGCGGCACATCGTCCAGCAAGTGAGCCACAGGAGTCGGTATACCGTCTGGCTTCTCGGACGACCCATCCGGCTGCTCAAAGTTGGCCCTGTTCGCTGTATCAACGCAGCTTCCCTGGGTCACAGCACGAGAGGTCACCGAGGTGCGCGGCCCGGGCAACGGAGCGGCACCTATGTATCAATCCCCAAACCCGTCAGAAGGAAGTCGGCGGTCTGCGCCAACTGGAAGATCTGGAACGAGATTACGACGATCGCGATACATGCGAACCAAACGATAGTGCCGACAGGACTGCGGCTGACGACGCGATGCAGAACAAGGCCAAGAACCGTGGCAATTGCGATCGTTGCACCCGCGACCTGTGCGAACGCCATTCGAATATATGCGTCGGGATCCGGGCCGGAATAGCTGTTGAATGTCACCACGAGAGCTAAGGGGACGAGCACAACACCGACCAACAGGATTGCACCTGCGGGAAGTTCGCGCAGTTGCGTCCCTCGGGCGGGCTTTGTATCGGTCAGCGTCATGGGACGAGTGTAGAGCTCGGCGGCTTTCCCCGGCTAGGTATCGGCGTGTTGGGCATCATGACAATGCCGGGGCTTCAACGGCAGAGAGGAACCAATCGTTGTTGAGACCGCCACCTTTGGGCACTGGTGACGGGCGGAGTGCGCGGAGTTGCACCTCACGTAGCGTTATGTGATTTGGTGTATTCACGTCCCGCCCCACCGAGGAAAGCCCCGCTCATGCATTCGTCCTTTATCCCGCCGCGTCAGGTCATGATCGGTGACGCGGCTTCGTTCGTCGGCACCACGCCGCGGGCGATCCGTCACTACCACGAGATCGGCCTGCTCCCCGAGCCCGAGCGGGGCAATGACGACCGCCGCCGCTACGGTTACGAAGAAATGATCCGGCTCCTGTGGATCCGGAAGATGGCCGACGCCGGTATCGCCCTGGCCGACATCCGTGACGCCTTCGCTCACTCGGCTCCTGCTGGTGCCGGCAGCGACCTCGACGTCGGCAGTGTGCTTGAACGGTTGGAGAAAACCCTCGCTGCCCAGGAAGCGGAAGTGAAGCGGCAGCGGACTGCGGTGCAGCGCATGCGTACCCAAGGCGGCAGGATGGGGCTGCTCTCTGACTTCGTCGCCAGCCGCCTCACGAGCCTGCCCGATGGCTCCCTGCGGGAGGCGGACCTGGACAACCTGCTGGTCATGGAGCGGATCTTCGGCCCGCTCGGTGCGGCCGTCAACGCCGGGCGTTACATTGCACTGGCCACCCATCAGGGTCTGCGGGACGAATCCGACCGCGTGGATGCCGCCGAGGAGGCCCTCGACGACACGATCGCTGTCGACGACCCCCGCGTGGCACAGGTGGCTGCCGAGCGGCACGCCTTCGAACTGATGCTGGATGGCGTCATCGAGGAGTCCGGGCTGGCGCAGGAAAATGACGCACTCTTCGATTCCTGGGAGGCCTTGCACCACGCTACCGCTGATGAAGTTGAGGACGAGGCCGGCCAGGGCTCGGGCAGGGGGCAAGAGTCCATGAGCATAGTCGAAGCCATCGGAAAAATGCCATACGATTTCTCCCCGGCCCGCTTGCGTTGCATGGAACTGGCCGCAGAACTCGCCGCCCGCCAGTCAGCCGCTTCGTAAACCGAGTCACCCTTAACGAGGAGTAGTGCCGGCTTTCGGGAGTCTGTTTAGGTGTCCTGCGCGTCTTTCGAGGATCTCGTCGTCACTGAGACGGCCGGATCTGAGCGGCGACTCGGGGAAGCGGGCGATAACGTTCCGGAGACGGAGAGTCGCGTAGCACGGAAAGGCGTCGAGCTTTGGAGCACCGCGCCTGGGCTTTCGAAACCCCAGGGATGCAAGGCTCTGACTAGAAGTCCACGTTTTGTTCGCCGCAGTCGCAGATGCCGTTGACGGGGGGCTGCTCACGGAGTATCACTGGGTAATGATGGGGGCATTACGGAGACCGCTGAAGGGCGGTGCTCGTTAATCCGGAGAAGATGCGATGGACGCCACGCCGCGTGTCGGAATCGACTCCATTTCTGAGCCCTGCTCGGTGCTCATAGTGGAGAGTGGCCGCCTAACGGCTGACGCACTCGGATTGATGTTGTTGTCTCGAGGCTGGGCCTCACGGATACAGACCGCCTCGCACCTCAACGACGCTTTAAATGAGATGCGGTCCCACCCTCCCGACCTGGTACTGGTCAGCATGGTGGGCCAGTCATCTATCGACTGTCTCGCAACCCTGTGTGCTTTCGATCCGTTGCGACCTATCATCGCCTTTGCTGTTCCGGACAACGAAGAATCCATCATCGACTGCGCAGAGATGGGCGTAGCTGGCCTCCTCCCTCTCACCGGAACGGTGGAAGATCTCGAAGACATCGTCGCGGGAGTTCTGCGTGGAGAAACCGCGGCTACTCCGCGTGTCGCTGCGATTCTCCTCCGACGAGTAGCCGCCCTCGCTGTCCCCCGCGACGGCTCGACCAGCGACGAGCGCCTCACTCCCCGCGAGCGCGAAGTTCTTACGCTCATCGAACTCGGTTGGACCAATAAGCAGATCGCTTCGGATTTAAGGATTGAGGTGCGGACCGTCAAGAATCACGTGCACAACCTCCTTGAGAAGATGCGTGTATCCCATCGCGGTGAGGCGGCGGCGAAGTTTCGATCAACGCGCGCCGCCGACCTCGGAGTACCACAGGAAATCACCGTTGTCAGTGGTACCCCCGGGAGGCCGGTACCAGGCCGTTAATAGACCGATCACCGGAACGGGGCCCAGCACCATCATTGAGTCTTAAATGGATCTTTCGGTCCGTGTGTGCGCAGAATGACGGGTCTATCGTCGGGGCCAACGACTTCTCATACCAACATTGGAAGAGAGACAGTGGTGTCGATCATTCGAATACTCCTGGCGGACCTGAGCCCCACCTTCGAGCAGGCGGTGTCGTCGGCGGTGGCCGGTCAGCCGGATCTCGCCATTGTGGGCAGAGCGGCGGACAAAGTGCAGTTGCTCCTGCGGGCCACCCAGGCCGACGTCGTTGTGCTCGAGACCCAGAAGGGTTCTCTGCCCGCGATCGCTGAATCGCTCACCGATGAGTACCCGCGGCTCGGCGTCGTGGTGGCCGACTCTACCGCGCACGATGTGATCGTCTACCAGCTGCGAGCAAGCGCAGAACACATGCCCAACTCCGACGCAGAACACCTCGTCGCGGCGATTCGACGCGCCGCGTCCGGCGACATACGCCTCGTTGACGCGAACAACAATGAGCCTTCCTAGGGAGAGACCATGAGCGAGTATGACTTCGACACCTTCTATCCTCACCTGCGCGAAGTGCTCGATGAACGCTTCGCCGCGTTGCCCGACGACCAGCTTGAGGCGATCTTCGAGTCGACCTTTGGTGAGGGGATCACGCCAGCCGAGTACGAAGACTTCTTTGGCGGCCTCGCCAAAGCAGTGAGCGGGATCGCGCGAGACGTGGGACGCGCAGCGAGCTCGGCGGCACCTGTTCTAGCGACTGCGGCCCAGGGCGCAATGAAGGGCGCCGCAGCGGGAAGCGTTGCGGGACCGTGGGGCGCGCTCGGCGGCGCCTTGGTCGGCGGCACCGGCGCGGCCCTGCAAAAGCACACCCGCGGGTCGGCGAGCCAGATCGGTGGTGCGATAGGCGGCGTCGTCAATGCCGCGGGGGCGCTGTCCGGCCGCGGCGGTATGGCACAAGGAGCAGCGGGTGTCCTTGGCAGCCTTGGAGGCGGTGGCCGCGCCGGAAGCGCGCGAGTGGGTTCTGCCACGTCAGCTTTACGTAGCCTGCTCGGACGCCCGGAACTCGCCCAGGCTCTCAGCGGCCTGTTCGCAGGGGGTAACCCGAACATCACCGTCGGCCGGGGCGGCACTCCAGTACCGGCCAACGCCATCGCTGGCTTGCTGGGAGCCCTCGCCAGAGAGGCGGAGCAGGAGGCTGAGGTTTGGATGGACACCGAGTCGGTACCGGCGTACCTCGTTGACGCGAACGGCCAGGTGGTCGTTGACCCGACATCTTCCGAACTGCGCGCGGCACGAGTTCTGCAACTCCTTGCAGGCGAATGGGATGACGCCGCAAACGACGACGTGATCGAGAGCGACAGCGATGAGGTGTGGGAGTCGGAGGAGTCCAGCGAGGACCTTGACCTGTGGGCCGATGCTGAGTCCGACGACATTCACGTCGACATCGCCGAACTGATCGGGGCAGCGTGATGTCTCCCGAGATGGCGACACTTCTGCAGCAGCACCTGACGGGAACCGCCCCGGTCGGCGACACGCTAGCCAATCTGGTCGGCGACGATCCGCAACTCGCAGCCATCGCCCAGGTGTTGAGTCAACGTGAGCAGCAACTCGAAGCCGACTTGCGCGAACACGAGTTTGAGTCCGAGGCGCCCGCATCGGATGACCGCGTCGACAGGCTGAGCGGCCAGGTCGAGGCGCTCGCGGCAGACCTCACTCGCATGCATGACACGTTCGATCTCGTTGCGCGTGCGCTCGGGGCCTGTCCGAGTTGCCTGGGGACGGATGTCACGTGCCCGCTCTGTCACGGGCGCGGGCGACCCGGCTCGCTGCCGCCGGAGCCTTCCGCTTTCGGCCTTATCGTCATGCCGGCCGTGCGGGCCCACGCCTTCACCCGTTCGCGGATCCCCCGCGAACCTGATCCGGAACCACTAGAGAAAGAAACACCAGGAAGGAGTACCCCATGAACGGGTACACGGACGAGCTCGAGGCCCTGTTGGACGACATGGGAGAGTTCGACGAACGAGCACGACCTCGCACTCCCGTGCGGACACCGACGGGGCGAAGCAGCTTCCAGCCTCGGCAAGCCCCGACGGCTGCCAGCCAGTCACAAGTACAGGCCGCGGCCCGTAATCTCGACGCCAAAATCGAAACGCTGAGCAACGCGGTCAAGGCGCTTGAGGTTCGCACGAACGCTGTGACGTCCGACGTAGAAAAGACAGCCGCCGCGCTGCGCAAAGAGTTCAGCGTGCGGCAAAAGGGGTCCGAGTCGTTGCGCTCGGAGTTGCAGCAGACGAAGCTCATGTCGGTGCTGCTTCCCATGCTGACTACGGAGACAGTGAAAGCCGTCGACGCCGATGGCAAGGAGGTTACCGTTGTCACGCAAAGCCAGAACCAGTTCGCCTCCCTACTGCCTTTCCTGCTCCTCATGGGCGGCGGCTCGGGCGGCGGCGACTCGTCGAAAGGCCCACTCGGAGACTCAACGACCCTGTTGCTTCTGTTGACACTCGGGCGAAAGTAGGAGGAGAACATCATGACTCTTCAGGGTCTGTCCTTCGGAGCCCTTGGCCCTCTGCCGGTCGGCAGTTCAACGAACCTCGTCATGGTTCCCGATGTCAAGGGCTTCGATCAGGCCGACGCACTCAAAGAACTGGAGAACCGCGGCTTCCGCGTGACTCTGCGGTACGTTGAGGAAAGCGGCGCGGCGGAAGGTAAAGTCACGACCCAGCGGCCCGAAGGCGACGAGCCCCGCCCGCGCGCTTCTGCCGTGACAGTCTTCGTGGTCAGGAAACCTCCGCAATCGGCCGACTGGACCGCGCAATTCGCTCACCTCAGCGACGCCGTGGCACTGCTCGAAACCGATGTCAAGGCAGAGAGCCGCAAGACTGAGATTCTCGACGCCCTCAATTCGGCGACCGGGACTGCCTCCAAAGCGAGCGGTTCCGCCTCGAAGTCCGCCGGTTGACCGGGCGACGTCACAGCACAGGCCACCGCAATGGATCCGGCACTGCAGGAACTCATCCACGGCGTCGGCGATCCCGGGGACGAAGTATCCGTGATTCTTCGTCTCCGGGATCCAGCTGTTCCACCTCCGGGCGCGCGTGTGGTCGCGCGCTTCGGTGACGTCGTTACGGCCCGCGTTCTCCGGGGCTCACTCGAAGAAATCTGGGCGGACGATGCGACCGTCAGCGTTAAGGCGTCTCACATCTATAGCCCCGACGTGGAGCCTCCCAGCGCCGAGAACGAATCTGACGCGACGAATGACGCTCGACGCCCGAGCGGCGTCTCAGAGACCGGACGCGGAGTAGTTTTGGGTTTCGTCGACTGGGGGTGCGATTTCGTCCACCCCGACTTGCGCCGGTCGGACGGCTCGACGCGACTGCTCGCGCTCTGGGACCACCGGTCGGGACCGTCAGCGAGTGCGGAACCGTACGGCTACGGGCGCATTATCGGACGGGAGGAGATCGACGCGGCGTTGCTGTCTGCAGATCCTTACGACGCGCTCGGGTACCACCCGGCGTCGTTCGACACGGGCCTTGGTGCACACGGTACCCACACCCTGAGCATCGCGGCGGGCAACGGGCGAGGGGGCGGATCGTTGGGTATGGCACCCGACGCCGACATCGTCTTCGTTAACCTCGGCACGCGGGAGGGGCACGATGTCGTGCCGCTTGGTCGGAGCACCGAACTCCTTGAGGCAATTGACTACATCAACAATGTGGCCGCCGGCCGCTGCGTCGTCGTGAACCTCAGCTTGGGCAGGCATGCCGGCGCCCACACCGGCCAGAGCCTCGTGGAACGCTCTATGGACCATTTCGTGTCAAGCATGCCCGGGCGCGCCATCGTGCAGTCGAGCGGCAACTATTACGAACGCCGAACACACGGATCCTGGCAGCTCACGCCTGGAGAGACGGAACAGTTCACGATCGAAGTCGATCCCGCGGATGCGACACCTAACGAGGTCGATATCTGGTACTCCGGTCGGGACCGTCTGATCGTGGTACTGGCCTCCCCAACGCTCGGGTTAGAGAAGCGTGTGGGACTTGGATCTTCGGCCGCGTTGCGTCATAACGGGTCCGAGATAGCTCGCGTCTATCACCGCGCCCACGACCCCAACAACGGAGACAACCAGTGCAGCATCATGCTCGAACCGACGCCCGACTCATCGCCATGGCAGATCACGCTCATCGCCGACGACGTCGTCGATGGGCGAGTTCATGCCTGGATCGAACGAGACAGTGGATGCCGCGCGTGCCAGTCACGACTCGCCTCGCGGGAGGCGGACCCCAGGACCACGACGGGAACGATTGCGAATGGCTTTCGCACGATCGTCGTCGGCGCATACAACGCGCACCGCGCCGACTCGCCTGTCGCGCCGTTCAGCAGTTCCGGTCCCACGCGGGACGGTCGCCAAAAACCCGACATTCTTGCCCCGGGTGTTATGGAACTCGGCGCTCGGTCCCACCCGCACTCGGGAATACTCACGTCGCCCTACGTGCGAATGTCGGGCACGAGCATGGCCGCCCCCGCCGTGGCAGGAGCGGTCGCTCTCCTCTTCGAGCGGGGAGGGCATCTCGGCATTGAGGACACCCGTCGCATTCTTCTCGCCAGTTGCGACCCGGCCGCGGAAGACTCGGACCCCCGTCGTGTGGGCGCCGGGAAGCTCAACGTGCGTAACGCCCTCGAACTCGTCACCCCCGCGCCGCCCCCGCAACGCGGCATCGGATCAGAAGAGAGGCCGCACGACGACGGGGTCATCGGAAATGAGGAGTTGGCCGCGCAACAGCGCACGCGCGATTCCGATCTGGAAATGGCGGGCAATCAGCAGGGGCAGACCGTGCCGGACGCGCAAGCCGGCCAGCCGCAGGCCGAAAACCTCGTGGTACCGGCCGTCGATAGATACGAGACCACCGGGGCCTACGAGCCCTCACCCCTTTGGTTTCCACCGCCTCCTCACGAGAGCATCGGTGCAGGTCACGCCGGCGATCAGCCTGACGAAGCCGAACCGGATTGCGGATGCAACGGCGTTACTCAAGGGAACCAGGATGCCGATTCACCGAAAGACGTAAGCGTCGCGGTCGTCGGCGGAGGACTTTCCGGTCTGATGGCTGCGAGCCGGCTCGCACAGGGTGGCTTCACGGTCACACTTTTCGAGGCGAACGACAGGCTCGGCGGCCGGGTCTGGAGCCGGCGCGATCTCATACCCGGTAAGACCATCGAGGCGGGAGCCGAACTCATCGGCAGCAATCACCCTCTATGGCTCCGCCTCGCGCGTTCGCAAGGGCTGAAAATGACCAGAGTGCCGACGGAGCAGGACTACACACGGCGTGGCCTGCGTACCCGGTGGCGGCTCGGCGGTTCCGACCTCACCGACGCCGAGCGCAAGGCGATCGAGAAGGAACTCGCTCCGGCGAAGCGGCTGCTCGGACGCGAGGCCGCGACGGTCGACCGACTCAGGCCCTGGATCTCTCCGCACGCCGCCGAATGGGACCGCCTCTCGGTCGCCGAACGGCTCCGCCAACGCGATCTGTTGCCGGACGCAAACAGCCTCGCGCGCGATTACCTCGAATTCGTACTCGGCAACGACCAGTGCGCGCCAACCGACCAGCAAAGCTACCTTGGCCTACTCTCAGCGATCAGTTCGCACCGTCTCGGCAGCAACATGCAGGGTTACTGGGAACACACGGAAGACTTTCGCTGTGCCGGCGGAAACCAGCAACTGGCGAACAACCTCGCGGCCTTAGTCCCTGATATCCGACTGACGTCCGCTGTCACCCGCCTTTCACTGAACTCCAAAGGGGTCGAGGTGACCTGGGAACGGGCAGGAAACTCCTCTCGACGCGCCTTCACGTTCGCGATCCTCACCAACTCCCCCGCCACCTGGCCCACGGTCGACTCCGACCCGCCTTTTGCAAGGAAGGACTACACCGTCAGCAGCGGCCCGGCGGTGAAGTACCTCACAACCTCTCCGTCCGCCTATTGGGAACAGAATGGCCTTGCCCCCTCACTGCTCACCGACGAAATCGGAAGCGTGTGGGAGAGCACCGACAGGCGGGCGGCCGTTGCCGGGGCGCGACCAGTCGCTGGGGTCGGACTGTCCGTCTACAGCGGCGGGTCCTATGTGCTGCCGGGTAGGGAGTACGCCCGGCGACTCAACCAGCGCTTCCCCGGATACTCACGGAATGTAACCGCTGAGGTCCTCGTCGACTGGCCCGCCGACCAGTGGACCCGCACGGGATACGCCATCCCCCTCCCCGGTGAAGTGACAACGATCATGAAGCGACTCAGCCGCCCGTTCGGCGGCCGACTTTTCTTCGCAGGGGAGCAGGCTTCCCCGGGTTTCTTCGGCTATATGGAGGGCGCGCTCGATGCGGGATTGCGCACCGCCTATCACGTCGCCTCTGCCGCCGCCGTGCTGCGAGCATCGAAACGGTCCGCGCGGCCGGGCGGAGCCGCCGAATTTTCTTCCGCCACCCCATCAGCTGAGCTTCCTCCAGCGCTCACCGATCCCCGCGGGTTATTTGATCGGCTCGGGACTCCTCCACTGGAGTTCCCGGCGGAGCGCGATGGGGACTTGGAGGTGCTGGCTGCGCCGGCCGAGCCCCTGGCGGTCACTCTCGATTCTGGCGACATGTTGGTTACGCGCGGCCGAGGAAGCCCGCACGTCAACGTGGCCGTCGTTGTCTCTCCGGAGATTCGCCTGCTCGAGGAACTGCCGACGGCCGGTATGGTGACGGACTCGCGCCTCCCAGGCCACTACGTGCGCGTCTTCGACCCGGTGTTGCACCCGGGTGAGACGCACTTCGCACGCCGCGTGGCCGACGACCGCGGCGTGGTTCCTGCGAACACTCTCATCGTGCGCGACAACTGCCGCACCCGGTTCGGTGACGCCGGGGAGATATCCGAGGCATCGACCGGCTGCGTTCCCGCAGTTGAGCCGGCACCCGGCGGCCGATCACCGCATCCGGTGCTGCGGAGGAACGTCCGCCGGCCCTCGGTCGGATACGCGCAGCAGTGCCTCAACGTGTTCCTCGCCCGGTACCGTCAGGGCACCCTCGCCTGTCCCGTCACGAACGATGAGGTTCGTGGGGTCCTGGCCCGGACCACCGATGCACTCGCTGCTGCCGGCCAGTCACCGCTCATCGTGGACTGTACCTTCGGCCAGCACACGGAGCTGGCCGTCAAGGCGTTCCAGGCTTGTTCGGATCTTGGTCGAGACGGCGTCGTAGGTGCAGAAACCTGGGCGGCGCTCAAAGCGTTGTCAGCTGCCCCGCCGCTCAGGCCCTCGACCCCGCGCACGCCGACGATGCAGGACTGTCAACGCGCGACCAATTCGATAACTCCCCTGCGTGCGTGGGAGCGTCAGTTCCTGGCACTGGTCAACGACCGATCCGTTGACCAGTTCGCCGCAATGGCCCTCGTCATCGGGCCGGTCTTTCATCCCGGCATGCAAGTGGCGCCGGTATTGCAGGACGTCGTACGGATCGCGCTGCACGGCCGCAACGCCATCACCATCGGTAACACCGTCTGGTTTCCGGAACCGATCGACACGTCGACACCACGGGACCTCACCTGGCTGACCCACGAATCGGTCCACGTGCTCGACTATGCGGCAGCGGGCGTCGAGACATTCCTGTTGGCATACGCCGCGACAGCGGTCACTGCGGGCTTCGAACACGATCGCATCCCATCCGAGATTCGAGCGAACCGGTTCGAGGCCGCCGCCGAGGTGCTTCTCGCTCGACACCCCGCTCTCCGGGCATACATTGCCGCCTGCAATGGCGACACCATCACCGCCCACCTGCGGGCCAACGGCGCGGCGTACCGGGAAACCGTCAACGCACACCTGGCCCGAGGGACACAGTGACGAAAGAAGTCCATCATGTTCCATACGACAACCGTCTCCAACGCCTCATCCGCCGAGCCGGAGTCGGCGCCAGGGCCATGCGCTGACGTCGTCGTCACAGCGTCAATGCGCCCTGCTTTATTAATACGGGGCACGATGCACCCTGCCGTGCGGGATGCGCAACGCCGGATCAACGCGTTCCACGTTGCGGAAATTGCCGCCGGTCGAGTGGGCATTTCGGACGCCCCGCTTGTTGCGGACTGCATCTTCGGCCAGGCGACGGAACGTGCGATCCTGTCATTCCAGCAACGGGTGTTCCCCGGCGTCCTCCGCGACCACGATGGAAAGCTCGGACCGAAGACGTGGGCCCAGTTCGACCGCGTGGCCGTCCATCCGCCAGCGCCTCCGACACCATCCATCCCTCCGCCGGCGCCTCCGACACCATCCGCGCCTTCTCGCGCCATCGACATCCCGGTGCCGACCGCCTGCGTTCAGGTTCCCGTGCTCGACGACGCAGCAGAATCTCGTCTCTCGCGTGACCCCTCTGATTTCGGCGGAATCGCCGCGATTCGAGAGTTCGCCGAACGCCTCGCAGGCTGTACCGCCGATCGGATTCGTCAGCGGACCGGATCGGAGCCCTCAAAGCGCGCCCTCGCATTGACCGCCGTCGGAGCGCTTGAGCAGGATTTCGCCGCAACCATCCACGCTTCTGCAGGCCGCGCCAGGAGCCAGGGAAGTACGGCGCGGCTCGCTGTCAGCGCCCGGGGCTGGATGGTCGGCCGTCGCGAGGAAGTGGACTTCGAGACTCTGGGCGCGGGAGGTCGCTATCTCTCCATAGAGTCATTCCTGCCGCCAGCCAGTATCGATCGTCTCGAGCCGCTCGAGCGCGCCGGGCGGAACGTTCCTCCGGTGCAGCCGTTGGCAAACCGCCTCATGCGTGAGCTGTGGTCACGTTCCCCGGCCACCAGCGCCAGCAACTATCCCGGCCACGGTGGCGGGAAATTCAAGAACCGCGGCTTCTCCCTCGATCTGACCATTGGAGGTCCGCTCGATGACCGTGGCTTCTACGCGAGAGACCGTGCCGTCGCCATGCTGCTCGCCTTGGATGCGGCTGCGGCCTCGGTCGGGGCAACTTGGCGGGTGCTGTATAACGATTACGCGGTGGCAGCGGCGGTGAACCGACGAACCGGTCTGCGACACGTTGTGTTCGTCGGGCAAACGCGACCAGACGGCACGAACCTCAACTGGCACGGGCCGTTGGTCCTCCACTTCCACCTCGACATCGCGCCGTCACTGCGGGAACAAGGAGGCGACGGGACTGTACCTTGGTCAGACGAACGGGTGAGCGCGCTCCCCTCCAGCAGTATCACGGGGGGCACGGATGAGACTCGTGCCGGGATCCCATTCGGTGAGCAATCGATGTTCGGAGAATGGCGCCCGGCGGACGGGTGGGCTCGCAGCGACGAGTCCCTCGAGGAGTCGGGTGGGCTGGACAAAGTTGCAGCTATCGGCGAAGAGGAGTGGGAGACTCTCAGCCCAGCCGAGGAGGATCGGGAACATTTCACCCCCTGGAATCGCACCAACGAAGTCACTGACGGTTCCGAAATGCTGGAGCAACTACTCGCCGCTGAAACGGGTACCACGGAACTGCCGTCACGACTCATCGGCGTGGCTACGCTCGCGATGGGACCGCCTCTGCGCCGGGGCAGCAGGGGGCCCGCCGTGGCGGCACTTCAGCGCGTCCTCACAAGTCTCGGCCACCCGCTCGCCGCTGATGGCGACTTCGGCTCTCGCACAGAACACGCCGTCAAGTCTTTCCAGGCCAGCAACCTCCTCATCCCGGATGGCGTCGTTGGGCAACACACGAAGATGGCCCTCGCCGCCGCAATCGGCCGCGGCAACACCCCGTTGCCTCCTCGTGCGTACCCGCCCGCGGCCCCTCCAGGCGCGTCTTCGCCAACCCCAAGTCAGGGCCAGGACTGGAGCCAGCTGCCGGTCGAGCAGCGCGCACGCTATGTGCTGGGGCTGCTGGTCACACGTTACGGATATCCCGTCAACGGTGCGGCAGGGCTCGTGGGAAACCTATGGGCCGAGTCGGGGATCATTCCGAGCCGACTGGAAGGCAGTCGACCCGAAACCCCGCTGCGGACACGGGACGTCTCCGGCACTGTCGTCGACTTCACGCCCGAGGATGTCATGCTCCGGGAACCACAGCGTCGGGGGCCGGCCCTACCAGGGGTGGGCTTGGCCCAGTGGACCTCTCGCGACCGACGGGCGGGCTTGTTTCAGCACAGTTATCAGGGGATCGTGCTCGGCGGTGCAATCCTGTTCGACATGGATGCGCAGGTCAACTACCTCGTGGCGGAACTACGAGGGTCGTATGCCGGGGTCGACGCAATACTTCGAACAATCAATGTCTCACTTGACGAGGCGTGCGATGAGGTCGTCTATAGCTTCGAGAGGCCCGGCAGCATCATCGCACCCGACCGCAAGTCGCGTCTTGCTCGAACGCATCCCGCTGTGCAGGCCGTATTCGCGGAACGCCGAAGGCTTGCCCAAAGGGCGCTGCAAGCTCATCGCGCCGCGGGTTGACCATGGATTGCGAGCGACCTGCCCGGTGTTAGAAATCCATCCATGCCCGCGCCCCAAACGAATCCTGACTTGCATGGGTGCGAACGGAGGGAATGACGTCGAGACCAGCAGCGCAGTCAGAGGGCTACGTCAACGCGACGACAACTCATTCGATGTATGTAACGGCGCTAATTACCCTAGCTGCGATCGATAGACGCCATTCCGAGGCAGAGCGCGAGCACGGTGCGCCCCACGAGACGCCCTCGTCGCTCAGCATGAAGTAGCCCCACGCCACCTGCGTTCGGCTGTCTCTCCGCTCGGCGCGAGTGGAGTGGCGACGAAGACGTGTTGCGCGGTCTACCCGTGGGCCAGTTCCGATTAACCGGAACTCAGTAGAGCGGACGGACTTGAACCCGTGACCGACGGATTATGAGTCCGCTGCTCTAACCAGCTGAGCTACCGCCCCTGATGGTGTCTAGTTGTCTGACACCTGGATGGGAATCGCCTCGGTGACCGGGTCGGTCACCGACTGTCCACGATACATGCTCTCGAACGTCGACAGCGTGCGCTGGATGTCGTGCGCCTTGATGGCCTCCCTCTAGTCAATCAAGACGCGCCAACACCTGCTCCTCGTGCTTTGACCCCACGGTCTCGTATCCGACGACGCCGACAAGCGGTGCGACCATGACGATCATCAGGCCCGTCCCTATGCTTGCCCCGGCCCAAACAACGATGAGTGATAACGCGAGAGTTATGACCATTCCCGCGAGAAGCACAAGGTGGAACGGGTCGAGAGCTCGCACTAAAAAGGCGTTGAGTGCGAAGATGACCAGGAGAAACACCAGCACGGGCACCGCCACCGACGCTACTGCGCCAACGGCGCTGATCCGCGCGTGTCCCTCGATGACATACGCGGCAACATGCAGCCCTGCACCGACCGCGGCGATTGACGTGAAGACCAGGATGTGTGCGTAACCCCACAGCGCCGCGCGGGAGCGCCGTACGGCGAGCACCTGCGCTGAGGGAAGGGTGAAGTATGACCACCAGAGTCCGAAGGTCAAGCCAGTGCCAGCGACCACGATGAGCACGGCCTCCGACGTCCACTCGTCGTGCTGCACGATGGCCGATACCGAAGCGATCGTACCGAAAATCGCCTCGCCAAGAGCGATGATCACGAGCAGCCCGTGGCGCTCCGCGATATGAGCCGCGTGCCAGCCTTTGCCGCCGAATCTCCTGTCGACGGCAAAGGGGCCGCCGAAGTCTGTCACTACCGCGACGACCAGCACCAGGACGACAATGGACGAAGGCATGGTGCGCAGGAGGTAGAACATTACCCACGCCAGTGACGAGACGAGGACCACTGCGGCGTTCGCGATATTCGCGGCGCGGTGGGCGGCGTCCTGCCATGCCGCGCGCACCCACTGGGCGACCACGGCAATGCGCATGACCACGTAACCGGCCACCATGATGCCGCTCTCCAACGGCTCGCCCTCATCGATGGAGACGAAGAAGGCCGGAATACCCAGCGCGAGTACGAGCACGCCGACCATCTGCACCATGGTCATGATCCTGAAAAACCAGTCGTCGGTATCGTAGCCCGACGCCATCCAACTGAACCCGATCCACGCCCAGCACACGGCGAGCATCGACAACACGAAGCCGGTGAGCGCGGACAACACATGGCCCTCTGCGAGGTAGTGTGCCAACTGGTCGGCGGCCTGGCCGAATGCCACAACAAAGGTGAGGTCGAACAGAAGCTCAAGCGGAGTGGCCCCGCGGTGCACCTGGTCGGGGTCGCGCGCCGTCATGCGGCGCAGACGGTGGTTCAGTGGACCTGACGACTGGGGCCGGGCGGTAGTCATGCGAGATACTGTGGCACAGCTGGGGTTACCGTCCTAGCAAAATCTACCCGGCTGGACCGAACACATCGGCGGCAAGAGAGGGTTCTCACGCTGTGCCAGCCTCGGTCACCACCGAGCTCAGGTAGAACCTCGTCCGAGCGTCATGGGAACTAATCGCCGCACGCGGACGGCCGATTGGGTCAGGAACAGCCAACACGTTCTCCTTCACTGGACGGCCCGCCAATGCATCACTCCGGCCGGCCACGTTGTCCGATCGATCGATCGATCAGTGCTGCCATCGCCGCCGCCGACGTTACTCGCGTGCCGTTCCGGCAACCAGACCCTGCCGAGCCCGAGCACCAACAGGACCCCCTCTGTCGCGTCGGTCGGAGTTAGAATCCGGTCGTGTTCGCGACGACAGATTCCGGCAGGGATCGTTTCGACCTCGCCGAGAGCCTGGACCGGAGGTTGCGTCGCGGGTGCGCCCCGAGGACAACGATCAGCGAGGTGGCGCCGATCAGCGCGTGATAGTAGGGCGGACGGGACTTGAACCCGTGACCGACGGATTATGAGTCCGCTGCTCTAACCAGCTGAGCTACCGCCCCTGATGGTGTCTAGTTGTCTGACACCTGGATGGGAATCGCCTCGGTGACCGGGTCGGTCACCGACTGTCCACGATACATGCTCTCGAACGTCGAGAGCGTGCGCTGGATGTCGTGCGCCTTGATCATGCGCAACGATTCGCGCTTCATCGACGTCATCTTCTCGGGTGACGCGGTGAGGACATCCGTCAACCGCGCCGCGAGCTCCGAAACGTTACCCGGTTCGAACAGGTAGCCATTGACATCGTTGTGCACGAGGTGCGGCAGCGCCATCGCATTCGCCGCGACAACCGGAAGCGCGGATGCCATGGCCTCCATCGTCACGATGCTCTGCAGTTCCGCAATCGACGGCATCGCGAGCAACGTTGCGCGGGTGTAGGTTTCACGCAGTTCCTCGTCACTCACATAACCGGTGAAGATGACCCGGTCATCGAGCCCCAGCGATGTTGTCAGCGTCTCGAGGTTGCGCTTCTGGTCTCCCCCGCCGACGATCTCGAGTTTCGCATCGAGTGCGGGGTCGAGAGTCGCGAAGGCTTTGATCAGAACGTCGATCTGCTTCTCGCCGGTGACCCGGCCGACGAACACAATGCGGTTCTCGGTCCGTGGCTCGAAACTCGGCGTGTACATCTGCGCGTCGATTCCACAGGAGATCGCGTGAACCCCGGTCAGGCCGGTGTACTTCTCCAGGAAGTCCGCCGCCCGGCGCGTTGGCGTCGTGACCTCTTCAGCCAGGAGGAGGTTGCCGCGGGCCAGCTTCCAGGCCCAGCGCACGAGCGACTCACGGAAGCGATGAGGCAACAACGTGAACTCGAGAGCGTTCTCGGGCATCAGGTGGTTGGTGGCGATGATCCGGATGCCACGCTTGGCGCCCTGGTTCGACAACCCGCGCCCGACGAGGGCGTATGACTGAGAGTGAATGACATCGGGCTTAACGGCGTCGATGATCTGTGCGGCGTCTTTGTTCAGACGCCACGGGAGAGCGAACCGCAGCCAGTCGTGCGGATACCAACGCCAGCTCTTGACCCGGTGGACGACCATCTGCTGACCCTCGTGGGTCTCCGTCCACGTGCCGTGCTTCCTGGACGCGGCTGGAGCAACCACGTGGACCTCGTGTCCGCGCGCAACCATGCCGGCGGCGAGGCGCTCAGAGAACCGGGCAGCGCCATTGACGTCGGGAGCAAAGGTGTCCGCCCCGATGATGATTCGGAGCGGACGGCTATCGTCGTGGGGCTGGTCGGTTGACCCGGCGTTTGTCGAGTGAACTGATTCTGGCACTGTGGGGATTCCTCCGTCATCGGCCGGAGATGATCACCCCGACCACATCCTCTGGCGGGGGCCGCCGGGGATCAATCGCTCTCATACTATCGGGCACCCAGCGCGTGTTGCCGGACATGGCTGGCGTGCCGCTGGGCATGCCGCCGACACCGGGAGGGTGTTCCTGTCGATTGGCGCCCCGCTGGATCGTCATCTCTGTAGCGGCACGCCAGCTGCGGCGTTAGCCTGACCACCCAGCAGAAAGGTAAGACCATGCGATACGCACTTCTCCTGCACAACCCTGAGCCGGCCGACGTCGGCATCACCGAGGCGGACATGGAACCGGCAATGGCCGCATTCGACGCCTACGCAAAGTCCCTCTCGGATGCCGGCGCACTCATCGGCGTCGATATCCTCCAGCCGGTCGCGTCCTCCACGACTGTCACCCTCCGCAACGGCGAGCTGCAGGTGCAGGACGGACCGTTTGCGGATACGCGCGAAAAGCTCAACGGCGTTTTCGTCATCGATGTCGCCGATCTGGATGCCGCCATCGCCTGGGCCGAAAAGTGCCCGGCCGCCCAGTACGGTGTGATCGAGGTCCGACCCACCGCCCTGTACTTCGCGGAGGGGCAGTGGCAGAACGCGGCCTGACGGTCGCAGAGGTGGCCGAGCAGGTCGCCCGGGATTCCCACGGGCGACTGCTCGCGCTCCTCGCGGCACGAAGCGGGGACATCTTCGCCGCGGAAGACGCGCTCGCCGACGCACTGGAGAGGGCGCTACTCAACTGGCCGGATACCGGGGTGCCGAGGAACCCCGAGGGCTGGATCTTCCAGGTCGCACGCAACAGGCTGCGGGACCACTTTCACTCAGCCGCCCAGCGGAGGTCTGTCCCGCTTGAGAGCGCCGACACTGCCGAGGACAGTTCGGACGACGTTGACCTCGACGCGATCCCGGACAAACGACTGGCGCTCCTCTTTACCTGTGCGCATCCGGCCATCGACCCCGCCATCCGCACACCGCTCATGCTTCAGACGGTTCTCGGCCTCGACGCCGAGCGTGTTGCGGGCGCATACGCCACCCCGCGCCACACAATGGCTCAGCGCCTCGTTCGTGCCAAACGTCGCATCCGGGATGCCGGGATCCCGTTTCGTGTACCCGACCGCTCGGAGATGGCCGGACGGCTCCCCGCGGTGCTCGAGGCCATCTACGGCGCCTACGCGATCGACTGGCAAGTCGTCTCGGGAACCACCATCAGGGGTTCGCTCTCGACTGAAGCGGTGAATCTCGCGGAGATCCTCGCCGAGCTCCTCCCGGACGAACCGGAGGCGCTCGGCCTCGCAGCCCTGCTCTGGTTGAGCATCTCGCGCACGGGAGCGCGGACCCTCCCGGACGGGACCCTGGTGCCGCTTGACGAGCAGGACACCGCGGTGTGGGATGCCGCCGCAATCGCCCGTGGTGAGGCATACCTGTCGCGGGCGCACAGGCTCGGCGCACCCGGGCGCTTCCAGATTGAAGCGGCGATCCAGTCGGTGCACTGCGCGAGGGCCAGCACGGGCACGACCGACCTGCGCGCACTTCGCACCCTCTCCGAAGCCCTCGTGACCGTCGCGCCAACGCTCGGAGCCCGGGTCGCACTCGCCGCGGTCATCGGCCAGGATGACGGACCGACGGCGGGCCTCGACGCTCTCGACGCGATCGCGGAGGCTGGCGTTTCGCGGTTCCAGCCCGCGTGGGCCGTTCGGGCCCACCTTCTCGCCCAGGCCGGTCGGGGTTCGGAAGCGATCGCCGCCTACGAGAGGGCGATCTCACTCACGACGGACCAACCCACCCGTGCGTGGCTTCGCGACCGCGCTGATGCGGTCCGCGCCGACGAGGTCCGCGCCGATGAGGCATCCGGTGACTGAAATCTACGCCTGCACCTGCGGGTGGTGCCTGGCCAGCTGGAACACTCCCCAGACCGCGATTGCACCGGCGACGGCAAACCCGATAACGGCCCAGAGCGGCGCGCCGCTTGCCTCGTCGAGGACGACGATGCCGATCGCGACGGCGACCATTGGGTCGACGACGGTGAGCCCGGCGATGACGAGGTCAGGCGGCCCAGAAGAGTACGCGGTCTGCACGAAGTACGCGCCGAGGCCAGCGGCAACGAGAAGGCCGACGACACACAGGACGGTCAGCCAGTCGAAGTTCTCGTGAACTATGCGGTTGATGACGACTTTCGCGAGCGTCGCGACGAAACCGTAGATGATTCCCGCGGCGAGGATGTAGAACAGCGCCTTGGCGCGCTTGCGGAAGAACAGGAACCCGAGCGTCAGGAGGATGAGCACCACACCGAGCATGATGAGGATCGTGATGAGATCGACGTTGGACACCGGCTTCTCACCGCCGACGAGCGCCGCGATCGTCACAAACAGAGCGACGCCGGCCACACAGGCGGAGATCGCAATCACACTCGGGCGGTTGAGGCTCATCTTGTAAATGCGCGCGTTGAGAATCGCGGTGATCACGAGGGCGATGGCGCCGAGCGGCTGAACGAGGATCAGCGGCGAAAAGGCAAGAGCGCTGAGCTGGAACGCAATGGCGAACCCGAGCATGAGTGTCCCGAGAACCCATGACGGTCGGGTGAGCAGAAGCTTCAGCTGGCTGAAGTTGAGTCCGGTGGTCGCATCGACACCGCTCGACGATTCGACCTTGGTCACACCGCGGTGCTGGAACTGCGCACCGAGCGACATGAAGACTGCGCCGACGATGGCGAGCGGGATGCCGATGAGCTGGCTCGGGTTGCGAACAAACTCGCTCGTCAGGTCGCTGAAGTCGTTGTTCGCAAACATCACGTTGTGAGCCTACAACGGGCGGCTCTTGGTTAGGCTCAACGAATGGCCATTCTCCCCATCCGTATCACCGGTGACCCCGCCCTGCACTCCCCCGCCGAACCCGTGACGGTTTTCGATGACTCACTTCGGCAGCTCGTCAGGGACATGTTCGAGACGATGGATGCCGCTCCCGGCGTCGGACTCGCGGCGCCGCAGGTCGGTGTTCCCCTGCGTCTGTTCGTGTACGGCTACGACACCGACGAGGTCGGGCCCTGGCGCGGTGTCGTGATCAATCCCGAGTTGTGGATCACTCCCCCTCCTGCGGGAGAGCCCGACGAGGACGAAGAGTCAGAGGGATGCCTGTCGTTCCCCGGCGAGAGATTCCCCCTCCGGCGCGGCGAGGAAGCGATCCTCACCGGAGTCGACCTCGAGCAGAACCCGGTTGAGTTGAGAGTCAGCGGCTGGCACGCGAGGATCCTCCAGCACGAGTACGACCATCTCGACGGATACCTGTACGTCGACCGCCTCGGCCGCCACGACCGCAAGATCGTGGCGAAGATCACGAAAAAGATGGGCTGGGGCGTACCCGGCGTGAGCTGGATGCCCGGCGTGGACGACCTCGACGCCTGAACCAGCACTTTCGACAAAGGCGCCGCTCGCAGGAACTTGGCGGACGGCGCCTTTTTTGTGCCCCGAGGATCGCGACCGATACGACAGCCGGTCGACCGCCATCCGGGATCCCGCATCCGGCATCCGCGATCCGGCATCCGGGCAAGAAAAAAGGCCACAGGGGTGGAGCCCTTGTGGCCTTTTCGCTCCTCGACTTGGACTCGAACCAAGAACCTACCGGTTAACAGCCGATTGCTCTGCCAATTGAGCTATCGAGGATCATTGCGTTGCGTAGCTACTTTACCAAAGCTTTGCGAAACACAAAATCGAGACGGTCACCTCGGGCGAGTCTTGTCGCCGTCGCGCTGCCCGGTTGCCTCGGCGAAGCCCGCCAGGAACGGGTGCGCGCCTTCGCCCAACAGCTCATCGATGGGCGCGAGACCAACGATTCGACCCGCGTGCAACGCAACGACCCGCCGTGTGGTGTGCCTGAGCAGGGCGAGATCGTGGCTGACGAGGATCGCGGAAAAGCTTCCCTCAACCCGGAGCCGTTCAATGAGTTCGCTGATCGAACCGCGTACCGTCACGTCAATGCCGGCGGTCGGCTCGTCGGCGATCAACACGCGTGGGGCGAGCACGAGCGACCTCGCTATCGCAACCCGCTGCCGCTGGCCGCTGGAGAGCTCGAACGGGTACTTGTCGAGCACAGCGAGGGGCAACTGCACCTGGTCGAGCATCGTGGCGACCCGGAGGCCCACCGCCTTGGCGTCGTACCGTCGGTCGCGAGCCAGGATCGGCGCTCCGACGAGCTCGGCGACGGTCAGCTCCGGCGCAAGCCGCGCGGCGGCATCCTGGGGCAGGTACGCGACGTTGAAGGTCAGCCGAGCCAGCTCCCTGCGACGGATGCCGCGAAGCGCGTGACCGAGGACGCGTGCCTCTCCCCCGGAGATCACCGGGGCCGGATCGGTTCCGCGCGCACCGGTCAGGTCACCGGCGAGCACCCGGGCGAGTGTCGACTTGCCCGACCCCGATTCGCCGATGATTCCGATGACCTCATCATTGGCAACAGTCAGGCTGACCCCGTCGACCGCGCGGTGCGCCACGCTTGCCCGGTGCGCCGGATAGTCGACGGTCAGATCGTCGACGATGACTGCCGCATCGCCTGTGTTTGCCGGGGAACTCATGGTTACATCCTGCCTTAAGGCGTGTGGATCGCGAACCCGCTAGCCCTCGCGGAGGCTCCGTCGTTCGCCCTCGATGGCCATCAGTTGCGCCTGGAGGGCGCGGTAGCCTTCGCGCTCCTTCGGGTCGACGCGCTGCAGTCGTCCGAGCAGTTCGTGGGACTGCCTGAGCAGTTCCCGGTCGATGAGGGCGACGGTGATTTCACGAACGTACGCGGTCAGGTCGCGCTCCGATCGCTCCGGAATCGGTGCGACGGCAAGCTGCTGCACGATGCCCGTCATCGGCGTTGGCGCCATCTCGGTCACGCGGGTGAACCAGGCATCCGTGCCGAAGGCGTCCATGCTCGCCGCAATCGCATCCCGGACGATCGCGAGCGTCGGGTTCACAAAGGTCGTGAGCATGGCCCGCTGGACGAGCTCGCGCCCCGCGAGGGCCGGATGCTGCAGGATCGCCATCAGCGCATCCCGCTCAAGTCGTGTGGCCGGGTCGCGGGGCAGATCGCGGATCGACGCGGGGCGTTCGGCGACGACTCCGTCGGCTCCGGCCTGGCGCGATCCGTTGTCCTGTGACGTGCCGAGGGCGCCGCGCGACGCGCGGGAGACGGCGGCCTGCACCTCGGGCAGGTCGACGCCGAGGTGCCGGGCCAGCACACGGGTGTACCCGGGCCGAAGTGACGGGTCGCGGATGTCGGCGATGACAGGGGCGGACGCCCGCAGCGCACCGACCCTGCCCTCAACGGTTTCGAGGTCGAAGCTCGCGAGGGTCTGCCGAATCACGAACTCGAACATCGGCTCTTTATTGTCGACGAGCCTCCGCACCGCGTCGTCGCCGCGGTTGAGCCGCAGGTCGCAGGGGTCGAGCCCGTCGGGTGCGACAGCGACATAGGTCTGGGCAGAGAAGCGGCGCTCTTCGGCGAACGCGCGCATTGCGGCCTTCTGGCCGGCGGCATCCGGGTCGAAGGTGAAGATCACTTCGCCGTTCGCTGTGTCGTCGCCCATCACGCGCCGGAGCGTCTTGATGTGGTCGACGCCGAACGAGGTGCCACAGGTCGCGACGGCAGTGGTGATTCCCGCGAGGTGGCACGCCATGACGTCGGTGTATCCCTCGACGACCACGACGCGGTGGCTGCGGGACACGTCACGCTTGGCGAGATCGAGCCCGTAGAGCACCTGGGCCTTGTGGTAAACGGGTGTCTCAGGCGTGTTGAGGTACTTGGGTCCCTTGTCGTCGTCGAGCAGCTTGCGCGCACCGAAGCCGACGGTCTGGCCGGTGACATCGCGAATGGGCCAGATCAGCCGACCACGGAACCTGTCGTACACGCCGCGGTCGCCCTGGGAGACGAGCCCGGCCGTCGTGATCTCCTCGACGCTGAAACCCTTGGAACGAAGGTGTTTGGTCAGGGCGTCCCAGCTCTTCGGCGCGAAACCGACGCCGAACCGCGCTGCGGCGATGTGGTCGAAGCCGCGTTCGCCGAGGAACCGGCGGCCCGGATCTGCTCCTGGCGTCGTGAGCTGCTCCTGGAAGAACGCCTCCGCCGCCGCGTTTGCGGCCAGCAGCCGTGCCCGGTTCGTGGAGTCGCTCGGCGCGCCGTCGCCGTCTTCGTAGGTGAGGGTGAAGCCGACCCGCTGTGCCAGCCGCTCGACGGCATCCGCGAAGCTGACGTGGTCCATCTTCTGCAGGAACGAGATGGCGTCGCCGGACTCACCACAGCCGAAGCAGTGGTAGAAACCGAGCTGCGGGCGCACGTGGAAGCTGGGGCTGCGCTCATCGTGGAACGGGCAGAGTCCCTTGAGCGAGCCGACGCCGGCTGACTTGAGGCTGACGTGGTCACCGACGATATCGGCGATGTTCGTGCGCGACTTGACCTCTTCGATGTCGCTTGAACGAATACGGCCGGCCATCCGTCTATCCTACCGATCGGGTATGGCCGAAACGCTCCTCAACAGGCACGGTTCAGTGCCTGCCAACGGTGAGTCGTTCGTGCCAGGCGAGGGCGGACTGGTCGGTGAGGCTCGCCACCTGGTCGACGATGACCCGCTTGCGGGCAGCATCGTCGGATGCCGCGGCCCAGTCATCGGCGAACCCGCGGTCGAGCGATTCGGGTCCAGCCGCATAGAGCTGGTCGGCGAGGTCGGTGAGCAGGCTGCGTTGCTTGCGGTAGATCGGCTGGCGCGAATCGCTCGACATCACGAACGCCGCGACGACGCCCTTGAGCACGGCGATCTCGGCCTGCACGTCGTGCGGAACGACGACGGACGCGCTGAACCGGATGACGCTCTCCTGCGGGTACGCCTCGCGGGTTGCCTTGGTCGCCGACTGCGCGAAGTGGCCGATCATCTGGCTCGTGAAGTTCTTGAGTTTGCCGAGGTCGCGCCGCGACCCGTCCCAGCTCGACACCCAGAGCGGGTGGGCAGCCAGGCGATCGAAGGCCTGAGCCATGTCGTCGAGGGTGAAGTCGGCGCCTGCCCACTCCTGCACAGCGGCGATGAGCGAGTCGTGTCCGGCCCTCGCGCTGAGAAACGCCGGGTCGATGTACTCGTTCACAATGGCGTCTTCGAAGTCGTGCACCGAGTAGGCGATGTCGTCGGAGAGGTCCATCACTTCGCTCTCAATGCAGCGCTGGCGCGGCGGCGCACCCTGGCGCAGCCAGACGAAGGCGTCGCTGTCGTCGTCGAAGAAACCGTACTTCGCGCGTCCGCCCGGATCGATAACCGCCTGGGCGGCGGGCCACGGGTACTTGCAGCTCGCGTCGAGGCTCGCCCGGGTGAGGTTCAGCCCGTAGGAGTGCCCGTCGGGTCCGAAGACCTTCGGTTCGAGCCTGGTCAGTATCCGCAGGGTCTGGGCGTTGCCCTCGAAGCCGCCGATGTCTTCGGCCCAGATGTTGAGCGCACGTTCACCGTTGTGGCCGAACGGAGGGTGGCCGAGGTCGTGGGCGAGGCAGGCGGTGTCCACGACGTCGGGTTCGAGACCGAGGCTGGTGGCGAGTTCGCGGCCGACCTGGGCCACCTCGAGCGAGTGGGTGAGCCGGTTGCGGGCGAAGTCGAGTCCGGCCGCCGGGCTCAGCACCTGGGTCTTCGCGGCGAGGCGCCGGAGTCCGCTCGAGTGCAGCAGGCGCGCGCGGTCGCGGGCGAAGTCGCTGCGCCTCGAGGAGTGCTCTTCGGGCAGTGCCCGTTCGGTGTCGTGTTCCGAGTACTGACCCGGCGTCGGCGCGCTATCCGCCACTGGTGTCGCTCTCGGTCTCGGTCAGCGTGCCGCGTCCGACGCTGTCCAGCGTCCGCGAGTTGAGCCAGCCGTCGGGCAGCACCGTGCGCTTCGGTGAACCGGCGCGACCGCGCTGGCCCTCGGCGTCGGCGCCCGGGTATGGCAGTGTCCAGTCGAGCGTCGCGAGCAGTTCGTCGAGTTGCTCGAGCGACTCGACAGTGGCGAGGCGGGCACGGAGGTCCCCGCCAACCGGGTACCCCTTGAAGTACCAGGCGACGTGCTTACGGATGTCACGGCATCCGCGTTCTTCGCTCTCAAAGAATTCGGCGAGCAGCTCGGCGTGGCGACGGAAAGTGGACGCCACCTGACCGAGGCTCGGGGTAAACCGCTGGTCGCTGCCGGTGAACGCCGCGGCGAGGTCACCGAAGAGCCAGGGCCTGCCGAGGCAGCCGCGACCGACGACGACGCCATCACAGCCGGTCTCGGACATCATCCGCAGGGCGTCTTCGCCCGACCAGATGTCGCCGTTGCCGAGGACGGGGACGCTCGTCACCGTCTCCTTGAGCTTGGTGATCGCAGACCAGTCGGCGTGACCGGAGTAGAACTCGCTCGCCGTGCGCGCGTGGAGGGCAATGCTTGCGACTCCGGCGCCCTCGGCGGCCTTGCCCGCCTCGAGGTAGGTGAGGTGGTCGGCGTCGATGCCCTTCCGCATCTTCACCGTGAGCGGGATGTCGCCGGCCGCCTTCACGGCGCCCTCGACGATGTCGCGGAACAGGTCCTGCTTCCACGGCAGCGCGCTTCCGCCGCCCTTGCGGGTGACCTTGGGCACCGGGCAGCCGAAGTTGAGGTCGATGTGGTCGGCGCGGTCTTCGGCGACGAGGATCGTGACGGCTTCTGAGACGGTCTTCGGGTCGACGCCGTAAAGCTGGATGCTGCGCGTCGTCTCCGACTCGTGGTGGTTGATCAGCCGCATGGTCTCCTTGTTGCGCTCGACGAGCGCGCGGGAGGTGATCATCTCGCTGACGTACAACCCGGCGCCGAACTCGCGGCAGAGCCGGCGGAACGCGGTGTTGGTGATCCCGGCCATGGGCGCGAGAACGACCGGCACGTCGAGCTCGAGAGAGCCGATCGACAGTGCCGGGGTGTGGCTTATCGTTGGGGAAACAGACATGTCCTTCAATTCTCCCAGAAAGCTGGCGAATACATGACCGTCGAGCAGTTGCCGTCAGGATCGGATCGGGTGAGGGCGGATGCCGCCGGTCGTGGCCTCGAGGTTGAGATCGTCCCGCGCCCCGACGCATCGAGCCTTGAGGAGGCGGCGGCGCTCCTGGGCATCGAACCTCGTGGCATCGTGAAGACGCTCGTCGTGAAGCGCCACGACGGTGATTTCCTGTTCGCGCTGGTGCCGGGCGGGCGGAAGATCTCGTGGCCCAAGCTGCGCGCCCTTGTTGGGGTGAACAAGCTGTCGCTGCCATCGGCGGACACGGCATTCGACGCGACGGGATACGCCCGCGGCACGATTACACCGCTCGGCAGCACGACCCCGTGGCCCGTGTATCTCGACGAGTCCGTCGTCGGCACTCGCGTCGCGCTCGGCGCCGGAGCGCCGGGGCTGAGCGCGTTCGTGGACGCGGACGCGCTCGCGCGGGCGTTCGACGCCGTGGTGGCAGACATCACCGATCCGGAGTGAGCCGACGGGCGCGACCGCTCGCGGTGGTTAGAGACCCGAGCGAAACGCCTTCTCCACAGCCGAGGTGACCTCGGCGAGGGACGGAATCACGCAGGCGTCGCCCTCGCAGCTGACGGCATCCGTGTCACCAAGCAGGGTCAGGCGTGGACGTGTGCTGTTCTCACTCATGCTGTCGCTCCTTCACTTTCCATCTGTCGTTCCATCCAGACCTGGTCGAGGATCTGGGCGAAGGCCGCAGCCTCCTGCGCTCCCGAGATGCCGTACTTGCCGTCGATGACGAAGAACGGGACCCCCTGGATGCCGTACTCGTGGCCCTGGGCCTGGTCGGCGCGCACGTCGCCGAGGTACTCGTCGGCGGAGAGCGATCGAACCACATCGTCGCGGTCCAGCCCGATCTCGGCGGCGAGGTCGGCGAGATCTTCGATCCGGCCGACGTGCCTGCCCTCGGTGAAGTATGCCTTGAGCAGGCGCTCCTTGGCCTCGAGCTGCTTGCCGTGCGCCTTCGCGTAGTGCAGCAGCTGGTGGGCCTTGACCGTGTTGGTGTGCTTGAGGATGTCGTAGTTGTAGTCGAGGCCCGTCGCCTTGGCGATGCCACTGACGTTGTCGAGCAGGCCGCGAACCTGCTCGGCAGGCATGCCCTTGTGGGTCGAGAGGAATTCAACCTCATCGCCGTCGAAATCGACGGGGGTATCCGGCGCGAGTTCGAAGCTGTGATATTCGACGGTCACCGCAGGTGCGTTGGCGCCGGCCTGTTCGGCGAACGCGGCGGCTCCCGTCTCGAACTTGCGCTTGCCGATGTAGCACCAGGGGCACGCGATGTCTGACCAGATGTCGATCTTGATTGATTCACTCACACTCACGCCAACCGGGGTGCTCGCGGTTGTATTCCCGCCGCCGTATGGCTCGATTGGCGGATGCCGTCGCCGTCATCCGTCACGAATGCACGTCACCCCTCCTCCACAGCCACTCAACTGTCGCGAATGCACGTTTCCTTCGGTCATAACGCGCGATCGCGACAGCTGAAGCTGGGGGCCCCGCCCTTCTGCCACTCAACTGTCATGAGTGCACGTTTTCGTGGGTCATAAGCTGCATTTGCGACAGTTGAAGCGGCCGACCCCGCACCTCTGCCACTCAACTGTCATGAATGCACGGTTCCGCGGGTCGTAACGTGCATTTGCGACAGCTGAAGCCGCGGCGCATGCGGCGGGAGAGGCGACCGACCGGCGGATGCAGTCGCGGACGGCCCAGAGCGGGCATCCGCCGCGGCACCACTCAACCGTCCAAAAGCACGTCACCCCTGCTCCGGCACCACTCAACTGTCACGAATGCACGTTCTCGTAAGTCATAACCCGCATTTGCGACAGTTGAAGGGCGGGCCCCCGCCCTGCTGCGACTCAAGTGTCACGAATGCAGGTTTCCGTCGGTCATAACGTGCGTTTGGGACAGCTGAAGCGGCGGACCCCGCACCTCTGCCACTCAACTGTCACGAATGCACGTCGACCGTGGCCCGTAACGTGCATTTGCGACCACCGAAGCGGCGCGCGCAGGCCCGTCAGGTTCCGGGCTTGTCGACGGCCCCGCCGAAGCGTCGGTCGCGGTCCACGTACAGCCCAACCGCTTCCCACAGGTCCTCGCGGGTGAAGTCCGGCCAGAGCGTGTCGAGGAACACCATCTCCGCATACGCCGACTGCCACAGCATGAAGTTGCTCGTCCGCTGCTCCCCCGAGCTGCGCACGAACAGGTCGACGTCCGGCAGGTCCGGCACGTACAGCTGGCGCTGGATCGACTTCTCGGTGATCCCGGACGGCTTGAGCGTGCCCGCAGCGACCTGCTCTGCCAGCTGGCGCATGGCATCCGTGATCTCGGTCCTGCCGCCATAGTTGACGCACATCGTCAACGTCAGCACGTCGTTGTCCTGCGTGAGCTTCTCGGCGTACTGAAGCTCGTTGATCACGGATGCCCACAGCCGCGGCTTGCGCCCCGCCCAGCGAACACGAACCCCCCACTCATTGAGCTGGTCACGGCGGCGGTGCAGCACATCGCGGTTGAAGCCCATGAGGAACCGCACCTCGTCGGGTGACCTGCGCCAGTTCTCGGTAGAGAAGGCATACACGGAGAGGTGCTTCACGCCCATCTGGATGGCGCCGGCGACGACGTCGAGCAGCGCCGCCTCCCCCGCCCGGTGGCCCTCGACCCGGGGCAGCCCCTTGCGGTTGGCCCAGCGCCCGTTGCCGTCCATGACGATCGCGACGTGCTTCGGGACTGCCGCAGCCGGAACCTGTGGTGGGTAGATACCCGTCCAGTCGAGGGGACGGAACGGAACGGCATCCTTGTGCGTGAATGGCTTGGGCAAAGTTACTGTGCTCGCTCTCGTGACACGTGGACAAGGGATTTCAGACCGCGCTCGAGGTGCCACTGCGTATACGCGGCGACAACACCGCTCGCGCGCGACCGGAGCTGGTCGCCCGAGGCGTCTGCCGCGTCCCAGTCGCCGGTGAGCAGTGCGGCCAGAAGGGTGATGGTGTCTTCGTCGAGTCGCGGGCTGCCGGGCGGGCTGCAGTTGTCGCACACGACCCCGCCGAGTTGCACCACCATGTGACGGTGGGGTCCGGGCGCCTGGCACCTGGCGCAGTCGAAGAAGCTCGGTGCCCAGCCCGCGAGCGACAGCGAACGGAGGAGATACGAGTCGAGGATGAGCGTGGCGTCGTGGTCG
Source organism: Mycetocola sp. Y442 (assembly GCF_056898615.1). Classification (NCBI taxonomy): domain Bacteria; kingdom Bacillati; phylum Actinomycetota; class Actinomycetes; order Micrococcales; family Microbacteriaceae; genus Mycetocola; species Mycetocola sp. Y442. The sequence continues at coordinate 597,678 of NZ_JBXHBV010000001.1, forward strand.
TGGCGCGACAGGGCGCGCAGCGCGCCAACGAGCAGGAGGTACTGCTGGAGGGAGCCCTCCGACTCGGTGAGCTTGTCCGCCGTTTCGACCATCACCGTCGCCGCGGTGTAGCTCGAGTAGTCGGCGGCGATCAGTGCACCGTAGGAGGCGAGGGTCTCGGCCTGGTTGATGACGTCGAGCGTCCTGCCCTCGTAGAGCTGCAGGTCCGCGACCATGAAAGGCTCGAGCCGGGCGCCGAACTTGGAGCCGGTGCGTCGAACACCCTTCGCTACCGCGCGAACCTTGCCGCGACCGCGGGTGAGGAGCGTGACGATCCGATCGGCTTCGCCCAGCTTGTGGGTGCGAAGCACGACTCCTTCTTCACGGTAAACGGGCACAGTCCAGTATCTCGCGTCCCGCTGAGCGCTCGGTCAGATCGCGGGGCGTGGCATCCGCAATTATCACGCTGCCCGCGAACCGTCGCAGGCAGCGCGGACAGAGAAAGGCCCCGCAGGCGCCTCTCGGCGGTGCGGGGCCTTGCTGGCAGTGGCGGGCTGAGTCCGCCGAAGCCGGCTGAGCCCTCCGAGGCGGGGTACAGCCGCCCCGGGTCAGACCCCGGCGAGCTCGCGGTCGGGAGTCGAGGTGCGGATGGCACGGTTGACCGCTGACACGACGGCCTTGAGCGACGCCGTCGAAATGTCAGCATCGATACCGACGCCCCAGAGCCGGCGGTCGCCGACCTGCAGGTCGACGTAAGCCGCGGCGAGTGCGTCTCCCGACGCGCTCAGTGCGTGCTCGACGTAGTCGTAGAGCGTCACATCGATTCCACGGTCCCGCATCACGGTGAGGAACGCAGCGATCGGCCCATTGCCCGTCGCGGTCGCCTCGGAGACCGTGTCGCGGTCGCGCAGGTCGATGGTGAGCTCGACGGACCCCGCCATGCGGCTCGACGTGCGAGTCGACTGCAGCTCGAACCGGCCCCACTTCTCGGCCTCGGTGTCGCTCGGCAGGTACTCGTCCTGGAAGACTCCCCAGATCGCGTCGCTCGTGAACTCGCCACCCTCTTCGTCGGTCTTCGCCTGGACGACACCGGAGAACTCGATCTGCAGCTTGCGCGGCAGGTCGAGCGCGTGGTCCGTCTTGAGCAGGTAGGCAACTCCGCCCTTGCCCGACTGCGAGTTCACCCGGATGACCGCCTCATAGTTGCGACCGAGATCCTTGGGATCGACCGGGAGGTACGGCACAGCCCACTTGAGCTCGTTGACATCCTTGCCCTGCGCGGCAGCGTCGGCGGCCATCGCCTCGAAGCCCTTCTTGATGGCGTCCTGGTGCGACCCGCTGAAAGCGGTGAAGACCAGGTCGCCCGCCCACGGGCTGCGCTCGTGCACCGGGAGCTGGTTGCAGTACTCGGCGGTGCGCTTGACCTCGTCGATGTCGCTGAAGTCGATCTGGGGATCGATGCCCTGCGTGAACAGGTTGATCCCGAGGGCGACGAGGTCGACGTTTCCGGTGCGCTCGCCGTTGCCGAAGAGGCAGCCCTCGATGCGGTCAGCGCCGGCGAGGTAGCCGAGCTCCGCGGCGGCAACGGCTGTGCCGCGGTCGTTGTGCGGGTGGAGCGAGATGAGGACGTTCTCGCGGTGGTTGAGGTGGCGGCCCATCCACTCGATCGAGTCGGCGTAGACGTTCGGACTCGCCATCTCGACGGTCGACGGGAGGTTGATGATCACCTTGCGGTCGGGCGTCGGCTGGAACACCTCGAGCACCTGGTTGCAGACATCGACGGCGTACTCGAGCTCGGTTCCGGTGTAGCTCTCGGGCGAGTACTCGTAGTAGACGGTAGTCTCCGGGATCGACTTCTCCATCTCGCGGCACTTGCGCGCGCCAGCGAGGGCGATATCGATGATGCCCTGCTTGTCCGTGCGGAAAACGACCTCGCGCTGCAACACACTCGTCGAGTTGTAGAGGTGCACGATCGCCTGCTTGGCGCCGGCGATCGACTCGTAGGTACGCTCGATCAGGTGGTCGCGCGCCTGAGTCAGAACCTGGATCGTGACGTCGTCCGGGATCGCGTTCTCGTCGATGAGACTGCGAACGAAGTCGAAGTCCGTCTGGCTCGCGCTCGGGAAACCGACCTCGATCTCCTTGTAGCCCATCTTGACCAGCAGGTCGAACATGATGCGCTTGCGTTCGGGACTCATCGGATCGATGAGAGCCTGGTTTCCGTCTCGAAGGTCGACGGCACACCAACGCGGTGCTGCAGTGACCCGCTTGTCGGGCCAGGTGCGGTCGGGAAGGCTGACGTCGAAGGTGTCCTGGTACTGGCTGTACTTGTGGATCGGCATACCCGACGGGGTCTGGTTGTTTTGCATAATCTCTTCTCCTCGCGTGTGATGTTCAGCCAACGATGAACTCCGCGACGAGAGGGCTATGAGCTAAGCCTCGCCGCGGCAGCTAAGAAGGAAGGCACCGAACAACACAGAAACAGGCTAACACCACGGGCGTCGCCCCCGCATCGCTTCTGGGCATTTTGATCCCCGAATGGTGCCTCACACGAAAATCTGCTCGGTTCTGCACTCCGCGCGTGGGGCGGACCCGAGCGAGATGCCAGTCCCCGGCTGCCGCGGTCAGGGCACAGGCGATTCCGGGGTGATGAGTCCGTGCTCGTAGGCGAAGATGACGAGCTGGACCCGGTCACGCAGAGCGAGCTTGCCGAGCACCCTCGAGATGTGGGTCTTCACCGTCGCTTCGCTGAGGAACTCGCCCGCGGCGATCTCGGAGTTGCTCATTCCTCGCGCCGCGAGAGCGAAGATGCCCTTCTCCCTCGCCGTGAGGCTTTCAAACTGGTCGGGTACGGGACGGGTCGGCGAGCCCCCACCGAAGTGGCTGAACAGCGCCTGGGTCGCACCGGGCGCGATCACCGCATTTCCGGCGTGCACGGTGCGGATGGCGGCGAGGAGAAAACCGGGATGGGTGTCCTTGAGCAGGAATCCGCTGGCGCCGTTGCGCAGGGCGTGCGCAGCGCCCTCGTCGAGATCGAACGTTGTGAGAACGATGATGCGGGGCGGCACCGTGCCGGCGGCATCCGCTTGTTCGAGGATCGCGATGGTGGACTGGATGCCATCCATCACCGGCATCCTGACGTCCATCAGGATGACATCGGGCTGGGTCTCCCGCGCGAGCGCGAGGGCCGCTCTCCCGTCGCCGGCCTCGCCGACGAACTCGAAGTCGGCTTGCGAGCTGACCAGCATGCGGATGCCGGCACGGAAGAGCTCCTGGTCGTCAACGAGGGCGACACGAATGGTCTCACCGGTCATCGGATTGCTCCCATCTGAGCGAGGTTGGGGACGGGGACATAGGCCGAGACGACGAACCGGGAGTCCTCGGTGCGTTCAGCGGTAAACCAGCCGCCGACGAGGGCGGCGCGCTCGTGCATTCCCGGTAGTCCGTGCCCGACACCGTCCGGCAACGAGGGAACCGGGGCGATGAGGTTGTCCACCCGGACGACAACTCCCGTGCTCTGCCAATGCAGGTCGACACGCACCGGTTCGCTTCGGTTGCCGTGTCTCAGCGCGTTCGTGAGCGCTTCCTGAAGGATCCGGTAGATCGCGATCTGGTGGCCGGTCGGTAGCGGAGGCTGCGCACCCGAGATATTCACACGCACGTCGAGGCCCGCGCCCCTCATCTGTTCAAACAGAGCGTCGAGGTCGGTGAGCAGCGGCTGGGGCCCATCGCCCTGACGGTGCCTCAACTCTGCCAGCAGCAACCTCACGTCCCCGAGCGCGCCCCGTGCCGTCTCGGCGATCGTTTCCAGCGTCGAGTCCATGGCCTCCGGGTCACCCTTCTGCGCGTACCGCGCCCCATCTGCCTGCGCGATGACGACCGCGAGGGAATGCGCGACGACGTCGTGCATGTCACGGGCGATCCGGTTGCGCTCCTGCTCAACGACGACGTTCTGCTCCGCCAGTCGCTGCTCCTCCTGCGCTTGTCGACGCCGAACACTCTCCGCCTTCGCCGCCTGCGACGTGCGCACGAGCAGGCCGATCGTCCACGCCAGCGTGAAGACGAAAATGGCGGCGATGGAGCCGAAGACCGAGGCGATGACGACCCCGGGAAAATCCGCCATCTGCGTCAGGTCGTATCCCGTGGAGAAAAAGATAAGCGACGTGTATGTCGCCGCGACCACTCCGCCGACGATCGCCGAGGCGAGCCCGGCCCATCGGACCCAGGTGCCTCCGTAGCACCCTGTCGCGTACAGCACGGCGAGGATCGCCAGGTTCGAGGGAACGGGCTGCATGGCGCCGGTGAGCTGAACGGCAACCGCGAGCCAGGCCACCGCAAGCGCGAGGCCGGGCGACAAGCGGCGCAGCGCGAGCGACGCGGTCATGCCGAGTGCGACGATCACGGGCGCCATTCCATCGCTGAACGGCAGTTCTACCGACGCAACGACGAGTCCGAACAACGCCGCGACAACGATGTCGACGGTGATTTGCGGCGGCGAGAGACGACGGAACATATCTCCACGCTAGTTCCCGTCGGAGCCGTGACGTGGCTATCCGGTACATCGGGAGGTGAAGATCATCCTCCCGATGTACGAATTGCTAGAACCCGAGGCGTCCGAGGAGCTTGGGGTCCCGCTGCCAGTCCTTCGCAACCTTGACGCGCAGCGACAGGAACACCTGCTTGCCGACGAGCTTCTCGATCGGGATGCGGGCCTGCTGGCCGACATCGCGCAGCCTGGACCCGCCCTTGCCGATGATGATCGCCTTCTGGCTGTCACGCTCGACGAAGATGTTGGCGTAGATGTCGAGGATGTCCTTGTCCTCACGGTCGATCATGTCGTCGATGGTGACGGCGATCGAGTGCGGCAGCTCATCGTGGACTCCCTCGAGGGAGGCCTCTCGGATGTACTCAGAGATGCGGTCTTCGATGCTCTCGTCGGTGACGGCATCCTCGGGATAGAGAGCCTCCGATGTCGGCATGAGCGCGATCAGCTCCCGGACCAGAATGTCGAGCTGGATGCTGCTTGTCGCTGACACAGGAATGATCAGGTCCCAGTCGCGCAGCTCCTGTACCGCGGCAAGCTGCTCCGCGGTTGTGGGTCGCGGCGCGGCGTCGATCTTGGTGACGATGGCCACCTTCTTTGCCCGGGGGTACTGGTCGAGCTGCTCATTGATGAACTTGTCGCCTGGGCCGATCTTCTCGTTGGCGGGGACGCACAGGGCGATCACATCGACGTCGCTGAGCGTCGACTGCACGAGGTCGTTGAGGCGCTGCCCGAGAAGAGTCCGCGGGCGGTGGATGCCGGGGGTATCGACGATGATGAGCTGGCCGGATTCGTCGTGCAGGATGCCACGGATCGCTTTTCTCGTTGTCTGCGGCTTCGAGCTGGTGATCGCGACTTTCTGCCCGACGAGTGCGTTGGTCAGTGTCGACTTGCCGACGTTGGGCCTGCCGACGAACGAGACGAAGCCCGCGCGGTATCCGTTGTCGGGAAGGATCTCCCGTTCCGGCTGGACGTGCTCCGGCTGCTCCGGCTCCTGCACCTGCTCCTGCTCCTGTTCCTGCTCTGCATCGGGCTGGTCATTCTGCTGATCGTCATGGGTCATGACTACTTCTCCTCTGATTGTTCGAAAGATTCCTGCACGTCCTTGAGAGCTTCTGTTCGCTCCACGAGGATCGTGCTGACGCCCTTGCGGCGCCCTTCTGTGCGCTCGGCGGTGAGCACGAGTCCGTCGGTCTCGACCGCGGAGCCGGCGACCGGCAAGCGGCCGAGCAGTTTCGCGAGCAACCCGCCGACCGAGTCCACCTCGTCGTCGTCGAGTTCGAGGTCGAACAGTTCACCGAGTTCGTCGACGGGAAGCCTGGCGTTGACGCGATACCTGCCGTCGCCGAGGTCCTCGACATCGCGGCTGTCCGCGTCGTACTCGTCGGAGATGTCGCCAACGAGTTCTTCGAGCAGGTCCTCGAGGGTCACCAGGCCGGCGATCCCGCCGTACTCGTCGACGACCATGGCGAGGTGGTTCGACTCGAGTTGCATCTGCTGGAGCAGCGAGTCGGCCTTCTTCGACTCTGGCACGAAGAGCGCCTCGCGGGCGAGGCTCCGTACCGTGACGCTGTTGGCTTTGGCGTCACCCTCGTGAACCAGCCGGACGACATCCTTGAGGTACAGGACCCCGACGACGTCGTCGACCTCGCCGTCGGTGACGGGCACCCGCGATACCCCGGTGCGCAGGAAGAGGCTCATTGCCTGCTGCACCGTCACGGACGCGTCGACGGTGACCATGTCCGTGCGGGGGATCATCACCTCGCGCACTACCGTCTCGTTGAACTCGAAGATGCTGTGGATGAGTTCGCGGTCGTCCTCCTCCAGCACGTCGAGTTCGGTGGCCTCGTCGACCATGCTCAGGAGCTGCTCTTCGCTCGAGAATGACGCGTTTCGAGCGACTCCGGGGGTGACGCGGTTACCGAGCGCGACCAGTGCGTCGGCGAGCGGGCCGAGAAGCACCCGGATGAAGCGCACGAGCGGGCCGGCGAGTCGCAGGATGGCGTCGGCGTGCGTGCGGCCGTAGCTCCGCGGGCTGGCCCCGACGAGCACGAACGAGACGGCAGTCATGATGAGCGCGGACAGGAGCAGGACGAGCCACTGCTCCTCGAGGCTGAACGCGAAGGCCAGTGTGACGAGTACCGCCGCGGTCGTTTCGGCGAGGATACGGATGAAGTTGACCGCGTTGAGGTGCGCGTTCGGGTCATCCGCAATGCCCTGCAGTGCCGCCGAGTGTCGTGAGTGGGAGGCGAGTTCGGCGATGTCCGCCCGTGACTTGACGCCGATCGCGGCATCGACGGATGCCATCAGTCCGCCGAATGCGACGAGGACTATCGCGACGGCTATGAACCAGAAAAGTGTCATGGCCTAGGAACGGCGCTCCTCAATACTGAAGCCAAGCAGGATGTCACGCTGGATTCCGAACATCTCCCGCTCCTCGTCCGGTTCGGCGTGATCGAATCCGAGCAGGTGCAGGATGCCGTGCGTCGTGAGCAGCAGCAACTCCTGCATTGTCGAGTGCCCGGCCGTCTCAGCCTGCGCCTCTGCGACCTGCGGGCACAACACGATGTCGCCCAACAGTCCGGGCGGAGTAGGCGCATCCTCTGTCCCAGGCCGCAGCTCGTCCATGGGAAAGCTGAGCACGTCGGTTGGACCCGGTTCGTCCATCCACTGCACGTGCAACTGCTCCATGGCCGCTTCGTCGACGAGCACGATGTTGAGGTCGGCCTCGCTCGAGACGTGCATGACACCGAGTGCGTAGTCAGCCAACCGGAGAATCACCGACTCATCGACGGGAATCGCTGATTCGTTGTTGATCTCGATACTCACGAGCTGGTTCCTCTTCTCTTCGCACGGTCGCGGGGTGTTGATCCCCTGCGGTCGGCCCGGTTGGCAAATTCCTGAGCCTGGCCACGCTCGAAGCGTTCGGCCTGCTTCACCTGGTCGTACTCGCTGTAGGCGTCGACGATCCGGCCGACCAGTGTGTGCCGGACGACGTCATCGCTGGTGAGGCGCGCGAAGTGGATGTCGTCGATGCCGTCGAGCACCCGGGTGACCAGGCGGAGCCCGGAGGCACCGACCGGGAGGTCGACCTGGGTGATGTCGCCGGTGACGATCATCTTGGAGCCGAAGCCCAACCGCGTCAGGAACATCTTCATCTGCTCCGGCGTGGTGTTCTGGGCCTCATCGAGGACGATGAACGCGTTGTTCAGCGTGCGGCCGCGCATGTAGGCCAGCGGCGCCACCTCGACGGTGCCGGCGGCCAGGAGTTTGGGGACCAGTTCCGGATCCATCATCTCGTTGAGCGCGTCGTACAGCGGGCGCAGGTACGGATCGATCTTGTCGGTGAGGGTCCCTGGGAGGAAGCCGAGCCGCTCCCCCGCCTCGACGGCCGGCCGGGTGAGGATGATGCGTTCGACTTCCTTGCGCTGAAGGGCCTGCACGGCCTTCGCCATGGCGAGGTAAGTCTTTCCGGTTCCGGCTGGGCCGATCCCGAACACAATGGTGTTCTCGTCGACGGCGTCGACGTACTCCTTTTGCCCCAGGGTCTTGGGCCTGATCGTCTTGCCGCGCGAGGTCAGTATCGCCTGGCCGAGCAGCTCAGAGGGACGGCCAGACGCGTCGTCGAGAATCCGGGCGGACGAGCGCACCTCGAGCGGGTCGAGGTCCTGGCCCTGCTTCACCAGCTCGATGAGCTCCTGGATCAGTGTTCGCGCTGCCTGCACCTGCTGGGGGTCGCCGGACAGGTTGATCTCGTTGCCGCGGACGTGCAGCGATACACCGGGGTACTGGGTCTCGATCGTGGTGAGCAAACGATCCTGTGCACCGAGGAGCCTGACCATGGCGACGCCGTCGACGTGGAGGCTTGCTTCGGACGATTCGGATGCCGACGGCGCCGCTGCGTCGCGGTCCTGGGCCGCCCGGTTGGGCGTCACCGGCTCGCTCGAGCCGGAAAGGTCGTCAGAATCAGGCAAGTGTTCCCTCTCCAAGAGTCCCCGCGAGGACGTGTGCGTGAACATGAAAAACTGTTTGACCGGCCGAAGGACCGGTGTTGAAGACGAGGCGGAATTCTCCGCCAGCGCGCTCGTTCGCGAGTTGCTGGGCGAGAGCCACCATCTCGGCCATCAGGCCGGGGTCGCCCGCGGCGAGCTCTGCCACGTTCCGGTAACTCTCCGTCTTCGGAACGACGAGCAGGTGGACGGGTGCCTGCGGTGCGATGTCCTCGATGGCGATCAGGGAATCGGTCTCCGCGACGATCGTTGCCGGGATCTCGCGCGCGATGATGCGGCTGAAAATGCTTCGCTCAGTATCGGACATGGTTCTATCCTACGAACCGGGAGCCGGTTGTGGACCGGCTTGACAGGTCACCAGCGGCCGAGAGCAACGTTGAGGACGGCGAGTGCCGCCGGGCCGGCGGACGACGTTCGCAGAACTGTGTCTCCGAGCCGCACCGCCCGGGCTCCCGCAGTGGTCAGAGCGGCGAGTTCTTCCTTGCTGATTCCGCCCTCGGGCCCGACGACGAGAACAATGTCCCCACCGGATCCGTCGGACGCAGGGTCGAAGTCGGAGAGCTTGTCTGTTGCGGTCGGCTCGAGCAGGAGGACGCGGTGCTCAGCTGCCATCGAGGCCAGTGCCGCCGTGCTGACGATCTCGTCGACGGACGGGACGAACGAACGGATGCTCTGCTTCGACGCTTCGCGGACGATGGTTTCCCAGCGCGCCCTGCCCTTCTCTTTCTTCTGCCCTTCCCACCGGGAGACACTGCGTGCCGCGGCCCACGGGATGATCCGCGAGACGCCCAGCTCTGTTGCCGCCTGGATCGCCAGTTCGTCGCGGTCACCCTTGGCGAGTGCCTGCACGAGAACCAGGCCAGGGGCCACCGGCGCGTCCTCCCGAACGGAGGAGACACGAACGCCCACCCGGCCGGCCTCGATGGTCTCGATGACTCCCCAGGCGAGCAGCCCCCTGCCGTTGCCGACGAGAAGGTCGTCGCCGACCTTCGCCCGACTCACCGTCGTCACGTGCTTCGCCTCGGGACCGGAGAGCTCGATGAGCTCTCCGGCCCGCGATTCAGAGAGCGCCTCGTTCAGGTAAAGGTTGGCCACGCGCTAGCCCAGGAACTTATCGCGAAGCTTCGAGAACAGGCCCTGCTGGAAGTGACCCAGCTGGGTGTCCTGCTGCTTGCGCCCGGCCGCGAAGGCCTTGATGAGTTCCTTCTCTCGGTGGTCGAGTTTGGTCGGCGTGACGACCTGGATGCCGATGCGCAGGTCACCCCTGCCGTTACCGCGCAGTTTCGTCACACCGCGGCCCTTGATGGTGAGGACCTCGGAGCTCTGGATTCCCGGCTTGAGATCGAGATCGACATCACCGTCGAGCGCGTGGATTGTGGTCTCCACGCCGAGGATGGCATCCGTCATCTGCACGTCGAGCGTGCAGAGCAGGTCATCACCGTTGCGGCTGAAGATCTCGTGGTTGCGGACCTTGATCTCGAGGTACAGGTCACCGTGGGGTCCACCGGCCTGGCCGATTTCTCCGCTGCCCGGCATCTGCAGCCGCAGTCCGGTGTCGACACCGGCTGGGATGTCGACGGGCACCGTGCGGCGGGCGCGAACCCGGCCCTGGCCCTGGCAGGTGACGCACGGCGAAACGATGATCGTTCCGTAGCCGCGGCAGCTTCCGCAGGGGCTCGACGTCATCACGTTGCCGAGGAGCGAGCGAACGGCGCGCTGGATCTGGCCGGAGCCGTGGCAGATGTCGCAGGTGATGGGAGAGGTTCCCGGCTGGCAGCACGAGCCCTGGCAGGTCTCACACAGCACTGCGGTGTCGACCTCGAGGTCGCGGTGCGTGCCGAAGATGACCTCGTCGAGGTCGATCTCCACGCGGAGCAGCGCGTCCTGGCCGCGTTCGCGGCGGGACTTGGGGCCGCGCTGCTGGGTTTGGCCGCCGAAGAAGGTATCGAAGATATCGCCGAAGCCGCCGAAGCCACCGGCCGCTCCCTGGCCGGAGCCGCCCATGTCGTACTGCTGGCGCTGCTTGGCGTCGCTGAGCACGTCGTAGGCGTGCGTGACCTGCTTGAACCGCTCAGAGGCATCCGCCCCGGGATTGACGTCGGGGTGCAGTTCTCGTGCGAGCCTGCGGTAAGCCTTTTTGATCTCGTCGGTTGTCGCCTCGCGGGACACTCCGAGTACTTCGTAGTGGTCAGCCACTCATGGCCTTTCGTTGTCTGGGAAGCACATGTGCTCGACGAGCTTCCTGGGTATTTCGCGCCGAGCCGCGCGCAAGTGTGACTAGTTGTCGCCGATCTGGCGCGAGAGGTAGCGGGCTACCGCGCGAACGGCGGCAAGGTTGTTCGAATAGTCCATTCTCGTCGGTCCGAGGACCCCGAGCCTGGCAAGTTCGCCAGCAGAGGAACGATAGTTGCTTGTGATGATCGACGTCTCACCGAGACCGAAGGACGCGTTCTCACGGCCGATGCTCGCCGAGACGCCGTTGGCATCCGTGTCCATCTCGCTGAACAGCCGAAGGAGAACCACCTGCTGTTCCAGTGCCTCGAGGACCGGGTAGATGCTCCCGGAGAAGTCGTCTTCGGTTCTGGCGAGGTTTGCGGCGCCGGCCATGATCAGCTTGTCGTGGCGGTACTCGCCGAACTGCTCAGCGAGCGCGGACGTGATCCGCGCCATCAGTTCCTTGTCGAGCTGCGGGCTCGACTCGACGAGCGAGTCGAGCGTCGACGACGCCTCCTCGACCGGGAGTCCGACGAGCGACGAGTTCACGCGGGTCTTGATGGACTCGAGCAGTTCCTGTTCCACAGGATCGCGGATCTCGACGACCCTCTGCTCGACACGACCGGTGTCCGTGATCAGCACGGTCAGCAGCCGGTGATCGCTCAGAGCCACGATCTCGACGTGCCTGACCGTCGCACGGGCGAACGACGGGTACTGCACGATCGCGACCTGGTTGGTGATCTGCGAGAGCAGCCTGACCGTGCGGACGAGCACATCATCGAGGTCGACTGACTGGCCGAGGAACGCCTCAATCGCCTGCTTCTGGGCTGCGGACAACGGCCGCCGCTCAACGAGCTGATCGACGAAGAGCCGGTAACCCTTGTCTGTCGGGATCCGCCCTGACGACGTATGGGGCGCACTGATGAGGTCTTCCTCTTCGAGCTGGGCCATGTCGTTGCGAATGGTGGCGGCACTCACACCGAAAGAGTGACGATCGACGATCCCCTTCGAACCGACGGGCTCACGGCTTGCGACGTAATCCTCGACGATCACGCGAAGCACTTCGAGGCTTCGTTCGGAGACCATGTCCGTCTTCTCCTTCGCTGGTTTCGGGCGTTGATTCTGGGCGTTGATTGTGGGCACTGACTCGCGGATGCCGCACGCGGAGTCGGCGTTGGCACTCCATACTCCTGAGTGCTAATTCTAGCGCGGAGACACGCCGCGTCGTAATTGCGCTCAGCGTTGCCTGTATGGGGGCAACGGCAGTACCGTTGGGTACCACAAGGCGCACACCCCCGCGGACGTTCGTCGACGCGGCTGATACCCAGCGTCCCCCTCATCGAAAGGCCATGCCATGACCGACCCCAACACGCCTTCCCAGCCCGATCCGTCACATGGACAGGGCCAGGACGGCGGACAGGTGCCACCCAGCTACCAGGGAGGGCCGGTTCCACCGCAGCAGCCATACGGTGCACCGCAGCAGCCCCCGTACGGCGCACCGCAGCAGCCGCCATACGGCGCACCACAGCAGCCATACGGCCAGCAGCAGTACGGCCAGCAGCAGTATGGGCAGCAGCAGTACGGCGGCCCCACCCCGCTGACGCAGGCCGATGACAAGCTGTGGGCGTCGCTCGCTCACTTCGGCGGCGCGCTCGGAGCCTTCCTCGGCGCGGGAACCGCCGGGTGGATCGCCCCGCTGGTGATCTACCTGGTCTTCAAGGACCGCGGACCTTTCGCTCGCCAGGAAGCCAAGGAAGCGCTGAACTTCCAGCTCACCGTGACGATCTTCGTCATCGGCCTGTACATCCTCGGCGCGCTGCTCACGGTCGTGCTTATCGGGCTGCTGCTGTTCCCCGCCGCCTGGATCGTCGGCGTGCTCGGCATCATCTTCGGCATCATCGGCGGTGTGAAGGTCAACAACGGTGAGGCATACCGCTACTTCTTCGCGTTCCGCATGGTGAAGTAGCCCACCCACTCGTCAGGCGGTCAGCCGCCGAACGACAACGTCGGCCAGGAGCCGCCCCCGCAGGGTCAACTCGATTGTCCCGGCGAGGGCGGCTCTGGCGTTAACCAGGTCGTCGGCGATCAGGCCGGCCACGGCGACCCGGGCCTCGCTCGGGAGCGACCGCACGGCGATGCCCTCACGGATCCGGGCCCCGAGGAGAACACGCTCGAGCTCGCGGGCCTCCGGATCGAGCGTTTCCCTGCCTACCGCGGGAGACACGCCCTCGGCGATCCGGCCGGCGTACGCCGCAGGATGCTTGACGTTCCACCAGCGCACCCCGCCGACGTGGCTGTGTGCGCCAGGCCCGATCCCCCACCAGTCCTGGCTCTGCCAGTAGGCGAGGTTGTGCCGTGAGCGCGATGACGGCGAGGTCGACCAGTTGCTGACCTCGTACCAGGAGAAACCCGCGTCGGCCAGCCGGGAGTCGATCAACTCGTACATGTCGGCCTGGAGATCCTCGTCCGGCAGCGCGAGGAGTCCTGACCTGATCTGCCTGGCCAGCTTGGTTCCCTGCTCGACGATCAGCGAATACGCCGAGATGTGATCCGGCTGCGTCGCGAGCGCGGCATCCACTGACACGCTCCAGTCGTCGATGGTCTCACCGGGAGTGCCGTAAATCAGGTCGACGCTCACCTGGAGGCCGGCCTCTTTGGCCCAGTCGACCACGAGGGGTACGCGCTCGGGGTCGTGGGTCCGCTCCAGGGTGGCGAGCACCCGCGGAACCGCTGACTGCATGCCGAACGACACACGAGTGAACCCTGCGTCGGCGAGCTGGCGGAGGTACTCGGCATCGACAGAGTCAGGGTTCGCTTCGGTCGTGATCTCTGCGCCAGGCGCAATGCCGTGGTGAGCGCGAACAGCATTCAGCATGCGTACGAGGTCGGCGGCCGGGAGCAGGGTCGGCGTTCCGCCGCCGAAGAACACGGTGCTCACCTCGCGGCGTGGAACGCCGGAGTCCCGAAGAACCCGTGCGGCGAACGCGACCTCGGCGGCCGCCTCGTCGGCGTAGTCGGACTGTTTGGCGCCGCGCAGCTCCGTCGCGGTGTAGGTGTTGAAGTCGCAGTAACCACACCGCACGCGGCAGAACGGCACGTGGAGGTAGAACGCGAGCGACCGCGACTGAGCGCCGTCAGCAACGGATGCCGGAAGGCATCCGTCTGGCGGAGCGGGATCACCGAGCGGAAGCGGGCCGGCCATCAGTGTGTCCCGGGTGTGTGACGAATCACCTAGCTGGCCGGGCCTGTCCACAACGGCGAGAGTGCGCGGAGGTACGCGGTCGTCAGTCGTTTGTGGCGCAGGGTCATCAGCGGCCGGAGGATCCGGTAACGCAGTGCGAGCGGCCGTTTGAACGACCGGACCTGGAACCAGACCGAGTCGTCCTCGCGGCGTTCGATGCGGAACGCGTCTTCGCCGCTCACGCGCTTGCCACCGACGGTTCCGTATGCGAACGCGACGACGTTGGGCTCGTCGATGAGGTAGACAACCCTGATCTGCTCATCGACCGTGAACGAGCCGATCCTGCCGTGCAACCGGGCGGTGGTGCCCGACGTGATGTATGGCGTGCCGTCAGCGCCGAATCGCTGCTCGGTGGAGACATGGATCGCTTCGAGCGGCGAGCCGTCTTCGGCGTAGCGGATTCCGCCGTAACTCTCACCCGAGCTGGCCTGGACGTCGTCGACGCGAAGGCCGGCGCCGCGCTGCACAGCCCAGGTCAGAAGCGAGGTGGACGCCGCCTCAAACCGTTCAGCTCCGCTGCCCAGGCGAATGGATGCCTCGTAGGGCACGAATCCCTGCGGCGGGTACTGCATGAGGTCGTGCGCCTGGGTGGCGCCGACCGCGGCGTAGTCGACGGGCTGGTCTTGAAAGTTACTCCGGCGCACTTACTTCTTTTCTTTCGCGACCTCGGTGTCACCGCTCAGTGCGGCGATGAACGCTTCCTGAGGCACTTCGACACGACCGACCATTTTCATCCGCTTCTTGCCCTCTTTCTGCTTTTCGAGGAGCTTGCGCTTGCGGCTGATGTCTCCGCCGTAGCACTTGGCGAGAACATCCTTGCGCATGGCCCTGACCGACTCCCTCGCAATGATACGAGCGCCGATGGCGGCCTGGATAGGCACCTCGAACTGCTGGCGAGGGATGAGCTTCTTCAGCCGTTCAGTCATCAGCAAGCCGTAGGCGTACGCCTTGTCACGGTGCACGATGGCGCTGAACGCGTCGACCTGCTCGCCCTGCAACAGGATGTCGACCTTCACGAGGTCTGCGGTCTGAGAACCGGACGGCTCGTAGTCCAGCGACGCGTACCCCTGCGTGCGGCTCTTGAGGTGATCGAAGAAGTCGAACACGATCTCACCGAGCGGCATCGTGTAGCGCAGCTCAACGCGGTCTTCTCCGAAGTACTCCATGCCGAGGAGCGAACCCCGTCGGCCCTGGCACAGCTCCATGATCGTGCCGACATAGTCCTTCGGCGCGAGGATGCCGACCTTGACCATCGGTTCCTCAACCGACACGATCTTCCCGCTGGGAAACTCACTCGGGTTGGTGACGGTCACGGTCTTCTTGTCGTCGGTCGTCACTTCGTAGGTCACGCTCGGCGCCGTAGCGATGAGGTCGAGGTTGAACTCGCGCTCGAGGCGCTCGGTGACGATCTCGAGGTGCAGCAGGCCGAGGAAGCCGCAGCGGAAGCCGAAGCCGAGAGCGACGGATGTCTCCGGTTCGTAGTTGAGCGACGCATCGGAGAGCTTGAGCTTGTCGAGAGCGTCACGGAGAACCGGGTAGTCACTGCCGTCGATCGGGTACAGACCCGAGAAGACCATGGGCTTGGGATCGGTGTAGCCGGGAAGCGGGTCTGTGGACGGCTTCAGCGCGGTGGTGACCGTGTCACCGACCTTCGACTGGCGGACGTCCTTCACACCGGTGATGAGGTAGCCGACCTCGCCGACACCGAGTCCCTGGGTAGGAACGGGCTCGGGTGAGCTGACGCCGATCTCCAGCAGTTCGTGGACGGCGCGCGTCGACATCATCTGGATGCGTTCACGCGGACTGAGGTGCCCGTCGATCATTCGCACGTAGGTGATGACGCCGCGGTAGGTGTCGTAGACGGAGTCGAAGATCATCGCGCGGGTCGGAGCGTTCGGGTCACCGACGGGGTGCGGGATCCGCGCGACGACACGGTCGAGCAGCTCTTCGACGCCGACACCGGTCTTGCCTGACACCTTGAGCACGTCATCGGGCGAGCCGCCGATGAGGTTCGCGATTTCCTTGGCGTACTTGTCGGGGTCAGCGGCCGGAAGGTCGATCTTGTTGAGGACCGGAATAATCTCGAGGTCGTTCTCCATCGCGAGGTACAGGTTCGCAAGCGTCTGTGCTTCGATGCCCTGTGCGGCGTCGACGAGAAGAATGGCACCCTCGCACGCGGCGAGAGAACGGGACACCTCGTAGGTGAAGTCGACGTGGCCGGGAGTGTCGATCATGTTGAGTGCGTAGGCCTGGCCGTCAACCTCCCACGGCATCCGCACGGCCTGGCTCTTAATGGTGATGCCGCGCTCGCGTTCGATGTCCATGCGGTCCAGGTACTGGGCCCGCATGTCGCGGTCGCTCACAGCGCCGGTGACCGACAGCATCCGGTCTGCCAGCGTCGACTTGCCGTGGTCGATGTGCGCGATGATGCAGAAGTTGCGGATGAGCGACGGGTCGGTAGCGGCAGGCTCGAGTGCCTTCGCAGCTTTGGGGCTCACGCGTTCCTCAGTGTCTCGTTGTGGGGTGGACTAACTCCCTATTGTCCCATGCCCCGGCCTCGCGTCGAGCCGCGACCGCGACGAAGCTCCCCGGCCGAGGTGTCAGCCTCTGGCATCGCCATTCGGGAGGGTGCAGGATGTGGGAATGGCCGCGTCCCCTCCGATCGTCCTCGTACATGGCATCCGTACGTCCGGAACCATGTGGCGCGCGCAGGTCGAACAGTTGCGCGCCTCGGGGTTCGACGTGACCGCGATCGACCTGCCCGGTCACGGCACACGAATGGCAGAGCCGTTCAGCATCGAGGCCGCCCACGCCGCCATCGACGACGCCATCGACGCGTTTGGTCGGCCGGCGCTGCTCGTCGGGTTGTCGCTCGGAGGCTATATCGCCATCGACTACGCAGGCAGCCACCCCGACCGGGTTGCCGGGCTGGTCGCGGCGAGCTGCCTCACCCTCCCCCGTGGGCCGGGCCTCTGGGGTTACCGGGCGCTTGCCCGGCTCATTCACCGCCTGCCGGACCGCGGCGCGTGGCTCAATGACACGATGGCACGACTGTTCCTGCCGCCAGCGGGGTTCGCCGACATGGCCGCTGGCGGCGTGGCGCTCGACGTCATGGATACCGCCCTCGGGGCGGTCGGCCGGCTCGACCCGATCGGAAGCCTCGCCCACTACCCGGGTCCTGTGTGGTTCGTCACGGGGAGCCTCGACCATTTCCGGCTCAACCAGAGAGCGTTCGCTGCCGCCAAGCCGCAGGCATCCGTCGTCGTCATCCGCGGGGCCACCCACCTCGTGAGCCTCATCAAACCGGAGGATTTCACGAGGGCGATCACGGATGCCGCTGCGACGCTGGGCGCGCAACCGTCGGAGATTTCCGGTAACAGCTGACGACTGGTAGAGTGACGTGTTGACTTGCGTGTGGATTACTCCGCACGATTTTCGTCGGAATGCGCCCTCTCTCGCTGACCGGCACTTCCATTCAGAACACAACGAAAGCGTATAAACGTGGCAAATATTAAGTCGCAGATCAAGCGAATCGGAACCAACAAGAAGGCAACCGAGCGCAACAAGGCGGTCAAGAGCCAGCTCCGTACCGTCGTGCGCCAGGCCCGCGAAGCCATCGTTGCCGGTGACAAGGTCAAGGCTGAGGCAACCGTGAAGGCCGCCGCCAAGAAGCTTGACAAGGCCGTGAGCAAGGGCGTCATCCACAAGAACCAGGCTGCGAACCGCAAGTCGGCTCTCGCCAAGAAGGTCGCGTCGCTCTAAGCGTCCCTCCGCTTCGGTCCAGGGTTTCGACCCGGTCCAATAGAAAAGGCCCCGCTTCGGCGGGGCCTTTTCTATTGTCTTCGGTCCGCGCTTCTATCGTGGGGGTCGTCCCGGGCGGGGTCGGCGCTGGTGGGGTCAGCGCTGGTCGGGTCAGCGCGGCAGCCGGCCGCGTCCGGAGACGGTGTGCACCATGCGCTCGAGCGCGTAGACCGGGTCGCGGCCCTCGCCTTTGACGCCGGCGTCGGTGTCTGCGAGCACCTGGAGGCACCTGCCGAGGCCCTCGTCGGTCCAGCCGGAGAGATCGCGGCGTGCGCGGTCGACCTGCCACGGTGCGAGCCCGAACTGACGGGCGAGGTCAGCGGACGAACCGCGACCGCCCTGAATCTTCGCCATGGTGCGCAGTTTGCTCGCAAAAGCAGCGACGATCGGCACGGGGTCTGCGCCGGAGGCAAGCGCGTGCCGCAGCCCGACGAGCGCCTCGGCGTAACGGCCCGCGATCGCGGCGTCTGCCACCGCGAACGCGTTGGTCTCGACCCGGCCGCCGTAATACCGGGTCACCGTCGCCTCGGTGACCTCCGATCCGCTGTCGGCAATGAGCTGGGCGCACGCGCCTGCGAGTTCGGCCAGATCATCGGAGAACGCGGCGACGATCGCCCGCAGCGCTGCAGGGCGGATGGACTTGCCCGCTGCCTTGAACTCGGCCGCGGCGAAGTCGAACTTGTCGGTGTCTTTCTTCAGCTCGGCGCAGACCACCTCGATGGCGTTCGCCTTGTTGGCGCGAACGGCATCGAGAAGCTTCTTTCCTCGCACCCCTCCCCCGTGCCTGAGTACGACGTAGGCACCCTCGGCGGGCGATTCGAGGTACGAGAGCGCATCGAGAAGAAACGCGTCAGAGCATTTCTCGACGTTCGAAACACGAATGAGCCGCGGCTCGCCGAACAGTGACGGGCTGGCGAGGGTGATCAGTTCACCGGGCGCGTAGCTGTCTGCCTGGATGTCGTTGATCTCCAGGCTCGGGTCTTCGGCCTTGAGGAAGTCACGGAGGATCCTCGTCGCACGCTCCGCCAGGAAGCCCTGGGTCCCCGAAACGAGGACAATGGGTGCCGGGCGGACCTGATTCCAGCTCAGGTGGGGAATCGCGACCTTCGTCGCCGTTCGAGCGGATGACCCGCCTCGTGCAGCTGCCACAATTCACCGTCCTCAATCACTCCAAGCTTACCCGCGCGCACCGACAGACTCAGTGGCAGCCTGGCTCCCCGCGCTCGGTCCAGACCGTAAGGGTGTCGCCAGACGGCGCGACGACGACGAGGCCGCACTCATCGGTCCGCAAAGGCGCGGTGCCCGCTGCCCGCAACGCGCCCAGGAGCGTCGGGGCCGGATGGCCGTAGTCGTTGTCAGCACCGACGGAGACCAGCCCGACCCTCGCGGCGATCGCCCGGTACAGCCGCCCGCTCTGGTCGGCTGACCCGTGGTGGGCAACCTTGACGAGGTCGACGGTGCCGCGAACAGTCCGCGTCGCGAGCAACGCCTCCTGCGCGCTCTCCGACAGGTCGCCGAGAAACAGCGACCGGATGCCGTCACCGTCGAATTCCAGGACCACACTTCCGTCGTTTCCCGAGGGCGGCTGTTTGGTTGCGCCCGGAGGCCAGAGCACCTGCCAGCCGAGAGCGCCGAGCCTGCCGGAGTCGCCGGCAGCCACCTCGATGACCGTCGCCCCTCCCTCTGTGAGGTCGCGGAGCATCCGTTCGTCCGCCGCGTTCTCGGGCGGTGGAGTGAGAACCCTGTCGCTCCGGGACACCACTGCGGCGACGCCGCCGACGTGGTCGAGGTCGAAGTGGCTCAGAACCAGCAGGTCGATCCGACCGATGCCGAGGCGGTCGAGGCAGCGCCCGAGAGACGCGGGATCCGGTCCGGTGTCGACGAGAGCCGTGGCTCCCCGGCTGCGGATCACAACGGCGTCGCCCTGACCGATGTCGCACGCTGCGTAACTCCACTCCCGCGGGAGCGCCAGCTGTGGTCCGACCCGATCGGCCAGCAGGGTGCCGGCGTATGCGCCCACGATGACGACCAGCAGTGCGGCCAGCGCTGTGGCGGCGGTCCGGTTCTTCCGCGCCACGGCGATCATCGCCCCGATCAGCACAACGGTGACCGCCACGAGTGCGAGGGCACCGCCGACCCCGGTCAGCCACGGCAAACGTGACGCGGGAAGCGACGACACCGTCGTTGCGATCCCGGCGATCCACGACGCGGGCACCCAGCCGAGCCACAACGCCAGCCAGGACAGCGGTGGCAGTACGCCAGCGCTCAAGCACGCGAGCAAGCCGAGCAGGGTCGCCAGAGGCGCCGCGGGGGCAGCGAGCAGGTTGGCCGGTACGCCGTAGAGCGGGAGCGACGCGTCCAGGGTGATGACCACCGGTTGGCAGGCGAGCTGCGCGGCCAGCGGGATGGCGATGCCAGCGGCCACGGGTTGGGGCAGCCACGTCGAGAGGAACGCCGCGATCGGCCGCGTGAGCATCAGGAGTCCGGCGGTGGCGAGCACGGAGAGCACGAACCCGTAGCTTCGTGCGATCCATGGGTCGCCGATCACGATGATGAGCACGACGAGGCTGAGCACGGGCAAGCCCGCGGCCGGTCGACCGCTGCCGAGCGACAACAGCACCGCGACGGCCATGAGCGCCGCCCGGACGACGCTCGGCTCGGGCGTCACGAGGATCACAAACAAGCCAAGCCCCACGAGTCCCCCGACGATCCTGAGCCACCGTGGCGCGCCCACGCCGGACAGGACAAGGACGATCACGGCGACGATCACGGCACAGTTCGCGCCGGATACCGCGGTGAGGTGACTGAGCGAACTGGCAATCATGTCACTGTCAAGATCCTCGGACACCCCCGTGGTGTCGCCGATCGCGAGCCCTGGCAGGAGTTCTCCCCCACGGCCGGGCAACTCCCCGGCTTGCTCGGCAAACGCTGCGCGCATGTCCGGCGCCCAACTCAACCAGGCGGGCGGCGGGGTCACCGGTGTGACCTCGCCAAGGGCGAAGATCAGGGCCGCGGCCTGTTCTCCCGGCGGTGTCCGCCTGGCCTGCCCGACCAGCGACACTCGCTCACCGATCGAGGCCAGTTCGTTCGACCCCGCCTCCGCGAGCACGACGACGGGAACGGACACCGACGCCGTCCGACCTCCCGCCGTCAGTTCGGTCACCGTCCCCCGGATCCGTTGTTCCGTTCGACGCTGTTCACCGGTCTGGGTCGACCGGTCCCACGGGGTCGCCGAATTTCGACTCTGCAGTTCCGTCTTGTCGGTCACCGTGAGAGTGACGCTGACTGGCCGTCCGGAGTCGATGGCGCCGCTCAACAGGGGCGGCGAGCGTGATGCGTCGCGGACGGCGATGACGGATGCCACGAGCGCAACACCGAGCAGAGCCACTGCGAGCAACCCCAGCCAGCTCCTTGCCTCGGCCAGCCGCCGTCCTCCGATCCGTCGGCACGCCCGCGGAGGCCGCCGGCGAGCGGGACTTTGACCGCATCGTCCCTGACGTGCTAGGAGCCCGATACAAAGCAGAGTGAGCAGCATCCCGGCGGCTGCGACACCATCGGCGATTGCGGGAACGCCGACCATCACGGCGGCCCCAATCCACGTTGCCGCTGCGGGCAGGACAAGCCGGTGCTCAGAGGCCAGCACTGTCATCATGGCTACACGACAGGGTCATGCCGTCCAGCCAACCTGCTCTCGGAACTGGTGGCTCGGGCGCGACCTCACTGTGCACAACCGTTGAACACGCCGCCGTGTGAAGGAACCCGCCTCGCCTGTCCACAGCCCTTCGCCCTTCCGCCACAGCAGAAGGAACTTCGCCAGTCGGATGTCGAGGGCAGGTTGGGAATTCTATGGAGACATCGACGGCGTGTGCCGGAAAGGACTGCTCGGCTCCCCGTTCGTCGTCGTATTCCGGCGGCCGCCCTTACTGTTCCGCTGATGTGTGGCTGACCACCCGTTCCCGCGCGGTATCGGCGAACCGGTGCGGGAGTGAGGGTGGAGACCGAGGCGGGTTATGGTGCCCAACCCCGAACGGTGAGTATGGTGGCGGCATGACACATCTGCTCGTTGTCTTGGCCATCGTGGCGTTGTTCACCGCGGTCGCCGCCGCCGTGGTGTGGGGCATCGTATGGATCAGTCGAAGGCGTTGACACAACGCCGGACCCCGGCCCAATGAGGAGACCGAGGCCCTCGGACAAAACCTAGTACTCGAAGACCAGCCGGGCTGGAACCTTCCCGGCAAGAACCTCGGCGATCGCGTCGTTGACGCCTTCGAGCGGTCGCGTCTCCGCAATTATTCGCGTGTGTCCGGCGGCGTGCAGCGCGAAGACCTCGGCGAGGTCCTGTCTGGTGCCGACAATCGAGCCGATGATCGAGAGGCCCTTGATCACCGTCTCGAAGATCGACACCGACATTTCCTGATCAGCGGGCAGGCCGACGCAGATCAGACGTCCGCCGCGGTTAAGCGACGCGAACGCCTGCTCGAACACGCGCGGAGACGCGGCGAGAACAAGCGCAACATCGGCGCCGCCGATCTCACGGATGGCCTCAACGGGATCGCCTTTCGCGGCGTTCACGACGTGCTCGGCGCCCAGGTCCTTCGCCAGGTCCAGCTTCGCATCCTCGACATCTACGGCGATGACGGATCCGCCCATGATCCTGCCGTACTGCACAGCGAGGTGTCCGAGACCGCCGATCCCGAAGATCGCTACCCGCTCGGTTGGGACGATGTGGGCGACCTTGAGCGCTTTGTACGTGGTCACACCGGCGCAGGTGAGCGGTGCTGCCTCGATCGGAGAGATGCCCTCGGGAACGCTGACAACAAATCGTGCCGAAGCGACGGCGTACTCGGCAAATGCCCCGTCGACGGAGTAGCCGCTGTTGCGCTGGTTCTCACACAGGGTCTCGCGCCCGTCGATGCAGTATCGACACTCTCCACACGCGTAACCCAGCCACGGGATCGCCACCCGGTCGCCGACGGCCCTGCTGGTCACTCCGTCACCGAGCTTTTCGACGATACCGACGCCCTCGTGCCCTGGAACGAAGGGCGGGCTCGGTTTGACCGGCCAGTCGCCGTGGGCGGCATGGATGTCGGTGTGACACAGGCCACACGTTTCCAGGCGGATAAGCACCTCGCCCGGTCCTGGCTCCGGAACGTCCCGTTGCTGGATTTCCAACGGCTCTGTGAATGAGGTGACAACGGCGGCTTTCATGATGACTCCTTTGGAGGATACGAGGATGACGGAGTACGAGCGACGCGATGTTCAGACCACTGTCGACTCCGTGATGACCATCGCTCACGGGGCACATCCCCATCAGGGGCGAAAGGCCCGACGGCGCCACGGTTCGACCATCGGATCCGGCGCCGGAAACTCTCTCGTGCCTCAGACCGTCACCAGTTCCCTGAGCGCTTCGAACGTTTTCTCCCCGATTCCGGTGATGCTCATCAGCTCGTCGACGGCGGTGAACGGCCCGTTCGTGTCGCGCCAGGCGATGATCCGTGACGCCATTTCCGGTCCGACCCTCGGCAGTTCCTCGAGCTCATGGCTCGTCGCGGTGTTGAGGTTCACTTTTCCCCGCTCACTGCCCGGTGCCCCTGTGCCCGGCGCGACGGCATCCGCAGAGCTCTGGGCCCCGATCTCCGGCACGTGGATCTGCTCGCCGTCGACCACGAACCGCGCGAGGTTTACGCCGCGCTGGTCGGCGGTTGGGGTGAACCCTCCCGCTGACGCGACGGCATCGAGAACCCGGTCCCCCTCCCGCAGCCGGTAGACGCCCGGTGACGCAACCGCACCGAGGATATGGACGTACGCGACAGCCCCGGCGCTGTCCGGTTGCGCGGTTGATCGTTCGGCCGAGGGCACCGCGAGTGTCGACGTCGTTCCCGCCGATCCGATGAGCGAGACGACCACGGCGACCGCGAGTCCCGCAATGAGGAGCACGATCACGGCTCCAGCACCGAGCCGAACGTGAGCCGGTTTCCTCGACCGCAGCTCTGCCCGCCTTACCCCGGTGGCCCCACGCTCAGAATGCCCCTCCGACTGCATGGCCATGCCTGAAGCCAACCAGCTCCTGTCCGGAACCATGCTCTCGGCAGGCACCGTGGGGAAAACAAGGAGCCCGCCGCCCCTGTGAAGGGACGGCGGGCTCGTGTGTCGCTTGAGCCCTACTTCCGGGTGGCGATGCTCACCACGCGAGGGGCACGCACGACGACGTTGACGATCTCACGATCACCGATCGCGCGGATGACACCAGCGGATGCCCGCGCCTGCTTCTCGAGGTCGTCCGAGGCGATCTGCGGCGAGACCTCGAGCCGGTCGCGGACTTTACCGTCCACCTGGACGACACACGTGACGCTCTCTTCAACAAGCAACGATGCGTCGGGCTTGCGCCAGAGCACCTGCGCGACGGTGGGCTCGTAACCGAGCTTCTCCCACATGTCTTCGGCCGTGTACGGAGCGAACAGGTTGAGGGCGACGGCGGTGACTTCCGCTGCTTCCCGCACCGCGGGATCCGCTGGTCCCTTGCCGGTGTCGATGACCTTGCGGGTCGCGTTGACGAGCTCCATCAGTCGGGCGATCACGACGTTGAACTTGAATGACTCGACGAGTCCTGGTGCGTCGGCGAGGAACCTGTGCGTCTGGCGCCGGAGAGCGGCGTCACCCTTCTTCCACACCACGTCGGGTGCGCTCGTGACGTCCTGCGCGACACGCCAGGCGCGGGCGAGGAACTTTGCGGAACCGGCTGGTGAGACATCCGCCCAGTCGATGTCGTCTTCGGGCGGGCTCGCGAACGCGAGGGTGACCCGAAGCGCGTCAGCGCCGTAGAGCGACAGTTCACTGGCGAACTCAACGAGGTTGCCGCGGCTCTTCGACATCTTCGCGCCATCCATGAGCACCATGCCCTGGTTGAGCAGCGAGGTGAACGGTTCGGTGAAGGTCAGGTAGTCGAGGTCGTAGAGCACCTTGGTCATGAACCGCGAGTACAGCAGGTGCAGGATCGCGTGCTCGACGCCACCGACGTACTGGTCGACCGGCGCCCACTTCTCGGCTTCGGCCGGGTCGAATGCCACGGTGTCGGATGTCGCGTTGAGGTAACGCAGGTAGTACCAGGAGCTGTCGACGAACGTGTCCATCGTGTCTGAGTCGCGCTGGGCGGGTCCACCACACGTCGGGCAGGCGACGTTGATCCAGTCCTCGGCCGCACCGAGCGGGCTGGTTCCCTTGGGCTGAAGGTCGAGTCCATCGGCCGAGGGAAGCTCGATCGGCAGCTGGTCCTCGGGAACCGGCACTTCACCGCACTTCTCGCAGTGGATGATCGGGATCGGGGTGCCCCAGTAACGCTGCCGAGAGATCAGCCAGTCGCGCAGGCGGTAGTTCTTGGCGGTGTGGCCGAGCCCGGACGAGGTGAGCGCCTCGGTGACCTTCGCCATGGCGGCGTTCTTTGACAGCCCGTTGAACGGACCTGAGTTGATCAGTCGCCCGGGACCGGTGAGGGCCTCCCCCGTGGCCTTGGGGTCTGTCGGAGGAAGATCGTCCGGCAGCTCACCATCGATGAGCACCGGGATCGCTCCGGTGACAGGCTGGTTGGTGTCAACGACAACGCGGACAGGCAGGTCGAACGCCCGCGCGAAGTCGAGGTCGCGCTGGTCGTGAGCGGGAACGGCCATGATCGCGCCGTGCCCGTAGTCCGCGAGGACGTAGTCTGATGCCCAGATCGGGATGCGCTCCCCGTTGATCGGGTTGACGGCGTACCGCTCGAGGAAGACACCGGTCTTCTCACGCTCGGTGCTGAGGCGATCGATGTCGCTCTCGCCCTTGACGCGCTCGAGGTACTCGGCGAACGCCTGCTGCGTCTCGGCGGGAGCATCGGCAACGAGCTCGGCAGCGAGTTCGGAATCGACGGCCACGACCATGAAGGTGACGCCGAACAGGGTGTCTGGACGGGTGGTGTAGACGGGAACCGCGGCATCCCTGCCCTCGATGGTGAAGTCGACGTCGGCACCGGTCGACCTGCCGACCCAGTTGCGCTGCATGCTGAGCACCTTGGCCGGCCACGCGCCCTCGAGCTGCTTGAGGTCGTCAACGAGCCGGTCGGCGTAGTCGGTGATGCGGAAGTACCACTGGTTGAGCTTCTTCTTGGTGACGAGGTTGCCGCAGCGCTCACACCTGCCGTCGACGACCTGCTCGTTCGCGAGCACGGTCTGGTCGAACGGGCACCAGTTGACCGCGCTGTCCTTGCGGTAGGCGAGCCCCTTCTTGTACAGCTGGAGGAACAGCCACTGCGTCCAGCGGTAGTACTCGGGGTCAGACGTGTGCAGTTCGCGGTCCCAGTCGAAGGACGGCGCGTAGGTGCGGAAGCTCTTCTTCTGCTGGGCGATGTTCTCGTAGGTCCAGCCGCGAGGGTCGACGCCCCGTTTGATGGCGGCGTTCTCCGCCGGCAGCCCGAACGAGTCCCAGCCGATCGGGTGCAGCACGTTGAAACCCTGCTGGCGCCAGTACCGTGCAACGATGTCGCCGAAACCGAACGCCTCAGCGTGCCCCATGTGGAGGTCACCGGAGGGGTAAGGGAACATGTCGAGCACGTACTTGCGCGGGCGCCGATCGGTGGCGTCATTCGTCGCAAACGGCTTCATCTCATCCCAGACCGGAAGCCACTTCTTCTGGATCGCGGCAAAGTCGTACCTGTTGCTGGCCTGATTCAGTTCGTCGTGTGACACGTGGCTCTCATTCATAAGCGGGAAATGACCGTTGCAGGAGCAGGGCGGGCTCACTCACGGTCCAGCCAACTAGCCTACTTCCTGTTGGCTTGCGCCGAGCGCATCGAGAAGTGCGGCAGCCTTCAGCCTGGTCTCCTCGACCTCATCGTCTGCGACCGAGAGTGCCGTGATACCGCCGCCTGTTCCGATGGCTGCTCCGTCATGATCGATCAGGATGCTCCGGATCACCATGGCGAGGTCGACGGCGCCATCGGCCCCGAAGTAGCCGAACGCTCCCGAGTACACACCTCTCGGGCCCCGTTCGAGGTCATCGAGCAGGGTCATCGCGGAGAGTTTTGGGGCGCCGGTCATGGACCCTGCCGGGAACGCGGCGGCAACGGCCGCCACCGGCGTCACGCCCTCCGCCAGCCGGGCGGTCACCGTACTGACGAGCTGGTGCACCTGGGCATAACTCTCGACGGTCAACAGATCGCTCACCCGCACGCTCCCCAGTGCCGCGATACGGCCGAGGTCGTTGCGCATGAGGTCGACGATCATGAGGTTCTCAGCACGCTCCTTCACGCTCGCCAGCAGGCCATCGCGCTGGGCGGCATCCGTCGCGGGTCCATCACCGCGAGGACGCGTTCCCTTGATCGGACGCGTGGTAATCGTTCGTTCGGGAGTGATCCGGAGGAACTGCTCCGGCGATGAACTGACGAGCGCAACGCCACCGATCCGGATGAGCCCGCCGTGGTGGCTCGGGCTTGACCGTCTCAGCCGACGGTAGACGGTGGTCGCGTCGAACGTGCCGTCGATGCGCAGCTCGTTGGTGAGACAGAGGAGGTAGGCGTCACCCGCGCGGATGTGGTCCTGTGCGCGGGCGATGAGCGTGCCGTATTCGCCGGGATTGTGGCGCCAGCGGACCGGTCCGGCCGGGACCGGCTCGGCGGGCTCGGTGCTCTCCCCCGTGATGCCGCGCCGCGTCAGCGGGCCGAGCCAGGAGAAGTCGGGCTCTGGCGCCACCTGCCCCGCCACCTCACCAGCCACCTGAGCGGCGACAACGACAGCGGTTACGGTGCGCGCCGCGTGATCGAAGACGAGCACGCGCTCGGCACGCACCAGGGCCGCGTCCGGGTAGCGCGACTGGTGATGTCTGGTTCCGACATGGGCCGCGCCAGCCTCGTACCCCAGCCAGCCGACCCAGCCGGCCGTGAACTCACCGACCGTGACGTCGTGGTGAGCCAGGACCGCGTCTTCAGCGAGGACATCGGCCAGGGCCTCGAAAACGGTGGCGGAGCGAACCTGCGGCGTTTCGTTCCCACTAGCGCTGTAGGTGACGGTGCCGTCGGCGACCGACGCGGTGAGCGTTGCGGATCCGTCGCCGAGATAGCTGAACCCGGTCGCGGCGGACCTGCCGCTGTCGAGCCAGAACGCGTGCTCGGATTCCGAGAACAGGGCGAGGAACGCCTCTTCCGGGTCGACCCAGATGTCCAGCGCTCGAGTCGTCGTTCCGGATTGCACAGTTCATACCCTAGATGCCCGCGCGTGGCGTGTTGGGCCCTAATCGTCCAATACACCCGTCATCGGAGTACCAGCCACCGCGCTGCGGTCAACCGCACCGGGAGTCCGGACCGCGGCAACGTACACTCGCGACCATGAGCCTGAAAGCAGCCATCACCGACGCGGGAATGCGCGCCATGAACATCCTCCACCGGGGCATACTTGCCGTGACGGGTGGCCGGCTCGGTTCACGGCTCGGGACGATGGATGTGGTGGAACTACACACGATCGGCAGGTCATCCGGACGTCCTCGGGCGACGATGCTGACAACGCCGATCTCTGACCGCGAAAAACTCGTCCTCGTCGCGTCGAAGGGCGGGAGCGATACCCACCCGGAGTGGTACCTCAACCTGCGCAGCAATCCTGAGGTGGCGGTGACCGTGTCGGGTAAGACACGCAAGATGCGCGCTCGCGCAGCCTCCCCGGCAGAGAAGGACGAACTCTGGCCACGAATCGTCGCCGCATACCCCGGGTACGCTCGCTACCAGCGCAAGACCAGCCGCGACATCCCCGTGGTGATCTGTGAGTCCCGCGAGGCGGAGTGACCGCTCGGTGTCACTCGGCGGCGATGCGCCTGATCAGGGCGGATGCCTGCGTGAGAATTGCCTCGACCGACTCGGCGCCTGGACCGACGAACATCTTCTGCAGCGTGTAACGCAGCACCGTGAACGCGAGGGCCACCACCATCGCCGCCTCATCGCGGAGGTCGCCATCCGTGCGGCCCGAGACCGCAAAACGAGCGAGCACCAGATCCACGAGTTCGTTCTCCTGCGCGACCATCCAGTCCATTTGCCTGCCGAGAAGCTCCGGTGTGGCGGTGATGATGAAAAACCGTGACCGCAGAAGTTCGGCATCGACCGATTCGTCGGTGAGGGCGGATGCCATGATCCGGACGAGGTCATGCACGATGTCGTTACCCGGCTCTGAGATGAACCGCTTGCCGTCAAGGTCGTCCAGTGTCGGCGCCGGGCCCAAAATCACGCCCTCTTTGGAACCGAAGTAGTTGAAGAACGTGCGCTGCGACACCTCGCTGGCCGCGCAAATCATCTCGACGGTGACGTGATCGTATCCGTGCTCGAGGACGAGTGCGATCGCCGCGTGTTCGATCGCGGACCTGGTTTTCGCTCGCTTGCGAGCCCGTAACCCGACGGCCGGTGCAACATCGTCATTCATGGTCCATCATTTCTACAGCACGGAGGTCAGGATGCCTGACTCGATCCGGAACCGCCGGTGCACGAGTCCGTCCGGCAGGTCGGCATGGGTGATCAGGACGATGGTCCTGTCGTCACCCTGTCCCGCGCGCAGCAGGTCGACGAGAAGCGATTCGGCAAGATCTGCCTCCACGTTCGCCGTCGGTTCGTCGAAAACGATGACGGGGAATTCCCGGAGCAGGGCTCGCGCGAGGGCGATCCGCTGCGCCTGTCCGCCTGAGACGAGCGCGCCGCGCTCACCGACCCTGGCGTCAAGACCCCCGCGCGCGACGAGCCATTCGCCGAGGCCGACCCGCTCGAGCACGTCGGTGAGGTCAGCATCCGTTGCGGTGTCCCTCGCGAACAGGAGATTTTGTCTGATGCTCTCGTCGAACAGGTAGGGAACCTGCTCGCACAGCCCGACCACACCGCGCACGGCGGCGAAGGGGAGGTCGCGCACCTGCTGCCCGGCAAGCTCGTAGCTCCCCTCGTAGTCGAGGAATCTCACGAGCACGTGGGCCAGCGTTGTCTTCCCGGCGCCGCTTGGCCCTTCGATAAGCACTCGCTCACCGCGCTGGATCGCGAGGGAGGCAATGCTGAGAGCCGGTGCCGTCGCCCCCGGCCAGCGTGCGGTCACGTTCGAGAGCGCGATGACGGGTGCCGTCGGGTTGTGAGCCACTTCGGCGGTGCCGACATCCGAGGGAAGTTCGCTCGGCACGTCGGTGGGTGCCACCCGGGCAATCCGTTCAGCGCTCGCTCGCACCTGCCTCCACGCACTCGCCGCGAGGGGAACGCTCGCCACGATCTCGAAGACCGCGAGCGGAACGAGGACGATGACCGCGAGTGCAGGCCCGGTGAGACCATTCTCAGCCGACAGGCCGGGAATCCCCGCTACCAGCGACCACGCCACGGCCAGCCCGGCGCACAGCGACAGCGCTGCCGCAGCGATCCCCACGCCCGCGGATCGCGCGGTGAGGGCTCGGGTGAGCGCGCTGTCGGCGGCTTCGACCCTGCGGCGCCCCTCCGCCTCGGCACCGTACGCGATGAGAACGTCGAGGCTGCCGAGGTAGTCGAGGAGGGCGTCCACAAGCGCAGCGCGGCGCGGAGCGAGGGACCGTTCAGCGGATGCCGCGACACGGCCGGAGACCACGGTTCCAATGACAAATGCGGCGACGAGGGCCAGTGCGAGTCCCGCGGCGGCCGCCGGCGAGATCAGTGCGACGACCCAGACGGCGATGGCGGCAACGCCGAGGGACGTAACCAGGGGCTGGAGCACCCGGAGTGGCAGGTTCTGGAGTTCGTCGACGTCGGAGACCAGCGAGGACAGCAGCGAACCACGGCGGGTCCGGCCGAGCCCATCGGGCGCGAGCGGAATGAGTCTCCGCAGAAGATCCACGCGGACGGTCTCCAGCTGCCGGAAAGCGGCGTCGTGGCTGGCGAGGCGCTCGAGGTAGCGGAAGAACGCACGCCCGAGGGCGAATGCGCGCACACCGACGACCGCCATCGACAGGTAGAGAATGGGCGGCTGCTCCGCAGCGCGGGTGATGAGGTATGCGCTCGTTGCGAGCAGCGCCACGGTGCACAGGGCGGCGAGGATCCCGAACAGGACACCGAGGATCGCTCCCTTTGTCCTGGGCAGCGCGGTGGTGAGAACCGCGCGAACCTGGCCGGCACTCACCGTGTTTGAGCCATGGGGTACCGCACTCATGATGCCGACACCCCCGCGAGTGAGCTGACGTGAAGCAGGGCGTCAGCGCGTTCGATCACGGCGGCCCGGTGGCTCACGACGACCACAGCGGTTCCCGAGCGCGCGATGCTCGCGAGGCCGTCGAGCAGTCGATTTTCAGTCGTGTGGTCGAGTGCAGAGCTCGGCTCGTCGAGCAGAAGAACAGAACAGGAGTTCTCCAGCGTGCGATAGATCGCCCGTGCGACACCAACGCGCTGCGCCTGGCCGCCGGAGAGCCCTGAGCCCGCGACGCCGACGGGAAGGTCCGGCGACAGTTCACCGGCCGCGGCGAGGGCGAGTGCGGTCCTGATGCGTTGGGGGTCTGGATGCCCGGACCCGAGTGCCACGTTATCGGCAACGGTCCCGAGGAACAGCGACGGCCGCTGCCCGGTCCAGGCGAGCCACGGGCGGTCCTGGGCGCCGGGGAGCACGGGCTCTCCACCAAGCGAGATGTCGCCCGAGCGCGGCACGAAGCCGAGAATCGCGGCGACGAGGCTGGACTTGCCCGATCCGCTCGGCCCGGCGATGACCGTCAGCCGACCTGGAGTGAACTCGGTCGACACGGGGGCGAACACCGGACCCGACCCGTAGTCGACGCTGACGTTTCGCAACTGGAGGACGCCGGAACCGCGCTCCTCACCCGCTGGCACCGCGGCATCCGCAGGCAGTTCCCGCGCCTCATCGAGGACGACAAACGCGTCTTCGGCGGCCGCGACGCCCTCGGCTGCGGCGTGGAAGTTCGCGCCGACCTGGCGAAGCGGGAGGAATGCCTCCGGTGCGAGGAGAAGGACGAACAAGCCGACACCGAGCACGAGCGACCCGTCAACGAGGCGAAGGCCGATCGACACAGCGACGAGCGCGACCGACAGGCTCGCGGCGAGTTCCAGCGCAAAGCTCGACAGGAAGGAGACACGGAGGACCTTCATTGTCTGCACGCGATAATCCGTCGTGATCGCGCGCATCCGTGTGACCTGCCGCGATTCGCGGCCAAAGATCTTGAGCGTCGCCAGGCCGCCGAGAGTGTCGACGAAACCGGACGACAGGGTTCCGAGTACCGACCACTGCCGTCGCTGCACCGCCTGGGTCGCCCAGCCGATCAGAACCATGAAGAGCGGAATGAGGGGCAGGGTCACAAGGATGAAAAGCGCGGATACCGGATCCTGAATCAGAATCACGACGACAATCACCGGTGTGACGATCACCGTCAGGATCAGCTGGGGCAGGTACTTCGAGAAGTAGTCATCGAGCGCATCCATCCCCCTGCCGAGCAGGGTCGCGACTCGAGCCGTGTTGTGTTCGGCGAGCCACGCTGGCCCGAGCAGCCGGACAGCGTCAAGAACACGGAGCCGGAGCTCGCTCTTGACCCTCGCGGCACCCCTCGCAGCGATGAGGTCCTGCGCGTACACGAGCGAGGCACGGATGACCGCGAAGCCGGCGAGTGCGCCGATGTACGGCATCAGTTCATCGAGACCGCGCCCCTCGATTGCGCCGGTGACGCACTCGGTGATGAGCCAGGCGAAAGCGACGATGCAGGCCGTGGTGGCGATGCCGACGAGAGCTCCTGCGAGCAGGAACCACCGTGCACTGACCGCGTATCGAAGGAGCCGGGGATCGAGGGGACGCACACTCAAAGGCTAGTCTGCCGCAGGGACGTGGGAGTCTTCGACGGCCTCGATGTGGCCGCGGGTGACCCGCTTGCGGAACACCCAGTAGGTCCAGGCCTGATACGCGAGGATGAGCGGCAGTGCGATGAGCGCGGTCCAGCTCATGACCTGGAGCGTGTACGGGCTCGACGACGCATTCTCGATGGTCAGGCTGTTGGCCGGGTCGTTGCTCGCCGGCATCACGTCGGGGAACAGCGATGCAAAGAGCGTGAGCACCGCGAAGGTGATCGTGAGCGCCATGAGCGTGAAAGCCTGGCCCTCCCTGCCCTTGATGTTCGCGAACACCGAGGCGATCAGGGTCACGGCGGCCGCAGCGGCGAGAATGAATGCCGGCAGGGTGCCGTAAGACAACACGGTCCAGACCAGGAACGACGCGGCGACGAGAACCGTGAGGACGCCAGCGCGGATTGCGAGGGCACGGGACCTGACCCGGAGGTCGCCCTCGGTCTTGAGCGTGAGGAACACGGCTCCGTGGGTGAAGAACAGGAGGAGCGTGGTGACGCCGCCCAGAAGCGCGTACGGGTTCAGCAGGTCAAAGACGGTTCCCGTGTAGTTGTGGCCGGAGTCAAGCGGCACACCGCGGACGATGTTGGCGAAGGCAACACCCCAGAGGAAGGCGGGAATGGCGCTGCCGGTGATGATCATCCGGTCGAAGCGACGTTTCCACTCCTTCTCCGGCCGCTGGTGGCGGTATTCAAATGACACTCCGCGGATGATGAGCGCGATAAGGATGATCAGCAGCGGGAGGTAGAACCCGCTGAACAGCGTCGCGTACCACTCGGGGAATGCCGCGAAGAGCGACGCACCGGCAACGATGAGCCAGGTCTCGTTGAGGTCCCACACGGGGCCGATGGTGTTGATGACGACGCGACGGTCGGTGTCGTCCTTCGAGACGAACGGGAGGCTCATCCCCACGCCGAAGTCGAACCCCTCGAGCACGAAGTACCCGACGAAGAGGAAGGCGATGATGCCGAACCAGAGAACTGTGAGATCCATTTGTCTTCCTAGTAGACCGTGGTGTGGATGAGTGGTTTTCCGGGTTCTTCCTCTGACTCGCCGATGGCCGCTGGGCCCTCCTGGGCGGTCTTCTTGATCAGCCGGAACTCGACGACGGCGAGCGAACCGTAGACGAGAGTGAAAGCAACGAGCGAGATGAGCACCTCGATACCGGTCACCCCGGGAGAGACGCCGTCGGCGGTCTCCAGCAACCCGAACACGAGCCAGGGCTGCCGTCCCATCTCCGTAAAGACCCAGCCGACAATCATCGCGCCGAGTGACAGCGGGAACGACCAGACCGCGGCCTTCCATACCCACTTGTTGGTTGGCATCCGCCCCTTGCGGGTCAGCCACAGACCGACGACCGCGACGATGACGTGCAGGATGCCCATGCCGATCATCCAGCGGAAGGACCAGTAGGTGACCCAGATGATCGGCGCGTAGTCGCCGGGGCCGTACAGGGTCTGGTACTGCTCCTGAAGGTTGTTGATGCCCTCGACGGTGCCGTCGAACGTGTGGGTCGACAGGAACGACAGCAGGTATGGGATACGGATGGAGAAGAGCTCGTGTACGCCGTCGGGTGTGCCGAGCGTGAAGATGGAGAACGACGCGTCGGCGCCGGTCGAGGTCTCGTACATCGCTTCGGCTGCTGCCATTTTCATCGGCTGGGTCGCGACCATGGCGAGGCTGAGCTGGTCTCCCGCGAGTGTGGTGAGTGCACCGGAGACGACCATTCCCCAGAGACCGAACTTGAGCGCCGGCCGCATGGTTTCCAGGTGCTGGTTCTTGGAGAGGTGCCAGGCCGCAACCGTGATGATGAGGCCGGCCGAGACCATGAAGCAGGCAAAGATCGTGTGCGGGAACGCCGCGAGAGCGACCGGGTTGGTGAGCAGCTCCCAGATACTGGTGAGCTCCGCCCTGCCCTTTTCCTCGTTGATCGTGAACGCGACAGGGTTCTGCATGAACGCGTTGGCGGCGATGATGAAGTACGCCGAGAGGATGCTGGCGATCGACACCAGCCAGATGGTTGCGAGGTGCAGCTTGGCCGGCAGTTTGTCCCAGCCGAAGATCCACAGGCCGATGAACGTGGCCTCGAGGAAGAACGCGAGGAGTCCCTCAAACGCGAGTGGTGCGCCGAAGACGTCTCCGACGAAGCGTGAGTAGTCGGACCAGTTCATGCCGAACTGGAACTCCTGAACGATTCCTGTCACGACGCCCATGGCGAAGTTGATGAGGAAGATCTTGCCGAAGAACTGGGTGAGCTGGAGGTAGTGCACCTTGCCGGTTCGCACCCACGCTGTCTGGAAGATCGCGACCGTCAGTGCCATCCCGATCGTGAGCGGCACGAAGAGGAAATGGTAGATCGTCGTGAGTCCGAACTGCCAGCGCGACAGTAGCAGCGGATCGAGCAGGTCGTTCACGTCACCTCCACAGAGTTTTCTACACCGCGTAGAAAAGCTTTCGGTCTGAGCCTAGACCCATTTCTACGACCTGTAGAACTCTTTTCTACGAAATGTAGAAATTCGCGCGAACTGGGGTATTCTTGTGCGATGGCAACCCTGGGTGAACTCGAACGATCGGTGATGGATGTGCTGTGGAGCACAAACGACTCACTCAGCGCGAACGACCTCCGCGACAGCCTCGACTCCGGGACAGGCGCACGGGAAGTCGCGGTGACGACGGTACTGACCGTGCTGTCACGACTTGAGAACAAGGGGTTCGTCGAGCGCGACCGTTCGACCCGACCTCACCTCTATCGATCGGTCACGTCGAGGGCTGAGCACACCGCCGACCTCATGCACGAGGTGCTCGGCACGGCCAACGACCGCGAAGCCGCCCTCGCACGCTTCGTCGGCCAGGTCACCCCGGAAGAGGCCGAGACGCTGCGCGCGCTTCTCGGTGGGGCTCGCACGTCCTGACACTAAACTCGGTCGACGTGATGCTCACCGCCTCCGTCGTGCTCGCCGCACTGGCCCTCACGCTCGCGTGGCCGGTACCCCTGGCGCTCTCACGGGCGCGGTGGACTGCCCGCGCCCCCGGCACCGCCCTCGTGCTCTGGCAATCGATCGCCCTCGCCGGAGGCCTGTCCATGATCGGGTCGCTGGTCACGTACGGTCTCATCCCGTTCGGCGACAATCTCATCGATGGCGGCATCCGCCTCATCAACCATCTGTTCGCCGGGACCCTGCCGACAGGTGCGACGCTCCCCCAGATGTTCGCCCTGTGCCTCGCCGTTCTCCTCACCGGGCACCTGCTCCTGAGCCTCGTGCTCACCACGGTGAGGAGCGAGCGCCAGCGCAAGCGCCACCTCTCGCTCGTGAACCTGCTGAGCGCACCTCTGGAGGGAAACCCCGGCACCCGGGTGATCGACCACCCCTCTCCCGTTGCGTACTGCCTGGCCGGGACAAGCAGCTCCGTCACCGTACTGTCCGAGGGCCTGCTCGCCCTGCTGGATCACGACCAGCTGCGGGCTGTCATTGCGCACGAACGAGCTCACCTCGCGCAGCAGCACCACCTGGTCCTCATCGCCTTCAAGTCGTGGCACAGCGCACTCCCGTGGTTCCCCATCGCCAATCGTGCGGAGAACGCCGTCGCACTTCTCGTTGAAATGCTCGCCGACGACCAGGCCCGCAGGGCCACGGACGACCGCACACTTGCCACCGCCATCGCGCTCGTTGGGTCAGGGGCGGTGAGCGATCCCCTCGCTCCCGAACTCGCCTGGGCGAATCGCGGCGAGATCGAACCTGGCCTGATCGGCCCGCGGGTCGCGAGGCTCGTGAACCCGCAGCCGCCGCTGCGGCTCGGCGCGCGGGTCTGCGTCCTCACCGGAGCCATCGCCCTTCTCGTAATTCCGACCGTGCTGCTGGTACTCATCTAGGTCCCATAGGCTCAGCATCGTGAATGAGTTCCTCACCTGGCTGCTCGACCTCGTGCAAAGCGTTGACCCTGTCCTTCGGACGGTTCTCGCGGGCACGGCGATCATGCTCGAAACCAGTGTTCTCGTCGGTCTCATTGTTCCCGGCGACACCGTCGTCATTGTGGCGAGCACAGGGGTGGCGAGCCCTGCTCAGTTCGTTGGACTCATCGCCGCGGTACTGATCGGCTCCATCATCGGGGAGTCCATCGGCTTCGCGCTCGGACGCTTCTTCGGACCCCGAATCCGGGCGAGCCGTCTCGGCAGGAAGATCGGCGATCGCCAGTGGGTCCGGGCGGAGAATTACCTCGACAGGCGAGGGGGCATCGCCGTCTTTATTTCACGCTTTCTTCCCGTGCTGCACTCGCTCATCCCCCTCACGGTCGGGATGAGTGCCATGTCGTATCGCCGATTCATCAGCTGGACCATTCCCGCCTGCCTGGTGTGGTCGATCGCATACGTGTCGGTCGGCTCGGCGGCGGCCGGCACCTACAGACAGCTCGCCGACCAGCTGCACTACGCCGGCTACATCTTCGTGGCGATCATCGCGGCGTTCCTGGTTGTCGCATACATCGTCAAGCGCCTCCTGAAACGCTCGGAGGAACGCCACATGAGCCGCCCGGGTGACGGCGACCCCGCAACGCGCGAAAGCGACTGAACCGACATGCGCACCAACGATCGTCACCGGACATGCCAGACTGATCGGGTGCACTCACTCGAACAGCCCGGCAGGGCCACCCCAATGTCGGCTCTGAGGCTGCACCGGGCAGCGCGAATTGACGACGCATTCCTGGACTGGCGTGCCCGCAGGGGCCGCCGGAATGGGCTGCAGGCCACCGTGATCCCATACACCGGCTACGGCTCAACCACCTGGGTCCGTGTTCTCGCGCGCGTTCTGCTGACCAAGCCTGAGCTTGCCCAGACCGCAGCACCCGCACAGCGTGTTCGTGGCTGGCGGAGCTTCACGAGTATTCCGGTGGTGGCTGCACAGGTCACTGTTACCGTCGGCGACCAGACACACGTCGTGCAGGCAGACAGGGGCGGCGTCGTCGACGCGAGGATCCCCGTCGAGCTTGAACCAGGGTGGCAGCAGATCACGTTGCAGACAGAGGACTCCCGGCCGGTTATCGAAAACGTGTTTGTGGTGGCGCCGACTATCCGATTCGGGGTCATCTCCGACATCGACGATACGGTCATGGTCACGGCACTCCCCCGCCCCTTCGTCGCGGCCTGGAACACGTTCGTCCTCGACGAGCACGCGCGTACTCCCGTTCCCGGAATGGCCGTCTTCCTCGAGCGCCTGTTGCGCGACCACGAGGGCGCCCCCATCATCTACCTGTCGACCGGCGCGTGGAACGTGGCTCCCACACTCTCCCGCTTCCTCACCAGGCACCTGTACCCGACCGGAGCATTGCTCCTCACGGACTGGGGTCCGACGGCCGACCGCATCTTCAGGAGCGGGCGGGCCCATAAGGCGGACAATCTCCGCCGGCTCGCCGATGAATTCCCCGACATCAAGTGGCTCCTCGTCGGAGACGACGGACAGCACGACGAAGTTATCTACGGCGAGTTCTCCACTGAGCACCCGGAGAACGTCGCCGCCGTCGCCATCCGTCAGCTGTCACCAAGCCAGGCTGTTCTCGCCGGTGGTCGTTCCAAGCCAGAGGAACATGAGTCTCGTGCCCCCTGGGTGTACGCACCAGATGGCGCGGGGCTTCTCGGGCAGCTCGAGGAACGCGGGCTGGCCTAGCCAGCGCAGCCCTCCGGCACTCCGTTCGGAGAGACTAGAGTTCGACGGAATCCAGTTCAATGGGCTCGACCAGTTCGGGACCGTCGTTCCTGACACTGTTGACGGCCTTCGAGACCGGGTGGTACCCCAGCTCGTGCGCCACGTCGAACGATGATTCGTCGAGAAGCGTGAGCAGCTCGCCCGGCGCGAGTTCGCTGCCGAGCCAGGCGTCGAACCGGTCGGGCGTCAGGCACGCGGGCATACGATCGTGCACCTCACCCGGAGCGACGTGCGCGTCCCGGGTAATGATCGCCATCGACAACCGCCAGTAATCGGGGTCGCCCTGGTCTTTCGACCGATCGGGCCATGCCCGAATGATGCCGGCCATCGCAAGGTCGGATTTCTCGCCCGAGATGAAGTACGGCTGCTTGCCACCGTTCTGAAGCTGCCATTCGTAGTAACCGGATGCCGGCACGATGCATCGGTGAGCCGCGAACGCGCCCTTGAACAGACCATTGGTGGCGACCGTTTCGATGCGAGCGTTGATGATCGGCTTTCCGCCTCCAAAAGTGGGAGACGACGGCGAGACGATTCCCCACCTGACGAGGTCGAGTCCTCTCTCCCCACTCCGCTCACGGACGACGGGAACCGAGTCGGTGGGAGCCACGTTCCAGGAGGGCCGCCACTCGGGCGCGGGCCTGCCCGTCGTTGTCATGAACTCCCGAATGAGATCATCGGTGTCTTTGTTCATCGCAAATCGTCCGCACATGATCCCATTGTCACCCAGTCGACCGACAGCGTGGCCGTGTCCGGGCACGACCTGTGCCTGGGTAGCGCCCGGGTGGGCGAGAATCGGAGTATGGGACGTTCGTGGAAGCAGTCGGATATCGCGCCGCTGCGGCTGCGCGCCCAGGAGATCCTCGCAGCACCCGAACGGAAACCAGCTGCCGCTGTCGAGGCCATGACGGCGATGCAGGGGCAGGATCTGCCTGGCACCCTCTGGGCGATCGGCCTTCGCACCGCCGGCAGCACGGAGGCGGATGTGCGGGATGCCTTTGACACGGGGGCCATCATCCGGAGCTGGCCCATGCGCGGAACCCTTCACGCACTCACCCCTGGCACCCTCCGGATGCTCCTCCCCCTGTCCCGTGACCGGCTCGTGACCTCACTCCGTGCCCGCCACCGCGAACTCGGCATCGATGCCACCGACATCACGGATGCCGCCAGGGCTGCAGAGGCCGCGCTGTCCACCGGGTCTGGGCGGCTTTCCCGCACAGAACTCTTTGCCGCTTTCGAGGCTGCCGGCCAGTCGACCGCTGGCCAGCGCGGCAGCCACCTCGCGTTCATGCTCGCTCAGTCCGGATTGCTCTGTCTCGGCCCGTTCCTCGGTAAGGAACAGGCGTTCGTCCTGCTCGACGATTGGGCACCGATGACCGCAGCGCTGCCGGACCGTGATGAGGCACTCGCCACCGTGGCTCTCCGTTACTTCCGGTCGCACGGACCGGCGACGGTCGCCGATTTCGCCTGGTGGGCCCGGCTGACGCTGGCGGACGCGCGCGCAGCCGCGGCAGCCATCACCGACCAGCTCAGCGTCCTCGATGTCGACGACACAGACTATTTCATGGCGCCCGAGGTCATGGAACACAGCGCACGGGCGGAGCGGTCGGTGCGCGTGCTCCCTGGCTTCGACGAGCTCCTGCTCGGCTATACCGATCGCTCCGCCGTCCTTGATGCCCGCTATTCCGCGCTCATCGTCCCCGGCAACAACGGTGTTTTCAAGGCCACTGTTGTCGTCAACGGTCACGTCGTCGGCACCTGGCTGCGTCGCGACAAAGCGAAGGCAATCGATGTCACCGCGCAGCTCTTCCAACAGCTGTCGCCGACCCAGGAACGCGGCATGACTACGGCGTTCGAGCAATACGGACGCTTCCGGGGCAAACCGATCGAGCTGAAAGTGGTCTCGCTCGAGACCAGCGGTGCACACTGATGCGTTTCTTCCGACTGCCGGCGGCTCTCTCCTCGAGCCGATTGCGCACCGCGAGCCGGGTTCCGCTGCTGCAGGTCGTGAAGACTTCGGTGGCAACGGTGGCCGCGTGGTTCGTGGCCATCCTGGTTCTGCCGTCCGAACTGCCGATCTTCGCGGCAATTGCCGCGTTGCTCGTCGTACAGCCGAGCGTCAACCAGTCATTCGGTAAAGCGATTGAGCGGAGCGTCGGCGTGATCGCCGGCGTCATCATCGCCTCGCTCATCGGCCTGCTCTTCAGCGGCCAGAACTGGGTGATCCTCATCGCGATCGTGGTTTCCATCTTCTTCGGCTGGGTCTTCCGCCTCACTCCGGGCTCGGCGAACCAGATTCCGATCAGCGCAATGCTTGTCCTCGCGATCGGCGCCGCCACTCCGGGGTATGCCATCGACCGGATCATCGAAACGCTCATCGGCGCAGCGCTCGGCGTCATCATCAACGTCCTCATCGTTCCTCCCGTTGTACTCGCGCCAGCCGAGCGGGATGTGACACTACTCGCCGGTGAACTGGCGTCGAGTCTCGAGCGCCTCGCCGCAGCGCTTGGCACGCCGCAGACTCAGCAGCAACTCGACTCGCTCATGATCCAGGCCAGGCTCCTGCGTCCGATGCGAGAATCCGCGGAGGCATCCGTTCGCCAGGGTGAAGAGTCGCTCACGCTCAACCCGCGGCAAACTGCACACCGCACCCGCCTCGAGGACATTCATCGCCTGCTCGACAGGCTCTCGCCGATCGTGACGCGCGTGATCGGGATGACGCGGGCGTTCCACGATCACTATGACGCGTCTCTCGTCGAAGAGCCGTCACTGCAGTCAATCGCCATCCAACTCCGCAGGGCGGCACA
Organism: Mycetocola sp. Y442; assembly: GCF_056898615.1. Classification (NCBI taxonomy): domain Bacteria; kingdom Bacillati; phylum Actinomycetota; class Actinomycetes; order Micrococcales; family Microbacteriaceae; genus Mycetocola; species Mycetocola sp. Y442. The sequence goes on from NZ_JBXHBV010000001.1 coordinate 638,802, forward strand.
CGATCTCCGACTGCTCACGCGAACCGCCGAAGGGCCGGATGCCGAACCGTCGGTGGACGAGGTCCCCGCGTTGACAGCGCCCCTTCGCATCAGCCGCCCCGAACCTGAACACTGGATGCTGTTCGGCTCGCTGATGGAGGACCTGCGTCGGATCCGTGAGGAGATCGTCGGCGACGAGTAAGACACGCTCTGGGTCAGCTGATATCGCCAGCCGTCGCGAGCCGAGCCCGCAGCGTGAGAAGTTTCAACGCCGCAGCATCGATGTGCTCGATTGAGAGCCTTCCGACGTCAACGGCCGCGCTGACCGCCCGCACAAGGCGCGCGGCGTCGATACCGACTTGTTCATGGTCACCGCGGAGCACATAGAGCAGCATCGTCGCCCCGGCAGCGAGGGCACGAACGGCGTTCTCGGCGGCGTCTCGGTACTCCGGCACTCCGCTGTCCCTCAGCATGAGCATGTCGTCAGTGATGATGACCCCCTCGAAGCCCAGCCTGTCGCGGAGTATCGAGTGCCACGTGCGGGACAGCGTGGCGGGCTGGTCATCCACCGTCGAATACCTGAGGTGACCCATCATGACGAATTCCGCACCCGCGCGGACGCCGGACCGGAACGGAACGGCATCCGTCTCCTCCCAGGTCGCGAGATCGACCGCGGTCTCGGGGATCGAGGAGTGGGAGTCGCCCGGCGTTCTGCCGTGGCCGGGGAAATGCTTGAGGGCGGAGAACACTCGCCCGCTCTCCCCCGTGACCGCCGCGCTCACGCGCTCGGCGGCCTCGGTGGCGGTGGTTCCGAGCACCCTGTCATACAAGAACGACCCGGGCTCGCCGGTGACATCAGCCACGACGCCGAAGTTGACGGAGATACCGGCTTCGGCGAGCAGCGCTGAACGGCCGGCGAACGCCTCCCTCGACTCCCCCGCATCGTGGTGCCTGAGGGTGACCGCCGAGGCGAAGCGGTCGTTGGCGATGCGCCGAACCCGCCCACCCTCCTGGTCGATGCCGATGATCGGGGGAAAGTCCTCGTCCTCTCGCGCCGCCCGGGCGAGTGACGCAACGTCCGTCAGGCTCGCTCCAATATTGTCCGGCATGAAGATCATGCCGCCCGGCTGGGTGTCGGCGACGAACGAGCGCAGTGCGCCCTCGTCCGTCCCGGGCAGGTGCAACATGAACAGGCTCGCGATCTTGCGGTCACGCGACATCCCGGCCAGCCGCTGTTCCGCAGCTTTTACCGCGCCGGACTCCGCACTCATCGGGCGTCAGGCCTGATGATCGTCACACCGGCGGGACTCTGCCCCTGACTCATCGCGAGCATCGCCGCAGGCGCCTCGTCGAAGCCGATGGTCCGCGTGACGAGGTCCTGTGGTCGGAGCCGACCTGACGCGACCAGATCCAGCATCCCGGGATACTCCGCCGCGCTCATCCCGTGGCTGCCCATGATCGTGAGCTCACCGGCGATCACGTCGGCCATCGGGATTCGGGGTGGCTGTGCGAAGAGCCCCACCTGCACGTGTCGACCGCGCCGCGTGAGCGACCGGATCGCGATGCCCGTCGTGAGTTCGCGGCCGATAGCCTCGAGCGACACCTGCGCGCCGTCACCCGTCAACTCCTTCACTCGCGCAATCACCTCCGCATCGCTGAGTCCGGCACTGTTCACCGTGTGTTCGGCGCCCGCTGCCTCCGCGACATCGAGAGCCGCACCGGAGACGTCGACGGCCACCACCCGAGCTCCCAGGGCGGCGCCGATCATGACGGCGCTCAGACCGACCCCGCCGCAACCGACGACAACGACCCACTCGCCCTCACGCACGGAGGCCTGCGTCGCGAGAGCGCGATACGACGTCGCAAAACGGCAACCCAGAATCGCAGCAGAACCGGCGTCGAGTGACTCGGGGACCTCGATCAGGTTGACGTCAGCCGACGTGATGGCGACGAGTTCGGCATACGAGCCCCAGTGCGTGAATCCCGGCTGGGTCTGATTCCGGCACACCTGCGCATGGCCGGCACGGCATTCCGCGCAGGCGCCGCACGCGCAGACGAACGGAACAGTGACGCGCTGGCCCGGCCTGAACCGCGAGACGGAATTGCCGACGCTCACGATCCTGCCGACGAACTCGTGACCGGGCACATGAGGAAGCGAGACGCCGCCGTCGTGTCCTTCCCACGCGTGGATGTCGCTCCGACAGAGCCCTGTCGCCTCAACGGCAATGACAGCGCCGTCAGGGGTCGGCACCGGGTCCGACACCTCCTCGACCGTCGGTTCGCGAAGAAAGGAGTCGTAGTACACGGCGCGCATCAGGCAAGTATCCCCCACCCGTGCTCGGCTACGCTTGAACGAGCCGGATCAGGAGAGCCGGTTGCGGCTTGGCCGGAAGGACGGCATGGACACGACGACTGAGACCGTCAACGAGATTATGCGGTTCGTCGATCTGGGCGGCGTGCTCGCCAACGCGATCCTCGGTGGGATTGCCGCACGATCGGCCAGGCTCGACATCGTCGGCTTCGTGATCCTCGCTGTGATGAGCGGGCTCGGCGGCGGAATCATTCGCGACACGCTGCTGCAGCAGGGACCGCCGGTAGCCCTGACTGATCCCGCCTACCTGGTGATCGCCATCGCCGGTGCCGTCATCGCCTTCTTCGTCCCCTTCCGTGGACAATGGTCCAATCGCACGCTTGTCCTCGTCGATGCACTCGCTGTCGGATTCTGGGCCGCTGCGGGCGCCCAAAAAACGCTCGACGCGGGTCTCGGCTGGCTGCCCGCCGTCGTGATGGGCATCATCACAGCGGTCGGCGGCGGTGCCGTTCGCGACATCCTGCTGCTCCGCATCCCTCGGATCTTCGGTGGGAACACCCTGTATGCGACGAGCGCACTTGTATCGAGCGTTGAGATGGTCGTGCTCTCGAAGCTCGGCATGCCGACCCTCGGTTCCGCGGTTGCGCTCACCAGCGGAGCCGTGCTCTCCCTCCTCGCCAGGCGATTTGGCTGGACGCTCCCCACCGAGGCCCGCGTACCGACCCCGCGACTGGTGACCGAGTTCCGTCGGCGCCGGCGCGCCGCCCGTGAACGGCACAATCCCGATACCACGGGCGCTGGGCCCGACCAGGGACAGGACGGCGAAGGGACTCTGGACAGCCCACCGGCGCGGTCATAGCCTGAGGGCGTCCGGGCGGGTGCCGTGAGACACGCGCCAGAGAATCCCCGGGAAAGAGTTTCATCATGGCCACGATCCACGAGCACGAACCGCCCTATTCAGTGGGCTATCTCATCGGAAGTCTGGCGACGGCATCCATCAACAGGAAACTCGCCGGTGCGCTTGTCGCCCTCGCTCCCCCCGAGCTTGAGATGCGGGAGATCCCGATCGGAAATCTGCCCCTGTACAGCTATGACCACGATGCGGATTACCCGCAGGTGGCGCTCGACTTCAAAGCCGCCATCGCGGGTGTCGATGCTGTGCTCTTCGTCACTCCCGAGTACAACCGGTCGATTCCCGGGGCACTCAAGAATGCGATCGACTGGGCGAGCCGTCCGTGGGGTGACAACTCGTTCACGCACAAGCCCTCAGCGGTGATCGGCGGTTCGATCGGCGCGATCGGAACCGCCGTGGCGCAGCAGCATCTCCGCAGCGTGCTCAGCTTCTGCAATTCGCCGCAGATGAACGCGCCAGAGGCCTACCTCCAGATCACGCCGGGGCTCATCGCTGAGGACGGTTCAATCACCAACGATGGCACCACCCAGTTCCTGACCGAATGGATGCACGACTTTTACGAGTTCATCACCCGGGTGCTCACCGTCGTGCCGAGGAGCTGAATCCGGATCAGTTGACGGCGTCCACGTAGAACCAGCGCCGGTTGTCCCTGACGAAGCGACTCACCTCGTGTTGCTCGCTCCGGCCGTCCGCTCCCTTGCAGAAGGCCCGGAATTCAACGGTACCTTCCGCGTCGAGAGGCCCGCCACGACGACGGTCCAGAATGTCGAGCCGATACCAGGTCAGGCCGGCATCGAGTTCGAGTGCGGCAGGGCGGGTCGACGGATGCCATGTCGCGAGCAAGTAGGCGGCGTCGCCAACCGCGAAGGCCGAGAACCGGGACCGCATCAGTGCCTCGGCTGTCGGTGCCACGGCGGCGCCGGAATGGTATCGGCCGCAACACGCGCCGTAGGTCTCACCGCTCAGGCAGGGACAGCGCTGGTCGGCGGCAAGCGGGCTGGTTCCGGAAGAAGTCACCCCACAATTATCCGGCCCCAGTCTGCAAGACACCGGCGGGGTGCTGGGCCAGGCCCGGTTTAGATCGCGAAGCGAGCCCCCGCGGCGACCGCAAAGACACGATCCGTGAACCTCCGGAGCAACCCGCACGCGAGCCGGCCGGTGTTACCCCACCCCGCATTAAGGAAAGCTAACAGCGGCGGCGTGCGATGATCGCGGCATGCGGACGCTGGCCAGGATCGGCTCGTGTATGTGGCTCGACTATCTCGAAGCCCGCAGCGGCCAGCTCATCATGCATCAGCGGGACCGGCCAGTGCTGGGTGGGTCAACTCAAAGACCGACGGCAGCCATGCCGGCGTCGTCGTACCGGTTGCCGGCGACGCCGATCCGATCCACAAGCCGGTTGAGGTCGGCAAGGTCGTCAGCTGACAACGCGACCGATGTCGCTCCGGCATTCTCGTCGAGACGCTCGCGTCGCCGCGTGCCAGGGATGGGAACGATGAACGGATGCTGCGCCAACAGCCAGGCCAAGGCGACCTGGGCTGGTGTCGCGTCTCGGTTCACGGCCAGCTCGCGAACATGATCGACGATGGACTGATTTGCACGCAGGTTCTCGGCCTCGAATCGCGGCACCCGGGCGCGGATCTCGTCAGCGGCGAACGTGGCATCCGCTGCAACCGTTCCGGTAAGGAACCCCTTCCCAAGCGGACTGAACGGCACGAATCCGATACCGAGCTCGCTGCAGAGGGGCAGGACCTCCGGCTCAGGGTCGCGCGTCCACAGGGAGTACTCGCTCTGCACTGCGGTGACCGGGGTCACGGCGTGGGCGCGGCGAATCGTTGCAGCGCTGGCTTCCGAAAGCCCAAAGTGCTTGACCTTACCCTCTCGGATAAGTTCGCCGACCGTGCCGGCGACGTCTTCGATGGGCACGTTCGGATCAACGCGGTGCTGGTAGAGCAGATCGAGGGAATCGACGCCGAGCCGCTTCAGAGACCCTTCGGCGGCACGACGAATGTTTTCCGGTCTTGAGTCCACGCCCTGTGAGCGACCGTCGACCAGGTTGAACCCGAACTTGGTGGCGATGGTGACGCGATCGCGGATCGGCGCGATTGCTTCGCCAACGAGCTCCTCGTTGTCGTACGGGCCGTAGACCTCTGCAGTGTCGATGAACGTGACTCCGTGCTCGACGGCGTAACGGAGAACGTCGATCATGTCGTCGCGGTCGCCAGGATTGGGGCCGTAGCTCTGCGACATCCCCATCGCTCCGAAACCGATGGCGGATACTTCCAGGCCCTGTCCGAGAATTCTGTTGTGCATGATCACTCCTTCGTGTCAGCGGTATTCAGATGAACGTCGATCGGTGGTCGCGCTGACAGCGCCCCGCGCCCATACTTGGCGCGCAAGGCGAAGTCGTTCTCAGCCTTGTCGTCGTCAGTGCGCGTGAACGAGTCGTCCTTCGTTACTCCTCCAGCGACCATACGTCCTTCACCGCGAATCTGTGTTCCTCGGTGGTGATCACGTGTTGGGGAGCCGATCGGTGGAGCCGGCGCTGATGGAAGAGACGCACGCCGTCTTCGACTCGATCGAGTTGACACCTCCCTTGACGAGCACGCGTCGGAGGGCACAAGATGAGGATCACTCGCGCTACGCCACCCCCCGGGAAGGACCGCTCGAAGACCCCGGAACCCCGGCACCGCGCCACAAAGGAGTGCGCATGTTCCGCAAGCTTGCCGTCGCCACCAGCGCCGCATTGATCGTCACGATGCTCGTCTCCACGCCAAGCATGGCGAGCCCTCCGCCTCCGCAGGCAGACCAGGACCGCATGGCGGTGTACACCGGCACGGTGAGCGTCGAGGATCTGGCCGCCATCGTCGAGCTGGGTGTCGACCGTCAGGAGCTGGTGACGACGCCCAACGGCGCGGCACCCGGCCAAGTGGACGTGCAGGTCATCCTGAGCGGCGATCAGGCCGCGCAGCTTGCCGAGGGAGGCACGACGCTCGAGGTGAAGACGCCGTCGGCGAAGCGTCGGTCCTTGGATGCAGCCGACGGCGTGTTCCGCACCTACAGCGGCGAGGGCGGCATCCTCGAGGAGCTCATGACACTGGCGGCAGCCAACCCGAAGATTGCCGAGTTCCGTGTGATCGGGCAGACCGTGAACGGCCAGGACATCGGCGCGGTGCGCCTCACGAAGAACGTCGCGAAGACCAAGGACGGCAAGCGCCCCGCCACGGTGTACGTCGGCGCGCAGCACGCGCGCGAATGGATCACGCCCGAGATGGTCCGGCGATTGCTCAACTACTATGTCGATTCCTACGGGAGCGACCCGCGCATCAAGGGCATCGTCGACGACACAGAGCTGTGGTTCGTGCCTGTCGCCAACCCCGACGGCTACGACTTCACCTTCACCGAGGGCCAGCGACTCTGGCGCAAGAACCTTCGCGATAACAACGGAGACGGCCAGATCACGGTCGGCGATGGGGTGGACCTCAACCGCAACTACCCCACCCGCTGGGGTTACGACAACGAGGGCTCCTCACCCGACCCGGCAAGCGAGACCTACCGTGGGACCGCGCCCGCATCGGAACCCGAGACGCAGGCGCTCGACGCGCTGTTCGCGAAGGTCACACCGCAGTTCCTCGTGAATTACCACTCGGCCGCGGAGCTGCTGCTGCACGGTATCGGCTGGCAGGTCTCGACGCCGTCGCCGGATGACGTGATCTACGAAGCGATGGTGGGCGACGACGCGACGCCCGCGATCGCCGGCTACGACCCCGACATCTCCGCAGAGCTGTACACGACCAACGGCGATACCGATTCGCACGCCCAGGAGGCGTACGGAGTTCTCGGCTTCACACCCGAGATGGGCACTTGTGAGTCCGTGTCCGACTTGTATGACGATGACGAGTGGATCTCCGAAGACTGCGAGAGCGGCTTCAACTTCCCCGACGACGAGGGGCTCATCCAGGCCGAATTCGAGAAGAATATCCCCTTCGCACTGGCCGTGGCGGAATCTGCCAAGGACCCGAACGACCCCGTCTCGGTTGTAGGCCGGGATGCTGAGGACTTCCGCGTCGACAGCTTCTCGGTCTCTTACGGCGACCCGCAGACCGTGGCCGTCTGGGCAAAACGGGACTTGCTCGCGAAGGTGATGACCTACCGCATAAACGGCGGACCCCTGCGGATCTCGCCGGTGAAGGAGTGGAAGGGCGGCGAGCGGTACGGCGACGAGAACGTCGACTACTACGGCGAGTATCGCGGAACCGTGAAGGGTGCGAAGGCGGGCGACAGCGTCGAGGTCTGGTTCTCGGGGCTGCCGTCGGCGCGCGACATCATCAAGAACCGCGCGCTGAAGAAGATCAGCAGTGAGCACTTCACCTACCAGGTGGCGCACGACACTGGCAATTCGGTGCTGATCATCGCCAACGAGGACTACACGGGTGTGAACCCCGAAGCCACTCCAAGCGGTGCCGGCCCGAAATACCTCGACGCACATGTCGCGGCATTCGAGGCGAACGGCGTCACGCCGGATGTCTGGGACGTCGACGCGAACGGCGTGCCGCACGACCTCGGTGTGCTGAGCCACTACGACGCGGTGTTCTGGTACCTCGGCGACAACCGGCTCACCCAGGACCCGGAGGACGCGATAACCCAGACGTACTTCGGAGACCTCGAGGACGCCTCCGTGGCGGAGCGGCAGCAATATCTTACGCTCGCTGTGCGGGACTACCTCAACGAAGGGGGCAAGCTCGCTCTGGCGGGTGAGACGGCCGCCTACTACGGGCAGTTCGGCGGAGCGCTGGGTGGGATCTACTACGGTCTGGACGGTGCGCCGGATCAGGATTGCGTCGTCACGTCGGACCCATACTCGGATTGCCTGCTGCTGGCCGACGACTTCACCCAGTATTGGCTGGGAGCGTACAACCGCACTCCCGTCGGAGCCGACGGCGTGACGGGGACGGCTACACCGCTCGATGGGATCGAGGCACTCTTCGGAGGTCCGGCGACGGAGGACAATCCGGTCGATGAGGCCGGCGCGTTCACCGTGACGAGCGACGTGCTCCCCGTTGAGCAGTTCCCGCAGTTCGAGAGCTGGGCGGTCGCGCAGTACCAGAACCCATCGGGGCCGTTCATCCCCATCGAAGGACTCTGGTCCATGTTCGCCGCGCACATCGATGACGGCTATCAGCGACTGAGCCGGACATTCTCAGTGCCGGAACTGGGGGTCGGTGAAACAGCGACCTTCGACGCGCAGTTCTCGTACGCGACGGAGTTCGGCTACGACAACGTCATCGTCGAGGCTCGACCGGCAGGCACTGAGGACTGGACGACGCTTCCCGATCTGGGCGGCGCCACCACCACCGATGTTCCGGCGGAGTGCGAGGCGGAGTTCTACGTCGAAGAACACCCGCAGCTGGAGCACTACCTCACTGTTGGGGACCCGTGCGAGCCGACCGGAACCACCGGCGAATGGAACGCCTTCACGGGTTCGTCCGGCGGCTGGATTCCGGTGTCCTTCGACCTCAGCGCATACGCGGGGCAGGACGTCGAGGTCGTGATCAGCTACGTCACCGACGGCTTCACTGGCGACACGGGGCTCATGGTGGACGACACGAAGTTCGTGCTGAACGGCGAGGCGACGGAACCGGAAGGCTTCGAAGAGGAGGACGTCTCACCCTGGAGTGTCCTCGCCGCCCCGGAGGGGAGTCCAGACAACAGCGGCCAGTTCGAACGGTATACGGCAGAGGGTCCGTTCATCAGCTCGACAGCCACGTCCGACTCGCTGCTGTTTGGATTCGGCCTCGAACAGCTGGAGTCGGACACCGCCCGATCGGAGGTCGTCGCGCGGATACTCACCCACCTGGGCCGTGCTGAATGAAAGAAACACTCTAAAGCCCACGCCAAAGAAAAGAACCCCTGAGAACTTATTGTTCTCAGGGGTTTTGGTGGATCTGAGGGGATTCGAACCCCTGACCCCCTGCATGCCATGCAGGTGCGCTACCAGCTGCGCCACAGACCCATTTCGGCCGCTTCGATCGCTCGAAGCAACCTGTTTAGATTACTACACAATCCGAAATGTTCCGAATCGAGCGGCAACCCGGGGGCTACTCAGCCGAGGCTCGCACCGGCTCAGCGATAGGAATGACCGGGCAGTCCTTCCAGAGGCGCTCGAGCGAGTAGTACAGTCGCTCTTCCTCGTGGAAGACGTGCACGACGAGGTCGCCGAAGTCGATGAGGATCCAGCGGCCTTCGGAGCGGCCCTCACGCCGAAGCGTCTTGTGGCCTGCTGCGTTGAGCTGGTCTTCGATCTCGCCCGCAACAGCCATGACGTTGCGCTCATTGCGACCCGTCGCGATGAAGAAGATGTCGACAAACGGCAACGGCTCGGAGACGTCAAGAGCGACGAGGTCCTCGGCACCCTTGTCCTGCGCTGCCGCTACGGCGATGTTCAGTTGTTCGATGGTTGATTCACGTGCTGTCACTGGGAAGTGGCCTTTCTGGGGGCTATCGCGACTGGAAAGCGCCGGCCGCGATACCGACGATGATGACCGACAGCACGGCGACAGCCAGCACACCGGCGGTTATCGCCAGGATGAGGAGGAGTCGATTGCTGCGGGCAGGAGCTGGAGGGGTAATCACATCGCGCGTAGCGGTGTGTGTCGACACAGCGCGGCTGGCGGAGACCGGTGTCCCCGCAGTGGCCGGCCGTGCTTCGTCTTCTTCGTCGAACATCGAATCGATGTCGGACCTGTCGAAGCCACTCGGGTGTTTGCCCGTGGAGCCTGTGCCGGTCGAGATGTCGATCGAGCCGGTGATAACGACGCCGCCCTGTGCTGTGAGCGGTCCGGTGAACGGGTCCCCCGTCGGCATGGATGGCAGAATCAGCGAGCTGGTCCCGACGCCATTGCCAGCTTCCTCGAGGCCGCGGGCGATGATCTGGTCAAAGGGCTGCTCGAGTTCGGTGTCGATCTCGCTGAGGACGGGAGCCGGGCGTTCGCTAACCGCTTCACCGAAGTTACTCGCGAGCTGCGGCTCGTCGTCATCGTTGGTGTCCGACGCTGAGCTGTCTTCCGAGTCATCATCGACGATCGGGAGGCCGAACGACGTGCGCTTCTTTGCCGGGGCCTCGTCGTCACTCTCACTGACAACGACAATGCCCGGAGTCTCGTGGTCGACGACACCGGCCCGGGCAGCGGATGCCGGAACGAACGACGGCAGGCGGGACGACTTTGGCGCTCCCCCCGACTGGTCTGATGCTGCGGCCTTGCGAGCCCGAGGCTTCCGGTCCGGTCTGGCATCCGCATCGTCGTCGACCGCATCGTCGTCGACTGGCGCGCTGTCTACTGGCGCACTCTCTACTGGAGCACTGCCTACTGCCTCGTCATCTACCTGCTCGTTGTCGACCGCGTCATTCTCGACGTGCTCGTTCTCGGCAGGCTTGTTGCTCGCGGGCGCTTTCCCACCAGGCCGGGCATCGCCGGGTTCGACGAGTGGCGGAATGATGGTGACGGATGCCGTCCGCACGCGTTCGAGGTCACGCGCCTGGCGCCGGGTCAGCTGCGATCCTTCGGCTGCGGCGCGCTCAAGCGCTGCAACTTCCTCCGTCGTCAACGACGGTTCGGCGCGGGCTTCCGGCTGCGAGCCGGACACGTCGGGTATCGCCCCACCTGACACGGGAGTCGTGGTTGAGACGCGACGTGATTTCGTTTCGGGGGTCACGTCTGTCGTTCGCTGCTGCTCACGCAGCTGGCGACGAGAGAGCGGTTGCTCGTCGGGCAGCGGGGTCATGCAATACTCCGATACAGGTGGTGTTTGGTGATGTACTGAACGACACCGTCGGGAACCAAATACCAGACCGGGAATCCCCGGCTCACCCGGCTCCGACAGTCGGTCGACGATATCGCCAGGGCCGGAACTTCCAACAAGCTTACGTCTTGAGGCGGTAATCCCGAAACGCTGAGCGGATGTCCCGGTCGACTCACAGCCACGAAGTGGGCGAGAGACCAGAGCTCCTCGACGTCTTTCCAGTTAAAAATCTGGGCAACGGCATCCGCACCGGTGATGAAGAACAGTTCAGCATCGGGACGGTTCCGGTGGATGTCGCGAAGCGTGTCGATCGTGTAGGTCGTGCCTTCGCGGTCGACATCGACCCGGCTGACGGTGAACCTGGGGTTCGACGCAGTCGCGATGACCGTCATGAGATAACGGTGCTCGGGCGGGGTGACGACGTTCTTGTGCCACGGCCTGCCCGTCGGCACGAAGATGACCTCGTCGAGGTCGAACGACTGGGCAACCTCACTGGCGGCGACCAGGTGGCCGTTGTGGATGGGATCGAATGTTCCACCCATGACGCCTACTCGTGGCCGGCGCGACGCGACTGCCATTGTGGGGCTAGTGACCGTGTCCGGGTTCTGCCGCGGCTTGTCCCGAGGCCTTCGCGCTGTGGCGGTTTGCGACATCGCGGTAGCTGAACGTCGCGACGCCGAGGAAGATGAAAACAATGAGAGCAATGACGCCGTACATCCAGGTGGGCATAGGCAGCTCCACGTGTGATACTGCTTCGGCGAGAAGGGTCGTCGCATACGACATGTGTGCTCCATTCAGTTCCGGCGGGGTGACCACGCCACCATTCAGTCTAACGACTATCCGCGCACCTGACCGGTACCCCGGACCGTCCACTTCGTGCTTGTCAGTTCGGAGACACCCATCGGGCCCCTGGCGTGGAGCTTCTGCGTTGAAATTCCCACCTCTGCGCCGAAGCCGAACTCACCACCGTCGGTAAACCGCGTCGACGCGTTCACCATCACGACAGCCGAGTCCACTTCAGCCAGGAACCGCTCGGCGTTCGACACACTCTCGGTGATGATCGATTCGGTGTGCCCTGTGGAGTACTGGCTGATGTGGTCGATTGCCTCGTCGAGGTCGTCCACGACCCTGACAGAGATGTCGAGGCTCATGTGCTCCGTTGCCCAGTCCTCCTCCGTCGCGACGAGGGCATCCGGCCAGATGGCACGCGTCGCATCGTCGGCGTGGATGGTGACCCCGGATTCCGTCAACCGGGCGAGAACGCCGGGCAGCAACCGGTCAGCGGCTGCAGCGTGCACCAGAACGGTCTCGACGGCGTTGCACACGCTCGGCCGCTGCACCTTGGCGTTGTGCACGATGTCCGTTGCCCAGTCCTCCCGAGCAGACTCATCGAGGTAGATGTGGACGACGCCAGCCCCGGTCTCGATCACAGGAACCCGCGACTCGGTCACGACCGCCTGGATGAGTGATGCACTCCCCCTCGGCACGAGGACGTCGACGAGGCCACGCGCCTGCATCAGCCGCGTCGCACCGTCCCGACCGAACTCATCGATGGTCTGCGCAGCGCCCGACGGCAGACCGACCGAGCCAAGAGCATCCTGAATGACCTCAACGAGCCTTCCGTTCGTGTTCTCCGCAGCGGAACCGCCGCGCAGAACCACAGCGTTACCGCTCTTGATCGCGAGTGCGGCGATGTCGATAGTGACGTTGGGCCGCGCCTCGTAAATCGCCCCGACGACGCCGAACGGCACCCGGATCTGATCGATGCGCACACCGTTGGGCAGGCGTGATCCTCGCACGCTCTGTCCGATCGGGTCGGTCAGTGCCATGATTTCGCGGATCGCCACAGCGAGGGCATCCAGTCGGCTCTCGTCTAGGCGCAGCCTGTCCAGCAGCCCGACGGCGAGACCGTTTGCGCGTCCGTTCTCGAGGTCCTTCGCGTTCGCGGCGAGGATCTTCTCGCTTGCCTGGGAGAGCCCGACGGCCATCGCTTCGAGGGCGGCGTTTTTCAGATCACCGGATGCCGTTGCCAGCACGCGGGATGCGTCGCGTGCTCGGAGGAGGCGCTCGTCGAACGACACCCCGTGGCCGGGATCGGCGAGTGAGCTCGCGGTGGACGAAGCAATGTCTACGGCAGCGGTGTCGGTCATAAGACCGATATTAGCCAGCCGCGGGCGTACGTTCGACCCGTTCGGCCGGCACGAACCACGTTCCGACGGCTTCACCGTTCAAAGCGCGAGCAACATTGCCCGTCGACGTGATGAGAACACCGGCTCCCGCATCGGCGGCGAGCCGGGCCGCTGACACCTTGGTGGAGGCTCCCCCGGTCCCGACGCCGACAGCGCCGGCGCCCCCGAACGTGACACCGGTGAGGGCGTCTCCGCGCTCCACCCGGCTGATCGGTTCGGCGCCGGCCTCAGCTGGCGGCTTCGTGTAGAGCGCATCCACGTCGCTGAGCAGCACGAGCGCGTCGGCGTGAATGAGGATCGACACGAGCGCGGCGAGCCGATCGTTGTCACCGAAACGGATCTCGTGGGTTGCCACTGTGTCGTTTTCGTTGACGATGGGAAGGATCCGGAGCGCGAGCAACCGCTCCATGGCGCGCTGGGCGTTCGACCGGTGAGCATCGTTCTCGAGGTCACCGGCGGTGAGCAGAACCTGCCCGGCCACGATGTCGTAGCGGTCGAGGCTGTCCTGGTAGCGGTAGATGAGCACGTTCTGCCCCACCGCGGCGGCGGCCTGCTGGGTGGCGAGGTCGACCGGCCGGTTGGTGAGCGCCAGGTACGGCATCCCGGTCGCTATCGCGCCGCTCGAGACGAGGACAATCTCGGCACCCCGCCCGTGGGCAGTAGCGAGCGCGTCGACGAGCGGCGCAATCTGATCGGCGTTGTCACCGCTGATCGACGATGAGCCCACCTTGACGACTACCCGCCTGGCCGAAGCCAGGTCGGACCGATCAGCTACCGCCATGACCTATTTTTCTCCCTCGGCACTGGCTGCTTCTGCGGCCGCACGTTCTTCTTCTTCGTACTGGTCGCGCCACAGCCCGGCTTCCCGTTCGCGGACCATTTCGGCACGCGCTTCGGTTTTCGCGTCCATCCGCTCGAAGTACTCCTCGCGGCGCTGGTTGCGGGTCGGGCGGTTGTTCGCGTCGAGCCTGGCATCGAGTCCACGAGGGGTCGTGATCATCTCGGCGGACGAGGTCAGCGTCGGCTCCCAGTCGAAGACCACACCATTGTCTGAACCGATGATGACCGTGGATCCACCGACGGCGCCGGCCTTGAACAGGCCGTCTTCGACGCCGAGCTTCGCGAGGCGGTCGGCGAGGTAACCCACTGCTTCGTCGTTCGTGAAGTCGGTCTGCTGCACCCAGCGCTCGGGCTTGGCGCCGCGCACACGGTAGATGTTGCCGAAGCTGCCACCCTCGACGGTGACCGTGAACTTCGACTCGTCCACGGGACGGGGGCGGATGACGATGCGCGGGTGAGCCGCTTCGTGCTCGGCCTTGGCCTTGCGTTCGGCCTCGACGAGGTCGCCGAGCGCGTAGGAGAGCTGGCGCAGTCCTTCGTGGCTGACCGTCGAGATCTCGAAGACGCGGTATCCGCGGGCTTCGAGCTCCGGCTTGACCAGCTCGGCGAGTTCCTTGCCCTCTGGCACGTCGACCTTGTTGAGCGCGATGAGCTGCGGACGCTCGAGGAGCGGCGTCTGGCCCTCGGGTACCGGGTACGCGCCGAGCTCACCGAGGATGATGTCGAGGTCACTGATCGGGTCACGGCCCGGCTCGAGGGTCGCGCAGTCGAGGACGTGCACGAGGGCTGAGCAGCGCTCAACGTGGCGGAGGAATTCGAGCCCGAGGCCCCTGCCCTCACTCGCGCCCTCGATAAGTCCCGGGACGTCGGCGACGGTGTACCGGATGTCGCCGGCCTGGACAACGCCGAGGTTCGGGTGCAGTGTCGTGAACGGGTAGTCTGCGATCTTGGGCTTGGCCGCGCTCATCGCGGCGATGAGGCTCGACTTTCCGGCAGAGGGGTAACCGACGAGCGCAACGTCAGCGACGACCTTGAGCTCGAGGGTGAACGACCCCTCCTGGCCGAGCGTGCCGAGCAGAGCGAACCCGGGAGCCTTCCGCTTGGTGGTCGAGAGAGCCGCGTTGCCGAGGCCGCCCTGTCCACCCTGCGCGATGACGTAACGGATGCCTGGCTCGGCGAAGTCGATCAGTTCGTTGCCATCGGCGTCCTTGACGACGGTTCCGACCGGGACGGGCAGTTCGAGTTCTTCACCCGTCGTCCCCGCGCGGTGGTCGCCCATGCCTGGGCCACCGTTCGGTGAGCTCCGGTGCGGTGAGCGGTGGTAGTTGAGAAGCGTCGTGACCTGCGGGTCAGAAACGAGGACGATGTCGCCACCGTTACCGCCGTTTCCACCATCGGGTCCGGCTAACGGCTTGAACTTCTCCCGACGCACAGACACGCATCCGTTACCGCCGTTTCCAGCACGCAGGTGCAGTGTCACCTGATCGACGAATGTGGCCACGAGAGCCCTCCAAATTAGTTTGTTCTTCTACATAAAAAACTCAGGGGCGAGCCGAAGCTCGCCCCTGAGACACATCGAACTGATGCCTATTCGGCAGCTGCCGTCACGATGTTGATGACCTTACGGCCGCCCTTGGCGCCGAATTCGACAGCTCCTGCCTCGAGGGCGAAGAGCGTGTCGTCACCGCCGCGTCCGACGTTGACGCCGGGGTGGAAGTGCGTGCCGCGCTGGCGAACGATGATCTCGCCTGCTGAGACAACCTGACCGCCAAAGCGCTTCACGCCGAGGCGCTGTGCGTTGGAGTCGCGACCGTTGCGAGTGGAACTCGCGCCCTTTTTGTGTGCCATCTCTGTTCTCCCTCAGGCTTACTTGATGCCGGTGATCTTGACGCGTGTGAGCTCCTGACGGTGCCCCTGACGCTTCTTGTAACCGGTCTTGTTCTTGAACTTCTGGATGTGAATCTTGGGGCCGCGGAGGTTCTCGATGAACTCAGCCGTGACTGTGACCTTCGCGAGCGACTCGGCGTCAGTGGTGATCTTGTCACCGTCGACGAGAAGAACAGCGGCCAGTTCGACCTTGCCGTCCTTGATGCTCTTGACGCGGTCCATCGTCACAATGGTGCCGACCTCTACCTTTTCCTGCCGACCACCGGCGCGCACTACTGCGTAAACCACTTCTCGTACCTACTTCTCTTGGGAGCTTGTGCTCCGAGTTGAATCTGTCAAGGAATATTCACTGTGCGGTAGACCCCAGCGGGAAGGGAGGTCAAGCTGACAGAAAACCATGGGCAAAACGCGGGATAAGCCAACGTGCACCAACAGGCAACTTTACTTGATCACACCCGATCTCACAAATGCACGCCCAGCCGTGTCGCAATTCGTAGACTTCAGGTCATGACCGTGCTCATCGACACTCCGTTATGGCCGGCCCACAACACACTCTGGTCCCACCTCATCAGCGACGTTTCTCTCGACGAGTTGCACGCGTTCGCCGCTCGTCACTCACTCCCCCGGCGCAGCTTCGACCTGGACCATTACGACGTGCCACAGGAACGCTTCGACGAACTGGTCGCCGGTGGCGCGGTACCCGTAAGCGCGAATGTTCTCGTCCGTCGGCTGATCGAGAGCAACCTCAGGGTGACGGCGAAAGAACGCAAACGGCGGTCGGCCCTCGGGTGAGGGGCGACCGCCGTTCGTCGTTACTGGCTACTCAGCAGCCGGCGCGGATGTTCCGGCGTCTGCGTCGTGAGCGACGGGAGTCCCGGTCAGGCCGGCGGTCGTCACCCGACGGCGGCGTGCACGGCCGGTGCCGGGAAGCTTGGGCTCCGGAAGCGCGTCGAGCACTGAGCCGAGGAGGTCCTCTGCGTCGCGCGGGTCGACTCTCTTCGCCTTGCGTGCGGGCTCGAGAGGGATGTCGAGAATCGACAGGGCATCCCGGGCTTCCGTGCGGGAAGCGGCAACCTGAGGTTCGGGGTCGGGCCTGCCGGAATCCGGCCTGCTCGTCTCCGGCCTGCTCGTCTCTGGCCTGCTCGTCTCTGGCCGGCTGGCGGGAGCCGAGCTCTCGGAACGCGCGTCAGGCGCGATGTCCTCGGTCTGGCCGGCTGGGCCGCCACCCGAGTTCCCCTGCGCCGACCCGGCGCCGCGGTTCTGGCCCTTCTGGTTCTTCCGGCGTTCGTTGCGTCGCTCGCTGCGTGACTCATTGCGTCGCTCGCTCGCCGCGGGCTGTTCCGTCACCTGATCGGCCGACGGCGCGTCGTCCGCGTGAGCAACGATCGTCGATGCGGCGATCTTCGCGAGGGCGTTCTTGGCGTCATCGGTGATGGCGTGTGTCGGAGCCTTCGGTGCCTGGCCGACGTTGTTTCCTCCGCCGTTGCCGTTGGTGTTGCCACCGTTGCTGTTGCCGTTCGAAGTGCCGCCCTTGCCGCGACGCTTGGTCTCCGGCTGAGGGGTCTGGCGGTGCTTGACGATCGGGTCGTGGTGCACGATGACACCGCGGCCGGCACACACCTCGCATGGCTCACTGAACGACTCAAGCAGGCCAAGGCCCAGCTTCTTGCGCGTCATCTGAACGAGACCGAGCGAGGTCACCTCGGCGACCTGGTGCTTGGTCCGGTCACGGCTGAGGCACTCGATCAGTCGGCGCAAAACGAGATCCCGGTTGGATTCGAGCACCATGTCGATGAAGTCGACGACGATGATTCCACCGATGTCGCGCAGCCGAAGCTGGCGGACAATCTCCTCGGCGGATTCGAGGTTGTTCTTCGTTACCGTCTCCTCGAGGTTTCCGCCTGAACCGACGAACTTTCCCGTGTTGACGTCGACGACAGTCATTGCCTCGGTTCGGTCGATGACGAGCGATCCACCGGAGGGCAGCCAGACCTTGCGGTCGAGGGCCTTCTCGATCTGCTCGGTGATGCGGTACTCGTCGAAGACGTCCCGGGTGCCCTCGTAGCGCTCGACGCGCTCGAGCAGGTCGGGAGCGACACCACGCAGGTAGCTTTCGATGACTTCCTGCGCGTCATCGCCGGCGATGAGCATCTTCTGGAAGTCCTCGTTGAACACATCGCGGACGATCTTGATCAACAGGTCAGGCTCAGAGTGCAGCAAAGCTGGCGCCTGAACGCTCTCCATCTGCCGTGAAATCTCTGCCCACTGGTTGATCAGGCGATTGACGTCGAGCGTGAGCTGTTCCTCGGTCGCGCCCTCTGCAGCGGTCCGCACGATGACGCCGACGTTGTCAGGAAGCACCTCTTTGAGGATCTTCTTGAGGCGAGCACGTTCGGTGTCGGGCAGCTTGCGTGAGATGCCGTTCATCGAGCCGTTGGGCACGTAGACGAGGTACCGGCCTGGAAGCGAGACCTGGCTGGTCAGTCGAGCACCCTTGTGTCCGACCGGGTCCTTGGTGACCTGGACGAGAACACGATCGCCTGGCTTGAGCGCCAGCTCGATGCGGCGCGGCTGGTTTCCGGTCTCTGCGGCGTCCCAGTCGACTTCGCCCGAGTACAGCACGGCGTTGCGTCCGCGTCCGATGTCCACGAAGGCTGCTTCCATGCTTGGCAGCACGTTCTGCACGCGCCCGAGGTAGACGTTTCCGATGAGGGATGCCTCTTCGTTACGCGCGACGTAGTGCTCGACGAGCACGCCGTCCTCGAGTACACCGATCTGAATCTTGTTGCTCTTCGAGCGGACGATCATCGTGCGGTCGACTGACTCACGACGGGCGAGGAACTCTGCCTCGGTGACAACCGGGCGGCGGCGGCCGGCATCGCGGCCGTCGCGTCGTCGCTGCTTCTTCGCTTCGAGGCGCGTCGAGCCCTTGATGCGCTGCGGCTCGGTGATCTGCTCGACCTCACGCGGCTGTTCCCTGGGCTGCCTGACCTTGACTACCGTGTTGGCCGGGTCGTTCTGTCCCGACCGGCGTTCGTCGCCCGAGCGGCGGCGTGCGCGACGGCGGACCGTCGACGGCTCGTCATCCTCGTCGTCGTCATCGTCGATCGCGTCGTCGCGATAGTCGCGCGCGGGGAGCGGCTTGACGTCGGGTGCCTGGAAGAACAGCGCTGTCGTCGGCGCTGTTGAGTATGCGGCGAAGATTCCGGGCGCCGTGCTCTCCGCGGTCTTCGCGGGCTCGGCCGCGTCTGCCGCTGGCTCCTCGGCAGCAGACTCGTCACCGGCCTGAGTCGGTTCCGCGACAGAAGCGGAACCAACGGGGGCTGCGGACGGGGCTGCGGACCCCGTATCGCCTGCAGCATCCTCGGCGGCCACAGGCGCTGCGTCGGATGACGCCGCGTCCTCAGAGTCAGGACGTTGCGGTGCGTCTTCGGCGACCGGCTCGCTCGCTGCGGCATCCGGTGCCTGCGTGTCGGCAGTCGGCGCCTCGAAAGCCTGCGCCTCGAAAGCCTGGGTCTCGGAGCTTTCCGGCGCTACGCCCTCGCTGTTGGTTGATGTGTCGGCCGTGTTATCAAAATTTTCATTCACCATTCCTGGTGCACTCCTCATCCGGCACGGCAGCCGCGCTGCCCATCCGGGAACTCTCGAGCGGTTTCTCGCTTTCGCGTACTCCCCGCAAATCCTGTACGTCCACGACCGGCCCTGTGGCTCTGGTCGCGTACCTTCTTTGTCGGCCGTACCCCTTCGAGTTGTGACCGACGAACACTTTTGTCTCAAACACTGGGCGAACGCTGTTTCATTACGAGCGCCGTGCCCAATAAGCCTTCTGTTGTACGACCCTAGAGCGCGGCCCTATGGTCGTGCTCTCATTATCGCACGGCAGGCGCGTTCAGAGCGATTCTCCGGCTCGCGCCGCACCGCACTGTGTCGTTCTCTCGAAAGGTGTGTCGCGAAGAGCCGTGCTCCGACACAAACGGTCACTCGCGCCGCCCGCGGGCGTGCTCGGACACAAACGGTCACACTTCTCTCGAAAGTGCAGCCCTCTCTGTCCGAGCGGCGACTGAGCAGCAATTTGTGGCCGAGCATGCGGATGCCGCCACGGCCAGCCTCAGTGTCGTACTCTCGAACCGTGAGCCGCGACGAGACCAACACCCGACCGACTGTCCTCGCTGTCTTTCTCATCCTCGCGGGCATCATCGGTGAGATTGCTGCCTTCGCCCTCACCGTCGAAAAGATCCACACCCTGTCATCGCCCGGCGAATCGCTCTCCTGCGACTTCAGCGTCCTCGTGCAGTGCGGCGCCAATCTCGAGTCATGGCAGGGCTCTGTCTTCGGGTTCCCCAACCCGCTGATCGGGCTCGTCGGCTGGGCCGCACCGATCGTTGTCGGCGTCGGCATACTCGCCGGAGCTCGTTTTGCGCGCTGGTACTGGGCGCTGTTCAACCTGGGGCTGGCCGGCGCCCTCGCCTTCGTGATCTGGCTGATCTCCCAGAGCATCTTCGTGCTCGGCACCCTCTGCCCGTGGTGCATGGTCACCTGGTCGGTGACCATCCCCGCGTTCCTCGCCGTCACCCTCTACAACCTCAAAGCCGGGAATCTCCCTGCGCCCGCCGGCGTGCGCCGGGTAGCCACGGCTCTGTACGGCTGGCTCGTGCCGCTCACCCTGGCCTGCTACCTGATCGTCGCCGTGATCGCCCAGGTGCGCCTCGACGTCCTGCAGCACCTCTAAGCCGCCCTCTCCCCCGCGGCTCCCGGCCGGTCGCTGAACCCGGTGACACGCGCCGTGACACAAAAAACAGCGAGGCGCCCGTTTCCGGGTCGCCTCGCTGTTTGAGGTAATCGGGTTACTTGAACCAGAGCGCGAGTTCGCGCGCCGCCGACTCGGGGCTGTCTGACCCGTGAACCAGGTTCTGCTGAACCTTCAGGCCCCAGTCGCGACCGAAGTCGCCACGGATGGTGCCGGGAGCCGCCGTCGTCGGGTCCGTCGTACCCGCGAGGCTGCGGAAGCCCTCGATCACGCGGTCACCGGCGACGCGAATGGCGACGATCGGACCTGACAGCATGAACTCCACGAGCGGCTCGTAGAACGGCTTGCCCTCGTGCTCGGCGTAGTGCGCGGCGAGAACCGATCGGTCGGGCTGAACGAGACGGATGTCGACGAGCGAGTAGCCCTTCGCCTCAATACGCGCGAGGATCGCTCCGGTCAGGTTGCGTGCGACACCGTCCGGCTTGACCAAAACGAGTGTTTCTTCAACTGCCATGTGTTTCGTCTCCCAATTGCGCTGCGGCGGCTTTTTCGCGGTCGATCCGACCGCCAGCCACCATGGAGTAAACCCACATGCCGGCAAAAAGCGCACCAATAATGAACATGATCGGCACCAGGATGCCGGTAGCAACGATAACGCCTTGCAGCACCCAGCCCGCAATGATGCCCCAGCGGTAGCGGAGGCCGGCGAGTGCCACCAGGATCGCGACACAGATCGCGGCGCCGCCCCCGAGGGCGACCGGCGCCGGAAGGACCTTGAGCCCGAAGGCCACCAGCGCGGCGAGGAACATCACAATGAGTTCAAAGCCGAGGACGATCGACGCGAGGGACTGCCTCACGCTCTGTCGCTGTCTTCTCATGACTTCTTCCACTCTCCGGCTTCGGCCAGCTCGATGACCTCTCCGGCGAGAACGACGGAGCCGGTGACGACGACGAGCCTCGACGGTGCGTCATTCGCCCATTCGCGTGCGGCGAAGACCGCGTCTTCCACGGTGTCGTAAGCGTGAACGAGTCCGGGATCCGCGACAGCCGCCGCACGCCGAGCGAGAGAAGCGACCGGGATGGACCGTTCGGACGACGGTTCGGTCACGTGGATGCGTGCCGCGATCGGCGCCAGCACGGAGAGGATTCCCTCGGCGTCCTTGTCTCCGAGCACACCGACGACGAAGACGGTCTCGGCAAAGTCGAAGTACTTCCCCAGCGCAGCGGCGAGTGACCGTGCGCCGTGCGGGTTGTGCGCCGCATCGATGAGAACCGTCGGCTCGATGCCGACGAGCTGGAGCCGACCGGGCGTAGTGATCTCCGAGAGTCCCTCCACGAGCGGGTCCATCGAGAGCGGCTGGCTGCCGTCACCGAGGAACGTCTCGACCGCGGCGATGGCGACTGCCGCGTTCTGACCCTGGTGGTCGCCGTAGAGCGGCAGGAAGAGGTCGTTGTACTGCCCCGCCCGTCCGCGCACGCTGATCACCTGGCCGCCGACGGCGACATGATCTGCCGTCAGCGCGAAGTCGACGTCCTGGGCGATGACGGGGGCCTCGTCCCGTTCCGCCGCCTTCAGGATTTCTGCCATGGCATCGGGATGCTGCGCGGCGGTGACGACCGTCGCGGCCGGCTTGATGATGCCCGCCTTGGTTCGCGCGATCTCGGCAATGGTCGAACCGAGTCGGGCAACGTGGTCGAGATCGATCGGGGTGAACACGGCGATCTGCGCATCCGCGACGTTGGTGGAATCCCACTCGCCGCCCATCCCGACCTCGATCACACCGACGTCGATCGGCGCGTCAGCGAAGCTCGCGTAGGCGAGCACGGTGAGTACTTCGAAGAAGGTCAGCGGCACGTCACCCGCGTTTTCGAGCTCGAGGTCGACCATCTCGACGTAGGTCCGAATGTCTTCCCAGTTCCGGGCGAGGGCCTCGTTCGAGATCGGCTCACCGTCGATGACGATGCGCTCGTTGAAACTCACGAGGTGCGGACTCGTGAAGAGTCCGGTCCGAAGCCCGTAGGAACGGAGAATCCCCTCGATCAGGCGGCTCGTGCTCGTCTTGCCGTTGGTTCCGGTGAGCTGGATGATCGGGAACGCGCGTTGCGGGTCGCCGAGCAGGTCGAGCACCCGGCGGGTCGGCTCCAGACGCGGTTGAGGAGCCTGTTCGCCCGTGCGGGCGAGCAGGTCCTCGTAGACGGCCTGTCCTTCATCGGCAAATTCGTCGTCAATCTCAGACATTGATGCTCCTGGTTGCTCGGCGAACGGCCACGATGAACGATCCCGCGTTGGCGAACTGTCCCTTGGCGAACTCCTGGTAGAACTCCGGCTCGTCGTCGAGCAGCTCGGGGAGCCACTCCGCCGGCGTGCCGGCGCGGCGGGCCTCGTCGACCTCGGCGAACGCGTGGATCGAGGTGGTCGTCGCGAGCGTCTCCGCGGCGATGTCGACCTCGGTGACGAAGGTCACGGCATCCGCGTCTTCCGGGCTCTCGAAGACGAGACCGAGGCGGATGCGGTCGCTGACGTCGAATCCAGCGGCCTTGCGGGTGTCCTGCACGGCACGGACGACATCCCGAGCGAGACCCTCGGCCTCGAGTTCGGGGGTTGTATGTGTGTCGAGCAGTACGAATCCACCACCGGGCAGCAGAGCGAGCGCCTGCTCGGCGCCACCCTCGACCGCGGCGGTTTCGAGAACGAGCTCGAATTCGCCGTCCTGGAGTTCGATACCGCCGGCGGTGACGACACCGTCGGTCTCGGACCAGTCCCCGGCACGCGCAGCCTTGATCACGGTCTGCACGTTCTTACCGAGACGGGGTCCGGCGGCGCGGGCGTTGACGGTGAGCTTCGACGTGATGCCGTAGTCGCCTGCGCTGGAGTCGGTGAGGGTGACAAACTCGACGTTCTTGACGTTGACCTCATCGCGGAGGATGTCGCCGAACCGTTCCAGGTGGTCCGGGTCCGGTGAGACAACGGTGAGCGTCGCGAGCGGGAGACGCACGCGTCGACCCGCCTGCTTCCGGAGGGAGAGCACGGTTGAGCTGATGGCGCGGATGGCGTCCATCGACGCGACCAGCACATCGTCCTCGTCGAAGGCGTTCAGGTCCGGCCAGTCCTCGAGGTGCACGCTGCGGCCACCGGTGAGGTCCTTCCAGATCCGCTCGGAAACCAGCGGGAGGAGAGGTGCGGACGCGCGCGTGATCGTCTCGAGCACCGTGTACAGCGTGTCGAACGCCTCGGTTCCGTTGCCGTTCTCGTCGACTCCGGTCCAGAATCGCTCGCGTGACCGGCGCACGTACCAGTTGGTGAGCACGTCGGCGAAGTCCCGGAGCGTCGCCGCTGCCAGGGTCGAGTCGAGGTTCTCGAGGTGAGTGCCGACCTCCCCCACGACGAGGCGGGTCTTCGCGAGAATGTACCGGTCGAGGACGTCGGTGGAGTCGGTGCGCCACGAGGCGTCGTATCCACCGTCGCGAGCCGTGTTGGCGTAGAGGCTGAAGAAGTACCACGTGCTCCACAACGGAAGCAGCATCTGCCTGACACCCTCGCGGATGCCCTCCTCGGTGACGATGAGGTTGCCGCCGCGCAGGACGGAACTCGACATCAGGAACCAGCGCATGGCATCCGAGCCGTCACGATCGAAGACCTCGTTGACGTCCGGGTAATTGCGGAGCGATTTGGACATCTTCTGGCCGTCGCTGCCGAGCACGATGCCGTGGCTGAGCACGTTCTTGTACGCCGGCCGGTCGAACAGCGCGGTCGAGAGCACGTGGAGGGTGTAGAACCAGCCGCGGGTCTGCCCGATGTACTCGACGATGAAGTCGGCGGGGTTGTGCGAGTCGAACCACTCACGGTTCTCGAACGGGTAATGCACCTGGGCGAACGGCATCGAGCCGGAGTCGAACCAGACGTCGAGGACGTCGGTGATGCGCCGCATGGTCGACTGCCCGGTGGGGTCGTCGGGGTTCGGGCGCGTCAGCTCGTCGATGTACGGCCGGTGCAGGTCGGTCGGGCGAACGCCGAAGTCCTGCTCGAGCTCGTCGAGCGACCCGTACACGTCGATGCGGGGATACTCGGGGTTATCGCTCTTCCACACGGGGATCGGTGATCCCCAGTAGCGGTTGCGGCTGATCGACCAGTCACGGGCGTTGCCGATCCACTTGCCGAACTGGCCGTGCTTGACGTTGTCAGGCACCCAGTTGATGTCTTCGTTGAGGTCGACCATCCGGTCGCGGAATTCGGGCACGCGGATGAACCAGCTCGACACCGCCTTGTAGATGAGTGGGTTGCGGCAGCGCCAGCAGTGCGGGTACGAGTGCTCGTAGCTCGCCTGGCGGAGCAGGCGTCCCTCCGACTTGATCAGCTGGGTGAGCGGCTTGTTGGCGTCCGACCACAGCAGCCCCGCGACATCCGTCACCGCGGGCAGGAACTTTCCGCCGTCATCGACGGAGATGATGACGGGGATGCCTGCTGCCTCGCAGATCTTCTGGTCTTCTTCACCGTATGCCGGCGACTGGTGCACGATGCCGGTGCCGTCTTCGAGGGTGACGTAGTCGGCGACGAGGATCCGCCACGCGTTCTGCATGCCGTACTCCTCGACATCCGAGTAGTAGTCGAAGAGACGGTCGTACGTGACATCTTCGAGCTCGGACCCGATCAGCGTCCGCGAGACGGCCGCGAGGGCGTCCTCGGCGGAGTCATAGCCGAGTTCCTTCGCATAGTTGCCGACGAGCGCCGTTGCGAGCAGGTACTGCCCGCCAAGCACCTCGGTGAGGCCGGCGTCGTCTCCGGCTTTCTCGCGCAGCACAGTGGCATCCGGTGTTCCGTGCGGACCGGCGGGCACAACCGCATATTCGATGTCGGGTCCGACGGCCAGCGCGGCGTTGGTCGGCAGGGTCCACGGCGTCGTCGTCCAGGCCAGCGCGCGCACGCCGGTGAGGCCGAGCGACTCGGCCTTGATGCCGACGAGCGGGAAGGTGACGGTGACCGTCTGGTCCTGGCGCATCTTGTAGACGTCGTCGTCCATGCGGAGCTCGTGGTTCGACAACGGAGTCTGGTCGCGCCAGCAGTACGGCAGCACGCGGTAGCCCTCGTAGGCGAGCCCCTTGTCGTGCAGCTGCTTGAACGCCCAGATGACACTCTCCATGAAGGTGATGTCGAGCGTCTTGTAGTCGTTGTCGAAATCGACCCAGCGAGCCTGGCGGGTGACGTACCGCTCCCAGTCCTCGGTGTACTTGAGCACCGCGTCCTTCGCGGCGGCGTTAAACGCGGCGATGCCCATCTCTTCGATCTGGGCCTTGTCGGTGATGCCGAGCTGGCGCTCCGCCTCGAGTTCGGCGGGCAGTCCGTGGGTGTCCCAGCCGAAGCGGCGGTGCACCTGCTTGCCACGCATCGTCTGGAAGCGCGGGAAGAGGTCCTTCGCGTATCCGGTGAGCAGGTGGCCGTAGTGCGGCAGGCCGTTCGCGAACGGCGGACCGTCGTAGAAGACCCACTCATCGGCGCCCTCACGCTGAGCGACGGATGCCTCGAAGGTTCCGTCGTTCTTCCAGAACTCGAGGATCTGGTTCTCGATGTCGGGGAACTTCGGCGAGGGGGTCACGCCGAAGGCGGACCCGGCGTTCGGCGAATCGTCGTTCGACTTGGGGTAAGGCATTTTTCTCCCGGCAGGTTCAGTGTTCACCTGCGAGGGCGGATCGTTTCCGATCCGCGGTACCACCTCGCTTGCCGCTTGTGACGGCCGCTCGTTCATTGGCTGTGACGGGCCAGCCCCGTTCGGTTCTACTGGGCTCCGCAGGTGCACGGTGCTGTTCTTCCGAAGACTCCCCGGTGATGGCCGGTTCACAGTCGCTTCCTCAAGGATAGCGGGGAATTCCGGTCGCCGGGGAGTCAGGGCCTTTCGGCGTGGTGCGGATGCCGTCAGACGGCAGAGCGCGACACGAGCGTCTGCATCACACGGGCGGCCGTCTCGGCGTCATCAACGGTCACGACGAGTCGTTTGCCGTTGCGTCTGGTGACCTCGATCGCCTCACCGGCGCGAAGGATGATTCCCGTTCGCCTGCCAGGGGCCACGCGCCAGCCCCAGCCACCGAAATCGGCTGTCGGGTTGACCTGGACGACCCGGACCTCGGCGACGTCACTCGCAGGAATGCTGACCTGAGGCCAGCCCAGGATCCCGCGGACGGTGAAACCGCGTCGGTCTGCGCGCACTCGCCAGAACGACATCCCGACCGACAGGAGCAGTACGAACACGGCGAGAGCGAGAGGGTAGGTGGCGTCGGATGGGGAGCTGAACGCCGTCGCGAGAGCGATACCGACAGTGAGCACGACGACTGCACCCAGCAACACGACGATGCCGCCGGAGATCCGGACGGTTCGCGCCCAGTAGACGCTCTCCGCGGGTGCAAGATCGAGCGGCTCGACCGCTGTCTCCTCGTCGAAGTCCGCCGGTACTGCCCTGGGCAGGATGAACCAGGCGATGGCAGCGGCAAGGACGCCGCCGAGGGCGCCGATGATCATCGGCGTCGCGATGTTCGGGGCGGCGGCCGCATCGTTCAGTCCGCGCTGGACGGCGAGCGAACCGATCACGCCGCTGGTCAGCAGGACGCTCAGGAAGACTCGCGTGACAACAACGATCTTTTCGGTGCTGGTCAGGCCGCCGCGCTTGGGTGCGCCGCGGAGTGACAACCCGCTCGCCACAGTGACCCCGGTGACGATGGCCAGCGGCATCAGGATCATGATCCATACGCTCCCGAATCCGTCGGCACCGTTGCTGTCCCAGTGGATAGCAACGGGATCGGGGAGGTCCGGCAGCCAGGTCAGAGCGACGATTGCTCCGACCAGGGCGATGAGGATCGGGAGGATCACTCCGATAACCAGGTATCGGCGTCGGCCTGGCATCGTCTGGGGTGCGGTGGTCATCGAAGGGCCTCTCGGAGTAGTGCGGTTACGGTATCTGGACTGAGTTCGAGGATGCGAGCTTCAGCGACGACGGCGTCGATCGCGGCGCTGAGCTGTGAGTAGCGGGCGGCACGGTCGGTGACAACGGCGCCGCGCCCCCTCCGGAGGTCGACGAGACCTTCGTCGCGGAGCACCTGGTACGCCCTGAGGACGGTGTGCACGTTGATCTCGAGCGACTCAGCGAGTTCTCGAGCGGCCGGGAGCCGCTCCCCCGCTTTCACGTCACCCGAGATGGCGGCGGCGCGGATGCTCGCGGCGAGCTGGTCAAACAGCGGTGTGGTCGACGACTGGTCGATTCGAAGGAGCATGTGTTCATGCTATAGTTCTGTTTAAACTAGAACAAGTGGCAATCTGGCTGATTGCCGAACCGGCCTGCGACAATGGCCGGATGACCCGCGCCGATCCCTTCACCGACACCCGGCTCGTGCGAGACATTCGCCGTATCACCGACGTCGCAGTCCCCGACGACCAGTGGCCGGCAACCATCCCCGCGATCGCTGCGGTCCTCGAGTCGGGGCTCCCGCTCGGAGACGGCGTCACGTTCCTCGTTGGCGAAAACGGCAGCGGCAAGTCCACCCTGATCGAGGCGGCGGCAGCGGCGTACGGCCTCGGCCCGGAGGGCGGCACCATCAACTCGGCGCATGAGACCAGGCGCACGGAGTCGCCACTCGGCGACTGGATCACCCTCGCCAGGCGCCCCGGAGCAGCAAAGTGGGGCTTCTTCCTTCGCGCCGAGACGATGCACGGCTACTACACCTTCCAGGATTCACTCGAGGGCGGCCACGACTTCCACAGCATGAGCCACGGCGAATCGTTCCTCGCCGTGGCCGAGACCTACCTGACACGACCCGGTTTCTACTGCCTCGACGAACCCGAGGCAGCCCTGAGTTTCAGTTCGACCCTCGCGATGATCGGGGTGCTTGCCGATCTCGTTGCTAACGGCTCCCAGGTGCTGTGCGCGACGCACTCCCCCGTGCTCGCGTCACTTCCCGGCGCGACGATCTACGAACTCGGCGATCACGGCATCCGCCGCGCCAACTGGGAAGACCTCGATCTCGTCACCCACTGGAAGTCCTACCTCGATGCGCCGGGACGTTACCTGCGGCACATCCTCGACTGACCGCCAGACTCCGTCAGACCGCGTCGGCGAAACCCGCGCAGACCGGGCCCACGGCCTCGTCGACGTAATCGGCGAGCGGGCGCCTGGCGACACCGGCGTTCGCCCAGACGCCGGCTGCAGCCGCTGCCGCACCGAGCACCGCGAAGGCGATGGCCTGAGGCAGCAGCACTCCGGCGGAACCTTCCGTCCGGCGCAGAATGAAGTCACGGATGACGGCGCTCTGCTTCATCAGGCGACGGAGCCCGGATGCCTCGAGGTCCTCGCGGGTGCCCATGAGGTCGACCTGGGTCAGCGCCCACGGCACACGATCGCCGGGATGCGACCGCGCGACACGCACGACCGCGTTGCGCACGGCATCCATCACCGGCTCGGTTGCATCCGCCGCCGCAAGCTCATCGGCGAGCCGAGCGAGCGTCTCGTCGAAGTCGATCCAGAGCACGTCGGACTTGGAGCCGAAGTAGTTGAAGAAGGTGTTGCGACTGACGCCGGCTCTCTGTGCGATCTGGTCGACTGTCGTCCCGGCGTAGGTCTGCTCGAGGAACAGCTCGGCGGCGGCCTCCTCAAGCGTGCGCTTCGATGATCGCCTCGGGCGCCCGACCTGCACAGTGTTCTCGGCCAATAGGTTCCTCCTCCCGAAAGCGTATCGACCCGAGGGCATACCGTCTCCACCGCCCGTCGATCGGGGTGGATCCAGCCGGGCGTCGACACCGGCTGCCACGTCAGGGCAATCGGGAAGAAATCAGGTACTAGGGTCGTTATTAGACCGCGTCCAATAAATCTGGGCGCCACGCTCGGGCCACCCGCATCGCGGCTTTGCCCTCGTCAAGGAACAGGCAATGCACTCACTCACCATCACCCGCGCGCGGCGCGGACTCGCGGCGGTCGGCTCGGCAGCCGTTCTCGCCCTTCTCATCACCGCCTGCCAGTCACCCGCGGCCGAACAGTCATCGACCCCGGTCGCCGGCGGAACCCTCACCTACGCCAGCGGAGACGCGGAACCCACCTGCCTCGACCCCCACGTCGGTGGCAACTACCCGCAGGCACTCATCGCCGGCCAGTTCCTCGACTCGCTCGTCTCGCGGGACTCGGATGGAACCGTCATCCCCTGGCTGGCCACCGAATGGTCGGCCTCAGACGACGGCCTCAGCTGGGATTTCACTCTTCGTGATGACGTCAGCTTCACCGATGGCACCCCGTTCAACGCCGAGGCCGTCAAGGTCAACGTCGAGCACCTCAAGGATCCGGCCACTGAGTCGTCGACGGGCTACCTCGCACTCGGCAAGGTTGAGAGTGTCGAAGCAGTCTCCGACACCGTCGCGCGATTCACCCTGAGCGCGCCGGACAGCGCACTGCTCGAGTCCCTCTCGATGCCATGGCTCGCCATCGAGTCGCCCGCGGGAATCGCCCGCGGCATGGAGGAGAACTGCCAGGCGCCGATCGGCACTGGGCCGTTCATCGTCGACGAGTGGGTCAAGCAGGACCACGTCTCGCTCGTTCGCAATGACGACTACAACTCACCGCCGGCCGACGCCAAGCACGAGGGCAAGGCATACCTCGAGGCGATCGAATGGCGCTTCATCCCTGACTCCGCATCGCGCTACGCCGCTCTGCAGGCCGGGCAGGTCGATGTTCTCGACAACGCGCAGCCCGACACGATCTCCGCAGCCGAGAAGACCACGACGCTCGCGCACATCGACGCACCGCGCCCCGGTGCCGCCAACCGCATCGAGCTGAACGCCGGTGCCACACCATTCAGCGACCCCGCTGTCCGTGAGGCATTCATCCGCGCGGTTGACGTCAATGACGGCATCGAGTCACTGTTCTTCGGCTCGGCGGAACGCTCATACTCGCCGCTGTCGAGCGCTGAGCCCGAAGGCTTCTCCGACGAGTCACTGTTCGACACCGACCTCGACGAGGCCAACGAATTGCTCGACTCCGCTGGCTGGACTGAACGGGATGCCGACGGCTACCGGGTCAAAGGCGGCGAGCGCCTCACTCTCGACTTCCCCGTCTCGACGAACCAGTCGATCCCCGCCGAGCAGTCGCTCTTCGAGCAGATCCAGGCAACGGCGAAGGACGCAGGGTTCGAGGTCAAGCTCTCGCTCCTCGATCTGTCGAGCTGGTACGGCGTCCTCGCCGAGAACAACTACGACCTCGTGAGCGCCCCGTACACGAAGGTCGGCCCTGACGTGCTGCGGATCCTGTACCACTCCGACGGAATCGTCCCGGCGCCGAGCGGATACTTCGCGAATCTCTCGCAGGTCAGCAACCCTGAGCTGGACGATCTGCTGACCACAGCGAGTGAGACCTCCGATGACGGCGAGCGCGCCGCGCTCTACGACCAGGCGCAGGAGATCATCCTCGGTGGCTTCCACATCCTCCCTCTCTACGACCAGCAGAACCACTTCCTGCTCGGCACACAGGTGAAGGATGCCCGCGCCATGCCGACGGTGTCGACACCCACGTTCTATGACGCCTGGCTTGCCGGACAGTAAGCCGGCCGAGCGATCGAGGAGCCGGCGCTCAGTGCGCTGGCTCCTCGTCCGACTCGGCGGTGCTGCGTTCGTGCTCTGGGCGGTCGCGACGCTGACCTTCTTCGCGATCCGCCTGATTCCGGGAGACCCGGCCGAGGCGGTCCTCGGCGGGCCCGGGTCACAGGCATCACAGGAGACCCTCGACCAGGTTCGACGCGACTACGGTCTCGATCTCCCCCTCGGCATCCAGTACCTCAACGCACTGGGCCGCTTGCTCAGGGGCGACCTCGGCACCTCCTACGCGCTTAAGGTCCCCGTCACCGAACTTCTCGGCGCCCAGCTCGGCGGCACGCTCCTCCTCGCTCTCGCGGCCCTCGCCCTCGCCTGGTTCGCCGCACTCGGCCTCTCGCTCTGGTCAACCGGTGGCGGCCGCGTTGCTGCATCTCTCGGGCAGGGCATCGAACTCACGAGTGCTGCTCTCCCCCACTTCTGGCTTGCCACTGTCCTCATCGCCGTATTCAGCACGAGTCTCGGCTGGCTCCCACCGGTATCGACGGGAGGGGCGACGGGACTCATCCTCCCGACCGTGACGCTCGCCATTCCCCTCGCCGGGTTCCTCGCCCAGGTGATGCGCGAGACGCTGCTCGACACCCTCGACGCACCCTTCATCGTTTCGGCAAGGGCCAGGGGCGAATCGGAGCGGGGCATCCGTCTCCGCCATGCACTCCGCCACGCGAGCCTGCCGGCGATCAGCCTCTCCGGCTGGGCACTCGGTTACCTCATCTCGGGCGCCGTGGTGGTCGAGACCATCTTTGCCAGGCCGGGGCTCGGCCGCACCCTGCTGCAGGCGGTGACGCTCCGTGATGTGCCCGTGGTCACCGGTGTTGTGCTGCTCGTCGCCCTGGTCTACATCCTCATGACGATTCTGACGGATGCCGCCTCCCGGCTGGCAGATCCACGCCTGGCCAGCACGGAGGCAACGCGATGAGCGAACTCGACCTGAGGACCGCTGCGGCGAGCGCGGCACCCGCCCGTCGCGCCCGCCCGAGTGTCGGCGAAGTACTCGCCGGTCTCTTCGTTCTCTTCCTCATCGTGGCCACCGTCGCGCCCGGGCTGCTCTCGTCATTCGACCCCAACGCCATCTCGGCACGCGACGCGTTCCAGGGCCCGTCACTGACTCACTGGTTCGGCACCGACGAGTCCGGTCGCGACATCTACAGCCGGGTCGTCACCGGAACAGCCACCTCGCTGTTGATCGGCGTGTCAGCGACAGCGATCGGTCTCATTCTGGGGCTGATCCTCGGTGTGCTCGCCGGGTTCGGCGGTCGCGTGCTCGACTTCACGGTGAACCGCACGATCGAGGTGCTCTTCGCGTTCCCCGGACTCCTCCTCGCTCTCCTCGTCATTGTCATCGCCGGGCCCGGCCCGGTGACCGCGACCATCGCCGTCGGCCTCTCCACCGCGCCCGGGTACGCGAGGATCATCCGCGGCCAGCTCGTTAGCATCCGTTCGTCTGCGTACGTCGAATCGGCAGGGGTGCTCGGTCACGGGCCGTGGCGAATCCTCACCAGGCACATCCTGCCGAACGCCCTCGCTCCCCTCGCGGTACTCGCCACCCTCGGTGTCGGGCAGGCTGTTGTGTGGGCTGCCGCCCTCAGCTACCTGGGCCTCGGCGCACAACCGCCGGAGCCGGAATGGGGCGCCATGCTGTCCGCCGGGCGCACCTACATCGGTACCGCGTGGTGGCTGACCGTGTTCCCCGGCCTCATGATCGTGCTCACCACCATCGCGACAACGGTGCTCGGCCGGAGCCTCACCCGACGAACGGCGGACAACCGATGAACGACAGGCAACCGATGAACGCTTCGACAGGCTCCGCGTCACAACTCCTCGAGGTAGAGGGTCTCTCCGTCTCCTTCGGCGGCGTCCCCGTGGTCAGGGACATCTCCCTCAGCATCGGCCGGGGCGAGTGCGTTGCCATCGTCGGCGAATCCGGGTCGGGCAAGAGCGTCACCGCGAGGGCCCTGCTCGGCCTCGCCGGACGCGGCTCCGAGGTCACGGCATCAACGCTCACTCTCGCCGGGCGTGACCTCACCGCGGCGAGCGAACGGGACTGGCGCGGCATCCGCGGGTCACAGGTCGGGCTCGTGCTCCAGGACGCGCTGGTCTCCCTCGACCCGTTGCGTCCCATCGGTCGCGAGATCGGCGATGCGCTCCGGCTGCACGCGAACCTGTCGGCAACGGATGCCCGCAGTCGCGTCGTCGAGGTCCTCGCCCGGGTCGGAATGCCGGATCCCGAGCGGGCGGTGTCCCAGCGTGCTGGCGAACTGAGCGGAGGACTCCGACAGCGAGCACTGATCGCCGCGGCTATCGCTTTGGACCCGCCGTTCGTGATTGCCGACGAGCCGACGACCGCCCTCGACGTCACCATCCAGGCCCGCATTCTCGATCTGCTCGCCGAACTGCGGTCACGGGGAACGGGCATCCTGCTGATCAGCCACGACCTCGCCGTCGTGAGTGCAATCGCCGATCGCGTGCTCGTGCTGAAGGACGGCAGCGTTGTGGAGTCGGGAGCGACCAGGGAGCTGCTGACCCGGCCGCGGGAGGACTACACCCGACGGCTCATCGCGGCGGTGCCCACCGATAAGCCGCGCCATACCCCGCTCGTCCCGGTTCAGGAGCCGGACATGACCAATGGGGGCATGAGCCGAAAGCCGATCCATGCCGCGGTCGCCCTCCCTGGAGACACAACACCTGAGACACCGGATGCCGCTCCCGCTGTTCTCGAGGCACGGTCGCTCGTGAAGACCTATCGATCGCCGGCGGGCCGGTTCCGCGCCGTCGACGGGGTGTCGTTCAGCCTGGGCAGGGGCGAGACGCTCGGCCTCGTCGGCGAATCCGGGTCCGGCAAGACGACGGTGGCCAGGTTGGTTCTCGCGCTCACCCCGGCGGACGAGGGCGAGGTGCTGCTCGACGGTGCTCCGTTCTCCACGCTGAGGGAGCGGGAGCGGCGTCCACTCCGGCAACGGATCGGTGCCATCTACCAGGACAGCCTCAGCTCGTTCGATCCCCGACTCTCGGTGAGACGCATTCTCGACGACGCCATCGGCACGGCGCCTGCCACCGACCGGTCGACCGTCGATGAACTGCTCGACGCCGTCGGTCTGGCCAGGGGCGTTGCCGACGCGCGCCCGTTACTGCTCTCGGGTGGTCAGCGGCAGCGGGTGTCGATCGCCCGAGCACTCGCGGCCCGTCCCGACGTCATCGTCTGTGATGAACCGGTTTCTGCGCTCGATGTCACGGTCCAGGCCCAGGTGCTTGACCTTCTCGACCGGCTGCAGGTCGAACGCGGGCTCAGTTACCTGTTCATCTCCCACGACCTTGGCGTTGTCCGGCACGTGAGCGACCGGGTCGCCGTGATGAAGGATGGGCAAATTGTCGAGACCGGTGACGCGGCGACCGTCTTCGCCGACCCACAGCATCCGTACACGGCACGCCTCGTCGCCGATGTGCCCCGGCTTTTGCCATCACACTGATTCGCGTGATCCATTCCGTGCCGGTTCGCCCGGCCGCTACGGTGTCGGTATGAAACCTCAGGCAGTCACCATCGGCATCCCGGTCCGCGATCTCCGGGCGGCTACCGCCTGGTACCAGACGGCGTTTGAGCTGGGTGAGCCCGACCTCGAACCAATGGAAGGGCTCGTCGAGTTCGACCTCGATGCTTTCTGGCTGCAACTCGCGCTGTCGGCTGAGCTCGCCGGGAACGAGGGCATCTCGGTCAACATCAGCGTCGCTGACGCCTCGGCACAGCGAGAATCCTTCGTCTCCCGGGGGCTTGAGGTGACCCCGCTGCAGCACATTGACGGCGTCGTTGATTTCTTTGAACTGACCGACCTCGACGGCAACAAGATTGGGTTTGTCACCGAGCTCGCCTGAGGTTCCGAACCGCTCGCAGCGCCGCCGCTTCGCTCTGACGACCGCCCGTTTCCCTCGCTGGCGGGGTGGCCATCGGGTCACCCTCGGGGTGGCGTCGCGGTTCGCGCTGCCCCGGCTCCGCTACCATGGATAGTCCCCGACACTCAGGCACGTACACACGGTGCCGCCCATATTGAACCGGAGTTACCCATGACCTCGCACGTTCCAGACAAGCCCGCTCTCGAGGGCCTCGAAGCGAAATGGGGTCCGGAATGGGAGTCCCGCGGCACCTACAGCTTCAACCGTTCAGCCGCCCTCGACGGTGGCCGCGAGTGCGTGTACTCGATCGACACGCCCCCGCCAACGGCATCCGGTTCACTGCACATCGGGCACGTGTTCAGCTACACCCACACCGACGTCGTTGCGCGGTTCCAGCGCATGCGCGGCAAGCAGGTCTTCTACCCGATGGGCTGGGACGACAACGGTCTCCCCACCGAGCGCCGCGTACAGAACTACTACGGTGTCCGCTGTGACCCGACGCTCCCCTACGACCCTGACTTCGTGCCGCCGTTCGAGGGTGGCGACAACAAGAGCTCCAAGGCCGCCGATCAGAAGCCGATCTCGCGCCGTAACTTCATCGAGCTCTGCGAGACGCTGACGATCGAAGACGAGAAGCAGTTCGAGGCCCTCTGGCGCACCCTCGGCCTTTCGGTGGACTGGAAGCAGTCCTACCGCACGATCGGTGCCGACTCGATCCGGTCGAGCCAGCTTGCCTTCGTGCGGAACATCGCGCGCGGCGAGGCGTACCAGGCCATGGCGCCCACCCTGTGGGATGTCACCTTCCGTACCGCGGTCGCCCAGGCCGAGCTCGAGGACAAAGAGCAGCCGGCGGCCTACCACCGCCTCGCCTTCGCCAAGCCCGACGGCGGAACGATCGAGATTGAGACCACGCGGCCCGAACTGCTCCCCGCGTGTGTCGCCCTCGTCGCGCACCCCGATGATGAGCGCTACCAGCAGTACTTCGGAACGACGGTGAAGACGCCGTTGTTCGGCGTCGACGTCCCCGTGCTCGCGCACCACCTTGCCCAGCCGGACAAGGGTGCGGGTATCGCGATGATCTGTACGTTCGGTGACGTCACCGACGTGGTCTGGTGGCGTGAACTCGACCTGCCGAACCGCACCATCATGGGTCGCGACGGTCGCATCATCAGCGAAGCACCGGATGTCATCACGAGCGAAGAAGGACAGGCCGCGTATCGCGAACTGGCTGGCAAGACGGTCTTCAGCGCCAAGCAGGCCGTTGTTGCCCTGCTCAAGGAGTCCGGTGAGCTCATCGGAGACCCGAAGCCGATCACGCACCAGGTGAAGTTCTTCGAGAAGGGCGACAAGCCGCTCGAGATCGTCTCCACCCGTCAGTGGTACATCAAGAACGGTGCCCGCGATGAGGAGCTTCGTGCCCGCCTGATCGAGCTCGGCAACGAACTCGAGTGGCACCCCGACTTCATGCGCGTGCGCTACGAAAACTGGGTCGGTGGACTCACCGGCGACTGGCTGATTTCGCGCCAGCGCTTCTTCGGTGTTTCCATCCCGATCTGGTACCCGCTGGATGCCGACGGTAACCCGGTCTACGACTCCCCGATCGTTGCATCGGAAGAGTCGCTGCCCGTCGACCCGTCGAGCGACACCGCCCCCGGCTACGACGAATCACAGCGCAATGCTCCCGGTGGCTTCATCGGCGAACTCGACGTGATGGACACCTGGGCGACCTCCTCGCTCACCCCGCAACTCGCCGGTGGCTGGGAGCGTGACCCGGAGCTCTGGAACCTCGTCTTCCCCTACTCGGTGCGCCCGCAGGGCCAGGACATCATCCGTACCTGGTTGTTCTCGACCATGCTCCGTTCGGTTCTCGAGTACGGCGAAAAGCCCTGGGAACACGCTGCCCTGTCCGGCTGGATCCTCGACCCCGACCGCAAGAAGATGTCCAAGTCGAAGGGCAACGTCGTGACGCCCGCCGACATTCTGGAGAAGCACGGTTCGGATGCTGTGCGTTACTGGGCAGCATCATCGCGCCTCGGTACCGATGCCGGCTTCGACCCGCAGAACCCGACCCAGATCAAAATCGGGCGTCGTCTCGCGATCAAGGTGCTCAACGCGTCCAAGTTCATCCTGAGCTTCGAATCAGCAGCCGATGCAGCTGTAACCGAACCTCTGGACCTGAGCATGCTCGCGACTCTGCGTACGGTTGTCGCTGACGCGACCACGGCGTTCGAGTCCTACGACCACGCCCGTGCGCTTGAGACCGCCGAGTCGTTCTTCTGGACGTTCTGCGACGACTACCTCGAGCTGGTCAAGGAGCGTGCATACGACGCTGAGCACCCGGGCCAGGCCTCTGCTGTGGCGGCGCTCCGTGAAGCACTGAGCGTTTTGCTTCGTCTCTTCGCCCCGTTCATCCCGTTTGCCGTCGATGAGGCATGGTCCTGGTGGAATGAGGGCTCGGTGCACTCCGCTTCCTGGCCGACCGCCGATGAGCTGACCGCGACCGGTGAGCCTGAACTGCTGGCGCTTGCGGGACAGGCGCTCACGAGCATCCGTCGTGCTAAAACGGACGCCAAGGCCTCGCAGAAGGCAACGTTGAACGAGGCCACCATCACCGGCACACCGGACCAGATAGGCCTTTTGGCTGGTGCGGAAGGCGACCTTAAAGCGGTAGGACGTATCGTTAGACTCACATTCACCCCGGCCGACGAGTTGTCGGTAACCGGGGTGGAGTTTGCCCCGGTCGACGCCCCGACGTCGAACCACAGTTAGAGGAGACACAATGACGATCGAAATCCGTCCGGTCCGCGACCGCGACTTCTTTGACTGGCTGCCACTGTTTGCAAGCTATGGCGAGTTTTATGGCACCCAGGTGCCTGACGAGAAGGCCCTCCTTGTCTGGAGCTGGATCTCGGAGAAAGTGCACGGCGTTTCTGCCCTCGTGGCGCAGGATGACGACGGCAAGCTCGTTGGCCTTGCCCACTACCGGCCGTTCCCGAGGCCGCTCGAGGGTGGAACCGGCATCTTTATCGATGACCTGTTCGTCGCTCCCGAGTCGCGCGGCAACGGCATCGGGACTGCGCTGCTCGACCGGGTCACTGAGATCGCCCGTTCTGAGCGCGCCGGTATCGTGCGGTGGACAACAGCTCCCGACAACGACGCGGCTCAGAGCCTCGGCGGCAAGGTTGCGAACCGCACCGACTGGATCACGTACGACCGCAACGTCAACGGCTAGCGTCATGCAGCTCGGGACACGCTGGTCGATCGGTGATACCCCGCCCGCGGGGCTTCCCGAGGTGATTGTCGCTGCGGTCAGGACGGTTGAGGACGAGCTCCGTGCGGAGGACGTCTCCACCACCGGTTGGCGATGGACCCTGACCTGGCTTGAGCGAAAGCCGGTTGTCGAACTCGATGATGGAACGGTGATCACGTACAACTCGACAACCGACTCAGCAACGATTCGGCAGTATGACGAGCCGACCCTCGACGATGACGAGGATGACGCCTAGGGCGCAACCCGGCTCAAGTTCATCCATCGCCTGAGCCCGGCGCTGGCAGCACGGTCAGTGGTTGCTATGCGGTCCGGGTCTGTTGGGCCGACGGGAAGGCTGAGTTCTCCCCCGGCTCCCGACTACGCGGTCCTGGTCTGTTGGGCCGATGGGTGGGCGGAGTTCTCCCCTGGCGCCTGTCCGCCTCGTCTGCTTGACCGGTCACCGCCGCCATCGGCACTGTCGGCACTGTCGGCACCGGCACCGTTGTTCCCGGCGGCTGCGGCTCGTGCTGCGGCGTCCGCGGCGTCGGTCGCGGCTTTGATCCCGGCCAGGCGGAGGCGTTCCTTTTCCAACGGTGATTTCGATGGCATCCGGATCGGGATCCGTTCCCCGTTCTCCCCCGGTGGTGGGATCAGGTAGTACTCGCCCTCGATCCGGACCACCCGATAGCCAAACGTATGCACCAGGGTGTGGTGATAGGGACACAGCAGGATCCCATCCGCGAGGTCGGTGCAGCCCTCGTGGGCGGCCCATTCGTTGATGTGGTGCGCCTCGGTCATCGACGGCGGACACTCGCAGCCCTCGATCCGACAGCCACCGTCCCGCACCGCCATCGCCACCCGCTGCTTCCGGGTGTGGAGTCGTTGCTCCCGCCCGACGTCGAGAATCGTGCCGGAGGTGTCCATCAGGATCGGGGAGATCCCGGAGATACAGATCTGCTTCTCGATCACACTGCCCGGCACCGCATCTTTGCTGTCTTCGAGATACCCGGTGCCGACCAGGTGCTCCGCACCCTCGCTGTCGGTGGCACGGTTGTCGAGGCTGGTTTCGGTCATCACGACCCGGATTCCGGGTTGGCGGGATCCGTATGTTGTGGTCGGGTCGGCCTGCACCCCGGTCCGCATCGCACCCATCAGAATGTCGTACACGATCTGGTCATTACTGCGCTCATCCACCCGCAGCTTCTCAGCCCGTTCCGCCTCAACCGGGTCCACCATCCGCGGCCCACCCCGCCGCGGCCGCAACGCCGCCCCCACGATCGACTCCACCCACGCAGCGCCTTCCTCATCAAAGGCCACATACGCCGTTTTCGTGCCGTCCTCGTTGCGGCCGAACCGCCACTTCCGGTTCGCGTAACGCTCATCCCACCGCAACTGCACCCCGGCCGGATCAATCCGGTCCCGCAAATGCCGCGCCCTAACCCCGAGTTCGTCAGCGTTCGCCCCGGCAGCATCCGCGATGATCTCCACCGCCGCGGCCCGCAACATCTCCACATCCACCCGCTCATTCGGTTGCCCGAGCCCGCGCATGATGATCGTTACCGCCTCCGACCGGATCACCCCCTCCCGCGCCGCCCGCGAGATCGGTTCATGCCACGGCACCACCGGCACCGGACGCAACACCGACACCGCAGCGCGGTCTGTGTCCGTTTCAGGGTCGGCGTCGGGATCAACCAGGATCTTCCCGTCGAGATCGATCAACGGCTCATCAGCGCCGTCGACGCCGGGACCAGTCCCGGGTGCGAACCCGGTCGGGTGGGTGGCGGCATCCGCCTCACCCATCGCCTCACCCAAACGCACCTGTCGGAACGCCTCGGACTTGGTCGACCCGGTCAACCGCTGCACCAGGTTCACCGCCGTGCGGTCCCCGGTCGACTGGGCCCACCCCGAGTAACCGAGATCACGGCTCGACCGTTTCGCAGCCACCCCAGCCCCGGCCGCGATCACCGCGTCCAGCTCGGACTTCGCTCGCGCCGCGTTGCGGAGCAATTCCTCCAGCTCGGCGTTCGCCGCCCGCTCCAACACCATCGACAACGGGAGCGCCGCGTCCACGGCAGAGCCTGCAGGTGCTGCGCCCGCGCCCGTACTCATACGCGTACTCATACGCGTACTCACGCCCGTACCAGCGGCCGCACCATCGTCACCAACACCACGCCCAGTGCTCAACGGCTCCGGCTCCACCGGCACGAACCGCTGGCGCTTAAACGACGAACCGGCACCACCGAACTCGGTGATGCCGGTCGAAACCTCAGCAGACGAAGACCTGCCCCTGCCAGAACCCCTGAGAGATCCCGACGCAGGTTCGGGACCAGACGCTGGCTCCGGCCCCGCGGCATCCCCCGCCGCACGACCAACCGCCTCGATGGCGTCCTCATACCGGGCGATCTGGTCGCACACCCGAAGGGCGACCTCTCGAATCTGCTCGGACACCTTTGCCATACTTCATGATACCAAGACATTCGATATTAGAGAAGGCTTTTCTCCAGGTATTTCGTAGATATCTTCGAGTGGGTATCTGAAGCTACGCCGAGCCTCAGCGCGCTGCAGATGCGGTCAGGTGCTCAGTGGGGTGCACCAGTTGTTCCGTCGTGACTATCGAGGCGAATTCGCGACTGCCGAGGATGCTCGCGGTCCGGCTGATGAGAT
The DNA here is from genome assembly GCF_056898615.1 of Mycetocola sp. Y442. Taxonomy (NCBI): domain Bacteria; kingdom Bacillati; phylum Actinomycetota; class Actinomycetes; order Micrococcales; family Microbacteriaceae; genus Mycetocola; species Mycetocola sp. Y442. The sequence continues at coordinate 679,879 of NZ_JBXHBV010000001.1, forward strand.
CGTCAGCGGAGACCCCCGCATAACCGGGGCCCGGCTCGATGTCGCTGGTCGTGGTGGCGTCGGTCACGAAATCCACCTCGAAGCCCAGGTCGCTTGCCACGCGTGCCGTGGTCTCGCAGCACTGTTCAGTCCTGATCCCGCAGATGACTACCCTGCGAACGTCGTGCTGCACCAACCGCTGATGCAGGTTCGACGTCGTGAACGCGTTAACCGAGGTCTTGGTCACGCGTAATTCACTGTCGAGCGGATCGAGTTCCGCCACGACCCGAACGAACCCAAGCTCAGGATCAAACACGCCCCCTGTCCCCGGCTCGGCGTGGGTTACCCATACAACGAGCTGACCGGCGGAGCGTGCGTGCGCCACAAGCCGGGCGATGTTATCGAACACGAATGGGTTTGCCATCCGTGCCCAGTCATCCGGCCGTTGGCGAAAAGACTCCTGAGCGTCGATGACGAGCAGTGCGGTCCGGGTTTCTCGATTCATGGACCCATCCTGCGTGCCCAGAGTGCCAACGCGAAACCGCTCAGCGGTCAACATATGACGGATTCCGGACACGTCCAGTTGTCGACGCGCTCACTACGCAGACCGCGCGGCGTGCCAGACGGTCAGTTCGACTCACCCGCCTGGGCGCTCTCCGTGCCGCTGGCACGGTGTGCAGAGGCGGGACCGGCAGAGGACGAACCCGCGGTGGATGCCCCAGCGGAGCCTGCTGCCGGCCTGATCCGCAGGCTCGTGATCAGCCCGACCACCAGAGCACCCGCGGCGATCCAGCCGGCGAGTGACGCACCGTCCGTCATCGCCGCACGCGCGGCATCCGCAATGAACGCCGTCTGCTCATTTGCAGCCAGCGAAGCGATACTTCCGCCTGAGCTCGCATTCACCGAGTCGACGAGTGACTGGAGCATCGGGTTCCCGGCAACGGCATCCGCCACCCGATTCTCCGTACCCGTCTTGAGCGTCGTAAAGAACGCGGTACCCAGCACGGCGATCCCGAGCGCAGACCCGGTCTGCCGCGCGGTGCTCTGGGTAGCGGATCCCTGACCACTCCTCGCCACGGGAACATCGGCCAGCACCACGCTGGTCAGCTGAGCCGTCGCGAGCCCGACGCCCATCCCATAAACCAGGAGGATCGGGGAGGTCAGCCAGGCCGTGCTGTCCGGTCGGATCAGGAGCGCAAGCACGGCGATCGCGAGGATCTCAAGGCCAAGACCGATTCGCACCACGACAATCGGCGAGAGACGCTTCGACAACCCCGCCACCGCACCGCTCGCGAGGAAAGACCCCGCCGCGAGGGGCACGAGAGCAAGTCCGGCCTCAAATGCCGTGTACCCCAGCACGTTCTGGAACCAGAGGGGCAGCGAAAGGATGAGCCCGAATTCGCCGAAGCTGACGATCAGCGCGGTCACATTGCCGTTGGCGAATGACGGGATGCTGAACAGCGAGAGATCGAGGATGACTCCCTTTCCTGCATTGGTCCTGGCGCGCTCCCAGAGCACGAAGGCGGTCAGGGCGATCACGGCGAGCAGGAACGCGAATGGCACCGGCGAGATATCACCGACGGCGAATGGCGCCTCGTCCGTGGCCGTCCACCAGCCGTAGTTGCGTCCCTCGATCAGCCCGAAGACGAGCGCACCGAAACCGAGAATGGAGAGCAGCGCTCCCCCGATATCGAGCCGCTGCAGCGCCCCGGTCACCGCCTCGGATGACTCGGCCACGAAGAGGATCAATCCAGCGATGATCAACGCACCAACGGGCACGTTGATGCCGAACGCCCAGCGCCAGCTCGCGTTCTCGGTGAGCCAGCCGCCCAGCAGCGGACCGATGGCGGCCATTCCACCGATGGTCGACCCCCAGACTGCGAAGGCGATACCGCGCTCCCTGCCCTGGAAGTTGGCGTTGAGCAGCGCAAGCGTCGTTGGCAGGATCATCGATCCGCCGAGCCCCTGCAGAGCGCGCCCGGCGATGAGCACAGCCCCGTTGTCTGCGAGGGCACAGAGCACACTGGCCGCAACGAAGATCACGACACCGATCAGCATGATCCGACGTCGCCCGACCCGGTCTGCGATGCGGCCCCAGGTCAGGAGCAGCGCGGCGAACAGCAGCGTGTAGATCTCCTGCACCCACTGGATCTCCGTACTGGAAATACCAAGGTCATCGACGATCGACGGGACCGCGACCGAGACAATTGTCGCGTCCATGATGATGATGGCGACGCCGAGGCTGATGGCGAGCAATCCCCACCAGCGGTACCGCACGTAGCGGTCGGCAGTCGACCCCGTCGATTTCTGACTCATGGATAACCCCTTCGGCACAGGGGGCCACCCTAGACCCGCCAGCTCAAAGCGCAGAGGGCTGGCGCCCCGGGCATCCCCCTGCTACTTCCGCGCGAGTATCTCACCGTGAGGCATCGCGTACCAGCCGCGATCGTCGGCCACCCATTCTCTCCATGCGGCCGAGATCTGCTCGAGCTCGGCTTCGGTTGCAGCACCGGTTTCGATCGACTGCGCGGCGAAGCTCGACTCGACCGCACGATCCGCCCATGCGCTCCCCCACCAATCGCGGTCGGCATCCGTCGAGAAGCACCAGATCGACGCGGTGCTCTCCACCTCGGTGAAACCGGCCTCCATCGCCCACGCCTTGAGCGAACGTCCGGCGTTCGGCTCTCCCGCGTTCGACCTGGCCAGTGCCTGATACACCCGCATCCAGGTATCGAGACCGGGCAGAAGCGGATACCAGGATGCCGCTCCATAGACAACGTCGCGGGCGGCGACGATGCCGCCGGGCTTCACAACCCGACGCATCTCGCGCAGCACGGCAACCGGGTCCCCGACGTGCTGCAGCACCTGGTGGGCGTGAACAATATCGAAGCTGTCGTCGGGGAAATCCAGGGAGTATGCGTCACCGACCACGAAGTCGACGTTCATCACGCCGCTGTCCCGAGCGAGCGTTGAGGCCTGGATACACACGTCAGCGGATGCATCCATACCGATAACGGATCCGGGAGTGATCCTCTCGGCGATATCAAGGGTGATCGTGCCGGGTCCGCTGCCAACGTCGAGCACCCTGACCCCGGGGACGAGGTAGGGCACAAGATATGAAGCGGAGTTGTCAACGGTGCGCCAGCTGTGCGTGCGGAGCACGCTTTCGTGGTGCCCCAGCGTGTAGCGCTCGGAAATTGCCATAGCCCAAGCCTATGACCGGTTCACGGGCGTCCTCGCCCACATGACGGGCCCTAGGGTTGGTTCATGTCTGACTCGAACAATCCGTTCCTCGCCCCGAGCACTCTCCCGTACCAATTGCCGCCGTTCGCGGATATCAGGGACGAGCATTTCCTGCCGGCGTTCGAAGCCGGCATGGCCGAGCAGCTCGCTGAGATCGACGCGATTGTGACAGAAACGGATGCTCCGACGTTCGAGAACACCATGGTTCCGCTGGAACGATCCGGCCAGACCCTCGCCCGCGTCAGCAACGTCTTCTTCACCAAGAGTTCGGCGGATTCCAGCGCTGAGACGACCGCGCTCGAAGAGCACATGGCTCCCCGGCTCGCTGCACACTCAGACGCGATCCGCCTGAACGCCGGGCTCTATGGCAGGATCAGCGCCTTGTATGCCAGCATCCATGATCTCGGCCTGGACGACGAGTCCCGCTACCTCCTCGAGCGATACCACACGGAGTTCACCCTGGCAGGGGCTGCCCTGAGCGACGCCGACAAGGAGCGTCTTCGAGCGCTGAACACCACTCTGTCGACTCTCACCACCAGGTTCGAGAAGAACCTTCTCGCCGACACCAACGAACTCGCCGTTGTCATCACCGACGTTGCCGAACTCGACGGCCTCAGCGACGGGCAGATCTCCGCAGCGGCTGAAGCAGCCCGTGAACGCGGCCTGACGGACAGCTACCTGCTCACGCTCGTGCTGCCAACGGGTCACCCTGCCCTGGCGAGCCTTACCCGCCGTGACGTTCGAGAGCGCATCATGCGCGCCTCCAGGGCCCGCGGCATCCGGGGTGGCGATCACGACAACCGGTCACTGGTGCTCGACATCACGCGGCTGCGCGCCGAACGCGCGGCACTCCTTGGCTGCGACTCACACGCCGCATTCGTCACCGCGGACGAGACGGCGAAAACGCCGGAGAACGTCGCCTCCCTGCTGGAGTCACTCGCTCCCGCCGCCGCGCGGAACGCACGGGCTGAACAGGCCGACCTGGAGGCGCTCATCCGCTCCGATGGCGACTCACACCCTGTCGAGAGCTGGGACTGGGCGTTCTACACCGAGCGCGTGCGCGCCGATCGGTTCTCCATCGATACCGCCGCTCTCCGCCACTACTTCGAGGCGGATCGCGTGCTCATTCACGGCATCTTCTTCGCGGCCGAAAAGCTCTACGGGGTGCGGTTCACCGAACGTCACGATCTCGTCGCCTACCACCCCGACGTCAGGATCTTCGAGGTGACGGACGAAGACGGCACCGCCGTCGGCCTGTACCTCCTCGACCTCTACACCAGGGATTCCAAGCGAGGCGGCGCCTGGATGAACCCGCTCATCTCGCAGAACACCCTCCTCGGCTCACCGACGGTCGTCGTCAACAACCTCAACGTCCCCAAACCCGCCGCGGGCGAACTCACGTTCCTGAGCCTCGACGAGGTGACTACGTTCTTCCACGAGTTCGGTCACGCACTCCACGGCCTTTTCGCGACGGTGACCTATCCCAGGTTCGCAGGCACCAACGTCTTCCGCGACTTCGTCGAGTTCCCGAGTCAGGTCAACGAGATGTGGATGCTCTGGCCCGAGGTACTGGAGAACTATGCGGTCCACGCCGAAACCGGCGAGCGGATGCCATCAGCGCTCGTTTCGCGGCTCACCCAGGCTGCAGCTTTCAACGAGGGGTTCCTCACGAGCGAATACCTCGCTGCCGCGATGCTCGACCAGGCCTGGCACCGCATCGCCGCGACCGACAGTATTGCCGATGTCGCGGTCTTTGAGAAGGCCGCGCTCGAGGCGGCGGGGCTCGACAACCCGGCGGTACCACCCCGGTACTCAAGTACCTACTTCGCGCACACGTTCTCGGGCGGATACGACGCCGGCTATTACTCCTACATCTGGAGCGAAGTCCTCGACGCGGATGCCGTCGGCTGGTTCACCGAGAACGGAGGGCTCACCCGCGCCAACGGCGATCACTTCCGCAGCACGCTGCTCGGCGTCGGCGGTCGCATGGACCCGCTGGCGGCGTACCGCGCATTCCGCGGTCGCGACGCCGCGATAGAGCCGCTGCTTGTCCGGCGCGCACTGGCCTGAGCTCGCTCGCGCCAGGGCGCCGGCCTGAGGTCACCCGGGCGGGGCGGCGCCCGCCGACCGGGCTCGCCGGCTTGCCAAAACTGGCTCCCCCAACCCGGTCTCGGCGGGGTTAGCGAGCCGCTTGTGGCAAACGGATGTTGCGGTTGACACTCGCGAGAACCCCGACGAGGATCAGGCCGACTTCTCCTGGCGACGCTGCTTGTGAGGCACAATCGTCGGCGCCGCGTTCTCGAGAACGGACTCGCGAGTGATGATCACCCGCGCCACCTCCTCGGTGGACGGAACCTCGAACATGACGGGGCCGAGCACCTCTTCGAGAATCGCTCGGAGCCCTCTGGCACCGGTCTTGCGCAGCACGGCGAGGTCAGCGATTGCCTCGAGGGCGCTTCGCTCGAACTCGAGCTCGACGCCATCGATCTCGAACATGCGCTGGTACTGCCGGACGAGAGCGTTCTTGGGCACTGTCAGGATCTGCATCAGCGCGTCCTGATCGAGCGGCGTGACGGTCGTGACGACCGGCAGACGGCCGATGAACTCAGGAATGAGCCCGAACTTGTGCAGGTCTTCGGGGAGAACCTCGCTGAACAGGTTCATGTCGTCGCCCTTGGAGTGCAGGGGGGCGCCGAAACCGATGCCCTTCTTCCCTGCTCGTGACGAGATGATCTCCTCGAGTCCGGCGAACGCTCCAGCGACGATGAACAACACGTTCGTGGTGTCGATCTGGATGAACTCCTGGTGCGGGTGCTTGCGGCCGCCCTGCGGCGGAACCGAAGCGACGGTACCCTCGAGGATCTTCAGCAGAGCCTGCTGAACGCCCTCGCCCGATACGTCGCGGGTGATCGACGGGTTCTCGGCCTTGCGGGCGATCTTGTCGACCTCGTCGATGTAGATGATGCCGGTCTCGGCGCGCTTGACGTCGTAGTCGGCGGCCTGGATGAGCTTGAGGAGGATGTTCTCGACATCTTCACCGACGTACCCGGCCTCGGTCAGCGCTGTGGCATCGGCGACGGCGAACGGCACGTTGAGCCGCTTTGCCAGGGTCTGCGCGAGGTACGTCTTGCCGCAGCCGGTCGGGCCGATGAGCAGGATGTTGCTCTTCGCGATCTCGATGTCGTCATTGATCGAGTCGGCGCTGGTGAGCGTGGACCGAGCCCGTGTGCGCTTGTAGTGGTTGTACACCGCGACACTCAGCGCCTTCTTGGCCGGCTCCTGCCCGATGACGTACTCCTCGAGGAAGTTGAAGATCTCGCGGGGCTTCGGCAGTTCGAACTCCGTCGCCGCGACCTCGCCTGCCTCCGCGAGACGCTCTTCGATGATCTCGTTGCAGAGCTCGACACACTCGTCGCAGATGTAGACGCCTGGCCCAGCAATGAGCTGCTGTACCTGCTTCTGGCTCTTGCCACAGAAGGAGCACTTGAGCAGGTCGGCGCTCTCACCGATTCGTGCCATCAGCTTTTCTCCTCTTCTGGCTATCCGGTACTCGAGCCTAACCCGAACATATGACATCGGGGTGTATCCGGCGCGCGGTGGGTCACAATCGTGACTCCCCGCAGACCGAAGAAGGTGGGATCCAATGGTGTTCCATGGATCCCACCTTCGTGGTTGATCGGTGTTACGCGCCCTTGACGAGAGCCGGCAGGCTCTTGCGGCTCGTGAGCACCTGGTCGATGAGACCGTACTCGAGCGCCTCGGCGGCCGAGAGGATCTTGTCGCGGTCGATGTCCTTGTTGACCTGCTCGACCGAGCGGTTCGAGAGCTGCGACAGCGTCTCCTCGAGCCAGACCCGCATGCGGAGGATCTCCGCGGCCTGGATCTCGATGTCGGATGCCTGCCCCTGGCCCGCCTGGCCGACAGCCGGCTGGTGGATGAGGATGCGGGCGTTCGGCAGCGCGAGTCGCTTGCCCGGCGTACCGGCAGCGGTGAGCACGGCGGCAGCTGACGCGGCCTGGCCGAGCACGACAGTCTGCACGTGCGGGCGGATGTACTGCATGGTGTCGTAGATCGCCGTCATCGCGGTGAAGGAACCACCGGGTGAGTTGATGTACATGACGATGTCGCGGTCAGGGTCCATGCTCTCGAGCACGAGCAGCTGGGCCATGACGTCATCCGCCGATGCGTCGTCGATCTGGACGCCGAGGAAGATGATGCGATCCTCGAAGAGCTTCGCATACGGGTCCTGGCGCTTGTAGCCGTATGCCGTGCGCTCCTCGAAGCTGGGGAGGATGTAGCGCGAGTTCGGCATCGCTGCCGCCTGCTGCGGAAGATTGCCCGCTGCGCGGAATGTAGGGGTGTCCATAGTTTTTCCTTTGTCTCTCTGCGCTTAGCTCGCCTCGGTGCCGCCGCCGCCGGCGACGTCCGTTGCTGATTCGCGGATGTGATCGACGAAACCGTACTCGAGGGCTTCCTGTGCCGTGAACCAGCGGTCACGGTCACCGTCGGCGTTGATCTGCTCGACGGTCTTGCCGGTCTGCGCTGCGGTGATTTCAGCGAGGCGCTTCTTCATGTCGAGGATGAGCTGAGCCTGCGTCTGGATGTCGCTCGCGGTTCCACCGAAGCCGCCGTGCGGCTGGTGCAGGAGCACGCGGGCGTTCGGCGTGATGTAGCGCTTGCCCTTGGTTCCGGCCGTCAGGAGAAGCTGTCCCATCGATGCCGCCATGCCGATACCGACAGTGACGATGTCATTGGGGACGAACTGCATGGTGTCGTAGATCGCCATGCCTGCGGTGATGGAACCACCGGGTGAGTTGATGTAGAGGTAAATGTCACGCTTGGAGTCTTCAGCCGCGAGCAGCAACAGCTTCGCAGCGATCTCATTGGCGTTCTCATCGCGTACTTCTGCGCCGAGCCAGATGATGCGATCCTTCAGCAGTCGGTCAAAAACACTGTTCGGCAGTGCCAGTTCGGCCATGTCGCGCTCCATTTCAGTTGTTGCGTGTAATCGAATCTATCGGAGGTGCAAAGCCACTTCTGCCCTGTTCGCCGTGGGCAGATATCCCGCGGGGCTCGGCCCCGCACACAGCGCACTTACGACAAAACGACGAATGCCCCGGAAAAAGTTCCGGGGCATCCGTCGTTATCGCACGGCGATACTACTTCTTGGCCTTCTTCGCCTTCTTGGCCGGAGCCTCTTCGGTCTCAGCGGCTGCGTCAGCGTCAGCTTCGACAGCGTCTGCCTCAACAGCGTCGTCGGCGTCGGTCTCGTCAGCGGGAGCGTCGTCTCCATCGGTCGGGATGAACCCGGTGAGGTCAACGGGCTTTCCAGCGGTGTCGACGACCTTGGTCTTGCCGAGGACAACAGCGAGGGCCTTGTTACGGGCGACCTCTCCGACCATGGCCGGGATCTGGTTGTTCTCGTCGAGGACCTTGATGAACTCGCCAGGCTCCATGCCGTACTGAGCGGCACCCTGGATGAGGTACTGGGTGAGCTCGTCCTGGCTGACCTGGACCTTCTCGGCCTCTGCGATGGTGTCGAGGAGCATCTGCTGCTTGAACGTTGCCTCGCTCGAGGTCTTGACCTCTGCGCGGTGCTCGTCGTCTTCGAGTCGGCCTTCGCCCTCGAGGTGACGGTGAACCTCGTCTTCGACGAGCTTCTCCGGAACGGGGATCTCAACCATTTCGACGAGCTTCTCGAGCAGCTTGGTGCGTGCCTCGGTGCCCTGGCCGAACGCCTTCTGGCGAGCCGCCTGCTCCTTGAGGCTCTCGGTCAGCTCGGCGATGGTGTCGAACTCGCTCGCGATCTGTGCGAAGTCGTCGTCGGCTGCAGGAAGCTCGCGCTCCTTGACGGCTCCAACGGTGACGGTGATCTCAGCAGTCTCGCCCTCGTGGTCTCCACCGAGCAGCGGAGCGCTGAACGTGGTGACCTCGCCGGCGGTGAGTGACTCGAGAACCTCGTCGATGCCCTCGATGAGGTCACCAGAACCGACCTCGTATGAGATGCCTGAAGCGGTGTCGACCTCTTCGCCGTTGATCGTTGCAACGAGGTCGATCTGCACGAAGTCGCCGGTTGCCGCTGGGCGGTCAACGGTGACGAGCGTGCCGAACCGGGTGCGGAGCTTGTCGAGTTCTTCCTCAACGTCCTTGTCGGTGACCTCGGCCTCGTCGACCTCGATGGTGATGTCGTCGTATGCCGGGAGGGTGATCTCGGGACGAACGTCAACCTCGATGGCGAGCTTCAGGTCTCCGGAGAAGTCCTTGTCGCTCGGCCACTCGACGATGTCAGCCTCTGGGCGACCAAGAGTGCGGATGCCGTGCTCTTCGATGGCGGCGCGGTAGAAACCGTCGAGGCCTTCGTTGACGGCGTGCTCGAGCACAGCGCCCTTGCCCATGCGCTGGTCGATGATTGCCGGGGGAACCTTGCCCTTGCGGAATCCGGGGATGTTGACCTGTTCGGCGATGTGGCCGTAGGCGTGGGTGATGCTCGGCTTCAGGTCTTCGGGTGTCACCGAGATGGCAACCTTGACGCGAGTGGGGCTGAGCTGTTCGACCGTGGATTTCACGTTGGTGTGTTCTCCTGTGTTGTGGATTTTTCCTCGATCTGAGGAGTTTCGGATTGTCGGGGCGACAGGATTCGAACCTGCGACCTCCCGGTCCCAAACCGGGCGCTCTACCAAGCTGAGCTACGCCCCGGTATTACTACCGGTGATGGACAAGCCAATCGATGACAAAACTCGGTTGGAAGGCCTCGGACAGTCTAATGCACGGACGGCGGGCAATCCTGTCCACCGTGCGTGTGCACACACCACCCCCAAACGTGTACTACGATATTCGAGTGCCGGTTCGCCGGCTCGGTTCTCCAAACTGAATACCGTAATTCCGGCAGAATTCCGCCGGATTCGGGGCTGTAGCTTAGTGGTAAAGCCTCTGTCTTCCAAACAGATGATGCGAGTTCGATTCTCGTCAGCCCCTCCAATTATCAGTTCCGCCCGCAAGACAAAGGCGAAGCCATGAAGATGCTCCGCCCATACGCGCTGTGGACAGCCGCCGGCGTCGTGCTCTTCGTGATTGCCGGTCTTGCACTCGCCACCGGCCGCTTCGGCTCGGGAGTTCTTCTGATGGCCGCGTCGGCCCTCTGCCTCGGCACGGGAATGGCCTCGCAGAAGCGCTGGACGAGGAAAAACCGCGCACGCCAGCGCTGAGTGAGACTCACGCCAGGGCGTCGAGTGATTCCGCGTGGTGACGAGAGTGCTCGAGATAAATCTCCGCATTCTTTCGGATGCCATCGATCTCGTCATCCGTCAGCTCCCGTCGAACCTTTCCCGGCACCCCTGCAACGAGGGAACGCGGTGGAATAACCGCGCCTGACAGAACGACCGCTCCCCCGGCGATCAGACACTCGTCACCGATCACCGCTCCACTGAGCACGACGGCACCCATTCCAACGAGCACCGTGTCTCCGATCGTGCAGCCGTGCACGACGGCATTGTGACCGACCGAAACACCCTTTCCGATCGAGACGGGCGATGCTGAGTCCACGTGAACGGCGACCCCGTCCTGGATGTTGCTTCCCTCGCCGACCTCGATCGACGCTGAGTCCCCGCGGAGAACCGCGTTGTACCAGACGCTCGACGCCCTCCCGAGCGTGACGTTACCGACGATGCGCGCACCGGGCGCGATGAAGGCCGTGTCGTCGATCGTCGGACCCTCGATACCGGTGAGCCGGAGGACTGTTGCGCTGCTGTCACTCGTCATGGGGTCACCCTATCGCTCCGGATTTCCTCGACATGGGCAGTTCTGTCCACCGATCGCAAATGTACCCACTCATCACGGCAGCCTCTGCCACAATCGGGCCATGTCTTCGACTCAGGGCCATGTGCCCCAGCCGCACGCTTCGACTGAGCCCACTGTCCCGGGTGGAGGACCGAACGGCCGACCACCGGTGTGGCCGCAGCGCGCTGAATACCTGACGGACAGCTCTCGGTGCCCGTCCTGCTTCACCGCTCTCTCGGCATCCACCCCGGTGCCGGCAGGTTCCGCCGGTCCCGTGTGCCACGTGTGCGGTCTCGACCTCTCGGGCCCTGACGCCGCTGGCGTGCTCGAAGCCGGCACAGCTGTTCGGGCCGCTGAGTCGAAACGGCAGCACCTTCTCGATCGCATGCGCGCCACCCAGGCTGAGCGCGAGGCGCTTCGGCTCGCGGCGAGCGCGCCCGTGCCGCAGCTGGCACAGGTGGCACAGCAGCAGCCAGTTACCGTCGGGCGATACCCCGGTGAGCACTTCCTGGGAGCGCAGTCCCCCGCCGCGTCGGGTCCGTCCGCACCCGCGACAGAACCAGCTTCCCTGAGCGCGCTGCACGCGCAACTGCCGCCACAGGGTTTCCCACCGGCAGCGGGAGGGGCAGCGGCCGATGACCGACCGCGGCGTTCGGGCATCCAGATCCTCATGCTGACGGTTGGCGTCATCCTCGTCTCGATCATGGCGATCTTCTTCGTCCTTCTCGCCTACCTGGTCGCGAGCCTCGAGGTCCGGTCGGTATTGACCGGAGCTGCAAGCATCGCCGTCTTCGGCATTGCCTGGCTGCTGCACCGGCGGAGGCTCTCGGGTACAGCGCAGGGCATCGCCGTGCTCGCCATCGTGCTCCTCCTGCTCGACATCTGGATCGTCCGCGCCAACGACCTGTTCGGCTCGGCAACGCTCGACGGTTGGTTATACACGGGCATCGCAACCGGCCTGCTGGCTGTTGCACTCACCGCGGGATTCCGGATGCTGCCGCTCCGATCGCTGAGCATCTCCGCGGCGCTGCTCGGGCCGGTCGCCGTCTTCGCGCTCACCATCGGCATTCTCAACACGGTCGACGCCGTCGAGCACAGCTGGGCGGCGTTTGCGGCCGTGGGCGCTGCCGCCCTCGCCTGGCGCTGGGTTCCACTCGGCCAGCTCGAGCGCGGCCTGGTGCGGGCGCTCGGCTTCCTGGCGGCCGGGCTGGCGATCCTCCCTGCGTCGATCGCGTTCCCCGACCTTCGGGGTGGCGCCGTCATCGCCCTCGCTGTCATCGCGATCATCTGGTTCGGACATCTCGCACTGTCCGAGTTCCGGGTCGTCACGGCGCCGCCGCCTGGCGCTGACCCGGCAGGTGCTGACGCGATCGGCGTCCACGTGGCAACCGGAGCCCCGGTCGGCCAGGAACCGATCGGGGACGCGCCCGGTTCAGAGCAGCCGTCTTCCCCGCCGCGTCCCGGCGTCACCACATCGCTCCGCAGCACCCCGTGGCAGGTCATCGCAGCGATCGGACTCGGCGTGAGCGTCGCGGCAGTTGGTCCTGCTCTCCTGTTCGACGCGAACACCCCCACCGACCTGTTCTGGCTTCCCGCGACCGCGACAGCGCTCGGTGCCGTCGTTCTCGCCACTGCCGCCCGCCTCGGTCGCGCATCGGACAGCGCACAGCTCATGCGGCTCGCAACGGCTGTCCCCCTGGCCACGACAGCTCTCGCGGCTGCACCCGCCGCTCTCAGTGCGCTCATCCAGCTCGTCTCTGTCCTCGCCGTCCGGCCGTTCAGCCTCGACGTTATCGACCCCATCGCGCGCTTCCTGTCCGGGACCGACTGGGCGGTACCGGTCGCACTCATCGCGGTATCGCTGCTCACGGCATCCGCTCTCGCCCTCATCGGCCGCCTGTCCAGCATCGGCTGGGCATCCGCGGCCCTCGGCGCCATCGGCCTGCTGTCTGTGTGCGTCACCCTGGCCACACCGGCGCTCAGCGGGCCGGGTCTCCTCGTCGTCACCGCGGCGGCGCTTGTCGCGACGGCGTCACGGCGACTTGCCTGGCCATACCGGCTCGTCGCGGCGATCACCTCGGCTCTCGGCGCCTTCGGGGTGTTCGCTGTCGGCCTCACGAGTACCGTTTCGTTCCCCTTCGCTGTGCTCGTGACGCTGGCTGTCCTTGTAGTGCTCCACCGGATCGTTCAGCACGCGGCCCCGCAGACCCTGGCCTACGCCACAACACCGGCCATCGTCGCCAGCGCGCTCGTGGTCCTGCTCGGCAGCGTCCTGCTCGTTCCCTCCTGGTATCAGGCGGTAACGGGAGTCACCAGTGGGCAGGCCGCTCCCGCCCTGGCCCTGGCCGTGTGCTCCGCTGTGATCCTGCTGATGGTGCCATTCACCCGCGGATTCTTCACCCGCGCAGAGTCTGCCGTGGCTGTGACCATCAGCGCATTCGGCATGCTCGGCGGACTCTTCTTCCTCGCCTCGCGCGTGTCCGTCGACTCGACCGGCTTCCTCATCGCTTCAGGGATCGCCGCTGCCGTCACCATTCTCTGGCAGTTCCCGCGTGGCATCGCTACCTGGCCGGAGCGGTATATGACCGCCGCTGCGGCCCCCCTCGTCAGCCTGTGGTTCGTTTCTGTCCTGTGGGACCGGATCGATGACACGGTGATACCGGTGGCCGTGTCCGCGGCCATCGTCATTCTCGCCGCTGGCGCACTCGCGATCTTCCGCCCGACGCATAACTCATGGGGACCACATCCCGCCGGTGTACTGACAGACCCGCCGCAGATCGCCCGGCTGTGTTGGGATGTCACGCTCATCCTCACCGCGGTCCCTGTCGTCGCACTCGCCGTCGGCAGCGAGAGGCTCGGCTGGCTCGCGCTCCTTCTGCTCGCGGTCGCTGCAGTGATCGTCGCGAGTGGCGAAGGTGGCGTCTTCGCCGGTCGTTCGCTCCGCCGCCACGTGGCGTGGGCCGGCCTCCCGCTCGCTGTCGGATCGCTGTGGCTCGGCCTCGCGCGGAACGACGTGGACGTCGTTGAGTTCTACACCCTGCCGGTCTCGGGTCTCCTGCTCGCGATCCTGGCCCTCATCGTTATCCGTCGAGAGCCGCCCACCGCCCGCGTCAGCTCACCCAGGACTGTCCTTCTCGGTGCGGCGCTCGCCGTTGCACTGCTCCCGAGCGCCGCAGCCTCTGGCATCGATGAGCCCGTCCGCATGACCATCGCCCTTGGCGCCGCCATCGTGTTGCTTCTCGCCGGTCCATTCCTGCCGCCTGTCTGGCACGCGACCCGCGTTGCAATCGTGGTGTGGCTCACCGGCGTGGTTACGATGCTGCTCCTCACCCTCGTTCTCCCGATCTTCGACTCGACACGCACCGTTGCCGGATGGGAGAACGAGGTTGCCGCAGCCGGCCTGCTGGCCGGAGGGGCGCTCTGGCTGTACCGCCGCCAGGTTCCCCACATCCTGGGCACCCTCGCCGTCGCGGCAGCCCCTGTCGCCATCGCCCTCCCACTCGCGGAATCGATCCTGGCCGGAGAGGCCGAGCTCTGGAGATTCCTCCTCACGCTGCTGCTCGCCAGCGCCCTCTTCGTTGCCGCGTCTCTCGGTACCGCGCGCTCAGAGATCGTGCGGTGGACGGCGCTGGGAGCCGCGGTGGTCGTCGCAGCATCGGCTATCACCGTCGGCCTCGCGGACCCGTTCGAAACCGCGACGGTGCCGATCGCGATCGCCCTGATTGCCGTTGGCGCTGTGCGCCTGACCGCCGACCCGGCGGCCCGCTCGTGGCCGCACCTCGGTGCCGGCTTGATCCTTCTCCTGGTTCCGTCGCTGTTCGCCGATTTCGCGAGCAACGAACTGTGGCGCGTTGTTGCCCTCGGGGTTGCGGCGCTCGTCGTGTTCGGAATCGGCCTCGCTCTGAAGCTCAGTGCACCGACATTGATCGGGGCCGCCGTACTGGTCGTCCACGGCCTCGCCCAGCTCTGGCCGTGGATTTCGGGACTCTATGGCGCCATCCCCTGGTGGCTGTGGGCGGGCATCGGCGGCACAATCCTCATCGTCCTTGCGGCAACATACGAGAAACGGATTCGTGACCTTCGGGCCGTTGCCCGGAGCATCACCTCCCTGCGGTAGTGCGCTGCCGTCTCGTTCGACCGCCCGGCTGGTGTCAGGAACGCAGGTAGCGGAGTACGGCGAGAACCCGGCGATGGTCTGAGCCTGTCGCATCGAGTTCGAGCTTCGAGAAAATCGCGGTGACGTTCTTCTCGACAGCGCCGAGGCCGATGACCAGCCGGGTCGCGATGCCCTGGTTAGTGAGGCCTTCAGCCATGAGCTGGAGCACTTCGGTCTCCCGCGGCGTCAGCGAGGCGAGCGGATCCCTGCGATGAGCTAGGAGCTCACGCACCACCTCCGGATCAAGCACGGTTCCGCCCGAAGCGATGCGCAGCACCGCGTCCTTGAGTTCGTCGAGCGACGCCACCCGGTCCTTGAGGAGGTACCCGACCCCGCCCGCGGACGCACCGAGGAGTTCTTCCGCGTAGGTGGCCTCGACGTACTGGCTCAGCAGGAGGATCCCGACCCCCGGCCGCGACGCACGGATCTCGATCGCAGCCCGAACTCCCTCATCGCGGTAGGTGGGCGGCATCCGCACATCAAGGACAATGACATCCACCTCGAGAGTCCCGACGTCGGCCAGCAGGCTGCCAGCATCGCTGTACGAACCGACGGTCGTGAAGCCGGCCTCGTCGAAGAGCCGCACGAGCCCCTCGCGGAGTAACACCGAATCATCCGCCAGGGCCACGCGAATCGATGACGACGGGGCGCTGTTCTCGGTCACGAGAGAAGCATACGACCGCGATCATCCATCGATAATGGGGACGGATGCGCTCACGCGCGTGCCATTACCCGCTGTGCTGTCGATCCACAGCGTCCCCCGCAACCCGGTGAGGCGATCGCGGAGTCCGCTCAGCCCGTGACCGTCGTCGAACCTGGCACCTCCCACCCCGTCGTCGGCGACGACAAGCTGCAGCCGGTAACCGGCGTGCGGCGTGCCGGTCGTGCCGATCTCGACGCTGATCGCCGTCGCCCCGGAGTGTTTGGACGCGTTGGTCACCAGTTCCGCAATCACGAAGTAGGCGTTCCTTTCAATCTCTGCGGGCAGGCGGGTACCGGCCTCGAGGGTGCTCCTCACCCTGACCGGGATGGGGCTCACCGCGGCGAACGACTCGACGGCGCTCACGAGCCCACGATCGGCGAGGATCGGCGGGGCAAACCCCCTGGACAGCGCGCGGAGTTCCTCGAGGGAGGATTGAGCCTGCTCACGCGCTTCGGCGATCAGCGCCCGCGCTGCCGCCGGGTCGTCCTCCAGCCTCCGTTCGGCCGCAGCGAGGTCCATCTGGAGTCGAACCAGCCGTTGTTGCGGCCCGTCGTGGATATCGCGTTCGAGACGCCGTACGGACTGGTCCTCCGCCGACACGGCGGCACCCCGTGAGGCGGCGAGCGCCGCTACCTCGGTTCTGAGGTCGTCGCTCGGCCACCGAGACAGCATCCCCCGGGCAATCAGGTCGTGAAGGCTCACCATTCCCCTGGTGACGAAGGGCAGCGTCGCGAGAAACAGCAGGCCGGCAATGAAGACGAGGATGCCGTCAGCAACGTCGGCATCGACGGGGAGTTCCCGGCCTCCCGTGAAGAACCGGTAGATGACACCGCTCAGCCAGAACTGCGAATCCCCCTCAGGAATGAACGAGTTCCAGAACCAGTACGAGATCCCGCCGAGCCCTGACGCGAGCCAGCTGAAAGCCAGCGACCAGGAGAACACCCCGACCACGAAGCCGACGAACCCGGTATGCAGCAGGTACATCCAGTAATGCCCGTCGGCGAGTGGGCCGAGAGCCGTGCGCCAGAAACCGGGGCGCTCGCCGGGCGCTCGCCACACCGGACGCCGGATCGGCTTCCTTCCCGCCGCTTCAAGCCTGACCAGTTCCAGGGTGCCGAACGCACGCGCAACGTAGAGAGCACCAACGACGAGAAACAGTCCGATCGCAACCGCGAGCAGTCCCAGCCCCGCGGAGAAAAGCACGGTAACGGCCACGAACCCGACCACGACGACGGGGAGCGTTGGCAGAAGGAAGCCGAGCTCCCGGGGAACGCCCCGCCAGAGCGCCCCGTAGCCCTTCGCCGGGACTTTGGCCTGGCCCGCGTCGCCCGCCATGGGATCAAGGGTGCCAGAATTCCGATCGCCCTGGCGGATGTCCCCTGGCGAGGTTTGCTCAATGGACATGCTGCGTCCCTTCCGTTTCGCGCGGCCCGAAGCCGTCCCGTGCTCTCTCGCGGGGAGTGTCCCCGCGAGAGGTCTCCCCGTCGGTCCTGTCAACTCCGGATGCCCCCGAGCCGTCGTCATGACGCGGCGGGGTTCCTGCCCGCTCTCCCGGCTTCACCACGACGAACTGGCCCATCATCCCGCTGTCCTCATGCGCGAGCAGGTGGCAGTGATACATGTACGGCAGGTCAGGATCCGAATAGTCCTCGAACCGGAGGGTGAGCCGGTATTCCACCTCCGGTTCGAGGTAGATCGTGTCCTTCCACCCGCCCAGCTCCTGACCCGGTGGCTCACCGCCAACCGACTCCACCTGGAACTGCACGTCGTGAATGTGGAAGTTGTGCGGCATGCCCATACCGTTCGTGACCAGCCAGGACTCGGTGCTGCCGAGCGTGACGACCTCGTCGATGCGACCCATGTCCATCGGCTGGTTGTTGATCGTGAAACCGTTGAGTTCGAAGGTGCGCGTTGCCCGGGCATCCGTCGGTCTCAGTTCTTCGATCGCCGCAAGAGTGTCCGGCACGGCGGGCAACGGCTCGAGCGATGTGCCCGCTCGCAGTTCCAGGACGTCGAACCTGTCGGCGCCGCCGTTCCCCGACGCGGTTACCGCGGGCATGCTGAGGTCCGGCGCCCTCGAGCGCAGGATCACTCTCTCGCCAGGGGTCATCGTCACGACAATTTCTGCACGCTCACCCGGTGAGAGGCGGATGCCGTCGGTCACGAACGGTTCGCCGAGGAGGCCGCCATCGGAGGCGATCATTGCGAACTCCCGTTCGTCGCTGAGGCCGAAGTTATAGGTGCGGGCCGTCGACGCGTTGACGAGCCGAAGGCGCACCTGTGTCGTGGACACGTCAAGGTATGGTGCGAGGGTTCCGTTCACGAGCAGGTCTGGTCCGAGCGCACCGACGAACGCGTCGCCTCCGCCGCTCGCCGCATCATCGCCGCCGAGCGTCGCGTCCTGGACGATCACGGGAACGTCGTCGACCCCGTACCGGCTCGGCAGGGAAAGTCGGCGCTGTTCATCGTCGTTGACCAGGAACAGTCCAGCGAGGCCCCTCGCCACCTGGCCTTCAGTCTCGCCGTGGGGGTGCGGGTGGTACCAGAGCGTCGCAGCGGGCTGGTCGATCATCCAGCCGGGTGAGGTGCGGGCGCCGGGGGCGATCAGCTGGTGCGGCCCACCGTCAACTCCCGGAGGCACGTGCATTCCGTGCCAGTGCACGGTTGTCGCCTCCGGCAGCGAGTTGCTGACGTCGACCCTGACCCGCTCACCCCGGTCGGCCATCAGGGTGGGGCCGAGGTACGCGCCGTTGTAGCCGAGGGTCTCGGTACGGACTCCCGCGCGAAACTCACTGGCTCCTCGCTGCGGGTTGAGGCTGAACACGCGCGTGCCGTCGGGGTCGACCGTCGACGGCGCAGGGGCAGGGATGGCGAGAGGGTTCTCGAATTTGACGGCGCCAACGGTGTCGACCGGACTCGCCGAACCCAGGCCGTTCATGAGGGAACCGACACCGACCAGCGCCCCGCAACCCCCGACGAGGAGAACGGGCACGAGGATCGCAATGACAACGAGAGGGCGCCTGCGGCGTCGGCCCCGCCCGCCAGCCAGGACGACCGGATCCGAGGCCGCTGTGAAGGCGGCGGACTGAGTGGAGGCAGAAGACGGTGAAAGCATGAACCAAGCCTCGCGAGCACAACGAACGCGCGATATCAGGGAACCACCCGGATCCGTCAGGGGGAAAACCCCCGCACCGGCGCTCTCCGCTGGAGGACCGTCGGGGCCTTCGAGAACCCAGCCCTTGCCCAGGTAAGCAGAGCCTTGTCTTGCTTGCGGAATGCCTGAGCCTGAGTACCGTTGCATCCAGAGCGCACCACTTTCAGCGCACAAGCAAAGGGGAACCCCATGGCAGAAACCACCGCAACCGTCTCACAGACCTCCGTCAGCCCCGACGTCGCCGCAGGCGTCGCCCAGTTCCTGACCCCGGTCGTTATCGACCTCACCGCCCTCGTCGTCAACGGCAAGCAGGCGCACTGGCACGTTCGGGGAGCGAACTTCATCGGCGTCCACGAACTCCTCGACACGATCGTCGCGCACGCGCAGGATTGGGCAGACAGCGCAGCAGAGCGCATCGTCGCACTCGGCCTTCCGGTCGACGCACGCCTGTCCACCGTCGCTGCCAAGACCACGACCGGTGAACTGACCGCTGGTTTCCAGCAGTCAGAGACCACCATCGCCGAATTCGTCGCGCAGATCGACGCCACGCTCACCACGGTGAAGACAGCGGTTGACGAGCTCGACGCGATCGACCTCACCAGCCAGGACATCGCCGTCGAGGTGTCCCGCGGCCTTGAAAAGGACCGCTGGTTCCTCGTCGCCCACGTCGCCAAGTAGCACTGGTTCCCCGCTCTCTTCGAAAGAGGGTCGCCTTCGGGCGGCCCTCTTTTTTGATGCGCGGGCGGGTACAGCCGGATGGGTTCTAGATCACGGAGTGCGTGAACCGGCCGTTGAGGATCGTCGCAGCGACCGGCATCCGCCTCAATTCCTCCGGCGTTGACGTGAGCGGGTTCCTGTCGACGATCGCGAGGTCAGCGACCCGCCCGGCAGCTACCGCCTCATTCGGCGTGCGGGTCGTCGCCGCGAGCGCCTCGGCGACACCGATCGACTGTTCCGGATGCCACGGCTCGCGGTCGTCCCTCGATCGACCCACCGCGGCAGAAATGGCGACCCACGGATCGAGTGGCGCGACGGGCGCATCAGAACCGAGGGCGATTCTCGCCCCCTGGTCGAGCAGGGCACGGAGGACAAAGGCGCGGCGCGTGCGTCCAGGCCACAGCTTCTCCGCAGCGTCGCGGTCGTCCATGGCGTGCTCGGGCTGAACACTCGCAGTGACGTCGAGCTCGGCGAACCTCGCAACATCGGTGTCGCGAAGCAGTTGAGCGTGTTCGATCGAGCCTGTCGCCCCCGTCGCGGCAAAGGCGTCGAGCGCGAGCGAATTGGCGCGGTCGCCGATCGCGTGAATCGCGCTGTGCAGTCCGCCGGCCGTTGCGCGACGCATCAGCTCGGTGAGTTCGGCTTCGGGCACCGTGAGCACACCGTGTGCGTCTGATCGACCAGCGAGTCCGTCGTAGTGATCGTCGCAGTACGCGGTCCTCGTGTTCAGGGATCCGTCGGTGATGACCTTGAGCGAGCCGACCTCGACGAGGCCGTGGGTGTGCGGCACGATCTGGCCGGTCGCGAGCCGCTCCGCGAGCGCACGGTCGAGGTCGCCGGGATAGATACCGAACCGCACCCGGAGCGCGGTTGCCCCGGCCTGGGCTCGACGTCTCCACACCTCGAGGTTCCACGCCATTTCGAAGTCGACCACGCCGACCACTCCGCGTGCAGCCGCCGCGGCCGCCGCATCTCGTGCCCACCCATCGACGACGCCGTCGTCTGCGCCGAGCCCCTGGCTCACCGCGAAAGCGTCTTCCTCGCGCAGCAGACCTGTCGGGTGACCCGCATGCCCGAACTGCGCGAGGGCGGCGCTGTTGAGCCAGACACCGTGCAGGTCTGCACCGATCAGTACAACCCTCCGCCCCCGGGAGATCCGGTCGAACGCATCGAGGTCCGCGGCATCCGGCCACATCGCGTCACGGAATCCGGTGCCGACAAGGATATCGTCCGGGTGCACCCTCGGCACGGCAGCGGCAACGTAGTCGTGAACGAGGTCGAGCACCGATGCGGCCGAGACGCTCGCCGTCAGGTCGAGCCGCCGGGAGGCGAGGGCCACCTGCGTGAAGTGAACGTGGTGATCCCAGAGGCCGGGCAGCACCCATCGGCCATCGAGATCAGTGGCTTCTCCCTCCGGGGCCAGTGAACCGGCAGGACGGATGTCGACGATCCGGGCGTCTTCGAGCAGAATGTCGACACCAGCGCGGTCGGAGCCGACGACACGCGCGTTTCTGAGGGTCGAGCGGATGCCTGAGCCGGGACTGGTTGCGCTCAGCCGGAATTCACTCATCGCGCCCTCCTCGGGTGGGCCATATCGCCGCCGGTCACCGCTGGCAGTTGGGGCACCAGTACAGCTTTCGGGCACCCATCTCTTCGAGAACGATGTTCGTCCCGCAGACCCGGCACGGCAGGCCCTCGCGCTTGTAGACCCAGTGGCGATCGTCGCGACTCGCCATCGCCTTGCGATAGTCCTCGCCCCGGAGGTCGTCCATCGTCATCATCTGGCCGGTCTCCACCCCGATGGGCAGGAGCCTTGCCCAGTCCTGCCAGAGCCCGCGGACGAGTTCCTCGGGAATCAGCTTGCCCGGCGTGTGCGGGTTGATCCGCGAACGGAAGAGCAGCTCAGCGCGGTAGACGTTTCCGATCCCGGAGACGACGGACTGGTCCATCAGGAGCAGGCCGATCGGTGTGGGCTTCTTGCGTACAACAGCGGTGAACCTGTCCTCCGCGGCCTGGCTGGGGTCGAGGAGCGGGTCAGGGCCGAGCTTCGCAATCACGGCGTTCACCCGTTCGCTGTCGAGGATCTCGCAGGCGGTCGGACCGCGCAGGTCGGCGACGGCGTGCTCCGTCAGCAGGCGGAGCCGAACCGCGCCGACGGGCGGAGGGGGGAACGTGTCCCATTCCTCGCCCGACAGGCCTTTGGTCTGCTCAGACATGCGCACGCGGGTCTTTCTCGGCGCACCGATCGAGTGCAGCGAATTCTCTCCGGCCTCGTCGAGGATCACCGCGGCGAGGTCGGTACCGTGCTGGTTCGTCTGGCCCATCCTGCCGTTGGCGCTCGCGATGGTGGCGTCGGAAGTGATCTCTCCGGCGAAGTCCCATGCGCCGTACATGCCGAGGTGGACGCGCAGCCAGAGCTCGTCATCGAAGTCGAGGAACATCTGCTTGCCGACGGCTTTAACGTCGACGAGCGTGCGGCCGGACAGGATCGCGGCGCCATCGGCGAACCTGCCCTGCGGGCTCGACGCCGTGACCTGATGTCCCTGGAAGTTGGAGCGGAACTGCCTGGCGATGCGATGAACGGAATGACCCTCTGGCACGCTAACCCCGCTCGGACGATCCGGCGTCGACGCCCTTGCCGGCGATCGTCCCCGTGGTCTCGTACTCGGCGATCTGCGCGATGCGCCGGACATGGCGCTCATCGCCTGAGAACGGTTCGGCGACAAATGCGTCGATAAACGTCTTCACCTCATCGAACGAGTGCTGACGCGCACCGATCGAGATCACGTTGGCGTCATTGTGTTCGCGTGCGAGCTTCGCTGTGCTCTCGTTCCAGACGAGGGCAGCACGGATGCCGCGCACCTTGTTCGCGGCGATCTGCTCACCGTTGCCTGAGCCACCGAACACCACACCGAGAGCCTCGACACCGGCCTCACGGTCGCGCAGCACTCCGAGCGCGGCGTTGATGCAGAACGCCGGGTAGTCGTCGAGGGCGTCATACTCGGTCGGCCCATGATCGACGACCTCGTGTCCGCTGCCTGCGAGATATTCCTGCAGGTCGGTGCTGAAGTCGAGGCCGGCATGATCGGTGGCGATATGGATGCGCATGGTTCCATTCTGCCGTCCCCGACCGGCGTCCGCGCGACTCGCGCGGCCCGATCAGTTGAAGATCGGTCCGACGGTCCGGCTGCGCTTGAGTTCGAAGAAACCGGGGTACGACGCCACAGCAACGACGCCGTCCCACAACCGGACCGCCTCCTCGCCCACTGGCGCCGGCGAAATCACCGGTCCGAAGAACGCCGTGCCGTTGACAGCGATGACCGGCGTTCCGACATCCTGGCCGACCCGTTCGATGCCGTCGAAGTGACTGGCACGCATCTGGGCGTCGTAGCTGTCGCTCTCGGAGTGCTCCGCGAATTCCGGCGGAAGGCCGACCTCGGCCAGCGCCTGCGAGATCACCGTGTCGGGGTCGGTCGAACCGCCGGGGTGAATCTGGGTTCCGAGGGCGTCGTAGAGGGGCTTCACGATGGCCTGACCGAATTCTTCCTTCGCCGCGGTGACGAGGCGGGTATACCGAAGCGCTCGGGGGAAGAAAGCGCGGTACTCATCCGACACCTCCTGGTTCTCGTTGAGCACGGCGAGGCTCATCACGTGCCACGTCACCTCGAGGTTGCGGTGTCTCGCGACCTCGTCGATCCACCTCGATGTCATCCACGCCCACGGGCAGGACGGGTCGAACCAGAAATCAACAGCGGTCGGGGTAGCGGTCGGGGTATCGGTGCTCATTCCCACAGCCAACCACGGAATTCGCTCGCGAGTGACCGCCTCAGCCCATTGGGAGCGGAAGGCGGAGCACTACGCTGGAATCTCGGACACGATCCGCACCGATCGACAGCCACACCCTAAGGAGTCCCCGTTGCCCGGAGAAAACCTCACCCGCGCCGAAGCACAGGAACGAGCCTCGCTCGTCTCTCCCTCGAGCTACCAGATCGCCCTTGACCTCACCACCGGCCCAGAGACCTTCCGGTCGACGACGACGGTCCGGTTCAGCGCAACACCGGGCGCTTCGACCTTCATCGACGCCATCACGCGCACCGTGCACTCGGTGACCCTCAACGGCGTTGCCCTCGACCCGGCGGCTATCAGCGACGGCATCCGCATCGCCCTGGACAACCTGCAGGCTGACAACGAGCTCATCGTCGACGCCGACATGATCTACATGAACACCGGTGAGGGCCTGCACCGTTTCGTCGACCCCGTCGACGACGAGGTCTACCTCTACAGCCAGTTCGAGGTCCCGGACTCACGCCGCATGTACGCGGTCTTCGAGCAGCCGGACCTCAAGGCGACGTTCCGGTTCACCGTGACTGCTCCCGCCCACTGGGACGTCATCTCCAACTCCCCCACCCCTGAGCCCGTCGATGCAGGCGAGAACAGCAAGACCTGGGCGTTCGAGCCGACGCAGCGGATGTCGAGCTACATCACCGCGATCATCGCGGGGCCGTACGTCGCTGTGCGCAGTGAGCTGACGTCGAGTGACGGACGCACGATTCCGCTCGGTGTCTTCTGCCGTCAGAGCCTGTCCGAGTATCTTGACGCTGACTACATCTTCGACAAGACCCGCCAGGGCTTCGAATACTTCGAGAAGAACTTCGACTACCCGTACCCCTTCCCCAAGTACGACCAGCTGTTCGTACCCGAGTACAACGCGGGTGCGATGGAGCACGCAGGGGCTGTCACGTTCACCGAGGCGTACGTCTTCCGCTCCAAGGTGACGGATGCCATCAAGGAACGCCGCGTCGTCACGATCCTGCACGAGCTCGCACACATGTGGTTCGGCGACCTCGTCACCATGAAGTGGTGGAACGACCTGTGGCTCAACGAGTCGTTCGCCGAGTGGGCGTCGACCATCGCTGTCGCCGAGGCCACCGAGTGGACCGGTGCCTGGACGACGTTCAACGCCATGGAGAAGAGCTGGGCGTACAAGCAGGACCAGCTGCCGTCGACCCACCCCATCGTCGCGACGATCAACGACCTCGAGGACGTTCAGGTCAACTTCGACGGCATCACGTACGCCAAGGGTGGCTCGGTTCTCAAGCAACTCGTGGCCTGGGTCGGTATCGACGCGTTCTACGCCGGCGTGGCCGCGTACTTCAAGAAGCACGAGTACGGCAACACCGAACTCGTCGACCTGCTCAGCGAACTGGAGACCGCATCGGGCCGAGACCTCACCGACTGGGGCAAGCTCTGGCTCGAGACGGCCGGCGTCAACACGCTCCGCCCGGAGATCACGGTCGACGACTCCGGAGTTATCACCGGTTTCACCGTGCTGCAGTCGGCAGTGCCTGAATACCCGACGATCCGCCCGCACCGCCTCGCCATCGGTTTCTACAACCTCGTCGACGGCAAGCTCCTCCGTGAGCACAGGATCGAACTCGACGTCGACGGTGAGCGTACCGAGGTCGCCGAACTCGTAGGCCTCAAGCGCCCCGACCTCGTGCTGCTCAACGACGACGACCTCGCCTACGCGAAGATCCGCCTCGACGACGCATCACTCGCCGTCGCGACCGAGTCACTCTCCGCGATCGAGGACCCGCTTGCACGGTCCCTCGTCTGGGCCGCTGCCTGGGACGCGACCCGCGACGCGGAAACTCCCGCTCGCGATTACGTGCGCCTCGTGCTCGGAAACATCGCGACAGAGACCGAGTCGACGACGATCCGCACGACACTCAACCAGCTCGTGCTCGCGGCGACCCAATACGTCGCACCCGAGCACAGGGAGAGCACGGTTCGGGGCGTCGGTGACGCACTGTGGGCCCTCGCCCAGGGTGCCGAAGCCGGCAGCGACGCCCAGTTCCAGTTCGTGAAGTTCTTCGCGGCTGTCGCGTCCACCGGGGAGCACTTCGACGCCATTCGCGCCCTCCGTTCGGGCGAGACCGCGCTCGACGGGCTCGAGATCGACACCGACCTCGACTGGGAGCTCCTCGCCGCGCTCACAGCGGGTGGAGTCGCCGGAAACGACGAGGTCGACGCTGCCCTGGCCGCGGACAACACGGCCAACGGTGCAAAGGCTGCCGCGCTCGCCCGCGCCGCGATCCCGACGCTCGAAGCGAAGCGTGCCGCGTGGGCATCCGTCGTCGACATCGACACCGCCCCGAACGCCATCGTGCAGTGGACCGGCATCGGCTTCCAGCGCGCTCGCGACCGGGACGTTCTCGCGTCGTTCGTTCCCGACTACTTCGAGATGCTGCAGCGCATCTGGGCATCGCGCAGCTACAAGATCGCAGAGTACCTCGCGGTTGGGCTCTACCCCGCTCCGCTCGCCAGCGCGGAACTGCGGGACGCAACGGTGGCCTGGCTCGACCAGAACGCCGAGCCGCCGGCCCTTCGACGCATCGTCGTCGAGAACCTCGCCGGTGTCGAGCGCGCGCTCAAGGCACAGGAGCGTGACGCCCGGGCGTAGCCCGAAGTTCAGGGGCGCCATGCGCACGGATGCCGTCACCCGGCCCGTGCGCGTTGCGCCCCTGTCGTTAACGACACAGCGCATTTGCCCGCCGGACCTCCAGCGTCCGCCCAGTGGCCCGACGGTAGACTTGGCCCGATGACTGAATTCTGGCAAGGTGTTGACGCCTTCTTCCTTACCCCAATCGGCCGCCTCGTCATGATCGCGATCATTATCGTCGGCGCGTTTATCGCATCGTGGCTCCTTCACTTCGCGATCCGGCGGATCGTGAACCAGATCGTGTCCGGGGTGAAGAAGACTCAGGGCGCCGAAGACACCCAGGCGCTCAACGTGTCACCGCTCGCTGCGGTGAGGCTGGTGCAGCGAACACGCACGCTCGGCACCGTGCTCGGCAACATCGTCAACGTCACGGTCGTTGTGGTCACGATCATCCTTGTGGTCAACCAGATCGACCCCAACATCATCGGCTCGCTCGCCCTGCTGACCGCCGCGCTCGGTGCCGGCCTCGGTTTCGGCGCCCAGAACATCGTCAAGGATGTGCTCAACGGCTTGTTCATGGTGATGGAAGACCAGCTCGGCGTCGGCGACGTCGTCGACCTCGGCCCTGCCACCGGTGTCGTCGAGCGCGTCGGCATCCGCATCACCCAGGTGCGAGACGTCAACGGAACCCTGTGGTTCGTGCGTAACGGCGAGATCCTGCGCGTCGGCAACATGTCACAGGGCTGGGCGCGGGTCATCATCGACCTCGCCGTGCCCTACGACGCGGACATCGAGACGGTCCAGGACACCATGCTCACCACGGCGACAGCCCTTGCCCAGGACCCGAAGTGGCGCAGCCGGATCCTCGAGCGCCCCGAGCTGTGGGGAATCGAGTCGATCTCCGAGGAGGCGCTCATCATTCGCCTCGTCGTGAAGACCCGTCCCCCTGCCAAGGATGACGTCGCCCGTGAGCTGCGTGCGCGCCTGAAGTACGCCACAGACGAGCTGGGCGTCCAGCTGCCATCGCTCAAGAGCGTGGTCCTCGAGGGCTTCGACGGTGCAGCATCCGTCACGGGTGCACGCCCGCCGCGCACCAAGCCGCTCAAGACCATCAACGAAGCTCCCCACGCCGTGAGGAAAGCAGCGAAGAAGGGGCCGGCGCAGCCATGACCAACCTCAACTCCCCCAGCTTCTACGAGGAGGTCGGCGGCCGCGCTACCTTCGAAAAGCTGTCGCTCGAGTTCTACAAGGGTGTCGCCGCCGACCCGGTGCTCAAGCCGATGTACCCGGAGGAAGACCTCGCGGCAGCGACCGAACGCCTGACGATGTTCTTCGAGCAGTACTGGGGCGGTCCGTCGACGTACAGTGAGCAGCGCGGGCACCCGCGGCTCCGCATGCGACACATGCCGTTCAAGGTCAATCCGGATGCGCGAGACCGCTGGCTGCTGCACATGCGCGCCGCGGTCGATACCCTCGGCCTGTCACCGCTGCACGAGGCGACCCTCTGGGACTACCTCGAGCGCGCAGCACAGGCGATGGTCAATACCTTCGACGAGTAACGCCCTGCGACTCGACGCGTAACGCCCCTCTCGTCCGACGGGGCGCGCATCTCCTACGCTGGGAGCATCGCGGGCGACGGAGCCCGCGGATCGAAGGAGATCCCGGATGCCAGCAGCACAGACCTCGACCGACGTGATCATTGTGGGCGCGGGGCTCGCCGGGCTCGTCGCTGGCGCTGAGCTGTCGGACGCCGGCAGGCGGGTGATCATCGTCGAGCAGGAGCCGGAGGCGTCGCGCGGCGGGCAGGCACACTGGTCGTTCGGCGGGCTGTTCCTCGTCGACACGCCCGAGCAGCGCCGGATGGGCATCCGCGACTCGCACTCCCTCGCGTGGCAGGACTGGCAGGGCTCCGCCGCCTTCGACCGACAGGACGACAATTGGGCGAGGCGATGGGCAGAAGCGTATGTCGACTTCGCCGCTGGCGACAAGCGATCGTGGCTGCGCGAACGTGGTGTCGGCTTCTTCCCCGTCGTCGGCTGGGCGGAGCGCGGCGGGTTCACAGCGAACGGGCACGGCAACTCGGTCCCGCGGTTCCATATCGTCTGGGGCACGGGCCCCGCGATCGTCGAACCCTTCCTCGAGCGCGTCCTGGCGGGGGTCGAGGCAGGGCGTGTGCAGTTCAGACATCGCCACCGCGTCGATGAGCTCGTGGTTCACGACGGTGCCGTGACCGGCGTGACCGGAAGCATTCTCTCGCCGTCGACCGCCGGACGTGGCGAAGCGAGCCCACACGACGTCGTCGCCGATTTCGAGCTGTCGGCGCAGGCCGTCGTCGTGACGACGGGCGGGATCGGCGGCAACCTCGACCTGGTCAGGGCGAACTGGCCGGCACGACTCGGTACTCCACCCGAGTCGATGCTCTCCGGAGTCCCGGCCCACGTCGACGGCCGCGGCCTCGGTATCGCCGAACGCGCCGGCGCGCGACTGGTCAACGGTGACCGGATGTGGCACTACACGGAGGGCATTGCCAACTGGGATCCGGTCTGGGCTGCCCACGGCATCCGTATTCTCCCCGGGCCGTCATCGCTCTGGCTCGACGCGACGGGCGCACGCCTTCCCGCGCCGCTGTTCCCCGGCTTCGACACGCTGGGGACCCTGCAGCACATCCTCGGCACAGGACACGGTCACAGCTGGTTCGTGCTCACCCAGAAGATCATCGAGAAGGAGTTCGCCCTCTCCGGCAGCGAGCAAAACCCCGATCTCACCGACCGGGACCTCAGGCTTCTGCTCAAGCGGGTTGCTCCCGGCGCGCCAGGCCCGGTTGAGGCGTTCAAAGAGAAGGGCGCCGACTTCGTGGTCGCGGACAACCTGCCGGAGCTGCTGGCGGGCATGCTGAGGCTGTCTGGCACTGCCCCGCTCGACCCGGTGCGGGTGGAACGGGAGATCAGGTGGCGCGATGCCCAGCTGGACAACGAGTTCTCGAAGGACGCGCAGATCACCGCGATCAGGGGCGCCCGCTCCTATCGGGGCGACAAGCTCATCCGTGTCGCACGCCCGCACAAACTGCTCGATCCGAAGGCCGGTCCGCTCATCGCCGTGAAACTGCACATCCTCACGCGGAAAAGCCTCGGCGGCATCCAGACCGACCTGTCCGCACGCGCGATTGGCGACGACGGCACACCGGTTCCCGGGCTTTATGCGGCCGGAGAGGCCAGCGGCTTCGGCGGTGGCGGCATGCACGGATACCGAGCACTCGAGGGGACTTTTCTGGGCGGATGCCTGTTCACCGGTCGGACCGCCGGGCGCGCGATCGACGCTCAGCTACCCTGAGCCATCGCTCTGGCGTGCAAGCCGTTTCCGCGGACGCACGTCGGGCAATTCCGGGAGAGGTCAGAGACCCCGTGACGAGCGAACGAGGACGTGGCCCCGCACAGGACTCGCCCTGACCCAGGCACCGGAGGCGTAGAGCGGGACCTCTTCCTCGCCGACGAGGAACCCGAGGCTCCCCGCCGCGAACGCGATTCCTGACGGAACGTCCGGGTGCCCGGCGAGCGGGCGCGACCAGACCTCGGCCCTGACCCGCTGCACGATGGCGTCACCCGCGTTGTCCGGCACCGTCCGAGCGACTTCTCCCGCGCCATCCCTCGCTGCCAGTTCGAGCGCGAGCGAGCTGATCCCGCCGATCCGCTCCCACCCGCCACGTGGCGGCGCTATCCCTGACCAGCTCGTTCGTACGTCGGCCGGCGGAAGCGGGACCACGATCTCGCCGGACGCCCCGTCGGTGTGAGCGAGCCGGTCCGCGATCGCAGCCGGAGCGACAACGCGGTCGAAGACGGCGCCAGAAACCTCGGCGAAGGTCCGGAGGCCGAGGATCGTCGGGCTCGTGTCGAGCAGGCCGTGCGGATGCAGCACCGCCGAGTACACGGCAAGCACTCCCCCGCTGGCGATCAGGCGAACCGCCGTGTCATCGACGAGCCTCGCCCGGGCGAGGTACACCCGAAGGTCGGCGGCGGCGTGGGCGTCCTGGAGGGTGATCGCGTCATTCATCTGCTGTCTAAACTACCTAAGAAGCATTGGTGAAACCCACCAGTCCGCCAGCACCACCAATCGGAGAGCAATGACAGACCCCGTCGCATCCCTCTTGAACGCCCTGAACCTGACTGATACCGGAGCTCGAACGAGCGAGGACATCTTCACGGGGCCATCACTGTGGATGCCGGGTGGACGGGTTTACGGGGGGCAGGTTCTTGCGCAGGCCGTGATGGCGGCAAGCCGGACGACAGCGGAGGAGCGTATCGTGCACTCGATGCACGGGTATTTCCTGCGGCCCGGTGACGTCAACCAGGAAATCACGTTCAGCGTCGACCGGATCCACGACGGCCGTTCGTTCTCGACGAGACGCACACAGGCATACCAGTCCGGCGTTCCGATCCTCTCGATGATCGCTTCGTTCCAGGACCAGGACGAAGGCCTCGACCACCAGGCGCCAATGCCTGAGGGCTACCCCGATCCGGAGAGCCTGCCGACCGCAGCCGAGCTGCTCGGACACATCGATCATCCGGCTGCCAGGGCGTGGGCCAACGACCGGCCATTCGACATCCGCCACGTACCGTCGCCGATCTACCTCTCGGTCGAGGGCGAGCGCACCGCGACGAACGCGGTCTGGATCAAGGCGTTCGGCACCCTTCCCGACGACCCGAGCCTGCACAGGGCTGCGCTCGCGTACGCGAGCGACTACCCGCTGCTCGAGTCGATCCTGCGCAAGCACGGCCTGGCCTGGGTGACCCCGAATCTCAAGGTTGCGAGCCTCGACCACGCCATGTGGTGGCACCGGCCGGCCCGGGCTGACGAGTGGCTGCTCTACGTCCAGGAGTCCCCGAGCGCATCGGGCGGACGCGGACTCGCGCTCGGCCGGTTCTACTCCCGCGACGGCGTCCTGGTTGCGAGCGTCGCCCAGGAGGGCATGGTGCGGGTGCCACCGGCACTGGCAACAGACGCCTAAGCCCACCTGGCAAAAGATAACGATGAAGGCCATGCCGGTGACTGAGTCACCGGCATGGCCTTCATCGTTTCGCCAGAGCGCCCGCGTCAGTCGCGAGTGAGCTTGCGGTATGCGGAACGGTGCGGCTTCGCTGCATCGGGTCCGAGCCGCTCAATCTTGTTCTCCTCGTACGACTCGAAGTTGCCCTCGAACCAGTACCAGTTGCCCGGGTCTTCCTCTGTCCCCTCGTAGGAGAGGATGTGCGTTGCGATGCGGTCGAGGAACCACCGGTCGTGAGTGATGACCACGGCACAACCGGGGAACTCGAGAAGCGCGTTCTCGAGGCTTCCAAGGGTTTCCACGTCGAGGTCGTTAGTCGGTTCGTCGAGGAGCAGGAGGTTTCCGCCCTGCTTGAGGGTCAGTGCCAGGTTGAGGCGGTTGCGCTCTCCACCGGAGAGAACACCGGCCTTCTTCTGCTGGTCAGGTCCCTTGAACCCGAACTGGGAGACGTACGCCCGTGACGGAATCTCGGTCTTTCCGACCTGGATGTAGTCCTGGCCGTCTGAGACGACCTCCCACAGGTTCTTGTTGGGGTCGATGCCACCGCGGCTCTGGTCGACGTAGGAGATGTCGACCGTCTCACCGATCTTGAGCTCTCCGCCGTCGAGCGGCTCGAGGCCGACGATGGTCTTGAAGAGCGTGGTCTTACCGACACCGTTGGGGCCGATGACTCCGACAATGCCGTTACGGGGCAATGTGAAGCTGAGGTCGTTGATGAGGATGCGCTCCCCGAAGCCCTTCTTGAGGTTCTTCGCGTCGATGACCTGCGCGCCGAGGCGCGGTCCGACGGGGATGACGATCTCTTCGAAGTCGAGCTTCCGCGTGCGCTCGGCCTCGGTCACCATCTCTTCGTAACGTGCGAGTCGAGCCTTCGACTTCGCCTGTCGTCCCTTGGCGTTCGACCGGACCCACTCGAGTTCCTCAGCGAGGCGTTTCGACAGCTTCTGGTCCTTCTTGCCCTGGACCTGCAGTCGTTCCTGCTTCTTCTCGAGGTAGGTCGAGTAGTTGCCCTCGTACGGGTAGAGGTGACCGCGGTCGACCTCAGCGATCCATTCGGCGACGTGGTCGAGGAAGTACCGGTCGTGAGTGACGGCGAGCACAGCACCTGCGTACTTGGCGAGGTGCTGCTCGAGCCAGAGAACGCTTTCGGCGTCGAGGTGGTTAGTGGGCTCATCGAGGAGCAGGAGGTCCGGCTTCTGCAGAAGAAGCTTGCAGAGCGCGACGCGACGCTTCTCTCCACCGGAGAGGTTCGCAACGGGCAGGTCGCCGGGCGGGGTGCGCAGCGCGTCCATCGCCTGTTCCAGCTGGGAATCGAGGTCCCACGCGTCAGCATGGTCGATTTCCTCCTGGAGCGTGCCCATCTCGGCCAGCAGCGCGTCGAAGTCAGCATCCGGTTCGCCCATGGCGAGCGAGATTTCGTTGAAGCGGTCGACCTTGGCTTTGATCTCGCCCACGCCCTCCTGGACGTTCTCGAGCACGGTCTTCGACTCATCGAGTTCCGGTTCCTGCATGAGGATGCCGACGGTGTACCCGGGCGTGAGCTTCGCTTCACCGTTGCTCGGTGTGTCGAGGCCAGCCATGATCTTGAGGATCGTGGACTTTCCGGCCCCGTTGGGACCGACGACACCGATTTTGGCGCCGGGGAAGAACGACATGGTGACGTCGTCAAGAATTAGTTTGTCTCCGACAGCCTTGCGGGCGCGGACCATGGAATAGATATATTCGGCCATATTGCTACCAGTCTATTGTTCTTGTCTTCCCAATGAGACATGTCCCGGTGCCGAGCACCCGACCCACCATCGAGTGATAGCCGCCGACGGCCGTGCCATTCTGACCGATGAGGCACGCTTCGCCCCATCGCACCGAGAACTGGATGGAGTCCGCCGCGTTCCCGATCGTCGTCGTATCGCTCGTCACTTCCATGGCCGCCTTGTCGAAGCCGGCGGCAACAAGCCCGTCGATGAACGCACGACCGTCTGCGGCCGGGTTGGCGGCGAGGGTAGAAGTGTTGACCGAATCAAAGTATGGGAGGTTTTCCTCCGCGGTCCCGCCAGGCACCAGTTGCGGTGCCTGCGGCTCTGGCGCCGGCGATTCGGTCGCAACGGGCGGCGTCGGAGTCGGAGTCGGAGGGCTTCCCGGCATCGAGCATCCGGCGAGCAATCCCCCAGCGAGAAGAACAGCGAACACCCCAGTCCCAACCCGACCTCGCCACCGTGTATCGGGTTTCGCCACGCCATCTCCCTGTGCCTGTGCCTGTGCCTGTTGTGATCCGGGCCGGTTGTGATCGGACCCGTTGCGGTCGCGCCGTGTCGGAACGATCGGCTACCAGTCGAGTCTAGGACGGGAGCGCCCGAACCGTCAGAACGGAGTGTCCGGTTCGAACTCCGGTCGACCCTCGCTGGTTCCCCGGGTGCCGGGGTCGCCGACCGATACGGCCGTCCTGCCGAGTACCGGCGCCACCCAGTCCGCCTGCTCGCGCGACGAGTCCGGTCGGGCGCTGGCGGGGTCGGGCTCCCGTGCCGCCAGCCCGGGGTAACCGGTGCCGTCATCGCCCGCTGGCCTCGCGGGAGCGTAGCCCGGGTTCTCGGCGCCGACGGCGTCAGCCGCGGGTGTGCCCGAGTCGCGTGCTGGGTTCCTCGCGTACCTGGCGGTTCCCCAGGCCAAATCGTGACCAACACTGTCGGCGTCGACCTCAACAGTCGTGCCGTTCTTGTCTCCGCTCTCCCAGCGCCGAATGCGCAGCCGCCCCATCACCAGCACGCGGTCACCCTTGTGCACCGACTCGTGGACATTGCCGGCGAGTTGCCGGAACGAGGAGACCGTGTACCAGTTCGTCTCGCCAGCGACCCAGGCTCCTGCCGTCCCGTCGAAGTAACGCTGGTTCGAGGCGAGCCTGAAGCTCGTGAGCTCCACGCCGTCGCGGATCGTCTTGTGCTCGGGAACTGTAGCAACAAGGCCGGTCAGGGTGATGCTGTCTGTCATGAGGGTTCTCCCAACTGGATTTCCACACGCAGGACCTCCGGTGTGGAGGTTCCGGAGACGACCTCGTGCCGGACTGCCGCCTCCGGAACCATGATTCGAGTGTGCGACCCTCCAGCGGGCGGGGTCCCTCCGGTACCTCCCCGGTGGACAGGGCATCCGGCCGCTGAAACTGGGGAGGATTGCCGGGCTGCGTCTGTACCCGACACCGCTACCCTGTCCTCATGACGTACTCAGCTGCCGAAAACCGATATGACGACATGCACTACGCCAGGACGGGCAGGAGCGGCCTCATGCTCCCCCGTGTTTCGCTGGGCTTCTGGCACAACTTCGGTGACGGACGGGACCTCGAGACCCAGCAGGCCATCGTGCGGCGAGCGTTCGACCTCGGTATTACCCACTTTGACCTGGCCAACAACTACGGTCCCCCTCCGGGGTCCGCTGAACGCAACTTTGGTCGTATCCTTCACGACGACCTCGCCGCTCACCGCGACGAAATCGTCATCTCGACGAAGGCCGGTTACGACATGTGGGCTGGACCGTACGGCCAGTGGGGCTCACGCAAGTCGCTCCTCTCCTCTCTCGACCAGAGCCTCGGGCGACTCGGCGTGAACTACGTCGACATCTTCTACTCCCACCGCCCGGACCCCGACACCCCCATTGAAGAAACGATGGGGGCACTCGCGACAGCTGTGCACTCAGGGAAAGCCCTCTACGCCGGAATCTCCAACTACTCGCCGGAGCAGACCAGAGCGGCCGCCGCGGCGCTCGCCGAGCACCGCGTCCCGCTCCTGATCCACCAGCCGAGCTACTCCATGTTCAACCGGCACGTCGAGAACGGGCTCCTCGACGTCCTCGACGAGGTCGGAGCGGGCTCCATCGTGTTCTCGCCGCTCGCCCAGGGACTCCTGACCGACCGCTACCTCGATGGAACGGTTCCCGACGGATCCCGTGCGGCGACGAGCAAATTCCTGCCGGCTGAGCGGATCTCGCCCACCTATCTCGAACGAGCCCGAGCCCTCAATACGCTCGCCGCCGACCGCGGGCAGTCGCTCGCGCAACTCGCACTGACGTGGGTTCTCAGGCATCCGCAGGTCACCTCGGCGCTCATCGGTGCGAGCTCGGTGAAGCAGCTGGAACAGAACGTCGCCGCGCTTGGCGCTCCGCCGCTCACGGCAGACGAACTCGCGGCGATCGAACCGTTCGCCGTTGACGGCACCGGACTGAGCTAGCGCTCCTCTCGGCCGACCGGGCGGTGTCGGTGGTGTCTCCTATCGTGTGGGTAAGAGATCACCGACACCACCGGCCGGAGACAAGAGGCAGCATGCACATCGCAACACACCAGGCGACGGTCTCGTCGAGCACGAGGGCGGGCATCGAACTCGTCAGCGTCCACGACGGGTTGTGGCGCGTTCGCCTCAGCGACGGACGCATACTCGGACACGTCGAGCGCCTCAGCTCGGCCACAGGAGACGTCTTCATCGCCAAGCGGTTCTCGCCGGTCCGGGCGTCATTCCTGTCCCTCGGGCAGTTCTGGAACATGCAGGATGCCGTCGATTCGCTGCGTTGAGCGGTCGTAGCTCCGTGGGCGGTTTCGCTGCCTCCCGGCCATGACCGGTCGGGCAACGCTCGGTCGAAAGCGCGACACGGCGGCGCCGTTACGGGAATACGGGCGGGCCCGAAGGTAGCCTTCGGCACATGGAATGGTGGAATGAATTCACAGACTGGCTCACCGCAACCGACACACGACCGGTGCTCTTCACCGCCGCCGTGATCTTTATCGCGATTATCGTTTCGGCGCTGCTCGCGGCGTCGATCACCAAGGCAGCGGTACGCCGGCTGATCGCCCAGCGCGACCGCGACCTCAAGACAGCGGCGATCGCCGCACTCGTCGACGCGTCGACCGAGGCCGCCGCCTGGAACTCACTGACCCCCCAGGAGCAGACACTCGCCGACCGGGCAGTCGCCCAGGCGGATATCCAGCTGCGCCTCCTGCCCATCAAGGGTGCGTCGACCGCGGCGAACTGGTCTGCACACCAGCTCGCCGAGATGAAGCGCAACTCCGCCACGTTCGGTTATGAACTCGGGCCCGTCGTCGCCGAGTTCCGTGACCGTCTCGTCGAATGGCAGAACCGCCCGAACCGCGCGAAGCGCGTCTTCGAAACCGACCTCGAGCGCTGGCGGTTCGAAACCACGACACACGAGAAGACCCTCCTCGCGGAGCAGGACGCCTGGGCGACCCGCCAGCACCACGAGAAGTACACGGAAGAAGAGCCGGCAGAGCAGCCCGCCGCTGTCGCGCCCGCTGCGTTCGCCCGCCAGGAGTCGGACACCCCCGACACCACGACGCAAAAGCTGATCGACGATGTCGCCGCGATGGATGTGGCACGCGCCACAGCTGCTCGCGAGTCTGACGAGAAGAAACTGGCCTAGAGCCACCATTTCCACCACGAAGCCGGTACCGCGAACTCGCGGTACCGGCTTCGTCGTTTACGGGGTCAGCGCCTGTGGGCCCGCGCGCAGCTCAGCGCGTATGCCTTCAGCGCGGCGGGGCGCTGCGCCCGGTCAGCGCCACCAGTTGTCTGCGGGCTCCACCGGTGTCGAGCGCTTGTGCCTGGTCGCGAGGAACCGCGCCTCAATGGCATCCGCAACCTCATCGGGAACGTCGTTCCCTTCGAGGTAGTCGTCGATGTGCGCGTAGGTCAGCCCCAGGTTCGCCTCGTCGGTCTGTCCGGGCTGGTCGTCGAGCAGGTCAGCCGTAGGGAGCTTCTCGTACAGTCGTGCGGGCGCCCCGAGGAACGTGAGCAGGGCCCGGCCCTGCCGCTTTGTCAATCCGGTGAGCGGGACGATGTCCGCCCCACCGTCACCGAACTTCGTGAAGAAACCGGTGACGGCCTCGGCGGCGTGGTCCGTC
This sequence comes from Mycetocola sp. Y442, assembly GCF_056898615.1. Taxonomy (NCBI): domain Bacteria; kingdom Bacillati; phylum Actinomycetota; class Actinomycetes; order Micrococcales; family Microbacteriaceae; genus Mycetocola; species Mycetocola sp. Y442. Next base: position 716,983 of record NZ_JBXHBV010000001.1, read on the forward strand.
CCTACAACGAGCAGCCCCTCCTGCCCGGCAAGCGCGTACTGCGCAATCATCCGCGCCCGTGCCTTCACATTGCCCTTGTTGAAGTCGCTGATCGGCTCACCGGTCGCTGTCTCGAACTCGGTTTCAATGCCGTCGACGCCCGGCTTGACGTTGAACGTCACGACCCGCTGGGGCTGGATGAACTCCAGTGCCAGCTGCGCATCCTCCTCGTCACGCTGCACCCCGTACGGGAGCCGCACCGCGATAAACGACACCTTGACATCGTCCTCGGCGAGTTGCTCAACGGCAAGCTGGCACAGCCTCCCGGCGAGGGACGAGTCCTGGCCGCCACTGATACCGAGCACGAGGCCTTTCGCACCGGTGGCCGTGAGGTAATCGGCGAGGAAATCGACGCGCCGACGCGCCTCGGTTTCCGGGTCGATCTCAGGAAGAACGTGCAGTTCGGCAATGATCTGTTTCTGGAGTTCTCGCATGGGTAGTAATTTACCCACCCGCCGTTACGAACGGATGTCGCGCCGACAGAAATGTGCCCCCGGCAGGATTCGAACCTGCGACCAAGAGATTAGAAGGCTCCTGCTCTATCCCCTGAGCTACGGAGGCTGGCGTCTTTCAGAATACCGCAGCACGCTGGACCCCTGTCACCCCGCAGCGCGGCAGCTGGCGTCACAGGTCACGGATAGCATGGACACCATGAGCACTGTGAGCGACCGACTTGTCTGGATCGACTGCGAAATGACGGGACTCGACATCGATGCCGACGAACTCGTCGAGATCGCCGTCGTGATCACCGACTATGACCTGAAGCCCGTCGACGATGGCCTCGACATCGTGATCAAGCCCGATGACTCGGCGCTGGCGAACATGGGTGAGTTCGTCACCAACATGCACACCTCCTCCGGCCTCCTCGAGGAGATCCCCCTCGGTGTCAGTGTCGCCGAAGCGGAGTACCAGGTCCTCGAGTACGTGCTCAAGCACGTTCCCGCGGAGCAGCGTGCTCCCCTCGCCGGAAACTCGATCGGCACAGACCGCGCCTTCCTCACCAAATTCATGCCGCGGCTCGATGCACAGTTGCACTACCGCAACGTCGATGTGTCGTCGATCAAGGAGCTCGCCAGGCGTTGGTACCCCAGGGCGTACTTCAATGCCCCGGCCAAGGACGGCGGCCACCGCGCGCTCGCCGACATCCTCGAGTCGATCCGTGAACTGGCCTACTACAGGGAGGCCGTGTTCGTTCCGCAGCCCGGACCGACATCCGACCAGGCAAAATCGGCTGCACAGGCCGTAGTGAACAATTACGCTCCAATCATGTAATACACTTTTAGGGTTGCCTCGTCCGGTTGAGAGATCGGGGGATGCGCATGGTGGGTATAGCTCAGTTGGTAGAGCGCCTGGTTGTGGTCCAGGAGGTCGCGGGTTCAAGCCCCGTTACTCACCCCAAGTAGACAGATCCTCGCGCGCGGGTCGCGAACCGGGTCGGATCGGCAGTCGTCAATGTTCACCCTCGACGCCGATGCATTCGAAGCCCTCGTCGGTGACGTATTCGACGCCCTACCGGACGACATGGTCGACGGACTGGATAATGTCGTCATCGTGATCGAGGATCTTCCCGAAGACGGCTCGCTCGACCTCCTCGGCCTGTACTCGGGCGTGGCGTTGACCGATCGCGGGCAGTACGGTTTCGGCGAGCTGCCCGACATGATCAGCATCTATCGTGAGCCTCTTCTCGCCATCGCCGACAACGAAGAGCAGCTCAGGGAACAGGTGCGCATCACACTGGTGCACGAAATCGCCCACTTCTACGGAATCGACGACGACGAATTGCACTCGCTCGGCTGGGGCTGACGGTCGAAAGACGCTCGGCCAGATAGCCTGATCCCGTGTCAGGAACAGGCGGTACACCATGGGCGTAGCACGAGGTCTCGGGATCTTCGCCGGAACTCTGGTCATTCTCGGAGCGGGCATCTATGGGCCCGCCACCCTCATCGGTCCGCTGCCAGCGGCATCCGTGACCGCCCTCCCGGCATCGGCGCCCGCTGCGGCGAGTGCGCCTCCCGTACTGCCAACCACCGGCGCCAGCGCTGTCACTGAAGCTGCGGACGCCGCCCCCCTCGCGGTCGCTGGCACTCCGGACGCTGTCCCGATGGCCGGTATCACCAAGACGATCACGGCCCTGGTCGTCCTCGACGCCAAACCCCTCGCTGACGGCGCGCCCGGCGGGACCGTTCCCATCACGAGCGATGACTACCTGAAGTACGTCGGTTACCGCGACGCGGGCACCCGCACCGTCAGCGTGTACACCGAGGACCAGTGGACCCAGCGCGAAATGCTCCAGGCGGTGCTCCTCGGCTCGAGCAACAACCATGCCGACACGCTCGCAGGCTGGGCATTCGGATCGACCGAGGCGTACGTCGAGGCCGCGAACGCCTGGCTGGTCGAGAATGGCATGACCGAGACCACGGTGGTCGACGCCACAGGGCTTGACGAAGCAAGCGTCGGCACGGCGAAAGATCTCTCCCGCCTGGCCGCCCTCGCGCTCACCAACCCTGCAATATCCTCGGTGCTCGCCGAACCGGTCACCGGTCTTCCGAGCCGGCGCGGCGTCACCAACACCACGACCTACCTGCCCGAACAACAGGTGGTCGGGGTTTCACGGAGCTACACGGATGCCGCCGGCATCTGCCTCCTCTTCGCCGGCGACGTTTCCGTCGATGGCGAGTCGTACAGGTTCTACGGCGCATTCCTCAGGCAACCGGATTGGGACACCCTCGAGACGGCTGTCACCGCCGTGATGGAGAGCGCGAGGGGCGGCGTCACGCCGACGCCTGTCCTTGCCGAGGCCACGCCGGTCGTCTCGTTCACAACCGCGTGGGGCGATTCGGCGAACGGTATTTCGGGAGCGTCACCCGCACGACTCCGCTGGAGCGCGGCTGCGCCCGAGATCGACGTGGTGACGGATCAGGTCACGTCGGCCGGGACCGGGGCAAAGGTCGGCAGCATCAGTGTCGTCGACGGATCGACGTCCGCCAGGACCTCGCTGACGCTCGACGGAGCCCTGACCGATCCCGGTGTGTTCTGGCGGCTCTCCCACCCGGTCCCGGTGATCGGCGCGCTCATCGATTCGCTGACCGGCTAGTCGAGCCTGAGCACGAGGTCCGCCAGGCGCTCGGGGTCCTCACGGTCGACGAACCGCTCGAACTGTGCCTGCCATGAGTCCCAGTGTGCGTCGAAAGCGCCCTCATCCCTCGCCAGCGCCCTCGCCTTCCGCACGGTGTCGTCCGCATCCAGCCAGACGGCGAGCGTCGCGAATCGCCGGTTCGCCGCCGTGAGCGCGCCGCACCCCTCGATGACCAGAGGGCCGGAACCGGGCACCACGTTCCATTCCGCGTGCGCGTCCCGTGCCCAGTCATGCCTCCGCCAACGGGCCAGGTCACCCCGCGCTCGCGGCTCGAGCAGGTTCACTGCCACGTGCTCCCCCGCAGCGCTGAGCCCGTCCCAGCCCGGGTAGATGTCGTCCATCCGAACGAGCGTCGGGTACGCCGACCCCGGCCAGGATGCCACGAGGGCATCGGCGAGAGTGGATTTGCCGGCGCCACTCGGACCGTCGAGGATGACCACTTCGGTTGCTGGGTCCCCCAACCGCCCCACGATTGTGCTGACCGCCAGGGACAGTCCGAACTTAGGCAAGGATGAACTCCCAGGTCCCCGCCAGCACTGCCGCGGTGATCGCCGCCCCCGCGATGGACGCCCCGATGAGCAGCAGCACAAGTTCGGGCCTGCCGACCGTCGACGGCCGGGCCCACGTGCGCTCAATGGACGAGCCGAATCCTTTGGCCTCCATGGCTGTCGCGAGCTTGCTGCCCCGCCGGATCGCGAGGACCAGGAGTGCGAAGGCCTGGCTGGCGAACCGGACGAGCATCCTGGCGTCGCCAACACCCCTGGCGCGACGTGCCTGACCAAGCGCACGCCAGTCGTCGACGAACAATCCCACCATCCGCAGTCCAGCCAGCCCGCCGAGCACGAAGCGGGCGGGCAGGTGAAGCACCTGGCCGAGCCCGTCGGCGAGGTCTGTCGGGTCGGTCGTTGCGAACAGCACGATGCTCGGCAAACCGATCGCCAGCACCCGAAGCATGATGGCGATACCCAGGGCGAGAGACCCCTCGGTGATGGAGACGAATCCCCACGAGGCCAGAAGCGCTCCGGAGTCCTCGCCGTAGAGCACAGTGGTCAGCCCGGCGAAGGGCGCGCCGAGCCACAGCGGTGCTGTCCTGAGCCAGAAGCCGCGGGCGTCGAGCCCCGACCAGAACAGCAGCACGCAGACGAGGATCAGGGCAACGGATGCCGAGACCACGTCGATCGACAGCAGGAGGGTCACACTGATCAGTACCGCAACAGCGAGCTTGGCGATCGGGTTCACTCGCCCGAGCGCGGAGTCGGGCGCTGCGGAAACCAGCGTGGTCACGACAGCACCGCGTGGCTGGAATCGATGGCGAACTCCCGGTCGGACAGTGCTCGCACGAGATCGTCGTCGTGCGTGACCGTCACGACGGAGCTTCCCAAGTCGACGAGTTCACCGAGCAGCACGACGAGTTCACGCCAGGTGACAGCATCCTGACCGAAGGTGGGTTCGTCGAGGAACAGGATCTGGGGTTTCGTCGCGAGAATCGTCGCGACGCTCAGACGTCGTTTCTCTCCGCCGGACAGCGTGAACGGATTGGCATCGGCCAGGGCGTCGAGCCGCAGCCTCGAGAGCAGTTCATCGACCCGCTCGCCGACCTCCCGATCCTCGAGTCGGAGTGCCGTCGGCCCGACGGCAAGCTCGCGCCTCACCGTCGTGGCGAGGAACTGGTGCTCAGGGTCCTGGAAGACGGTGCCCATTCGCGTCAGCAGCTCCTTCGACTTCCACCGCGCTGGGTCCGGCCCGAGTCCCCTGGCCAGTGGAGACCTCGCGTCGAGCGTGCCGCCGAGGCGAGCGAGCAGTCCCGCGAGCGTGAGGGCCAGCGTCGACTTCCCCGCGCCGTTGGGCCCGGTGATCGCGATGCTCTCTGCTTCGAACAGCGACAGGTCGAGGGCGGATGCCGCCGTCAGCCGCGTCCGCGAGGCGAACGGCGTTCGACCGACCGAGAGGTCCCCCGCGACGAGGAGTTCAGCACCCCTGCCTGGACGCGCCGGTCGCGTGGGCAGAACGGGTGGATGAGACGGCACCCACACCCCGGCCCGGGCGAGGCGCTGACCGTGGGTGTCGAGTACATCGGCCGGTGTCCCGTCCGCGAGCACTCCGCCCTCCGGGTCGAGGACGATGACCCGATCGACGAGATCCTGCCAGACAGCGACCCGGTGCTCGACCACGATCAGGGTCGCGCCCGTGTCGGCGATCACGCGCGCGACAACATCCCTCACCTCGGTCACACCCTCGGGATCGAGGTTGGCGGTCGGCTCGTCGAGCAGCACGAGGCCAGGACGCATGGCAAGGACACCGGCGAGGGCCAGCCGCTGCTTTTGCCCGCCGGACAACCGCGACGACGGGTGATCGAGGGGAAGGCGGAGCCCGACGGCATCGAGCGCCCACCGCACCCGCCGCCAGATCTCGTCCCGTGGAACCCCGAGGTTCTCGCACGCGAACGCAACATCGTCACCGACGCGCGCCAGGACGACCTGCGAGTCGGGGTCCTGAAGAACCAGTCCCGCCCTGCCGCGAACCTCAGCGGGCCTCGCGCCGTCGATGCGCAGTTGGCCCGTCTCGTCGCCCTCCTCATCGCCCCCGAGCACGCCAGCGAGGGCGGCGAGCAACGTGGATTTGCCCGCGCCCGACGCGCCGAGGAGCAGGACGCGCTCACCCGGAGCGATGTCGAGCGTCAGCTCGGAGACCGCCGGAGTGCCCCGACCGGAGTGCCGCCAGCCCCACCCGGTTGCACGGATAGCCGCCCCGCGAACGGTACCGTCACGGGTCGTTCCCGACACTCAGTTGCCCCGGTCGGTCGCTCGAGCGGGAATCGCACGAGCCGAGTTGCCCGAGGCGAACCGTGACAGCGCACCCGTCGCGGCGAGGCCACGCACAGCAAACCACGACAGCAGGCCGGCGAGGACGACCCCGGATGCCACGGCGCTCACGAAGTAGGTCAGCTTCGCCGCTGCATCGAGCGCCGCATAGCTCGTGAAGGTCGTGTCGAGGAGCCCGACGGCGACGCCGGCTCCCGCACCGGCGAGCAATGCCACCCCGATGCCGAACCGGCGGTAGAAGAACAGGGCGAAGATGAGCTCGGCCCCTGCGCCCTGGATCAGTCCCCAGATCAGGGTGTCGAAGCCCCAGACGGTACCGATGAGCGCGGAGACCGCAGCGGCAACGAGTTCGGTGTAGATCGCCGCACCGGGTTTCCGGATGATGAGCCCGCCGAGCACCCCGGCGAACAACCAGCCCCCGGCGAGCAGTCCGCCGAGTCCCGGTGTGAGCGCCAGGGCTGTGCTGATCGGGCCCCAGGCGAGTCCCCACGCCCAGAAGATGACGCCGGCGGCAACGCCGATGACGCTGGCCGTGACGATGTCAACGACGCGCCAGCGGGACGGACGGCGTCCTCGCGCTGGCGTGCCGGCGGCATCCGTCGAGTGTTGTACCTGTGTTGGTGATTGTGAAAAATGCACTTTCGCGCCCTCCGTGTAGGAAACAGGGCACGGGTAGCGAGATGAAGGCCTCCCTGCGCTGGCATGACCCAGATCAGGTTCGACGGTCGAAGATTATGGAATCTTCCTCTCAGCCCGGTTCACCGGACTCCCGTGTTACTCAGGCGAGTATAGCCCGAACGTTACTTCTTCAGTGCTTTGATGACAAACGCGAGCGCTTTGCCGACGGCCCACACGAAGGGGATGCCGACGGCCATGAGCGACACGACGTTCGGCTCGAAGCGCAGGCCGGTGCTCGTCTTGAGGTAGGCGCCGATCGGAAGCGCGAACCCGCCGCCTCCGCCACCGGAACCTGTGCCCTTGCCCGACACGGTCGACGACGCTGTGTCGCCCTCCCCCTCGCCCTCACCGACTCCGAAGCCGTACCAGGCGAGTGCGACGGGAACGAGCTTCGCCCCGTCGACCTCAACCGGGTCACCGTAGACGGAGGTCACTCCGATTGACTTGAACCTGTCTGCCATTTCCAACGCGAGATTTGTCATGCCAACACGCTACCGGCCGCAGGAGAGACGCGCCAAGGGTTGCTTTCTGCGCGCGCGGGAGTCAGGTGCCCGGCGTCACGGCGCCGGAGCCCGCGTCCCGCCCGCTGTGTCGTTTCCCTTCCTGCCCAGGAGGGACGCGCGTCGAACGGCCTGGCCACCAAACCTCGCGCGAAGCGAGTCGATGGTTGTCTCCGCCTCTCGCCACTCCTCGTCCGGGTCCCACAGCGCGGCGACGGCATCCTGTTCGTCGGTGAGCTGTTCCGCGCGAACCCCGATGAGGCGGATCGCCCTGCCGTCGATGCCGAGGACGGTGAGCAGGTCATTCGCGCCCTCGAAAAGACGCCTGCCGACGTTCGTCGGCTCGGCGAACGTGCGCGACCTGGTCACCGTCGTGAAGTCCTCGAACCGCACCTTGATCGCGACGGTTCTCGCGGAAACGCCGCTTTTCCTGAGCCGTACGGCCACCTGGTCGGCCAGCCGGAGCAGCTCGAGCCTGACGCGTGCCGGGTCTGTGACATCGACGTCGAACGTGACCTCGTGCCCGATGCTCTTCTCCGACGTCGCTGTCACGATGCGGCGGGCGTCACGTCCGTGTGCGAGCTCGTGCAGCTTGACGCCGGTGGCCTCTCCGACCGCTCTGGTCAGGGTAGCGAGCGGTGTATCGGCGACGTCACCGACCGTCGACAGGCCAAGCCGCTGCAGGGCCTCCTCCGTTTTTGCTCCGACTCCCCACAGCGCCCGGATCGGTAGCGGATGCAGGAACGCAAGCGTCTCGGCCGGCGGAATCACGAGGAGTCCATCCGGTTTGGCGCGCCCTGAGGCGACTTTCGCCACGAACTTGGTTGCAGCCGCACCGACCGAGCAGGTCAGCCCGGTCTCGCGGCGCACCCGCTCACGAATGTGCTGACCGACGACAGCGGGCGAACCGATCAGCCGCCTCGCCCCCGACACGTCGAGGAACGCCTCGTCGATACTCAGCGGCTCGACGAGCGGGGTCGCATCCCGGAATATCGCCATGACCTGGCGAGAGTATTCGGTGTACCGCTCGTGGTGCGGAGGAAGGATCGTTGCCTGCGGGCACAACCTGATCGCCTTCGAGACCGGCATCGCAGCGGTCACGCCGAATCGCCGTGCTTCGTAGGTGGCGCTTGTGACGACGCTCCGGCCCTCCGGATGCCCGATGATCACCGGCTTGCCGCGGAGTTCGGGGTGGTCCAGCAGCTCCACCGACGCGAAGAATGCGTCCATGTCAATGTGCAGGATGCTTGCGCCGGTGTCGTCGACGTCACCTCGCGTGACCTGTCGTGCGCTGCCGTCCTGCCTGCTCATGGGTTCTATTCTCCCAGCTTTGCGGCCACGCCATGCCGGGTCAGACCAGGGCGATCACGACCGGCTTGAGCCACTCCCGGAATGCCTCAGGATCGTCACGGAGCGACTCGGAAATGATCACGGTGTCCGGAGCAACCACCCAGGCTCCCGGCTCAGCGACGGGAATCACCTCGAGGTCGAGCCTGAAGGACGTGGTCTGCCTGCGGAGCTCGAATTGCCGCCTCTGCACGAGCTGGTACGCGTCTCCCAGTGGATGTTCTCTCGCTTTCACCGCCATCAGGTATTCGGCGTGGCGGGACTCGACCCAGGCCGTGACGGTGTCGTAACAGGCATACACGAGGTCCTGCAGTTCGAGAGCGCGATCGAACACCTCGAAATGCGGCGGGCGAACCTGGCTGATGAACGGCCGGGTCTCCCTGCGCACGATGCCGGCCCACCACCCGCGCCACTGCGCGGCAAGTGCGACCCTGTCGATATCGGGCAGGGCAACCCCGGCTGGCGGAGGGATGACTCGAGGCACCTGCGCCTCGCACTCACGCGAGAGACCCGCGAGGTCTCTCAGGGCAAGCGCGAGGAGCAGATCCCTCGGGCAATCCTCTGTAATCTGCCAGCGAATCGAACCCTCGACCAGCATGGGCTGATCGTACCTGAAGAGTTTTCAGGTTTACAGGTGACGAACGCCCTTAGCCCTGTGCGCGTTCGAGAACGAGTTCCCGCACCCTCGCCGCGTCCGCCTGGCCCTTCATGGCCTTCATCACAGCACCGATGACGGCGCCTGCCGCCTGGACCTTGCCGTCGCGGATCTTCGCGAGCACGTCGGGCTGCGACGCGAGCGCGTCGTCGATGGCCGCGATCAGGGCACCGTCGTCGGAGACGACAGCGAGCCCGCGGGCGTCGACGACCTCCTGCGGCGATCCCTCCCCCGCGATGACGCCCTCGAGGACCTGGCGCGCAAGCTTGTCAGTGAGGGTGCCGTCCTCGACGAGCGCGGCGAGTGCGGCAACGTTCTCCGGTGAGACGAGGGCGGATGCCTCGGTGCCCTGGACGTTGGCGATCCGGCTGATCTCCCCTGTCCACCACTTGCGTGCCGCTGCTGGCTTCGCACCGGCGGCAACAGTCGCTGTGATCTCGACGAGGAGCCCGCCGTTCACGACGTCCTGGAACTCGAGGTCGGTGAAACCCCACTCGGCCTTGAGCCGACGGCGGCGCGCGGCAGGAGGCTCGGGGAGCGCTGCACGCAGTTCCTCGATGAGCTCAAGGCTCGGCTCGACCGGCAGCAGGTCGGGCTCGGGGAAGTACCTGTAGTCGTCGGCGTCGCTCTTGGGACGGCCGGCGCTCGTGCGGCCGGTGTCCTCGTGCCAGTGACGGGTCTCCTGGATGATGGTCCCGCCGTCGGCGAGCACCTGCGCCTGGCGCTGGATCTCGTAGCGGATCGCCCGTTCGACCGACCGAAGCGAGTTGACGTTCTTTGTCTCAGTGCGCGTTCCGAGCGGGGCGGGCGGCTGGCCCTCCGGCGTGCGGGGGCGCAGCGAGATGTTGGCGTCACAGCGCAGGTTGCCCCGCTCCATCTTCGCGTCGGAGATTCCGAGGCTCGTGACGATGTCACGGATTGTCGCAACGTACGCCTTGGCCAGCTCGGGGGCATCCGCTTCGGCGCCGTAAATGATGTCTGTGACGATCTCGACGAGCGGAACGCCGGCACGGTTGTAGTCGACGAGCGAGTACTCGGCACCCTGGATCCGGCCGGTCGACCCGCCGACGTGGGTCAGCTTGCCCGCGTCCTCTTCCATGTGCGCACGTTCGATCGACACGGTGACGAGGCGGCCGTTCGGCAGCTCGACATCGACGGACCCGTCGAACGCGATGGGCTCGTCGTACTGCGAGATCTGGTAGTTCTTGGCCAGGTCGGGGTAGAAGTAGTTCTTCCGGGCGAACCGCGACGACGGCGCGATCGAGCAGCCCAGGGCGAGACCAAGGCTGATCGCGTAGCGGACGGCCTGTCCGTTGACGACGGGAAGCGAGCCGGGCAGCCCGAGGCACACCGGCGAGACGTTCGTGTTCGGCAGGGAGCCGAACTCGTTCGGCGCTGACGAAAACATCTTCGTCTTGGTGTTCAGTTCGACGTGGACCTCGAAGCCGAGCACCGGCTCGAACAGCTCAAGCGCCTTCTCGTAGTCCATCAGGGCGTCTTTCGCCATTATTTTCCTCCCAGTGCCGGAGCCTGCGAGATCAACGTGTGACCCCACTGCTGCTCGAGCAAAGCTTCGATTGCCGCACCAACGCGGTAGAGACGGGCGTCTTCACGCTGCGGGGCCATGACCTGGATGCCGACCGGCAGTCCGTCTTCCGGCGCGAGTCCGATCGGAACGCTGATGCCGGGGATTCCGGCCAGGTTTGCCGGGATGGTGGTGATGTCGTTGAGGTACATCGCCATCGGGTCCGCGAGCTTTTCGCCGAATTTGAAGGCGGTCGTCGGCGCACTCGGTGTGACGAGGACGTCGACCTGCTCGAACGCGGCGTTGAAGTCGCGCTGGATGAGCGTTCGGACCTTCTGGGCGCTGCCGTAGTAGGCGTCGTAGTAACCGGCGCTCAGGGCGTAGGTACCCAGGATGATGCGGCGCTTGACCTCTGGGCCGAATCCGGCCTCGCGGGTGGCCGCCATGACCTGCTCGACGGTTCCGCCGCCCTCAGGCTGCACGCGCATGCCGAACCGGACGGAGTCGAACTTGGCGAGGTTGCTCGACGCCTCAGCGGGGAGGATGAGGTAGTACGCGGCAACGGCGTACTCGAAGTGTGGCGCACTCACCTCGACGACCTCGGCGCCCTGCTTCGTGAGCATGGCGACGGTTTCCTCGAACCGGCTCTGCACTCCGGCCTGGAAGCCGTCGCCGGAGAGCTCTTTGACGACACCGACCTTGAGACCGGCGAGGCCCTCCCCGCGTGCGCCCGACCGCGCGGCATCCGCCATCGACGGCCAGGCGTCGGTGAGGGACGTCGAGTCCTTGGGGTCGTGCTTGGCGATGACGTCGTGCAGGAGCCCGGCGTCGAGCACGGTGCGGGTGACGGGTCCGACCTGGTCGAGCGATGATGCGAGGGCGATGGCGCCGTACCGGCTGACGGCTCCGTAGGTCGGCTTGACGCCGACGGTGCCCGTGACGTGCGCGGGCTGACGGATGGAACCGCCGGTGTCGCTGCCGAGCGCGAGCGGAGCCTCGAAAGCGGCGACGGCGGCAGCCGAGCCACCGCCAGACCCACCGGGAATGCGGTCGAGGTCCCAGGGGTTGCGGGTGGGCCCGTATGCGGAGTGCTCGGTCGACGAGCCCATGGCGAACTCGTCCATGTTGGTCTTGCCGATGGGGATCAGGCCGGCCTCGCGGGAGAGACGGACGACTGTCGCGTCGAACGGCGACATGTACCCCTCGAGGATCTTGCTGCCGGAGGTCGACGGCATGTCGGTGGTGACGAGCACGTCCTTGACGGCGAGCGGAACCCCGGCAAGAGGGCCGAGTTCTTCGCCGGCCGCGCGGCGTTCGTCGATGCGACGGGCAGTCGCCAGTGCGGTGTCGCTCACGGCGAGGAAGGCGTGCACGTCGGTGTCGACGGCCTCGATGCGATCGAGGTGCGCCTGGGTCGCGTCAACAGCGCTGATTGCGCCGCTCTGCAGGTTCTCGGCGAGGTCGGCAGCTGTCATTCTGATGATGTCGTTCATTACTGCTCCTCCCCGAGGATCGCTGAGACCTTGAACCGGTTGTCTGCCTGTTCCGGCGCGTTCTGCAGGGCCTGTTCGATGGTGAGCGTGTCACCGACGACGTCATCGCGGAAGACGTTGGAGAGCGGGACAGGGTGGCTCGTCGCCGGAACGTCGTCTGTGGCGACTTTCTGCACCTTTGCGATGCTGTCGACGATCTGGTCGAGCTCGGTCGTGAGACTCGAGATCTCTTCGGGAGTGAGGGCAATTCGGGCGAGGTTCGCCAGATGCGCCACCTGCTCCTCAGAAATTTCAGACATGGGTCTCCGTCATATAAGTACTGGGGTGTCCCTCCATTGTATTGGGAGCGTGCGCTGCGGCTCGTCGCCCGTGAGCCCGCGGGATTAGAATATGCCGAGTGACCGATACCACCGAACGTCCCTGGCTTGCCAACTACGCACCGGACGTCCCATTCGACATCCCGGTTCAGGACGGAAGCCTCGGCGACCTGGTCCGCCTCTCCGCCGAAAAGCACCCGTCGCTCGTTGCCCTTGAGTTCTTCGGCGCAACAACGACCTACCGCGAACTCCTGCAGTCCATCGAGCGTGTCGCAGAAGCGCTCCGTGGCCTCGGCGTGAAGAAGGGCGACCCCGTGGCCATCGTGCTGCCGAACTGCCCGGAACACATCGTGGCGTTCTACGCGATCCTGCGCCTCGGCGCGATAGTGGTCGAGCACAATCCGCTCTACACTCCACGCGAGCTGAGGCACCAGTTCGAGGATCACGGTGCGAAGGTCGCCATCGTGTGGAACAAAGTGGTCGCAACGGTTCAGGACTTCCCCGGCGACATCGCCGTCGACTCGCTCATCGACGTCGACATCACCCGGAGCATGCCATTCGGAATGCGCGTGGCGCTGACCCTGCCGATCGCGAAGGCCCGTGCGTCACGAGACGCCCTCACCGCGAAGACGAGCGGCACGATCAGCTGGTCGAGCCTGCTGTCCTCCCGTCCGATCGATCCGGAGCACCCGCGCCCGGAGTCCGGCGACGTCGCGATCATCCAGTACACCTCGGGAACGACGGGTCTCCCCAAGGGCGCCGTGCTCAGCCACGCGAACCTTCTCGCGAACGCCGTCCAGGCCAGGGCGTGGACCCCGACGATCACCCACGTCGGCTGCACGATCTACGCGGTCCTGCCGATGTTCCACGCTTACGGCCTGACGCTGTGCCTCACCTTCGCGATGAGCCTCGGCGCACGGCTGGTCCTGTTCCCCAAGTTCGACCCTGACCTTGTGCTGAAAGCCGCGAAGAAGCATCCGCCGACCTTCCTGCCCGCCGTCCCGCCGATCGCTGACCGCCTCCTCAAGCGAGCGATCGAGACCAATGTGTCGCTTGAGGGACTCGAGATCGGCATCACCGGCGCCATGGCCCTCCCCCACGACCTCGTCGTGCCGTTTGAAGCTGCAACCGGCGGATACCTCATCGAGGGCTATGGCCTGAGCGAGTGCTCGCCGGTGCTCATGGCAAACCCGGTCTCCGACGGCCGGAAGGCCGGGACCGTCGGCCTCCCCCTGCCGAGCACCGAAATCAGGATCGTCGACCCCGAGAACCCGACAGTCGACGTTGAGCCGGGCATGCCAGGCGAGCTCATCGTTCGCGGGCCACAGGTGTTCTCCGGTTACTACCGCAAGCCGGAGGAGACGAGTGCCGTCTTCGTCGGCAACTGGTTCCGCACGGGAGACATCGTCTCGATGGACAGCGACGGCTTCGTCACCGTCGTCGACAGGATCAAGGAACTCATCATCACCGGCGGGTTCAACGTCGCGCCGACCGAGGTGGAGAACACGTTGCGCCTGCACCCCTCCATTGCCGATGTTGCTGTCGTCGGTATGCCGAGCGCGCACTCGGGCGAGGACGTCGTCGCTGCGATCATGCTCAAGGCTGGCGAAAAGCCCGACCGCGAGTCGATCCGCCAGTTCGCGAGGGACAACCTCACGCCGTACAAGGTGCCGCGGCGCATCATGTTCATCGACGAACTGCCCACCTCGCTCATCGGCAAGGTGCTGCGCAAACAGGTCAGGGAGCGCCTGCTCGAGAAGGAATCGGGCAAGACAGGGTCCTTCCCGACCGTTTAGGAAGCGCCCAGGCGACGACCCCGGTTACTCGTCGAGTGCGGCGGGTCCCTTCGACACCAGCAGGGCGAACTGCTCAGCGTCGATGATCCGGAGGCCGAGTTCCTCGGCCTTGCCGAGCTTCGACCCTGCGCCCGGTCCTGCAGCGACGAAGTCCGTCTTCTTCGACACACTCGATGCCGCTTTGCCACCGGCGGCGATGATCGCCTCCTGGGCGCCCTCTCGGGTGAAGCCCTCGAGCGACCCGGTCGCCACGACCGTGAGCCCGGCGAGGACGCCGTCTTCGTTGCCAGCGGCGCCGGGGCCGGGGTGCCCCGGTGTCGCGAACTGGACGCCTGCCCTTCGCCACTCCTCGACGATTTGCTTGTGCCAGTCGACCTCGAACCAGTCGATGACCGCGTCGGCGATGATGCCGCCAACACCCTCAGTCTCGGCCAGTTCATCGCGGGTCGCCGCGCGGATCGCGTCGAGTGACCCGAAGTAGTTCGCGAGAGCCCGGGCAGCGACAGGGCCGACGTGCCGGATGTTCAGGGCGACGAGGATCCGCCACAGCGGTTTGGTCCTGGACGCTGCAAGGTTCTCGAGCAACTCGAGTGCACCCTTGGACGGCACGGAGAACTCGTCGCCGTTGAACACCTCGGAGTCGGGGTCGAACGGGCCGTCTTTCTTCGCCCTGCGGCGGCGGAACGGAGTAACCCGCTTCACAGCACCGTCGTCGGTCAGCTTCGGCAGTCCCGTCTCGATGTCGATCACGGTCACCTCGACCGGGAACAGGTCGGCGATGGTCATCGCGAACAATCGCGCTTCGGAGACGTCGCCGTTTTCATCGGCGAGCGGTGGTCGTGTCGGTTCGAGCGGCTGGGTCAGCGCGGCAGCCGCAACCTCTCCGAGTCCCTCGACGTCGAGGGCGCCACGGGAACCGACGTGTTCGACCCGACCCCTGACCTGCGCCGGGCACGACCGGGAGTTGGGGCAGCGGAGGTCTTTATCGCCCTCTTTCGCCGGACGGAGGGGGGTGTCGCACGATGGACAGCGCTCGGGCATCACGAACTCGCGCTCGGAGCCGTCGCGCAGTTCGACGACGGGGCCGAGGATCTCCGGGATCACGTCACCCGCCTTGCGCAGCACGACGGTGTCGCCGATGAGCACACCCTTCGCCTTGACCACGTCCTGGTTGTGCAGCGTCGCCTGGCTCACCGTCGAGCCGGCAACGCGCACGGGCTCGACCTGTGCAAACGGGGTGGCCCGCCCTGTTCTGCCGACGCTGACGACGATGTTGAGTAGTTTCGTGTTGACCTGCTCCGGCGGGTACTTGTATGCCGTCGCCCACCTCGGGGCCCTGCTCGTCGCACCGAGTTCGTCGTGCAGCGCGAGCTCGTCGACCTTGACGACGATGCCGTCGATCTCGTGCTCGACGCTCGACCGGTGCTCACCGAAATAGTCGATGAAGCCGACGGCCCCGTCGATGTCGTCGAAGACCCGGTAATGGGTCGAGGTCGGCAGTCCCCAGCCCGCGAGGAGGTCGTAGACCTCGCTCTGCGCGGCAACGGGCGGGTTCGGCCACGCCCCGACACCGTGAACGAGCATCCGCAGCCGGCCCAGCCGGTTCTTCATCAGCGTGAGCTGGGCGGCGTTCTTGCCCTCTGCCTTCTGCCGGAGGCTGCCGCTCGCTGCATTGCGGGGATTGGCGAAGACCTTCTCGCCAGCGGCGAGCTGCAGTTCATTGAGTTCACGGAACGATTCGACGGGAAAGAAGATCTCGCCGCGGACCTCGACCAGGTCTGGATGCCCGGTCCCGCTGAGGCGCTCGGGGATGGAGGAGATTGCGGCGACGTTCTCGGTGACGTCTTCGCCGACGACGCCGTCACCGCGGGTCGCGGCGCTCACGAGCCGACCCCGCTCGTAGCGCAGGTTGACGGCGAGGCCGTCGATCTTGAGCTCGGTGAGGTAGTGGACCTTCCGGCCTGACGCGCGCTCAACCCGCTCGCTCCACGCGCGGAGCTCATCGGCCGAGAAGACGTTGTCGAGGCTCAGCATCCGTTCCACGTGGGTGACCGGATCGAAGAGCGACGCCTGCGCGCGACCGCCGACGGTCTGGGTCGGGCTGTCCTGCGTTTGCAGCTCGGGGAAGAGATGCTCGAGCTGCTCGAGCCTGTGCATCATGGCGTCGTACTCGGCGTCGGACACGAGCGAGGTGTCTCGCTCGTAGTAGGCGTCGCGGAGTTCGAGGATGCGTGTGGTCAGGTCGGCGGCTTCAGCCGCTGCCGTCTCAAGGTCGTCGCGTGTGCCCTGCGTCTCGATGCTTTCTGTCACCCAACCAGTCTAGGGACAGGCACAGACACCGGCGGAAGGGTTGCGCGCTACAGCGGGGCTCAGCCCACACCTCGCTGCGCGACGGT
Source organism: Mycetocola sp. Y442 (assembly GCF_056898615.1). Classification (NCBI taxonomy): domain Bacteria; kingdom Bacillati; phylum Actinomycetota; class Actinomycetes; order Micrococcales; family Microbacteriaceae; genus Mycetocola; species Mycetocola sp. Y442. Next base: position 733,687 of record NZ_JBXHBV010000001.1, read on the forward strand.
TCAGGCGTCGGCCGGAACCGCGCTGACCGTGCGGTCGATGGTGCACTGCCCGAGCACGCGGGTACCCACATAGACGACAGCGGTCTGTCCTGGCGCGACACCGTCGAGCGGGGTGTGCGGGCGGATCATCAGCTCGGGCTCGCCGGTCTCGGCGTTCGGCTGCACGACGGCGACGGCCGGCACCGGGTCTGCGTGCGCGCGGATCTGCACGTCGCACTCGAATGCCAGGTCGCGGTGCTCGGGTGCGCGTCCTGCCCAGGTGAACCGCGACCCGGCGATCTCACCGATGGCCAGAGCTTCCTTCGGCCCGACGACGACCTCGTTGGTCTTCGGCCGAACCTCGAGCACGAAGCGCGGTCGACCTCCCGGGTCTGGCACGCCGAGGTTGAGTCCGCGACGCTGGCCGACGGTGAACGCCTGTGCGCCCTCGTGCGAGCCGACGACTGTTCCGTTCCGGTCCAGGATCGCGCCCTTCTCGGCACCGACGCGATCGGCGAGCCAGCCACGGGTGTCGCCGTCGGGGATGAAGCAGATGTCGTGGCTGTCCGGCTTGTTCGCCACGCTGAATCCCCGCGCGGCAGCCTCGGCTCGAACCTCGGCCTTGGACGGCGTAGCGCCGAGGGGGAACATCGAGTGTGCGATCTGCTCGGCAGTAAGCACGCCGAGCACGTAGCTCTGGTCCTTCGCCCACGCGCTCGCGCGGTGAAGTTCAGGGTTGCCGTCGGCATCCATCACGATCGTGGCGTAGTGGCCGGTGCAGACCGCGTCGAAGCCCAGGTCGAGAGCCTTCTCCAACAGGGCGGCGAACTTGATCTTCTCGTTGCACCGCATGCAGGGGTTCGGGGTCCGGCCTGCCGTGTACTCGGCGATGAAATCGTCGACGACATCGAGCTTGAACCGCTCGGAAAAGTCCCACACGTAGTACGGGATGCCAATGATGTTCGCGGCCCTCTGTGCGTCCATCGAGTCTTCGATGGTGCAGCACCCGCGGCTCCCGGTGCGCAGCGTACCGGGCATCCGGCTCAGCGCCAGGTGCACGCCGACGACCTCGTGACCCGCTTCGACCGCACGCGCTGCGGCGACCGCGGAGTCCACCCCGCCTGACATAGCTGCTAAAACCTTCACCGGAACAGTCTACGCGCCCTCGACTGGATAGGGCCTGTCGGGCTGCCCAGACGCGGTTCCCTGCAAGGCAGCGGGTCGGGCCTATGCGCCGAGCACGGTCTTCCGGTCGGCCAGTCCGGCGCGCGCGGCCTGGGCGTATGCCGCGGGGATGGCAGCGAGGAGGGCATCGACGTCCGCTTCGGTTGTCGAGTGCCCGAGCGTAACCCGGAGTGCGCCCCGAGCCTCGAGTTCGTCGCGCCCCATGGCCCTCAGCACGTGCGACGGCTCGGGGATTCCGGCCTGGCACGCTGATCCGGTCGAGACCGAGACCCCGGCCATGTCGAGAAGGAAGAGCAGCGAGTCGCCCTCGCATCCCGGGAAGGCGAAATGCGCGTTGCCCGGCAGCCGTCCTTGCCCGGTCGGCCCGTTGAGCTTCGCCGACGGGACAGCGTCGAGGATGCCGGAGATGAGCCGGTCGCGCAGCGCCATAAGACGATCAGCTTCGCTGGCGAGACGCTCGTCGGCCGCGCGGGCCGCAACAGCAAACGACACAGCGCCCGCGACATCCTGGGTCCCGGAACGGACCTGGCGCTGCTGACCCCCGCCGTGCAGCAGCGGTTCAACGTGCGCCGAGCGCGAAACGACGAGGGCGCCAATGCCGACAGGGCCGCCGATCTTGTGCGCTGAGACACTCAGCGCCACGAGTCCGGTGTCGCCGGTGCTGCCTGACGCGCGCCGAACCGCTCCGAAGTCGACCGGAAGGTATCCGTATGCCGCGACGGCGTCGACGTGCATCGGCACTCCGGATGCCGCAGCGAGCGTCGCGATCTCGGTGACGGGCTGAATGGTCCCCACCTCGTTGTTCGCCCAGAGCAGGGTGAGGAGGGCGACCCGGTCACCGTGTTCGGCGAGCGCACGCTCGACGACGTCGGGTGAGAGCCAGCCGTTTTCGTCGAGCGGAAGCCACTCGAGCGACGCACCCTCGTGCGCCTGGAGCCACTCCAGCGTGTCGATGGTGGCGTGGTGCTCGCCGCCGGGGGCGAGAATGACCGGGCGTTGCGCGTCGGCGTTGCGCTTCCAGTAAATGCCCTTGAGCGCGAGGTTGATGGACTCAGTGCCGCCCGAGGTCAGCACAACCTCGATCGGGTCGCAGCCCAGCGATCGCGCGATGACTTCCCTGGCTTCCTCGAGCATCTGTTTCGCGGACTGTCCCTGCGAGTGAATGGAGGCAGGATTACCGACCTGGCGCATGGCATCCGTGTATGCGTCGATTGCCTCGGGGAGCATCGGCGTCGTCGCCGCGTGGTCGAGGTAGACAACCATGGGTTCTCCCTCCCGGTGACGATTCACGTACGAAACCCGTACCCAACTACTCTAGATCGCATGACTTCTGCCGGCGCACCGCGCTCCCTCGGAGTGCACCTGACCTCGCACGGTGGAGAGCTCAGGGTGTGGTCCGCTTCCGCCCAGCAGCTCGAGCTCGTGCTGTTCGACCCCAAGGATCCCACCTGGGTCACGAAGACTCTGCCCCTCGAACGCGGAGACTCCGATGTGTGGTCGGTTCGGACGCGATCGCTGAAAGTCGGCACGCGATACGCGGTTCGCGCCGCAGGCCCAGAGGGTCCGACTCACGCCTTCGACCCCTCAACGCTTCTCATCGAGCCATACTCGAAGGGCCTCGTCCGGATCGCTCCCGGTCAATACCAGTCCGTCGTGGTTGACGGCACCTTCGACTGGGGCGGAGTCGAAAAACCGAAGGTCCCCCTCGACGCCACGGTGATCTACGAAGCGCACGGCCGGGGCATCTCCAAGCTCAACACCTCGATACCCGAGCACCTTCGCGGAAGCTATGCCGGCATCGCCCACCCGGCGACGATCGGGTACCTGAAGGACCTCGGCGTCACGAGTGTCGAGCTCCTCCCCGTCCACGCGTTCACCTCGGAGCAACGGCTCGTCAGGCAGGGCCTCGTCAACTACTGGGGCTACAACACCCTCAACTTCTTCACCCCGCATCCGCCATACGCGTCCAAGGCGGCACAGGCTGAAGGTCCGGATGCCATTCTCCGTGAGTTCAAGGGCATGGTCAGGCTTCTGCACGAGGCCGGTATCGAGGTCATCCTCGACGTTGTGTACAACCACACGGCTGAGGAGGGCAGGAAGGGTCCGACAACGAGCCTTCGCGGAATCGACAACGACGCGTACTACCGGCAGACCGCCGACGGCACCTATATCGATGTGACGGGTTGCGGCAACAGCGTGAACACCGCACATCCCGCCGCGCGCCAGCTGGTGCTCGACTCGCTCAAGTACTGGGCGAACGACCTCCAGATCGACGGCTTCCGGTTCGACCTCGCCGTGACGCTCGGGCGGGAGGCGAACCACGAGTTCTCCGCTCACTCCGAACTGCTCAACGACATCATCACCGACCCGGCCCTCGCCGGGGTGAAGATGATCGCCGAGCCGTGGGATGTCGGCGCTGGCGGCTGGCAGACGGGGCACTTTCCCCGCGGCTGGAGCGAGTGGAACGACAGGTACCGTGACCGCGCCCGGAACTTCTGGCTCTCCGACATCGATTACGCACGGAGGGCGAGCCAGGCGCCGGTCGGCATCGGCGGCTTCGCGACGCGACTCGCGGGGTCAAGCAACACCTTCTCACCCGACCGCGGACCGCTCGCGTCCGTCAACTTCATCACCGCCCACGACGGGTTCACCCTCGCTGACCTCGTGTCGTACGACATCAAGCACAACATCGGCAACGGCGAATCGAACCGCGACGGGACGGACAACAACCGGTCGTTCAACCACGGTGCCGAAGGCCCGACCGCCGACGTGACGATTCTCTCCACCCGCAGGAAGGCCATGCGCAACCTGCTCGGCACCCTGCTGCTCTCGGCCGGCATCCCCATGATCACGGCCGGTGACGAATTCGGGCGTACCCAACGGGGAAACAACAACGCGTACTGCCACGACTCCGAGCTGACCTGGCTCGGCTCTCCCGTCGACGGCTGGCAGCGCAACCTGTTCGCACACTCGAAGAGACTCATCGAACTCAGGCGGCAGAATCCGGCCCTGCGGCCGACCCGATTCGGACGCTCAGGAGAGGTGATTCCGAGTGCGAACCAGATGGACTGGTACGACGCGTCCGGCAACACCATGAGCGCCGACGACTGGGAGAGCGCACGCAACCGCACCCTGCAGTACGTGGCGTCCTCGACGCCGGAGTTCGAAGACTTCAACCGGATTCTCCTGATCATCCACGGGGTCGAGGACGGCACGACGGTGACACTCCCCCGGCATCCGGAGGTCTCACGGTATGAACTTCTCTGGCGAAGCAACGATGAAACACCGGTGACGGATGCCGTCAGCTCGGCGCCAGGGGACAGAATCGAGATAGCCCCAACATCGATGCAACTGTTCCTGGCGGTCTCCGATGACGGCGGCGAAGTGAGCGACGAAAGACGCGACTGACGCAGACACTGGTGCGGAGACACTGGCTTGGAGACACTGGCCGGGAGACACTGACACCCGGAGATGCTGACGCAAGGAGACACCGTGGCCCGCAAGGAGAAATCGGCACAGACGCCCGCGACGGCGACGCTCCTGGCCAGAGGCATCCCTTTCACGCCTCATCCGTACGCTCATGACCCCGCAGCCACCGGGTACGGCCTCGAAGCGGCCACCGCGCTCGGGGTTCCGCCGACGCGGGTTTTCAAGACGCTCCTCGCCGACGTCGACGGTTCTCTCGTCGTCGCCGTCGTTCCCGTCGCTGCCCAGCTCGACCTCAAAGCACTCGCCGCGGCGGTCGGGGGCAAGAAAGCCGTGATGGCGGATCCCCGCCTCGCCGAACGCAAGACCGGTTACGTCGTCGGCGGAATCAGTCCGATCGGCCAGAAGTCGCGACTCGTCACGGTGATCGACTCCGCGGCCGCCACCCACGAGACGGTTTTCGTCTCGGGTGGCAGGCGAGGCTTCGACATCGAGCTCACCCCGGGCGACCTCGTCGCGGTCACCGACGGTGAGCTCCGGGCGATCGCCAGGAGCTAGCTGGCGGTACTGATCAAGCCGAGTTCTGCGGGGCTGGCGAGCAGCTCGTTCTTCGGCACGATCCGGACACTGTACCCAAACCCGCCTGGCCGCCTGAGCCGCACCGAGCCCGTGAAGAGGCTGGTGCCGTCCGACTGGTCAGCGGGCCTGTCCGGGTCGATCTCGATCTCCAGGTCGCGCGTGCGGGTGTCGTGGAGCTCGTCGTCCCCCGTTTTGCTCTGCCCGTAGACGACCTGCACGGCGACGTCATCCGGTGAGAGCGTGCCGAGGCGAACCGTCGCACGAAGCCGCAGCTCGTCGCCCACCTGGGGTGTCGCGTCGAGCCCACCGGATTCCACGTGAACGATGGCGACGTCGGGCCACGCCGCTCGAACGCGTCGTTTCCACTCGGCCAGCGCACGAGCGGCACGATAGCCGTCGTGGCGAAGAACGGCCTGGCTTGAATACGCGGGAACGTAGAGCTCGGTCACGTACTGTCGCACCATCCGGTCCGCGGTGAGTTGCGGAGACAGGGTGGCGAGGGTGTGCCTGACATGCCCGAGCCACCGCTCGGGGTCTCCCGACTCGTTCCTCTCGTAGAACAGCGGGGCGATCTGGTGCTCGATCAATTCGTACATGGCGTTTGCCTCGAGCCGGTCCCGCTCGACCGGATCCGTTGTGGCGGCGGAAGGAATCGCCCAGCCGTTCTCCCCGTCGAAGAACTCATCCCACCAGCCGTCGAGGATCGACAGGTTGAGCGTTCCGTTGAGCGCCGCCTTCATCCCGCTCGTCCCGCATGCTTCGAAGGGCCGAAGCGGATTGTTGAGCCAGATGTCCGTGCCTGGATAGAGCTTTTGCGCCATCGAGATGTCGTAGTCGGGCAGGAATACTATGCGCTGGCGAACCTCGGGGTCGCTCGCAAATTCGACCACCTTCTGGATCAGCCGTTTTCCCTCTTCGTCTGCCGGGTGAGACTTGCCGGCGATGACGATCTGAACCGGGCGGTCGGGGTCGGTGAGGAGCCGCTTCAGCCTGTCGGTGTCGTGGAGCATGAGGGTGAGCCGCTTATAGGTCGGAACGCGCCGCGCAAAACCGATAGTGAGGACATCGGGGTTGAGGATCGTTGAGAGCCAGTTCGGTGCGAGCCCTCCCGGGTTCTGCTCGTTCCACGCCCTGATCACCCGGCGTCGGGCGTCGGCGACGAGTTCCGCTCTCATGACGTTGCGGGTTTCCCACAGGGCCGCGGTCGACAGCTGGGGACTGGTCCAGTCGGCGTGCGCGGTTTCCGGGTTACCCCAGGTGGCCTCGGCGAGCGCCGTGAGCTCGGGTGACGTCCAGCTGGGGGCGTGGACACCGTTGGTGATCGACGTGATCGGGACATCCTCCGGGTCGAATCCGGGCCAGAGCGACGAGAACATGCCGCGGCTCACCTTGCCGTGCAGCTTCGACACCCCGTTGGCGCGCTGCCCGAGTCGAAGACCCATGACGGCCATGTTGAACGCGCCGCCGGGAGCTCCGGTTTCGCTTCCGAGCGCGAGGATGTCGTCGACCGATACGCCGGGGAGAAGATCGGCGTCGAAGTAGCGCCTCACCAGGTCGGCCGAGAACCTGTCGATGCCGGCAGGGACAGGGGTGTGAGTGGTGAAGACGGTTCCGGCCCGAACGCTCTGGAGGGCTTCGTCGAAGCTGAGCCCGCCACGGATCAGGTCGCCGATCCGCTCGAGCCCGAGGAAACCGGCGTGCCCCTCGTTGCTGTGGAAGACATCGGGCTGCCCGACTCCGGTCTGCTCTGTCCAGGCTCGAATAGCGCGCACCCCGCCGATACCCAGGAGGAGCTCCTGCTGCAGCCTGTGCTCTTCTGAACCGCCGTACAGGCGGTCGGTCACCCGGCTGAGGTCGTCGGTGTTCTCGGGAATGTCGGTGTCGAGCAGCAGCAGTGTCACCCGGCCAACCGCAGCGACCCAGACCCGAGCGCTCAGGACGCGATCGTCGGGGAGGCTCAGGGTGATCACGACGGGGCTCGAGTCTGGCTGGCGCAGCACCCGGAGCGGGAGTCCGTCCGGATCGAGAACCGGATACGTCTCCTGCTGCCAGCCGTCGGGCGACAGCGACTGGCTGAAGTAACCGGCGCGGTAAAAGAGTCCGACGGCGACGAGCGGGACGCCGAGGTCGGAGGCGCTCTTGAGGTGGTCACCCGCGAGGATGCCGAGTCCGCCCGAGTACTGCGGCAGTGCGGCGGCGATGCCGTACTCCGGTGAGAAGTATGCGATCAGCCCGGGCTTCTCTCCCTCGATGCCCTGGTACCAGCGCGGCTCGTGCAGGTACCGATCGAGGTCATCCCTGAGCGTGTTTGCCCGGTGCACGAACGCATCGTCGGCGGCGAGTGCGTCGATTCGCTCCTGCCCGATCTCGCCGAACAGGCTCATCGGATCGTGCTGGTAGTCCCGCCACGCGCCGGGTGAAATTTCAGAGAACAGCTGTTGCGTCGGCAGATGCCACGCCCAGCGGAGATTCCCTACGAGCGCCTCGAGTGCGGCGAGCCGCTCAGGGAGTGCGGGGCGTACAGTAAATCGTCGAATGGCCTTCACGCGTTTCAGCCTAGGTGAGCGAGCACTTCGGGCGTTAGCAGTGGGCCGTATTAGCTTGTGACGGTTTGGTCAAGGCTCCTCGTCGATCGTGTATTCGCGGTACGGTCGGGGGGTGGCGAAGAAAGCATCCAGCGCGGCGGCGGCGACAGCCCCGACTGCAGCAAACATTAAATCCATAGCTCCCGTGTCCCGAATCGGTCGCATCCCCGTTCTCGGCATCTCACCCGTCGTCTCCTGTGGCCGGTGGCCCGCACGAGGCTTCGTCGGCGAGGTCATCCCGTTCCAGGCAACGGCATTCCGCGAGGGTCACGACAGCATCGGGGTTGAGCTGTTGCTCACCGATCCTTCCGGGCGCACGACACGGCATCCGATGCAGCTCGTAACCGTCGGACTCGACGACTACTCCGCACTCGCGCAGGTCACCTCGCAGGGAACGTGGACGTTCCGTGTGCGTGCATACGCCGATGAGTGGGCAACATGGCAGCACAACGCTGAGATCAAGATTCCCGCAGGCATCGACGTCGAGCTCATGTACACCATGGGTGCCGAGCTCCTCGTCGGCGCCGCAAAGGACAAAAACCGCCCGGTACGTGAGCGCGATGCACTCGCCACAGCGGCTGAGCTCCTGCTCGACACCTCGATCGATGACGCCGCGCGGTTCGCCGTGCTCTCCGACCCCGAGATCGAGCGCATCGTCAGCGTTCGCCCGATCAGCGGCATCGCGAGCGAATCAGAGACCGCCGAGATCCGGGTGGAACGCGCCAGGGCCGGACTCGGCGCCTGGTACGAGTTCTTCCCCCGTTCGGAAGGCGCGAAGCAGCGCGCGGACGGCTCATGGCAGTCGGGCACGTTCCGGACCGCCGCGAAACGCCTCGGACCCGTCGCAGACATGGGCTTCGACGTCGTATACCTGCCCCCGATCCACCCCATCGGCACGTCATTCCGCAAGGGCCCCAACAACTCCCTCACCCCCGGTGAGCACGACCCGGGTTCGCCATGGGCCATCGGATCGCCCGCGGGCGGACACGACGCCATCCACCCCGACCTCGGCACCGTCGACGACTTCACCTGGTTCATCAAGCAGGCAGCGCGGCACAAGCTCGAGATCGCTATTGACCTCGCCCTCCAGGCCTCGCCCGACCACCCCTGGGTGACCACTCACCCCGAGTGGTTCACGACCCTGCCGGACGGCTCCATCGCGTACGCGGAGAACCCGCCGAAGAAGTACCAGGACATCTACCCGGTCAACTTCGACAACGACCCCGAGGGCATCCGCGCCGAAGTCCTCCGTATCGTCCGTTACTGGATTTCGCTCGGCGTGAAGATCTTCCGCGTCGACAACCCCCACACCAAGCCCGTCGAGTTCTGGGAGTGGCTGATCGGGACCGTGAACGCCGAGAGCCCGGATGTCGTCTTCCTCGCGGAGGCCTTCACCCGCCCGGCGATGATGCAGGCTCTTGCCCGCGTCGGGTTCCAGCAGAGCTACACCTACTTCACCTGGCGCAACACGAAGGAAGAGCTCGAGGAATTCTTCACGAGCATTTCCAGCGAGACCGCCGATTTCCTCCGCCCCAACCTCTTCGTGAACACGCCCGACATCCTCACCGAGTACCTCCAGTTCGGCGGACCGGCCGCGTTCACCATCCGTGCCGCCCTCGCGGCGACCGCCGCTCCGACCTGGGGCGTCTACTCCGGATTCGAGCTGTTCGAGAACGTCGCCCGTCCCGGCTCAGAGGAGAACATCGACAACGAGAAGTACGAGTACAAGCCTCGTGACTTCGCCGCTGCCGACGCGGCCGGAAAGTCGCTCTCGGTCTACATCGGGATGCTGAACAAGATCCGCCGGGCGCACCCTGCGCTGCAGCAGCTGCGGAACCTCACCCTGCACGCGAGCAACGACGACTCCATCCTCGTGTACAGCAAGCACCTCGACGGTGCATTCACACCGACCGGTGCCCCTGACACGATCCTCGTCGTTGCCAACGTCGATCCGCACTCGGTGCGGGAGACCATGGTTCACCTCGACACGACGGCATTCGGCATCGCGCCGGGAACGCCGTACCGTGTCACGGACCTCATCACGGGCAACGCCTGGGAGTGGGGAACCGACAACTTCGTCCGGCTCGATGCCTTTGTCGAACCGGTACACATCTTCCACGTTGAGGAGCTCAACAAGTGACAGACCCAAACACGCCGACACCGAAGACGCCGGTACCCCCGGCAACACCCAGGACACCGGTAACGCCAGCAGCGCCGGTCACGCCCGCAGCACCGGTAACGCCCGAGCGTTCGGCGTCGCCGGTCACGCCCGTCACCCCCGCGCGTCCGGCGACGGCGACCCCCGCCACCCCGGAACCCGCGCCCCTGGAGGCTGCTCCCCGCGAGCCCGCGACCCAGGAACCCGCGACCCAGGAGCCGGCGATCCAGAAGCCGCTGACCCAGGAGCCCGCGGACGCGGACACCCCGACGGATGCCACCCCGAAGACGGATGCCGTTTCCGGCACTGTCACTCCCCCGGCCGCTGATGTCGTGCCGCCCAGGGCGGATGCCGTGACACCGGCTGCCACGCCGGTTCCGGTCCCCGAGACCGCTGTCCTCGAGGCTGTCGCCGCCGGTGCGTACCCCGACCCGCACGCGGTCCTCGGACAGCACACGTTCGGAGCCGAGTCGGTCATCCGCGTGCTCCGACCGTTCGCTTCGTCGGTCACCGCCATCCTCTCCGCCGGAGAAGAGGTGCAGCTCGAGCACCTCCACGGCGGCATCTGGTCAGGTACTCACGCTCACGGTTTCGTCGACTACCGCGTGCGCGCAACGTACGAGGACGGCGAACCCTGGACGTCAGACGACCCGTATCGTTTCCCGCCGACGATCGGTGAACTCGACCTTCACCTCATCGGTGAGGGCAGGCACGAGGAGCTGTGGCACGCGCTCGGCGCCCGCCTCACGACCCATTCCGCCTACGGCGACCCCGTCGAGGGAACAGCGTTCACCGTGTGGGCACCGCACGCTCGTGCGGTCCGTGTGATCGGCGAGTTCAACGGCTGGCACGGCCTGTCCCATGCCATGCGGACCATGGGGCCGACCGGCGTCTGGGAGCTTTTCGTTCCAGATGTGGCCGCCGGCGCGAAGTACAAGTTCGAGATCCTGACCGCGAATGGCGAGTGGGTGCAGCGCGCCGACCCGATGGCCAGGTTCACGGAGATCCCGCCGCTCACGGCATCCGTCGTCGGTGAATCCACGCACACCTGGAACGACTCAGCGTGGCTCGAGCGTCGCGCGGGCACCAACCCGCAGGACGGGCCGATGAGCATCTACGAGATGCACCTCGGATCGTGGCGCCCTGGCCTCGGCTACCGCGAGGTTGCCGAGCCGCTGATCGAGTACATCCGCGCGCTCGGCTACACGCACGTGGAGTTCATGCCGCTCGCTGAGCACCCGTACGGCGGCTCGTGGGGCTACCAGATCAGCGGGTACTACGCGCCGACGAGCCGCTTCGGCCACCCCGACGACCTCAAGTACCTGATCGACCAGCTGCACCAGGCCGGCATCGGCGTGCTCATGGACTGGGTTCCAGGGCACTTCGCCACCGACGAGTGGGCGCTCGGCCGTTTCGACGGCCAGGCCCTTTACGAGCACTCAGACCCGCGCCTCGGCGAGCACAAGGACTGGGGCACGTACATCTTCAACTTCGGCGACAGCCAGGTGCGCAACTTCCTTGTTGCCAACGCGCTGTACTGGCTGGAGGAGTTCCACGTCGACGGTCTTCGCGTCGACGCGGTTGCATCGATGCTCTACCTCGACTACTCGAGGGAAGAGGGCCAGTGGGTGCCCAATGAGCACGGCGGCCGGGAGAACCTCCACGCCATCAGCCTGCTCCAGGAGGCGAACGCGACAGCGTACAAGCGCAACCCAGGCATCGTGATGATCGCCGAGGAGTCGACGAGCTGGCCCGGAGTTACCAGGCCGACGTCGTCTGGCGGACTGGGCTTCGGCATCAAGTGGAACATGGGCTGGATGAACGACACCCTCCAGTACATGAAGGAAGACCCCATGTATCGCCAGTACCACCATGGCGAACTGACCTTCACCTTCGTCTACGCGTTCAGCGAGAACTTCCTCCTGCCGATCAGCCACGACGAGGTCGTGCACGGCAAGGGATCACTCCTGACACGGATGCCGGGAGACCACTGGCAGAAACTGGCCAACGTTCGCGTGTTCCTCGCCTTCATGTGGGCGCACCCCGGCAAGCAGCTGCTGTTCATGGGCCAGGAGTTCGGTCAGCCGTCCGAATGGTCTGAGGCACGCGGTCTCGACTGGTGGATCCTGGACCAGCCAGCCCACCAGGGCCTGTTCAACCTCGTCGGACAGCTCAACGCCGTCTACAAGGAGAACCCGGCCCTCTGGGCGCGCGACAGCGACCCGGAAGGGTTCGAGCTCATCGACGGGGGCGACGCCGAGCACAGCGTGCTGTCGTTCCTCCGCCGCGATCACGATGGCAACGCCATTGCCGTGCTGCTGAACTTCTCCGGCGCACCTGTCGGCCCGTACCGGGTCGGTCTGCCAGAAGCCGGCGAGTGGGAAGAACTGCTCAACACGGATGCCACAGTCTTCGGTGGCTCTGGAGTCGGCAACATGGGTTCCGTCACGGCCACGGACACACCGTGGGCCGGGCGTCCCGCCTCCGCCGAGGTGACACTGCCCCCGCTCGGGAGCATCTGGCTGCGTCTTCGCCGCTAGGCCGCTCAGCACCCCTGCATCGCGCCTCGCGCTGGTCCCCGTGACCGGCGCGGGGCGCGTTCTCGTTGGGCCCGGCGTGCCACGCGGTCGTCGGGCCCGCCGTACCGCGAGAGCATCACTTCCGGTCGAAAGCACCACTTCCGCGGGATGTTCTCGACCGGAACTGATGCGCTCGCGCTGAGGTCACACGTCTCGTCCGCCGGCCCGTGCGCTGCCCCGCGTGGTGTGCGGCCCCACGCCACAACCGCCGTCCCCTCGCGAAAACACCCGTTCCGGTCGAGAACACCCGTTATAACGGGTGTATTCGACCGGAACGGGTGCTCTCAGTGAAGCTGGCTCGGAGCCGGCTCAGTAGAGCAGGTTCGTCAGGCGCGCCCGCGCCCGTCCGACCCGGGGGTCCGTGACGCCGACGACCTCGAACAGGTCGAGCAACCGCGTACGAATGACCGTGCGATCCTCGGGTCCCGCTGCCTCGAAGAGGGTGAGGAGCCGGTCGAAGGCATCCTCGACGTGGCCTCCGGAGAGGTCAAGGTCGGCCACATCGAGCTGCGCGTCGAGGTCGTTGGGTTTCGCGGCGGCCGCGGAGCGGATCGACTCGATGGTCTTGCCGTTGAGCCGGTGGAGCAGGCTGACCTGAGCCAGTCCGGCCACCGCCATCTTGTCGAGGGGGTTCTGGGCGATCGCCTTCGAGTATGCGGCCATTGCGCGCGGGTAGTCCCCCGCCTCGATGGCGTCGTACGCTTCGGCGTGCAGAGGGGGAAGCGGCGGCTCAACGGGTTCGGCCTCTTCAACCGGTTCGCCGGCAGCAACAGCGACGGCGTTGACGCCCGTCTGTTCTGCCGCCTGGAGCACCTGCTCGAAGATGGCGCGGACCTGCTGTTCGGGAATGGCCCCGGTGAAGAGCTGCAACGGGCGGCCACCGATGAGGGCGACAACGGCCGGGATCGACTGCGCCTGGAACGCCTGCGCCAGCTGCGGGTTCGAGTCAACGTCAACCTTGACGAGAAGGAGTCGTCCTCCGTACTCGGCGGTGAGCTTTTCCAGCACCGGCGACAGCTGTTTGCACGGCCCGCACCATTCGGCCCACAGGTCGACGATCACGGGAACCTGCTGCGAGATCTCGAGGAACTGGGCGAAGTTCTCGTCGGTACCGTCGAGCACGAGAGCGGGTACGTTCACGCCGCCCCCGTCGCCCTGTGCCGCGCCGGGAACACCTGGTGCTGCCGGCGCCGCGGCTCCTGGTGCCGGACGGTTCACGAGGCTCGACAGGTCGACCGCGCCGCGGAGTGCTGCACTGTTGAGGGGCGACGGCCCTGGCTGGACCCCGCTCACGGCAGCTGCACCGCGGCGGTCAGGCTCTGGCTGAAGCCGAGCAACCTGATCTGATCGGTGCTCCCGGCCGGGGGCACGTAGAACAAAAGCTGATCACCGTAGGTCGATTGCACGCCCTTCTCCGTTTCTGTGATTCCACTCAGCGCCGATACCGCGCCGGTCGTTTTAATCTTGGCACCGACCTCGAGCGGTTTGACAATCTCGTTCTCGGCAATGTCGACGGAGACGAGAGCTCCCGAGTCGTTGGTCGCGAGCGCAATGGCTGGGGCGTTGCCCGCAGCGACGGAGAACTCGATGGATGCCGTCGTCGGGAGAGCGGACTTCTTGGCCTCACGGTCAGCGGCAATCACTCCCCTGAGTGTGTCCGCGTCACCGCTGAACAGGGGCGCAAACTCGCTGTTGTCTCCGTTGGTGATGATGTCGGCGTAAGCCGCGGCCAGCTCGTTCGGCGGCAGGAGGAGGAACGCGGAGTCCGGCGGCAGCTGGGCAGCGCCGATCGTCGCGGGTGCAACCTCTGGGATCTGTGCCTGCGGCTCGAGGCGCACGGCGTATTCGACGTGATAGTTCTCGCGCGGGCTCGCCTGCACGAGAACGACCGCGGTCGGAGCCGCCGTCGGGTTCGCTTCGTCCTGCACCACGGTCATGACCGTGCGTGGCCAGGTGTCCGTTGCCTGCGGCAGGGTGAGTCCGCCCGGCGAAGAGGGAATCGACGGTGCCGGTGCGTACTCCGGGATCTTGGCACGAATCAGGTAGTTCGCTTTGCGTTCGTCGAGCGCCGGCCCCACGAATCGGGTGGCGGCGAGGTCCGCGTTGAGCGCCTCATCTGCCTCGGACGCGACGGTCGAGATACGGGCTGTGATGCGCTCAAGCTGGGGCGTCGTCACGGCGGGGGCCGGCTGGTCGTCAGCCTCGAGCTCGAGTTCGCCCTCCGTCGGTGTGGCCGACGGCGTCTCGTCGCTGGAGAAATCCGGCCAGTACCCGGCGGAGCAACCGCTGAGCGCGAGGGAGGAGACGAGCGCGACAGGAATGAGCGCGACCATTGTCCTCTTCGGCGCGCGCTGTCGGCGGGGGACGCTTCCGTGCCTCTTGTCTGACTTGTAGCGCGAAGGCTTCGGCACCTTGGGCATTTTCTCCATTCCGGGTCCGGCCGTGATGCCCTTTCGGCGAGGCCCACGGCTCTTCCGCATCTGGTGGATACCGAGCAGGTACAGAACGAGACCGGCGATCAGGAGGAGGATGCCGCCGGCAATGAGGGGGCCGGCCCACGGGGTCGCGTTATCCAGCGGCCAGGAAATACCGACATTCGACGGTGCAGGGTCTGTTCCGTTCGAGGCGATCAGCACGCTGATGTCTTCCGGAACATTGATGGTCGTGACGACAGCACCCTCTTCCGAGTGCTCGGCCAGCCAGAGATCGGAACCGCGTGGATCGTCGAGTGCCATCTGCGCGGTGACCTGCTCGGGGGTGAGCTCACCGGCTTCGTCCTGTGGCGTGTCAGCGGGCTCCGGCTCGACAACCGCGTCGACGAGCTCACCGCTCTCTTCGTCAAGGGTGAGTTCGTTGTACGAGGCGTCTCCGAGCCAGGCGAGTACGTCGGCGGTCCTGCCGTACGACACAAAAACAGTGTCGCTGCCGGAGACCGTCAGCGACTGCTGGCCTTCCTCGGAAACGAGGACTTCTCCGTCAATCACGGTGTAGGGAAGGTCGCTGTCGACACTGGTCTCGATGCCGTAGGTTGACGGGCCGAGGAACACGGTGCGCTGGGCAATGCCGAGCACAATCATTGTCGCGGCAACCACGAACGCCAGAATAGCGAGTACGAATCGCACTAAATCTCCTTCTCTGCTGCTACCGCACGGGCATTTTCGCTCGAATTATGGTCATCATCGGGCCGGAAGCAACAGGCACAGACGTTTCAGACTAGCCGAGATCCCTGAGAGGGACCTAGCAGCGCCGTGGGCATCGCACACGTCGGTGCCCGACCACTACGATGATGAAATGTTCACCGCGATGGTACCCACGTGAAGATTCAGAACCCGTTCCGGTTCGGCCTTATCGGCACCCTCGGCGTCGGTCTCGGTGTACTCATCATCCTCTCGATCGTCACGCTGCAGACGATTCTCACGTACATCGGTGCAGCGATTTTCATCGCACTCGGACTCGATCCGATCATCACCTGGCTGGAGAAGAAGAGAGTCCCCCGCTGGAGTGCGCTGATCGTCGTCATCGTCGGTTTGCTCGCGCTCTTCGCCGGCCTGGTGTGGATGGTCGTCCCCATCATCGTCGATCAGATCTCGGAGCTCATCAGAATCATTCCTGACCTGCAGACGCAGTTCCAGGAGTATCCGCTCGTCGACAACCTCTCCGAGCAGTTCCCGTTCATTGACTTCCAGAAGATCATCACGGACGCCGGTGGTTTCCTGACCGAGAACATCACCAACATCGGCAGTGGCGCCATTAAGTTCGCCGTCGCCATCGGGAGCGGGCTCTTCGGGGCCCTCATCATCCTCATCCTGACGATTTACTTCACGGCATCCCTCCCGGCGATCAAGCGGGGCCTCTACCAGCTGGTTCCGGCGACCAAGCGTGAGCGTTTCGCCGACCTCGCCGAGCAGATCACCGACTCGGTGGGACGCTACGTTATCGGGCAGGTGGGAATCGCCGCGTGCAGCGGCATCCTGACCTTCATCTTCCTGTCGATTATCAAGGGACCATTCCCGCCGGTGCTCGCGTGCGTCGCATTTTTCTTCTCGATGATCCCGCTCGTTGGTACCCTGACCGGCTCGATCATCATCACGCTCGTCTGCCTGATCCCGGGTCTCGGTTCACCGCTCACCGCGCTCGTTGCCGCCATCTACTACCTCATCTATATGCAGGTCGAGGCGTACATCCTCAGCCCGAACATCATGAGGCGTGCCGTCAGCGTGCCAGGCGCCGTCGTCGTGATCGCCGCACTCGCCGGCGGATCGCTGCTCGGACTTCTCGGCGCCCTCATCGCCATCCCGACGGCGGCATCGATACTGCTCATCATCAAACAGGTGGTCATCCCCAGGCAGAACGAGCTGTGACCCAGCACCCGGCGTCCGGGCGCCGGCCCGGCGGCACGGTGCGGCAGGGCGCCGACCGCCGGCATCCGTCGCACCGCTCAATGCCCTGGGTCCTCCCTGTCGTTTCGGTCCCGTGGTTCCTCCCTGTCGTTTCGGGAGGCAAATGCGGCTGTCGACGCTCGAGAGTCGGCCGGACCCGACGATTCTCCGCCCGAAACCACACGGCGCGACACTGACCCGGCTGCCGAAACCGGGACGCAGCAGCCGTGGCCCAGGAACTGTGCCGACCACCGGCATCCGTCGCACCGCTCAATGCCGTGGGCCCTCCCTGTCGTTTCGGGAGGCAAATGCGGCTGTCGACGCTCGAGAGACGGCCGGACCCGACGATTCTCCGCCCGAAACGCTCCGGTGCGCGGTCAGGCGTCGTCGACGTCCCACTCGTCCGGCAGCGGGAGCGCTGCCGGGTTCACCGCGGCGACGATCTCGGTAAGCACGCGGCGGGTTTGCGTTTCGCCCACCCAGAGGTGTTTCCCGCCGTCGACGGCGATCAGCCTGGCGTCAGGCAGGGTCGAAAACCGCGCCCGTGCCTCGTCGGGGCGGAGATAGTCATCAAATTCAGGGATGACGGCGATCAGGGTGCGGGGATCGTCTCGCCAGGCGTCAAGCTCCGCCTGCGTGGCCCGGTGAAGCGGCGGCGACAACAGAATGACGCCTTCGACCGGATGATCCCTGCCGTACTTGATGATGATCTCGGTTCCGAATGACCAGCCAACGAGCCACGGCCGCGGCAGTGACCTCGCGGTGACGAAGTCCATCGCCGCCTTGAGGTCCAGCTCCTCGGCGACGCCGTCGCCGAACTCGCCATCACTCGTCCCCCGGTCGGAGCTGGTGCCCCGCGTGTTGAATCGGAGCACAGCGAGGTCAGCCACGGCGGGAAGTCGAGCCGCAGCCTTGCGCAGGATGTGGGAGTCCATGAAGCCGCCGGCGGTCGGCAGCGGGTGCAGCGTGACAAGCGTCGCGACCGGAGGCCGGTCGACGGGGACAGCGAGTTCACCGACGAGCGTGAGCCCATCATCGGTCGTGAGCGTGATCTCTTCGCGCACAGCGGGCAAGAGCGTGCCGCCGCGCACCTCAATTCGGGTCATGGGTTCCATTCAGCCGATTCGCCAGCAGTGATTGTGCCAGTGCCGCCGCGCCGCGAGGTCAGCCTCGTCCCCCAGGACGCCGTCAGCGCGCCAAATGACGAGGTGCGGCACCGATGTCGCGATGCCGAGACCGCAACCCGGGCAGATGTACTCCTTGACAGCGCGCTCAGCGCTGACGGGCTGGACAAAGAACTCACGCCCCCGCCGGGATTCCGTTCTTTTCCACCCGGAAAGCAGGTGCTCGAGGGAACCGCCGTCACCCGAGGGCGCACCGCCGGGCCGTCGCTTCGGACGGTTGCTTCGTGGCATGGGTTCAGCCTAGACACTGCGCCCGCCGATCGGCGGGCGTTGCGGCTAGTACCAGCCCTTGGCCTGCGAGTGACCCCACGCACCGCACGGGGTGCCATAGCGGCCAGTGATGTATCCGAGGCCCCAGGTGATCTGGGTCGCCGGGTTCGTCCTCCAGTCGCTGCCAGCGCTGGCCATCTTGCTTCCTGGCAGGGCCTGGGGGATGCCATACGCACCGCTGGACTTGTTCTCTGCGTTCACACGCCAGCCCGACTCTTTCTTCCACAGGGCAACGAGGCAGGAGAACTGATCTTCGCCCCAACCGCGGGCAAGCACCATGTCGTGGGCGATGGCCTGCGCCGATCCGGGGTCAGCGTTGACCTTCGGAAGCGCTGCAGGCGGCGTCTTGCCCGGCGTTGTGGCCTTCGCGTCCGGCTCGGCCTCGGGTTCTTCGACGACGACCGGCTCAGGGATGGGCGCAGCGACGAACTGGTAACCGTCGCGCGTGAAGGTGGTCTCGTACGCGCCAGCGACTGCGAGGGTCTGAGTGCTCTCACCGTCATACCGGTCAGCGACCTGGAAGTATGGCGACGCCGTTGCTCCTGAGTAAGGGTCAACCACGTTGACAGCCACAACCGAAACCGCGGCGACAAAGGAGAAGAAGAACAGCGTGAACGGGCTGCGGGACCGGGGTCTCTCGAACGCCCGCCCGACTCGGGGAGCAGGTACAGAGGACTCGAGTTTCACAGGATGTTTAGCCACGATTTTTCGATTTTAGCCCAGAACACCGCTCACCGCGAGTTTGAATCCCGATTCACCGAACAGCGAGCATCACATCGACCACGCTGTCGAGCAGCAGATCGACCTGCGCTTCGCGGTATCCGCCCCGCTGCGCTCGGAACACGGCGGTCCTCACGGCGTCGGTGTTGAACGGTACACCGCGCTCGAAGTACTCGGTCAACGCGTCACACAGAGCGTCGACATCGTCGACGTTGTAGCCCTGGGCGAGGGCGCTCGTGCGCTGGAACCGATGTCCCGGCTCACGCGTGATGCGGTTGAGGATCACCTGCGCCGTCTCTCGCGCTGCGCTGAGCCACGCGCCCTTCCCTTCGGTGGCCAGGGCGCGCTCCCTCTCGCGGAGCGCAAAAGCGTCCTCGAGCCTCTCGAGCGCCGCGTCGACGTGACTCGTGGAGTAACCGCCCCGCACCAGGGAGAAAGACGTATGCCTGATGTCGGCGGCGGTCAGCGCCCCGCCGTCCTGCTCATCGGCGTCATAAGCCTCTCTGGCCTTCGCAAGAAATGCATCGACCTGGGAAGGCTTATAGCCCTTTGTGCGCTTGGCAGCCTGAGGAAAAGTCGTGCTCACCCGTTCATCCTCTCAGCACCGGTGCCCGCATGCATAACCTGTGAGCACTATGCCGTAATACCGGTCACGCTGAAGAGCGTGTACATCAGAAGCGCGAGCGGTGCTGACGGAAGCATGGAGTCGATCCGGTCGAGGAATCCTCCGTGCCCTGGCAACCAGGAACTGATGTCCTTGATGCCGATGTCCCGCTTGATCAGCGACTCGGTCAGGTCACCGAGCGTCGCGGTGCCGAGAAGGGCAAGCCCGAAGATCACACCGACCCACCAGGGGACGTGCAGCATGAAGATAGCGAGCAGGGTGCCGACGACCACGGCGGCGACGCCTGCACCGGCAAACCCTTCCCAGGTTTTCTTCGGGCTGATCTTCGGCGCCATCGGGTGCTTACCAAACGAGAGCCCGCTTGCGTACGCACCGATGTCGACCGAGATCACGAGGATCAGGAACGCGAGCGTCCACCACTGCCCCTCGGGCTGGGCGACGAGGACGACCGCGAAGCTCGCGAGGAAGGGAACGTAGAGCTGAACGAGAATCCCGGTGACGAGGTCGCGCAGAACGCTGCCAGGCGCTCGTTTGTCCTTCTCGAAGAGCAGCGCGATCAACCGCCACACGACGATGAAGAGCACTGCGGCCGCGAGGCTTATCCAGCGCCACGCGGGCTCTGCGAGGAAGCTCACTGCAACGACTCCGAGGCCGGAGAGCACCGCCGGGATAATGTCGATGCGTCTGCCGCTCTCGCTGAGCGCACGCACGAGCTCGAAGGTGGTGAACGCAACGACGATCCCGCAGAACACCACGAAGATGGCCTTCACGAAGATCAGGCTCGCGATCATGACCAGGCCGAGTGCGAGGCCGAAGACCGTCGCCAGGAGCAGGTTGCGCCCGGCGCGAGCCTCTATCCGCTCGTTGACCTGGTCAATTTGCGCACGAGTCGACCGCACCTGGCGCTCGAGCTCGGCCCGCCGTGCCCTCAGCTGTGCCTGAAGGTCGTCGCGCGACATACGCTTCGACCGAGGGGCCCGTCCCCTTGGTCCGTCACCGGGTTCGGTCATGCCGTCACCGTCGTTCCAGAAGCCACGGGCGCCTAAATCTCAAGCAGTTCGGTCTCTTTGCGCTTCAGAGCGTCGTCGATGGCGTCGATATGGGTCTTCGTGACCTGCTCGAGTTCCTTTTCGGCCCTCGCTACGTCGTCATCCCCGACCTCGCTCTTCAGCGCGTCGAGGTCATCCTTGCCTTTACGGCGGATGTTGCGGACAGCAATTTTCGCGTCCTCGCCCTTGGTACGCACGATCTTGACGTACTCCTTGCGGCGCTCCTGAGTGAGTTCAGGGAGCGTGACCCGGACGATGGTGCCGTCATTGGTGGGGTTGGCACCGAGGTTCGGTACGTCGCGGATGGCCTGCTCGATGTCCTTGAGCGCCGTCTTGTCGTACGGGCTGACGATGATCGTGCGCGCCTCGGCGTTGTTGAGCGACGCAAGCTGGTCGAGAGGAGTCGGGGTGCCGTAGTAGTTCACGAGGATCTTCTGGAACATCTGGGGGTTTGCGCGCCCCGTTCGTACGGTAGCGAAGTCCTCCTTCGCGACCTCGACCGCTTTTCCCATTCGGGTTGTTACGTCAGAGAGAACTTCGGCAATCACGTGCGACTCCTTCTTGTTGCGTGTAGTCGTCCTCCATTCTAGGCGGAGGACTCGAGGTCGGCCGGAGACCGGCGGGTCAGTTGGAGACGAGCGTTCCGATGCCGTCACCGAGGATGGCCTTGGTGACATTGCCCTCTGGCGCCATGCCGAACACCTGCATGGGCATCGCGTTGTCCATGCAGAGACTGAACGCGGTGGAGTCAACGACCTTGAGCCCCTTCTGCAGGGCCTCCTGGTACGTGATGTGATCGATGCGGGTCGCACTGAGGTCGACCTTCGGGTCCGCCGTGTAGACGCCGTCAACGCCGTTCTTCGCGAGAAGGACGATGTCTGCGCCGATCTCGAGCGCGCGCTGGGCGGCGACGGTGTCGGTCGAGAAGTACGGCAAGCCGGCGCCGGCGCCGAAGATCACGACCCGGCCCTTCTCGAGGTGACGTTCCGCCCGGCGCGGAATGTAGGGTTCAGCCACCTGCGTCATGGAGATCGCGGACTGAACCCGGGTTTCGGCACCGGCCTGCTCGAGGAAATCCTGGAGGGCGAGGGCGTTCATGACGGTGCCAAGCATCCCCATGTAGTCAGCTCGGCCGCGATCCATGCCGCGCTGGGACAGCTCTGCCCCGCGGAAGAAGTTCCCTCCACCGACGACGATCGCGATCTCGACGGTCTTTGCCGCTTCCGCTATCTCGCGGGCGATGTTCGAAACGACGTCGGGGTTGACGCCGAGGGAGCCTGCCCCAAACGACTCTCCGGAGAGTTTGAGCAGTACCCTGCGCTTCTTCGTGGCTGCAGACATCCGTTGTACGCCTTTCCTTGAACTTCAGAGATGGGGAGTTGGTGTGAGCGAGTGGCCGCACACAAAAAAGGAGTCCGGATCACGACTGTGATCCGGACTCCTCATGATGTGCTTACGCGCCGACCTTGAAGCGGGCGAAGCCCGTCACTGTCAGGTTCGCATCGGCAAGAACCTTCTTGACCTGAATCTTGCTGTCGCGTGCGTAGTCCTGTTCGAGCAGGGCAACCTGCTTGAAGAAGGCGGTCAGGCGACCCTCGACGATCTTGGGAAGTGCCGCTTCCGGCTTTCCTTCGTTCTTCGAGATCTCGGTGACGATCTCGCGCTCCTTGTCCACAGTCTCAGCCGGAACTTCTTCGCGGGTGAGGTACTGCGGGTCGAACATGGCGATGTGCTGGGCGACCGCGCGGGCGGTTTCAGCGTCATCACCGGTGTAGCTGACGACAACACCGATCTGCGGCGGCAGGTCCTTGCTGGTCTTGTGCAGGTAAACAGCGAACTGCTCACCCGTTACCAGCGCGACACGGCGCAGCTCGACCTTTTCGCCGAGGATGGCGGCCTGGTCGTTGATCAGGTCGGCGACCGTCTGGTCACCGGCCGGTGCGGCGAGTGCTTCCTCGAGCGAGGATGCACCGGATGCCGCGACAGCTTCCAGGACCTTGTCGGCGAGAGCGACGAACTTGTCGTTCTTCGCAACGAAGTCGGTCTCGCAGGCGAGCTCGATCATCGTTGCCGTCGTGCCGTTTTCCTTGACAGCAACGAGACCCTCGCTCGTGGAGCGGTCGGCGCGCTTGGCGTTACCCTTTGCTCCCTTGAGACGCAGGATTTCGGTGGCCTTCTCCATGTCACCGTCGGCCTCGACGAGCGCGTTCTTGGTGTCGACCATTCCGGTCCCAAGCTGCTCGCGAAGAGCCTTGATGTCAGCAAGAGCGATGTTTGCCATATTCGTGAACTCCTCGTTTACGGGTTAGTTGTTGTCGGCGACCGGCTGCTTTTCAGCCTCGGTCGCTTCCGCCTCGAGGCGCTCTTCAGTCTTCTCGTCGCTTTCGGGGGCAACGACCTCGACCGGAGCGTCTTCCGGGATTGCCGCGTTCTTCTCGGCTACTTCAGCGTCAGCGTCGTTCTGCTCGACCGGCGCTTCGGTTGCGGCGTCGTCTGCTGCGGGCGCGTCAGCTGCAGCAGCGTCAGCTCCGAGGAGTTCTGCTTCCCATGCGGCCAGCGGCTCGACGGGGGCATCGCCCTCGACCGGCTTCTGGTGACGCTGGATGAGGCCTTCAGCGGCTGCGTCAGCGATGATGCGGGTGAGCAGGCCGACCGAACGGATCGCGTCGTCGTTACCCGGGATCGGGTAGGTGACTTCGTCGGGGTCGCAGTTCGTGTCGAGGATACCGATCACGGGGATACCGAGCTTCTTGGCCTCGTCAATGGCGAGGTGCTCTTTCTTGGTGTCGACAACCCACAGAGCCGACGGCGTCTTGGTGAGGTTGCGGATTCCACCGAGCGACTTGTGAAGCTTGTCGAGCTCGCGCTTCTTGATGAGCATTTCCTTCTTGGTGAAGCCCGACTTTGCGGTGTCTTCGAAGTCAAGCTCTTCGAGCTCTTTCATGCGAGCGAGACGCTTGGAAACCGTCTGGAAGTTGGTGAGGAGTCCACCGAGCCAGCGCTGGTTGACGTAGGGCTGGCCGACGCGGGTTGCCTGCTCGGCGATCGCTTCCTGTGCCTGCTTCTTGGTACCAACGAAGAGGATGGTTCCACCGTGGGCGACGGTCTCCTTGACGAAGTCGTATGCCTTGTCGATGAATCCAAGCGACTGCTGGAGGTCGATGATGTAGATGCCGGAACGCTCGGTGAAGATGAAGCGCTTCATCTTCGGGTTCCAACGGCGGGTCTGGTGCCCGAAGTGCACGCCGCTGTCGAGCAGCTGGCGAATGGTTACGACGGCCATGAGCCGTTCTCCTATTCTGACGCGCCCGGATGCCGGGCGAGCGTCTGTCGGTTGTCAGTGCGGCCGAGTGGCCGCTCCTCCTGGTGCCCGGCGCACGTCCGCCCTGTCGTATTTCACGAGAGAGACCGATTGGAAGTGGGAGCCGAATGGGCACGCGTAGTCACCCCGACATGCGAGGTGCTCCGAATATCTTAGCAGCACGGGACAGCCGTCGGAGTCCCGAACAGCTGCCTCTGGCCTGCGCGTTCGGCACAGGCACTCGTCCGGCGCTGAGCCGCTGGGCGCTTCGGGCCAGTGTGGGTGGATGACCCTTCGATCGCACGGAGTTTTTTCCGGCGCTCTCGCCGCGAGCTGCGTGGCCGCCACCCTCGCGGTGCCGACCGCGGCTGCGGTTCCGGATGCCGCAGCGCGGGTCGGTCAGGCCACGTCCCCCATCGCCAGAGCAGACGACAGCTGGGTGTGGCCCGTCGCTGGGCAACGGGTGGTTCTCCGGCGGTTCGAGGCACCGGCCACCAGGTACTCGGCCGGTCACCGCGGAGTGGATCTCTCAGCGCCCGCGGGCACGTCGGTCGTGGCACCGGCAGACGGCGCGGTGAGCTTCGCTGGTACGGTCGTCGACCGGCCGGTGCTGTCGATCACTTTTCCCGACGGGCTGGTGTCGAGCATCGAGCCCGTCATCGCCACGGTGGCCGAGGGCGATCAGGTCCTGGCGGGCGCCGTGATCGGCACCGTGACTTCCGGCGGTCACTGTTCGGGATCCTGCGCGCACTTCGGCGTCCGGCTCCACGGCGAGTATGTGAGCCCCCTCGCGTTGCTCGAGTCCCTCCACCGGGCGGTGCTCCTCCCGCTGGAGGGCTGAGATCCACTCAGGCGCGGGGGTGAGCGCCGCGGTAGCTCTCCCTCAGTCGCTCGGTTGAGACGTGGGTGTAGATCTGGGTCGTGCCGAGTGAGGCGTGGCCGAGCATCTCCTGGACCGCGCGAAGATCGGCGCCGCCGTCGAGCAAATGTGTCGCCGCTGTGTGCCGAAGCGCGTGGGGCCCCTGGGCAGAGCCACCCGGAAGCGACGCCAGCAGCCGACTGACCAGGTTGTACACGCTCTTCGGACCCATTCGCGCTCCCTTCACACCGAGGAACACGGCATCCGTTCTCTCTTTCCCGCGCGCCAGCAGGGCGTCGCGACCGAGCCGCAGGTAGTCGACGAGTGCCGAGTGCGCGGGGACACCGAACGGAACGACGCGTTCCTTTGATCCTTTGCCGACCACGCGGAGGGTCAGTCGGTCGAGATCGATGTCATCGACATTCAGGCCGCACAGCTCCGACACCCGGGTCCCGGTTGCGTAGAGCAATTCGATGAGCGCCGCGTTGCGCAGGGCGACCGGATCGCCTTCCGCGGCCAGTTCGGCGAGGGAATCCAGCATGGCGTCCATCTGGGGCCGTTGCACCACGTGCGGCAAGGCCCTGCCTGTCTTCGGCGACCGCAGCCGAACCGCGGTATCGACCGGGACATGTCCGTTGTGCGCGAGCCAGGCGGACCACCCTCTGACGGAAGCGGATCGTCGGGCGAGCGTCGACGGCCCGAGCCCTGACTGGGACGATTTCCAGAGCCAGTCCCTCAGCAGGTCGAGGTCCACATCAGTCACGAGAGCCCTCTCACGTTTCGCCGCGAACGCCGCGAAGTCAGTGAGGTCGGATTCATAGGCCCTGCAGGTCGACTCGGAGTACTGCCGCTCGACCGCTATGTGGTCGATGTATTGAGCGACGGCGGACGGGATCTTCATCCGTCAAGAATTGCGCACCCGCTGCCCTATCCCCCGCAGGCGCACCACGAATCGCTCTCTGCCCGGATTGGGACGCTGGTGAGCGACGAGCTTCACAGCAGAAAACAGAACATCCCTGTCGCCACACAAATGGCCAGCATCCCCGTTGCGTTCAGGAAGAGATTCCTGCCGAAGTCGCGGGCGGCGATGTGCATGGAGATCGCGACGAGAAAATACAGCACCAGCGCCGCGCACGTGATCGCACCGAGGTAAGGAATCCAGATGCCTGCCATAAGACCCACGGCTGCGGCGAATTTGACCGGGGTCATGAGCCGCCAGTACCGCCTCGGGAAATTGACGTCGGTGAAGCACGCTGCCACGAACCCGACAGGCTTGATACAGAGGATGCCGTCGGCCACCTGGATCGCGGCGAGCGCGAGAACGGGCCAGACGGGCGCTGGCAGTGCAGTCATGGTCAACCACCTTTGAACTGATGCCAAAACATACCAAACCGTATGGTCTGGATCAAGGGGTCTGAAGGTGAATCCTTCGGCGGCGAGAGGGGCCTACTCCCCCGGCACTTCGGGAACGAGCGGCAGGATCCGCTCGAACACAGCTTTCAACTCTGCACCTGAGACCGGCGGTGAGGTGACCGCGGCTCCGACGGACAGCAGGTACGGGACCAGGGCGGCGATGCGCGCCTCGGCGTCCGTCCGAACGTACGGTCGCCATACCTGCTCCAGCGCCGCGAGTCGCGCTTCGTCGATCCTCGCCAGGGTGGCACTCGCGTCAGCGTCAGAGAGGGCCCACCCGCGCACCGCGATGTCCAGTTCCGGTCGGTACAGTCCCGCCTCCGGAGCTCCGACGGCGTCGGTAAGGCGCCCCAGGATGTCCCGCGCGGTGGCTGTTTTCGCAGCACTGTTGACCGCCCGTTCGAGCGCCTCGAGCGACAGCTGTTCGACCCGGCCGAGCAGCGCGTGTTTGAAGTCATCTGCGCCGGCGAAGTGATGGTGGAACGACCCCTTCGACAGACCGAGCCTGGCCGCGAGCCTGTCAATCCGGACGCCGTTGAACCCCTCGTCCATCAGGACGCGGACGCCCTCGTTCAGCCAGCGCTCCCGTGCTTCACTCATGGCAGGACCATACCATCCAGTACGGTTCTACCCGCCGGTCTTTCCGGGGAGCCCCTTGAACGCCCGTCAACCACGCGGGTATCGTTCGTTTCCTGACGAGATACGGATCGAGGTTGTGGCCCTGTCGGTCTGCGCTGCCGTCGGGGATCGGGAGTCCCCGCTCGATCAGGTGAGCGAGTTCGCTAACCGTGCCCCGCGTGGACGCCAGATCGATTACGACGTCGCGCACGTCGACGTTTATCGTCCCGAGATCCGTGCCCGGTTGCTTGCCGACCAGGTGAGGCTCCTGGAGGAGGTCGTCTGACCCGCTGAACACGTGCCTCCGCCTCAGCGCCCCTGAGGCAGGTACACCCAGCCCAGCGGACGCTCTCCCACCACGCCGTCGAGTTCCAGCACGCCGAGTACTGACTGCACCGCATCGACAGGAAGCCCGGCCCGCCGTGCGATGTCGTCGACGTTGCGACCCGATCGGGTGCTCAGCGCATCGAGCACCCGCACCTCATCCGAGCTTCGATCAGTCCCCCGGGAGGGCGTGTCTCCGGGCATGCCAACTCCCAGGTCCACCTCCCCCGCGAGTTCGGCCATCTCGTCGGCGTTCGTCACGCACGTCGCTCCATACTCTCTGATCAGCCGATGGCATCCGGCAGACGCGGCACTCGTCACGGGGCCCGGCACGGCACCCAGCGGCCTGCCGAGCGCCGCAGCGTGGCCGGCAGTGTTGAGCGAGCCCGACCTCCACCCCGCTTCGAGCACGACGGTCGCCGAACTGACCGCAGCTATAAGTCGATTGCGTTGGAGAAAACGCCACTTACTCGGCGGCACTCCGCAGGGCACCTCCGAAGCGACGGCGCCCGTCTCGATAATGCGCCCGATCAGCGCGTCGTGGCCGCTCGGATACGGGCGGTCGACTCCCCCGGCGAGGAACGCAACCGTCGTGCCCTGCGAGGCGAGCGCTGCGCGGTGTGCCGCTCCGTCGATTCCGTACGCCGCCCCGGACACTATGGTGAAACCACGATCGACGAGAGCGCTCGCGGCTTCGACCGTCACGTGTTCGCCGTAGCCGGTGGCCGCGCGAGCGCCGACCAGCGCAATCGACGGCGAGGTCGCCGGTAACCGCCAGGGATCCCCTCTCACCCAGAGCGCGAGCGGGGCATGCGGGCCCAGGTCGTTCAGCCCCGCCGGCCACCAGCCGTCGTCAGGGCAAATGAGCGTCGCGCCGTTGTGTGTGGCAAGCCGGATGGATGCCATCGCTGCTGCGGAATCCAGCCGGGGAATCCACCTGGCCCACGCTTTCTGAACGTGCTCGAGCAAGTCGCCGTCACTCGGGTCGCTGTCACCAGGAGCACCGTCGTTACGAGTGCCGCCAAGCGCCGCGCTAATCCGCTGCGGACCCCACCGCTCGATCAGCATGCGCAGTGCCGCGGTCGCACCGACAGCATCGATCAAGGATCCGGCGGTGCCGTCTCCCGGCTCGACGATGCCCGTCCAGACGGCTCGGGCGAATCGCTCCGCCGCCACCTCGGCCGTCGCACCGGATTCGCGGGCAGCGTCGACGACGGCCTGTGGGGTTATCGAGAATATCGCCATGTTCACGTCGTCGGCGTCGAGTTCGAACACCCGCATGTCAGATCCCCTTCCTGAGAAACAGAGCCCGCCCGATGTGCGTCTTCTCCGGCCGTTGGGCCGCCTCCATATCGGCGAGAGTCCACGCGACGCGAAGCACACGGTCGTATCCGCGCATGGTGATGCTGCCGTGTTCGAGCGCGCGATCAATCGGTTCTGTGACGTCACGCGGCAACGCTCGCGGACCTGCACGCAGCCACGGGCCTGGCACCTGCCCGTTCGTGGTCCACGGGGTGCCCGCCAGACGGGCCATGGTGCGCTGCCGGGTCTCCGAGACCACGCGCCGTGCGTCAGCGCTGTGCGTGCCGGCGCTTTCACCCGAGAGCACCATTTCTGCCCGCGAGATCCGCCGCATTCTGAGCTGGATGTCGATCCGGTCCATGAGCGGTCCGGAGAGACGGCCGAGGTAACGACGAATCGCGGACGGCGGGCAGACACACGAATTCTCCCTGCTGCCGTACTGGCCGCACGGGCAGGGGTTCGCAGCGAGGACGAGCTGAAACCTGCCCGGGAAATGGGCGACGGCGTTGGCACGGTGGATGCTGATGGTTCCGGATTCGAGCGGCTGGCGCAGTGCGTCAAGAACGCTCGCCTGGAATTCCGGTGCCTCATCGAGGAAGAGGACACCGTGCGCAGCCCTCGCCGCCGCACCGGGGCGGATGAGCTTGCTCCCGCCGCCGAGGATCGCCGCGGTCGTCGCTGTGTGGTGCGGACTCTCGAAGGGCGGGCGCGACACGAGCTGCGTGCCTATCGGCTGTCCGGCGAGCGACCTGACCGAGGTCACGTCGAGTGCTTCGGTGACGTCGAGGTCGGGCAGGATGCCGGGGAGCCGGGCGGCGAGCATCGTCTTTCCCGCCCCGGGCGGGCCGAGCATCATGAGGTGGTGGCCGCCGGCCGCTGCGACCAGGAGCGCCTGGATCGCGTCTTCCTGGCCGACGATCTCCGAGAGATCCAAATCGACCGGCGCCTCGGCATCCGTCGCTGCGGCGAGTATCGGTGTGACCTCCACCGGCGTCAGGGCGGCGCCATGCCAGATAGCGGCCTCACGGAGCGATGCCACAGGGATGACCGTCACGTCGGGGATAAGGCGGGCCTCGTGCTCGTTTCCCGCCGGAACCATCACCGTTTTTCGGCCCGCGCGCACGGCGGCGAGGACCGCGGGCAGCACCCCGGGGGTGGGCCGCAGCCTCCCGTCGAGACCGAGTTCGCCGATGTGGACAACGCCGTCGATCGATTCATTCGACACAACGCTGTCGGCGGCGAGGCACGAGAGCGCGATGGCGAGGTCGAAGCCTGACCCGTTCTTGGGCAGGCTCGCTGGCGACAGGTTCACGGTGATGCGCTGGCCCGACAGCCGGCACCCGGCATTGGTCGCCGCCTGACGGACCCGGCCCTCCGCCTCACCGAGGGAACGATCGGCGAGGCCGATGATCACGAACTTGGGCAGCTGGGCCGAGATGTCGGCTTCGACTTCGACGAGTGAGCCGTCGAGGCCGAGAAGGGCGACGGCCCAGGTGCGTCCGACCGTCACGCGGACACCCCGCTCAGGTGCTCGATGGTGAATGGACCATCGTGAGGAATCACGACGGCGATCACATCGATGCGGATGCGCGGCGTCTGCGGATCGTTCTCAGCACACCACGCGGCAGCCAGCCGACGCAGACGGGCCAGTTTCATTGGCGTGACGGCTTCGAACGGATGCCCGAAAGCGAGCGAGGAGCGCGTCTTCACCTCCACAAATGCAATGACATCACCGCGCGTGGCAACGATGTCGATTTCGCCCTGTCGGCAACGCCAGTTGCGTGCGATTACCCGGTAGCCAAGCCCGGTGAGGTGCTCAGCGGCGAGATCTTCGCCGCGGCGCCCGAGCGCGATCCGATTCGACACGAGTACCTTCATCCCTCGATGCTGGCGCGCGGTCGCCCGTCCTGCCGCCCACCCACACATCTGCGGAAAATCCCGTCGGGACGTCCGCGTGGGGAGGACGGGCATCCTGCTACAGATGTCGCAAACGCACGTCCCCGAGCGGGATCACCGCACTCCGTGGCAACCGAAGGCCCGGGTGGCAGCCACCACGCTGGACTGATGACGGCGGCGCGCGTCAGACTGGGACCGTGCCAGAACTCCCCGAAGTACACGCGCTCACCGCCGACCTCGGCGCCCGCCTCACCGGCCGCGTCATCGAACGGCTCGAGGTCATCGCATTCGCGGCGCTCAAGACCTACGACCCGCCCGTCACGGCGCTCGCCGGCGCGACGATCGACGGGGTCTCCCGCCACGGCAAGTTCCTCGACATCGGTGCCGGCGACCTGCACATTGTGCTCCACCTCGCGAGGGCCGGCTGGATCCGCTGGCGCGACAACGCGCCTGAGCGGTCGGCGCGGGGCGGAAAAACTGCACTCGCAGCGCGGCTCGTCCTCGATGACGGGTCAGGCATCGATATCACCGAAGCCGGCTCGAAGAAGAGCCTGTCACTCTCGGTGGTTCGTGACCCGGCGGATGTCCCCGGGATCGCGCGGCTCGGCCCGGACCCGCTCGACGAAAGCTTCACCGTCGACGCCCTCGCAGCCATCCTCCGTTCGGCGGGGCGAGCTCAGCTCAAGGGCGTGCTGCGTAACCAGTCGGTGATCGCCGGCATCGGCAATGCCTACTCGGACGAGATCCTCCACACCGCAAGGATGTCTCCGTTCAAGCCGGCAACCCTCGACGATGAGGAAGTGGCGCGCCTCTACGACGCGATGCAGTTCACGCTGCGGAGCGCGATCGAGCGCGCTGACGGCCTCGCGGCATCCGAATTGAAGAAAGAGAAGAAAGCCGGCCTGCAGGTGCACGGCCGCACCGGCGAGCCCTGCCCGGTGTGCGGAGACATGGTGCGGCAGGTCATCTTCGCCGACTCGACGTTCCAGTACTGCCCTACCTGCCAGACCGGTGGGAAGGTGCTCGCCGACCGGGTGCTCTCGCGGCTGCTCAAGTAGGTCCTGAACCGGGCCGCAGTTGTTCCCCGAGGGCCCGGGCGAGAATGCGCTCCTGCCCTCGGTGTCCCGCCACCTCGAACGTGCCCACGACTACTGCTGGCGCTGCCATCGCCACCAGCAGGCAGGGGCCGAGCGGCGTGCCAGCACCCGCGAGCGCAACGGCGCACGCGAGCAGGACAATGGCGCACGCGAGAGGCACAACCTGGAATCGGGCGGCTTCACCCAGCAAAAGACTGTGCAGGATGAAGAGCGCGACCAGGAAAACCGCAACGGGAACCGCCACGGCCAGGACCGCCCCGCTCACCGCGATGTGCGCAGCATCCTCAACGACGTAAGCGGCGACGTGGAGCCCTGCACCGGTCGCGGCAATCGACGCGAAGAGAACGATGTGCCCGTATCCCCACACCCAGCTCCGCCTCCGGTGTCTCTCGAGCAGCCGCCCGGCCGGAAGCATGAAGTACATCCACCAGAGCCCGAAGGCAAGGCCGATACCTGCCACGACGAGCAACACCGCCTCGGCGCTCCAGCCGTGCTTCTCGACAACGGCCGCCACCGACGCGACCGAACCGAGAATGACTTCGCCGAGCGCAATGATCGTGAGCAGTCCGTAACGCTCGGCGATGTGGTGCGGGTGCCATCCGGTGTTCCCGAACCGCTTCTCGGCGGTGAGTGGGCCCGCGAGCTCGGTGAGGTACAGCATCACCGCGAAGACGCAGAACGCCAGGAGCGGCACGTCGATCACGGCAAGTACGGTCCAGCCGATCTGGGCGACGGCGATGAATCCGACGTACGTGAGCGCCACCCTGCGCCTCGGCGGGTCGCTCCGCGCGGCCCGCAGCCACTGGGCAACCATCGCGATGCGCATGACGACGTACCCGGCGACCACGACCCGGTTGTCGAGGTACTCGCCATGGTCGACCGACTCGAAGACGGCGGGCAGGCCGAGCGCCAGCACGAGAACGCCGATCATCTGCACCATTGTCGTTACCCGGAAGAACCAGTCGTCGGTGTCGTATGCCGATGCGAACCAGGTGAAGTTGATCCACGCCCAGCAGATTGCAAACATGCTGAAGGAGAACGCGAGAACAGCGGACGCCGTGTGGCCTTCTGCCAGCACATGCGCCAGTTGGGAGCTGGCCTGGCTGATCGCCACGACGAACGTGAGGTCGAAGAGCAGCTCGAGTGGAGTCGCACCTCGGTGTGGCTCGGCGGGGTCCCGACCCGACATCCGGATCAGGCGGTGGCCAGCGCCTCGCCCAGTTCCGGCATCAGTCTCCGCCATGGAGACAATAGTCGCACGCGAACGCGACGCAATCGAGGCCTCGGGAGCCGGGCGCCCTACTCGTCGAGCGCGAGTTCCTTCGGAAGCTCGAAGTCGCGGGTGGAGAGTTCTTCGATGTTGACATCCTTGAACGTCAGCACCCGCACGCTCTTTACGAAACGGTCGGACCGGTAGACGTCCCAGACCCACACGTCGGTCATGGTGATCTCGAAGTAGAAGTCGTGCTCGGTGTCGCGGCGAACGAGGTCCACGTCGTTCGCCAGATAGAACCGGCGCTCCGTCTCGATCACGTACTTGAACTGCGACACAACGTCGCGATACTCGCGATACAGGGCCAGCTCGACCTCGCGGTCGTAGTCCTCGAACTCGTCTTCTTCCATGGTGAGTCCATCCTACGCGTAGGAAACCAGCCAGCTCTTCCTGTGGAATTCGGTCGTACCGAGCGTGCGGATGGCATCGAGGTGTTCGCCGCTTCCGTAGCCCTTATTGCCGCTCCAGCCGTAGCCGGGAAGCACAGCATCCTGCGCGATCATCATCGCGTCACGGTGCACTTTGGCCAGGACGGATGCCGCTGCAACAGACACGCAATCGCGGTCGGCCTTGATCCGGGTCCGGACGTCGAGCGGCGTCGACAGCACCGGGCTCAGCCAGTCATGGTTCCCGTCGAGGAGGATCACGCTCGACGAGACGTCTGCGCCCTGTGAGTGAAGCAACTGAAGTGCCCGCTTGCCGGCGAGGCCGAGGCAGTGAACGATGCCGAGGTCGTCGACCTCCCGCGCGTCGGCGATTCCGACGGCGCCGAACAGCACCCACTTCCTGAGCAGCGGTTCGAGTTCCTCGCGCCGCTTCTGGCTGAGCAGTTTGGAATCGCGCAGCCCATCGGGGTGGGCGCCGCAGGTCTCGGCGACGACAGCCATACCGACGGCGACAGGACCTGCGACAGCGCCGCGGCCGACTTCGTCACACCCGATCACGAACCGGGAACCGGCCGAGAAGAATTCCCGCTCGACGAGGTCGGTCGGGTCGCAGACCGCCATCATGACCCTTCCGGGTCCCGGATTCCGGCAAAGACCGACGGATGGTTGTCGAGCCAGCCCCAGTGCGAACTCGGCCAGCTGATGACGAAGGCGCGGCCGACAACATTATCGATGGGGACGAACCCGTTGCCGGGCTGTTCGCGGTTGTACCGCGAGTCCTTCGAGTTGTACCGGTTATCGCCCATCACCCAGAGCGAATTGTCGGGAACCGTGACGTCAAAGGCATCCTTCGACACGGTGGCGACCCC
The DNA here is from genome assembly GCF_056898615.1 of Mycetocola sp. Y442. Classification (NCBI taxonomy): domain Bacteria; kingdom Bacillati; phylum Actinomycetota; class Actinomycetes; order Micrococcales; family Microbacteriaceae; genus Mycetocola; species Mycetocola sp. Y442. The sequence goes on from NZ_JBXHBV010000001.1 coordinate 767,743, forward strand.
GGCGGGAAGCGTGACGTATGGCTCGTTCAGCGGAACGCCGTTGACGGTCATCTGCCCGAGGGCGTTGCAGCAGACAACATGGTCACCGGGAAGGCCGATGACGCGCTTGATGAGGTGATCGTCGCTGTCAGAGGCCGACAACCCGATCGCCGAGAGCACCCAGTCGGCCGCGGCGATCAACGGAGCCTGCTCCGGCTCGACCGACGGCGGCAGCCAGCCGCCCGGATCGCGGAACACGACAACGTCGCCGCGCTGGACGTCGATGAGGTCAGGCACCAGCTCGTTGACGAGAATGCGGTCGTCGATCTGAAGGGTTTGCTCCATGGAGCTCGACGGGATGAAGAACGACCGGACGAGGAACGTCTTGATGAGAAAGGAGACGAGCAGGGCGACGACGAAGATAACGAGCACATCCCTCACGAAGAGGAGCGCGCCTTTCTTCTGCGATCGTCGTCGCAACCTGGCGGACGTATCGTCCGCTGGCACTGTGATATCTGTCATATAACCGCCCGAGCTCCCCACCAGTTTATCGGTGGGGAGCTCGGTGAAGTTTCGCTGAGTTCTCAGAAACCTTAGTTGAAGCGCTTTTCCTTGATCTTCGCCTTCTTGCCGCGCAGTTCGCGGAGGAAGTAGAGCTTGGCACGACGGACATCACCGCGGGTGATGACCTCGATCTGCTCGATCACCGGGGAGTGCACCGGGAACTTGCGCTCGACGCCAACGCCGAAGCTGACCTTGCGGACGGCGAAGGTCTCGCGGACGCCTTCGCCCTGGCGACCGATCACGATGCCCTGGAAGACCTGGATTCGAGAACGGCTGCCCTCAACGATGTTGACGTGAACCTTGACCGTGTCACCGGCGCGGAATTCAGGGATGTCGCTTTTGAGGGATGCTGCATCGACACTGTCGAGGATGTGCATGATAGTTCGCTCTCTGTAACCGCCACAGGTCGACTACGAATAAGGGGTTGAGTTGATGTGTGTCCGCTTGCCCTGAAAAGTCAGGGCGAAGGCGCTTACTCCCCTGTGGCAGAGTCCGGCCGCGGCACAATGTTCTATTCTGTCATGAATCGGATGCCACGCGCAAAGCGGGGTGGGCTACGGCTCGTCCCTGGGGTTCTCCCTGACTATGATTACCTGCTCACTCGCCACGCCGGTCGCACCGGGGGGAACCCGGCCGATGGTGGGCGCCGTCGCCATTTGCTCGAACTCGGCGAGGGTCTCCCGCGCGCGCTTCGCGGCATCCTTGAAGAACGCCCACACCGAGTACCAGAACGCGACGATGCCGGCGAGTACTCCGAGGACGGCGAATGTCGTGGTGTTGTCACCGAACAACCCGAAGCCAATGATGAACACGTGCCAGAGAGTGAGTACGAGGACGTCCCACCAGTTCACGGCTTTCTCGCGGCGTACCGTCGGGCGGGCGTAGATCAGCAGGGATACCGCGGCGAGGGCGAGGAAGAGAATCGGCATGGCGATGACGAGGCCGACGAACTCCCAGCCGCCACCGCCGAAGATGCCCCAGCCGATAAGCGGCCAGATGGGAAGGGCGACGGATGCGACGAGCATCCAGGTCCGATATACCCGGCGTACGATCATGGCCCAAGCCTAGGCCCGTGTGCTGGGAATATCCCCCCGCGTGCCGGACCGATCGCTCAGGGCTGAAGCAGGTCCGGACGCACCCGTCTGGTGCGTTCGAGTTGCTGCTCACGGCGCCACGCGGCGATTGCAGCGTGATTACCGCTCAGCAGCACCGGAGGAACGTCGAGGCCGCGCCAGGAGGCCGGCTTGGTGTAGCTCGGTGCCTCGAGGAGTCCGTCTTCGTGCGACTCTTCGACGAGGGAATGCGGGTTGCCGACGACACCGGGAATCAGCCGACCGATTGCTTCGATCATTGCCATCACGGCGACCTCTCCCCCGTTCAGGACGTAGTCGCCGAGGCTGACGAGCCGAACCCGCGCCCGGGTTGCCGTGTCATCGAACACGCGCTGGTCGATGCCCTCATAGCGACCGCACCCGAACACCAGGTGTTCCTCGGTGGAGAGCTCGCGGGCCATCGACTGCGTGAAGACCTCACCGGCCGGCGAGGGGAAGATGACGAGGGGCCCCTTCTCGTGGTCGGCCTCCGAACCGTCTGCGGCGAGAATGCCGTCGAGGGTTTTCCCCCACGGCTCAGGCTTCATCACCATCCCTGCACCGCCGCCGTACGGGGTGTCGTCGACGGTGCGGTGGCGGTCCGTCGTGGCATCGCGGAGGTTGTGCACGCCGAGGTCGATGATTCCGGCCTGCCGTGCCTTGCCGAGGAGGGAGATATCGAGCACATCGAAGAACTCGGGAAAGATCGTGACGATGTCGATACGCATATGAGAAATCCTAGGTGGCACGGGGCGGACGCCGGACGCGGCCCTTGCTGGCGGGGACGCCGGTCGCCCGGCGGCCTGCATCGTGAAACCGGGGTTAGCGGTCTGTGTGGCCTGAATCCGCGACGTCCGCAGCGGACTCGGCAGAGGCATCCGCTTCATCAGCGTCGGTTTCAGCGACGTCAGCATCAGCCTCAACACCGTCAGCGGCATCCGCGTCGACCGGCACGTCAGTCTCGTCATCGGGCTCGTCCGGCAACTCCTCGAAGAGGCCAGGCGGTGGCGTGATGGTGACGATCCCCGCGGCGATGTCCACAGCGGGAACGAGCGCCTTCACGAACGGAAGCATGACCTCGCCCTGAGGCGTCTTCACGATGAGAAGGTCCTGTGCCGGGAAGTGCTCGACCCGGGCAACGGAGCCAATGGTCTGGCCATCACGCGAGACAGCGAGCCCGACCAGCTGGTGGTCGTACCACGCGTCTTCCTCCTGCGAAGGCTCAGCGGAATCCTGTTCGATCCAGAGGATCGCTTTCACGAGGGTTTCCGCCTCGGAGCGATCGGTGACACCCTCGAAGAACCCGACGGCGTGGCCGTTGTACCAGCGCAGCTCGCTCAGAGTGAGCGTCTTGCCGTGCCAGGGCGATCCTGTCGGAACCTGGAGGGTGAAGACGGCGCCGGGGACAAATCGTCTGCCGGGGTCGTCGGTGAAGAGTTCGAGCTTGATGGCTCCCTTGAGCCCGTGGGCCTTCGTGAGCCGACCCACCCGCAGTTGGGTCTTCGGCATTTTGTCGGTGCTCACCTTAGGAATCGGTGTCGACGACGTCGACGCGGACGCGTCGGCCATCGGCGAGGGCTGAAACCAGTGTGCGCAGTGCCTTTGCCGTGCGGCCTGAACGGCCGATCACACGGCCGAGGTCCTCGGGGTTCACGCGAACCTCGAGGACCTCACCGCGTGGTGAGCTCTGCGCTACGACGGTCACGTCGTCCGGATTGTCAACAATCCCCTTGACGAGGTGTTCGAGAGCAGGTGCGAGCAATTGTTACGCCTTGTCTTCTTCTGCAGCGGTCTCGTCAGCGGCAGGAGCCTCTTCCTTGACGGCCGGCTTCTCTGCCTTTGGCTTGAGGACCGGCTTCTTCTTCTCGTCTGCGACGAAGGGAACCTTGGGCTCCTTCACCTTGACGGTGGAAACAGCGTCCTTGTCACCCTTGAACTTGCCCCAGTCACCTGTGAGCTTGAGAAGAGCGGCAACCTGCTCGGTCGGCTGTGCGCCAACGGAGAGCCAGTACTGCGCGCGGTCAGACTTGACCTCGATGAAGGAGGGGTTCTCGGTGGGGTGGTACTTGCCGATTTCCTCGATGACGCGGCCGTCGCGCTTGGTGCGCGAGTCAGCAACGACGATGCGGTAGTACGGCGCACGGATCTTACCCATGCGCTTCAAACGAATCTTGACAGACACAATTCTCCTGAATTATTTGTTGTGTGATTGTGCTCGTCACCGGGAGCGTGGGGGCACACTCGGTCCGAAAGCCTTCTAATGCTGTAGCGCCTGATTAGAGGGTCGGGCGAGTACAGACTCGACTAACCATTCTGTCAGATATTTCGGCGTTGTGTGACCACGTTCGGTTGCCGGTCCCTAGCCGTTCATGCGGTCGCGCCAGTCCAGCCAGCGCTTGACCTTCGCGATGTCGTAGTCGGGCCCGCTGAGTCCGATCGTGAACATCGTCGTTCCGAGTTCGAGAAGCTTCTCGGCGTTCTCCTCGCTCGAATCTCGTATCTCCGTGGAAATCTCGATCTCGCTGACGTCGCGGCCAACGTCTTCTCCGTGTGCGCGGAGAACCTCGAGCTTCTCGGCAAGCACCTCCGGCGTGCTGAAGCTGTGCCAGATGTCGGCGTGCTCAGCGACGATGCGCAGTGTCTTCTTGACGCCGCCTCCCCCGATCATGATGGGGATCTTCCGCACCGGTGGCGGGTTGAGCTTCGACCACCGCTCTCTGATCACCGGAAGGTCGTTCGCGAGAGCGGCGATCCGTGAGCCAGGGGTGCCGAACTCGTAGCCGTACTCGTCGTAGTCGCGCTCGCACCAGCCGGCGCCGGTGCCGAAGATGAAGCGGCCACCCGAGATGTGGTCGAGGGTCCTGGCCATGTCGGCCTGAAGGTTAGCGTTCCGGTAACTGTTGCAGTTCACGAGCGTGCCGAATTCGACACGGCTCGTCTGCTCTGCCCAGGCGCCGAGCATCGTCCACGCCTCGAAGTGGAGCCCGTCAGGCTCGCCCGACAGCGGGAAGAAGTGGTCCCAGTTGAACAGGATGTCGACGCCAGCGTCTTCGAGTTCGGATACTGCGTCGCGGATGGTCCGGTATTGGGCGTGCTGTGGTGCCAGTTGCACGCCGATACGAACCGGTCGTTGTGCGTGAGTTGTCGTCATGCCTAGAGCCTAGATCCACAGCGCCGCCGCGCGTGGAATGATGAAAGGGTGCTGCGCTCCCGCGCGGCGGATGCGGACAACGGTATGGGCATTGAGTTCACGCGATCTGAACGGTCGACCGTCGGGATCGAGTGGGAACTCGCCCTCGTCGACCGCGACACAGGTGAACTCGTTTCCGCCGCTGACGAGGTGCTCCAGGACCTCGAGAGCCCCGAAGGCCAGCCGCACCCCCGGATCACCGGTGAACTCCTCCTCAACACCATCGAGCTTGTGAGTGCGGTTCACCACCGGGTCTCCGACGCCGTCGCCGATCTCGATGCCCAGCTCACCGAGGTCCGTCGTGTCACAGATCCCCGCGGCATTGAACTGATCGGAAGCGGTTCACACCCGTTCGGGCAGTGGTACGACCAGCCTGTTGCAAACAAGGCGAGGTACCACAAGCTCATCGAGCGCACCCAGTGGTGGGGACGCAACATGCTCATCTGGGGCATGCATGTGCACGTTGGCATTGAAGACCGCGACAAGGTCATCCCCATCCTCAACAGCATGCTCAGGTTCTTCCCGCACCTGCAGGCCCTGAGCGCGTCGAGCCCGTACTGGGGCGGCATCGACACCGGATACGCGTCCAACCGTTCGCTAATGTTCCAGCAGCTTCCAACGGCCGGGCTGCCGTACCAGGTCGCGGACTGGGCCGAGTTCGAAGCGTACGTCCAGGACATGACGGCGACGGGCACTATCGACGACTACACCGAGGTGCGCTGGGACATCCGACCATCTCCGCACTGGGGAACCATCGAGGTCAGGTTCTGCGACGGCGCCTCGACACACGCCGAGCTTGCCGCGGTCGCTTCCCTCATCCACTGCCTCGTCGAGCACCTCTCGACGCTCCTCGACGAGGGACACGAGCTGCCCACCCTGCCGCCGTGGTACGTGCGCGAGAACAAGTGGCGATCAGCACGCTACGGCCTCGACGCGACCATCATCACCGACAGGCACGGCACGGAACGGTCCGTGACAGACGACATCCGTGACCTCGTCGGTTCTCTCGCGCCGATCGCCGAGCGGCTCGGTTGCGCCCAGGAACTCGCCTCGATCCCGTCGATCATCGACACCGGCGGCAGCTACACCCGCCAGCAGGCGACCGCGGCAGAGAACGAGGGCGACCTCACCGCCGTGGTCAAGTCACTGATCGGCGAGCTCAGAGCCGGCTTCGTCAGCCACTGATCCGGCAGCCCCTGACACGCAGCTCTGACCCGGCAGCCCCCGATACGAGAACACCCGTTCCGGTCGAGAACATCCGCTGTAACGGGTGTGTTCTCGACCGGAACGGGTGTGTTCGCTGAGACGCGGAGTGACCGGGGGTCAGTTCCCGAGGAACTTCTGCAGGGTCGCGAGTTCTTCCTCAGTGGGGGCGGCCTGGCCTTGACCGGTCGCGCCGCCGAGTCCGAACCCGGTTCCACCGGGCGTCAGGGCAGCACCGGGCTTGGTGCCCGACGCGAGAGCCGCATTTTCCGTCGCGCGCTTGGCGGGGTTACCGCTCTTCGAACCCTTTTTCTTGGGCTGCTGCTTCTTCGAGCCGCCGCTGCGCGCACCGGGGATGGGTCCCATGCCCGGGATCTGCGGCACGCCACCCTTGGCGACGGTCTTCATCATCTTCGCGGCCTGCTCGAACCGGTTCACGAGGGCGTTGACCTCGGTCACCGTCGAGCCCGAACCGCGCGCGATGCGCAGGCGGCGCGAGCCGTTGAGCAGCTTCGAGTTCTGGCGTTCGGCGAGGGTCATCGACTGGATGATGGCCTCGGTGCGAACGATCTCGCGCTCGTCGAACGAATCCAGCTGCTGCTTCATCTGGCCCATGCCCGGCAGCATGCCCATCATCTTCTTGATGGAGCCCATGTTGCGCAGCTGCTGCATCTGCTTGAGGAAGTCGTCGAGCGTGAAGGTCTCGGTCGAGAACTTCTCCGCCATCGCCATGGCTTCTTCTTCATCGAACGCCGACTGCGCCTGCTCGATGAGGGTGAGGATGTCACCGAGGTCGAGGATCCGGCTCGCCATCCGGTCGGGGTGGAACGGCTCGAAGTCGTCGAGTCCCTCACCCGTCGAGGCGAAGATGATCGGCCTGCCGGTGACGGATGCCACGCTCAGTGCGGCACCACCGCGGGCGTCGCCGTCAAGCTTCGACAGAACCACGCCGGTGAAGTCGACGCCTTCCTGGAACGCCTGGGCCGTCTTGACGGCATCCTGACCGATCATGGCGTCGATGACGAAGAGTACTTCGTCGGGATCGATGGCCTTGCGGATGTTCGATGCCTGCTTCATCAGCTCGGCGTCGACGCCGAGGCGTCCGGCGGTGTCGACGATGACCGTGTCGAACTGCTTGGTTTTGGCGTAAGCGATCGAGTCCTTCGCGACCCGCACCGGGTCGCCGACACCGTTGCCCGGCTCGGGAGCGTAGATCGCGACTCCGGCCTGCTCGGCGACGACGGTCAGCTGCGTTACCGCGTTGGGGCGCTGGAGGTCGGCGGCGACGAGGAGCGGCGTGTGGCCGTCTTTCGCGAGCCACTTGGCGAGCTTGCCGGCGAGGGTGGTCTTACCCGCACCCTGGAGACCGGCGAGCATGATCACCGTCGGCGGGTTCTTCGCGAACTCGAGGCGACGCTGCTGCCCACCGAGGATGGCGACGAGCTCGTCGTTGACGATCTGAACGACCTGCTGTGCCGGGTTGAGCGCCTTGTTGACCTCATCGCTGAGGGCGCGTTCACGGACCTTGCCGGTGAATTCCTTGACGACGTCGAGGGCGACGTCGGCGTCGAGCAGGGCGCGACGAATCTCGCGGACTGTGCCGTCGACATCCGATGCCGACAGCGAACCCTTCTTGCGGAGGTTCTTAAAAGTCTCGGAGAGCCGGTCTGAGAGGTTTCCAAAAGTAGCCATTTGAGATCCAGTTTACCGAGCGTCGGCGGTACCGGGTGACGTTGTGGCTGTGAGTGTCTACTCGAGCAATTCGATGCCGACCGACTCGCCCCGGTTCGACAGCGAGACGACGAGCGCGAGGTCGGAGTTGTCCGGGTCGAACGCGAACTCGAACGACGCAAACGGCGCGCCTTCACCGGTCTGGTGGGGGTGGATCGCGACGCGGATGAGCTGGAGCGAACGGATGATGTCGACGTCGTTGTCTCCTGACCGGTCGACGAGCATCTCGGGCAGGTCCTCCCCCACCTCTTCGACGGTCGCTTCGATGAAGCTCGTCACGTCAGAGCTGCGGTTGTCGACGTCACTGAGCATGGCCTCACGGGCACGCAGGTCGAGCCCGTCGAGGGAACTGACGAAACCGGCAGCGGTGTCGAGCCCTTCGACGGTGACGGTCCGGTCACCGGGAGAACTCACCGAGACGTCGACGGGCTGATCGCCGACCTCGACGGTCTCCGACCAGTAGATTCCACCGTTCGCGTCGCTTTCGAGCGCGCCGAAGAAGTCGTGTTCCGTTGTCATATCAGCCAACCAGTTTCTGTGCGAACACGTGCGGGGTGAAGCCGGTGAGGTCGTGGATGCCCTCGCCCTGGCCAACGAGCTTGATCGGAATGCCGGTCTTCTCCTGGACCGCGAGCACGAAGCCGCCCTTCGCTGACCCGTCCAGCTTGGTGAGGACGAGGCCGGTCACCCCGGCATGCTCAATGAATGCTTCGGCCTGGGAGAGCCCGTTCTGACCTGTCGTCGCGTCGAGCACGAGGAGCACCTCGGAGATCGGTGCCTGCTTCTCGACGACCCGGCGGATCTTGGAGAGCTCGTCCATCAGACCGCCCTTGGTCTGCAGCCGTCCAGCCGTGTCGATGAGGACGATCTCGATGCCGTTCCTCTTGGCGAAGTCAACGGTCTGGAAGGCGACGGACGCCGGGTCCTGGCCGTGCTGCTGCGGGCGCACGATCTGGGCTCCCCCGCGCTCAGCCCAGGTGGCGAGCTGCTCGACGGCAGCCGCGCGGAAGGTGTCAGCCGCTCCGACGACGACAGTGCGTCCGTACGTGCCGAGGAACTTCGAGAACTTGCCGATCGTCGTGGTCTTGCCGACGCCGTTGACGCCGACGACGAGCACGACGGCGGGCCGCTCGGTGAGCTTCAACGTTGTGTCGTATTTCGAAAGACGCTCTTCGATCGATTCGCGGAGCATCCGCTGCAGGTCACGAGGGTCGGTGGTGCGGTACCTGTCGACCTTGGCGTGCAGGTCATCGATGACCGCCTCGGTGACATCCGGGCCGAAATCAGCGGTGAGCAGCGCGTACTCGAGGTCTTCCCACGTGTTCTCGTCGATGGTGGGCTTGGAGAACATGCCCTTGAGAGCGCCCGAAAGGGACCAGGACGAAGTTTGTGCCATGTACTAAGACTAACGAGTCGTCAGCTCGCCTTCTCCTCGTTCGCCACCCGCTGACCCACGACCGCCGACACTCCGTCCTGCCGCATCGAGACGCCGTAGAGGGCATCCGCGATCTCCATCGTGCGCTTCTGGTGCGTGATCACGATGAGCTGGCTCGATCGCCGAAGGTCTTCGAAGATCGTGAGCAGGCGGCCGAGGTTCGCGTCGTCGAGCGCCGCCTCGACCTCGTCCATGATGTAGAACGGGCTCGGCCTCGCCTTGAAGATCGCAATGAGCAGGGCGACGGCGGCCAGTGAGCGTTCTCCACCGGAGAGGAGCGACAGCCGTTCGATCTTTTTGCCGGCCGGCTTCACGGTGACCTCGATGCCCGTGGTGAGCAGGTCGTCGGGGTTGGTCAGCGAAATGCTGCCGGTACCGCCGGGGAACAGCACCGGGAACACCTCACCGAACGCGGTGAGTGTGTCGTCGAAGGCGCTGGCAAAGATCGCCTGCATCTTGTCGTCGAGTTCCTCGATGATCGTCAGCAGGTCCTTGCGCGTGTTGGTGAGGTCGGTGAGCTGCTCGGTGAGGAACTTGTGTCGCTGTTCGAGCGCGGCGAATTCCTCGAGGGCGAGCGGGTTCACGCGACCCAGCTGCGCCAGCTTGCGCTCCGCTTTCTCGAGCCGCTTCTGCTGTTCGGGGCGGGAGAAACGGATGCCGTCGGTCTCGTTGTCGTTGTCGGGTTCGTTTGAGGCCTGGTCGGTCGGGATAAGCACATCGGGCCCGTACTCGGCGACGAGCACGTCCTCGACCAGGCCCAGCTCCGAAGCGGCCCGTTCGAGCAGGCTGGAGAGATGCAGCTTCTTCTCGTAGATCTGCAGTTCGAGCCCGTGCACGTTCTCCGTGATCACCTGGAGCCGTTCACGCAGGCCCTGCTCCTCGCGGCGCAACCCGGTGAGCTCGGCATTCTGGCTCGCGCGTTCCTCCTCCGCCCTGGCCAGCACGAGTTTCGCCTCGGCAACGGACCCGTCAACGGAATCGAGCACGGAGGGAAGGATGTTCGCGACGGCGGTTGCCGCATCGATCTGGCGCCCGCGGATCACGGCGCGGCGCGCGGCTGCTTCGGCGGCGACCCGGTCGGATTCCATCTGCGCGAGCAGGTTCTTGACCCGCTGTTCCTCTGACCTGACGCGTTCCCTCGCCGTCTCAAGTTGCAGCCGGGACTCGATCTCACGTTCCCTGGCCTGCTCGAGTTCGACGAGGAGCGCTTCGCGCCCCGAAACGTCCAGGATCGGGCGGGGCCTTGAGCGCGCGGCATCCAGTTCGGCCCTGGCCTTGTTCGCTGCGGACTCCGCCTCGGCCACTGCGCCAGCAGACTGCGCGAACGCGGTCTGAAGCCTGTCGCTCTCCGCGGTCGACGCCTCGACCTGGACCCGTGCCCTGTTGAGCTTCTCTGCCTGCGCCGCCAGCTGCGCGTCGAACTCGCGCAGTGCTCCGAGAGCGGCGCGCGAGAGCTCCTTCGCTCCGGCGAGCGCCGTCCGCTGCTCGTCGAGTTCGAACCTGACGTCCTCGAGTGCCGAGGTCACCTCGGTCAGCCGCTCAGCCGCAGCGTCGCGCTCGGCGATGAGTTCGATGCGGCCCTGCTTGGCGCCCGATCCTCCCCGCAGGACGAAGTCCGTGAGCACGTCACCGGTGCGGGTGATCAGGGTGACGGGCCCGCCAAGCCTGCCGAGTTGTGGTGCGGCGCGGCGTGCTGCGTCGACGTCTTCGGCGATTCCGATGAAGGTCAGGATGCCGAGCACACCGGTCGGCGCCGTGACCACACTCGTCGCGGGAACCACGCCCTCGATCGCAGGCCATTCGACCTGCCGCGCCGTGGCATCCGCCATCACGATTTCGACCCGACCGAGGTCGTGATCCTTCGCGTGCGCGATGGCGCGCTCGGCGGCAGCCCTGTCGTCAGCGAGGAGCCCGTCAGCGAGCGTCCCGAGCGCCGATGCGATGGCCGCCTCGAATCCGGGCGTCACCGAGACGGCATCGGCGACGACACCGCGGATGCCGTCGAGCCCGGCGGCGATGAGGTCGGCTGAGCCGTCCTTGATGTTGAGTGCCCGGGAGAGGGCGCTGGTCTGTGCGGCGAGCGCGTCGCGCTCACGCTCGTGGCCATGGAGCAGTTCGCGGAGGCGTTCGATCTCGGCCTCGGTCTCGAACACCCGTGCCTGCGCGAGTTCGTAGGCTTCGTCGAGCCCGCTCTCCCCCGCGTCCACGTCAGCCGCGCTCTCCTCGACCTCGGCGAAGTGCCGCACGGCCGCCTCCCTGCGCTCAGTCGCGGCGGCGAGCGCGTTCTCCTGGCGGAGACGCTCGCCACGCACGGCGGCCAGCCGCGACGACGCGGCGTCGGCCTGCCCGCTGAGCTTCGTGATTTCCAGGTCGTGCCGGGAGACGAGGGCACTCTGGGCGGCGATCTCCATGTCGACGGCATCGAGTCGTTCGCGGGAGGCGAGGGTCGCCTGCTGGGCGGACCGCCACGCGTCTTCCGCCGTGAGGATGGCCTGCTTCAGTGCGTCGACCTCGGCCCGTGCGTCGTCGACCATGCTTCGCGTGACGCTCGAGGATGCGTCGAAGGTCTCTGACTGCGCTCCGAGGAGAGCGAGCCGCTGGTTGGCGAGGGTGAAGAGGTTGCGGAGCCGCTCCTGCACGGACTCGAGCGCGAAGCTCGTGCGCCGTGCCGCGTCGACGGCGTCGCCGACCTGGGCCTGCTCGATCCGCGCGATGCGCAGCTGTTTCTGCTCGAGCTGCTCCTGCAGCACGATGCGCTCGGTGTGCCTCTCGCTCTCGGTACGGCCATAACCGTCGAGCAGGGTCCTGAGCGTGACGACCTCATCGGCGAGCAGCCTCGCCTTGGCATCACGGACGATGGAGGCGATGGTCTGCGCTTCGCGGGCGACCTCAGCCTGTCGGCCGAGCGGCTTCAGCTGCCTGCGGATCTCCCCCGCCAGGTCGCTCAGCCTGGTGAGGTTGGTCTGCATGGCCTCGAGCTTGCGGAGCGTCTTCTCCTTGCGGCGTCGGTGCTTCAGGATGCCTGCGGCTTCCTCGATAAAGCCGCGACGTTCCTCCGGGCTCGCCCGAAGTACCGCATCGAGCTGGCCCTGACCGACGATGACGTGCATCTCGCGCCCGAGTCCTGAGTCGCTCAAGAGTTCCTGCACGTCGAGCAGCCTGCACGTGTCGCCGTTGATCGCGTACTCGCTGCCCCCGTTCCTGAACAGGGTGCGACTGATTGTCACCTCGGTGTATTCGATCGGGAGGGCACCGTCCGAGTTGTCGATGGTGAGGATGACCTGTGCGCGACCGAGCGGGCCGCGCGTCGACGTGCCAGCGAAAATGACGTCGTCCATCTTGCCGCCGCGGAGCGTTTTTGCGCCCTGCTCGCCCATCACCCAGGCCAGGGCGTCGACGACGTTGGACTTCCCGGATCCGTTCGGACCGACCACACAGGTCACGCCGGGTTCGAATGCAAAAGTCGTCGGCTGCGCGAACGATTTGAAGCCCTTCAGGGTGAGGCTCTTCAAATACACGCTGTCTCCGGTCTCTCCGCGCTTCTGCCACGCGAATTCTCAGCACTACCGTACCCAACGAACCGTCGTGAACCCCGACAGACCCGGGCATTCCCGCGAAATAGCCACCCTTTACAGCCCGATCGGCCGTGGCTAGGCTGATCCGCTGCCCGCGGCACGCCGGCACCAGACAGGTAGGGACGGAACATGGCTTTGCACCCGCTGATCGATGAGGTGTCGATCGAGGAACTCGCCATTCCCGCCACCCTCGATTCACCCGACGGCCGGTCGTTCGTCGAGATGGTGAACCTCCGCAACAGGGTCGAGGAGGAAGCGCTCGGCACGGACGACCTGACGCGGACGTCGAAGGAGTACCTTCCTGACTGGCATGACAGCTTCGCTCCCAAGCGGCTCTTCCTCGCCCGCCTGAACGGCCGTCTCGTCGGACGCGGAGTGTATGAGTGGCAGCCCGAGGAGGGTGCCCCCGCCGCGTTTCTCGAAATCGAGGTGGAGAGCGACGTTCGCCGGAGAGGTATCGGAACAGCTCTGCTCCGCGTGCTCGAGGCTCTTGCCGATAGCAACGGCCTGCGGGTGCTCCAGTCCTTCAGCATGCACCGGCCGTCGGAGACTAACGACGTCGTCGTGCCACCGACCGGCTTTGGCACCGTCGACCGGGACTCACCCGCCGTCCGGTTCGCCGAGGCTCACGGGTACAACCTCGAGCAGGTGGCGCGGGTGTCACGAATCGAACTCCCGATCGATCCGGAGGTGCTCGCGGATAACCGACGTGTCGCTGAATCACACGCGTCGGGCTACCGGGTCGTGCAGTGGGTGGGGCGGTGCCCGGAACAGTGGCTCGCCGACATGGCACGGCTGCACCAGAGAATGTCGACGGATGCCCCTGCCGCCGGCCTCGAATTCGCTGAAGAGCACTGGGACGAAGCCCGCGTGGCCAACCTCGACGAACGCAACGAGGCCGGAGGACGTACGAACCTGACCTCGGCCGCGCTGGATATCGCCACGAATCGGCTCGTCGGCTATACCGACATCGCGATCCCCGAAGCGAACGGCAAGACGGCCATCCAGGAGGACACGCTCGTGCTCCGAGAACACCGCGGACACCGGCTGGGAATGCTGCTGAAGCTCGCGAACCTCGAGCAGCTCATGCGTGTCTCGCCCGCATCACCCGCCATCATCACGTTCAATGCCGAGGAGAACCGTCCGATGCTGAGTGTGAACGAAGCCGTCGGCTTTGTCCCTCTGGCCTACGAAGCGTCGTGGAAAAAGGTGGTCTGACCCGGGCTCCCGGTCGGCCCGTCACTCAGGGCGCTGTCACTCCGGGGCCCACCGAGGCAGTCGCTCAGCCGACGGGAAGCTCTGCGACCGGTTCGTCGTTGACGCTCAGCACTCGCCAGCCCTCGCCCAACCGGTCGAACGTCGCGACAGACGCGTTACGGATCTGGTCGAACCGGCGTCCGGCGAGCGACGACAGCGTGTACCTGATGATCGTGCCGTGGCAGACGATGAGTGTGTTGCGATCCCCGTAGTCGGCGTGCACGCGCTCGATGGCCGCTGTGCCGCGCGCGACGACTGACTCGAGCGATTCGAGACCAGGGAAGTCCCTGGCCGGCCAGCGCTCGGCGATGACCTCGGCGGTTGCGCCCTCCGCCTCGCCGTAATTCCGTTCGACGAGTTCGTCGTATGCGGGGCCGAGTTCAATGCCGAGGCCCTCCGCGATGATCGACGCGGTCTCCCTGGCACGGCGGAGAGGCGAGCTGACGATGACTTCCCAGTTCACTCCATCCAGCGTCGCGATCGCGTCACGCGCCTGCTGCCGACCAGTCTCATTGAGGGGAATATCGGTGGAACCCTGGAGTCGGTTCTCGAAATTCCAGTCGGTCTGGCCGTGGCGAATGAAAGCGAGTGTCATACATCCATCTTCCCCGCGACCGGGCGTTCGCCCTAACCGGCGGGTCGGGCGCAGGTCATATGTCGGCTGCGCAGAGACAGGCAGCGGGGGCAGAAGCTCCGCAAAGCGGCTCGTTTGTTGAAGCCGACGGTGAGGAGCCCCGGCGGCTCGGTGGTCGCAAATGCACGTTACGGAGCGCTCTTGCCTGCATTTGCGACAGTCGAAGCCGACGGTGCACAGCCCCGACGGTTCGGTGGTCGCAAATGCACGCTTTTGAGCGTTATGGCGTGCATTTGCGACAGTTGAAGCCGACGACACCCGGATGCCGGGACGGCGCGGTGCAGGCGGGGCGAGGCGCGGTGCAGGCGGGACGGCGCGGTGCAGGCGGGGCGACCAGAGGGTGGTCGCGGTTGCAGGCGGGGTGCTCAGCGTCGACGCTGGCAGCGCGGGCAGAAGTGCGACGACCGGTTCATGAACTTCTCCCGCCGAAGCGGTGTCCCACAGCGGGGGCACGGCTGGCCCTGGCGCCCGTAGGCATTGAGGCTGTGCGCGAAATACCCGCTCGCCCCGTTCACGTTGACGTATTGCGCGTCAAAACTCGTCCCGCCCTCGGCCAGGGCCTTCTCGAGCACGGCACGCACCTCGGTGAGCAGCACGCCGGCTCTCCGCTTCGACAGAGAGGACGCCGGCTGCTCGTAGTGGATCTTCGCAGCCCACAGCGCTTCATCGGCGTAGATGTTGCCAATGCCGGAGACCAGGGTCTGATCGAGAAGTGCGCGTTTAACCCCTGTGCCCTTGCGGCCAAGGCGCTCCAGGAACCCGCCGTCGTCGAAGGCCTCGTCGAGCGGATCCCGCGCTATGTGGGCCACCTGGCTCGGCACGCGTGCGGGTCCTGGGACCGCACCGGAGAAACCTCCCGGTTGGCCGTCCGGCGTTCGCAGCAGGGTGTCGACAGCCATCCCGCCGAAGATGCGCTGGTCGACGAAATTGACGAGCAGTTCGCCATGCTCTGGTGACTCGATGCCGATGCGGATGCGCGTCAGCCGGTCGTCGGTCCCCGGCGAACGCAGCAGCATCTGTCCGCTCATGCCGAGGTGGGTGACGAGGGCCGTGTCGTTATCGAGCGGAAACCACAGGAACTTGCCACGACGCGTTGCAGCGAGGATCCGTCGCCCCTCGAGCAGGTCCACGAAGACCCCGGATGCCGCCGGATGGCGTTTGAGGCTCCTCGCGTCGAGAACGTCGACGCTCGTGATCAGCGCACGGGTGACGGCGGGCTCGAGGCCGGCTCGCACCACCTCGACCTCAGGAAGCTCGGGCACTCAGCTCGGTCCATGCGGTGAGCGCTGCCGCCATCTCGGCGTGTTTCTTGCTCGAACCCTCACCGACGGCGGTCACGAGGGAGCCCACGGTCACCGTGGCGACAAACACACGGTTGTGGTCTGGCCCTGACGCTTCGATCTCGTAGACGGGAGCCGGAGCGTTGAAGCGAGCGGCGACTTCCTGCAGGCTCGTCTTCGGGTCCATTGCCGCACCGAATCGTGCGGGATCCTCGAGGAGCGGTTCGACCAGTCGCAGCACGAGTGCAGAGGCTGTCTCGAGGCCCTGGTCCAGGTACACGGCACCGATGAGAGCTTCCATGGTGTCGGCGAGTATGGACGCCTTATCGCGTCCGCCGGTGAGCTCTTCGCCCCGCCCGAGCTTCAGGTGGGCGCCGAGGCCGATCGTCCTCGCGATTTCGGCGAGGGCGGCCGTCGACACGACACTCGCACGCATTTTGGCGAGGGAACCCTCCGGCAGATCCGGGTTCTCCCGGTACAGCTTTTGGGTAACGCTCAAACCCAGCACCGAATCGCCGAGGAACTCGAGGCGTTCGTTGTGCGGGATGCCGCCGTTTTCGTACGCAAAAGAGCGGTGTGTGAGCGCATGCTCCAACACCGCTTCGTTAAGCGACACACCGAGGGCCGCCAGTAGCGACCCTCGGTCTGTCGTGCTGTCTGTTACCGACACTTCTCAGCCTTCGGTCTCAGCGAGCGAAGCGCTGACTAAACGTCGGCGACCTTGCGGCCCTTGTATTCCATGAAGAGCGCGGTGCCGGCGGAGTCTTCGACGACCTTGGCGCGGTGCGGAAGGCTGTATGTAACCTTGCCGTTCTCAACGGTCTTCACCAGGGTGGGGGCTTCAGCCTTCCACTGCGCACGGCGTGCACGGGTGGAGGCTCGTGACATTTTCCGCTTCGGAACAGCCATGACTTATCTCTCTTCTTTGCTTGGAGCATCCGAGTTGTCGGAGCTTGGGTCTTGGGAGAACCCGGCGAGCGCGGACCAGCGAGGATCCAGGTGCTCTTGGGGTTTTCTATCCGGGTTATCTGCCAGTCGCTCGCCGGTCTCTGGGTCGAGTCCGGGGCAATCTGGCCGGCATACCGGCTGAAACGGCAGTGATAAAACCACTGCGTCTCTGATCAGAGGTTCAAGATCCACATGGTCATTGTGAACCTCTAGGTCAGAAGCTTCTTCACCAGAGTACGCGAAAAGCTCCTGAAACTCGACTTGGACGCTCTGGGAGATGTCAATCAGGCATCTTCCGCACTCTCCGGTCGCAACAGTTTCGGCTTCGGCGGTAACGAGGATCCCCTCGTGGACCGACTCAAGTCGGACCCGTTCGTAGACCGGCGTTCCCTGGGTGACGGCAATGAGGCCAGCGCCCCAGGTCTCCGGAGCGTCGACGGTGATGTCGCGTTCCTGCATCTCACCCGGTCGCCGCACGAGGTCGCGGACGTTCACCGCGAATGGCAGTTTGGTGTATTTGGTCACCGAGAAATTCTACAGTGACCTTGGCACGCCCGCTGAGCGTCCGCTGGGTGTTCCTTGCAAAACGGATGCCGGTGCGAGCGTCGCGCGCAACCGAACGGGCAGCGTCGACGCCGTCGCCATCGCTCGCGTGAGGCGTTCGACGTCCGCGACGAGCGCTTCGCCCGAACTCGGCTCGGCTCGCGCCGCGAATCTGAGCCGTTCGACACTCTCGAGCAGGCGATCCAGGGCCTCGGCGTCGGGACCGGACAGCGCCACCGCCCGGGTGAGCTGCGCGGCGAACCCGCGGGGGGTTTCGGCGCCATTCATCCCGACGCCGAAATCGAGTGCCGCCTCGCTCAGCTCCTGCCAGGCGTCGACGGGGCCGGCGCGTCCGGTTCTGAGGGCGCGGAACCGGCGGCGGCGCCGCAGGCTTCTCCTCACCCAGGGGAACGCGACGATGGCGAGGACGATTACCCCGAAGGCGGCGATGATCCCGACGGGAGGTGCGGAGTCGACCTGCGACGAACCGGCCTGTGTTGTCGGCGCCTGCTCGACCGGAGTGCGCTCCTGTGCGTTCCGATTGGCGGAGTCCAGGTCATTCGGGTTCGCCGTCGGGCTGCCTTGAGACACCGATGTCGCGTAGTCGGGAACGTACCCTCGCCCCGGTGTCGGTTCGAACGGGACCCAGCCGACGCCGGAGAAATACAGTTCCGGCCAGGAGTGAAGATCGTCGGTCGCAACCGCATAGTTGCGCCGGTCCCCCGCGCTCCCCAGCCTGTCACCGGGGAGGTAGCCGAGTGCCACCCTGGCCGGGATGCCAAGCACCCTCGCCATGATGGCCATCGCCGAGGCGTAGTGGACGCAGTACCCGCTCTTCTTCTCGAGGAACTTGGCGATGACGTCGAAGCCGTCACCGTCATAGCCGTCCTCGACAGGGGCCTCGACGGAGTAGGTGAAGTCGGTGCTCCGCAGGTACTGCTGGAGCGCGAACGCCCGGTCGAACCCGTTCGTCGACTCCCCAACGAGCTGGGCGGCTGTATCAGTGATGATCGAGGGGATCTCATCAGGAAGTTCAAGGAACCGGCTGACGGAGTCCGGATACGCGCCGGGAGCGGCGATCAGTTGCTCCCGTGTCGGCTTGATCAGCACGCTCTCGGCGATGTACGACTGCCCGCTTGCGCTCGACAGGCGACTCGAGAGAGTGAGCCCGTCGACGTCCCACGACCAGCGCCCGGAGAGCCCGAAGACGCGCACGCTCGGGAACGGGACCGGAACCCAGGGCGCCACCATGGCCGCGACCTCGACGGTCGTCGTCGTTGGCTCCGTGGCCACCTCAGCGGACAGCCCGGGGACATCGACCATGAGGTCTGGTTCGTTGAAGACACGATCGTTCGAACGGCTCGCAGACCAGGTGGTCCCGTCGAACTGATCGAGGGTCAGAAGACGGAAATACAGCGACTCATCGGTCGTCGTGGTGTAGGTGAACTGGCGGGCCCCTCCCGGTCGCCTCAGGTCTTTTCCGAGGTCGACGAGGGGGCTCACGCCGCGTCCGAATGTCGAACCACCCGTTGCCTGGAAAAGGCTCTCGCCGTTGTAACCGGGGGCGACCGCCGCCGCCAGCAGTGCACCGATGACGGCGAAAGCGCCGATGCCGAGCATTCCCCTCGGGTGCCGCGCTGCCGACTGGCGCACCCTCGTGTCGGCGGCGAGGAGCACGAGATACGCGGCGGCGCACAGGGCGAGCGCGACCAGGTTGACCTCACCGATGACGAAGCCGGGAACCAGTGCGATGGCGACAACAGGGATGCCGGCGAGCGCCGGCATCCGGACGACGACCGCGAGCAGGTCACAGAGAAGGGCGAATGCGCCAGCCCCCACCGCGAGGACGAAGAGAATTCCGACGTCGGCGTTCGCCGGCGTGCCCTGACGGCTGATCGAGCGGAATCCGTCCGACATCAGTTCGCGGAAGGTTTCGGCGGTGTCCCAGGTGGGGACGACGAGGGCCAGCGCGGTGTCGGGAGCGAAAAACAGCACGAGCATCGCGACCCAGACGACACCACCGATGAGCGACCCGAGAGCCGGCCTCACGCCGAGTCCCCGGGCCGTTGCCGCGGAGCAGAGGACGACGGCGCCGAGCATCGCGGTTCCCAGCCACCATGAGGCACCGCTAAGGAGCGGGGAAAGTGTCGAGATTGCCACCGTGTAGACCAGAAGGGTCGCGAGGCTCAGCGGCCAGAGCCGCGCGCCCATCCTCTGACTGGTGACATGATCACGTCCCGGCCGGTCTCCCGGCCCGGCTGTCGGCGGGGCCTTCGCCGCTGCCGGGCGCTCTGGGGCTGTTTTAGTTCCCGACACGGTCACGGCCCCTCCGGGCGGACTGTCCGCCGGTTGCCCCGAACGCGACGAGAGACCACGCCTCGACCACCGGCGTGCGTTCGGTGAACACGGCGGTTCGCCATCCGGCGTCGCCAAGAACCTGGGCCTCGGTCGAGTAGCCGCGGCTCGCCTGGTTCTCGGCGGGGTCGAAGAAAGCGACGGCGGGGGCTGCGTTGATCTTCATCCCCGCCAGCCGCCGGGCTCCCGTCGGAGACACCTGTCCGAGAACCGCGAAGACGGGCATCACTTTTCCCGTTCTCCTGATCACCGTCGCAAGTCCGGCGGTCACGTCATAGCCGTCCGGCACCGGGTGGCGCTGCGTTTCGGCGAGGGTATCGAGCAGGGCGGGTGCAGCGCCGGGCTCGAACCGTGAGATGCGGTACGGCGACGTCCCCTCAGTGCTCGGGATGGCATCCGTCGCTGATTCGACGAGGGAGACCTGGTAGCCCGCATCAAGAAGGTGCACGCCGAGCGACGCAACGAGCTCGACCATGCGTTCGAAGTGAGCGTCAGAGGTGGCACCGTTCGCCTCACCCCTGCCGGCGAGGGCGGTGTCGAGCACGATTGCTGCTTCCGGGTCGCCCTGGCGCTCTTCCTGCCTCACCATGAGTTCGCCCCTGCGGGCCGTTTGACTCCAGTGCACGCGACGCAGCGAGTCGCCGGTGCGGTACTCCCTGGCGATGAGTTCGTCGGCACGCTGGGCCGCGAAGTGGTTCAGTTCGTGACGGACGCCGTCGCCGCTGGCATTCGCGAGGCCCGCATTGGCGAGCACACTGACGCGCGGCGTAATCGAGATCTCCCTGGTGCCGGCGATCGCGCGCTCGGCAACGACGAGCCCGAACGGGTCACCGTGGGTGACCCACAGCGGACCGATCGGGTACCGCCCCCTGTGGGAGGACCTGAGCTCGTATTCGATGTCAGTGGAGTAACCACGCCCGCGCTGCCACCTGCCTCGCGCCAGTTCGCCGGTCGGCGTTCGCCCGAAGACAGCCGGAACCTGCTCGATCCAGACGGTCGCGGTTTCAAGGTCACTCTTCGACGTCACCCTGGTGTGCACGACCGCGGGCTGGCCGACCATCACGCTCGGCGGCGAGAACGAGCGAACCGCGGCGAGCCTGGGCCTGTGGGCCTGGATGTACACAACGCAGCCCACGAACAGCAGCACCAGGAACGCGGACAGGTAGAGGCCTTCCCTCCTGTCGATGAGGGTCGCGCCGACGAGAACAGCGCCAGCGGTGAGAAGCACACTCCAGCCGCGCCTCGTGGGCCGAACGGCCCGCGAACTCCCACGGCTGGGCGTCGGCATCTCAGGTCCCTGTTGTGCGTGACGGCGGCACTGCCGTCTCGTCGATGATGCCGTCGATGATGTCGCGGATGAGTTCGTCCGTGTGCTGGTGGTTGCCGAGCGCCCTGCTCGTCGGCATCAGGCGATGGCCGAGGACAGCGTTCGCGAGCGCATCGATGTCATCGGGAAGAACGAAGTCCCTGCCCTCGACGAGCGCGAAGCTCTTCGCAGCCCGCACGAGCTGGAGCGTCGCGCGCGGGCTCCCTCCGAGCCTGAGGTCGGGATGTTCGCGGGTCGCGCGCAGGATCCGGACCGCATACTCCTTGACGGCATCAGAGACGTAAACGTCCCGAACGCTCGCCATCAGGCGCTGCACAGCGGATGCCGAGACAACGGGGGCAAGATCGGCGAGCGGATTCGTGACGTCCCGCGAAGCGAGCATGCTGAGTTCGGCGGACTCATCGGGGTAACCCATCGAAATGCGCGCCATGAACCTGTCTCGCTGGGCCTCAGGGAGCGCGTATGTCCCCTCCATCTCGATCGGGTTCTGGGTTGCGATCACGGTGAACGGCGTGGCCAGATGGTAGGTGGTCCCGTCCACGGTGACCTGACGCTCCTCCATGCACTCGAGCAGGGCGGATTGCGTTTTGGGTGACGCCCTGTTGATCTCGTCGCCGATCACGATGTTCGCGAAGACCGCACCAGGCTTGAACTCAAACCGCCGCTCGGCCTGGTTGTACACGGAGATTCCGGTCACATCACTCGGCAGGAGATCCGGCGTGAACTGGATGCGGCTGACCGTCGCCGTGATGGACCGGGCGAGCGCCTTCGCCAGCATCGTCTTCCCGACGCCCGGCACATCCTCGATGAGCAGGTGTCCCTCGGCGAGGAGCACCGTGAGCGCTGTGCGCACCACCCGGTGTTTCCCATCGATCACCGACTCCACATTGCGGATGATGTCCGAGGCGAGGCGATGCGCGTCGCGGATGTCGAAGCCCGCGGTCTCTTCGACCGCCGTGGCCTTGCCGTCCGTCGCCGGGATCGAAGTCATGATCGCTGGAGGAACCGGGTCACTGCAGCTGGCACGTACGGGCTGACATCCCCGCCGAGGGAGGACACCTGTCGCACGAGAGAACTCGACACGTGGGCATGGGCGGGATCAGGCAGCATGAACACCGTCTCGACGCCGGCGAGGTGCCGGTTGACGATCGCCATCGGTGTTTCATAGGCCACGTCGACCTGTGAACGGATGCCTTTCACCAGGACAGAGGCGCCGACGTCGGTCGCGTAGTCGACGAGGAGCCCGACACTCCAGGACGCCACCACGATCTTGCCCGCTATCCCCGCGTCACGAATCGACTCCTCGAGGAGCGAGACGCGCTCAGAGATCGGCAGAAGGGCAACCTTCGACGGGTTGTGCACGACGAGCACGTGGAGCTCGTCGAAGAGGCCGGCCGCCCTCTCGATCACGTCAAGATGCCCCAGGGTGACGGGGTCAAACGAGCCTGGAACGACGGCGATCCTCTGCATGGCCTCAGCCTACCGGCACACACAAGAGTCACGGGCAGTCCCCCAGAGAATCCGCAGTGACGCCCCCTCGTCCGATTCGCCGCGCGGCGGTTCTCAGTTTTTGGACAGCGCCGCGCGGGCCGACGCGTCGACGCGCTGCTCGAGCGCGTGACGCAACGCAACGTGGTCGTCGAGCCCTGGGTCGTGTTCGAGGACATCCTGCGCGTCTTCCCTCGCCCTGGCGATGAGATCGCCGTCCGAAGCCACGCGCAGCAGCTTGAGTGAGGAGCGTCCGCCGGACTGGGCACTGCCGAGGACATCTCCCTCCTGGCGCAGCTCGAGGTCGGCCTGGGCGAGTTCAAAGCCGTCGAGGGTGCTGGCGACCGCGTCGACGCGGGTCCTGGCGATGGTCCCGGGTGCTGCGTTCGTCACCAGCAGGCACAGTCCGGCCCATTCCCCCCTGCCGACGCGACCACGGAGCTGGTGTAACTGGGATACTCCGAACCTGTCGGCGTCGAGCACGACCATCGTCGATGCGTTCGGCACGTCGACACCCACCTCGATCACCGTTGTGGCCACGAGAATGTCGATCTCGTGGGCGGCGAACGCGCGCATGATGCGGTCTTTCTCCTCGCCTGGCATCCGACCGTGGAGCGCCTCGATGCGAAGATTCTTTGTCGCGGGCAACTGGCGCAGTTCGGCGAGCGTCCCGACCACGGTTGAACGCGGCGGGCCCTGGTCTTTCACGTCCTTCAGGTCCGGCAGCTGCGCATCGGGGTCGGTGGGGTCGAAGTCCACGTCGTCGGGCTCGTTGACGTCGATCGCTGAGCAGACCACGAACGCCTGTCGACCGGCAGCCACCTCCTCGCTGACCCGCTCCCACACCCGGTGGATCCACCCGGGATGTTCCGCGAGACCGGCGACGAACGACTCGATCCCGGCCCGGCCAGCCGGCAGCTCACGAATCGTGCTCACCTCGAGGTCGCCAAAGACGGTCATGGCAACGGTTCGCGGAATGGGAGTTGCGGTCAGTACGAGCACGTGGGGCGGCTGATGGCCCTTCTGCCGAAGCGCTTCGCGCTGCTCCACCCCAAATCGGTGCTGCTCGTCGACGACGACGAGTCCGAGGTCGTAGAAGGTCACGCTCTCTCCGAGCAGGGCGTGGGTTCCGACGACGATGCGCGCCTGGCCGCTCACGATTCGCAGCAGCGCCTTGCGTCTCTCCGCGGTCGGCATCGTCCCGGTGAGCAGCGTCGGGAACAGTTGCGCGGACAGGTCGGGCCCGAGCGACTTCACCAGGGACCTGAGGTGCTGGCCGGCGAGGACCTCGGTGGGTGCGAGCAACGCGGACTGCCCGCCCGAGTCTGCGGCGGCGAGCATTGCCCTGAGGGCGACGAGAGTCTTGCCTGAACCCACTTCGCCCTGCACGAGCCGGTTCATCGGCACCGGCTCCGCCATGTCCCTGGCGATCTCAGCGCCCACGCGGGTCTGATCGCCGGTGAGGGTGAAGGCGAGCTGCCTGTCGAACTGTTCGAGCAGACCGCCCGGGGTGGCGACGCGTGGTGTCGTTTCCTCCAGTCGGGCGATCTGCCGCTGCTGGAGCAGCGCCGCCTGGAGAAGGAACGCCTCGCGGTACCGCAGGGTTTCCTGCGCGACGTGCCAGTCGGCATCCGTCGTCGGCCGGTGGATCTTCTCGATCGCCTGGCCGTAGGTCAAGAGGTTCTCGCGAGTCCTGACCTCAACCGGGACCGGGTCGGGCAGTTCTGGCAGCGAATCGAGCACAAGCGCCATCGCCTTGTGCACCTGCCAGCTCGCCACTGTGCTCGTTGCCGGGTAGATCGGGATGGGAGTCTCCGCCCACTTCCTGGCCGCATCCGGTCTGGCGTCCGCGTCGGTTGACTCGAAGAGTTCGTAGTCGGGGTGGGCCAGCTGGAGTGCACCTTTGTAGTCGCCGACCTTGCCGGCGAAGATTCCGCGGGCACCGGGGCGAAGCTCGCGCGTCCGCCACGCCTGGTTGAAGAACGTCAGGCTCAGGATGCCTTTTCCGTCGGTGATGCGAACCTCGAGGATCGACCCCCTGCGGGCCTTCATGGTGCGCTCTCGCACCTCGATCACCTCGGCGACGATGGTCACCGGTTCGCCGACCGGCAGCTCACTCAGGGCGGTCAGCTCACCCCTGCGCGCGTATCGTCTCGGGTAGTGCTCGAGCAGGTCGCCGACGGTGACGACGCCGAAGGCACGCTTGAACGCGGACGCCGTTCGACCGCCGATGACGCTGTCGAGCTTGGCGGCCAGTGGCTGGGCGTTCATGCTCCGAGTCTATTCGGGCGCACCGACGTCGAGGCTCAGCGTACTGTGGGCTGGTGACAAGAATCGTTTCCGGATTTGCCGGTTCCCTGCCCCTGAAGGTCCCCAAATCCGGCACCAGGCCGACGAGCGACCAGGTTCGGGAGGCCATGTTCTCGGCACTCGATGCACGCGACATTCTGGACGGCGCGCAGGTGCTCGACCTCTACGCCGGATCCGGCGCCCTCGGCCTTGAAGCGGCAAGCCGGGGTGCGAGCGAGGTCATTCTCGTCGAACGCTCGTCTCAGGCAGCAGCAGTGTGCCGCCTCAACGCAAAGGCCGTGTCGAACGCAGCGCCGGGCAAGGTGAAGATCGACGTGGCATCGCGGCCGGTGCAGAGCTACCTCGACTCAGCGGTCGGGCCGTTCGACCTCGTCTTCCTCGACCCGCCGTACGACCTGCCCGAGGCAGAGCTGGCGTCGAACCTCGCGGCAGTCCTCAGGGTCCTCGGCCCCGACTCGCTCGTTGTGGTCGAACGGAGCTCACGCTCCCCCGAGCCGGTCTGGCCTGCGGGTCTCGTGCAGGCGCGACGCAAAAAGTATGGCGAGACCACCGTGTGGTGGGCAGTGCCGGAATAGGCCCTAGCCCGTGCCGCCGTTCCACCCCTCATAGGGATCCCAGCCGTCGACACCAGCGATAGCTTCGCCGCCAACGGTCACACCGTCGCCGGCGGTCACGCTGCCGATGACACGGAATCCCTCCGGCAGCTCACTGCCGGGTGGGAACGTCGCGAGCAGTGCGTGGTCCTCGCCTCCGCGCAGTGCCGTGTCGGGGTCGTCTCCCAGGCTGGCTCGGTCCAGGGTGATGGCGACACCGGATGCTGCGGCAATTCTTCGCGCGTCGAGGCCGAGCCCGTCCGACACGTCGAGCATCGCTGTTGCGCCGGCGAGTGCGGCGGCGACGCCTGACGCGATGGGAGGACGAGGTGCCAGCTGTGCGCCGACAACGCGGGGGTGCTCCTGCCTCAGCCGTTGAGCTTTCGCGTGGTCAGGCCTCCCGTCGCGGGTCACGGCATCCGTGAAGAGCAGTTTCAGGCCGGCCGCTGAGACCCCGGCGTCGCCACACAGCGCAAGAGTGTCGCCGGGGCGTGCCCCGGAGCGGAGAACCGGCGCGCGGCCCTCGAGGTCGCCGAATGCGGTGATGGCGAGGGTGAAGGTGTCGGAGACCGACAGGTCCCCGCCGACCACACCGCAGCCGGGAGCGAGCTCTTCGCAGGCATCCCGAAGACCTGTCGCGATGTCCTCGAGCAGCGTGACCGGGGTGTCGCGTGTTGCAGCGATGGCCACGACGAGCCCTGTCGGCCGTGCACCCATTGCGGCAACATCGGCGAGGTTTGACGCGGCTGCCTTCCAGCCGAGGTCGTGCCCGGTCGACCACGCGAAGCGGAAGTCCGGTCCGTGCACCATCATGTCTGTCGTGATCACGAACCTGCCGTCGGGAGCCGCCATCACCGCTGCGTCATCGCCTGGACCGACTGTTGCCGCACTGGCCGCAGGCAGAAGCGGGAAGATGCGCGACAGCACGGCCAGCTCGTGCACGCTGCCGACCGTGTCTGACCCGGCATCCGGGTGGGAGTTGTCAGGCTGCGTCATGCGTTCAACGGTAGCCTGAACCTGATGTCTCCTCGCGCTCTCCCCCTCCGTTCCCTCGCCGGTGGCGTACTCCTCGCCGCGCTCATCGGCCTCACCGGGTGCTCTTCGGCCGTGACCCTCGAGCCAGCGGCAGACGCCAACAACCCGGCGTGCGCCGACGTGATCGTCCGGCTGCCAGACACCGTCGCCGACAAACCGAAGCGCGAGACCAACGCCCAGTCGACGGCCGCCTGGGGGTCACCAGCCGCTGTCATCCTCCGCTGCGGAGTCGCCGTTCCCGGCCCGACAACCGATCCGTGCATCGCCCTCAACGGCATCGACTGGATCGCCGACGAGAGCGAAGCGGCGAACGACACCTACCGATACACCACCTACGGGCGTGAGCCAGCCGTCGAGGTCATTATCAACGCGGATGCCGCTACCGGCGGCGTCTCGGGGACGACGGCTCTCATCGATCTCTCCAGCGCCGTGTCGTCGCTACCGGCGACGACAGCCTGTGTCGGCCCCGAAGACGTCCTCGACTAGCTGTAGAGCGCGCCTGCGCGGCGCGCGTGGGCAACGTCGATGAGCTCGGTGATGAGATCGGCATAGCTGAGGCCGCTCGCGATCCAGCAGCTCGGGAACATCGAGATGGGCGTGAATCCCGGCATCGTGTTGACCTCATTGACGACGATTCCGTCCTCAGTGAGAAAGAAGTCGACGCGAGCGAGCCCCTCAGCACCGATGGCGTCGAACGCACGGAGTGCAATTGACTGCAGCGCCGCGAGCGTGTCCGCGTCGATGTCAGCCGGGCAGATCAGGTCGACTCCCGGGGCGTCGAGGTACTTCGCGTCGAAGTCGTAGAAGTCCCGCCCGGTGATCATGATCTCACCGGCGACGGATGCCCGCGCCGGTTCACCCGGACGGCCTCCGAGCACGGCGATTTCAACCTCGCGCCCCGGCATGCC
Organism: Mycetocola sp. Y442; assembly: GCF_056898615.1. Classification (NCBI taxonomy): domain Bacteria; kingdom Bacillati; phylum Actinomycetota; class Actinomycetes; order Micrococcales; family Microbacteriaceae; genus Mycetocola; species Mycetocola sp. Y442. The sequence continues at coordinate 795,189 of NZ_JBXHBV010000001.1, forward strand.
CTTTTCGATGAGCACCTTGTCGTCCTCGGCGAACGCCGTGCGCATGGCGCTGTCGAGCTGTTCGGGTGAGGTGACCTTGCTCACGCCGACGCTCGAGCCGGCCCTCGCCGGTTTCACGAACACGGGCGCACCGAGTGTGCTGAGCGCCTCGAATGCTGCCGAGTCGTCAACGTGGTAGTCGCGCTGCGAGATGGTCCGCCACGGCGCGACAGTGATCCCCGCGTGCTCGAGCACGGTCTTGGTGAAGTGCTTGTCCATCCCGAGGGCTGACGCGAGCACTCCGCTGCCGACGTACGGCATGTCGATCAGTTCGAGCATGCCCTGGAGCGTGCCATCTTCGCCGAACGGACCGTGCAGGATGGGAAAGACCATATCGACGTTGCCGAGCGACGTCGTGACGCCGTCGGCGGTGACGGTCAGCTCGCGGCTGGTCGCACTGTCGGGCCAGCGCACACGGGTGCCGTTGTCGACGACCTCTGGCAGGTGCGACCTGTCGAGCGCGAACCTGTCGGGGTCGTCCTGTTCGAGAACGAAGACGCCGTCGCGGGTGATCCCGACGGGGACAACATCGAACAGCGAGCGATCAATTGCCCGCAGTACTCCGCCCGCCGTAGCGCAACTGATCGAATGCTCGCTTGACCGACCTCCAAACAACACCACCACCAGGCGCTTCTCGATCATCGTTTGTCCTTTCGCCCTGGGGCTCGTCGCTGTCTGTCGTGAGGTGAGGTGCAATGTCTTTGGGGTCGAGGGTACCGTCGAGTACCTGCTTGACCTGCTCGACGATCGGCATTCCGACGCCGATGGATCGTGCGAGCTCGAGAACGGGGGCAACGCTCGCGAGGCCCTCGGCGGTCTGCTGCATTTGCTTGACCACCGCGGGAAAGCTGTAGCCCTGCCCGAGCAGCCGGCCCGCCGTATTGTTGCGGGACAACGGGGACTGGCAGGTGGCGATGAGGTCGCCGAGGCCGGCAAGACCGGACAGCGTCTCGGCTTTCGCGCCCTGCGCGACGGCGAAGTCCGTCATCTCAACGAGCCCGCGGGTGATGATCGACGCCTTGGTGTTCTCGCCGTACCCGACCCCGTCGACGATGCCGATGGCAACCGCGATGAGGTTCTTCAGCACGCCGCCGAATTCCGTACCGATGACATCCGTGTTCACAAACGTACGGAAGTATTTGTTGCGGGCGAGGAGCGCGACGGCCTGGGCGGTCTCGAGGCTCTGCGAGGAGATCACCGCGGCGGTCGGCTGTTCCCTGGCGATCTCGAGCGCGAGGTTCGGGCCAGAGGCCACAGCGATTCTCGACGGGTCGATACCGAGGCCCTCGGCGATGACCTCGCTCATCCGGAGTCCTGTCCCCCGTTCGACACCCTTCATCAGCGAGACGACGATCGTCGTCGGTTCGATGTGGGGGCGGATCGCCGCCAGGTTCTCGCGCAGCGACTGGCTGGGAACCGCAATGAAGACCTGCTGGGCGCCCTTGAGCGCGTCCGCGAGGTTCGCTGTTGCCGTGAGGTTCGAGGGCAGCACGACGCCGGGGAGGTAGTCGCTGTTGCGGTGGCTGCGGGAGATCTCTGCGGCGAGTTCCGGCCGGCGCGCCCACATGGTGACGTGGGAACCGCCATCCGCCAGGATCTTGCCGAAGGTTGTGCCCCAGCTGCCCGTCCCGAGTACGGCAACGCGCGCGGTTGTCTTTCGGCTCAAAATCGGCCCGTGTCTTTCTGGTTGTGCTTACTCGGGTCCCACGGCTCATCCGGGGGCGTCTCGCCGCGGATCTCGGCGAGCAACCCGGTGATCGCCGCCATCACGACGGCGGTCGCCTCGGTCAGCGTCGCGGCATCGAGCGGTCGGTCAGCGAACCGCGACAGATCGACCGGATCGCCCACCTTGACGTCAATACGCTTGGGCGGGAAAAAGCTTATCTTGCGCGAGTACCTCGCCATGACCTTGTCGGTGCCCCAGTGCGCCATCGGCGTGATCGGGATGCCGTAGGTCAGCGCGATCCGAACGGCGCCGGTCTTGCCGCGCATCGGCCACAGGTCCGGGTCGCGGGTGAGCGACCCTTCCGGGTAGACAACAACGCCCTGTCCCTTGTCGACGAGCTCCCCGCCGGCCGCGACCGGGTCCTGGCCGCGAACCGAGCCGGTCCGTTCCACTGGGACCTGGCCCGACTTCGTCAACAGGTAACCGATCACCGGCACTTTGAACAGGCCCGCCTTTGCCATGAACCGGGGCGCACGGCCGAGCTTCCACACGGCCATGCCCACAACGATCGGGTCGATCTCGCTGAAGTGGTTCGGCGCGAGGATGAACGGTCCGCTCCGAGGCAGCTTCTCACCGCCGGTGACATGGAGCCGCATCATCAGGCTCGCCGGCGGCAAAGCAATCGATGCCAGAAGCCAGTAGATGGACGGTCGGGTCTTTTCCGGGCTCGCCCTGAGGCGCACTGGTTTCGGTGAGGTCACCGCCCCATTATCCTTCGAGAACGAAGTCGGCTCCCAGTTGCTCGAGCTTGGTGATGAACTTCTCGTAGCCCCTGCTGATGATGCCGACGTTCGACACCGTCGAGGTTCCCTCGGCGCTCAGCGCGGCAATGAGGTGCGAGAATCCACCACGGAGGTCCGGGACCACGATGTCTGCTCCACGCAGCTTGGTCGGGCCCGAGATCACCGCTGAGTGGTTGAAGTTGCGCTGCCCGAAGCGGCACGCCTGTCCGCCGAGGCATTCCTTGTGCACCTGGATTGTCGCGCCCATCTCGACGAGCGCGTCAACGAAACCGAAGCGCTGCTCGTACACGGTCTCGTGCACGATGGAGACGCCCTTCGCCTTGGTCAGCGCGACGACGAGCGGCTGCTGCCAGTCGGTCATGAAGCCGGGGTGGACGTCCGTCTCGATGATCACCGGGTTGAGCTCGGTGCCCGGGTGGTAGAAACGGATGCCGTCATCGTGGATGTCGAACTTGCCGCCGACCTTGCGGTACACGTTGAGGAAGGTGAGCATCTCGGCCTGGCGTGCTCCACCGACGAAGATGTCTCCCTCGGTCGCGAGTGCAGCCGCTGCCCAGCTTGCAGCCTCGTTGCGGTCGAACAGGGCGGTGTGGCTGTAGCCCTCGAGTCGTTCAACGCCCTCGATGCGGATCACACGGTCGGTGTCCACAGCGATGATCGCGCCCATCTTCTGCAGGATGTTGATGAGGTCCATGATCTCGGGCTCGATCGCCGCGCCACGCAGCTCGGTGATGCCCTCCGCGCGCACAGCGGTGAGCAGGACCTGCTCGGTCGCGCCGACGCTCGGGTACGGCAGGTGGACCTTGGTGCCCTTGAGCCCGTTCGGTGCACTCATCCGGATGCCACTCGGCTGCTTCTCCACGACGGCACCGAACTGACGAAGAACTTCCAGGTGGTAATCGATCGGGCGGTCACCGATGCGGCACCCACCGAGGTCGGGAATGAACGCTTCGCCGAGGCGGTGCAGCAACGGTCCGCAGAACAGGATCGGAATACGGCTTGATCCCGCGTGAGCGTCGATGTCCGCCATGTGGGCGCTCTCAACGTTCGAGGGGTCGAGGGTGAGCACGCCGTCTTCGTCGCTTGTGACCTTGACGCCGTGGACGTCGAGCAAGCCACGAACCACGCGGACATCGCTGATATCCGGCACATCGCGGAGCACACTCGGTGTCTCACCGAGGATGGCAGCAACCATGGCCTTGGTGACCAGGTTCTTCGCCCCCTTCAGCTCGATTCGTCCGTTGAGCGGGCGTCCACCGTGGATTGTGATCTTGTCACCTGCGAGCCCCACGCTGGCTCCTGCCCGTGATGCGTCCTGAAGAAGTGAAGTCAAATGTTTTACCTGCGCAGCCTGATTACTTAATGGGAAGGGTCTTGGGGCGCCAGGTTTCCCTGGCAGCCTCAAATTCAGTGATCCGCGCCTCGTCACGCAGGGTCAGGCCTATGTCGTCCAGGCCTTCAATCAATCGCCACCTAGTGTAATCATCGATCTCAAACGAAACCGTGAGGTCACCGATAGCGACTTCTTTCGCAACCAGATCGACTGTAATTTCTATTCCCGGCTGGCGATCGATTTCTGCCCAGATTTTTTTCGTGTCGTCTTCGGAGATCTCTGCGGCGAGGAGTCCCTGCTTGCCGGAGTTTCCACGGAAGATATCGCCGAAGCGCGGGCTGAGGATCACCTTGAAGCCGAAGTCACGCAGCGCCCATACAGCGTGCTCGCGTGAGGAGCCCGTCCCGAAGTCGGGACCCGCCACGAGAACCGTCGCTCCCTGGAACTCCGGGCGGTTGAGCACGAAGTTCTCATCCTGGCGCCAGCCGGCGAAGAGCGCGTCCTCGAAGCCGGTCTTGGTGACTCGCTTGAGGTAGACGGCTGGGATGATCTGGTCGGTGTCGACATTCGAGCGCATCAGCGGCGCTGCGATACCGGTCACCGTGGTGAACTTGTCCATTGTCAGTTCGCTCCTTCGAGGTCTGCGGGGCTCGACAGAGTGCCGCGGATGGCTGTTGCCGCTGCCACGAGCGGCGACACGAGGTGGGTGCGCCCACCCTTGCCCTGGCGACCCTCGAAGTTGCGGTTACTCGTCGAGGCACAGCGCTCGCCCGGCGCAAGCTGATCAGGGTTCATGCCGAGGCACATCGAGCAGCCGGCGAACCGCCACTCGGCGCCGAAGTCCTTGATCACCTGGTCAAGCCCCTCGGCTTCCGCTTCGATCCGGACGCGCGCCGATCCGGGAACCACCATCACACGGACTCCATCAGCCTTTTTCTTGCCCGCGATCACCGACGCGAAGGCACGGAGGTCTTCGATCCGGCTGTTGGTGCACGATCCCATGAACACGGCATCCACGGGAATCTCCTTCATCGGTGTTCCGGCGACGAGGTCCATGTATTCGAGCGCTCGCTCGGCGGCTGCGCGCTCGTTGGGGTCGACGATGGCTTCCGGGTGAGGCACAGTGTCGCTGAGAGAGACGCCCTGCCCCGGGTTGGTGCCCCAGGTGACGAAGGGATCGAGGGTGTCGGCGTCGAGGTAGACCTCGGCGTCGAAGGTGGCACCCTCATCGGTCGAGAGGGTGTTCCAGTAGCTGACGGCCTCATCCCAGTCCGCACCGCTCGGTGCGTGCGGCCTGCCCTTGAGGTACTCGTAGGTCGTCTCGTCCGGGGCGACCATGCCCGCGCGGGCGCCAGCCTCGATCGACATGTTGCAGATCGTCATCCGGCCCTCCATCGAGAGCGCCCGGATGGCCGAACCGCGGTACTCGAGCACGTAGCCCTGCCCGCCACCCGTCCCGATCTTCGCGATGACCGCGAGGATGATGTCCTTCGCGGTCACGCCGGGCCGCAGTGTCCCGTCGACGTTGATCGCCATGGTCTTGAACGGCTTGAGCGGGAGGGTCTGCGTCGCCATGACGTGCTCGACCTCGCTCGTGCCGATGCCGAATGCCATGGCCCCGAATGCGCCGTGGGTAGAGGTGTGCGAGTCGCCGCAGACCACGGTGATGCCCGGCATGGTGAGGCCAAGCTGTGGCCCGACGACGTGCACGATGCCCTGCTCGATGTCACCGAGCGAGTGCAGGCGGATGCCGAATTCGACGGCGTTCTTGCGCAGCGTTTCGATCTGGGTACGGCTGGTCAGGTCGGCGATCGGCTTGTCGATGCCGATCGTCGGCGTGTTGTGGTCCTCTGTGGCGATGGTGAGGTCCGGGCGCCGTACCGGTCGACCGGCCAGCCGGAGACCGTCGAAGGCCTGTGGGCTGGTGACCTCGTGCACGAGGTGCAGGTCGATGTAGATCAGGTCGGGATTGCCGTCTTCACCCTTGGCAACCAGGTGGTCATCCCAGACCTTTTCGGCGAGAGTGCGCGGCTGTCCGGCCGGCGCCGCGTGCTTCGGGTGCCCGATGCCTGTGAACGGCGCCGGTGCTGTGGACTCTATTGTCTGCTGCATGCTGCATTCCTTGCGAAGAGTGATGGTTCAGGCAACGACGAACCCCGCGACGGGGCAGCCTGGTGACTAGGCCCCGTCGCGGCAGCTAAGAAGCATCCCGAACAGCACGCGCTCAGAATATCACTCGCTGGGAACTGATTCCTTCGGTTCAGCGCGCCGCGCGTCGCGACCCGACTTGATGAGGCTCGCGATCGTGGCGACGGCCATCGATACGACGATCACGCCGAGCGATGTCCAGGTGTTGATTTCCGGTGCCCACTCGATGTGCTGTCCACCGTTGATGAACGGAAGTTCGTTCTCGTGCATGGCGTGGAGCACGAGCTTCACTCCGATGAACGCGAGGATGAACGCGATGCCGTACTTGAGGTAGTGAAGGCGCTCGAGGAGGCCACCGAGCATGAAGTACAGCTGGCGGAGTCCCATCAGAGCGAAGATATTCGCGGTGAACACGATGAACGGGCTCTGCGTGATTCCGAAGATCGCGGGGATCGAGTCGAGCGCGAACATCACGTCGGTGGTTCCGATGGCGATGAAGACGATGAGCATCGGCGTCCACACCTTCTTGCCGTCGATGACCGTGCGGAGCTTCGAGTCGTGGAAGTCGGGCGAAACGCTGATGTGGCGCTTCATGTAGGTGATAAGGGCAGTTTCGCCGTCTTCAGCGTCGTCGTTGTGGCCGAACGCCTGCTTCCACGCGGTGTAGAGCAGGAAGGCGCCGAAGAGGTAGAACACCCAGCTGAAGCTCTCGATGAGCTGCGCACCGAGGAGGATGAAGATTCCGCGGAAGATGAGGGCGATGATGATGCCCACCATGAGCACTTCCTGCTGGAGCCGTTTGGGCACCGAGAACCTCGCCATGATGATGACGAAGACGAAGAGATTGTCGATCGACAGGCTGTACTCGGTGAGCCAGCCCGCGAGGAACTGTCCGGCGAACTCGCCGCCGGAGATGAGGAACATCAGGCCGGCGAAGACGAGCGCGAGCGTGACGTAGAAGACGACCCACAGGGTCGATTCCTTCATCGATGGAATGTGCGGACGTTTCACCACCAGGGCGAGGTCAGCGATCAGGATCAGGCCGAGTACGACGTATGAGCCGATTTCAAACCAGAGGGGCAATACCGGGTGCATCCGGGACCTTTCGGTGGAGGGTGTGACGGGGGGTGGGTACGAGAAACGCCCGAAAGTCTCTCCCGCATCGGCCACAACAGGCCGTGCCACGGCGCCCGGGGTCTCAACGATGTGACCCGTGATGACGGATGCCGTGCAGAGGGATACTCCCCTTCGCGGTGTCCACTTTAGTCGACTTCGCGCGTCAGCTGCTCTCCGCCGGGAACTCGCAGCTTTCCCGCTCTAGGATTTATCCCGCGTATCCCTCGCGCGCCGCCTTCCGCCCTCTGCCCAGGAGCCCCATGTCTTCCGTCCCTCCCCCCGCCGGCCGCAGCCTCGCTGTCTCGAGCATCGGTTACATGATCTTCTTCAGCCGGTGGCTGCAGGCCCCGCTGTACCTGGGGCTCATCGCCGCCCAGATGATCTACGTGTGGGTCTTCGTCCAGGAGTTGTGGCACCTCGGCGACGAGGTAATCAACCACTCTGCGGATGTGACAGAAGCGAGCGTCATGCTCGCCGTTCTCGGTCTGATCGACGTCGTGATGATCGCGAACCTCCTCATCATGGTCATCATCGGTGGCTACGAGACCTTCGTGTCGAAGATCAACCTCAACGGGCATCCCGACCAGCCCGAGTGGCTTTCGCACGTCAACGCCAACGTGCTCAAGGTCAAGCTCGCGATGGCCATTATCGGTATCTCGTCGATCCACCTGCTCAAGACGTTCATCGAGGTGGGAAACATGACGGATGCCGGAAGCGGCCAGGAGGTCACCGACGAGGCATACACCTCCCTCGGCGTGTTCTGGCAGGTCGTCATCCACATGGTGTTCATCGTTTCCGCCCTCGCCCTCGCTGCGATCGACAGGATGTCGAAGTACACGCCCCCGCTCGGGCACGGTGCCCCTGGTGCTGCGCCCGGAGCCGACCCCGCGGGGGACGCACAGGCGGAGCACCACCTGACCGATACCCGTGTTGCCCCTGACGCTCTGTCGCGCGCCGCCGGAGAGCGCGAAATCTCGCGAATCTAGTCGCGGTCAGCCAGTCGGGGTTTCCGGGGCGCGAAATCAGGTGGTGCCAAGGCAAAGTCAGGATGCCAGACTGAACCGATGGCATCCCGCATCGAAGACTATGCACTGATCAGCGACTGCTACACGGCTGCGCTCGTCGGTCGCGACGGTAGCATCGACTGGTTGTGTATGCCGAGGTACGACTCTGCGTCGATGTTTGCTGCGCTCCTCGGCACCGAGGATCACGGTCGATGGAAACTGGCACCATCAGCCGAAGAGGCGACGGGCCGTCGGCGATACGACGGAGAGTCGTTCACCCTCGTGACCACCTGGACCTCCACTGACGGTGTAGCCGAAGTCACGGACGTCATGCCGAGATCCGACCATCGCGCCGATGTGATTCGCCGGGTACGGGGGGTTTCCGGACGCGTCGAGTTCGCCCAGGAGATGCGCTTCCGCTTCGGCTACGCAACGGCGATGCCCTGGGTCCGCAAGGTCAGGGACGACAACGGAGCCGCGCTGATCGCTGTCGCCGGCCCCGACGCCGTCGTCGTGCGTGGCCCCGAGCTGTTCGCGTCCAACAGGGAGCACTCGAACAGGTTCACCGTTGGCGCCGGCGAGACGGTCGACCTCACAATGACGTGGTATCCCTCGCACCGTGAACCGCCGGCGCCGCTCGATGTCGACGAGCACCTGGCGCGAACGCGCGACTGGTGGCGCGAGTGGTCATCGATCCTCGAACAGCACGGCCCATACGCCGCCGAGATGGCCAGGTCCTTACTCGTCATGCGCGCGTTGACCCATGAGGAGACGGGCGGAATCGTCGCCGCGGCGACCACGTCACTTCCCGAGGACTTTGGCGGCAGCCGCAACTGGGACTATCGGTACGTCTGGCTCCGTGACGCCTCCCTCGCGGTAACAGCTCTCGTCTCCTGCGGAGTCACCGAGGGCGTCGACCGCTGGCGGCTCTGGCTGTTGCGGGCGATCGCCGGTGATCCTAAAGACGTGCAGATCATGTATGGACTGAGCGGCGAACGTGACCTGCCCGAACGTGAGCTCACTGCCCTGCCCGGATATCTGGAGTCCCGGCCGGTGCGTATCGGCAACGCCGCAGCGCTGCAGGTGCAGTCGGATGTCATCGGCGAGGTGATGGTCGCCCTCCACGACGCCCGTATCGCCGGGGTCGCAGAGACCTCGTACTCCTGGGCGTTGCAGCGCGCCCTGGTGAGCTACATCGAAACCCACTGGCAGGCGCCGGACCAGGGCATCTGGGAGACCCGTGGCTCACCCCAGCGATTCACCCACTCGCGCGTGATGATGTGGGCTGCCTTCGATCGGGCGATTCGCGCGGTCACCGAGTTCGGCCTCGACGGGCCGGTGGACAGGTGGGTCGAGCTGCGCGCGCTGATCCGCGAAGAGATCGAGACAGAGGGTTTCGACACCGAACGCAACAGCTACACCCAGTTCTATGGAACAACCGAAGTGGACGCATCGTTGCTTCAGCTCGTCGAGGTCGGGTACTGCCATGCCCGCGATCCGCGGATGCTTGGAACCGTCGCCGCCATCGAGGCCGATCTTCTGCGTGACGGGTTACTGCTCCGCTACCGAACAGAGGCAGGCGTTGACGGGCTGCCCGGCGACGAGCATCCGTTTCTCGCCTGCTCATTCTGGCTCGTCTCGCAGTATGCGGCGAGCGGACGGCTTGCTGAGGCCAGGGCGCTGATGGATCGCCTCGTCGGCCTGGCCAACGACGTCGGCCTGATGTCAGAGCAATACGACGTCGGACACGGCAGACAGGCCGGGAACACGCCACAGGCGTTCTCACACCTCGCCCTGGCGCTTGCGGTGAGGGCCATCCGCGCCGCTGAGGCTCGCGAACATGGGTGATCTCCGCTCTCAGCCCGGGCCGGAAGCGAGCGCGATCGCCCGCTCGAGCGGGCCCTTGCCAAGGTAACGCTGCCACAGCCACGAGCCAATGAGGGAACCGATCACGAGACCGCCGAGGAGAGGCCAGCCCGGGTAGTCGACGAGTCCCGAGCTGTCACGAATCTGCACGGCGATCGCGAGGATCACGATTTGAGCCGTGTACACGCTCAGCGCCATCGCTCCAGCGGCCCCGACGGGAGCGAGCACCGTTCCGACGACTCGACGAACAGCCGCGGGGGCGGTCGTGGTCGCGGCAACCAGAATCCCAATTGCCGCGAGAGCGACGCCCCCGGAGCCGAACACTTCCGCGGTCGTACCCGAGTGGGCCGCCGCCGTCACCCCCGGCAGGACAGCGGCAGCACCGTAGCCGGCCAGCGCTGCCCCGGTCCCGCAGCCGATCATGATCACCTGGGTGCGGGGCCGGGCGAGCCCCGACCGGGCGGCGATCAACCCGGCAAAGACGAAGGGAAGCCAGATCAGCACGGGATAGAACCCGGTGAGGAAGTACTCACGGAGAATCTCAGAGATCGACGGCGATCTGCTCGAGTCATCGGTGACGATCGAGGCAAGAACGGGGGCGACGAATGCGAAGGTCAGGAGGAGCACGCCCAGCCAGATCCGCGGCAGGAACAACCCGGGCAGGGCGACGAGGAACATGATCGCGTAGTAGTCGAGGATGATCGCGATTTCGCTGCCGAGCGAGGTCAGTACCACGCCGAGCAGAAAAATCGCGAGTGCCCTGATCAGGATGCGCCGGTAAACGCCGGAGCGTGATCCTCGCGGCGTGGGCGAATCCTGCCCGGACAGAATACCGAGAGACACCCCGGCCAGGGTGGCGAACAGGATGGAGGACCGGCCGTCGACGAGCAATTCCCTGTCGCCGGGATTCGGCATGGTGTGGGCGACGAACATTCCGATGATCGCCAGCCCTCGGGCGATGTCGACCCCGACGATCCGGGGAGAACCGGACCGGCCGAGGCGGACATCGCCACTCATGGGTGTGACCTACACCGGCGGAGTGGTGTGCGTCAGCCCCGCCAGGACGCGGCGGCGCTCCGCCTGGGCAACGGGATCCGGCACCGGGAGCGAAGCGAGCAACCGTTGCGTGTATGCCTCCCGAGGCGCGCCGAGGACCTCGGCTCCCGTCCCCTCTTCGACGAGCCTGCCGTGGTACAGCACGGCAATCCGGTCGGCCAGGATGTCGACGACGGCGAGGTCATGGCTGATGAAGAGCGCGGCGAAGCCGAGTTCGGCCTGGAGCTCCGCGAAGAGCTCGAGCACCCGTGCCTGTACCGAAACGTCGAGCGCGCTCGTCGGTTCATCGGCAATCAGCAGTTTCGGGTTCAACGCGAGGGCCCTCGCGAGACTTGCACGCTGTCGTTGTCCTCCGCTCAGCTCATGCGGGTATCGCCCACCGTACGACTTCGGAAGCTGGACAGCCTCGAGCAGTTCACCGACCCTCTGCGCCACGGCGCGGGAGTCGAGATCCCTGCGGTGCACCCTCAGCGGCTCTGCAACGCACTCGCTAATGGTCAGCAGCGGGTTGAAGCTCGATGCGGGATCCTGGAAGACGAAGCCGATCGAGCTTCGCTTCTTGCGGAACGACCGCTCCTTCATTCCGTTCATTTCGGAGCCGAGCACGCTGAGCGACCCGCCCGTCACTTTCGTGAGCCCGGCGATGGCTCGCCCGATCGTCGTCTTCCCCGACCCCGACTCCCCCACCAGTCCGAGCACCTCGCCCGGCGCGATGGTGAAACTGACGCCGTCGACGGCGAGGAAACCCGGTTGCCCGAGCCGACCGGGGTATTCGATCCGCAGGTTGTCTGCGGCGACCACCGGAGCAGTTTCGCGGTCGATCGGCGCTTTGCGTTCGGCAGCCTCGATTTTCTGGCCGATTCGCGGCACAGCCCCAAGGAGCTTTTTCGTGTACTCGTTCTGCGGGTTAGTGAAAAGGCTGTGCACGTCGGCCTCTTCGACCACCGCGCCCTGGTACATGACGACGACCCGGTCGGCGAGATCAGCCACGACGCCCATGTTGTGGGTGATGAGAACGATGCTCGAGCCGAACTCGTCTCGGCAACGCCTGAGCAGATCGAGGATCTCGGCCTGGACCGTCACGTCGAGCGCCGTCGTCGGCTCGTCGGCCACGATGAGTCCCGGATTGAGGACGAGCGCCATGGCGATAACGACGCGCTGCTTCTGCCCACCCGAGAACTGGTGCGGGTAATAGTCCACCCGGGTCTCGGGATCGGGGATCCCGACCTTTGTCAGGATCTCGACCGCGCGGGACCGCGCCACCTTTCGGCTGAGTTTGGCGTCGTGGGCGCGGAGCCCCTCCGCGATCTGCCAGCCGACCGTGTACACGGGGTTGAGAGCGGTCGACGGCTCCTGGAAGACCATGGAGACGTCACTGCCGCGGATGCGACGCAGCTGGTCCTTCGACACGGAAACAACGTCGTTCTCCCCTGTTCCGTCCTTGTGCCTCAGGATGACGGCGCCCGCCCGTGTCGCCGTCTCGGGCAGGAGCCCGAGAATCGTCTTCGCGGTCACGGTCTTGCCGCTGCCGGACTCCCCCACTATCGCGACGACCTCACGTGGACCGACGCTGAGGCTGACATTGTCGACGGCCTTGACCGCACCGGCATCCGTCGCAAATGAGACGTCCAGGTTCCTGATCTGCAGTACGTCGGTCATGATCGTCCTTCGTTCTCGAGTCCGGCGAGTCCGCCCGGCCCGGCTGTGAGCGTTCCGCCGGGTACCACCGACGTCTCAGCGACCGTGCCGGACGCGGCACTGACCGCCCTGCGGCCGCGAAGCCTCGGGTCTGCGAGGTCGTTGAGGCTCTCGCCGACGAGGGTCACGCCGAGCACGGTCAGCACAATGGCGAGTCCGGGCGGAACCGACGTCCACCAGATACCACTCGACACGTCCGAGAGCGCCTTGTTGAGGTCGAAGCCCCACTCGCTCGCCGAGGTCGGCTCGATGCCGAAGCCGAGGAACCCGAGCCCGGCGAGGGTGAGGATGGCCTCGGAGGCGTTGAGCGTGAAGATCAGCGGGAGCGTGCGGGTGGCATTCCTGAGCACGTGCCTGAACATGATGCGCACGTTGCCGGTACCGACGACCTTGGCGCTCTCCACGTATGCCTCGCTCTTGATCCGAACCGTCTCGGCACGGATGACGCGGAAGTACTGGGGAATGAAGACAACGGTGATCGAGATGGCGGCGGCGAAGATGCCGCCCCACAGGCTCGACTGTCCGCCGGAGATGGCGATCGACATGACGATCGCGAGCAGCAGCGTCGGGAAGGCGTAAATTGCGTCGCAGACGACGACGAGGACGCGGTCGAGCCATCCCCCGAAGTAACCCGAGACCAGCCCGAGGGCCACCCCGGCGAAGATCGACAGCAGCACGGCAACGACCACAACGCTGAGCCCGGTCTGTGCACCCCAGATGACCCGGGACAGCACGTCGTACCCGCCGACCGTCGTGCCGAGCAGGTGCTCAGGGCTCGGCGGGCGCTGAGCCCCGAATGCGCCCGCGTCGTCGCGCAGCTGGTTGTAGCCGTACGGCGCCAGGATGGGCGCGAAAATCGCTGTCAGCACGAAGATCGCCGTCAGGACGAGGCCGGCAACGAGCATCCCTCGCTGAATTCCAACGCTCTGAAAGAGTTGGTGCACGACGGGCAGGCGGCGCCAGCGGCCGTTCCTGGACGTGGGTGTTTCGGTAGCCATATCAGTACCTCACTCGCGGGTCGATGAGTGCCGCGATCACGTCGACGATGAAGTTGGTGAGGGCCACGATGACGGCGAGCAACACGACGATGCCCTGCACGGCCACGAAGTCACGGGCCTGCAGGTATTCGCTGAGCTGGAAGCCGAGGCCTTTCCACTCGAACGTGGTCTCGGTGAGGACCGCACCGCCGAGCAGAAGGGCGATCTGCAGGCCGATGACGGTGATGATCGGGATGAGGGCTGGACGGTAGGCGTGCTTCGTCACGAGCCTGAACTCGCTGACTCCGCGGGAGCGGCCGGCGTCGACGTAGTCGGTCGACAGCGTTCCGATGACGTTGGTTCGGACGAGCCGAAGGAAGATTCCCGCTGTAAGGAGTCCGAGGGTCAGCCCGGGGAGAACGGCGTGGGCTAGCACATCTCCGATGATCCCGGGGTCCCCGATGCGGAGCGCGTCCCACAGGTAGATTCCCGTCTTGCCCTCGAGGAGCTGCATCTCGAGTTCGGTGTTCGTTGTCCCCCTGCCCGAGACCGGGAGCACCTTCAGCCAGACCGAGAAGATCAGTTTGAGGAGCATTCCCGCGAAGAACACGGGGGTGGCGTACGCGAGGATCGCGAGCACTCGCAGGATGGCATCCGGAGTCTTGTCACGAAAATACGCGGCGACCATGCCGAGCGGGATGCCGACGATGAACGCGACGATGAGTGCGTAGAACGCGAGCTCGAGCGTGGCGGCACCGTAGGTGAGGAGGACTTCGAGAACCGGCCGGTTATCGCTCAGCGTCGTGCCGAAGTTGCCGGTGAAGATCTGGCCGAGGTATTCGAGGTACTGCACAAAGATGGGCCGGTCGTATCCGGCGGCAGCGACGCGTTCGGCGAGCTGGTCGGCCGTGAGGCGGTCACCGAGGGCCGCCGTGATGGGATCACCCGTCGTCCTCATCAGGATGAAGACCAGCGTGACGAGGATGAATACCGTCGGGATGATGAGGAGGAAGCGCACGACGAGGTAACGCCAGAAACCGCCGCTCGAGGATGTCCTGGAGGACTTGGGTTCCGGCTTCGGAACGGGGCTGGGTTGTCCGTTCGTCGCCGGGAGGGTGAGGGAACTCAGGGGTCGACCTGCCAATCGAAAAGGTGCAGGGCGACCGGACGGAACCGGTCGCCCTGCAGCGTGTGCCGAAGACGCTTCGGCGGTGTGCTTACTTGCTCAGTGGTGCGTAACGGAACTTGAACGACGCGTCGAGAGTGACCCCGTCGACGTCGGATCCGGCTACAGCCACCTGGGCACCCTGGAGGTAGGGCACTGTCGACAGCTCGGCGCCCACCTTGGCCTGGATCTCCTCGAAGATCGCCGCCCGCTCGTCCGGGTCGACCGTTGAGGCCTGAGCGAGGATCAGGTCGTTGACTTCCTGGTTGTCGTAGTGGTTGGCGAGGAAGTTCTCCTGCAGGAAGAACGGTGTCAGGTAGTTGTCACCGTCGGAGTAGTCCGGGAACCAGCCGAGCTGGTATGCCGGGTACACGTCGGTGGTGCGGTCCTCCGAGTACTGCACCCACTCGGTGGTCTGCAGGTTGACCGTGAACAGGCCTGACGCTTCGAGCTGCGACTTGATCAGCGCGTACTCGTCACCGGACGACGGTCCGTAGTGGTCGTTCGAGTACTGCAGGTTCAGTTCGACCGGCGTCGTAATGCCCGCCGCTTCGAGCCGCTCGGTCGCCTTCTCCTCAGAGGGAGCGCCGTTGCCGTCGCCATAGAGATCCTTGAGGATCGTCGTTGCTCCGGTCAGGCCCTCGGGCATGAACGAGTACAGCGGCGTGTAGGTGCCCTTGTAAACCTCTTCCGCGATCTCTTCCCTGTCGATGAGGTCGGCGACAGCCTGGCGGACGGCGAGCGCCTTGGCCGGGTCGGCCTCAGCGGTCGTTGCGCCGAACGGCTGGGTGTTGAAATTAAAGACGATGTAGCGGATCTCACCACCAGGTCCCTGGTGCACCGTGACGTCGTCGTTGCCCTCGAGGTCTGCCGTGTCCGTTGCGCTCAGGCTGCGGAACGCCACGTCGATGTCGCCCTCCTGGACGGCGAGTTTGAGGTTCGAGGACTCCGCGTAGTACTTGACGTTGACGGTCTCCGTCTCTGCCTCGCCCAGGAGACCCTGGTAGTCGGGGTTCGCCTTGTAGGAGATCAGGTTGTTGAAGTCGTAACTCGCGATCGTGTACTGCCCGGCGAACGCCTCACCGTCCACGATCTCGTCGTCGGGCGTCAGGGCATCAGCGGCGAACACCTCCTCGTCGACGATCGGCCCGGCGGGGCTTGAGAGGATCTGAGCGAAGACCTGGTCGTTCTCCTGCTTGAGGTTGAACACCACGGTGAGCTCGTCAGGGGTCTCGACACTGTCGAGGTTGTAGAGAAGCGACGACGGACCGTTGTCATCGGCGATCGCGAGCTGACGGTCGAACGAGAATTTGACGTCGGATGACGTGAGCTCGTTGCCGTTCGCCCAGGTGAGTCCCTCCTTGAGCGTCACCGTGTACTGTGCCGGCGACGTGAACTCGGCCGACTCCGCGATGTCCGGTTCGACATCCGGGCTGCCGTACGGGGTGTTCATGAGGAACGGGAACACCTGGTTCATGACGGCGAATGATCCGTTGTCGTACGAGCCTGCCGGGTCGAGGGTGGTTACCTTGTCGGTCGTGCCGACGGTGATCGAGTCTCCCCCGGAGCCCGACGAGTTGTTGCCCGAGGTTCCTGCGCAGCCGGAGATCGCGAGGGCAGTGACAGCGAACGCTGCTGTGGCTGTCGCGATTCGCTTGCCGTTGGTGGATGCGGATGCCATATCCGTCTCCCCTTCTGTGAATGTGCGGACACGACAGCGCAGACGGGTGTCTGCAGCGCCGCAGTGTTTTGGTGTGATCCTTTACTAGCACAGGACGATGCAGGAGGTGAGGCTATGTCCTCTTCAGCACGATGGATTTACACAGTCGCAACATTGGGATGAAGATCCTGCGACGGATACCCGGCCGAGGGCGATCCGTTCGTAATTCATCCGTTCATCAGTTCGAGCGGTTAAACACAAAACCCCCGCAACAGTTACCTGTTACGAGGGTTTGGTGAGTTGTGACCCCAACGGGATTTGAACCCGTGCTGCCGCCGTGAGAGGGCGGTGTCCTAGGCCGCTAAACGATGGGGCCGGAAACAACGTGTTCGAGTATGGCACACGAATCACACACTTTCAAATTGAGCGGGGCGCCGGCGCCCAGCGCGGGCACGCTCAGAGTCTTTTCCCGCTCCCCCACGTGCGCAGGGGCCGAATTGCCGGGCCGGATTCTATGCACTACGGAGAATATTTCAAGCTCAGCCAGCCTCTTGCCCCGCGGGACGCCAACGGTATTAGCTCTGAGTATGAAACTGACCAAGCTCGAACACGCCGCCCTCGTTCTCGAAGAGTCAGGGAGGAAACTTTTTATCGATCCCGGATCATTCACGACTCCGATCACGGACGGCGCCCAGGCGGATGCCATTGTCGTCACGCACGAGCACGCCGACCACTGGACGCCGGAGCAGCTGGAGCGCATCAGATCGAAGAGTCCAGACGTACAGATCTTCGGCCCCGCCGGGTTCGCCCTCGCGGCATCCGGGTTCGATGTTCGGGTGGTGAAAGAGGGTGACAGGGTCGAGGTCGGGCCGTTTTCACTCGAGTTCTTTGGCGCCAGGCACAACGAGATTCACCGGTCGATCCCGATCGTCGACAACGTCGGCGTACTCGTCAACGACAGGGTCTATTACGCCGGCGATTCGTACACGATCCCCGCGGGCGTCGATGTCGACGTGATGGCCGTTCCCGCTGGCGCCCCGTGGCTCAAGATCGGCGAAGTCATGGACTTCGTTCTCGCGGTGAAACCCCGGAGGACGTTCCCGACCCACGAGATGGTTCTCGCGAAAGCGGGCAAGGACATGGCCAACGCCCGGATCGAATGGGCCACCAGCCAAAACGGAGGGGTGTTCTTCCCCCTGGGCCCGGGCGACACCCTGGATATCTGACGGTCGGGGCGGCATCGGGACGGGTACTCGCTCTCCATACACCACAGCCGTTCGCAACGCCACGGTGACGCGTGCGTTACCACTCCGCTCTGAATGCGGGCATACTCGTGCATACGCGGAACGGTCGAGCGCCGCTCCGCACGCACAGGGCTAGAGGAGCACGCAACGATGACAGACGAACCAGAGATCGAGCCGATCGAGATCACCTACGACGAGGATCGCTACCCGGCTCGCCCTCAACGGCTCCGTCCACGGTCCAACATGAGGACCAGCAGCATCCGCCGCTCGTTCTCCGACCCCCGTTCCGCCGACGCATCGAACCCGTCGTACGTGGAGTGGCTCATCCGGCAGTCCATGCTGCGTGACGCAGAGGTGCTCGGGCGAGGACTGTCCGGCCAGCCCAGCATGTGGCGTAACCCGTATGCGCGTCCCGACGCGCGGCGGGCGATCCAGACGGCATCCGTCTGGTTCACTGCATACCCCATTTCGCTCATCACCGGACACCAGTCCTACCTCGCTGCCCTCGGAGATGACGCCCTGTGGGATGCCTTCGAGAAGATCGGCATCACAGCGGTCCACACCGGCCCCGTGAAGCAGGCCGGTGGAATCACCGGCTGGACGTCAACGGCCAGCGTCGACGGCCACTTCGACCGGATCAGCACGCAGATCGACCCCGCCTTCGGCTCGGACGACGAGTTCAGGCAGCTTTCCGACGTCGCCGAGCACCACGGTGGAAGTGTCATCGACGACATCGTTCCCGGGCACACCGGCAAGGGTGCGGACTTCCGTCTCGCCGAGATGGGCTACAAGGACTACCCCGGGATCTACCACATGATCGAGATCCCGGAGGAAGACTGGCACGAACTTCCCGAGGTACCCGACCACCGCGATTCAGTGAACCTCGACCCGGCTACAGAAGCCCGGCTCGCGGAGCTCGGCTACATCATCGGCCAGCTGCAGCGGGTCATCTTCTACTCGCCGGGAACCAAGGAGACGAACTGGAGCGTCACCGCTCCCGTGCTCGGGCCGGACGGCCGGACCCGTCGCTGGGTGTACCTGCACTACTTCAAGCAGGGTCAGCCGTCGATCAACTGGCTCGACCCAACGTTCGCCGGAATGCGACTCGTGATCGGCGACGCCCTTCACTCGCTCGGCGACCTGGGTTCGAGTGCGCTCCGCCTCGACGCGAACGGATTCCTCGGCGTGGAGAAGAGCGCCGAGGGCTCCCCCGCGTGGTCAGAGGGACACCCGCTCTCCGAAGCGGCCAACCACGTCATCGCGAGCATGGTACGCAAGGTCGGCGGGTTCTCCTTCCAGGAGCTCAACCTCACCATGGAAGACATCCGCGACACCGGCCGGGTTGGCGCTGACCTGTCGTACGACTTCATCAACAGGCCTGCCTACCAGCACGCTCTCGCGATGGGCGACACCGAGTTCCTCCGCCTGACCCTCCGGACGTCACTGTCCACCGGGGTCGAGCCGGTGAGCCTCGTCCACGCCATGCAGAACCACGACGAGCTGACCTATGAACTCGTCCACTGGGCAACCCTGCACCGCGCAGACCTGTACCCGTTCCGCGATGAGGAGATGACGGGAGCGCAGCTGGCCGAAACCATCAGGGCCGACCTCCTGGAGAAGCTCACCGGTGAGGCTGCGGACTACAACCTCGTGTTCACGACCAACGGAATCGCCTGCACCACGGCATCCGTCATCGCCGCGGCACAGGGCCTGACCACGCTCGACGCGATCACCGATGACCACATCGATGACATCCGGCGCGCGCACCTCGTCCTCGTCATGTTCAACGCCTGGCAGCCCGGCGTCTTCGCGCTCTCCGCGTGGGACCTGCTCGGAATGCTCCCCCTGCCGTCGAGCGAGGTCAAGGACCTCATCGCCGAGGGAGACACCCGCTGGGTGCACCGCGGTGCGCACGACCTCATGGACGTCGAGCCGGATGCCACGGCGTCGAGTTCGGGGATGCCCCGCGGTCGTTCGCTGTACGGCTCACTGCCGACACAGCTCGAGGACGAGAACTCCTTCGCCAGCCAGGTGTCACGAATCCTCTCCGTCAGGTCATCGCTCGGAATCGACGTCGGCACCCAGCTCGACATTCCCGACGTTGCCCACCCGGGAATGCTCGTGATGGTCCACCGTCTCGACGGTGGTGACGCGACACTCGAGGATGCGCCTCTCCAGGTGACAGTGCTCAACTTCACCGGCGAGACGATCGAGGGCACCGTGCGCTCCGAGGCCTTCACACCGCGTCACGTTGTGTACGACGCGCAGACGAGGGAGGACATCGGTCACGTCGACGATCTCCAGAGCTTCACCGTGCGCCTCGAGCCTTATGCGGGCCTCTGCCTCCTCGGCCGGGCCCCCGACGAGGAGCAGGTCGACCTCAGCGAGCTCGACGAGTAACTCTCGACTCCAGCACAGGGCGCCCGGGCAGACACCGCCGGGGCGCCCTGCGTCGTTAACCGGGGCGCGCTGACGCGCCGTTCAGGCCGATCGATGCTCATGGTCGGCGTCCGTGAGAAACTCATTGCGCTGCTCGATCAGCCTTCGCATGTATCTGGCGAGCACGAACCGCTCGGCCAGGCGGCCGAGGAGCCCAAACGGCGCGGCGAACGAGACCCGGTCGACCATGACCGAACCCGTTCCGTGCGGGCGGAACAGGTGTTCGTGCCGGAAGCACCGGAACGGACCGCGAACCTGCTCGTCGGTGAACGAGTGCGGTGCGCTCATCGCGGTGATGCGACTCGTCATGCGGAGCGGCAGCCCGAAGTGCCATGCCCGCCACGTCACCTCCTCATCGAGGCCGATGAGTCCCTCCGTCACGCCTCCGACCGCCGTCTCCCGTGACCTCGACATTGAGGCAGTGTGGGCTGTGATGTCGCGGGAGAGGTCGAAGAGCCGGTCAACGGGCAGCACCGACTCCGTGGTGCATTCAAAGGAGACCGGCATGGCGCACAACCTACCAGCAGGAGCGTCTTTCCAAGGTTTGCGCTACGACTCAGCTCGCGTGCGGCTGCGCTGCCGTGCCGTGTAAATCCGCTCGACTACCCACAGCACAACACCGATGGCGAGGAGCGCGAGCGCGATCCCGTACTGCCCGCCGGGTCGGCCCGAGGTCCACGGAAGCACCAGGTAGAGGCACGTGATCGCACCGATGACCGGCAGAACGACGGGTGTACGGAAGGTCTTGTGCTCGACGGGCTGTCGCCGCAGCACCAGAACCGTCACATTGACGACAGCGAACACGGTGAGCAGCAGGAGTGAAGTCGTGCCGCCAAGGAGGGCGACGATGGAGCCCTCGGCATCGAGCGAAACATAGACGATGAGGCCAGCCGCGAGCACGCTCGTGAAGAGGATCGCCGCCCACGGCGTGCGTCGTTTCGGTGCCACTTTCGCCAGGAAGGGCGGCAGGACGTTCTGCCTGCTCATGCCGTAGAGCAACCGGCTAGCCATCATCATGTTGATGAGGGCGGTGTTGGCGACAGCGAACATAGAGATGAACGGCAGCAGGTTGTTGATCGGGAAGCCGGGCGCTGCAGCTTCGACGGCCGTCACAAGCGGTGTCTCACTCCCGACCAGCTGCCCGATGGGCACAAGCGCGACGACGGTGATCGATACGAGAACGTAGATGACCGCGGCGATACCGAGTCCGCCCAGCATCATCTTCGGGAAGATCCGACTCGGGTCTTTGGTCTCCTCGGCCATGTTGACGGAATCCTCAAAACCAACCATCGCAAAGAACGCCAGGGATGTGGCGGTACTCACGGCGAGCAGCACGTTCTTGTCCTCGGGGGTTTCAAAAGCAACGACCCGTGACCAGTCGGCGTTCCCGCCGGCGATCGCCCACATACCGATGAGGATGACGAGAAGCAGACCCGACAGCTCAACGAGGGTCAGGACGACGTTGAGCCACACGCTCTCGGTAACACCGCGGAGATTGACCAGCATGATCAGCAGGATGAATGCGAGCGCGATGAACATGGTCATCACGGTCTCGTCGGGGAGGTTGAAGGCGACAGCGAGGTTCGCCGCAAACGCACGCGAGGCGGTCGACGCGGAGGTGATGCCAGAGCTCATCACAATGAAGCACACGATGAAGGTGAGGAAGTGGATGCCGAAGGCCTTGTGCGTGTACAGCGCGGCGCCGGCAGCCTGCGGGAACTTCGTCACGAGTTCCAGGTAGGAGAACGCCGTCACTGTTGCCACTGCGAAGGCGAGGAGGAACGGCAGCCAGGCGGCCCCTCCGACTTCGGCTGCGACCTGCCCCGTGAGAGCGTAAATGCCGGTACCGAGGATGTCCCCGACGATGAACAAGAGCAACAGGCCAGGCCCAAGCACCCGTTTGAGTTCGTGCTTCTCGGGCTCGACAGTCTTGACGACTTGCGTCCAGGACGGATCACTCATGTTGTGCCTCCTTCGTCGGGCACCTAGCCGATCACATTGGGCGATCTACATCAAGCCTTTTTGACGAGATGTCGCCGGGCACACCCGCAACTGGTCGATGTTCGAGCCGGTTGCGGGTGGGACTGCTGGCGACTATGTCCGCGCACTCACGAGGTCTCAGTCGAATGATCGACCGCCGAGATGAGGGCGTCGACCGCGTTCAGCAACTCGTGGAGCGCCTGGCGTTCTATGGAGTCCTCACGCAGTTGTTGAACCGCAAAGGTGGCCGCGTTCGCGTATTTCCGAGCGTCAGCGATGAATGACTCTGATTCGAAGTCGGTCATGGCAGTCCTTTCGCCAGATGTCGTTGAAGAGGTGCACGAAAACGTCATCGGCGATGACGTTTGCGATCACTCTTTCAGCTTCGGTCACTGGAACGTAAGGCCCTAGGTCCCTTCCGCCCTGGCGCCGTTGCCCGTGGCTTAAGCCAGGTCACGGAGCCGGTCGGTGACCGTGTTCCCGTCGCCGGCTCGACGCTCATAGGTGACCGCAATGATCAGGAGCACTGCGCCGACGACGGCAAGTGTTATCCACCACGGCATTGACTCGATCCCCCGGCCGATCTGCACCAGGAAGACGACCACGTTCTCGATCGGAAGCACGGTGATACCGAGCAGGAAGGGAGCCGCGAGCTTCAGACTCGAACCGACGAGGATGGCAACGAGCGCGACGACGATCACGAAAATCGCGCGCCACGTTTGTGGGTCGGTGAAGGTGGCGGTGACGGATGCCGACAGCAGCGTCACGAGGCCCGGAGCAAGCAGCGCCCACGAGCCGCCCCAGCCTGCGGGCCAGCTGCTAACCGTGGCGTCGGCCCTTCGATCGGCATCCGGATGCTGACGAGCAGCCAGGATGATCGCTCCGGCTGCGAGCAGAAAGGCCCCGAGAGGTACCGAGAACCACTCGACCCGCAGATCACGTGGGCTCCAGCCGACGATAGCGGTGATAAAGGCGATCCCGAAGATGAACCAGACCGGAGGCAGGCTCGACGGCCGCGTGCGCAACCGCCACGCGATGATGACAACGGTCATCAGGTACGCGAGCATGAGCAACCACATCGCCCAGATCGTGAACCAGTCGCGCTCGATCGCGGTCCAGGTTGCGACGGCGACGTAAAGCGCCGCGGGCGCATACAGCCAGCGGGTGCGAGCCAGCAGCGATTTCTCAACCGCCGCCGACCGAAGTGACCTCGCGGCAGCGGCCGCCGGCAAAGCACCCGCCAGTCCGATTCCGAAACACAGCAGGACGAGCGGTATCCCTCCGGTGATGATCGGGTCAGCGCCGAGTCCGAACCTCACGCCCTGGATCGCACCGGCCGCACCGGCCGCTATCGCAACACACAGGGTCGGAGTGCGGAGGGTGCGTAACAACCGCCCACGGGGTGAAGAGCCGCGCCCGAGCACCGCGCCGAGCGCGAGCAGCACCCAGGACGCAGCGACAAGGCCGTAGCCCCGCCACGGCGCCAGGGCGAACTGGCCTGTGCCCAAACCCGCCAGTACGACCAAAACGGGTGCGACGGCCATGACCAGGCCCGTCGCGTAGAGAGGGCTGGCCCGGTGACCGCGCGCAGTGAGGATCATGCCGATCGTTGCGGCTGCGAGGCTCGGCGGAAGCAGGTACGGCTCCAGCACATCGATACCGGCGATGGCCCACAGGCACCAGAGTGCACCAGTGAACGACGCCCCGGCGACCCACCAGCCGTAGCGACGGTTCGCCCAGACCGATGTGGCCGCTGCGCCGAATCCCAGGATCACCAGAACGATAAAGGTGGTCGGCAATCCCGCCGCGTCACGCACGAGCGCCAGTACAACCGCGATGACGGCGGTGAGAGCGGTGGACGCTTCGATCGCGATGCGCGCCGCCGTGGCATCCGCTGCCCCAATGCCACGCCTACGGAGAACCGAGCCGATGAGGCTCGTGCTGGGCAACACGGTAGCCGCGATCGCGGCGATGACCGGCAGCGTCACGGGGGACGCGCTGCCGAGGAGCACCTGGGCGCCGAGGCACACCACCACTACCGCGAGTGACGGAACGAGCAGGCCGGCAGCAATCGCACGGAGCACCACGCTGAGACCGGGACGGCGCGAAACCAGGAGGGTGAGCGCGAGCAGGAAGATCAGGGAGGTGGAGAGCGCTGTCCAACCGCTGCGCTCAAAGACCACCTGCAGGATGCCGATCAGGAACGGCACACTCGTCACAACGAGGATCGCGTGCCACGACGGCGGCGTTACCCTGCGGATGAAGGTTGCGGCGATGGCGCCGATCGAGGCAACGGATGTGGTCAGACAGAGCAATGGGATGGTTTCGACGCCCTGTTCGGCGAGCGCCGTGGCGACGATGACCAGCGCATATGCGTAGCCTGCGCCGACATGGAGAAACCGCGCCCGGGTCGGCACTGTCCGGCTGAGAACACCGATGGTCACAACGACCGCGATGCCCGCCGGCACTGTGCCGCTGTCGTCGGTCCGCGAATATACGATCGCAAGCAGCACAGCAAAATGGCTGCCGACGATGAGCGGCAGCCGCGTTCTCATCGCGGCATCCCTGATCCGTGGCACAGCCACGATCGCCATACTCACCGTCGCCGCCAGGCCCAGGGCGAGCGCGATGCGCACCCACACCGGAAGGACACTCAGACAGGCGAAGGTGAGCCCGGCGAGCGCGATGAGCCAGAGGGCGAGGGTGCCGATGACCGACGCCAGTCGAACGGAGGCGGCTTTGGACAGCGTGTCATCAGCCCAGGTGCCACCACCACGCCCCGTAATCGCCGAGAACGCTCCTAGCCCCGCCGCCGCGGCCGCGAGGCCGACCACAACGGCGACAATGCTGCCCGGCGGCACGGTCAGGATCCGCCCCTCGGCGGGATCCACGAGAGCCTCGAGGACCGTAGACGTCCCGATCTGCATCGCGAGCAGAACCGGTGAGAGCACGCTCACGAAGGCAACAACGAGTGCACCGCCCAGAAACGACCGCCGCCCCAGCGAAGGCACTGTTCGCGTGAGCGCGTTCAGCACGAGCACCGCGGCGACTCCCGCTGCGGGCAACAGCGCCTGATCCCACTCGCCGACCCCGTGGCTGCCGAGCGCAAGGGCGAGCGGGAGACTGATGGCGGCACCCACACCGGCGGCACCGGCCGTCGCACTCCAGAAGGTCCTGGCGAACTGCCGCGTCGTGAGGACAGCCAGCACGGCGACGACGGCCAGGACAGCAGATATCGTCAGCCAGTACTCCGTGGTCGAGCGAGACCCGACGAACCACACCTGCGCGAGCACGATCACTGTCGCGAGGATCTGGAGCATCTCAAGCGCTGTGCGCTCCGACTCGATCCGCTCGCCAAACGATTGCTCGACGCGTGGTATCAGCCTCATCAGGGCGAGAGCGGCAAACGCAACTCCAAGGTGTCCGAGCGTCGCCGACAGCGAGGTTCCACCCGCGTATCCCAGCATCGCGGGAACCAGTGCGAGACCCGAGAGAGAGATCCAGAGCCAGCTGCGGATGCGCGCGCGAACCGACGCGATGACCATCACGGTGCCGCCGATCAGGGTCCCGGTGGCGGCCAACACCCACGGGCCGGCTCCGGTCGGCGCAAGCTCCGAGAAAGCGGAGATATCGAGGGCGAGGAAGAGCATCCCCAGCCCTCCGACGGCTTCGGCCGAGAACTGGAGTTTGCGGCGCGCAAGCAGCCACGCTCCGCCGAGGAAGAGAATCGTGATCAGGCCGACAATCACGCTCCGGAGGGCGCGATCTGTGAGGTCGGGGTTGACGAAAGTGAAGACAAATGCGGAGACGGCGAAAAGTCCGGCACCTGCCACCGCGAGCACCGACTGCACTGTGGCACTGGAGCGCGGTTCGGGGCGAACGACCGCTTCGGTTTTCGGCTGACGTGGTACGGGCACGCGCGGGGGCGCCTGCATCCCCGGCACTGTCGCCGTCTTGCCTGCAGGGGCTGGGCGCAGCACGCGTTCGAGAACCTCCTGGCGCGCCATGAGCGCCTCAGCGGCCGCTTTCGAGGCGGTCCACAGCTCGGCTGCCATGTCGTCTGACAGTTCAGCTCCACAGTTGCGGCACCGTCGATCCACCAGCGCGTCGACCTCGCAGACCGGGCACGACGTGCCGTCGAGGAGATGGTTGACAGCGACAGTGCTCCACGGGCGCAGGGTGCGCAGCGTGGTCACGCGTCCGCGCCTTCCGTGCTGGCGCCGGTACCGGCATCCGCACCGCCCTCTTCGTCAGGAACCCACACGAAGATGTCGCCCGGCTGGCACTCGAGCACGCGACAAATTGCGTCGAGAGTCGAGAAACGCACGGCCTTCGCGCGCCCGTTCTTCAAAACCGAAACATTGGCGGGGGTGATGTCGATGGCGGCGGCGAAGTCAGCGACCGACATTTTCTTTTTCGCCAGTTCGACGTCGAGGTTGATCACGATGGGCATCAGACCACTTCCGCCAGGTCTTGTTCGAGCTGCGATGCTTTGCGCAGAAGCCCGCGCATGACGACGATTAGCAAGCCAAATCCGGAACCGAGGACGATCCCGAGCGCACACAGGATGGTGACGGACGGCGAGGCAACACCGGCCAAAGCAAGGGTGATGAAGGATCCTGCGATGAGGAGGGTCGCAACGGCGACGGCGCCCAGGATGATATCGACCCACTTGAACGCGTCGAGGCTGAAGATGCTCGAGCCGCGGACCAGAGACACGAGTCGCCACACGCAGACGAGCGCGACCTGCACGCAGAGCAGGAACGCCACTGTGATGAAGATGCCCGGCCCTTCCAGATAGCTCAGTTCGGGCGACCTCTCCGCCATCTGATCAGCGACGGCGGGAACCACGAACACCTGGCACACCAGCAACAGCGCGATCATCACGACGATGAGCGCTTTCAGGGCGACGATCGCTGTCCGGTCCATGTGGCTCCTATCGATTATCGATTTCTATCTATCGAAAAACAATATAGTCACACTGGGGCGGGCAGGGCTAGACATTCTTACTCTCCGCTCCGGTCGCCTCACGTTGACGCAGCCTGCGTTTGTTCTTCGCGTCAGGACTCGTCGGACAGAAATTGGAATGCATGGTCGCCGCAACTGGTTAGGACGCAAAGAGCTCGATTGCCGTTGCCCGGCCGCCTCGAGTTCGCCGTGCCCCAGACTGAACACAACACAACACAACACTGACCGATCAATACCAGGGAGAACGACATGACAGACATCGGAATCATCGGCAGCGGAGCGATCGGATCCGCTATCGCTCGCCTCGCCGTCAAGGCCGACTTCACCGTCATGATCGCGAACTCGCGTGGGCCAGAATCACTCACAGACCTCGTCGACGAACTCGGACCCAATGCTCGGGCCGGCTTGGTCCAGGATGCGGCGACCTTCGGCGAACTCGTCGTCCTGGCCATCCCGCTGAGCTCATACTCCAACCTGCCGGTGGCCAGCCTTGCAGGCAGAACGATTCTCTCGACCGGGAACTATTATCCGTACCGCGACGGGCGTATCGCTGAGCTGGACGCCCTTGAGACCACGACGGCGGAGTACGAGCAGTCACTCCTCCCCCACACGCACATCGTCAAGGCTTTCAACAACATCGTCGCCCACCACATCCCACTCCTCGCCCACTCGGAGCCGCGTACAGCCCTCCCGGTCGCCGGTGACGACGTTGCCGCGAAGACGGAGGTCTCGAGCGTCGTGCATGCGCTGGGCTTCGACACCGTCGACGCCGGGACCCTGGCCGAGTCATGGCGATTCGAGCCCGAGTCGGGCGCGTATACGGCGGTCTACGCCGCGGACGAGGACGGGTTCGGGAAGGACTTCCTCGCCGACCGAGGAGCTCCGGTCGCTGCGGAGCGTCTGCGTGAGCTGATCGCCGCATCACACCGACCCGACGTCGCGGCCCGGCAGTTCTGACCCACGGGCGCTGGGACTTTGAAAAGAATCGGTGTGGCCCGCGAGTTACTGGGCGTCGAGCCGCTCAGCAACCTCGGGCGGGAAACCACCGGTGGCAATCGGACCCCACCGGGTGGGCGTGATGCGGATCAACGACTTGTCCTGAACGGCCATTGCCGCACGGTACTCGTCCCAGTCCGGATGCTCGCCCGCGATGCACCGGAAGTAGTCAACCAGTCCGTCTGCGGCCTCCGGCATGTTCAGGACCTCCGCATCGCCATCGATTTGTACCCAGGGGCCGTCCCAGTCATCTGAGAAGACCACGACTGAGGTGTGCGGGTCCCTGGCAGCGTTGCGGGTCTTGCTGCGAGCCGGATAGGTAGAGATCACAATGCGACCTTCGGCGTCGACTCCCCCGGTCACGGGAGACATCTGGGGCCGGCCGTCCGCACGCGTCGTTGCGAGAAGCATCCGGTGACGGGGGCGGATGAAATCGAGGACTTCGTCGCGGTCGACGGGGGTTGAGGTTGCGATCGTTCGAGCCATGCCCCGACTATATCTCCGCCGGCATGGACGGGACAGGCATCACTGTGGTGCCGAGGAGCTGAAGCCCCTCGTAGTCGCGCGACCCGGGTTCCGCCGTGAGCACCGTGAGTTGTGCGGGTAAATCTCCCACAAGATCGAGGCCGTTGTAGCGCAACGTCAGTTCGCCGACCACGGGGTGATTGATCCGTTTCAGTCCCGTAGCGTGTTGCCACACGTCGTGACGACTCCAGAGCTGCCGGAAGTGATCGCTACGGGTCGAAAGCTCACCGACGAGGTCGTGGAGTTCCTTGCTGTGCGGGTCGCGGCCGGCTTCGGTGCGCAGCTGCGCAACATTTGTCCCGGCCACGGTTTCCCAGTCGGGGTAAAAGCGTCGGGCAACCGGCTCAAGAAAGATAAACCTGGCAAAGTTCGGCGGCGATGTGGTCGAACTCGCGATCATTTCGTTCATCAGAGCACCGCCGAGCGGGTTCCACGCCAGCAGATCTGTCCGACCGTTCCCGATCAGGGCGGCCGCAGACTGCATCGAGTCGAGGAA
Organism: Mycetocola sp. Y442; assembly: GCF_056898615.1. Lineage (NCBI taxonomy): Bacteria > Bacillati > Actinomycetota > Actinomycetes > Micrococcales > Microbacteriaceae > Mycetocola > Mycetocola sp. Y442. The sequence goes on from NZ_JBXHBV010000001.1 coordinate 824,368, forward strand.
CCACTGAATGCTCTGCGATGGCCGCCAGTGTCTCGCGACCTTCGCGCTTGCCCGAGGGGCCGCGGCGGCGCTTTCCGTTTGGCGCGCGAGCCGGTACAGATGCTCGCGTTCAGCGACGCCCATGAGCAGCGCCTTCGCTAAACCGTCAAGTACCGCGTCAGACGCGCCACCAATAGCGCCGCGTTCCAGGCGCGCGTAATACTCCACACTGACGCCTGCCAGGGCAGCCGCCTCGCCCCGACGCAAACCGGGTACCCGCCGGTCGCTGCCACGAGGCAATCCGACCTGCTCGGGCTCGACCCGGGCCCGCCGCGTCATGAGGAAGTCGCGAACCTCCGCTTGGTGCTCCATCACTGAAGTTTAGGTCGACACGGATCGCGAGTGGGATGCCCTGTCGGGGCACGTTAAGACGGGGACTCCCGCGCGCACGAATCACACGGTTTCCTGAGGTCATGCCCGTTCGATTCCTTGCCGCAACAGTGGCGGTTCTGCTGCTCACGAGCGTTGCAGCGTTTGCGAGCAACGCGACCACTGCCAGCGACGCGCACACCGCCAGCGACTTGAGCACCGCCACAAGTCCTCGGATTCAACTGAACGATTCCAGAGCCGCCATGCAACTCGCCGAGCGGCTCCCACGATCGCTGCTGTTCGGCGACCGTATGGGCACCGCCCAGGTCGCCTATCTGGCCGAACCGCCTGCAACTTCGGCTGTCGATTCCATCAGCGATTACCGGGCCGGTGACGTCGGCTATTGGGCGGCTGAGCACAGTATCGTCATCTTCGTCACCGATGGCGCGGGCATCCCGCACGACAGCGTTGTACTCGTGGGGCACGTCTCGGATGGCCTGGGCGGATTGGCCGGATGCAATCGGAACTGTCTCGTGTTCGTTGACCATTCACCGGACGGACGCGCCGGGGTAGAGGAAACCGATGGATAACACCGCCCCCTCGACAAGTCGAGGTAACTACCTGCTTCGCCTCCGATCCGCACCTGTCTGGATCGCGACGATTCTCGCAACCTTGACGGTGTTTGGTCCGTTGTCGATGGATCTCTACCTCCCGGTTCTCCCGAGCCTTGCGGACGACCTCAGCACCACGGTTTCCGCGGCGCAACTGACCATGACGACCTGCTTGTTTGGCCTCGCTTTTGGGCAAATCATCGCTGGTCCGCTTTCCGACCGGTATGGCCGTCGACGCCCCCTCGTCGCCGGCCTGGTCATTTACACGATCGCGTCTCTGTTGTGCGCACTCAGCCCGTCCATTGCTGCGCTCGTCGCTTTTCGACTCGTGCAGGGACTCGCCGGAGGCGTCGGACTGGTGATCGCGCAAGCCGTCGGCAGGGACATTTATCACGGGAACAAACTCACGCGCTACTACAGTCGCATCATCGTCCTTTCCGGCCTTGCAGCAATCGTCGCTCCCGTGATCGGTGGGCTGATCGCCTTGATCATCGACTGGCGCGGTTTCTTCGTCATCCTCACGGTGTTGGGCGTACTCGTCACCGCAGCCGTCGCGGCAGGGTTCGGCGAGACCCTTCCCATGAATGCGCGGCTCGCTGGCGGGATGCGTCAGATGTCGGGCCACGTCGGTGTGCTGCTGCGGGACAGACTGTTCGTTGGTGCGACCATCTCCAGCTCGCTCACGTCGGCCGCCTACTTCGCCTATCTCGCTGGCTCCCCGTTCGTGCTCGAGAACATCTACGGGCTGGCACCCGCGCAGTTCGCCCTCGTCTTTGGGGCAAACGCGGCAGGATTTGCCACTTTCGGTTTCCTTGCCGGACGCGCGGCCGAGCGATGGAGCGAACGCCGGGTCTTCGTGATCGGACTTGTGCTGATGATTCTCGGTGGCGCGATCCTCACAACCACCGTTCTGACTGGACTACCGCTTCCGCTGACGCTCGTTGCGCTCTTCCTGGTCGCCGCCGGGGCGGCAACGGTGTCACCCCCTGCGACGACCCTCGCACTCGTCGACTATCCCCAATACGCAGGCACCGCCGCGGCCATCCTCGGGCTCGCGCGATTCGCAGCGGGAGGAATTGCAGCACCGTTCGTTGGCCTCGCTGGCCCTCAGAGCATGGTGCCCATGGCACTGGTCGTCCTGGGAACCGCCACAACCGCCACGGTCGTGTACATGAGGCTCGTCCACCCGGCGCCCGTGAGAACGGAACCATGATCAGGGCTTGCGCACCAAACCTGTTTTCTGGCGGGCAACCCGGGCGCGGTGTGCCGCGTCGGCCACCCTCAACCCCGGCGCCTCGCTTGCCGTCGTTCTCGGTGCAGCGTTAGCGAGGCGCCGGGGCGACCGCCTCGATTTGTGCCAGCGCGTTGAGCGTGCGGGGGTGGCCGATGTACGCGACCAGGGCGGTGAGTACGCCAATCAAGTCGGTGCGACTGTTACCAACGTTGAGGTTGGCAGTCACGTGGCTCTTTACCTGGCTGTCGGCCCCGCCGAGCGCAGCGAGCAGAGCGAAGGTGATGAGTTCCCGCTGTTTCAGGTCGAAGCCGGTGCGGGTGTAGTAATCACCGAAGCAGTTCCCCGAGAGGAAGTGCTGGAAATGGAGAGTGTCGGCTGATGAACGGGCGTAGAGTCCATCGATGGTCTCCGACCCAAATATCTCCTTCTGCAGTGCCAGCCCGGCGGCCATCCGTGTATCGGGAGTCGTCGTCGCCTGGCCGTCCACGGGAAGCGGGATGCCCCGCTCGGCGAAAATCTCGTTGGTGGCCACAATGGCGTCGAGGGCGCGCGCGATCCCGACGTACGCGACGGACTGATAAGTCAGCTCCTTCACCTGGATGGCTGTGACGCCAACGTCGAGCGCTGCGCCGAGAAGAAGCCGGAACTCGCGCACGGCGCCAACGGCGATCGCTGCCGCGAGTTGATAGATGAGTCGGTCCGTGCGGGCCAGATCGACGTGTCGGAGGGTCTCGCCGAAAGCAAAATCCTGGTAGAGCGCAAAGAACTCGGGATCGGTCTCCGAGAGCGGCGGTCCCGAGGATACTCGTGTAGTGGGATGGACAATCTCACGTTCTCGCCGGGCTTCGTCGCGGATGGTCATCGTGTTCCTTTGCGCTGTTGCGTCGACAGTGACGTCAGATGAAGTCGAGGACTTCGTCGTGATCGACGGTGGTTGAGGTAGCGATTGTTCGAGCGATGCCCCGACTCTATCCGCGACGCCGCGAAACCATGGAACGCCGACGTGTTAAATGCACGCCGGATGCCCGCGCTAGGTACCGAAACGACTCTCTGCGCGGAGCCTCTCCGTGAGAACATCCAGGACAGGCAACTGTCCCTTGACCAGCTTCGCTCGTGCTTCTGCCAGCCCCACCCACCGCGCATCGTCGATTTCGGCGAACTCTTTCACGACCCCTGACCCCCTGGGCCACTCCAGCTCGAACGTATTACTCACCACCCGATCGACGGCGAAGTCTGTTTCTGCGGCGAAGACGGTCACCACCTTTCCCGATGGCTGGCGGAATTCCCCCAGGCTGGTATACCGCACATCAGGCGCGGGCGCACCGATCTCCTCCGCGAACTCGCGCCGTGCGGCCGCAAAAGGATCCTCGTCCGGCTCGTACTCTCCCTTCGGAATGGACCAGGCCGCAGCCTGCCTGCCCGCCCAGAACGGTCCGCCCATGTGGGCGATCCACACTTCCGGCTCACCTGCAGCCGTCAGCCGATACAGCAGGATGCCGGCGCTGTGCACGACCATCAGCTCGCCCCTCCGTTCCGATTTCTCACCTACTGACCCACCGGTCACCCCGAGCTTATGCGCCTCACGGGGTCCGATGAGCTTCCGCTGCGGCGGCGCCCGCCGGTTCTACTGCCACGCACCGAGGCTGGCGATCGAGGCGTCAATCATGTCGTAGTCCGTGGCTTTGTGCTCGATGGTGCTGCGGTAGTAAATGGGGCCGATTGCCTGGGCGGCTGCAAGCAAGGGATCACGGAGAAGGACAATCTCGCCGCGGTTCTGCGCATCGACGAGGCACGCGGCCAGGCGCTCGGACAGCGTTTGGGCGAATCGGCTTCGGCGAGCGTCCATGCCATCGTCCCAGAGTGCGGTGCTGGCAAGCGTCGCCGCGACGACGCGCACATCATGGTGATCGAGTTGACGGGCCAGCGAGACGAGTTGCGCACGGAGCCACTCCCGTGTGGGAATCGCGGGGCTATCGAAGAAGGGCATGGGAACGGTGGCCATCGCCTCCGCGAGCAGCTCAGCGCTGGTTGGCCAGTGACGATAGACCGTCGCGCGTCCGATCCCCGCGTGTTCAGCGATTCGCGCATGAGTCACCGCGCTCGGCCCCGCGGTCACAAGCAAGTGTCGCGCCGCGTCCAGTATCGCTTCGCTGCTCCGCTGGAACCTCGGGTCCGTTTCCTTCTTCATGCTCAAAGTCTATGAGACATCTTGACTTATACACGATATCCCGTGAGGCTTTGTCTTATGACGCATAATGTCTCACAAGCGCTGCGAGTGGCGGTTCTCGGGGCGACCGGTGCCACTGGTCGCCACGTCGTTGCCGCTGGTCTTCGTTCCGGCCACGACGTGGTCGCCCTCACGCGCAGGCCACGCTCTTTCGAGCCTTCACGGGGGCTCACGGAGTTCGCGTGGCCCGACGTCACGGATCCCGGTCCGCTGGCGGATGCGTTTTTGGGTGTGGACGCAGTTATCAGCACCATCGGCGGACCAGCCAGGGGGCCGACCACGGTGTGCACCGACGCGATAAATGCGGCTGTGCCGGCAATGGTCAAGGCGGAGGTGTCGCGTCTGATCGTGGTCAGCGCTCATGGCGTTCTTGAGAGCCACGATCGGTCCCTGTTTTCGATCTTGGCGTGGGCGGGGGTGGGTGAAAAGCTGAAGGACAAGGAGACGATGGAACCGCTGATCACTTCTTCCGGGCTGGAGTGGACAATCGTTCGCCCGCCGACGCTGAAGAACGCTCCCCCGGCTGGCGACTATAAGGTCGGCGAGGATCTTCCCATTCGTCCGTGGCACGCCATCGGCCGGGCAGACCTCGCAGCGTTCCTGATACACGAGGCAGAGATGGCCCGGTTTGTCCGTCAATACCCGAGGATCCGCCGATGACGGCCCCATACGAGCTCGAGGGGAAGGTCGCGGTGGTTACGGGGGCGACCGGAGGCATGGGGCAGGTCATCGCCCTCGAGCTGGCCCGGGCCGGCGCTCTCGTGATTGCCATTGCCAGGAACCCGCGGACTGCCGATACCCTCGCTTCGCAGATCCGGGGTGAAGAGGGCCCCGGCGGCTTCGAGGTCGTCGTCGGCGATTTGTCGAGGCGCGACGGAATAATCGGTGCCAGTCGCGCCATCCTTGCGCAGCACACATCCATCCATCTCCTGGTGAACAACGCCGGTGCCCATTTCCGCGACCGCCGCGTTTCCCCCGATGGGCTGGAAATGCATGTCGCCGTGGACTACCTGGCCGCTTACGGCTTGACCACGCTCCTTCTACCCGCCCTTCGGCGGGGTCGGGCGCGAGTGGTCAACGTGGCATCCGACAGCCTCCGCGACACCCGACAGGTGAAGCTGAGCGGCAAACCGCGACCAGCGACGCTCGACAGCAGTGACCTGGGCGACCTCACAAGACTCAACCCCGCGCCGGGGTTCGTGCCGTTCGAGGCGTATGCGCGGGCGAAACTGCTCACGGTGATGGCCGGTTACGACCTCGCCCGCACGGTTGCGTCAGACGGTGTAACTCTGAACGCGCTGCACCCCGGAATCGTGGCAACCGAGATCATCAATGACCTCATTCCTGCCGTTCTCCGTCCGGTGGGGGGCCTGATCCGCCGGTCCATGCTCACCCCCGCACAGGGGGCGGCTGCGACGCTGCACCTGGCTACCACCGCCGGGTTGAAGGGAGTGACCGGGCGTTACTTCGTTCATGGTGCCGAGACCCGCACACCGCCCATTTCGTATGACCTGATCGCGCAAGCTGGACTACGCGACGCCAGCGATCGGTTTCTCGCCGGAGATTGAGACGAAGCCGCAATGGGCGAACTTCGCGTTATGCCCTTGGCATTTCGAACCGAAGTACCTGCACGGCTCTCGAGCCAAGTCACGCCGGGGTCGAGGTCGAACCCCGGAAGTCGTCGTCCGTGATGTGCTCGAACCACGTTGTCGTCTCCGCGGGATCGTCCGCATTTTCGAACATGGCCAGGTGCTCCATGAAGGTACCAGCGGCGGAAGCGTGCCAGTGTTCCTGGCCCGGCGGGGTATAGATTGTCTGCCCGGGGTGCACTTCGACGATTTTGCCGTCGCGGGTACCGAACCGGCCAATGCCGCTGGTGACCCGGAGGTACTGCCCGCGGGCATGGGAATGCCAGGCGGTGCGAGCACCAGGAGCGAACCGAACGATGCCGACAACCATGCGCTGGTCGTCGTCGTGCGGGACCGTGATGGGGTCGAACCAAACGTCGCCGGCGAACTGCTCCGGCGGGTTTTTGATCGTCGGCTGAGTCGGCTCAATATTCATCGGGCTGCTTCTTTCCTGATCCGTGCCGTCGCTTCGGCTCCGTGCCGTCGCTTCGGCGGTTAGAGGGCGATCATAACCTTGAGAGCTTCGCGGTCATCCATTGCCCGTTCGCGTCGGGCACAGCGTCGAGGCCCGACGTCCAGTGAACGCGACAACCTGTCCGTGAGGGAGTCTCTGTGGAAGGGTGTATCAACAGAGAACCCCTTGCGTTGGCGCGGCGACGTAGTCTCGGGGCATGGACAATCACGCTGAGGTTCGAGAGTTCCTTATGTCGCGCCGCGCCAGAATCACTCCGGAGCAGGCGGGGCTGCCCGCCGGGCCCAATCGGCGTGTTACCGGGCTTCGCCGCACCGAGGTTGCAACGCTCGCCGGCGTCAGCGTCGAGTACTACGCCAAGCTCGAACGCGGTGCCATCAGCGGAGCCTCATCGTCGGTACTCGAGGCCATCGCCCGAGCCCTCAGCCTCGATGACACGGAACGAACACACCTGTTCGACCTCGCCCGCGCGGCTGACGGCATCCCACTGTCCGGGCGCCCACGCGGCCGGTCTCACAAGAACACGGTGAATCGGCCCAGTCTGCACTGGGTGCTCAGCACCATTACCGGCGGGGTTGCCTTCGTCCGGAACCAGCACCAGGACCTCTTGGCCACGAACGACCTCGCCCGCGCGTTCTACTCGCCCCTCATCGGCGACGGCGGCCGCACTCCGAACCTCGCTCGGTTCCAGTTCCTGGACCCCTCATCACGCGACTTCTACCCGGACTGGGACCTGTTCGCTGAGATGTGCGTCTCGATCATGCGCACCGACGCGGGCCGTGACCCGAACGATACGGCCCTACAGGATCTCGTCGGCGAGCTCTCCACTCGCAGCGACACCTTCCGTCAGCTCTGGGGAGCACATAATGTGCGGACTCACGGGTCTGGAACCAAACGTTTTCACCATCCCGTGGTCGGCGAACTTACACTCGCCTACGAAGAGCTCATGATTACCGCAGACCCTGGGCTTGTCCTCATGGTTTACACCGCTGAGCCTGGCTCCCCCAGCGCCGAAAGGCTGCAGGTGCTGGCCAGCTGGGGAATCCCGGAAGCGTCGACGCCGAGCCGGAACATTTTTTGAAGGAGAGAGCAAATATGCAACTGAACGATCTGCTCGCAGCGCTCAACGCGGCACGCACGATCGAAGGAGGGTCGCCGCTGCACAGCGTCATGCTCGAGGTCAGCCAGGATGCCCTGAAGATCACCGCAGAGATGAACAACGGGTATCACGAACCCGGGCGGGTGCGACAACTCCTCGCGCAATTGACCGGACGCGACGTTGACGACTCGGTGACGGTGTTTCCGCCGCTGTACGCGGACTTCGGAAAGAACATCGTTCTCGGGAAACGGATCTTCATCAACTCGGGGTGCAAGTTCCAGGACCAGGGTGGCGTGACGATCGGCGACGACAGTTTAATCGGGCACAACGTGGTTCTCGCAACGCTGAACCACGATATGAGCCCCTCCCGGCGCGCTGACGTCCATCCCGCGCCCATAATCATCGGCCGTAACGTGTGGATTGGATCGAACGCAACCATCCTTCCCGGCGTGACGATAGGTGACAACTCCGTCGTCGCGGCGGCTTCAGTTGTGACCAAAGACGTCCCGGTCAACGCCGTCGTGGTCGGGTCGCCGGCCCGCGTAGTCCGTACGCTGACCCCGGACTCCGTGGAGGAGCCGGCGAGCGGAAACGACACGGAACCAATGGATCCTGTCGGCTAGCTGAAGCCGGACCCTACGGACGGCACAGCGGCAACAGAGGGCGCAATGGCCAGCCCGTTGAACATGATCAGGTTTCGAGCGTGGCGATGGGCTGACCCTTTTCCACGATGTAGGTAGAGAGCATCCGACCGGTGTCGGGTCCCAGGTCGGTTGCGTTGTGGGACACCCCGGGCGGTATGAGGAATCCGTCGCCGGTGTTGAGGATCTGGGTGGTGTGGTCTTCCCGCTCCATCTGCACCTTGCCGGCGACGATGTAGCCGACCTCTTCGCCAGGGTGGTGGTGCCAGCCTGAGGAAACATTCACCGGGATCTCGGTCAGAACCTGCACGATGTCACGGCCGGGGATCGAGGAGGGGACGTGCTGGATCTCGGTACGTTTGAGCACGCCCCGCAGCTCGTCTGTGTCCCGGGGATTGGCGTTGTCTGCAGAGGCGGTCCGGTCGGTCATGATTGATTCCTTTTGTTGGCGGGGAGAGAAATTCCGCGACTCGTTGAGGAGCAACGCGTTGAGCTCATGTGCCACCAGTTCGGGTTCGTCCTCGACGAGGAAGTGACTGGCGGCCAGTCCTCGTCCACGGAGGTCATCGGCCCATGGCCGCCACACAGCGAGGACGTCGCCGTACAACTTCGGCAGCGCACCTGTGGCGCTCCAGAGGACGAGGACGGGGCACCGGATGCCATTGCCGGCGCTGAGATCGGCTTCGTCGTGCATGCGGTCGAGACTTGCCCCGGCCCGGTAGTCCTCGCAGATCCCCTCCACCACACTGGAGTCGTCCAGCAGGGCGCGGTAGATCGCCATTAGCTCCGGTGGGTATTGCTCGGTTTTGCGACCGAGACCGAGCGCGCGCACATGCAGGTCGAAGAATGCGGATGGGTTGGAGTTGATGAGGGCTTCGGGCAGCGGTGCCGGTTGAGCGAGGAATACCCAGTGCCAGTAGGTGAGGGCAAACTCGGCGTCTGCCCTCCGCCACACCTCCGCCGTGGGTACCACGTCGAGTACGGCGATGGCGGTGACGCGTTCCGGGTGGTCAATCGCCATCCGGTAGGCAACACGACCACCGCGATCGTGACCTGCGACCGCGAACTCGTCGTGTCCGAGCGACCGCATCATCTGGACGAGGTCGTTGCTGATCTGTCGTTTGGAGTAGGCGGAGTGATCGCCAGTCAGGGGTGGGTGGAAGGAGGAGCCATATCCGGGCAGGTCTGCGGCGATGACCGTGTGCTCACCGGCCAGGGCATCGACCACCGTATGCCACATGATGTGGGTTTGCGGATATCCGTGCAGGAGCAGAACCGGTGAGCCGCTGCCACCGACGCGGGCGAAGATCTTTCCGCGCTCCGTCTTCACGTACTTCTGTTCAAATCTCTCGAACATGACGCCTCCTTCCCGCCGTGTCGGTGAGACGACATGGCGTTCGTTGGCTTGGTTCTCAGCTCCTGATGAACTCGAGCAGGTCCGCGTTGAAGCGGTCGGTGTGGGTGTCCATGAGCCCGTGCGGGGCGCCGGGGTAGTAGATCTCCTTCGCCCCCTTGATCAGCTGGGCGGACTTGTGGGCGGAGTCCTTCACCGGGACGATCTGGTCGTCATCTCCGTGCAACACCAGCGTCGGAACGTCGAATACCTTCAGATCTTCGGTGAAATCGGTCTCCGAGAAGGCCTTGATGCTCGCGTACGCGTTGCGCAGGCCGGACTGCATGCTCCACAGCCAGAACTGCCGCAACACACCCTCGGAGACGTTCGAGCCTTCCCGGTTGGCGCCGTAGAAAGGAGTGGCCAGGTCCGTATAGAACTGGGAGCGGTCCTTCACGAGGTTCGTTCGGAGTTCGTCGAATGCGCTGATCGGCAGACCCTCGGGGTTCGCGTCCGACTGCACCATGATCGGAGGGACGGCGGACACGAGGATCGCTTTGGCAACCTTGCTTGTGCCATGCCGGCCGATGTAGCGCGCGACTTCACCCCCGCCGGTGGAATGACCGACGGCGACCACGTCCGTGACTCCGAGCGCATCAATGACGGCGGCGAGGTCATCAGCGTAGCCATTCATATCGTTGTTGTTGGTGGGCTGACTGGATCGGCCGTGTCCGCGCCGGTCATGGGCGATGACCCGGTACCCCTGCTCTGCGAGGAAGTGCAGCTGCCCGTCCCAGGCGTCGGCGCTGAGCGGCCAGCCGTGGGAGAAGGTGATGACGGGGCCCTCGCCCCAGTCCTTGTAATAGATCTGCGTTCCATCTTCCGTGGTTATGTAACTCATCGTTATTTCTCCTTATTGGTGTGCTCGAGCTGGCGAGCGGACGGGGTGTGGGGTGCGGGAATGGTCAGCTGATCGCGGCGATGCAATCGATTTCTACGCCGTATCCGGGGAGGTTTGCTCCTACCGCTGTCCTGGCCGGGGTTCGGGATCCGAATAGGCGGACGTATGCTTCGTTGAATTCGGGGAGGTCAGCGAGGTCGGCCAGGAACACGCCGCACTTGACAACGTCGGCAAGCGTGGCACCGGCAGCGTCGAGGATCGCCGAGAGGTTTGCCATCACCAGCTCGGTCTGTTCTGCGATGGTCCCGGTGACTAACTCCCCGCGTCGCGTGGGCCTCTGTCCGGAGACGAACACGAACCGGCCTTCTGCCACAACGGCTGATACGTAGGGAGCAGCGGGTGAGGCTCCGCGCCGGATGTAGTCCATGATCATTCGCTGTCGGTGCCGGTGTCCACAAGGGTCAGTTGCCGCCGCAGGTTGCGTCTGCCGCTTCCCTGATCAGGTCGACGAGCTTGGCAGCTTCGGGAATTGCGACGGTGTGCGACCCTTCGGGAAGCTCGACCGTCTTGCGCGATTCCGCGCGCTCTGCCATGAACCGGTGCACGGCTGCAGGGATGTTGAAATCCTTTGATCCGAACAGGAACCACGACGGGATCGTCTTCCACGCGGCCTTTCCAGCCTTCTGCCCGAACGCCGATTCGAGGATCGGGCGCTGCGTGACGGCCATGACGCTGGCGACGTCGGCCGGAGAGTCAGCTGCAAACTGTGCGTGGTACCGGGACTGCATGATGTAGAGGTCGTTGTCACCGTCGGGCTGCTCGACCTTGGTGAGGGTCTCCCCCAGCGTCGAGCCGGGCATCTTGCCGGCCAGATCGCCGGGTGTCTCGCCCTCTTCCGGTGCGAATGCGCCAGCGAAGACGAGCGCCTTGACGTTCGGGTTGTCGGTGCCGCCGCCACTGATGACCATACCGCCGTAGGAATGTCCTACGAGCACGATATCGCCCGTGACGTCGACCAGGAGAGCGCGGAGATACTCGGAATCGAACGTGACTCCTCGGAGCGGGTTGGCGACCGCGATTGTCGGGTACCCCTCGGCGAGAAGCCCAGAGATCACCCCGTTCCAGCTCGATGATTCGGCGAAGGCGCCGTGCACGAGAACGACGGTCGGCTTATCGCGGGCGGTTTCGGTGATGGACATGGTGCTTCCTCCTGGATGTCGGGGATCGTTGTTGATCCCGAGGAGGAGTGATCCCGCCAGGAACTTCCTCGCCCGGTAACACCCATGGTCCCGGGTTTGAAGCGCGGGGTCGCCCATGCCAGCGCCCCTCCCAGGGCGATGATTTCCGGGGTGTGTGGCCCCCTGCTGGCGGGGGTTAAACAAAGATCAAAGGCAGCCTGGCCGTGATCGTGGTTCCACCCCGTGGCGGGCTCTGAACCGTTAGCGATCCGCCAAGGGCCTCCACGCGGTCCTCTAGCCCGATCAGGCCCGAACCCCTGGTCATGTCTGCGCCGCCGATTCCGTCGTCGGCGACGGTGACAATGAGTACATCTTCGGTCGGGGTGATCGAAATTTCAGCGGTAGACGCCTGCGCGTACTTTGCCGTATTGGCGAGCGCTTCCGACATGACGTAGTACGCGGCGACTTCCACGCTGTCCGGATGCCGTGCGGGCTTCGGCAGGTTGAGCATGACCGGGATGGTGGATCGCCGGGCGAGGGAACGAGCCGCTGGCACAAGGCCGCCCTCTGACAGGATTGCCGGGTGAATCCCGCGGGACAGCTCGCGGAGTCCGTCGAGTGCTGCGACAAGGCTGTCTGTGATCTCCGCCACGCGTGAGCGGGCATCCGCGTCAGCAGAAAGCTGCTGTTCGACGGTTCGCAGGTCCATCGAGATCGAGACGAGGCGCTGTTGGATGCCGTCGTGGAGGTCTCTCTCGAATCGACGTCGTGTTTGGTCGGCGGTTTGAACGATGCGGGCGCGGGATTCGATGAGCTCCAGCCGGGACTTCATGTTTCCGATTGCCGTCGCGATAAGTTCCGCGAATTGCCCGAGTCGCGCCTCGGTCTCGGGCGGCAGTCGACCCGGAGCCATGGAGACCACGACGATGGCCCCCCAGAGCCGGTTCTCCACAAACACCGGTCCGGCAAGTGTCTCGGTGATTCCCATGCGAACAGAGAGCTGTGCGAAGAGGCCCTCACCTCCTTCGAAGCCATGTTGTCGGGCGGGGCGATGTGTGCGGTAAACGTAGTCGCCAGGATTATCGCCGCCAAAGGGGAGCGTTTGGCCGATGAATCTGTCCAGGTCTGGCTCTCCCCAGGCGGCTACGATCGTCCCGAATTCGTCGTTCTCGTAACGGATGATAACGGCCCCCTCAACACGGTGCAGGAGCGCGAGTTCGCGGACGATTGTGGGGAGGGTTACGTTCCATTCCTCACGCGCGACAACCGTAGCCACGCGTCGCAGCGCCTCCTGTTCGTCAGCGAGAACTTGCCGAGAGTTGCGCGCGTCCAGGTTGGAGAGAGCCACCCCGACCAGGTCAGCGAACTTGACCATTCGCGCCTCGGTCTCGGCTGGTAGCGGCGTCCCGGTGACTGACCCCACCACCAACGCGCCCCACAGGCGCCCGGCAGCACGGATCGGTGCTCCAACCGCACAACGCAGTCCCACAGCGCGTTGGAGGCCGCCGAGTTGACCTTCGATGGAACCGTCATCTTCCACCCGCGCTGGCAAGCCTGTGGCACGGACTTGGCCGGTGACGCTGTTGCCGAGGGTACTGAGTTGCCTCCCGACTGTGATGCCGCCGTCCACTGTGCCCCAGCTGCCCACAGACGTCACCATGTCCTCGTCGTCGAATCGCAGCACGTGCGTGCCCGACACGTGAGTCACTCGACCAAGCTGCTCTGCGACCGCGTGAAACAGATCGTCAGCCGCACTTTCCCTGGCGACTAAATCGGCGACCCGCAACAGAGCTGCTTGTTCAGCGATGAGTTGTTCCATCTCCTCCTGAGTTCGGCTGTTCGCGAGCACGGAACCGATCAGCTCGTCAAAACCGCTCAGCCGCTCTTCCGTGTCAGCTGGCAGCATGACACGGCCGACCGAGTGAACGAATATCGCCCCCCACATTTTGCCGCCGAGCACAATCGGAACCCCGACAGATGACGTAATGCCGAGCCCTCTTCCGGCCACGTTCACATCCGCTGCCGTGGGGTCAGGAGCAAAATCCTGACGTACGGGCTTTTGGGTGCGAATCACCTCCCGGGCCAGGTGATCATCATCGAGTAACCAGTGATCGAGATCGATGATCTTCGCATCCCGCGCAGCCCAAGCTGCGAACACCGCAGTCCGATCTCGACTGTCAACGCGCAAGATTTCGACAAAATCCGCGTCAACCGTGTCCGCCACATGGTGGGCCGCTGTCTCCAGAACCACCCGAGGCGAAGCCCCCTCCGCTACAAGAGCGGCAGCTGCGCGCAACGCAGCCAGTTCGCCGTCGATGCCATTCACACGAGGTTCGCCCATCACCGTGACTCCGACCGCGTCCCGTTGGCTAATCTGGGAAGATTCAAGACCAAGAATGCAGTAAAAGCTGAGTCCGCGATAGGGGGCGGAGCGCATGGGAAGTCGAGTGGTAATCGTCGATGACGACGTGCTGCTTAGGGAAGGCCTAGCGAGCCTTCTCGCTCGCACGGGGCTGGACGTCATTGCCCAGGCCTCCGACACCGTCGCGGTTCTGGATGTGGTGCGTGTGCTCCAGCCTGACCTGCTCATCATTGACATCCGGATGCCACCGACCAACACGATAGAGGGACTCGTTGCCGCGAAATCCGTGAGGGCGGTTTGTCCAGCTGTCCGGATACTGGTCCTGTCGTCCTACGTCGAGGTGGAGCACGCCATTGACCTCCTCACGAGCGGTTCCGGCATCGGGTATCTGCTTAAGCAACGGATCACCGAGATCGACACCTTCATCGCGTCACTTGCCCGGGTCGTGGCCGGCGAATCTGTCATCGACCCGGCGCTCGTAGAAGAGCTTGTGCGTGCTCGCCGGACTCGTAACCCTCTCGACCTACTTACCCCCAGAGAACGAGAAGTGCTCGTACTCATGGCGGAAGGTCGATCGAATCTCGGCATCAGTAAGGCCCTGTATCTCTCCGAAGGCACTGTTGAAAAGCACGTGCACCGAATACTCGCCAAGATGGACCTCGGCAGCGAAAACACCAGCCACCGCCGAGTACTCGCCGTACTCACCTACCTGGACCAGGCACACTGACGTCACAGGTGGATTCGCGGAGCGCGTGCCGGAGGCATGTGCGTGGTTGATCACAGCGCCGTGGCAGAAACGTCGCCGAAACGCGAATCACGGCAACAAAAACCCCCGCCGAAGCGAGGGTTTTTACTGCTGGGGTACCTGGACTCGAACCAAGAACAAACGCCCTTCAGCGATATGGAGCCTGGCTCCGCGTGCTCGTCAGCCCTGCGATATTCGCGGTCGCACACGGCGTGACCCCCGTTCTGCCCGTCGCATTCGTCGTCGGCATCGTCACTGCCTGCTCTTCCGTAAAACGCAATCCGTCTGGCCGGGTGTCATGGTTCACGCGGTGAACAACGCTACTGCCTTGACTGCCCCACTGCTGCTCTCCGCTGTCAGAACGAATTCAAGATCGGGGACACCGTTCAGGCCACCGGATCCGTGATGACCGGCAACGTCGGAACCGTCATCTGGATCGACGAGAAGCGCGAAAAGTACCTGGTAATGGTCACCCCTCAGGCGCAGAACTACTTCTCCGCGGACGAACTGAGAATCTACAAACCGTGACAGCCGCCCTGAGGCGGTCAGCGGGATGACCCACGAGCGACGATTCTCCACCCATCGCGGTGAGCCGGTGGACCTTTCGTCTCGCGAGTGCGGAGAATTAGCCGAGAGCGCCGCCGAACAGCAATGACACCATCATCGCGACAATCACCGTGTTGAAGGTGAAAGCGAAGAGGACGTTCACTCGGACGAGCGTCCATGCGCGTCGCGAGCGGATGTTCGCTGATACCGTCGCTGCCATGGTGGAAAGAAGAATGGCTAGTGTCAGGTAATCGGTGAACTGCGGATCGCCGTCGACGTTCACCTCGATGAGGGCCCCGTCCTCGTCTTCCACCAATGCCAGACGCAGGTACTCCAGCGCAAAGGAGTACACCATGAGAGCCCACGAACTCGCCACCGTGAGCAGCCCGAGCAGAATGAAGACCCAATCGCCCTGGAACGCCGGGTTCTGTGCGACGACGATCGTCAGCGCAACGGCGACCAGAGCGCCCAGGAGTGCCCAGTTTGACGCACCGCCGTAGCCGAAGATGCGCACCGATACGCGTCGCAGGGACCGGGACTCCTGTCGTGCCACCACGGCAAGAGCGCGGGGGCCGCGTTGGGCATAGACAACATGCGTCCACACGAGATAAATCGCGACGAAAGCCGGCCATGCCGCAAGGTAAGCCGCCATCAGCACCGTCGACGTCTCGAGCTCATCGCTGCCACCACGAGTGCTCACGAAAAATGCCGCCGATGCGAGTCCCGCGGCGCTGGAAATCAGCGTGCTCCAGTTGGCTCTCGCAAGATCACTCACATACCGTACGACCACGCATCCATGCTCGCACACAGGTGCGTCATCCTCGCGTGTACGACCGGGGCGATTTTTGCGCTGACCTTGACCATGTGCCCAGAACCTGGGGTCGCACTCCGCCTTATTGCGGGGCGCTGAGTACCGCGCAACCGCTAGCCAGCGCGAATCGGACTGAAATGACGCCATCACGGCAACAAAAAACCCCCGCCGAAGCGAGGGTTTTTACTGCTGGGGTACCTGGACTCGAACCAAGAACAAATGAACCAGAATCATCCGTGTTGCCAATTACACCATACCCCAATGGCCAAAAGTGTTACCCCCGGCCGAGAGTCAACTGTAGCCTAACCGCGACCCACTCTCAAATTGAGTCGCGAACAATGGCCGCCGAGACCTGCGCACCGGCACCAGCGGCAACGATAAGTTGCTCCGGCCCCGGCGGGGTGATGTCTCCAGCGGCATATAAGCCAGTAACACTCGTTCGCCCACCCGCGTCCACGAGCAGCAGCCCGAGCTCGTCAGTGAGCGGCTGGAGGCCGCTCAGGTATGAGTGGGTCGCGTGCCAGAGCGGACGAATAAATCCTGCGGTTCGTTCGACGACGGTTCCGTCGGTCAGCCTCAGTCCGGTGAGGACACCGCGCTCGCCCACGAACTCGGCAACCTCACGACGCTCGACGGGAATGTTCCGTTCCGCCAGCATGCGCTCATCGGCATCCGTTACAGCTCCGACCCCGTTCGTGAAGACCATGACGTCGCGTGACCACACTGTAGCGAGCAGCGCCTGCTGGGCCAGGTCATCACTCTCGCCGACAATGGCCAGCGGCTCCCCCGCCTTCTCGAAACCGTCGCACTCGTAGCAGCTGTGCAGCGCAGTCCCGTAGTACGCACGGATGTTGCCGATCGACGGCAGCGTTTCGGTGAGCCCGGTCGCGACGAGGACCCGCCGGGCCCGCACATCGCGATCCGCCGACCCGCGGATGCCGTCTGCCTTCACCCGGAATCCCGCGTCGTCGGCGCTGACCTCGGTGACGGTGCCGAATTGCACCTCGGCGTTGTCGTACCCGGCCACTTCCTCACGACCGAGCTTCCGCAGCTCAAGCGGCGAGACACCGTCGCGGGTCAGGAAGCCGTGCGAGTTCAACGTCGCGGCGTTTCTCGGCCGGTTGCCATCGAGCAGCAGCACTCGCTGCCTGGCCCGCACGAGGTTCAGCGCGGCGGAGAGCCCGGCGGGCCCTCCCCCGATCACGACGACGTCGAACGTGTCGCTCACGACTCGAGGAACGCTTTCAGCCGCTCCAGGCGCGCCAGAGAGTCGGCCTTTCCGAGGATCTCCATGGATTCAAACAGCGGCGGGGAGACCCGGCGGCCGGACACCGCGACGCGAAGCGGCCCGTACGCGATCCGTGGCTTGAGCCCGAGTCCGTCGATGAGCGACGCGGCAAGCGCACCCTGAATGCTTTCCGCCTTCCAGACGGCATCATCGACGTCGCCCAGGGCTGCGAGAGCAGCGTCGAGCACCTCGACGGCATTCTTCGGAAGGCTCTTCAGCGCGTCATCCTGATACTCGATGCCCGTGGCATCCGTGAAGAGGAATCCGAGCATGCCTGGTGCCTCGCCGAGCAGCGCGATGCGCTCCTGGACGAGCGGCGCGGCCTCAGCGAGGATCGCACGCTGCCTCTCAGTGAGCGGTTCGCTCAGGATGCCGTCACGAACGAGGTACGGGATCGTGCGCTCCGCAAAGTCATCGGCGGCAAGGAGGCGGATGTGGTCGCCGTTGATCGACTCGGCCTTCTTGAGGTCGAACCGGGCCGGGCTCGGGTTGACGTTGACCACGTCGAAGGCCGCAACCATCTCGTCGAGCGAGAAGACGTCGCGGTCGGCCGACAGGCCCCAGCCGAGGAGGGCGAGGTAGTTGACGAGTCCCTCGGGGATGAAGCCGCGGTCCCGGTGGTGGAACAGGTTCGACTCTGGGTCACGCTTCGAGAGCTTCTTGTTGCCATCGCCCATGACGTAGGGCAGGTGGCCGAAACGGGGAACGAACGTGGTCAGCCCAATGTCGATGAGTGCGTGGTACAGCGCGATCTGCCGCGGTGTCGACGGCAGCAGGTCTTCGCCGCGGAGTACGTGGGTGATGCCCATGAGCGCGTCATCGACGGGGTTCACGAACGGGTACAGCGGCTGCCCGTTGGGCCGCACCACGACGAAGTCGGTGAACGATCCGGCAGGGAAGGTGATCTCGCCGCGGACGAGGTCGTCGAAGCTGAGGTCGGTGTCCGGCACCTTCAGGCGCAGCGCTGGCGAACGGCCCTCGGCCCGGAAGGCCGCCTTCTGCTCCTCGGTCAGGTCGCGGTCGAAGTTGTCGTAGCCGAACTGCTTCGGCCGGCCGGCGGCAGCGTTGCGCTCGTCGATCTCCTCAGCGTTCGAGAAGCTCTCGTAGACGTGACCGGCTTCCTTGAGTCGCTCGATGACGCCGGTGTAGATGTCGGCGCGCTGCGACTGGCGGTATGGTCCCTGGTCTCCGCCGACACCCTCGCCCTCGTCCCAGTCGAGCTTCAGCCAGGTGAGGGCGTCGATGATCTGCTGGTAGCTCTCTTCGCTGTCCCTCGCGGCATCCGTGTCTTCGATCCGGAAGATGAGCTTGCCGCCGGTGTGCCTCGCGTATGCCCAGTTGAAGAGGGCAGTACGGATGAGGCCCACGTGGGGCGTCCCCGTCGGAGAGGGGCAGAACCGAACGCGAACGTCGGTGCCGGTGGCGGTGGAAAACTGGGGTGTAGTTGCGCTTGACATCGAGCACAATCCTAGCCGCTCGCGCTCTCACGCCCCTCTGCGGCTTAGACGGCGGAGTTCCTCAGGATGCCAAGCCCGCTGACCTCGACCTCGACGACGTCGCCCGAGACGATGGGTCCGACCCCGGCCGGTGTTCCGGTGAGGATGACGTCACCCGGCAGCAGGGTGAACACCGCAGAAGCGTACGCGATGATCTCGGCGACCGAGTGGATCATGTCTGACAGCGGCGCGTGCTGGCGAACGTCGCCGTTGACCCGGGTCTCGAGCGTCGCGCTCTTCAGGTCAAACTCGGTCTCGACGATTGGACCGAGCGGGCAGAAGGTGTCAAAGCCCTTGGCCCGCGTCCACTGGCCGTCGGTGCGCTGGAGGTCACGGGCCGTGACGTCGTTGCCGATGGTGTACCCGAAGATCACACTGTCGGCGTCTTCGGCACGAACGTTCTTCGCCACAGAACCGATGATGACGGCGAGCTCGCCCTCGTGCTCCACCTGCTGCGACAGTGAGGGAAGAATAATGCGGTCGCTTGGCCCGATCACCGAGGTGTTCGGCTTGAGGAAGAGCAGCGGCTCAGCAGGAGCATCCCCACCCATCTCCTTCGCGTGGTCGGCATAGTTCTTCCCGACGCAGACCACCTTCGACCGAGGGATGACCGGTGCCAGCAGCACGGCGTCGGCGAGCGGCACCCGCTCCCCCGTGGTCTCGAAGCCCTGGAACATCGGGTCACCGGCGAGAACGACGAAGTCACTCTCGTCGAGGATTCCGAAGCTGATGGCGCCGTCGTGGCTGAAGCGTGCGATTTTCACAGAGGTCCTTAGGTTGGGTTAAGCGTCGAGCCGGTACAGCCAGCCGTGAACGTCTTCGCGGCGCCCGTGCTGGATGTCGGTCAGTTCGTCACGGATGCTCATGGTCAGTTCGCCCGGTTCGGCGTCGGGGCTGCCGAGGGAGAAGTCGGGACCCTTGAGCTCACCGATCGGGGTGATGACGGCTGCCGTGCCGCAGGCGAACACCTCGGTGATGTCACCGGACTCGACGCCGTCACGCCACTCGTCGATCGTCACCGCCCGCTCCTCGACCTCGAAGCCCCTGTCACGTGCCAGCTGGATGATGCTGTCGCGGGTGACGCCCTCGAGGATGCTTCCGGTCAGCTCCGGCGTGACCACTTTCTTGTCCTTGTGGACGAAGAAGATGTTCATGCCGCCGAGTTCCTCGATGCGGTTTCCCGACTCGGAATCGAGGAAGAGCACCTGGGCGCAGCCGTTCTCCGCGGCTTCCTGCTGCGGGAGCAGCGACGCTGCGTAGTTGCCGCCGCACTTGGCGGCACCCGTTCCACCACGGCTGGCGCGGCTGTACGTGGTGGACAGCCAGATCGACACCGGCTTCACCCCGCCGGGGAAGTACGCTCCCGCCGGACTGGCAATGACGTAGTAGCTGACCTTCTGCGCGGCCCGAACGCCGAGGAATGACTCGTTGGCGATCATGAACGGACGGAGGTAGAGGCTCGTGTCTTCACCGTCGGGCACCCAGCTGATGTCGGCACGGACCAACTGCTTGAGCGACTCGAGGAAGTCCTCGGTCGAAAGCTCGGGAAGCGCGAGCCGGTGCGCTGAGCGCTGGAACCGCTCGGCGTTCTTCTCCGGCCGGAAGGTCCAGACCGAACCATCGGCGTGACGGTAGGCCTTGAGTCCCTCGAAGATCTCCTGCGCGTAGTGCAGGACGGATGCCGCTGGGTCGAGCAGGAGCGGACCGTACGGCTGGACGCGGGCGTCATGCCAGCCCTCATCGAGCGTCCAGTCGATGGCGACCATGTGGTCGGTGAAGTGTTTTCCGAACCCAGGGTTGGCGAGGATGACCTCGCGCTCGACCTCGGCAACGACGCTGTCATTCGGCCGCTGCTCGTACGACAGCGGGAAGTACTCGGTTTCGATCTCTGATGCCAGTGCCATGATCTTCAATCCTTCAGTGAGCGAATGCTCGTTTCGCGATGTGTCTAGTGTGCGCCGAGAGCGTGCGCGATGGCATCCCCGATCTCGGAGGTTGTTCTCGCCCCTGAGCCACGGCCGGCGATATCCGCGGTAACGGCCGAGGTGACCGCCGCTGCTTCTTCGGTGAGGCCGAGGTGCTCGAGCAGGAGCGCGACGCTGAGGATTGCCGCGGTCGGGTCCGCTTTCTGCTGCCCGGCGATGTCGGGGGCAGAACCGTGGACCGGCTCGAACATGCTCGGGAAGGCGCCATCCGGGTTGATGTTTCCCGAGGCCGCCAGCCCGATACCGCCGCTGATTGCGCCGGCCAGGTCGGTGAGAATGTCGCCGAAGAGGTTGTCCGTGACGATGACGTCAAATCTAGCAGGGTCGGTGACGAGGAAGATCGTTGCGGCATCCACGTGGAGGTAATCGACGCTCACACCGGGGAACTCCGCGGCCACCTCGTTGACGATGCGCTGCCACATTCCGCCGGCAAACGTGAGCACGTTGGTCTTGTGCACGAGGGTGAGCTTGTTGCGGCGCTGGGCGGCCTGCGCGAAGGCGAAGCGCACGACGCGCTCGACCCCGAACGCTGTGTTGACGGATACCTCATTGGCCACCTCGTGCGGGGTACCGCGGCGAATCGCCCCGCCGTTTCCGACGTATGGCCCCTCTGTTCCCTCCCTGACGACGATGAAGTCGACGTCGCCGGGGTTCGAGAGCGGGCTGGGCACGCCGGGATAGACGCGCGTCGGCCGCAGGTTGACGTAGTGATCGAGGGCGAAGCGCAGCCCGAGGAGGAGTCCTCGTTCAATATTCGCGTCCTTCAGCCGCGGGTCTCCCGGCACTCCACCGACGGCGCCGAGAAGGATGGCGTCGTGCGCTGAGATGCTCGCGAGGTCTGCGTCGGTGAGCACATCACCCGTCTCAAGGAAGCGGGCCGCACCAAGCGAGAACCACGTCTTCTCGAACGTCGTCCCGCTCGCCGCCGTCACGGCATCCAGTACCTTGATCGCCTCAGCGACGACCTCAGGGCCGATCCCGTCGCCAGGAATGACAGCAAGCTTGACGGGACCTGGCATGAACGCTCCATGTGTGCGAGAAGGCGGGTGTGACTGCCATCCAGCCTACTGCGCCGTCTTGACGCCCTCCGGCACGTGTCGAAGCGACACCAGTGCGACGATTCCCGCAGCGACGATGAGCCCGAAGCCGACCCAGGCTGTGAGGCCGACACCGCTGTCGAAGGCGACCCGCGCCGATTCGAGCAACGCGTCACCGACCGAAGCGGGCAGTTCGCCCGCCACAGACACGGCTCCCCCGAGGGTCTCCGACGCGGCGTGCGACTGTTCGGCGGTGAGCCCGTCAGGTACGACAACAGCGTTCCGGTAGCTGGCGGTGAGGATTGTCCCGAGGATCGCGGTGCCGAGAACGGCACCGAGTTCGTACGCGGTCTCGGACACCGCTGACGCTGCACCGGCCTTGGCAGCGGGCGCGTGAGCGAGAACCAGCTCGTTCGACACCGTTTCCGCTGCACCGATGCCGAGGCCAAGGGCGACGAAGCACGCTCCGATCCCGAACGCCGAGACATCTCCCCCTGTCACCGCGATCGCGCCGTAACCGGCAGCGGAGAAGAGAAGCGCAACGGGGACGACGATCGACGGCCGCACCCGCGCAGCGATGGGCACGACGACGAGTCCGGCGACGATCATCGTCACGAGTCCCGGCACGAGAGTGAAGCCTGCCGCAAGCGGCGACAGCGCAAGCACGAGCTGCAGGTGCTGGGTGACGAAGAACAGTCCGCCGACAAGCGCGATGACGCTGAACAGGTTCACCACGATGGCACCGCTGAACTGCGGGATGCGGAACAGGGCCATGTCGATCATCGGGGTCTGGACCCGGAACTGACGGCGGACGAAGGCGAGTCCGGATGCCACGGCGATCAGAATGCAGAGAACAGCAAGGAGGTCGATTCCCTCGGTCGCAGCGTGCTTGATCCCGTAGACGAGGGGAAACATCGTGGCGAGCGAGAGCCCGATACTCACGACGTCAAGCCGGCCAGGGTTGGGGTCGCGCGACTCGGGGACGAGGAAGGGAGAGAGAATCAGCAGCGGCGCGAGGACAGGAACCGCGATGAGGAAGACGGACCCCCACCAGAGGTGTTCCAACAGAAAACCGCCGATGATCGGACCGAGGGCGCTGCCGGCGGCAAAACCACTCGCCCAGACGGCCACCGCGAGCCGACGCTGGTTACGGTCCTGAAAGATGTTGCGGAGCAGCGAGAGCGTCGACGGCATGAGCATTGCACCGAAGAACCCGAGGATGGCGCGGGCGGTGATGAGCAACTCGATGGACGGCGCGAACGCGGCGATGACCGAGACGACGCCGAACCCGGCCGAGCCGATGAGGAGAAGCTTCCGTCGGCCGATCCTGTCGCCCAGGCTGCCCATCGAGACGAGCAGGCCCGCGAGGACGAGCGGGTAGATGTCGATCATCCACAGCAGCTGGGCCCCCGTTGGCGTGAGGTCCTCCGACACCGCGGGCAGCGCAAAGTTCAGCACTGTGTTGTCCACGGAGACCAGGAGCACGGGAAGCATCAGCACGGCGAGGGCGACCCAGCCACGGACGCCGACGCGTACGTCAGTCGGTTCGGTAACTGCCGGAACTGTGGTGCTCATGGGGTCACTTCCCTTCGGGTGCTCAAAAACGGGGCTCGACTAGTGTACCGGCTGGACGGTACAGTAATCGCATGACCAGCAACGGACAGCAGAAACGGATGCCGGAGCCTGCTTCCACGCGCGACCGAATTCTCGTCGCCTATGAAGACCTGCTCATCGAGGCAGGCGAACGGGGCGCGACGCTCGACGCCGTCGCCGCGCGGGCCGGGGTGTCCAAGGGCGGCTTGCTCTACCACTTCGGTTCAAAGGACGCTCTCTCAGCTGGCCTCGTCGAGCGACTGCAGCAGCTCACTGGCCTCGACGTGAGAAAGATGAGGGCAGCGCCGGCCGGACCCGTCGATTACCTCATTCGCACATCGATCGATTCGGGAAGCGCCCTCGACCGGTCGCTCGTTGCGACGTCACGGCTTGCCCAGGCCGACGATCCCCGCGCGAGCGAGGCGCTCACCGCCATTCGTGGCGAGTGGCTCGCGGTGATCACTGAGTCCATTGGCGACCCGGCCGTGGCTCGAGCCATCATGCTCGTCAGCGACGGCCTGTATTTCAATTCGGCCATGCTCGGCATGGGCACGCCGGACCCCGCCGACGTCTCGCCCGGGGCGATCGACGGCCTTCTCACAGTTCTGGCGCGGCTCGCTCCCCCTAGCGCCCGCGATTGACATGCCAGTAGTGTGACCTCGGATCGAACTCGATCTCACCGCACGATCCACCGAATTATGAGGAGAAACACACGATGAGTATTGGCCTGGGAATTTTCCTGTTTGCGGTCGGAGCGATCCTGACATTCGCCGTGAACGTTTCGGTGGCATGGGTGGACCTCGACCTGATCGGGTACATCCTCATGGGTGCCGGCCTCGTGGTCTTCATCGTCGGCCTCGCGCTCATGACACGCAAGCGTCGTTCCGTCGTGACCAACCGCACAGCGGTTGACCCGACCACCGGAACCCGCGTCGAGACCGCGGAGCGCAACGACTCGCTCTAAGCGACAGGCGCACAGAAGAGGGAGGGCAACACTCGTTGCCCTCCCTCTTCTTTATGCCACGTGCGTGCGCCGCTACTCCGTGATGTCGATCTCGCGAAGCACTGTTGCGTCAATATCCGCGCGAACGGCCTCGAGGATTTCGTCCGGCACCGGCGAGTCAACGGTGAGCACGCTGAGCGCCTGACCCCCGGCCTCGCGGCGTGCGACCTGCATGCCCGCAATATTGATGGCTGCCTCGCCGAAACGCTGGCCGTAGACGGCGACGATCCCGGGTCGGTCGGTGTAGAGCATGACGATGTGGTGGCTCGAGATGGGGACCTCGACGTCGTAGCCGTTGATCTCGACGAGCTTCTCGATCTGCTTCGTGCCCGTCAGCGTACCGGACACCGATACCTGGGAACCGTCGCTCAGCGCACCGCGCAGGGTGATGACGTTGCGATATTCGTTGCTCTCGTCATCCGTGATCAACCGAACAACGATGCCACGCTGCTCGGCCAGCAACGGAGCGTTGACGTACGACACGGTCTCGCTGACGATGTTGGTGAAGATGCCCTTGAGAGCCGCGAGCTTGAGAACGCTCACGTCGTATTCGCTGAGCTCACCGTGCACCTCGACGTCAATGCTCGTGAGCGGCGACGTGGTGAGGGCGGCAAAGATCTGCCCGAGCTTCTCGACCAGCGGGATGCCGGGGCGGACGTAGGGGTCGATGACACCGCCGGCGACGTTCACGGCGTCCGGCACCAGCTCGCCGCCGAGGGCGAGGCGCACCGACTTGGCGACGGAAACACCGGCCTTCTCCTGTGCTTCGCCCGTCGACGCACCGAGGTGCGGTGTGACGATGATGTTCGGGAGGGAGAGGAGCTTGTCGTTCGTCGGCGGCTCGGAGACGAACACGTCGAGGCCGGCGCCGGCGATCTTTCCGTCGAGCAGCGCGTCGTACAGCGCGTCTTCGTCGATGAGCCCGCCGCGGGCGACGTTGACGATGTACGCCGTCGGCTTCATCAGAGCGAACTGCTCGGCGCCGATCATGCCGGTGGTTTCGGGGGTCTTGGGCATGTGGATCGTGATGAAGTCCGACTGTGCGAGCAGCTCGTCGAGGGTGACGAGCTGGACGCCGAGCTGCTGCGCCCGTGCGCTCGTCACGTAGGGGTCGTATGCGATGACGTTGGTACCGAACGCCTGCATGCGAGCGGTGATCAGGGCGCCAATTCGGCCGAGGCCGATGATGCCGATGGTCTTCTCGTACAGTTCGGTGCCGGTGTACTTCGATCGCTTCCACTGTGAACCGGCGAGGGCATTGTGAGCCTGCGGGATGTGACGGGCGAGGCTGAGGATGTGACCGACGGTGAGTTCGGCCGCCGAGATGATGTTCGAGGTGGGCGCGTTCACGACCATGACGCCGGCGGTGGTCGCCGCCTTGATGTCGACATTGTCGAGCCCGACGCCTGCGCGGGCGATCACCTTGAGGTTCGGAGCCGCAGCGATGGCCTCCTCGTCGACTTTCGTCGCCGAGCGCACGAGCACAGCGTTGGCGTCGGCAAGTGCCGCGAGAAGCGCCTGGCGGTCGGTGCCGTCGACGGTGCGAACGTCAAAGTCGGGCCCGAGGGCATCAACAGTTGCTGGGGAGAGTTCTTCGGCGATCAACACGACCGGTTTTGACACAGGTGAAATCCTTTGTTTGCAACGGGGATGTCGGGCGCTGCAGCCGTCGGAGCGCTCGTTCTCTCGACTTTACTGGACGAGCCAGCGGTTGTACTGGACGAGTCAGCGGTATTACGTCACGAGCCAGCGGCGTTACGTCAGCAATTCACCCGCGCCGAAGAGAGCGATGATCCCGAGCGACACCACGGCGACCACGCCGAGCCCGGCGAGATAGACGAGGACCTGAGCCAGAATGTCCCGCCCCCGACCGAGCCGAAGCGCGATGAGGAAGACGACAATCGGCACAGCGATGCCGATGCTGAGCACTGCCCAGCCGAGCACGGAGATCGACGTGTCGAGACCGGATGCCAGTGTGCTGATGCCGACAACGTTGCCGACGGCCTCCCACACGTCGTAGGCGTAGAAGAGACCAAAGAGAACGGCGAGCGTCGTGGCCAGCCAGCGAGGAAGAGCCCTGCGCGCTGGTGCAGCCTGGGTCGGTTCGGCGCTCATGATGCGCCTCCCAGGAGGAACGGCACCGGGGCGAGCACGACGACGCCGACGGCGAGCACGATCAGGCGCGCCCGTGACGTGACCGACGTCCGCGTGAGCCAGAGCGTGGCGCCGAACCAGAGAGCTGGAGCCAGTACGGCGAGCCACAGGCCGAGGCTGTACATCGCGCCCCCGATGATGTCGGAGGGTGACGCAGTGTCGCGCTGCACGACGATGAGCCAGCCGATGCTGTAGAGCAGGTAGATTCCGGCGATGACCCCGTGCGCGACGAGAGCAACAGAACCCATCTGGCCCCGCGGCTGGTCGTTCCCGGACGCGGCTGTTGTGCCCGGGTTGCCGACAACCTTCCAGCCCGGCGCTACGGCCCGGTCCGTCGGCGTTGTTGCCGCGGGAGCGTCGGTGGGCACGCTCACGGCCCGCTCACTCAGGGCCGGCTCATCGTCACCGGCCCAGCTCAGGGCCTCATCATCACTGTCTCGGGGCATGGCATCCAGAATACCGCTGCACAAACAAACACCCGGTCCCCGCCCTGCCGCCGAAGCGGACAGGGCACGGACCGGGTGATCTGTGAGGGTGACTAGCGGGCGACCGAACCGTCGGTGTAGTCGTCGTCGTTCGAGGCGTTCCACGCGAAGAGCTTGCGCAGCTCGCGGCCGGTCTCCTCGATCGGGTGCGCCTCACCCTTGGCACGCAGTTCGAGGAACTCGGGGGCTCCTGCGTCCTGGTCGTCGATGAAGCGCTTCGCGAACGCTCCGGACTGAATGTCGGCGAGAACGGCCTTCATGTTCTCCTTGACGCTCGGGTCGATGACGCGGGGGCCTGAAACGTAGTCGCCGTACTCAGCGGTGTCTGAGACGCTCCAGCGCTGCTTGGCGATGCCGCCCTCCCACATGAGGTCGACGATGAGCTTGAGCTCGTGCAGAACCTCGAAGTACGCAACCTGCGGCTGGTAGCCAGCCTCGGTAAGGACCTCGAAGCCGTACTGGACGAGCTGCGACGCGCCACCGCAGAGGACAGCCTGCTCACCGAACAGGTCGGTCTCGGTCTCTTCGGTGAACGTGGTCTTGATGCCGCCGGCGCGGAGGCCGCCGATCGCCTTGGCGTAGCTCAGGGTGAGCGGCCAGGCATTGCCCGTCGCGTCCTTTTCAACGGCGACGATGACGGGAACGCCACGGCCTGCCTCGTACTCGCGGCGGACGGTGTGTCCTGGTCCCTTCGGGGCGACCATGATCACGTCAACACCCTCGGGTGCTTCGATGTATCCGAAACGGATGTTGAAGCCGTGACCGAAGACGAGAGCCTTGCCCTCGGCGAGCTGGTCCTTGATGGACTCAGCGTAGATCGTGCGCTGGAACTGGTCGGGAGCGAGGATGACGATGACGTCTGCCCAGGCGGCAGCATCCGAAACACTCTTGACGACGAAGCCCTGCTCCTCGGCCTTTGCGATCGACTTCGACCCTTCCTTGAGCCCGATGACGACGTCGACACCCGAGTCACGGAGGTTCAGCGCGTGTGCGTGCCCCTGTGAGCCGTAACCGACGACGGCAACCTTCTTGCCCTGGATGATCGAGAGGTCGGCGTCAGCGTCGTAGAAAATCTCAGCCACTTGTTTATCTCCTTGTTGTTGAGGTTGGTGCGGTGCGTTGTGTCGCAGAGTGCGACGTCACGCTCGTTAGTTCTTGAATACGCGTTCGGTGATCGACTTGGACCCGCGGCCGATCGCAAGCTGCCCGGACTGCGCGAGTTCCTTGATGCCGAAAGGTTCGAGGACCCTCAGCAGCGCGTTGGTCTTGCCCGAGTCTCCCGTGACCTCGATGACGAGGGCGTCCGTTGCAACGTCGACGACGCGGGCGCGGAACAGGTTGACGGCCTCGAGCACCTGCGAGCGGGTCGTGTTGTCGACGCGCACCTTGATGAGGAGGTGCTCGCGCTGTACAGACTGCGCGGGATCGAGTTCGACGATCTTGATCACGTTGACGAGCTTGTTAAGCTGTTTGGTGATCTGCTCGAGCGGCAGGCCTTCGACAGTGACGACGACGGTGATGCGGCTCAGGCCGGGAAC
Source organism: Mycetocola sp. Y442 (assembly GCF_056898615.1). Taxonomy (NCBI): domain Bacteria; kingdom Bacillati; phylum Actinomycetota; class Actinomycetes; order Micrococcales; family Microbacteriaceae; genus Mycetocola; species Mycetocola sp. Y442. Next base: position 853,083 of record NZ_JBXHBV010000001.1, read on the forward strand.
TTCACTCTTTCCGACGGCGAGGGACTCGATGTTGAATCCGCGGCGAGCAAAGAGGCCGGCGACACGGGTGAGCAGACCTGGCTTGTCTTCGACGAGCAGACTCAGAACGTGGGTAGTCATCTCTAGACCTCCTCATCGAACGACGGGCTGTGGTCCCTGGCGTACTGCACATAGCTGTTGCTGACACCCTGGGGAACCATCGGCCACACCATAGCGTCTGCGCTCACGACGAAGTCGATGACGACGGGCCGGTCGTTGGTCTCGAGCGCCAGCTGAATGGCGGCGTCCACCTCATCCATCGATGTCACGCGGATGCCGAGGCATCCGTATGCCTCAGCAAGCTTCACGAAGTCCGGAACCCGGATGGTGTCGTGGCCCGTGTTGAGGTCGGTGTTCGAGTAACGGCCGTCGTAGAACAGCGTCTGCCACTGGCGAACCATTCCGAGCGACGAGTTGTTGATGATCGCGACCTTGATCGGGATCTTGTTGATCGCACAGGTGGCTAGTTCCTGATTGGTCATCTGGAAGCATCCGTCACCGTCGATCGCCCAGACCGTTCGGTCAGGCTCGGCAACCTTGGCGCCCATGGCCGCCGGGACCGAGTAACCCATGGTTCCAGCGCCACCCGAGTTGAGCCAGGAGTTGGGCCGCTCGTACTTGATGAACTGGGCTGCCCACATCTGGTGCTGGCCGACGCCGGACGCGAAGATTCCCTCGGGTCCGGTGAGTTCGCCGATCCGCGAGATGACGTGCTGCGGTGCGAGCAGGCCGTCGCTCGGGGTGGTGAATCCGAGCGGGAACTCCTCGCGGAGCCCATTGAGGTAGGTCCACCAGACCTCGATGTCCGGGACGGTGTCCCGACGGGCCGAGGTGATGGCCGCGGTGAGATCGGCGATGACATCCTTGGCATCGCCGACGATGGGGACGTCTGCCGTGCGGATCTTGGAGATCTCCGCCGGGTCGACGTCGACGTGAACAACTTTGGCGTTCGGTGCGAAGAGCGCCGTCTTACCGGTCACCCGGTCGTCGAACCTCGCGCCGAGTGCGACGATCAGGTCTGACTCCTGCAGCGCAAGCACCGCAGGGACCGTCCCGTGCATCCCCGGCATGCCGAGGTGCTGCGGGTGGGAATCCGGGAAGGCACCACGCGCCATCAGCGTCGTCACAACGGGAGCACCGCTGAGCTCAGCCAGCTCGAGCAGTTCGGCCGAAGCGTGTGCCCTGATGACACCGCCACCGACATAGAGAACCGGTTTCTTCGCCTCCACCATCAGCTGGGCGGCGGCCAGGATCTGCTTGCCGTGCGCCTTCGTCACCGGGCGGTAACCGGGGAGATCGATCTTCGGCGGCCAGATGAACGGGACGGTGTCCTGTTGCGCATCCTTGGTGATGTCGACGAGCACCGGTCCCGGGCGTCCGGTCGACGCGATGTGGTACGCCGCCGCGATTGTCGCGGGGATGTCGGCGGCATCCGTGACCAGGAAGGAGTGCTTCGTGATCGGCATGGTGATGCCGACAATGTCGGCCTCCTGGAACGCGTCGGTTCCCATCAGGGTGGAGAACACCTGGCCGGTGATCGCGAGAAGCGGCACCGAATCCATGTGGGCATCCATGATGGCGGTGACGAGGTTGGTCGCGCCGGGCCCGGAGGTGGCGATGGCTACGCCGACTTTCCCGCTCGCCGCGGCGTAACCCTCGGCTGCGTGTCCGGCGCCCTGCTCGTGACGCACGAGGATGTGACGGATCTTCTCCGTGTCCATGAGCGGGTCATAGACCGGAAGAATGGCACCGCCGGGCAGCCCGAAGACGTCGGTGATCCCGATCAGCTCGAGCGTCCGGACGACGGCCTGGGCCCCGGTCAGGAGCTCTGGCGCCGCGGCGTCGGTGGTTTTGGCAGCCTTGAGGCTGGATGGCGATATGGCGGGAGAAGAATCCGCAGGCATCGTATGGGTTCCCTTGTGAGAGTGGAGATCTGAAGAGGACGTCCTGTTACCCGGTGATCGCGCCTTCAGCGGCGGAGTGCACGAGCTTGGAGTACTTTGCGAGGACGCCACGGGTATAGCGCGGGGGAAGCGGTGCCCAGCCGTTGCGGCGGGCTGCCAGCTCTTGTTCGTCGACAAGTAGGTCGAGCGACCGAGCTGCGATATCGACCCGTATCAGATCACCATCGCGCACGAAGGCAATGGGACCAGCGTCCACTGCTTCGGGTGCTATGTGGCCGATGCAGAGGCCGGTTGTGCCGCCTGAGAATCGACCGTCGGTCAATAGTAGTACATCTTTTCCGAGCCCCGCGCCCTTGATGGCGGCGGTGATGGCGAGCATCTCGCGCATGCCTGGTCCACCCTTCGGCCCCTCGTACCTGATGACGATGACGTCCCCGGCGGAGATCTCCCCGTTGGTCAGTGCGTCCATCGCGCCGCGCTCACGTTCGAAGACGCGAGCGGGACCCTCGAAGACGTCGGCGTCGAAGCCAGCGGTCTTCACAACGGCTCCCTCCGGCGCGAACGAACCGTGCAGCACGGTGATGCCACCCGTCGCGTGGATCGGGTTGTCGAGTGTGCGGATGACTTCACCGTCGAGCGGCATGGGGTTGAGCTCGGCGAGGTTCTCGGCGAGGGTCTTGCCCGTCACCGTGAGCGCGTCGCCATGGAGCAGCCCGGCATCGAGCAGTGCCTTCATCACAACGGGAACTCCGCCGTGACGGTCGACATCGTTCATGACGTACTTGCCGAATGGCTTGAGGTCACCGATGTGCGGCACCTTGTCGCCGATGCGGTTGAAGTCGTCGAGTGTGAGGTCTACTTCGGCCTCACGCGCAATGGCGAGCAGGTGCAGGACGACGTTGGTCGATCCGCCGAAAGCCATGGCAACGGCGATCGCGTTCTCGAATGCCTTCTTGGTCAGGATGTCGCGGGCGGTGATTCCGAGCCGGAGCATGTTGACGACGGCCTCGCCCGAACGGTGCGCGAAGTAGTCACGGCGGCGGTCCGCCGATGGCGGCGCGGCAGAACCCGGAAGGCTCATGCCGAGTGCCTCAGCGACGGATGCCATCGTGTTCGCCGTGTACATTCCGCCGCAGGCACCTTCACCTGGAGCGATGGCGCACTCGATGCGCTTGAGGTCTTCCTCACTCATGGTGCCGGCCTTGCAGGCACCGACCGCTTCGAAGGCGTCGATGATCGTGACGTCCTTCTCGGTTCCGTCGCTGAGCTTCACCCAGCCTGGAGCGATGGATCCTGCGTAGAGGAAGACGCTCGCGAGGTCGAGCCTGGCCGCAGCCATGAGCATTCCCGGCAGCGACTTGTCGCAGCCGGCGAGCAGCACTGTGCCGTCGAGGCGCTCGGCCATGACGACTGTCTCGACGGAATCGGCGATGACCTCACGGGAGACGAGCGAGAAGTGCATTCCCTCGTGGCCCATCGAGATACCGTCGGAAACGGAGATCGTTCCGAACTGCAGCGGATATCCCCCGCCGGAGTGCACGCCTTCCTTGGCGCCCTGCGCAAGCCGGTCAAGTGACAGGTTGCACGGTGTGATTTCGTTCCAGCTCGACGCGATGCCGATCTGGGGCTTATCCCAGTCTGCGTCGCCCATGCCGACGGCGCGGAGCATTCCGCGCGATGTTGTTGCTTCGATTCCGTCTGTGACTGCTCTACTGCGAGGTTTCAGGTCGATCTCTGACATGCCTCGAGTCTAGAACCTCGAACATGCCCGGAGAGTCATCGGCCGGTGGCTGCGCGGAGCTCGGCGAGACGGGCCAGTGCATCCGCGACCTCGACCGGACTGCCAACCCGGTATCGCGCGAGCGTATCCCCCTCGCCGCACTTGAGCGAGAGGTCGCCCTCGCCGAGCACGGCGAACGCATCTTCGTCCGTCACGTCGTCGCCGGCGTAGAGCACGGCGGTCGCCCCCGTGTAGTCGCGCAGGTGACGCACCGCATCCCCCTTGGTGACGCTCAGTACGGAGAACTCGATGACGTTCTTGCCGTCGCGGACCTTGGCTGGAACCCCGGCCGCATCAGCGGCTGCTCGCGCTGCGTCATTGGCCGCGTTTTCGGCGTGACCATCGAGGTGCCTGGTGTGCAGCGCGAACCCGGCCGGCTTCGTTTCGATCCAGGTTCCGGGGTGGGCTTCGCTGACCTGTTCGAGTGCGACGGAGAGGGTCGCGACATGGGCCAGGTCGGCGTCGCTGAGCGGCGGGTGGGTGTCGACGCCGTCGAAACGGTATTCAGCACCGTGGGACCCGACCAGCAGGATGCCGTCTGAGGCGCGGGAGGCACGCTGCAGGCTGTCGACCGCGCGACCGGACACGAACGCCACAGTGGTGTGTGACACGTCGAGGAGTCTCGCCACTGCCTCAGCGGCTTCGGGGATGGCGCGAGAATCGTCGGGATTGTCGACGAACGGGGCGAGTGTTCCGTCGAAATCAAGGGCAACGAGCAGGTGCTCGGTGTCGGCCAGCCGTGTCAGCGCCCCCTCGAGCTCTGCGGGCAGGTTCCCGGTCATCGCCTGTCGTCCGGGTGCTCGTGCGATACGGGGTGTTCAGTGGCGGACTGCGTGAGTTCCTCGAGGAACACCCGCGACCACTTCACGACGTCGTTCTCGAGAACACGCTTGCGGAGCGCGCGCATTCGCCTCCTCCGCTCAGCGACCGGCATGTCGACCGCCTTCAAAATCGCTTCCTTGACCCCCTCGATGTCATGGGGGTTGATCAGGAGGGCCTGTCGGAGGTCGTCGGATGCCCCGGCGAATTCGCTCAGGACGAGGACACCACCGAGGTCGGCGCGGGTCGCGACGTACTCCTTGGCGACGAGGTTCATGCCGTCCCTGAGCGCGGTGACGAGCATGACGTCAGCAGCGAGATAGAGGGCAACCATCTCTTCGCGGGGGTAGCCCTGGTGGAGGTAGTTGATCGCCGTGTGCCCGATGGAACCGTAGTCACCGTTGATGCGCCCCACGGTGAGTTCGATCTCATCGCGCAGCTGCATGTAGCTTGCGACGCGCTCGCGGCTGGGGCTGGCGACCTGTACCAGCGTCACGTCGTGAGCGTCGAGGCGCCCTTCGGCGAGCAGCTCGCCGTATGCCTTCAGCCGGTGGCCGATTCCCTTGGTGTAGTCGAGCCTGTCGACGCCAAGCATGATCGTCTTGGGGTTACCGAGCTCTTCGCGGATCTGCCGTGCCCTCGCCTGCACGTCCGGGCGCTGTGCCAGCTCGACGTAGCTCGTAGCGTCGATGGAAATCGGGTATGCCCTGGCGATGACCCGGCGCATCGGTGCACCACTGACGTGCGACCTGTCGCCCGTCGTCGCGTCTGATGAGTCGCCGACGGGAACCCACACGCGCGTGCCCTTGGTCTCGTACCCGAAGAGACGGCGAACCGCTCGCGTGAAGTTGCCGGCATCGGCCACACGCTGGAATCCGATGACGTCGGCGCCGAGGAGTCCCGAGATGATCTGCTGGCGCCACGGGAGCTGGGAGAAAATCCCGTACGCGGGGAAAGGGATGTGGTTGAAGAAACCGATTGTGAGGTCAGGCCGCAACTCACGGAGCATGCCAGGAACGAGCTGGAGCTGGTAGTCGTGAACCCAGACCGTTGCGCCGGCATCCGCAATGCGTGCGGTGGCCTCGGCAAAACGACGGTTCACCGCAACGTAGGCTTCCCACCACTCGCGGTGATAACTGGGCTGCGCGATGACGTCGTGATACAGCGGCCAGAGTGTGTCGTTCGAGAAACCCTCGTAGTAACGCTCGATCTCTTCCGCGTTCAGTGCGACAGGCACCATGCGGATGTTCTCGTGCTCAAACGGCTCGAGGACGACGTCGGCTGCACCTGGCCAGCCGACCCACGCGCCATCCGTGGTCTTCATCAACGGCTCAAGCGCCGCGACCAGGCCACCGGGCGACATCCGCCACTGCTGGTTGCCCGCGCTGTCGGTGACACTGTCGACCGGCAGCCGGTTCGCCACCACGATGAAATCGTAAGTATCCGGGCCGTCTTCGGTCTGCGATGCCACGCTGTTCCCCTTTATTGCCACTGTTTCGTGGAGGCCAACGCTACCAGCCGGGCCAAATCACGGCTTCGGGGAGGAAGGGAGAGACCAATTGTGATAGAGAGCCGACCGAGGGATATTGCACAGGACCGCACGTTGTCAAGCGTGCACCAGGGACGGGAATAGTCGCTACCGTTGTCGCAACGGAGGGAATCCCATATGCGTAAGTACGTTTTGAACTTCAGTGTCCTGAGCGCCATCGCCGGCGCGTTTTCACTCATCCAGACCTCGAAGACCGCCCCACGCGACTGGCGCCTGGTCTTGCTGTGGGTTGGCTGGCTCGTGACCGTCGCCAACGCTGTGGCAACCGTGAACGAGAAATCAGAGCAGAAGAAGCTCAAGGCCTGAACTCAAGGCTCTCTTTCCGCGATATTCGAGGCGTGTCGGCGTGTCAGACGCCCCCGTTCGGGACGTCAGGTCCACACTGGAGCTACCACTCGCACCAGTACCAGGGAGACCGCACATGTTTGGTCGACGCCGACACCGCGCTCGCGCACAGGTTGCCCTTCCGACGCCCGTTGAGGCGCCGACTCCCGCCCCTCAGCTCTCCGAGGAGCAGCTGTTCGATGTCGTGCGCGAACGCCTCGACGAATTCCTGGGCGCGCGGGGGGAATGGACGCTCGTACGGCGCTCCGAGAGTGACACCGACGAGTTCTTCCAGAGCATGACCGCGTTCTCTGTTGCCCGCGATGTCACGACATCGATCCTGGCCACGGCTCGCGCCGGGCAGGACGCCGAGACACAGCCCGAGCCCGCCCCCGAAGTGACAGTCTCCGGCTTCGTCGGCTTTGGTGCACCCGTTCTCGACTCCGCGCCCGCTGACACCGCTGACCTCGACGCCTTCGTGACCACGCCGATCACCGAACAGGTGACGTTCGAGCTCAACGCCATCGCCGTGTGGGCCGACCCGCAGCGCCACGACCCGAGCCACGTCAACCCGGATCTCGTCACGCCGCCCATCGCTTCGGGCTCAAAGGCAAACGTTTCCTGACCACGTAGTTCTGCGCCACGGTAGTTCTGTGCCACGGTAGTTCTGTGCCACGGTAGTTCTGCGACACTGCAGTTCCGCGACACTGCAGTTCCGCGACACCGCAGTTCCGCGACACCGCAGTTCCAGGCACCACGACGCGCCCTGTGAGCGCGTGACGCGTCCAGGCGGCCGTTCAACCGTCCTGACGACGACCCCGCACAAAGTACGCGATGGGTCCGATCCAGTTCACTGCGATCACGGCCGCCCAGAGGGGTCTCGGTCCGTTGATTTGTGCCGCGGGACGCTTGGCAAGGTCTGCCCACGCCGCTGCGGCCAGTGCGACCTGCACCGAGCCGGCGACAACCACAGCGATCTTCCGCCCCACGCTGAGGTTCTTGAACGTCAGATTTTTTTTCATCGCGGTTCTCCTCTTCGACTGTGACGGAAACTTCGTCGCTCCAGCTTGACGGCATCCGTTCGCCGACACAATCGAGCGCACAAAAAACCCCGACCATGTGTCATGATCGGGGCTATCTGGTGCACCCCCCGGGACTTGAACCCGGAACCCACTGATTAAGAGTCAGTTGCTCTGCCAATTGAGCTAGAGGTGCGTTTCTCGTTCGAAACTCGCGCTTCGAACCGTGGAAAACAATAGCATGCGTTGAGCCCCCCGAGCGAATCGAGGGCGCCTCAGCATTTCGGCCGCCGGTATCGTAGGTGCCATGACCACTCCCCCGGCTCCGTCCCTCGCGGACGACCTCTCCCTGGCTCTTCGACTGGCGGATGCCGCCGACGCCATCTCCCTCGCACGTTTCCGTTCCGCCAACCTCGAGATTTCGACGAAACCGGATGCCACGCACGTGACGGATGCCGACCTGGCGGTCGAGCGAGCCCTCCGTGACATCCTGGCGACCGAACGCCCGGGCGATGGCATCCTCGGTGAGGAGTACGGTACAGCGGGCTCCACCGCGCGGCAGTGGATCCTCGACCCCATCGACGGCACAGCGAACTTTCTTCGCGGCGTGCCCAACTGGGCGACGCTCATCAGCCTCGCCGTCGATTCAGAGCCGGTGGTCGGCGTCGCGAGCGCTCCGGCGTTCCGGAAGCGCTGGTGGGCACATACCGGCGGAGGAGCGTGGCTCGCCGAGGACGGCGCGGAACCCCGGCGGCTCTCCGTCTCCGGCGTCGAACGCCTCGAAGACGCGTCACTGAGCTTCCAGAGCATCACCCAGTGGGACGAGGCGGGTTATCTTGACCAGCTCGTCTCGCTGACCCGCCAGGTCTGGCGGGACCGGGCATACGGCGACATGTGGTCATACGGGCTGCTCGCTGAAGGACTCGTCGACATCGTGGGCGAGTTCGGCGTCAAGGAGTACGACATCGCTCCGTTCGTGATCCTCATCCGGGAGGCGGGCGGTCGGTTCAGCGCCATCGACGGGGAGGACTCGATCGCCGCACGCAGTGCGCTCGCGACCAACGGCATACTGCACAATGATGTCCTCCGCAACCTCGGACACTGAGCAGGCCGATTTACACCGGCTGCCCCTACTATTCCTGTATGAGACCGCTCCCGAGTGAACCCGTTTACAGCACAGCCGTCGCAGTGGGAAAAACCATTTTCGGCGGGCTGGGGCTGAAGCGCATCGTCACCGGTGCCGAGAACATCCCGGCGACCGGGGGCGCGATTCTCGCGATCACCCACTTCGGGTACATGGATTTCGCGCTCACCGAGTGGATGGTGTGGGATCGCACCCGGAGGCGCGTCCGCTTCATGGCGAAGAAGGGCGCTTTCGATAAGCCCATGGTCGGCTGGCTGCTGCGGGGCATGAAGCACATCTCGGTCGACATGTCCGCGGGCGCCGAGGCGTACTCCAAGGCAATCGTCGCGCTGAAGGCCGGCGAGATGATCGGCGTGTTTCCCGAGGCCGGTGTCAACACTTCGTTCACCGTGCGCGAGTTGAAGACGGGCACGGTCCGCATGGCCGCCGAGGCCGGGGTGCCCGTCATTCCGATCGCCGTCTGGGGTGGCCACCGCCTTCTCACCAAGGGCAGGAAGCCGACGCTCCGCGAAGCGTTCCGCACCCCGATCAGATATACCGTCGGTAAACCCATCCAGATGGATGCCACGTCCGACGTCCGCGAAAGCACGCTGGCGCTTCGGGTAACCATGCAGGCTCTGCTCGACGAGGCTCAGGCCTCATACCCGGTCGACGGCAAGGGGGCGTGGTGGCAGCCCGCCCACCTGGGCGGAACAGCACCCACCCCGGAAGAGGCCGCGATCGCCGAAGCCGAACGCCAGAAACGCAAAGCAGCCGAAGCCGCTCGGAAGTGATGTCGGCGAGGCGACTGGGGCAGGTGGCACTCTGGGCGCTGGCCGCCCTCGCGCTTGCCGTCGTGGTCGGAGCGGTGTGGCTTCACCAGGTGATGCCCGGGGACCGCGATGCGGCGCTCAACGCGTGGCAGAACGACTCGATCGAGATCACCGACACCGAAACGGGCATCGTCATGGAACCGACGGCGGGGGCGACGTCCACGGGATTGGTCTTCGTGCCCGGCGCGAAGGTCGATCCGTACGCGTACCTCTACAAGCTGTCGGGAATCGTCGAGAACGGCACCACTGTCGTGATCACGAAACCGACCCTCAACCTTGCCTTTGCCGATCTCAGGCCCCTCGACGCATTCACCGCCACTGCCCCCGGGATCGATGAGTGGTTCGTCGGAGGACACTCCCTCGGCGGGGTCAAGGCGTGCCAGTACGCATCCGACCCTTTCGTCGCGGGTCTCGTACTGTTCGGCAGTTACTGTGCGACCGACCTGTCAGGCACGGGCATCCCGGTTCTCAGCTTCGTGGCACAAAACGACGGACTCAGCACACCGCAGAAAATCGAGGATGCCGCTGGCTTGCTCCCCGCGGACACCGTCACCGTGGTACTCCCCGGTGCGAACCACGCGGACTTCGGCGACTACGGTGTTCAGCCGGGCGACGGAGAGTCAGCTGTCGACGACGCCGACGTCAGGCAGGTCATCACCGAAGAGTTCCAGGCCTGGCGGGACGCGCAGGGCCACTGACGCCCAGCACCTCGGACGCCCAGTACCTCGGACGCCCAGTGCCTCTGACAGCCTGCGCGAGAACCGTCAGCGCCGAACCGATGCCAGCCTTCCCGGCCCGAAGAACACCGGCGGTGCCCAATAGTGCACCGGCTCGGGCGTATCGGCATCGATAACCGCAGTGGCGTGCCCGAACTTCCAGAGCCGGTTGAACAGGAAGACCGTCACCTCCGTCGGGCCGTCCTCTGACAGCTGCCAGGTCCCCGTCCCCCACTGTGCCGGCTGCCCCCGTCCGTTGAACACCACGGTCGGCTTCGGAAACCAGCCCATCCTGGGCTTGTGGAGCGTGAGTTCAAGTCGTCGGGTCTCGGCCATCCTCCCAGCTAACCACGAATGCCTCGCCGGCGATTCCGGCGCACAAAAAAGGGCCACCGGACGGTGGCCCTTTCGTGTTCGACAACGCGTGATAGCAACCCGGGAGTGGAGATGCGGGGAATTGAACCCCGGTCCACTGCTGTGGTCGTGTGCCTTCTACGGGTGTATCCAGTGAAGACGTTCTACTCGGCTCCGGAATTTGCCACTGGCACCTACTCCGACGAGCCCAGCCTCAGTTTGAGTCCCTCTACGCCCTGAGACGAAACGTAGAAGCAATCTCTCTAAATGGCGCCAGGATCCGGGTAGAGAGCATTCCCGGTCTGACGGACTTCTTTAGTGCGCTCGCTTAGGCAGCGAGGGCGAAGTCAGTGCGCTTTGAATTGGCACTTATTGTTTTCCAGAGATCGTTAACGAGATAACCCTGGATCCTCGACCCGCTTCTCACAGTTGCGCAGGCAGTGTCGAAACCGATCATCCCCATGCGAATCGTGTGCAAGCCCTGCGTACAGAACGAGCCTCGAAGTGAATCACTATCACGCGCTGTTGAATTATTAAACCGGGATACCCGGCGCTTGCTGCATCTTCCGATGCAGCTCTCCAGTATACCTCGCGAACGAGCAGGCCGGAAATGATTCTGGCTTGTATTCTCGCAGCATGAGCTCAGAAGCGCACGACATCGCAGGCCCGACAGTGATCGCCGTTCGGGGGGAGGCCTTTGTTGAGGTACCACCGGAACGCGCCAGGGTGAACATCGTGATCGAGGTGGACGGAGCGGACAAAACGGATGTCGAGCGGCGGGCGGCCGACGCACGAAACGGGTGCATCGATGCTGCGCGGTCTGGCCATGACCCGGTACGTGGACCGATCGCGGACTGGACTGCCGACCAGCTGCAGGTATGGAGTTCACGGCCGTGGAACGCCGATGGCGTCCAGCTCCCGCTGGTGTTCCATTCGCGATCCACCGTGTCCGCCACGTTCTCCGACCTCGAGTTCGTCGGCCCCTGGATCGACGATGCAACCCACGACGACGCGGTCGCTCTCGCCGGAATCGACTGGAGCATCACCGACAGCACCCGGCGGGAACTCACGGAAGGATGCCAGCGGGACGCCGTCCAGAACGCCCTGTCAAAGGCATCCGTTTATGCCTCGTCGCTCGGACTCGGGTATGTTCGTCCGACCGAGATCGCGGAACCCGTGGTGCTGGGCGCCCCGGGCGCAGAGTACGGCGCCGTGAGCAGGATGGCGTTTGCGTCTGCCCCGGCGACTCCGACCGGGTTCACACCCGAACCGATCCGTATCGGAGCAGAGGTCAACGCCAGGTTTGAAGCGCGACCGGCGGATTAACCCTGCTCGACGAGAGCGTCGTGCAGCCGGCCGAGTTCACTGAGCGTGAACCCCGCACCGAGCAGATACTGGCGAACCGAGCCATGCTCGGCCTCGAGCTCATCCAGTACCTCGTCAAGCACCTCTCCCGGGCTTCCGCCCATGAGAACACGGAGCTCCGGCGTCTCCGTGCCGCCGTGCTCAACGATGATCGAGATCATGTTCTCGAGCCACTCACCGCTCAGGTTTTCTTCCGATCGGGCGTAGTCCTCGACCACGAGACGCCGGTCGACACCGACAGCGACGAGAGCGAGTGCGACGACGACGCCCGTGCGGTCCTTGCCCGCAGTGCAGTGGATGAGAACCGGATGCTCCTCCATCGCCAGTAGCTCGCGGAGGGCCTGGGCTACAACACCCGAGTGCTGGGTGAGAATCCGACGGTAGAGCGTGGTCAGGCTCACGGCAGCTTCGCCCTGCGAGGCACCGGAGCCCTCGAACAGCGGCAGATGCACCCTGCGGACATCGAGCCCGTCGAGGTCGTCCGGCATGACCCTGACCTCGAAGTCGTCGCGTAGATCGATGACCACGCCGACACCGAGATCGCGAATGTCCTGTTTGCCGTCGTCACCGAGCCGGTAGAGGCCGTCGGAGCGAAGCAGTCGACCGTATTTCACCCGGCCGTCGAGGGTCGGATACCCGCCGACGTCGCGAAAGTTGTAGGTGCCGTTCACCGTCAACTTCGGCGCAATCGTCACTACTCCCCCAGGTGGTTCTTTGCCGCGATCGCGCGAGCAGCTTCGCGCGTCGCTTCGCGCTCGCGCAGCGTCTGGCGCTTGTCGTATTCCTTCTTACCCTTGGCGATGGCGATTTCGACCTTGGCCTTGCCGTCGCTGAAGTACAGCTTGAGCGGGATGATCGTGTATCCGCCCGGCGCCACCTTGTGGCTGATCTTCAGGATCTGCGCCTTGTGCAGCAGCAGCTTGCGCTTGCGCCTCGGCGGGTGGTTGTTCCAGGTGCCACCGGTGTACTCAGGGATGTGCACAGCGTCGAGCCAGGCTTCTCCGCCCTCGATGAAGGCGTAGCCGTCGACGAGCGACGCGCGCCCCGCACGGAGCGACTTCACCTCGGTACCGGTGAGAACCATTCCGGCTTCAAAGGTGTCTTCGATGATGTAGTCGTGGCGCGCCTTGCGATTGGTGGCCACAACGTTTTGACCACGTTCCCTGGGCACGAGCTACTCCGTTGTTTGGTGTGGGCGGATGCTGTCCGCCTGCGTGAAAGCGCCGGGCGCGTTGCCCGGCAGCCCATCAGTCTAACAACACGGTCTGGCCGTGCGCGCTAGATCTTCAGATACCGCTTGATCGCGAAGTTGGCCGAGAGGGCGGCGAGCACCATTCCGACGATGAGCAACAGCGGCACAACAACGATGGCGTCAGCGATACCGACGAAGTTGACGAACGGCATCATGGGCGCGAGGTAACCGTCGATGAAGAAGTACACGATGGCGATGACCGCTCCCCCGGCCAGCACCGAGCCGATCACCGCGGAGAAAACACCCTCGAGAATGAACGGGGTCTGGATGAACCGGTTCGACGCGCCAACGAGGCGCATAATCCCGATCTCCTTGCGGCGGGAGTATGCGGAGAGCCTGATCGTGGTGGCGATGAGCAACACAGCCGCGACGAGCATGAGCGCCGCGATACCGATCGCCGTGTAACTGGCGACGTTGAGCACCCGGAAGATGGCGTCGAGGTACTGCCGCTGGTCGGTCACTTCCTCAACGCCTGGGGTCCCGGAGAACGCTTCGACGAGCACCTCGGACTGCGACGGGTCCTTGAGGTTGACCCAGTAGGTCTCGTTGAGTTGCTCGGGCGAGACGAGCTGTGCCAGCTGGTTGCCCTCGAACTGCTTCTGGAAGTTGTCGTAAGCCTGCTGGTGGTCTTCGAAGTAGTTTTTGTCGATGAACGGAGAGAGGGTTTCCGACTCGAGCTGGCCGAGCACCCCCGCCTTCTGGTCGTCGTTCGCCGCGCCTGCCGTGCAGGTCTCGGCCTGCGAATCGGCGGTGCAGAGATAGATGGCGACCTGCGCCCTGTCGTACCAGTAGTTCTTCATCTGGCCGATCTGCATCTGCAGCAGCACGGCGGTTCCGACGAAGGTGAGCGAGATGAAAGTGACGAGGATGACGGAGATCACCATCGAGACGTTGCGGCGGAGGCCGGTTGTTGCCTCCTGCCAGATCAGCGAGAGCCTCATTTGACCGGACCCACGTTCTGCTCGTCGCCCGTCTCCGGGTCGACGGTACCCCGGAGTCCCAGCCGTTCCGCGAGGGAGAGGTGCTCGGTGAGGTCGCTCGTCGTGTCCTGGCGTGGCAGTGCGATGGCGCCTGTCGCGTTCGACGCCGACCCGGCGTCGGCGCTGTCACTGGCCGGCGCGGTACGGGTTGGAGCTGGGCCGGTCGCGCCGGCATCCGGTGTTGAAATCAAAATCTGGTGGGCTTTCGTTTCTGCGTCGGCCTCGGCAGCGGCTTCGCGCACTTCCTGGCGGGCGTTCTTGGCCGACTGTCCCTTGGCTACGGCCGGCCTGAGCTCCGGCACGACCCCTGTCGTGCCGTACCCGCCCTCACGTTCGTCGCGGACGATGACGCCGTCGACGAGTTCGATCACGCGGCGCTGCATCTTGTCGACGATTCCCGCCTCGTGCGTTGCCATGAGCACCGTCGTTCCACCGGCGTTGATACGCTCGAGAATCTGCATGATGCCGGCACTCGTTGCCGGGTCGAGGTTTCCGGTCGGCTCATCGGCGAGCAGGATCTGCGGCTTGTTGACGACAGCACGCGCGATCGCCACGCGCTGCTGCTCACCACCGGAGAGTTCGTGCGGCAGCCGGTCAGCCTTGGTCTCGAGCCCGACCATCTTGAGCACGTCGGGGACAGCTTCCTGCACGTAACCACGAGACTTGCCGATCACCTGAAGCGTGAACGCGACGTTCTGGAACACGGTCTTGTTCGGCAGCAGGCGGAAGTCCTGGAAGACAACGCCGAGGTTGCGCCGGAAGTACGGGATTTTCCGGCTTGAAATCGACCCCAGGTCGTTGCCGAGGACAAAGATCGACCCGGCCGTCGGCTTCTCCTCCTTGAGGATCAGCCTCAGGCAGCTCGACTTTCCTGAACCCGATGCGCCGACGAGGAAGACGAATTCCCCCCTCGCGATCTCGAGGTCCATGCTGTCGATTGCCGGACGCTTGGTACCGGAGTATTTCTTCGTAACGTTCTCAAACCGAATCATGACCTCTTGAGCCTAGGCAGCGATCCGGGCATTGCCGGCATGACACGCCTGCCGGGCATGACTCGGCCCTGTGGCCGGTCCGGCTAGCTGTCGACGGGCTGCTTACGCCAGCGGATGCCGGCGGCGATGAAACCGTCGAGGTCACCGTCGAAGACGTTCTGCGGATTGTTGACCTCGAAGTCCGTGCGCAGGTCCTTGACCATCTGGTACGGCGCGAGGACGTACGAACGCATCTGGTCGCCCCAGCTCGCCGTGATGTTGCCGGCGAGTTCCTTCTTCTTCGCGTTCTCCTGTTCGCGCTGCACGAGGAGAAGGCGCGACTTGAGCACCCGCATGGCCGCGGCGCGGTTCTGGATCTGGCTCTTCTCGTTCTGGCAGCTGACGACGATGCCGGTCGGCAGGTGGGTGATGCGCACAGCGGAGTCCGTGGTGTTGACGGACTGGCCGCCGGGTCCGGACGATCGGAACACGTCGACGCGGATGTCGTTGTCGGGGATGTCGACCTCTTCGGTCTCGGCCATCAGCGGAACGACTTCGACGGCAGCGAAGCTGGTCTGGCGCTTGCCCGCAGAGTTGAACGGGCTCATCCGCACGAGCCGGTGTGTTCCCGCTTCGACGCTCAGCGTTCCGAACGCGTACGGTGCGTCGATCTCGAACGTCGCGCTCTTGATTCCCGCTTCTTCGGCGTAGCTCGTGTCGAGCACCGTCGCCTTGTACTTGTGCTGCTCAGCCCAGCGCAGGTACATCCGGAACAGCATGTCGGCGAAGTCGGCGGCGTCGACCCCACCGGCTCCGGCGCGGATGGTCACAACGGCGGGCAGCGGGTCGTACTCACCGTTGAGCAGCGTCTGCACCTCCAGGCTGCCAATCTGCTTCTGCAGGTCGGCGAGTTCGGTGCGTGCCTCGGCAGCGGAGTCCTCGTCACCCTCTGCGTTGGCCAGTTCGATGAGCACCTCGAGGTCGTCGAGCTGCTGCTCGATGGCGACGATCCTGGCGAGCTCGGACTGGCGGTGGCTGAGCGCGCTGGTGATCTCCTGCGCCTTCTCGGTGTCGTCCCACAGGTCGGGAACTCCGGCCTGCGCGCTGAGGTCAGCGATTTCGGCGCGCAATCCGTCGAGGTCGACGACCTCACGGATGTCGTTGAAGGTCGCGCGGATGGAGGCGATTTGGGCACTCAGGTCTAGATCTAACATGTCAAGCCCAGCCTACCTTCGGCACGGCATCCGTTCGCGGGCATACACTGAAAAGTGATGACAGAGAAGAAGACCGCCGAGTTCTCGTTCCGCGGTGTCGCTGTCGTCGTCTT
Source organism: Mycetocola sp. Y442 (assembly GCF_056898615.1). Lineage (NCBI taxonomy): Bacteria > Bacillati > Actinomycetota > Actinomycetes > Micrococcales > Microbacteriaceae > Mycetocola > Mycetocola sp. Y442. Next base: position 869,438 of record NZ_JBXHBV010000001.1, read on the forward strand.
CCTCCCCACCCTGCTGTTTTCGATCGGTGAGGGCGCGCTGATCCCGCTGATTCCCGCGGCGGCAACCAATCTGGGCGCGAGCCTCGCGATAGCCGGTGTGATCTCGGGCATGGTGATGATCGGTGAACTCGTCGGTGACATTCCGAGTGGCTGGCTCGTTCACAAGATCGGCGAACGCGTTGCCATGATCGGCGCGGCCGCCATCTCGGTGCTCGCTGTCCTCGGAGCTGTCCTCGCGCCGAACGCTTGGATCCTTGCGGCATCCATCTTCGTCCTCGGGCTTTCCACCGCCGTGTTCGCCCTTGCCCGCCACGCTTTCATGACCAGCTATGTCCCGATCCAGTACCGGGCTCGCGCTCTGTCTACACTCGGCGGTGTCTTCAGGGCCGGTCTCTTCATCGGCCCCCTTCTCGCTGCACCCGTGATTCACTTCACCGGCGGCACACAGGGCGCGTTCTGGATCATGGTGATCTCGTGCCTCGCCGCCGTCGTGATCCTCATCCTGCTTCCCGACCCCGAGTCAATGTTCGGTCACGCCCGGCGCTCCCCCGCGACCGGCGGGGTCGAGCAGACAGCCGGTGAAGAGGCGGCGACACCGAACCAGGGCTTGTTCCACACCATCTGGACCTTCCGCGGGGTTTTGCTCCGCATGGGGTCCGGTGCCGCCATGATCTCAGCGATGCGTGCCGCCCGCACGGTCATTCTTCCGCTGTGGGCGGTGAGCCTCGGGGTGAGCGAAGTGAACACCGCGCTCATCATCGGCATCGCCGGCGCCGTGGATTTCGCGTTGTTCTATGCGAGCGGGCAGATTATGGACCGGTTCGGCCGCATGTTCAGCGCCATTCCCTCGATGACCGGACTCGGCCTGGGGATGCTCGTACTCGCGTTCACCCACGACGCACCACACGCCGTGGCGTGGTTCATCGCTGCGGCCGGCATCCTGTCCGTTGCGAACGGCATCGGCAGCGGCATCCTCATGACGCTCGGCGCGGACCTGGCCCCCGTTGGCCGGCCCGCGCCGTTCCTCGGTGCCTGGCGCTTCACGGGCGACGTCGGCGCGGCCGCCGCACCGCTCGTGGTCGGCGGACTCACCGCCGCGGTCTCTCTGTCATTCGCGTCCGGCCTGATCGGGGTGGTCGGCATCCTGGGCGCGGTCCGGCTGGCGAGGATCATGCCTCGGTACCTCAAGCCACGCCCTGGACGCCGACTCCCCTGACCTCAGCGGAGCGAGTCGGCCTGGATGCTGCTCACGAGGAAGACCGCGAGCAGGCCGACCACGGCGATCCCCACGAAGAGCGACGCCATCATGGCGAGCCGTGCGCGCCCGGCTCCGATGCGGAATCGCGCGAGCACGAGGCCGAGAAACAACAGGACGACGAGTGCGATGCCCACTCCGGCGATCATCGCGTTGAGCGCGAGCATCGGTACGAGCACGGCGATGACGACAGCGCTCATGATCGCGCCGGTCACAATCCAGATCGCGCCGGTCGAGGATTGAAGGGCGGGCTGGTTGCGGACCCGCGTCGGGTCGTCCTCCGGTCGGTTACGTGGATCTGTCACTGTGAGTCCGCATCCCGCCACGTGTCGTTTTCGAGATGCGAACCGGCCTGCGGCCCCATCTGCAGCATGCCGCCGTCGACGACCCATGACGCGCCGGTGACATAGGCGGATGCCGGAGACGCGAGGAAAGCAATGACCGAAGCGACCTCACGCGCGTCGCCTGGCCTGCCGAGCGGAATGCCCGGACGGGAGGTGCCCCGCGGGTCCTCGTCGGTTTGTCCGGTCATCGGTGTCGCGATCTCACCGGGAGCGACGGCGTTGGCCGTAATGCCGTACTGCCCCAGCTCGAGCGCAACAGTCTTGATCAGCCCGCCGAGCCCATGCTTCGCTGCGTCGTACGCGGCGGAACCGACACGCGGCTGGTGTTCGTGCACGCTCGTCACACCGATGATCCGGCCACCGTTGCCAGCGGCGACCATCCGCCGCGCTGCACGCTGGATGCAGACGAACGCTCCGTCGAGGTCGGCAGCCATGGTGTGCCTCCAGTCTTCGAGCGGCATCTCCAGGAACGGTCCGTTGTCGCCTGTGCCGGCGTTGTTCACGAACACGTCGAGTCCGCCGAGTTTGTCGGCGAGCGCGTCGACGGCAGCACCGACCCCGTCGAGGTCGGTCGTGTCCAACCTGGCCGTGACGGCCTCGCGTCCGAGGCTCCGAACCTCGCGGGCGGTCTCCTCCGCGCCTTCTTCGTCACTGTGCCAGGTGACGCCGACGTCCATCCCGGCTTCGGCGAGCGCGACGGCGGTCGCCCGGCCAATCCCTGAGTCTGCTCCTGTAACAATCGCGAATCGTGGCTCAAAGCCCATGAACTGCTCCTTCGGTCAGGCACGCGAGGCGTGCGTGGTCGACTTCTACGCAACACCGGCCGCGCTCCCCGCTCAACCCCTTGACACGCCTGCGGGGCGACTCGCCGCAGCGGGCAGGTTGCCCGCCGGGAGGAAAGACGTGGGGTCCGGGCGCTATAGGCACCCCGACCCCCGGATCCTCCTCCCGAAACACCGCGCAGCGCGCCCCCGCACTAGTCGCGGTTTCGGGAGGAAAGACGTGGGGTCCGGGACCTATAGACAGCCCGACCCCCGGATCCTCCTCCCGAAACCACGTGAGAAGCTTCCCGGAACACGCCCCGTGCCACACGGGTGACACCGACGCGGATGCAGCCACGCACCACCCCGGCACCACCCGCAGCATCTGGCTGACAACTCCTGCGGTCCGGGTGCAGTGCTTCGGGAGGAAAGACGTGGGGTCCGGGCGCCATAGGCACCCCGACCCCACGATCCTCCTCCCGAAACCACGTGAGAAGCTTCCCGGAACACGCCCCGTGCCACACGGGTGACGCCAACGCGAATGCCGCCGCGCACTACCCCGGCACCACCCACAGCATCTGGCTGACAACGCCTGCGGTCCGGGTCAGGCAAGGCTCAGCGCTCCGGGACGAAAATCGTGGGCCGGCGCGCCCCCGCACTAGTCGCGGTTTCGGGAGGAAGGACGTGGGGTCCGGGCCCTATAGACAGCCCGCCCCCCGGATCCTCCTCCCGAAACCACGTGAGAAGCTTCCCGGAACACGCCCCGTGCCACACGGGTGACACCAAACCGAATGCTGCCACGCACTACCCCGGCACCACCCACAGCATCTGGCTGACAACGTCTGCGGTCCGGGTGCAGTGCTTCGGGAGGAAAGACGTGGGGTCCGGGCGCCATAGGCACCCCGACCCCCGGATCCTCCTCCCCAAACGACACGAGAGGCTCAGCGGAACACGCTCCGCGCCACACTGGTGACGTCGAGACGGATGCCGTCGGGCACGAACGCGGTCAGAACCGGCGGTCGCCAGTACGACGAGAGCGTCACAGTTGCGCTCTTGCCGTCAACGCTCGCGGCCCGCTCCAGCCGCAGGTCCTCGAACCGCCCGTTCGGGTGCTCGTGGAGGAACTCTTCCACCGCGGCCTCGACATCACGGGACGACAGCTCGACGCGTGGCACCCCATCCGAGACTGACACCGTCGCAAGATCGAATGCCTCGGCACCGACGAGGGCGGCGGAATCCGCCAGGCTGAACAGCCGTTTACGCTCCAGATAGAGCGACGTGGCCGCCGTCACCACAAGGATCAGGATGAGCGCGAGCATCCCGTAGAAGATCACCAGGATCAATGTTGAACCCCGCTCCTCCTCGCCGATGCGTCGACGGAGCGGGATCATTGCCCGGTCCAGAACCGTGACACCCGCTGGGTCGCGGACGACTCGACGGGAACGCTTGCCGCCGTTGACAGATCGAGCACGTCGGGCACGAGCGGGAGCGGGATCGTCGCGCGGACGGTGACCGTCACGGTCGCGTTGCGAGCAGGACAGGCAGGAGCACCGGTGCATTGCACCGCGACGGTGGCGGTGGACGCGTCGACTCCGTAGTCAGACAGGGCGAATTCGACGGCGCGCGCTGCCCGAATCGCGGCCTCTTCCGGGTTCGGTGCCTGCACGTACACCCGGGCTGCCTGTCGAGCGGCGCCCTCCACCGCGAGGGTCCCCGCCTGGAGCGCGGCGAGCGCAAGGACGAGGTACACGAGCGGGACCAGAAGAATAAGACCGGCGGTGATGAATTCGAGTGATGCTGTCCCCGTCTCGGCCCCGAGCATCCGGCACCAGCGCCTACGGGAATTCGTCAAGGGTTTCCACGGCAGCATGCGCGGTCACCTCCAACCCGCTGCCGAGACCGAGCAGACCAATCACCGGCAGTGTCGTCACTACGCGCACCTCCGCGCTCGGGTGACCACGGTAGGTGCCATAGCTCGCGGTCACGTCACCCGCATAATCCGGGCCGACCGCCGCCGCGATCAGTTGCCGTGTTCTTTGCACCCCCTCGGCGAGGCCATTGTCGGCGAGCGCCGCGAATCGCGCCCCCTCGGCCGCGGCATCGGTAACCGTGTTGCGGACGTGCAGCGCGAGGCCGAGTTGCATCACCGAAACGGTCAGCAGCGTCAACAGAACCGTGACCAGTGTGAACTCAACGACGGCGGAACCCTCGTCGCTTCGCCAGTCAGGCCCCCTGGTCACGTCACAGCCCGGAGACCTTGCTGATCGCCTGCTCGAAGATCTGGCTCAGGGCAGGCCCGGCGAGTCCCCAGATGACGATCACCAGGCCGGCCGTCATCAGGGTGATCAAGACCCAGCCGGGCACGTCACCCTGGTCATCGGCGAGTTGGCCTGTGGCTGACTGGCGAAGGCGTCGCAGTGTTTTCATGAGGATCCTCCTTCTTGTGTTCGTGCAGTGCGTGTTCGTGTTCTCGACTTAGAAACCGGCCTGAAGGACGAAGATTCCGGGGAAAATCGCGAAGAGAATCGAGAGCGGGAGGATGAGAAAAACCAGAGGCACAAGCATGGCCACCTCTTTCTTCCCCGCGACCTCAAGCAATTCCCTCTTCGCCTCGTCTCGTGCGTCCTGCGCCTGGGCGCGGAGCACCTCCGCGAGAGGCGATCCCCGTTCGAGCGCAGCGACGAGTTGCTCAACGCAGCGCGTGAGCGCGGGGAGATCGGTGCGACGAGCGACCTCCGTCAGAGCGGATGCCAGCGGTATCCCCGTGTTGACCGCCGTGACGACCGCTCGAAACTCCTGGCTCAGTTCGCCCGATCCGATGGCGCTCATCCGCCGCAGTGCGTCGAGAATCCCTTCCCCCGCCGACAGGCTCAAACTGAGGAACTCGAGAACCGTCGGCAACTCTGCCGCGATACGGCTCACCCGGGCGGTCGCCTGCCGGGTGAGGGTCGCGTCACGGAGAACAAGCCCGGAGATGCCGCAGACGATCGGGAGTGCGACGACGACGGGAAAAGGCAAAAGGTGACCGCCGCTCCCGATACCGGCGAAGACGACACCAACACCGGTGCAGGCCAGACCCCACAGCACCTGCTCCATCCGAAACCGCTGCACCTGCCTGTCGGAGCCTGCACGATCAAGGTTGCGTTGGACGGCGACGTTGCCTCCAAGCACCGCAGCCAGGGCCGCGGTAAGGCGGCGGAGGACGGGACTGAGCAACCTGCCGACAATAGGTAGCGGGTCCGTGAACCGCTTCTCGCTGTACTGCCGCGCGCCCTCGGACACGTCGACGAGGTACGGGGCCACCCGGTCCGCCAGCGTTGGACCCCCAAACCGCGGCAGCATCGCAACGACCGACCACAGCCCGAGCCCGAGGGTCACACCGAAGACAAGTCCCCACGCGGCGGACACACTCACGTGAACCACCGCTTCTCCTGCGGCAGCCGCCCGAGCGCGAGCATCACCCTGTATGCGACAATTGACACCGCCGCGCCGACCACGATGAGCACCGATCCGCCCGGAGAGTTATATGCGAGCGATGCCTCTGGCCTGGTGGACAGCAAAAGCAGGATCAACCACGGCGCGGCGACACCGAGTTTGGCGGCGCTCTTGATCCAGGACTGTCGTGCTTCTACCTCCGAGCGGATGGCGTTGTCAGTCCGAAGATAAGCGGACAGGCTCCGCAGCACCGTGGTGAGGTCGGCGCCACCGACCTCACGAGCCATGCGCAATGTCTCGATGATGCGATCCGGAACCGGATCTGCCAGGGCATCCTTCAGACGGTCGAGGCTGCCGCCGAATGATCCTGTGCTGCGGTAGTCCCGCTCAAACGACACGAAATCTCCGCGCAGGGCCTCTGGCCCTGTGTGAGCGAGGGATGCGACGGCGTCGGGCAGCGCGAGTCCAGACCTGACCGAACCGATCAGGTGGTCGACGACATCCGGCCAGAGTGCACGGTGCGCCAGCCGGTTCGTGCGTGCCCGCCACCGAACCAGCAGCACAGGAGCCGCTCCTCCGAGGACCGCGGCGCTCACGGCGAGGGCGATGACTCCGGTGATGGCAGAAGCGACAGCGGCGAAGAGAACACCGGTGAGGGCGGACAGCGTCAGGAATACGCCGATGGGAACCGAGCCAAACCCCGCCGCCGACAGTGCGGTCCGCAACCTGCCTGTCCGCCGCGGTCGGTGTTCGGAGCGCGCTGTTCCCCGCGGGAAGAGCCAGGGTGATGCGGTCAGCACCAGGCCCGCGGCAAGGAGACAACCCAGCAGCAGCGTCACACGAACCCTCTCCGCAGGATGGGCAGAGGATCGATGCCGGCCGCCTCGAATTTTCCGGTTCTGGTCGGGTAACTCCCGGTCGGCTCGAGAAGCCCGTCGCGCACCGCGAACAGCCGGCTTGTCTCGATCACCGGACCGGTGACGACCCCGGTGACCGTGAGGATCTCCCTCACCCGCCGGAGCCCACTGCGATCAATCTCGAGATGCACCACCACATCGATGCAGGACGCCACCGTCGGCAGAACAAACGACGAATCGATGTTCCGCCCCGCGAGGAGCGGAAGCGTGGACAGCTTCACGAGCGCGTCGCGTCCCGAATTAGCGTGAATCGAGCACATCCCGGGCAAACCGCTGTTGAGCGCGATGAGCAGGTCAAGACTCTCCGCTTCACGCACCTCACCGACGATGAGCCGGTCGGGCCGCATCCTCAGCGCCTCCTTGATGAGCCTCCGCAGAGTGATCTCGCCCGAGCCCTCGAGGTTCGACTGCCGGCACTGCATCGCAACCAAATCCTGTGCGGACAGATCGAGTTCGAAAGTTTCCTCGACCGTGACAATCCGCTCGCGTGCCGGCGCGGTGCCGAGCAGAGCGCCGAGAAGTGTCGTCTTCCCCGCCTGGGTCGCCCCAGACACCAGGATGTTCTGGCCCGCAAGCACCGACGCCCGCAGGAACTCAGCCGCTTGCGCACTCAGCGACCCAAGCGCAACGAGCTGCCCCAGATCGCGAACGCTGCGGCGAAACTTCCGGATGTTGACGGACATGTGTCTCCGAGTCACGTCGGGGATCACCACGTGCAGGCGGGAACCGTCCGGGAGTGACGCGTCGACGAACGGGGAACTGAGGTCGACTCGCCGACCCGTGGATTGCAGCATCCGTTCCACAAGGTCCCGCACCCCCGCCTCGGTGAGGACGGTATTCGTCAGTTCGGAAACGCCATCGCGCGCGACAAAGATCCGCGTCGGTGAATTGATCCAGATCTCCTCGACGCCCGGGTCGTCGAGGTACTCCTGCAGCGGCCCGAAGCCGGTGAGCGACGCGACCACCTGGCGTTCGGTCGCAGCTTCATCGGCGATGAGCGGAAGTGTCCCGCCCAGCGCTCGTTCGCTGTATCGGCGCACCTCGTCACGAACGTAACTCTGCGCCAAACCGGTTGACGTCGAGAGGTCTGCACCGTCGCGACGCACGCGCTCGCGAACGCGGTCCGTGATGATCTGCGCCGGCGACGACATGGAGGAATTCTGCACGAAAGCCGGAAAACCCTGCTGGAGTTATCCACAGGCCCCTTTTCGCTCACGAGGTCGCATCATCCGCGACTGCGACGAATCCGGTTCACGAGCGCCCGCTTCCCCCTAGACTTGACGGGCCAGCGGGAGTGGTGAAATTGGCAGACACGCAGGATTTAGGTTCCTGTGCTTTCGAGCGTGTGGGTTCAAGTCCCACCTTCCGCACGGAAACACGTGGCGTAAGCCACTGACCATCGACGAGCACGACCTACGGAGTAGTAGCCGCCATGATTTCGACAGGACTCATTCCCTGGCTTGACCCCGAGAGCATCATCAGCGCGGCCGGGCCATGGGCCCTCGTCGTTGTGTGCTTCATCGTCTTCGCCGAGACTGGCCTTCTCATCGGCTTCCTCCTTCCCGGCGATACCCTGCTCGTCATCACCGGGCTGCTTACCTTCCACGGCATGCACTCCGCCACGACGCAGGGACTCGAGCTCGACATCTGGTGGGTGGCGCTCGCCATCGGCTTCGCGGCGTTCCTCGGCGGTGAAGTCGGATACCTGATCGGCCATAAGGCGGGTCCCCGGATCTTCGAGCGCAAGGAATCAGGCCTCTTCAGTGTGAAGAACGTCCAGCGCACCAACGCGTTCTTCACCCGGTTCGGTGGACTCGCGGTGATCCTCGCTCGTTTCGTCCCGATCATTCGCACCTTTGCCCCTGTCGCTGCCGGCGTCGGCCACATGGACTACAAGAAGTACTCGTTCTACAACTTCGTTGGCGCCATCATCTGGGGCGTCGGACTCACTTACTTCGGTTACCTTCTTGGCTACATCCCGCCGGTCGCCACCTTCGTCCAGGAATACATCGACGTCATCCTGATCGGCGCCGTCGTGATCACCCTGATCCCGACGGTCTGGCACTACGTGCAGTCGAGCCGCAAGGCGAAGCGTGAAATGGCCGCGGGACCCGATGGTCTCACCGACGCTGAGGAAGCCGCCCGGCTCGTGCTTGACCCGGAGACCTTCAACAAGAAGCCCGATCTTCCCTAGGGGTGCTGCGGATGCTCGTGGCCGGCGTGTTTCGCCGGCTCGAGCTGGAAGGTGGAGTGCTCAACGTCGAAGTGGCCGCTCAGGCACTCCGACAGCGTGTCGAGCATCTCTCCGGTTCTCCCCTCGCTGAACACTTCAGAATCGACGACCACGTGGGCCGTGAATACTGGTTCGCCCGAGGTGATCGACCAGACGTGGACGTCGTGCACATCGACCACGCCTGGCGCGCCCCTGATGTGGTCGCGGATCTGCTGCACGTCGGTGTCTGACGGAGTCGATTCGTTGAGCACCCGCCACACGTCCCGGAGAAGGACCCACGCGCGGGGAAGGATGCCAGCGGCAATCAGCAGCGACGCAATGGCATCCACCTGCACCAGCCCGGTGAACAGGATGATGATTCCGGCGATAAGAACACCAACCGACCCGAGCAGGTCGCCGAACACCTCGAGATACGCACCCCGCATGTTGAGGGATTCCTTCGCGCCGCTGCGAAGAACCATCATCGAGATCGCGTTCGCGACGAGACCGATGGCGGCCACGACGAGCATGGGCACGGCGAGGATCTCGATCCCGCTCGGGTCGATCAAGCGCTGGATGCCCTGGAAACCGATTCCGACGGCGGCCACGACGAGCAGCAGTCCGTTGAGCAGCGCGCCAAGAACCTCGGTGCGGCGGTAGCCATAGGTGTGCCGCTCGCTGGCCGGCCGGGCAGCGATGCTCAGCGCGATGAGCGCGATGAGAAGCCCGGTGAGGTCGCTCAGCATGTGTCCCGCGTCGGCGAGCAGGGCAAGCGATCCGGTCAGGATGCCGCCGATGACCTCCGCGACAAGCACGACAGTGACGATCGCGATGACGATGAGCAACCGAGAGCGATGGACATCGCGTGGGGCGTGGTCATGGGCCATACCTCAACGCTAAGCCGCGCGCGATCCATCCGCCATACCGCCGCGCTTGATGCTAACGATGGCCATTCTCATTGCGGTGCGTCCCGGTCGACCAGTCACCGCCCCCGCCCGCTCTCGCCCCGTCGATTCAGGCTGCAGCGATTCAGGTTTCGGGACTCAGGCGGATGCAACGGATTGCAGGGTGGGGATGAGATCGGCGAAGGCCCTCGCCCGATGGCTGATTTCGTTCTTCGTCTCTGGCGGGAGCTCGGCTGACGACACGTCGTAGCCCGCGGGGATGAAGATCGGATCGTAGCCGAACCCGTTTTCGCCACTGGCCTCGGTTGCCAGCGTCCCGGGCCATACTCCGACCGACACGTGCTCAAACCCGGCGCGGTCCTGATTCTCTGGAACGACGAGCGCGATGTGGCAGTGGAACTCGGCCCCGCGGTGCTCAGGAGCGATGTCTGACAGTTGCGCGAGCAACAGGTTCAGGTTGTCTTTGTCGTCGTGCCCCGGCCCGGACCACCGTGCCGAGAAGATCCCGGGCGCGCCGCCGAGAACGTCGACGGAGATGCCGCTGTCGTCGGCCATGGCGATGCGGCCGGTGTGCGCCGCCGCGGTGCGTGCCTTGATCAGTGCGTTCTCGCTGAAGGTCACGCCGTCCTCGACGGGTTCAGGGCCGTCGTAGGCGAGAACGGTGATCTCGGGCATCGCCGCGCTCAGGATCCGCTGGAACTCCTCGACCTTGTGCTGGTTGTGAGTTGCCAGCACGACCTCGATCGTCACTCGGCGCTCCGAGCGAGGGACTGCACCTGGAGAGCGGTGAGGTCCGCAGCGCCTCCGACGGCCAGGTCCAGCAGAGCGTCAAGCTCCCGGCGATCGAACGGTGCGCCCTCCGCGGTGCCCTGAACCTCGACAAACAGACCGCGTCCGGTCACAACAACGTTCATGTCGGTTTCGGCACGCACGTCCTCAACATATGCGAGATCGAGCATCGGTTCCCCGTCGATGATGCCGACCGACACCGCGGCGACACTGTCGATGAGTGGAGTCGCCTTCTGTCCGATGAACTTCTTCTCACGAGCCCACTCGATCGCGTCGGCGAGAGCGACATACGCGCCGGTGATGGCTGCCGTGCGTGTACCGCCGTCGGCCTGAAGCACATCGCAGTCGATGACTATGGTGTTCTCGCCGAGGGCCTTCGTGTCGATGACCGCGCGAAGGCTCCGCCCGATGAGGCGGGAAATTTCATGGGTCCGGCCACCGATCCTGCCCTTGACCGATTCCCTGTCCATACGGCTGTTCGTCGACCGGGGAAGCATCGAGTACTCAGCGGTCACCCATCCCTTACCCTTGCCTGCGAGCCAGCGGGGTACGCCGTTGGTGAAGGATGCCGTGCAAAGAACCTTCGTCTTTCCGAACGAGATGAGCGCGCTGCCCTCGGCCTGGTCACTCCAGCCGCGCTCAATTGTCACCTCCCGCAACTGGGTGTTGGTGCGGCCGTCTTTGCGGATGGTGTCTGTCACGGGTACTCCTGAGAAAAGCGCCGACGATCGGCGGATGGGGAAAGACTGGCTAAGAACCGAATGCCCTGAGCGCTGCGAGATCGATGACACCGGTCTGGACCAGGTCGACGTGGGAGATCTCCCGACCGATCAGACGATGCGCGAGCTCGAGGAACTCGGCCTCGCTCGGCCCGGTGGCTTCGTAGTGGTGCGCTGGCGGATGAGGACTCGTGCGTTCGAGGTCACCCGAGACCAGCACACGGTACACATCGTTTGCGGTCTCGGTGTCGCTTGAGACGAGCGTCACGCCCGGGCCCATGACGTAGGAAATGGCGCCCTTGAGGAACGGATAGTGGGTGCATCCGAGGACGACGGTGTCGACGTCCGCCGAGACGAGCGGACGGAGGTATTCCTGTGCTGTCGCGAGCACCTCGGGACCGGTGGTGATCCCGGCTTCAACGAATTCAACAAACCGCGGGCACGCTGCCGTGAACAGTTGCAGTTCGGGCGCCGCCGCGAACGCATCTTCATACGCGCGAGAGTTGATGGTTCCCTCGGTGCCGATCACGCCGACACGCCCATTCCTGGTGCTCGCCACTGCGCGACGGACAGCCGGCTGGATGACTTCGATCACGGGGACGGAATATCGCTCCCGAGCGTCTCTCAGCATGGCCGCCGACGCCGTATTGCAGGCAATGACGATCATCTTGACACCCTGTGCCACGAGGTCGTCCAGTACCTCGAGCGAGAACCGCCTGACGTCGGCGATGGGCTTCGGGCCGTATGGCGAGTGCGCGGTATCGCCGACGTAGAGGATTTCTTCGTTGGGCAGCTGGTCCTGGATCGCACGAGCGACTGTCAGCCCGCCGACTCCGGAGTCGAAGATTCCGATTGGCGCATCATTCACGGGTTCCAGCCTACCCGCTCCATACGGCCGTAATCCGGCAGGCGCAAGCGGGCACCGGATGCCGGACGCCATCGATAGGCTGGCGGGGTGAGCACCTCGACGTCATCGGAAACCTCAACAGCCCTCTTCACCGACCGTTATGAACTGACGATGGTCGATGCCGCGCTCGCGCACGGCACCGCCGACACGGAGTGCATCTTCGAAGTGTTCGGACGCCGGTTGCCCGGGGCGCGCCGCTACGGCATCGTCGCGGGGACCGGTCGCCTCCTCGAGCTGATCCGCGACTTCCGTTTCGGCGACGCTGAACTCAGCTGGTTGCGGGAGAACAACGTTGTATCGCCCCGCACGCTGGACTGGTTGAGCAACTACAGGTTCTCCGGCGATATCTGGGGGTATCGCGAGGGCGAGGCGTACTTCCCGAACTCCCCCATCCTTACCGTCGAGTCGACGTTCGCGGAGGGGGTCCTCCTTGAAACTCTCATCCTCAGCGTCCTCAACTACGACACGGCGGTCGCGAACGCCGCAACGCGCATGGTGACGGCGGCCCACGGCAGGCCGGTGGCCGAGATGGGCTCGCGGCGCGCGAACGAGCACTCCGCGGTGGCGGCCGCACGTGCCGCGTACATCGCCGGGTTCGATGCGACGAGCAACCTGGAAGCCGGCCGCACCTGGGGCATCCCGACCATGGGGACCGCGGCACACGCCTTCTCCCTGCTGCACGAAACCGAGGAGGAGGCGTTCCGTGCCCAGATCGCTGCGTCCGGCCCGGGGACGACTCTCCTCGTTGACACCTACGACGTGGAGCAGGGCATCAGGACGGCGGTGAAAGTTGCGGGTCCGGAGCTCGGCGCTGTCCGGCTGGATTCGGGTGACCTCCCCACCCTCGTTCTTGAGGTCCGTGAGCAACTGGACGCTCTCGGCGCAACCCGGACGAAGATCACCGTCACCAACGACCTCGATGAACATGCCATCGCCGCCCTCGCGGCCGTGCCGGTGGATTCCTACGGGGTCGGCACGTCAGTCGTCACTGGATCGGGTTCTCCCGCCGCTGGCATGGTCTACAAGCTCGTCGCTCGGAAGAACCGCGACGGTGACTGGGTATCCGTCGCCAAGACGTCCGAGGGCAAGGTCGGGGTCGGTGGGCGCAAGTTCCCCGTTCGTCGGCTGAACGGTGCCCGGGTCGCTGTCGAGGAACTCATCTATGTCGGTGACGGGCCCGAAACGGCAGACGCCACGAATGACCTGGAACGTCCGCTGCTCGTTCAGCTGGCGAGCGGTGGCGACATCGACGAGCGGTACACCGGTCCAGCAGGGACGGCACTGGCGCGGGAACACAGGGCACGCATCCTCACGGAGCTCCCGGCGGATGCCGCGCGGCTGGGTCGCGGGGATCCCTCCTTGCCGACGCGGTTCGCGAAGTAACGCGCCAGCGTCTACTCGGACTTCATCTTTTCGTAGATGTCCTTGCAGGTCGGGCAGACGGGGAACTTCTCCGGGTCGCGTCCCGGCGTCCACTTTTTGCCGCAGAGCGCCTTCACGGGCTTGCCGCTGATGGCCGACTGGAGGATCTTGTCTTTCTTCACGTAGTGCGAGAAACGCTCGTGGTCGCCGGGTTCAACACCCTCGCTGTTGAGGAGTTCTTCAAGTTCACGGTCGAGGACTGAAGTGCCGCCGGCGTCCGGCCGGGATCCAGGATCTGCGATGCTCACGCGTGCGTCAATCATGCTCCAATTGTACGCGGGAAACGCTGCCTAGTGGCTGACGGCGAAAGCCATGATCTCAGGGCCGCGACGGTCGAAGACCCGCCCGCCGGCCCACACGCCGAGAACCAGCGTGAGGACGCCGAGGCCCACTCCCGCCCAGAGCGCAAGCACATGCCACGAGGGGTCATCGGTGAAGCCCAGCCAGGCGAGAACTCCGGCCGGGGCCGCCACGAGGGCAGACCCGATGAGTCCAGCGGCCTGGGAGAAACCGCCAGCCGGGCTCGACGTCTGGGGCTGCTGGAACGGGCTGTCGCCCGGCAGCGCCACGGGATAGGGAAAACGCGCAGAGATGAAACTCGACAATCCGAGCCCGCCGAGGAAGAGAGCGGACGAGACCCCGATCATCGACGGCAGAACCACCCAGTCGCCGTAGAACTGAATGCTGACCATGGAGCCGATGACGACAAGCGGAATACCGATGAGCGCGATCGGGAAAAGTCGCCCGAGCCTGTCGGCGTAGCCCCGCACTCCCGAGGCGAAATGCAGCCACACTGCCGTTGAGTCGAAGGCGAGATCGTTGTGCACGGACCAGCCGAGGAAGATCGCCATGACCGGGAGCGGCAGCAGCGCCAGCGGCTCGATCGGAACGCCGACGACGAGGAATGGCACCATCATCACGAAAGGAACGATCGGGATGATCACGACCGACATCAGGTACCGGGGGTCGCGGGCCCAATAGGTCATACTGCGCGCTGCAACGACAGCACCGGGCCGCGCTGGCATCAGGTCGAACCACCCCATCCGGCCGCTCGATGTGGCCGCAATCTCGCGGCCGGGAGTCACGAGCAAGTACGACACGAGCCGGTCCCAGACGAACCACAAGGCTGCGGCGGTCGCTACAGCGATCAGGAGTTTGAGGAAAGCGACGCCACCGTCACCGAGGGCGGCATCCCCCGGGAATGACCAGACAGCCCCGAACGGTGTCCAGCTGATGACATCGGCGGCGCTGCCGAGCACCGCCGCACCGTCTCTGCCCCAGTTCACGCTGGAGAGCAGAATCGCGGCAGGCGCGAGCAGCACGAGCAGCACGATTCCGATCAGGCTCGAGAGTTCCTTTGACCGGCGGGAGGCCAGAAGGAGCGAGGCAGCCGCGGTCGTGACACGGGCACCGATCACACAGGTGGCGACAGCGAGCACGGCTGACAGAATCGCGAGGAGAACCGGCAGGAAGCCGCGAGATCCGCTGACGGCTGTCGTGAGACTCAGGACGAGGACAACCAGCACAAGCGCGATCGACGGCACACTCGCGAGCGCGGCAACGAGCAGGCCAGTGGAAAGTGAGCGGTCGCGAACGCCGAACAACGCGAATGACCGCGGGTCCATGTCGTCTTCGACCCCGAAGATCATGGGGAACAGGACAAATCCGAGGATCACGAACGAACCCAGGAAGACAAGGAGGTTCCGCGTGAACTCGTCGGGAGAGAATCGAAGCGCCACGAGCGTTGCGCCAAGCAGATAGAGGAGCGCAAACCCGGCGACGGTCGTGAGGATGATCACTGCCGCTCGCCTGGGACTCTGCCGGAACAGGTTGCCCAGCAACTGAAGCCTTAGTCGGAGAAGCTGTGCAACCATTCCATACCTTCTGCGGCCTTTCGTCCGCCTGCCAGTTCAACGAACCGCCCTTCGAGCGTTCCGCCACCCCGGACGTCGTCGACAGCACCCGCGTCGAGCACCTGGCCGTTCACGATGATCGCGACATGGTCGCACACCCGCTGGATGAGGTCCATTCCGTGGCTGGAGAGCACGACAGTGCCACCGTTGGCCACGTATCCCTGCAGAATTTCAATGACGTTCGCTGACGAGACCGGGTCGACCGATTCGAAAGGCTCATCGAGAACCAGCAGGCGTGGCGAGTGAATCATGGCGGATGCCAGGGCGACCTTCTTCGTCATTCCCGCTGAGTAGTCGGTCACCAGACGATGGAGGGCGTCTTCGAGGCCGAAGGCGGATGCGAGGTCTTTGACACGCGCCCGCACTGTGGCGCCGTCGAGGCCGCGGAGCACTCCGGAGTAGTAGAGCAGCTGGGCTCCCGTGAGCCGGTCGAACAGGCGCAGGCGGTCGGGCAGCACCCCGATCGTCTTCTTCGCCTTCGCCGGGTCCTGCCACACGTCGATGCCGTTCACCGTGATGTTCCCGGAATCCGGGCGAAGCAAACCGGTGACCATCGACAGCGTCGTGGTCTTGCCCGCGCCGTTGGGACCCACAATTCCGTAGAAAGAACCGCGGCGCACATCGAGATCGATACCGTCGACGGCGATCGTGTCACCGAAGCTGCGCGAAAGATTCCGGATGCTCAGGACGACGGGCGATTCGAACGGCGCAGGATCACCGGCACCCGCATCCGCCAGGGCAACGGGCTCGCCCGTTGCCGCCCCCTCGTCGACGAGCGGAATCGGTGTGGGGTCGGCCGACGGCTGAAGCAGCTCAGTTGCGGAATCCGGAGCCGGGAGAACAGCCCTTGACGCCTCTGCGGCGAACACCTCAGTCCCGGTGTCATCGGTCGTCAGGAGCTCGATGGTCACGTCATCACCGATGGGATTGCTTGAGGTCGGCACATCCGAATCGGCCGGGTCAGTGTCATCCCACGCTGTCCCGGTCCACGCGGCGTCCGTCCACGAGGCGTCCGCCCACGCGGGATCAGCCGACGGTGCGTCGGTCTCGTCTGCCAGGCGGTTATCGACGGCCACGGGCTGTTCGTCGTGATCACCAGCGTCGGGCTGTTCGTCGTGATCGCGGATGTCGGTGCGCTCGACGTCATCGTGATCGTCGGTGTCGGTGTCGGCGCCGAAATCGAACCAGTCGTCCACCGTGGGTTCGGCGCTGCCACCGAGGTCATCCTGAGCGGCAGCCGGGGCTTCGTCAGCCTCGGACGCAGCTCGGTCGTTGGCGACGCTGTCGCTGGCGACGCCGTCGTTGGTGACGCTCTCGTTCGTCACACCGTCGTTGGCAACACCGGCGATGGCAACGCTGTCCGTCTCCGTTGCCGTGTCGGTCGGGGCCTTCGTATCCGTCACCGTGGCGTCAGCCGGGACGAGGGTGAGGAACGGCCAGCGCTTGCTCCACACAAACTTCAGGGGCTCGTGATCCTCCAGCCCTGTGGCCTGCTCTGCGGCATCCGGCATGGATTCAAAGCGGAGCGCAGCCTCTTCCGCGGACATCCGAGGAAGCGGGGGCAGCTCGTCTGGAGCGCGCGGCGGCCTGGCGGCCTCGTCGGCGGGCATGTCGCTCACAGGCGTTGTCGACGTCTCCACGGCGTCGGAGGTCACGGGCGCAGTCAACGTGTCCGCGACCTCGGAGATTTCGGGCGCTGCTGCGGTACCGGGCGCTGCTGCGTGATCTTCGTCGACACTCCCCCTGCCATCCCTGTCATTCGTGACAGCCGGAGTGACAACCTCCGACGGCAGCGGCGGCATGGGAGGCATGGGAGGAACCGGAGGAAGGACGGGAAGAGGCGGCGCCGGGGGAATCTCCTGAGACCCCGGAGCGACGTGCTGGACGATGCCAGAGGGCGACTTTGCCACGGCAGCAGCAGCCTGACTTCGGGCCGTCCCTGTTTTCGCTCCGGCGGATTTCCCCTTCGGCGCCGACGTGGCAGCCCTCTTCACCGGGGGCTTCCTCTTCGGAACTGCCGGCGTTGCGTCGGCGTCACCGCCGGTGGACAACGGAGCAACCGGTGCGACCCCAGAGCCTGGTGTCTCTCCTGTGGTTGCCGCGGTGGGCCTGGCAGGCTTCTTCCGGGCTTGCGTCGATCGTGGTGCGCTCTTCTTTGGCGCTGGCGCGACTTCGGTCGCCGAGGGGATCACAGCTGACGAATCATCCGGCCCATCGACACCTGCACCGCCAGCAGCAGCGGTCTGGGCCTTCGTGCTGGATACCCGCGGCGTTCTGGTCTGGGGGGTGCGGGGAGCGGCCTTCTTCGCCACTGGCCCGGCGCTCTCGGGTTGAGTACCCTCGCCATCCTCAACAGCGGGAACGGCCGTGCCCTCAGCGGTTGCCGCTGAAGCGGACTCCGATGTTCGCTTGACTGGCTTCTTCCTCGCCGACGCGGTTCGGGGCTTCGCTGCGGCCTTCGGCTTGGCGGGTGACTCAGCCGCCGGCGTGAGTTCGCTGTCGAGATTCCGGTCCTTTTCGGACCCCGTCTGGCTGCCGCCAAACGCGCTCTGCGAGCTATCGATCCGAGAATCATTCATGGAGTCTTCTGGTGTGTCGTCGGGGGAAGCGGGCGGCACAATAGTCACTGATCCAACCTACCCTTTGGCCGTGCCCGTTTCGAGGCCGACGGCATTTTGCGTCACAACCGAACCTGTCAATACGCCGAGTGCCTTATTACGATACGACAACAACGGTCGTCCTGATGCTGGCCCCAGTAGAGGTGCCGCGCTAACGTAGGCAAAGGCATAACGGGGTGTCGTTTCATCTACTTTCAGGTTAACTCCGCGTAAATTTCGCCACAGACGGCGGCCGGACAACGTGAATCAATCTTGAGGAGAATCTCGTGACCACCCAGGTAGTCATTCTGGCAGCAGGTATGGGAAGCCGACTCGGCCGTTCACTTCCGAAGCCACTTACCGAGTTGAGCGACGGCCGCACCATCATGCAGCAGCAGTTCGACAACATCCACCACGCGTTCGGAAAGAACGTCAAGGTGACGATCGTTGTCGGCTACAAGCTCGAGCACATCATCGAAGCTTTCCCGGACGCCTCGTTCGTCTTCAACGAGCAGTACGACCAGACCAACACCTCGAAGAGCCTCATGCGTGCACTGAACTCGTCGCAGCCTGGTGGCGTGCTGTGGATGAACGGTGACGTCGTCTTCGACCCCGCCGTTCTCGATCGTGCGGCAGTGATGATGGCGCGCGACCAGTCATTCGTCACCGTCAACACGTCAAAGGTGTCCGACGAAGAGGTCAAGTACACAACGAGCGCCGAGGGCTACATCAAGGAACTCTCCAAGACCGTCAAGGGCGGACTCGGCGAGGCAGTAGGCATCAACTACGTCTCCCGCGACGACAAGGCCAACCTGCTCCGCCAGCTGGCTCGTGTCGACGACCAGGACTACTTCGAGCGCGGAATTGAGCTCGCAATCGCGCAGGACCGGATGCTTGTTGAGCCTGTCGACATCTCCGACCTTTACGCCGTCGAAGTTGACTTCGCAGAAGACCTCGAGCGAGCGAACCTCTACGTCTGATCACCATCGTTCGAACGACCGGCACGCGTCACTGACCGTGCCGGTCTTCGTTTGCGGATATGTTTGTGCCTGTGAGTTTTGATCCCGGCGCGCACCGCACACAGCGGTCGTACCTCACCCGATACCGCAACGCCCTCTGGCTTCTCACGAAGCGGGATCTCCGCGTGCGTTACTCGACGAGCGCTCTCGGCTACGTGTGGTCCATCCTCGACCCGCTGGTCATGGCGTTCATTTACTACTTCGTTTTTGTGGTGGTATTCGGCCGGGGTGGATCGGTGGGTGAAGACCCGTACATCGTCTTCCTCCTTGCCGGGCTCCTCCCCTGGATGTGGTTCAACGGCGCCGTCTCAGACAGCACCCGGGCCTTCATCCGTGAGGCGAAACTCGTGCGCTCCACGTCGATTCCCCGCACCATCTGGGTAAACCGGCTCGTGCTGTCCAAAGGGATCGAGTACGTCGCCGCTCTACCCGTCCTCGCAGCGTTCGCGTTCTTCACGGGGGCCGCACTCAGCTGGGACGTACTCTTGTTCCCGCTCGCGATTCTGATCCAGGCCACCCTCACCGTGGGCGTCTGCCTGATCGTCGCCCCACTGGTCGTGTTCTTCAGGGATCTGGAGCGGGCCGTAAAGCTCGTCCTCCGCTTCCTTTTCTACGCATCGCCAATTGTCTACGGCTTCGGAGACCTCCCCGCCGAACTGCAGCCGTTCGCCGCGTTCAACCCGCTCGGAGGCATCTTCTCGTTGTATCGCTCCGCGTTCTTCCCCCAGCAACTCGACTGGTACCCGGTGGTTGTCTCCGCAATTATGAGCGTCCTCTTCCTGCTCGTCGGTCTGTGGGTATTCAAGCGCTCCGAGCGCACTGTCCTGAAGGAGCTGTGATGCCGGGAGAAGCCCCAGTCATCAGCGTCGTCGACGCCGGCATCCGATTCCGCCGCAATCGCGGTGGTCGCCGTAATTTCAAGGATCTGTTCTCAGGTAACACGCGACGATCGCGCCCGGGCGAATTCTGGGCGTTCCGCAATGTGAGTTTCGACGTCATGCCGGGCGAGGCGATCGGCGTGGTCGGCCGAAACGGCCAGGGCAAATCCACACTGCTGAAGCTCGTCGCCGGAGTCGTCCTCCCCGACGAAGGCCAGGTCAGGGTGTCGGGCGGCGTCGCTCCTCTCATCGAGATCACGGGAGGCTTCGTCAACGACCTCACTGTTCGCGACAACGTCTTTCTCACCGCCGGTCTGCACGGTATGACCAAGCGTGAGATCGAAGCGCGATTCGACGACATCATCGAGTTTGCCGAGATCAGCGACTTCATCGACACCCCCTACAAACACCTGTCGAGCGGGATGAAGGTTCGGATCGCATTCAGCGTCATCTCCATGCTCGAAGAACCGATCATTCTGGTCGACGAGGTCCTGGCTGTCGGTGACCGCGGGTTCAGGGAGAAGTGTTACCGGCGCATTGAAGAACTGCTCGCCGGTGGGCGCACGCTCTTCTTCGTGTCCCACAACGAGAAGGATCTGCGGCGCTTCTGCACCCGCGGCCTTTACCTCGACAAGGGCAAGCTGATTCTCGACGGCCCGATCAACGAGGTCCTCGACAGGTATAACGCCCAGTACCACAGCTGACGAGCCCGTCGTCAAGCCCGACAGTCTCCCAGCGTACGAACCTAAGCTTGAAGTCCTGTGCCACGCGTCATTTGGGGGTTCCATGAGTACACAGTCTGAACGGGTCCGGATCGTCGACGACGCTTTCACCGCACCGACACCGATGGATCCCGCCAGGGGGCCGCTCTGGCTGCGCGGCATCGACAAGACCCTGTCCGTACAACGACCAGTGGTCGTTGCGCACGTTCGTGCTGTCCGCCGCCAGTACCCTGGAGCCACTCCGGAGCAACTCATCCGCGTTCTCGAAAAGCGGTACCTGGCGGCCATTACGTCCGGGGGCGCGGCCGTCGGCGCCACGGCAATGGTGCCAGGATTCGGCACCGGAATCACGATCGCGCTCTCCGGCGCTGAAACCGTCGGGTTCCTCGAAACCACAGCCCTCTTCGCCCAGTCGATCGCCGAGGTGCACGGAATCGCTCTGGACGACCCGGTGCGCTCCCGCGCGCTGGTGATGACGCTCATGCTCGGCAAGTCGGGCACCGACCTCGTCAAGCAGTTCACCGGGCAGGCGCTGAGAGGTGGGCCGCCGCGCACGAAGTACTGGGGTCAGCTGGTCGCCTCGAACGTTCCACAGGCCGTTATGGGCCCCGTCGCAGACGAATTGAAACGACGCTTCCTGAAGCACTTCGCACGGAATCAGGGTTCTTCGCTGGTCGGCAAGGCGATGCCGTTCGGGATTGGTGCGGCCATCGGCGGCATCGGAAACCACCTCGCGGGCAAACAGGTGATTGAGGCGTCGAGAAGCGCTTTCGGGCCTGCCCCGCTTGTGCTGCCGCTCGAGCTCGAAGCCAGGCACGGGCCAGGACGTGTGTCAACAACGGTTCGAGCGCTGCGCGAGCGGATGCCGACGCGGTCGCGTCAGCCGAAGGCCAGCCGCTCGGCCGAACGGCCCGACTGACCGTCGCTGGCCTCACCCCTCGTCGTCGTCCTCGCCCGTTCCCTCCGCTGGGACCTCGCTCTGTTCCGCCCTGGTCGCGGATACCGGAGCCGGAGGCGCGGAAATCTGCTGCTCTTCGTCCGATGCATGAAGGGCGGCGAAGTAGTCCCACCGCTCCATAAGGGTCTGCACTGCCGCGTGGAAGCGGGCGGTCGCTGCCCCCGGGGTTGTATCTCCGAAGTATCTCTCGACCCACTCCGCGAGCCGACCGACGGCATCCGGATCATGGAGCAGCCTGTCGGTGTGCTGGACAATGTTCGGGGCTTCACCGGCGTCCAGCCACTCGCACGCTGAGAGATAGCCGCCGAGGTCGATCTTCGCTTCCGGGTCGACCGGGCGTGTGATCATGAGCGGCTTGCCACTGGCCAGCCTGTCGTAGACCATTGCCGAGATGTCGACGATGGCGACATCGGCCGAAGCCAGCTGCCAGCCGAGCTCAGAGCCCGTGTCGTGTACGTGCCCGGCCGTCGGGTCAGAAGCGTTCGCCGCGGCGAGCATACCGATGATCTCGCGGTTGGCGGCACCGTACGAATGCTCGACGACGCCGCTTCGCGGGTGCGGTCGGTAGATGACACGGTGGTTGCCCGTCGCCAGGAGCGCGCGGACCAGAGCGACCCCGTGGCTGGCGATCGACCCATAGGCAGCCGACCGACGGTCCCCTTCCCACGTCGGTGCGTAGAGCACCACTGTGCGTTCGTCGGGGGTGTACGGGAGCTCGCCGGAGTAGTGATCGGCCTGTGGGCGGCCGATCTTGATCGCGCGCTTGTCGAAGTCGTAGTCCCAGAGCACCTTCTCAAGGCGTCGAAGCGCAGCATCACCGGCGACAAAGCTGTAGTCATACGCTTTGAACTGGTTCGTGGTCATGTACATCTTGTCGCTCTCACCGTGGTTGATGAAAACGTGCCAGCGCTGTCCGTAACGGAACATCTGGAAGTTCTTGGTGTTCTGGTTGACGTAGAACACGATGCGGATGTCCTGTTCCGCGAGCGTCTGCTCGAGGGAGGCAACGGTCCGAACGTAAGCGACGGGCAGCGGCGACTCCTCGAAGAGCTTCGTGGCCGCTGTTGCTCCCCTGCTCAGCACGACGACGGGCCAGGTACGAGCCAGTTCCTCGAGCGGTTTGTACCACTGGCGGATCTGGTACATGTTGACCTCGCCGTCGGCGAAATAGACGGCAATCTTGTACCTGCCTGGCTGAAGCGGAGGCAGCTTCGCGAGCCGCTGCGACAGTTCACCCCTGGCACGTCTATTGGCCAGAAGGTTCCTGCCCATCTTGACGGCTTTGCGCGCGTCGCCGAGTACACCCATGCCTTCAAGGGTACCCAACTAGATGACTGGCGGCCGTCCAGCGCGGGTCATCCGCACAACCGTGCGCCACCGCAAAGGGCGCCGCTCACCCGGGTATGCGCGCCAGCCCTCACGCCAGCCGCCAAACCACGCTTTCAACGCAGCGGGCTTCTTCCACCAGCGCAGCAGCTGGATGCCGGTCCAGGTCGCCACGTAGACCGGGACGAGCACGAGCGGCAGGTTACGCCGCGCCAGCCACACCCTGTTTCGAGCGTTCAGCCGGTAGTACTCGGTGTGGCGCGTAGGTTCGACCACCGGGTGGTTCGCCTCGAGGTCGCCGGCATACCAGGCACGTTTTCCCTGGTCCCACACCCGCCAGGCCAGCTCGATGCCCTCATGAGCGTAGAAGAACTCGTCAGCCCAGCCCCCAGCGGCGTCGAAGACCGGCCGCGGCAGGAATACAGCGGCCTCAAGGCAGGAGAAGATATTGCTCGGATGCCGCGGGTCGCCTTTGCGAATGCGCGGAATCCACCGTCGGGGCGACGGGATGCCGGTGGGATCGTCGAGCCGCGGCTGCACCAGCCCGATGTCGGGCTGCTGTTTCACGAGGTCGATGCACGCGGCAAGGAAACCGGCATCCGGAATCGAGGCGTCGTCATCGAGGAAGAAGATGTAGTCGCCGCTGACCGCGGCAGCACCCCGGTTGCGGCCGGCGGGAATACCGAGGTTCTCGGCGAGGCCGAGGCCTCGCACACCGTCGGGCAGCCCTGTCGGCTGCCAGCCGTTCCCGACGACAACGATGTCGAGATCGACTTCCTGCTGCGCCTCGACGCTGCGGATGCCGCGGGCCAGGTCGTCGGGACGCGTCCCCTGAGTGAGGATCACGACACCGACGGTCGGCCGGTTCGCCGCGTCAGGCACGGACACGCTTCGACGACATGATCGCGACGAAGTGCCCGAACAGTGTGACGAGACCCACACTGAGCAGAATCACCAGCACCCAGCGCATGGCGACGACCTCACCGACGAACAGGCCGACAACGGCAGCCGCGAAGATCACCATGGTGAGCTCGACCGAGTGGAAGATCCGGTGGAACGGCAGGAACTTCGCGATCTTGCGGGCGACCGCGAGCGCTCCCCCGCTCGGTGCTGATTCACTTTCGGTATACGTGAGCTTCGCCGCGCCGTAGTTCGCCCGGGCGACCCTGACCATGTCGTTGAGGGCCTTGTTGAGCACGATGACGAGCGCGAGCAACGCTCCGAGCGTCGTGTACAGGTAATCCGCGGGAGCGTCGAACGGGTATCCGGCGGCGCGGATAGCCAGTGCCAGCGGAATGAGCGACTCTGTTGAATAGTGACCGACGGCGTCGAGAAAGGCCCCTGCCGGAGAAGATGTACGACGCCACCGGGCGACCTCGCCATCGCTGCAGTCCACGAGCATCTGCAGCTGGCCGAGGAGCAGCCCGAGAAGCGCACCCCAGATCCCGGGGATGAGCAGGGCGCCCGCGACACTCCACCCGGTGAGAATCATGAGGCCGGTGACCCCGTTCGCAGAAATCCGCGTCCTGAGCAGCAGCCAGGTCAGGTAAGGCGAGATATCGCGCAGGTAGAGCGATGCCGTCCAGTGCTCCGCGTTGCGCCGCCCACGTACCTCGGGCGGCTGGGCGACGTCCCGCAGTTCCGAAATCGAGCGTGGTTTGAGGGGGCGTTCAGCCGACGCTTCCGACACTCGAACCTCCGGTTCTTTCGTTCTTCAACGCTGAGATGTTGCTCGCCAGCGAGAGGAAGCCGAGCACGAAGCCGACTCCCCAGCAGAAATGAATACAGGGCAACACTACGAGAAACCACAGCTGCGTTCTCACGCCGTCGCGTCTGGCCACGGTAACCGTCGCGCCAATGACGAGGAGGAGATAGAGGGCGGGGATCGCCCAGCCCAGCGTGAGAATGGCGGAACCGCCCATCGCCACCTGCACCAGTCCGATGACTCCCAGCACGATGCCGATGCCCACGCCAAGAACCATGACGGGCGGCGCGAAGTAGCGCAGCGTGTTCTTGCTCGGGAACCGCCGCGTGAGTTCGCCGCGCCACATGCCCGTCGAGAAGAATTGCCGGGCAAGTGCCGACAGTCGCGGCCGGGGCCGATAGGTGACCCTGAGGTCGGGGGTGAACCAGACGACGCCTCCCGCTTGTCGGAGGCGGCGATTGAGCTCCCAGTCCTGGCCACGCTTGATACGTTCGTCGAACATGCCCACGCGTTCCAGGGGCTCCCGACGGAATACGCCGAGGTACACCGTGTCGGCGGGCCCTTCGGCTCCGCCGACATGGTGGGGCGTCCCGCCCAGTCCGACCTTGCTGCCGTACGCACGCGCGACAGCACGCTCGAATGGGGTCGTCCCCCGGGCGTCCATGATGCCGCCGACGTTGTCGGCCCCGGTGCGCGCTATCGCCTCTACGGCGAGTCGGGCATAGTCGGGAGGAAGCACCGAGTGGGCGTCCACCCTGACGACCACGGGGTACGTGGTCGCGCGGATGGCGATGTTCAGGCCGGCGGGAGTCGACCCGGCGGGATTCGGAATTACGCGGATCCGGGGATCTGCGCGGGAAAGCTCATCGACAAGCTCGTTGGTGCCGTCGATACTCGGGCCGACAGCAATGGCAATCTCGAACGGCCCCTGGTAGTCCTGCTGGAGCAGACTGGTAACCGCTGCCGTGACGTGGGTGACATCGTTGAGAACCGGCATGACGTATGAAACACCGACGAGTTCGGCGGTTCCGCCAACTGATGAGTTCTCAGTCATGGTCTCCACTCGCTGAATTGGTCGGCTCGAGCCTACCAGTGAGGCTTTGGGGGTCTCCTGCGAGACACACGCCCGGTAACAGCGCGACGCCACAGACCAGGCGCCCGTGAGCAGAAGCTCCCGGGCGCCTGGTTCGTCGTCGGCTGGGTGATTCGTTCTCGGCCTAGAGGACCAGTTGCCCGAGGGTGACTGTTGCCGTCCTTGTGTCGCCGTTGCGCACATACGTG
The DNA here is from genome assembly GCF_056898615.1 of Mycetocola sp. Y442. Classification (NCBI taxonomy): domain Bacteria; kingdom Bacillati; phylum Actinomycetota; class Actinomycetes; order Micrococcales; family Microbacteriaceae; genus Mycetocola; species Mycetocola sp. Y442. The sequence goes on from NZ_JBXHBV010000001.1 coordinate 895,503, forward strand.
ACCTCGGCTTCGTCGCCGGCCGCGAGCGCCCGGACCTGTGCGGTCAGGTCGGTGGCCCCGGTGATCGGATACCCGTTGAAGTTCGTCACAATGTCTCCCGACGCGAGGCCTGCCTCTTCGGCGGCGCCACCGGGAGTCACTTCGTTGATCAATGCGCCGACGACCGGGCTGCCTTCGGCACTGGCCGCATCTCCGACGGTGGCACCGAGAAGCCCGTGTGTCGCTTCACCGTCTTCGATGATCTCCTCCGCGACGCGCTTCGCGACGTTCGAGGGGATGGCGAACCCGACACCGATGCTGCCGCCCTGGCTCGAATCGGAGCCTGCGGTTGCGATGGCGACATTGACACCGATGAGCTTCGCCTCAGCATCTACGAGCGCACCACCGGAGTTACCCGGGTTGATCGCGGCATCCGTCTGAATGACCGAAAGGGAGATAACCGCCTGCTCGCTGGGGGCCGACTCTGGCGTCTGGCCCGGGATGTCGAAGCCCCACACGTCGTACGGGTCCTGTTCGGTGTCGTCGCCGTTGGAGCCCTCTTCAGGAACAGCGGACGAGGCAACGGTAATGCTTCGGTTCAGGGCGCTGATGATCCCGTCAGTGACCGAGCCAGCGAGACCGAGCGGCGCGCCAATTGCAACAGCAAGGTCACCGACGTTGAGCTTGTTCGAGTCGGCGAATTCGATCGGGGTCAGCCCGGACACGTCCTCGAGCTGAATGACAGCGAGGTCGTACGCGGGATCCGTGCCGACGACCGTTGCGTCGTAGAGCTTGCCGTCGTTGCTGGTCACCTGGATCGCCGGGTCGCTGAGCTGCCCGTCGAGAGTGACGACGTGGTTGTTGGTGAGAACGTAACCGTCCTCGCTCAGGATGATTCCTGAGCCGCTCCCCGCGCTCTGGCTGCCCTCGACGGAAAGTGTGACAACGCTCGGGGACGCCTTGGCCGCGATGGCCGACACCAGCGAGACATCTGATGTGTCATTGATGGTGATGTTCTCGGACCCCGTCGCGTTTGGACTGACCGTGCCCGACTGGTTGGACATGATCAGGGCCGACGTACCCGCACCGGCAGCACCACCAACAAGCGCTCCAACCGCGAGACCGGCAACCAGGAGGCCCACGTTCGACCGACGCTTTTCGCGAGGAGCAGGCGGTTGCGGGTGCGAGCCCGGCGCGTAACCGTTCGGGCCGTAAGCGGCGCTCGCGGGATCGGCCTGTGTCGGATACGCGTTGCCAGCGAAGTGCGACGTGCCGTCATAACCGTTTCCGGTTGAAGAGCCCGGGTACTGGTTGCCGGTGGGGTGCTGTGCCCCCGTTGGCGCCGTGGCATTCTGGGGCGAGGTGCGGTCGTGGCCCGGGTATTGCGTGGGCGATGCACCGAAATCGTGAGCGGCGGCCGCGGTGGGAGAACCCTCAGGCGGCGTTGCCCGGTCAGGATTCTGCCCGATCGATCCGCCGTCGGTCGATCCCTGCCCGGCTGCCGGCTGTGGCAGGCGCGGGGCGGGGGTCGTGCCCTCGTGCGCCCGGCTAGCGGCATCGGGGTTCTGCGCAGAGGGACGCTGCTGGTCTCCGTCTGGACTCGAGTCCTGAGAGTGGTCGGTCATGGTGGCGCTCCTTCCAAAGCACAATCAGCATCCCGGTCGGAGCTGTGCGTTTCATTCACGCTGCCTGTGAGCGGGCCATGGGTGGGCTGGGACATCAAAGCCCGCGAAGAACTGCCACGGAGCGGGATCTCACATACCCAGAGACTACCTACTCTGCCCTAATCGGGCCCGGGACCTTCGTCCTGTCGAGGGTCCGAGCTGTCGAGGACCCGACGGGTCCGGATGTCCTCGCAGTCGTCAGCAGCCGGGGCCGGCGGGGTTCCTGTTGCACTCTTTGTCCACGAGGACGGTCTTGGCATCGCCCGCGAGCGCCGCGATGGTGACCGCAGGCGATGACAGCGTGCCATCAATCCCTATCCACGACGCTCCCGCCACCCGGTACTCCACGGCGAACGCCACCGTGACCATGACGGCGTAAACGCCGGTGTCAGCAAAGACGTGACTCGTGGCCGTCGGCGAAAACTCCGGCAGTCCGAGCTCGGCCCACGTCGAACCGGGCACACTTGTTCGCGAACGAGAACCGTCTCCCCACGACCAGGAATAACTCACTGGTGTGAACCGAACCTCAATCGGAACGTCGAAGAGCACACCCGGTTGGATGTGGCGATTCGTATCGGCGATGAAATTGGCGGGAAGGCCGATCAGGAGCCAGCCGTCAGGCTCCATCGTGAGTGCAGGAGCTGCGGGACGGAACCGAGCGAGGTCGCTGATGGTCACGACGTCGGGGAGACACAGCTCGCCCGAGACACACTGCACGCTGCGGTCGATCCCTCCCGGGCCGTCGGATCCATCCGCGTTACCGTTGTCATCCGCGCGGCCATCGGTATCATCGCCGCCACCGTTTCCGCCGCCACCTCCCCCACCGCCGCTGTCCTGGTCGCCCCGGATGATGGCTTCGCCATTCTCCAGGCTGCCGCCGGTGCAGAATCCATTTAGCCGGTCGGTAACATCGCACGCAGCGGCATTCGCGGGCCCGCCTATAGAAATGAAACCGCCCGCGGTCGCGAGTACCAGCGCGGTCAGCAGGTAACGTCTATATCCCATGATTCGACCTTCGAGACAAGTAGTTTCCTCGGATCTTCGGTCGCTGATGTCAGCGTGACTGCGAGGGGGACGACATCCGAGCGCTCTTCGGGGGTTACGTCCGCGCCGTCAGCTGAAATGATTCTCACCTGCGAGACGTCACGACACAGGTTCAATATCACTTCGGCATGTTCGAGGTCCTGTTCCAGACCATCGATCCCGACAGCAGTAAAGGTAGAGATCCCTGTGGTGCGCCAACCATTCTCTTCAAGCATCCCAGGTACACCTAGATCCTCTAGATGCGCCCCCGTCACGTACGGCGCCAAGGCGGAAACGTCACCGCCGCCAATCGAATTGGTCTGGTCGAACGCCGCCGAGTATTTCGCGTAAGTGTCAGTCGCAGCGGCGAGCGCCTCTTCCTCACTCGCGAAGATCGCGGTCGGAGTGGGGGTGGGCTGTGGTGCTGGCTGGGCACAGGCAACGAGGGGCACCGCCGCACTCACAACCACGACACCGGCAGCGACCGCGCGCACGAGCATCGGCATCCGGTGTCGCCCGCCGCGTTCCATGCAGTCACGGTAGAGCAAATCGACCTGATCCTGTGGGAGTTATCCACAGGCTCTGGTCTGCGGCCGGATAGCCTAGGAAGGCGAGTGACAACGAATGTCGACTCGCGAAAGGATACGGATGACTGTGCACGGCTCCTGGCAGCGGACAGCGGAAGGCGCCGGACTGCTCCGGCCAGACGGCTCGATTGCCGCGACCATTTTCGCTGAAATGAGCGCCCTCGCTTCCTCAACCGGCGCCATCAATCTGGGGCAGGGATTCCCGGATGAGGACGGTCCGCGTGAGGTCCTCGATGCAGCACACCGCGCGATCAGCGACGGAATGAACCAGTACCCGCCCGGCCGTGGCACATCCGAGCTCCGCGCGGCGATCTCTGAGCATCAGCAGCGTTTCTACGGCATCCCCTCCGACCCTGACACCGACGTTCTCGTCACCGCGGGCGCCACCGAGGCACTGGCATCAACGATCCTCGCCCTCACCGATGCCGGCGACGAAGTTCTCACGTTCGAGCCCTTCTATGACGCGTACGGCGGCCTCATCGCGCTCGGGCGCGCAAGGCACACCACGGTGCAGTTGCGCTGGCCTGACTTTCAGCCAGACCATGAGGAATTGCGCCGGGCGGTCACCGACCGGACGCGGATCATCCTCATCAACAATCCCCACAACCCAACTGGCTCAGTGCTCTCCCGCGAGACGCTCGAGCTTCTCGTGGAGCTCGCGCACCAGCACGACGCGATACTGGTCACCGACGAGGTCTACGAACACCTCACCTTCGGCGTCGAGCACGTGCCCGTCGCCAGCCTGCCCGGGGCGTGGGACCGGACGATCACGATTTCCTCCGGCGGTAAGACCTTCAATACAACCGGGTGGAAAATCGGCTGGGCAGTCGGGCCAGCGGCCCTCATCACCGCGATTACGACCGTCAAGCAGTTCCTCACCTATGTGAACGGCGCGCCGTTCCAACCGGCCATAGCGGCGGGACTCCGGCTGGGCGATGACTACTTCGCCGCGGTCGCCGACGGCCTCCGATACAAGCGCGACCTCCTGGCATCCGGTCTCGATGCGGCCGGATTCGCACTGTCGAAGCCCGACGGCTCGTACTTCATCGTCGCGGATGCCGCCGAGCTGGGATTCGAGGATGCAACGGAATTCTGTCGCCGCCTCCCTGACCTCGCCGGTGTTGTCGCTGTTCCACTCGCGGCGTTCGTGAGCGGGGAGCACCTCGCCGACTATGCGTCGCTCGTGAGATTCGCCTTTTGCAAGAAGGTCGACGTGCTCGAACGGGCCGCAGCCCAACTGGCTCGGCTCGGCCGCTGACCGTCGGTTCCGCTCAGGTGCGAGGGACGACGCGGAACCGCCGCAATTCAAGAGCGGGATTGGACTCACGGACGTCTGCAACACGGGTCGCCGACGCGAAAGCCACGGCAACATCGGTCTCCACGCCGATGCCAGCGACCTGAATGCCGGCGGGATCGACGATCATGCTGTTGCCGACGCCGATGGGGGGCGTGTGGTCTGCACCAGCGACGTACACGGTGTTCTCGATCGCTCTCGCGGTAATGAGTGTCTTCCAGTGGTGCTCTTTGAGCGGTCCGCGTACCCACTCAGCGGGAACCAGCACGACGTCTGCCCCGGCGTCAACAATGCGCCGGGTCACTTCCGGGAATCGGATGTCATAACAGGTTTGGATTCCCACTCGGAGACCGCCGACGGTGAACGTCTCGGGATCCGACAGATCACCGGCGACAACGTAGTCACTCTCGGTCTGCCCAAAAGCGTCGTAGAGGTGTTGTTTGCGGTAACTGGCGACGAGTTCGGACTGCGGGGAGACCGCGATAACCGTGTTGGAGAATCGGCTGGCGTCACCCGTGCGCTCCACCATGCCCGCGACCAGGTGAATTCCGAGGTCCTGCGCGACACCGGCCAGCGTCTCGACGAACACCCCGTCGAGGGGCTCCGCCCGCGCGACAAGCTCGGGGCCCAGGGGGTTGATGAAAGCACTGGAATACTCCGGGAACACGACGACGTCGGCCCCGCGCTCCGCGGCGCGCTCGGCGAGCACCCGGATGTCCAGGAGATTTGCGTCCACATCAGCACCGGGGCTGAACTGGGCAACGGCAATACCTATCGGAGCGTGCTCGGTCATGCGCCCAGCATAGACACCGAGAACCGAATCGTCCCGGATGCGGACAATGCCTGCCCTGTCGTGCAGAATGATCCCATGGGATACCTCGTCTACGGCGATGGCACGGAATATGAAATCGATGACCGCGCCCTTGCTCACCTCAAAATCGTTATCGGCTCAAAGCTCCGCCGTCAGGAGGGCTTCTTTGTCAGCTGGGAGCACCGTCCCGAAGACGGATCCGGCCGCGTTTCGGTTTGGGTCTCCCCCGCTATCCCTCTCCAGTTCAGGTTCGTAGGCAGCAAGCCTCCGCAGCTCAACCGTCATTGGCTCGAGGTCCTCGCTGATTCATCCTTCGGGCCACGCGGCTTGCACCTCGTGAGCGAGGCAGAGGCAGACAAGATGCCGCCGGTGCGCGCAAACGGCAGTTAAGCCGAGCTGGACGCCTGATTCAGTTTCCCTGAGTCCGACCTTCGTTCGTCGCACGATTCGTTGCGCGATTCGCCGATCCCGTACACGTTCTTGCTGCTTTTCGTGTCGAATACGTTTTATTTGCTAATTATTCACGTTATAAACCTGTTATAAATCTGGCATTTAAGATGCAATGCCCAGTGATTTAGCGTAACCTTGGGATGTCCACCGGCCTCTTCAGCGCCAAAGGATTCCACGCGAGGCGCCTCACATCGTCTCCTCGTCTGGATAAACCCGATCTACGTTGAATGACGACGCAATCACCCGTAATTGTTCCTGAGGCCCGGAGAAAAACACTTTGGCGAATACTGCTGCCCCCCAGCCTTCGAACGTCCAGTCGACCCCTCGAGGCACCGAGCAGCAGTCCCCTCCCGTCACCGCAGGTGAGCAGCTCCCCAGCCGTCGCAGCCGCAGGATGCAGGCAGCGCTTCAGGCAGAAGCAACGCTCCTTGCCGAGCAAGCTGTCGCCACCTCGCTCGCGCACGCCGAAGAGGCGCCCCTTCTTCGCCGCCGCCGCAACCGCACGGCTGTGCCGACCATCGACCGCGCCGAAGCGTCCACCACGGCCGAGTCCACTACGGTCTTCCCACCCGCCGTTGCACCTGATGCCGAAGCGCAGCCCGTTGAAATCGACGAAATCGTTCTGCCGACGCCGGCCTGGGCGGATTCGGCAGAAAGCGTAACCGCTGGCGCAGCGACCAGTCAGGAGGCACAGGCGGAACAGCGCATCCAGCCTCCCGTGCTGGCCAACGACACCTCGGCCTTCCTCGCCGCAGCTTTCATCGCACCACCAACGTCCGCGCACGCTCCCCGCGCGACGGCGCGCCGGCTGTCCGCTGATGCGGCCATCAACGCAACTGTCGCGGCCGCTTCGGTCACGCGCGACACAGAAAGCCTGCTTCCCGCCGAACGCAAGAGCCGCTGGAGCTCGTTGCGCTCGACGAGCATCGTGGCTCTCGCGATTCCGGGTCTTCTCGCCACGGTTGCTCTTCCCGCATACGCGTTCGCCCCCTCCGACGGTGCTGTTGCTGACGCCAACGAGCAGATCATGAGCAGCGCGGTGAAGGGCCAGTCCCTCACGGTGAGCGGCGACGTCACCCTCGCAGAACTCGAGCGTGACGGGTACTCCGCTACGAGCGAAGAAGAACTCGACGCCGCCTACGCGTCAAGCACGTACATCTTCGATAACGCGACGGCGCTTGCCGCGTACCTCGCTCCTTCTGCGAGCGGCTGGTGGCGTCCGCTTCCCGGAGTGATCACGTCGAAGTACGGCCCGCGCGGCCTCATTTGCAACAGCGTCGGATGCTCCAACTCCTTCCACGAAGGAATGGACTTCGCCGGCGCCTGCGGAACACCGATCAAAGCGACCGCCGCCGGTCGCGTGACTTTCGTCGGCAATGCTGGTGCCTACGGCAACCGCGTCATCATCGATCACGGCGACGGTACCGAAACCATCTACGGTCACCTGTTAAGCGGTTCCTACTCCGTCGCGGTCGGTGACACGGTTGCCGGTGGTGACGTCATCGCTGAGGTTGGAGCGACGGGCGTTGTCAGCGGATGCCACCTTGACCTCAAGGTGAACATCGACGGTGAGCACACGAACCCGGCTCCGTTCCTCCGCGAAAAGGGCGTCGTCGTCTAAGCACACCGCTGAGGCGCGTCGCTGAGGCGTGCCCTTCGGGCACAAAGCTTCAGCACGCCATTCGGGTACGCCGTCTGGCGCACCGTCAGGCATGCCATCGCGGTACGCTACTTTCGCCGTGACACCCTGTCTGTCTCTCCCCCACTCAATGGGACGCAGGACAGACCGACCACCGATGCCGAATCGTGGGGACGCCCGATTCGCCCGGATGCCGCTGTCCAGGCATACGAGTCCGACCGACGACGGTCGGACCCCGTCCTTCAGCGCCGCACCAGGACCCTGAAAACGGGCCGGGCCACCCGCAGGGCGGTGCGTCGATCCCTGTCGGCCTCACGGCATTCCTCGCGCCCGAGGCGCTGCGCAGATTTTCCGCTGGCACTCCCCCGCGTGGCCCCGCACCCCCTGCCTGCCTGACCGACACACGCACCCGCGGCGCCCGGGCGCCCACAACGAGCCACGCCGGCGTACAGCGCCAAAGCGACACACAGCTTCACGCAACACGCGACGTCAGCCCAACACGGCGTCCTGACAACACAGCGTCCTGACAGCACAGAGGGCAAAGCAAAAGGCCCGGAATCTTTCGATTCCGGGCCTTTATTGTTGCGGGGGCAGGATTTGAACCTACGACCTCTGGGTTATGAGCCCAGCGAGCTACCGAACTGCTCCACCCCGCGGCACAAGAAATTACTCTATCACGGGTCTCCCTGCCGCGCGAATCGAGCGCCGCAGGGACGGGAGCTGTCGTCTCTCGTTAACTAAAGGTGGGGTGATGACCGCTATCGGTCATCACCCCACACGTCAGGCCTCGCTAGCCGATCAGCGTGATCGCCCGCGCCAGAGCCTCAGAGAGCCGCTTGTCGGCTTCGCCGTACGCGGTCCAGTCTCCGGCCTGGAGAGCGGCGTCGCGCTCCGCCATTGCGGTCCTGGCCTCTTCGAGTGCTGCCTTGATTTCGGCGTCAGTTGCGGGGTCACCGGTCTCGGTTCCACCGGTACCGCCGTCACCCGCATCAGTGTCAGGACTCGCCTCGCCACCGGCATCCGGTTCAGGAACGATCGGGTCGTCGGTCGGAGGCGTATTCGTGTCGCCGGCGGTTGCACCGGAGTCACCACCGAACAGCGAGTCGAGCGCCTCATCGAGAGTGTTCTCGAACGCGATCTGATCACCGAAGGCAACGAGGACCTTCTGGAGCAGCGGGTAGCTTGTTTCACCGGTCGACTGCACATAGACCGGCTGCACGTAGAGCAGGCCGCCTCCGACAGGAAGGGTCAGCAGGTTACCGTTGAGGACCTTCGACTGTCCCTGCTTGAGCAGGTTGATGAGCGAGGAGACCTCGGGATCGGTATTGAACGCGTTCTGCACCTGACCCGGGCCCGGCACTGTCACTTCCTTCGGAAGCGTCAGCAGCCTCATCTTGCCGTAGTCGTCGCCGATCGTTCCGTCGTCGGCTCCAGCGTCAGCGTCCACAGCCAGATAGCCGGTCAGGACGCTCGACGCGCTGTCACCGGTTCCTCGCGGAACGAAGGTGGAGTAGAGCGAGAAGGTCGGAGCTTCCTGACCCGGCATCTGCAGGGTCAGGTAGTACGGCGGCTGGAGAAGGTTCTCCGCGGCCTCCGACTGCGGGTCGACGGGAGTCGACCATGCGTCAGTCTTGGAGTAGAACTTGCCCGCGTCGGTCACGTGGTACTGGCCGAGGATCGACCGCTGGACCTTGAACAGGTCAGCCGGGTAACGCACGTGACTCATCAGGTCGCCGCTCATCTCGGAGATCGGCTGGAGTGACGACGGGTAGATCTTCTGCCAGGTCTTGAGGATCGGGTCCTCGGTGTCCCAGGCGTAGAGAGTGACCGAGCCGTCATACGCGTCGACTGTTGCCTTGACGGAGTTCCGGATGTAGTTGATGTTGTCGAGCGCGAACCGCTGGTCGTTGTTCTCGCTGTCAGCGATCGCCGTCGACAGTCCCACCGTCCGTGAGTACGGGTAAGCATCAGACGTGGTGTAACCGTCCACGATCCATACCACCCGACCGTCCACGACGCTCGGGTACGGGTCGGAGTCGAGCGTCAGGTACGGAGCGACCTTCTGCACACGCGTCGACGGGTCACGGTCGTACATGATCTGCGACTCGTTGGTGACGGCATCCGACAGGAAGATCTGCTCAGACTGGAACTTGAGCGCGTAGACCAGCTTGTTGAGCACACTGTCGAGCTTCGGCCCACCGTCACCGTCGAAGGTGTTGTAGGTTTCCGAGTTTCCCTCTTCACCTGACGGGTAGTCGAGCTCAATGGGGGTCGCGTCCTTGGGCCCGCCGACGATCGAGTACTCGGGAGAGGCCTCGCCGAAGTAGATCCGCGGCTCGAAGTCACCGAGCGCCCCTGTGGTCGGGATACCCGACTCGAGGAAGACCGGCTGTCCGTCGACGGAGCGCTGGTTTCCGTACGCGGCGACGAGACCGTAACCGTGGGTGTACACGAGCGTGTTGTTGACCCAGTTGTCTTCGGCGTCCTGCCTCAGTTCACGAAGCGCGATGACCGTGTCCTGGCTCTCGCCATTGATGGAGTAGCGGTCGACGTCGAGGTCTTCGGAGAACGCGTAGTAGTTCTTGAATCGCTCGAGCTGCGAAATCGACGGGCTGACGAGCGCGGGGTCGATGATACGAATGGATGCCGTTGTCTCGGCATCCGCGCGGAGCGCACCGGCCGTCGTGTCGGTCTTCGCGTTGAAGGGGATCTCCTCGACGTCCTTGACGTCGTAGGCCTCACGAGTGAGGTCGATGTTGCGCTGAATATACGGCTGCTCGAGGCTCTTGGCGTTCGGGTCGACCTGGAAGCGCTGCACCACCCACGGGTATGCGGTTCCAACGAGAAGTCCGGCAACGAGCAGGAGCGCCGTTCCGACGATCGGAAGACGCCAGCGGCCGATGAAGGCCGTGACAAAGAAGAAGAGGGCGACCAGCGCGGCGATCCCGGCGAGGATGACGCGGCCGGGGATCGTTGCGTTGTCGTCGGTGTAGTTCGCACCGGTGATGAGGTCACCGGTCTGGTTGAGCGTCGCGTACTGGTCGAGCCAGATGGAGACGGCCTGCAGGGCGAGGTACAGCCCGGCGAGAACCGCGATCTGGATTCGGGCGGCCTTCGAGATGCGCAACTCGCGACCCGTCGCGTGGATCGAACCGTAGAGGTAGCAGACGGCGACGGTGAGGAGCGTCGCGATGAGGATGACGGCCGATGCAAATCCGACGAGGCCGCGGTAGAACGGAAGCTCGAACATGTAGAACGACACGTCGAGGCCGAACTGCGGGTCAACGGTTCCTGCCGGTGTGCGGTTGAACCAGATCCACACGGTCTCCCAGCGGGTCGCCGCCGAGAAGCCTGCGAAGAGGCCGAGCAGCGCGGGGATGCCGTAGGTCGCGGCGCGGCGAAGCGGCTCGACGAGCTCCTGGTACCGGTCGAGCTGGCTCGAGAGCTTCGCGTAGACGGGGCGGAGTCGATAGGCGAGCTGGATCGCGACGTAGACGGGCACTGCCATGCCCAGGAAGCCGACGACGAACATGATCGCGGAGGCGAACCACTGGGTGGTGAGCACGTTGGTGAAGCCAACCTGCTGGAACCACAGGAAATCAGAGTAAAGACCCGCGAAGATGAAGAACGCCACCACGAGGGCGCCGACTACAGCCGCCGTGATCGCCAGCGGTGCTCGTGTCTTGTTCGGTGCTGTGGAATTTGCGGATGTAGCGGAAGTCAATTTTGGCCTCTGTCAATACTCGGACGGACTTTCATTCTATTGGGGAGATCAGCCGCTCTGACCCTGTGGGCCAGCGGTCACCGCTCACTCACAGGTAGCGAGCATCTCAAGCCCAGATTCGTCGGCGATCGCCTCAAGTACGGTGACGGCGTCGTCGAGCGTCGCGACGCTGAAGACGCTCAGTCCGTCCGGCACATGACCGATCACTTCGTTGCAGTTGGCCTCTGGCGCAAGGAAGTATTCAGCACCCGCGTCTTTCGCCCCGAACAGTTTCTGGCGGACGCCTCCGATGGCGCCGACAGCACCCTGGGCATCGATGGTCCCCGTGCCAGCGACATCCGCTCCTCCGTTGAGTTCACCCTCGGTGAGCTTGTCCACGATTCCCAGCGCGAACATCATGCCGGCGCTCGGGCCGCCGACGTTATCGAGTTGGATTGTCACGTCGATCGGGAAGTCGTAGACCATTTTGGTTGCGATTCCGATGACGCCGGTTTCCGTGCCGTCGGCCGCAGTTGCCGGCGTCGGTGTGATCGAGATCGTCATCGGGACCCCGGCACGCACGATGTCGAACGTCGCGGCCTGCTCTGTGCCGTTGTCGGCGATGGCCTCCCGGAGCGAGGCGAGGTCGGTCACCGGCACCCCGTTGACGCCCATGATCTCGTCCTCCACCTTGAGTGCACCCTCGGCCGGGGCGCCGTCAGCGATCTGACCGACGGTGAGCTGTGCGGGAAACTCGTATCCGAGTTCGGTGAGCGCAGCGGCAACAGCGTCCTGCTGCGAATCGACCATCAGCGCTGCGTTCTGCGCGTCGCGCTCCTCGGTGGTTTCACCGACGGGGAAGACCGACTCGAGGGGAACAACTGTCTTGCTCGGGTTGAACCACGCGAGGGTGATTTCGAACCAGTTCGGTCGTTGCTCAGGATTGCCGACCGCCTGAACGGTGAGCATATCGAGAGCTCCGCTCGTCTCGAAGGTCTCCGCGCCATCGACCGTGATCATCGGCACTTTCTTGTCGTCGATCTCCACGGTGCCGAGTGTGTTAAACACCGGGCCGGGCTGCTGAATGACATACGAGCTCGGCCAGAGCGCGAGCGCGAGCAGGATCACGAATGACAGCCCGAGTGCCAGCCAGCCCCGCTGCGACCGTTTCTGGGCGCGTTCCTGGCGTTCGAGTTCGATTTCGGTCGCCTGGTATTGCTCGTCCGGTTCAGGCGTCGAGGGGAGATAGAGGGTCACTGCGGCCTTTCGTGCTGTTCGCGGCGGGCGGACACCGGCAAGCCGAAGCCACGCGAAACTCAGAGGTTCACGCACTAGCGTAGATCGAGCAACCGCACGATGTCTGAAAGGTGGCCTCAGTGCCCGACGTACCTGACAACAATCCCGAAGACGAATTCCGCGACATGCTGCGGGATTTCCTGTCGGGAAAGGGCGGAGTCGACCCGAGCCAACTCGCCGGAGCTGCCGGTCTGCCCGCCGATCCAGCGAGCATCCAGGCGATGCTCGCCCAGTTGCAGAACGCCATGCGCGGCGCGTCCGATGGTGGCATCAACTGGCAGGTGGCGACAGACCAGGCGGTGCAGATCGCCACGGCGAGCGCCGTGCCCACCTCACCTGAGCAGAGGGCACAGCTCGACCAGGCCTTCCACATCGCAGCGCTGTGGCTCGATGACGTCACCCAGATCACCGAACTCACCAACGTTCCAGGGCTCATGACGCGCGGAGAATGGGTTCGGGCAACGATGCCGGTTTGGACCCAGCTCGCCGAGCCTGTCGCAACCAGCATCTCCGACGCGCTGACCCGGGTTCTCAGCGAACAGGCGCCGGAGGAAATGCAGGGAATGGTCCAGGGCGCAAGCAGCCTGCTTCGAAGCATCGGTGGAGCGCTCTTCGCCATGCAACTGGGCCAGGTCGTCGGCCAGCTCTCGACCGAGGTTGTGTCTGGCGGAGACATCGGCATCCCTCTCCTCGACGACAACCAGGCCGCGCTGCTCCCCCAGAGCGTCTCAGCGTTCGGTGAGGGCCTCGACATCCCCGACGACCAGGTGCAGATCTACCTGGCCGTCCGCGAACTCGCGCACGCTCGCCTGTTCCGGCACGCGCGGTGGCTGCGCCTGCACCTCATCACCTCCATCACGGAGTTCGCTCGCGGCATCCGGATCGACACTGACCGGCTCGAGGGCCTCGCAGACAGCTTCGACCCCGCCAACCCCGAGGAACTCAGGCAGGCGATGGTCGACGGTTCGCTCATCCCGCCGAAGACCGAGGCCCAGCTGGTCACCCTCGCCAGGCTCGAGACGATCCTCGCGCTCGTGGAGGGCTGGGTCGACGTCGTCACAGGCGCTGCCACAGCCCGCCTCCCCAAGTCCGATGCCGTCGCGGAAACCGTCAAGCGCCGCCGAGCGACTGGCGGTCCGGCGGAATCCGCCTTCTCAACCCTCGTCGGCCTCGAATTGAGGCCACGCCGGCTGCGCGAGGCTGCCGCGATGTGGCAGAAGATCACGGATGCCGTCGGCAACGAACAGCGCGATTCGCTCTGGTCTCACCCCGACCTCATCCCCTCCGCGGAAGACATCGACGACCCGACGGCGCTCATCCAGCGACTCGAGGCCAGCGCGCGTGGCGATGCGCCCGAGCCCGACGAGTTCGACACGGCGCTCCAGGACCTCCTGCGGGGCGAGGAAGACGGCTCCGGCACTGCGGACGGCGAGACCCCGCCGCACGTTTGACCCGACGCGCTCACGCGCACCCGGGCAGCACTGTGGATAACTCTCCGGCGTTATCACCGGCTCCGGCATGATGGCGTGCATGGTGCTCAGACTCGACCCGCGATATCCGCTGGTCTGGCGCGACCAGCTGTCACTCCAGATCGGTGCAGAGACTCCCGTCGTGACGCTGGAGCACGTCAGCGGACCGACCGAACGGCTGATCGGCGCCCTGATGGCCGGTATCAGCCGCTCGGAGCTTGACAGGCTGGCCGTCCGGCTCGGCATCGAGGAGAGCGAGGTATCCAGCCTGGTCAGCCAGATTGGCCCAGCGCTCGTGCCCGAATCCGTCCCACCGACTGAAGCGAGCTGGATTGTGGAAGGCGCTGGACCGACCGCCGAGCGGATTGCGTCCCTTCTGACGGCGACAGGGATTCCCGGGCTGGGTTCCGGGGACTCGCAAAGCCCGGGTCTCGCCATCATCATCGCCCATCACGTCATCGACCCCCGCCGGTATGTCCGGTGGCTGAGCCGCGACATCCCCCACCTGGCCGTCGTCTACACAGACACCGGGGTGCGCGTCGGCCCACTCGTGGAACCGGGAACCGGTCCGTGCCTGCACTGTCTCGCCAGGGACACAGCCGAGCGAGATCCGGCCTGGCCGGCCATCGCCTCGCAACTGCTCGGGCAGGCAACGACGTCCGAACGCGAACCACTCATCAGCGTGGTTGCCGGGCTCGCCGCTCGAGTCACCGAGTCACGACTGAACGGCCGCGTGAACGACCTCGCGTCAGCGACGCTCAGCTTCGACGCGCGCTCGCAGTCGGGGCGCCGCGCCTGGCACCGGCAACACCCGCATTGCGGATGCCGATCTCTGTCAGGAATCGAGACCGCTCACGTGGCTGCGAGCCACGACCGGGCTGTTCTCCCCACGACAGAAAGAGCCGCGAGCGGGCTCGGGTAATCCCCACGTAAAGCAGTCGGCGTTCCTCGTCGATCTGCTCGAAGGTCTTGGCGTAACTGATCGGAACGAGGCCCTCGCTGAGGCCGGGAAGGTAAACGACATCCCATTCCAGCCCCTTGGCGGAGTGCAGGGTGGCGAGCGTCACCGCTGAAACCGTCGGTTCGTGCTGACCGGCCTGCCGCTCAAGCAGTTCATCGGTGAATTCGCGGAACGTGGTTCCCGGCGGCATCGTGTCGACGAGACCCATGATCGCGTTGAGCGACTCCCACTTGTCACGCACGGCTCCGGCGGTTTCCGGGGCTTTCTGGGTCCAGCCGAGGGAACGCAGCACATCGGACACCGACTTGAACAGCGGTTCGCCCGTGACCGAGACCGACGCTCCACGCAGGGTCAGGATCGCCTGGCGCACCTCGGGCAGGTCGAAGAAGCGTTTGCTCCCCCGCAGCAGGTACGGCACCCCGACATCGCCGAGCGCTGTTTCGATCGCGGCGGACTGCACGTTGATCCGATAGAGGATGGCGATGTTCTCAGGTTTCACGCCGGACGCGATCTGCTGGAGCACCGACTGCGCGATCGCGCGTGCTTCCGCGTGGTCGTGCGGGTACGCCGTCACCTCTGGCGCGGGCTGGGCCTCGCCGGATCGGTCGGCCTGCAGGGTGAGCGCTCCCGTCCTCCCCCGCATCAGCCGGTTCGCGGTATCGACGATCTGCGGGGTCGACCGGTAGTTGTGTTCGAGGCGCACGACAGTGGCATCCGCGTGCCGTGCGGGGAAGTCAAGGAGGTAATCGCTCTTTGCCCCCGCGAACGAGTAGATGGTCTGGCTCGCGTCGCCGACGACACACACATCGTTGCGGTTGCCGATCCAGAGGTCGAGCAGTTGTTGCTGGAGCGGTGACACGTCCTGGTACTCGTCGACAACGAAAAACCGATACTGCTCGTGCACCTGCATGGCGACGGCCGGTTCGGTTTCGATCATCCCGGCGCAGGCGAGCAGGACGTCCTCGAAGTCGAGTTGTTTGCGCTCATCCTTGAGGTCCTCATACGCCTGCTGCATGTCTGCAACCTGCTCAACGGTGAGCGCCTGCGGGCTCGGTCGGCCCGCGGCTGCGTACTGCTCGATGCTCAAACCGGACACCTTGCGCCACTCGACCTCCGCGGCAATGTCGCGCAGGGTGGCCGTGTCGAGCTTGAGCCGGAGACGCTCAGCAGCGTGACCGAGCATGCGGCCCTTGCTGTTGATGAGGGCAGGCATTGTCCCCCCGACCGTGTGCGGCCAGAAGTAGTTGAGCTGGCTGAGCGCCGCAGCGTGGAAGGTACGGGCGTGCACTGAACCGGCGCCAAGGTTGCGAAGCCTCCCCCGGAGTTCGGCCGCGGCACGGTTGGTGAAGGTCAGTGCCATCACCCGGTTCGCCGCGTAGGTTCCCGTCGCGACGCCGTAGGCGATTCGGTGCGTGATCGCCCGTGTCTTTCCCGTTCCGGCACCGGCCAGGATGCAGACGGGTCCCCTGAGGGCCTCCGCCGCGACTCGCTGGTCATCGTCGAGTCCTGCGAGCAATGCCGCTGGTTCGGTAACGGATGCCGTCATCGCGAGTTCTCCGTGTCGTGCGCAGTCGTACTCTTCGCCGCCTCGTCGAGGCTGGGCCCACCGTCGGCGGTAAGCCAGTGCTCGATCAGTGCGCGGGCAATGGAGGTGGAGCCGGGAAGCAACAGCGTTCCGGCTTCGGCGCGGAGCTCGGCGCGACTCAACCAGCGCAGGTCGACGATCTCGAGCCCGTCTGGTTCGATTCCAGCCGGGTTCTGCCCCGGCGCGACCCGGGCAGAAAACCCGAGCATGATCGAGCGTGGGAACGGCCAGGCCTGCGAGCCGAGGTACCGCGGGCTGTCGACACGAACACCTGCCTCCTCGAAAATCTCCCGGACGACGGCCTGTTCAAGCGACTCACCCGCTTCGACGAACCCCGCGAGCAACGAGTATCGCCCCTCCGGCCAGAGAATGTTCGAGCCAAGCAGGAGCCGGTCATCGTCGTCGAGGACGAGGACGATAACGGCGGGGTCTGTGCGGGGGAAGATCTGGTTGTTGCACGACACGCAGCGGCGGGCCCACCCGGCGCTTTCAGGATCGGTCGCCGACCCGCAGCGGGGGCAGAACGATGAGCTGAGGTGCCAGTTCGACAGGGCGGCTGCCTCGGTCACCAGGCTCGAGTACGGCTCGCCGACCAGCGGGGCGGCCGTGCGGAACGTCACCCACTTCTCCTCGTCCGGTTCGATCTCACGTGCAACGTCGTCGGTGGCGATCACCAGCACCACCCGCGTACCGGCTGACACCGAGGGCGAATCGGCGATGGTCCTGCCCAGATAGACGAGCGTCGACTCTCCGGTCACGATGTCGGCGGGAGAGAGCCGCACGGCATCACCGTCGAGAACCAGGCGGCCACGCCACAGAACGAGCGTTCGTGTTGCCGGGTCTGCCGCGAGGTCTGTGAAGATCTCTGCCAGCTCTCGCGCGTCAGCGTCGCGGTCGACAGCGCTTGGCGCAAGGGGCAGGTTAGCTAGCGCGCCAGGAATCAACGACATACACTCCGGTTCAGAAGGGCGTGGCGTGTGGCTGCCAGCCCGTTTAGCGACCTAACCTAGATGCCATGGCCAGATCGCATCTAACTCTAGCCGCGTTGGCAACTTCAGCTGTCGCGGACCTGCAGCTCGTCGGCAGCGGCCCGTTCGGTCACGGCCAGACCGGCGACTTCGACTCCGCACTCCTCCGCACGAGCGACGACAGGGAACTCGTCGTCCGGGTGCCCGCCAACGAGCAATCGGCGAGTGACCAGTCGGTCGAACTCATCGCTCTCCAGGCGATGACGGCCGGAATCCGGAGCCGGCTGCCGTTCGAGGTCCCCACCGTCGTCGGTCAGACATCCGTTCGCGGAACCCGCGCCGTCGTCTACGACTACCTGCCCGGGTACGGCGTGCCCGCCGAGCACATTCCCGCCGGCGATGGAGTCGCAACGTCGATCGGCGCTGCGATCGCCGCCATCCACTCTCTCCCTGGCTCGTTTGTGGCCGAGGTCGGGCTGCCGTCGCTGACCGCAGCCGATTGCCGCACCGAAGCCCGCAACGTCATCGAGCGCGCCGCGGCAACGCGGTTGCTCCCCGCCGCGGTGAAGCAGCGCTGGACCGACGCCGCCGCCGACGAAGCGCTGTGGCAGTTCCAGCCGGCGGTCATCAATGGCTCCCTGAGCGCAGAATCGTTCGTCATCACCGACCACAACGTCGGCCCGATCGTTACCGGGATTATCGGCTGGGGTTCGCTGCGCGTGGGCGACCCGGCGCGGGACCTGCACTGGCTGAGCGGCGCGGGTGAAGCAGCTGACAGCGTCCTCGCCGCCTACCGGCTGAGCGCCGCACGGCATCCGGACCGGCTGATCAGCCAGCGATCGATGCTTCACGCCGAGCTCGAACTTGCGCGCTGGCTGCTGCACGGCGTCGACACAAAGGACCAGCAGGTCATCGACGATGCCGTGGCGCTCCTCGACGGTCTTGTCGATCACGTGCTCGGCGACCTGATGCATCCGCTGTCACCCCAGACCGGCCCGATCATGGCCGTTGCCGACGTCGAAGAGATGCTCTCGCGCACCCCGCAGACCACGTCTGCCGCGCAGGCGCACGGCTTCGCCATGGAAACGGACAGCTACGACCGGTCCCAGTTCGAGGCAGCGCTGGCCGAGGACGACGTAGACGGTGACCGCGACGAGAACGACGGCACAAACAACACGGATGCCATCGAGACCGGTCCGATCGACCTCGCCGCTGTCGAGAAAGCCCGCGCGGCCGCTACCGAGGCGAACGCTGCCGCACGCGACCAGACGGCATCCGGCTCACCAGCAACCGGCACTCCAGCAACTGGCGCAACCGGTGACGGCTACACCGCCGAGCTGGACTTCGCGGCGCTCGAGGCTGCGGAATCGGGCGAGATCACTCCGCTGACCCAGCGTCGACCGAGCTCTTCGGCCGAGTAGAGGTTCTCCGGCCTCAGGACCAGGTCGTCAGCGACGTAGTAGAACACGGCGTCGATGAGTTCAGGGTCGACGTCTTTCCACTCGGCATAGGCCTGCCGGTACAGCGCGAGCTGGAACTGGCGGTCGTCGAGCTCGGCGGCAGTCTTCGGCGCGCGACCCGTCTTCCAGTCGACGATCTGGAACCTGCCGTCGCGTTCGTACACCGCGTCGAGCTTGCAGATGATGATCTGGCCCTCCAGCACGAAGTTGATCTCGCGTTCCACGTCGATGGGAGCGAGGTCCGCCCACTCCGACCTCTCGAAGGTGCGCTGCAGCACCTCGAGAGCCTCCCGTTCCTGCTGCTCGATCGGCATCAGCGTGCCCTGGACCGACCCGGTCGTCGAATCCGGGTCGAGGTCCAACTCGAACGGATCCGAATCGAGGCTCTCCTGCCCGCCGGCGATTCCCGACCGCTGCTCAACCCAGCTGTGGAAGAGGGTTCCGAGCCGGGTCTGGCGGTACGGTTTTTCGGGGAGCGGGCGGCGCATTCGGGCGGCGAGGCCGGCGGCATCCGTCACGTAGTCCTTGAAGCGCGAGGCAGGAACGCGGTCGGGAATCGGCACGAACTCCTCGGCGTGCATCCGGCGGTTCCGTTCGGCGAGCAGCAGGTCGATGTCTCCCGACCAGGCGGTGTCGGCTGCGGGGTTTGCCTCGATGACGGATGCTGCGGCAGCGTGAACGGCATCGGCTCGGTTGCCGAGCGGATTCAGCGGCCAGATCTCGAACTTCTCGTCGGCCGCCAGTGGGTTCTCCTCCGCCTGCGGGCTCTCCGGGAGGTCGTCGCAGCTCGAGGGGACGGCACCGACAATCTCACGGAGGAAAGAACCTGGACCGCGGGGCTGCTTCTGGGTTGCCCAGAATGATCCGGTGACGAGGAGGGCATCTTTCGCGCGAGTGACGGCAACGTAGGCCAGTCGTCGTTGCTCAGCGTCGTTTCGGGCCTCGAGTTCTGCGCCGAACGTCACGTACGCGTCGTCGACGTCGGCCTGGGTAGCAGCGCCACGCCATGCAAAGACAGGAAGCTCGTGCCGGTCACCCCGGAACTCGAAGGGAAGCTCGCCGAAAGCCGTCCAGCCGCGCTTGCTCCGAAGCGGCGATGGCAACTCGCCGTGAACCATGCGCGGCACGACAACGCTGTCCCACTCCAGCCCCTTCGAGCCGTGGATGGTCAGGATCTGCACGGTTCCTGGCTCAGGATCCTCGGCGCGCGGACTGAGGTTCTCACGCTGCTCGGCGTCGGCAAGCCACGACAGGAACGACCCGAGCGAGCCGTTCTCATCGACCGAGAGGTACGACGAAATCTGGTCGGTGAACTCGTCCAGGCTCGGCTGGCCCAGAGGCGCGTGCGCATTGGCGGCCACCTCGATGTCGAGCAGGAACTCCTGCACCACGAGGTTGACGAGGTCGTAGAGGTCGAGTCCCGAGCGACGGCGAAGCGCCGTCAGCTGGCGGGCAGCCGCTCGCATCCGTTCGAGGCCGGTCTCACTGAACTGCTGCAAAGCCTTGTGGCCGGTCGGGGCGTTCTGCAAAAAGTCGAGTGCGTCGACGATCGATTTCCCGTCGTCGGATGCCGCGGATTCGAACAGCTTCTGCTTCACCTCGGCCGGGATGGGCTGCTGCGACAGATCGCGATCGGCGAGCCAGCGGGCGAGCGAGCTCAGAGCCTGGATGTCTCGGGCACCGATCCGCCAGCGCGCACCGGTGAGCAGACGAATCAGCTCACTGCCCGCCGTCGGGTCGTGGAGCACGCGGAGCGCACAGACCAGGTCGACGATGACCGGCTGTTCGAGCAGCCCGGCGACACCGAGGATGTGGAACGGGACCTTGTGACGGGCAAGCGCCTCGGTGAACACCGCGACGTTCTTGAGCGAGCGGCAGAGGAGCGCCGCCGTGCGGCGTGACCCGTTGCCCGCTGGCCGGGAAAGTTCGGTGGCGAGCCAGCCCGCGACGACATCGGCTTCGTCTGTGACGGTCTCGGGGAAGACCACCCGAACGTCGCCGTCCCCCGCCCAGGGTGGAGAGGTGAGCCGCGAAACGGGCACCGATGCCGAGACCGGGAGCGGAGCCACTATGGCGTTCGCCGCGTCGAGCACGCGGGCTGAGTTCCGCCAGCTCGTCGACAGGGCGAACGTGCCAGCCCCATCGCTGCCCCCGAAGTCCTCGGCGAACCGGGCGAGGTTCGCGCTCGACGCGCCCCGCCAGCCGTAGATCGACTGGTTCGGGTCACCGACCGCCATGACGGGGTGCCCGGAGAACAACAGGGCGAGCAGGTCGGTCTGCACGACGGCGGTGTCCTGGTATTCGTCGAGGATCACGACCTTGAACCGGGAGCGGTACTCGTCGATCACGCGGGGCACGCGGCGGCAGATCTCGAGGGCGAGCGAGACCTGGTCGCTGAACTCCATGAAACCCCTGCGCTCCTTCTCGTCGGCGAACCTGCCGGCCAGTTCGAGCAGGACGCCCAGGGCATCCACGTCTCGGACGGCGTCGACGACCGACGTGAAGGGGGTCTTCTTGGAACGGCTGCCGTCGTGGATGTCGAGGGTGATGAGATCGTGGAATTCTTCGGAGAACCGCCGAACGGCATCCGCTTCGCCCGCTGCATCGTTGTCGCTCAGGGCATGACTCAGCGAAATAACGGCGGCAGTGAGCTGGTCGACGCTCTTCTCGATGGCCGGAAGGCGGTCGTCGGTGCTCGCGACGACGAGCCCGCGAGCGAGTCGCCACGCCGAGGCCTCTGTGATGACCGTCTGGTCGGGCTCGCGGCCGATGAGGCGCGCATACTCACGAAACAGGCTGCTCGCGAACGAGTTGTATGTCGCGATCGACGGCGCCTCGAGGACGTCGATGTCCTGGGCGTTCTCGTCGTCGGCGATGGCATCCTGGAGCTGCCCGATCCGCTCCCTGACTCGGGTCGCCAGCTCACCGGCGGCCTTGCGCGTGAATGTGAGGCCGAGGATTTCGGGGACCCTCAGGTAGCCATTGGCGAGGAGCCAGACGATCCGGTTGGCCATGGTCTCGGTTTTGCCGCTGCCAGCGCCCGCGACAACGAGGGCTGGGGCGAGCGGGGCCTCGATGACGGCGACCTGCTCGTCTGTGGGCTGCGGCAGCCCCAGCAGGGTGGCGATGTCGCGCGCCAAGTACCGGGGTTCGGCCATCTCCAGGTCACTCACGCGGACACCGCCGCGACGAGGTGGATGCGGTACATGAATCCTGCTTTCGGGTCGCGTTCGTCGAGATCGTGCACGCCGAGGAACTCGGCCGCCGCCATACCCCGACCGGCCTGCACCACACGCTCGGCGAACTCTGTGCGTTGTTCGTCCGTCATCGCGTCCTGACTCAGCACCTTGTAGTTCTTGCCCCGTGCTCCGCCCGAGACGTACAGCAGCGCAGCACCGCCGGAGGAATCCTCGGCGCTCGTGCCGTCAATGGCGTTCGCCGCGAGGGCGAGTTGGTACCCGCCGAGTTGCGGGTTGAGTGCCACCTGGGCTTTCGTCGGCGCTGTCTTGCCGGTCTTGAGGTCGACGATGACGACGTCGCCGTTCGGCATCCGTTCGACCCTGTCGATCTTGCCGGACAGCGAGACCTGGCCCAGCTCGACGGCGAACGTTCCCTCGGCGCTCACGGTCTCACTGCCGGCGGCGATGAAGTCGGTGAGGTACTGGCTGAGCCCCTCGACGAGCTTGTGGGTGGCGCGCCGCTGTCGTTCGGCGAGCCACGGCGATTCGAAGTACAGCTCGGACCAGTGGGCGTCGATCTGTTCCCAGAGCGCGTCGACCGTGACGTCGGCCGGGGTGAGTTCTGCGGTGGGAATGTGGCCAGCGTGTTCCATGGCCGCGTGCACGACAGTGCCGATGTCGGCGGCGAGCCCCGATGGTGCCGCCGCCATGGTGTCGATGAACCAGGCGAGCGGCGACTTCTCGAAGGTCTCCAGCTTGGACGGCGACACCGAGACACGGGCCTCCGGGTCGCTGAGGTCGACCAGCGGCTCGGTCGTCGACGGGTCGAGCAGCCCGTACCACTGGGTCGGGTCGGCACCGGGGACCCCCTCGGCGGCCAGCCGTGCGAGTGCCGAAGCAGCCGCAGGATCCCCTGTGGTCACGAGCCGCCTGCGCAAAACGCCCACCATGCCGCGAAGCGATAACGGATGCCGCTGGTCGGCGGCGGTGCGCAACTCGGCGTTTCGGATCGCGGGGAACCGCAGGAACGGGGACGGTTGTTCGTCGTCGTTCACCGTCGCGCTGAAGACGACCTGGTGACGTGCGCGTGAGACCGCCAGGGCAAACATGCGGAGTTCGTCCGAGAGCACCTCGGCGCGTGCGTCGAGGTCGGCGACCGGGAGTCCAGCGACGACCTGGCTGAGCTGCTGCGGGTAGAGAAGGGTTCCCCTGACCTGTGGGTTGGGCCATGCGCCGTCCTGCAGTCCGGCGAGGACGACGATGTCGAACTCCGCACCGACGACGCCGCTCGGCGTGCCGATGAAGACCGCGTCGCTCGCGGCCTGCGGCGTGAGCGAGTCCTCCGGCACTTCGGAGGCCAATATTTCATCGATGAACCGGCCGGCGGGTTCTGTCGGGTTGCGCTCCACAAACCGCTTTGCAGCGGTGAAGAGCGCCATCACGCTGTCGAGGTGGCGATTCGCCTCGTCGGCGGCGAACCCGGATCCGAGGGCCTGCGCCGACCAGGCGGATGCCAGTCCGCTTCTCTCCCAGAACGTCCAGAGGAGCTCTTCGACGCTCGCTCCCGCGACGCCCGCCGACGTCGCCTCGGCGAGAGTCGTCGCGAAGCGACCGACCTGACGGGCGGCAGCTGAGTCGATCGTCGCGAATCGACCGGGTTGGGCGAGGGCGTCGAGGAGGAGCTCGTCGCCTGACCGGTTGCCGCCCCCGGCGATCTCTTCGTGGCGAAGCGCGAGTCGTACCCGTCGCAGCGCCACGGGGTCGAGCCCGCACAGCGGCCCGGTGATCAGACGTGTCAAGAGCTCGATGGCGGGTTCCATGCGACCGACGGCAAGCGCCACAGCGTCGATGAGCTGGCCGGAGGCGAACTCAGAACGAATGTTCCTGCCGCCAGCCGGCGTCGCCGTCGGCACCTCGGCGAGCGCGAGCGAACGGGACAGTTGCGCGATCGATGCTCCCGATCGCACGATGATCGCCATCCTCTTCCAGGGGATGTCACCGAACAGGTGATGTTCCCTGAGAACCCGGGCGATCGCCTGGTGTTCCGTGGCCGGCGACGAGGCCTCGATCCGGAGCACGGGAGTAATGACGGCCTCATCGATGTCGGAGCCCTCGGTCACGGCCGCTCCGGCCGCCCGGTGACCGACGGTACCTGCTGCACCGACCCGGCCGGTGATCTGCTGCACCACAGTGCGAAGCGCAGCCCCGTGGCGGTAGACGGTTCCGAGCCGAAGCGACGCGACGGGCACGCCGAGCGTGCGGCCAAGCGACCCGAGCGCCGCCGGATCCGAACCGCGGAACGTCGTCGCCGCGACGTCCGGATCACCGAAGGCAACAATCGAGACGCCGCGTCGCGCGAGCACCCCGAGGAATGCGAGAGCGGCAGACCCCTGCTCCTGAAGGTCATCGACGACAACGAGCCGAACGCCTTCGAGCCCGAACCCGCGGTCGAGTTCTGCCGTCGCCTGGGCGACGAGCTCTGACGAGTCGAGATACCCGGTACCGAAACTGTCGATGACGCGTTCGTATTCGTCGATGAACCTCGCGGCCGCAGACCACTCAGGGCGGTCATGTCTCGTACCGAGTGCGTCGAGATCGCGAGGGCGGAGCCCACCCTCGACGCTGCGCATCATGAGCTCTCGCAACTCGGTACGAAAACCCTTGAGCCTGCGAACGTCGGCAACGAGCGGGTCGGGCCACAGCGGACCTGTCCCGTCGAGTTCATGCCCGGCGAGCAGCTCGGCGATCACCGTGTCCTGCTCGGCGCCGGTGAGTAAGCGAGGCGGTTCGTTCCCCTCGAGAGCAGCTCGGGCCCCGACGATCTGGAAGGCGATCGAGCTCAGGGTGCGCGCAAGAGGACCGGGGGTCGGTACTCCGACCCGCAGAGCAAGACGGTCGCGAAGTCGCGCGGCTGCGCGCCGGTTCGGGGCGAGGACGAGCACCTCAGCCGGAGCGTACTGACGGTTGAGAATACGGTCGGCCACGAGTTCAACGATCGTGGTCGTCTTGCCGCTCCCTGGCGCACCGGACACCGCCGCTGACGTGGCGTCACCAAGCACCAGAACAGCCCGCTGCGTCGCGTCGAGAGAGAGATCCCCGCTCTCGCTGCGCTCAGCGCGCTCGATCTGGAATCCTCTGATGGCCACGAAATCCACGGTATAACCGACCCCGGACATCCCCTCGGCGGAGCGCCGCACTGTTCGCTCTCGGCGAGTGCGTCCCGGCCCGGGCGGCTGATCAACTGCCGTAATGTTGGGCGTAACGCAACGAAAGGGTCTGCCAAGTGGAAATCCGTATCGGTATCACCAACAGCGGTCGCGAACTCAGCTTTGAGTCGTCCCAGTCAACAGCCGAGATCGAGAAGCTCATCGCCGATGCCCTCGACTCGGGCAAGAGCTTCTTCACCGTCGGCGACGACAAGGGCAAGATGTACATTGTGCCCACCGCTGGCCTCGCCTACGTCGAAATCGGCAGCGAGGAAACCCGCCGCATCGGTTTCGTCGGATAACCGGCCATGGAGCTGCTCTTCGTGATGCTCTTCGGCATCGCCATCGGGATCGGAGCGCGGTATGTCATGCCACGGCGTGACACGCACGGTGTGGCGCTCATCCCCGCGATCGGTGGAATCACCGCCGGAGTCGTCTGGCTCGGGCTGACCTGGCTCGGCTGGGCGTGGGACGGCGGATGGATCTGGGTCGCGACCCTCGCTGTCGCTGCCATCGTCTCCGTCGCATCCGCGTTCATGATCGGGCGGGTGCGCGCCGAATCAGACTGGGAGCGCCTCGTGGCGCTCGGCGGCTGACACCCAGCAAAAGACGACACTCACTGGTCGGGCGCGAAAGCGTCCGGCCAGTGTTCGTTGGTGCCCGCTTGGCGGCGACCCCGCTCGGCAGTGACGCCGCAGGCGGGAGATCACGCCACTCGCCTCGATCGACGACCTGATCAGGCCGCAACCTGGTCAGGCCGTAAGGCCGAGCGCGTCCATCCTGCGGGTGTGGGTTGCGATGAGCTCGGTGAAGACGGGCTCGATCCGCGCCTCTTCCGACTCGCTGTGCCCCTCGAGAACGAGAGCAGACTGCGCGAGCAGGAGGGTGTCACCCAGCAGGCGCCTGCCGCACATTGCAAGAAAGTGCGCCCGCTTTGGATCAACGGTGATGGCATCCGTCAACAGCGAGACAATCCCGGATGTTCCGGAGTCCGCACCGAGAAGGCTGGCATACCTCGCCCCGACATCGTGCGGCAGCCCATCGGACAGGCTGATGAAGAAATCGTCGAGGAAACCCTGCGTGATGTAGATGCTCAGCAGATTCTCATTGACGGATGCCCCGCGCGTCAGGAGCAGGAAGTCATCGACTCGTGAGACGTACGGCGCCATGACCTCAGTGGGGTCCTCGCCGCGGCGGCGGATCTCGGCGACGAGTCCCTGGTGCTTGGAGAGCGCGAAACCGGCCGCCGTTGACAGGGTCTCCTTGGCCGCCAGCTCGCTGATCGCGGAGACCATGGAGATCGACTGGAAGAACCCGAGCTGCAGGTAGGCAACGAGGCCGAGGTAGCCGGAGGTGTCAGGCGCGAGTTCCGCGAAGTCCACCTTCGTCTTCACAACATGGCTCGTGCGGGACCGGAGGCGGGGCAGCGGCGCACGCGGCCGGGAGTATCGAAACCTTGAAACCACGGCTCCAGTGTAGGTGCTCCGGTAGACTTGGACTGTCCCGGCACCGGATCGGGACCCTACGCCTGGGTCAACATGCAGGGCGTAGACCGCTTTTATGCATGAACAGGCAACTATAAACGT
Organism: Mycetocola sp. Y442; assembly: GCF_056898615.1. NCBI lineage: Bacteria > Bacillati > Actinomycetota > Actinomycetes > Micrococcales > Microbacteriaceae > Mycetocola > Mycetocola sp. Y442. Next base: position 922,363 of record NZ_JBXHBV010000001.1, read on the forward strand.
GAACTTTACTGATCTCGGCGTCGAGCAGGACATGGCAGACGCCCTCGCGGCGAAGGGCATTCTCGAGCCCTTCCCCATCCAGGAACAGACCATCCCCCTCGCACTCGACGGCCAGGACATCATCGGCCAGGCGAAGACGGGAACCGGCAAGACCTTCGGCTTCGGCCTCCCGCTTCTCCAGCGGATCGGCAATGACCCGGCACCCGGCGTCGTCGCGCTCATCGTCGTCCCGACCCGCGAACTCTGCGTGCAGGTGACCGAGGACATCGAGCTCGCGGCCGCGAACCGCCCGACGAAGATCGTCTCGATCTACGGCGGCAAGGCGTACGAGGGCCAGATCGAGCAGCTCAAGGCCGGCGCCCAGGTCGTCGTCGGCACGCCGGGTCGACTCATCGACCTCAACAACCAGCGTCTGCTCGACCTGTCGAACGTCCGCGAAATGGTGCTCGACGAAGCAGACAAGATGCTCGACCTCGGCTTCCTCGCCGACATCGAGAAGCTCTTCTCCAAGACACCGCCGACGCGTCACACGATGCTCTTCTCGGCAACGATGCCAGGACCGATCGTCGCCCTCGCGCGTCGCTTCATGTCGAAGCCGATCCACATCCGCGCTTCTGACCCCGATGAGGGCCTCACGCAGGCCAACATCAAACACCTCGTCTACCGCGCCCACAACATGGACAAGGACGAGGTCATCGCCCGCATCCTGCAGGCTGAGGGTCGCGGCAAGACAGTGATCTTCACGCGCACCAAGCGTGCGGCCGCCAAGCTCGTCGAAGAACTCAACGACCGCGGTTTCAACGCCGCCGCCGTGCACGGTGACCTCGGCCAGGAGCAGCGCGAACGCGCCATGGCCGCGTTCAAGGCCGGCAAGAAGGACGTCCTCATCGCAACGGATGTGGCGGCGCGCGGAATCGACGTCAACGACGTCACCCACGTCATCAACCACACGATCCCCGAAGACGAGAAGACCTACCTGCACCGCGTTGGTCGCACCGGCCGCGCTGGCAAAACCGGTATTGCCGTGACGTTCGTCGACTGGGACGACCTGCACAAGTGGGCGCTCATCAACAAGGCGCTCGACTTCGGTCAGCCGGAACCGACCGAGACTTACTCGTCGAGCCCGCACCTGTTCGAAGACCTCGACATCCCCGCCGGCACCAAGGGCCGCCTGCGTCCGTCGACGCTCGTGGCAGCACCGCCGCGCGGCCCGCGTGAGACCGGCTCGCGTGATTCGTCGAACCGTGCTCCCCGTGAGGGCGGTTCGCGCGACTCCCGCGGCGGACGCGGTCGTACCCGGACTGCGGCTCCTGCGGCTGCTGCTGGTGGTGGTGGTGGTGGTGCAACCGACGCCCCCGTCGTTGCCGCTGGCACCCACGACGGCCAGGGCCCTGAGCACCACGACGGCAACAGTGCGCCGCGCCGTCGCACGCGCACGCGTCGCCGCACCAACCGCCCGGAGTAGCGCTACTCCCCGAGAGGCCCGTCCGACTTATGTCGGGCGGGCCTCTCGTCGTCGTGCCCGCCGGCCGCCTCCACCGTTTCGGGAGGTACATCCGGGGGCCCGTGGCCGATAGCTGTCCGGCCCACCCGATCCTCCGCCCGGAGTAGCGCTACTCCCCCGAGAGGCCCGTCCGACTTATGTCGGGCGGGCCTCTCGTCGTCGTGCCCGACGGGCGCCTCCACCGTTTCGGGAGGTACATCCGGGGGCCCGTGGCCGATAGCTGTCCGGCCCACCCGATCCTCCGCCCGAAGCACCACCCATCCCCTGTGCGCCCGCCGGCCATTCCACCGTCGTTTCGGGAGGAGCATCCGGGACCCCGTCGCCGATAGCTGTCCGGCCCACCCGATCCTCCTCCCGAGGCGACAGACACCGGCGGGAGGGCGGGCGCTTCCGGGGTGCCGCAACTCCGGAAGACCGGGCGAGTCGCAGCCGAGCTCGACTGGGCGACGGCCGGCTCCCTGGTCGGACGCGGTGGCCAGTCCCCCGCCCCGAGCGTCTCGACCGTCGTTTCGGGAGGTACATCCGGGGGCCCGTGGCCGATAGCTGTCCGGCCCACCCGATCCTCCTCCCGAGGCGACAGACACCGGCGGGAGGGCGGGCGCTTCCGGGGTGCCGCAACTCCGGAAGACCGGGCGAGTCGCAGCCGAGCTCGACTGGCGCGACGGCCGGCTCCCCGGCCGGACGCGGCTGTCTGCCCCCCGACCCGAGCGTCTCCACAGCCGTTTCGGGAGGTACATCCGGGGGCCCGTGGCCGATAGCTGTCCGGCCCACCCGATCCTCCGCCCGAAGCACCACCCATCCCCTGTGCGCCCGCCGGCCATTCCACCGTCGTTTCGGGAGGTACATCCGGGGGCCCGTGGCCGATAGCTGTCCGGCTCACCCGATCCTCCTCCCGAAGCGACAGACACCGGCGGGAGGCGGCAGCCAGCGGGCGTCAGCCGGGGAGCTTCTCGTCGCTGCCGACCGGGTAGACCGGTTGTGAGCCTGTGCCCTCGTCGATGATGGCCTGCACGACGGCATCCGGTGTCGTGTTCTCACCGAGGCGATTGGGTTTTCCGGCACCGTGGTAGTCGCTGGAGCCCGTGAGCACGAGTCCGAATTTGGCAGCGAGTTCCCGCAACCGGATCTTGCCATCCACGGTGTTCTCGCGATGCTCCAGTTCGAGCCCGAACAAGCCAGCGTCGACGAGCGTGCTCAGCTGGGCCTCGTCGATCATGGCATCACGACCCCGCGTAGCGGGATGAGCGATGACGGGAACCCCTCCCGCCTGGCGCACGAGCGTGACGGCGCGGAGCGGATCGGGCGCGTAGTGCGGCAGGTAATAGCCGTTTCGGGGGTGAAGGATGCCGGTGAACGCCTCGCTGCGGGTCGGCACGTGCCCACGGGCAACGAGAGCGTCAGCGATGTGTGGTCGACCGACCGTTGCCCCCGGTGTCGTCTGGGCGAGCACGTCGTCCCAGTTGAGCGCATAGTCGGCCCCGATGCGGCGGACTATGGATTCCGCGCGCTTGAGCCTCGACTCACGGATGCGCGCCGTTTCGGCGACGAGCTCGGCGGACGTCGGGTCGAAGAGGTAGGCGAGCAGGTGAACACTCTTGTAGCCGACCCGGGTGCTGAACTCCATACCCGGAATAAACGTGATGTTCTGCTTCCGCGCCTCGCCGGCCGCCTCGTGCCACCCGGCCGTTGAATCGTGGTCGGTGAGGGCGACCGCTCCGAGGCCGGAGGCGGCCGCTTCACGCACGAGCTGCGACGGCGACTCGGTGCCGTCCGACACCCGCGAGTGGGTGTGCAGGTCACTCGGCCCACGGAACAACATCTCCCCTGACATAGTCCCAGCTTATGGCTCGGGAGAACACGCCACTGACGCGGAGTCCTCTCACAGTCCGATGTGGGTAATGTGGCTGGATAATGCTCAAGTTTCTCGGCGCGATTGTGACCATCGCGATTGCTGTTCTCCTGCTCATCGTCAGCTGGCCCGAACTGTTCAATCTTCAGAGGACCTGGATCCTCGCCCAGGTGACGAGCATGCGCTCACTCGTGACCGCCATGTCTGCCGTCGCGATCATCGTGTTCGCCCTTCTCGCCGTCGCGAAGCCGATGCGCGCCTTCGCCGGAACCATCGCGGCACTCCTTGTCATCTTCGTGGCCGCCAACGGCTTTATCCTCGCCGATCGCGGCTTCGGCAACACAGACTTCGCCGATAAGACTCCGGAGTCCATCACCGTACTCAGCTGGAACACGCTCGGTGATGCTCCGGGTTCCGCCGCCGTCGCCCGCCTGGCCGTCGAATCCAATGCCGACGTGATCTCGCTGCCGGAGACAACCCAGGAAACGGGCATCGAGATCGCCGAGGCCATGCGTGACGCTGGCCGGCCGATGTGGGTGCACACCGAATGGTTCGACCAGATTTCGCCCGCGCGATCGACGACCGTGCTCGTCAGCCCTGCCCTCGGCGACTACATGAAGGTCACGAGTAACGCCGAACGCAACGAGAACACGAAGGTGCTGCCGACGGTCATCGTCGAACCGATCGACGGTGACGGCCCGACGATCGTCGCGGCACACGCCGTGGCACCCATCGACGGGCAGATGGACAACTGGCGCGACGACCTCAACTGGCTCGCCGCCCAGTGCGCCTCGGGCAACGTGATCATGGCCGGCGACTTCAACGCAACACTCGACAACATGGCCGGGCTCGGCACGACTGACGGCGCGGCCCTCGGCAACTGTATCGACGCGGGCACACAGTCGGGCAACGGTGCCGTGGGCACCTGGCCGAGCAGCATCCCCGCCCTTCTCGGTGCCCCGATAGACCACGTCATGGCCACACCCGACTGGACCGTCACTGGAATGCGCGTTGCCACCGAAGAGGACGGCACCGGCAGCGACCACCGGCCGGTGATCGTCCAACTCAGCCCCCGCGGCTGACGCGGGCACTGCCGCTTCTCGTCCTTCCCAGCGAAGGGGTGGACAATAGAGGGATGCAGAACGCAAGCGAAACGATCCAGTCCCCCACCGGCGTTGCCCCGGCAAGCGAAGAGACCACGAGCGAAGAGCCTCGAGGCACCTCCAACCGCTCCACAACGCCAGCATCCACGGAGTTCCAGGACTACATCGGATCGAACTGGGCTGACCGTGTCGATGTTCTCCCCGAGCCCCGGGCACAGGCACCGTTCGCGGCGAAGCGCCGGGAGCTCGTCTCGGCAGCCTTCGTCGGCAAGCGCGTCGTCGTTCCGGCCGGCTCGCTCAAACAGCGCTCAAATGACACCGACTACCCGTTCCGCGCTCACTCGGCCTTTGTGCACCTCACCGGCTGGGGCGCCGACAGCGAACCGGATTCCGTCCTGGTCCTCGAACCCGCCGGAAACGGCCACGAGGCCACCCTGTACTTCCGCGAGCGTGCCGACCGCTCGTCGAATGAGTTCTACGCGAATCCCGCCATCGGCGAATTCTGGATCGGGCCACGCCCGTCACTCGCGCAGGTCGCCGCCGATCTCGGCATCGCCACCGCCCCCATCGACAGCTTCCAGGTGACGGATGCCGACCTCACGGTTGAAGAGGACGCCGAACTGACAACGTTCCTCTCCGAACTGCGCCTCGTCAAAGACGCTTTCGAGATCGAGCAGATCAGGCTCGCGGTCGACGCGACAGCGCGTGGCTTCAGCGACGTGATCGCTGACTTCCCGAGGATTACGGCGTCCGAGCGCGGCGAGCGGGTCGTGGAGGGCGTCTTCTACACGAGGGCTCGACTCGACGGAAACGCCGTCGGTTACGACACAATTGCCGCTTCTGGCCCTCACGCGTGCATTCTGCACTGGACGCGCAACGACGGCCCCGTGGTTCCCGGGGACCTCATGCTCGTTGACGCTGGCGTCGAAGTCGACACGCTCTACACCGCCGACATCACCCGCACCCTCCCGTCCAACGGCCGGTTTTCCGAGGTACAGCGGGCGGTCTACGAAGCCGTCCGCGAAGCCGCAGACGCTGCGTTCGCCATCGTGCGCCCCGGCATCCTCTTTCGGGATGTCCACGCCGAGGCCATGAAGGTTATCGCCAGGCACACCGCGGCATGGGGCATGCTCCCCGGCACCGCCGAAGAATCGCTCGAGGCGAACAAGCAGTTCCACCGTCGCTACATGGTGCACGGAACCAGTCATCACCTGGGCCTCGACGTTCACGACTGTGCTGCCGCACGCCGTGAGATGTATCACGACGGTGAGCTCAAGGAAGGCATGGTCTTCACGATCGAGCCCGGGCTCTACTTCCAGCCCGACGACCTCAGCGTTCCCGAAGAGTTCCGCGGGATCGGCGTTCGGATCGAAGACGACATCCTCGTCACGGCGACCGGCGCGGAGAACCTCTCAGCGGCGATCCCGCGCACGGCGGACGAGGTCGAAGACTGGATCGCGGGCCGCAACGCCTGAGACGGCGACCTGCCCCAACCCGGCTCGCCGCACGGTCGCGAATGAGAAAAGCCCCGCCTCGATTGAGGCGGGGCTTTCTCGTTCGGCCCTGTCGGGCGAAGACCTGAAGCGGAGAGCTACTGCTTGGTCGGTGCGCTCTCGAGCAGGTTCCGTGCACGGTTCGCCAGTTCGGGATCCACGGTCACCGTGTAGCTCGTCGCGATGACCTGCATGATCGAGGTGAAATCGCGGCGCCTCCTGTTGAGCGCGTACGACACAACCGAGAACATCATGCCGAAGGCGGCACCGATGAGCACAGCGGCACCGACGAAGGTGAGGTCAGCGGCCGGGTTGATGATGATGAGCAGGAGCCCGAAGAACAGACCGAGCCACGCGCCGCTCAGTGCGCCGGCGCCAGCGGTACGCCCATAGCTGAGACGGCCGGTCACTCGCTCGACGCTCTTGAGTCCATCACCGACGATCGACACCTGCTTGACGGGGAAATCCGCCTGGGCGAGGACGTCGACGGCGTTCTGCGCTTCCCTGTAGCTCTCGAAACTGGCGACGGTTTCACCGCGCGGAATCATCGACTCGAACGGGTACCGGTCTGCGCCTCGGCGCTGCTGCTGATTGCTCACCCCTCCATTCTCACACCGGCGCCCGTGAACCGCAGCCCCGGACGTTCACCCCCACCCCCGTACAGGGAACGGCACTAAGTTAGAGGGGTGAGTGGATCGAGAGTTTTCGTCGCCCGGCTTGCCGGCTGCACAGTCTTCGACCCAGCGGGTGACCGCGTGGGCAAGGTGCGTGATGTGCTCGTCGTGTACCGCAAGAGCGATCCGCCACGTGTGGTCGGTCTCATCGTCGAAATCCCCGGCAAACGACGTGTCTTTGTGTCGATCGGCCGGGTCACCTCGATTGCCGCTGGCCAGATCATCACAACGGGTCTCATCAACGTGCGCCGGTTCGAACAGCGGGGCGGCGAGGTGCGTGTGATCGCCGAGCTCCTGGGTCGCAAGGTCGAGTTCGTCGACGGATCCGGTGAAGCGACCATCGAGGACATCGCCATCGAAGAGGTCGGACCAGGCGCGTGGGCGGTAAGCCAGTACTTCGTCAGGCGCCCCAAGCTGTCACCCTCTCCCTTCGCTAAGGGCACCACGACGTTCGCAACCTGGCGGGAGATCCGGGAGAAGCAGTCCGGACCCGAGGGCCAGTCGGCCGAACAGCTCATCGCCACCTACTCAGACCTGAAGCCCGCTGACCTCGCCAACACCCTGCTCGACCTGCCGCAGGACCGGATGATCGAGGTCGTCGAAGAACTCCCGGACGACAGGCTCGCCGACGCGCTCGAAGAGATGCCGGAGACCGACCAGGTCGCCATCCTGACCGAGCTCGGCGATGGCCGCGCCGCGCACGTCCTCGACCAGATGCAACCGGACGACGCCGCCGACCTCATCGCACAGCTTCCCCTCGACCGCGGTGAACACCTGCTCGAGCTGATGGAGCCCGAGGAGGCCGAGGACGTGCGTATGCTCCTCGCGTTCGCCCCCGACACCGCCGGCGGCCTCATGACCACGGAACCCGTCATCCTCTCCGCCGATTCCACGGTCGCTGAGGCCCTCGCCCTCATTCGGCGCCCCGAACTCCCGCCGGCACTCGGTGCGGCGGTCTGCGTGACCCTCCCGCCGTACGAACCGCCGACCGGCAGATACCTCGGCATCGTGCACTTCCAGCGGATGCTGCGTTATCCGCCGCATGAACGCCTCGGCACGATCATGGACCAGAGCCTCGACCCAGTGACGGCGAAGGCTTCGGCGGCCGAAGTCTCCCGGATCCTGGCCAGTTATGACCTCGTGTCGGTTCCCGTCGTTGATGACACACACAGACTCGTCGGGGTGGTGACAATTGACGATGTCCTCGACTACCTGTTGCCCGAAGACTGGCGAAGTCAGAACGACGAACCGGTGATCACGCACAAACCACAGGGAAGGAGGGCGACTCATGGCTAAGATCCGCAGGAACGACGTGCGCCTTGACGCCCCCAAGGGCCTCCGTCCGTCCATGCTCCCCGGCCGGGGACGCGAGTCGAGTGACAGATTCGGCCGGTTCACCGAGTGGGTCGCCCGCGCCATGGGCACCCCGGGGTTCCTCGCTGGCCTCACCGTGTTCTGTCTCGCCTGGATCGCGTATAACACCTGGGGTCCCGAGGACTTCCGCTTCGACTCGGCAGCCCTGGGCTTCACCGCGCTCACGCTCATCCTTTCGCTTCAGGCCTCGTACGCTGCCCCGCTGATCCTCCTCGCCCAGAACCGCCAGGACGACCGTGACCGGGTACAGATCGAACAGGACCGACAGCGCGCCGAACGCAACCTCAACGACACCGAGTACCTCGCCCGTGAGGTCGTGGCCCTGCGACTCGCGATGAAGGACATGGCATCGAAGGACTTCATCCGCCAGGAACTCCGGTCGCTTCTCGAAGAACTCGAGAAGGACAAGGACGATGCCAGGAACTGACCTCGAACGCCGCATCGCCGACGAACTCGCCACGGTGATCGACCCGGAAATTCGCAGGCCGATCACCGAACTGGGCATGGTCGGTGACATTGCGGTTTCCGCAGACGGGGCAGCATCCGTCGCCATCAAACTGACGATCGTCGGTTGCCCCGCGGCCACAGCGATTGAACGCGATGTCACGGCAGCGGTCTCCCGGGTGCCGGGCGTCACGAGTGCGAACATCGCCGTCGGCGTGATGACGCCGGAGGAACGACGCGCGCTCACCGAGTCGCTCCGCGGCCCGAAGGCCGCGCGGGTGATGCCGTTCGGCCCCGGCACGCTCACCAAGGTTTACGCCGTGACGAGCGGAAAGGGTGGCGTCGGCAAGTCGACCGTCACCGCGAACCTCGCCGCCGAGCTCGCCGCGAGGGGCCTGAGCGTCGGCATCGTCGACGCTGACGTCCACGGTTTCTCGATCCCGGGCCTCCTGGGACTGACGGATGCCACCGCTGACGAGACATCGCTCAGAACACCGACGCAGGTGGGTGACATGATCCTGCCTCCGATCGGGTACGGCGTGAAGGTGATTTCGATCGGCATGTTCCTCGGCAAAGCGGACGGACAAGCGACACAGGCCGTTGCCTGGCGTGGCCCCATGCTGCACCGCACGATCAGCCAGTTCCTCACCGACGTGTACTTCGGCGACCTCGATGTCCTCCTCCTCGACCTTCCACCGGGAACGGGCGACGTGGCGATTTCGCTCGGCCAGCTGCTGCCGAACGCCGAGGTCCTCGTCGTCACCACCCCGCAGCCGGCAGCGGCCGACGTCGCCGAGCGCAGCGGAATCGTGGCGAGGCAGACCGGTCAGAAGGTCATCGGGGTCATCGAAAACATGGCTGGGCTCGTGCAGCCTGACGGCAGCGTCCTCTCACTCTTCGGCTCCGGTGGCGGCGCTGAACTCGCCCGTAGGCTGAGCGCAACGCCCGACGCCCCCGACGTGCCCCTGCTCGCGAGTGTTCCGCTGAGCGTTCCGCTCCGGTCGGGTGGCGACACCGGGGTACCGGTTGTCCTGGCGCACCCCGACGACCCGGCGAGCGTCGCCATCCGTTCGATCGCCGACCAGTTGCTTGCCCGCGGACGCGGTCTCGCCGGCCGGCGGCTCGGGCTGGCCCCGGCCTGATCGGCGGGTGCTGTGCGGCGGGGTGTCCTTGCGGGACTCGCCGCTTCGCTCGTGTTTCTGGCGGGCTGTTCAACGCCGCCGACGGACACCGCTGATGACCTCAGCTTCGAGGTGATGCAGGGCCGAACCGATTACTCGAGCGGCACCCTCGTCCTCCGCGTCGTCAACGGCGGTGCCGAGAGCATCACGGTCGACGACGCCGTCCTCACCTGGCAAGGGTTCGCCGAACCGGCGCGCTGGTCAGGAACCACAATCGCGGCGGGCCGTACGGTGGACCTCCGCACGGCGGTGCCAGCAGCGAATTGTGCGACAGGGACGGCAGACCCACCGGGCCCCTCGCTCGCGGTGGAGTTCGGCGCGGGGCCCGCCATCGTCACGACCCCCCTCGATCGGCTCGACACACTCCAGCGGCTGCATCAGACCGGTTGCGTGTCAGCCGCCGTCGAGCGGATCGCCACAGTCTCTGTCACGGGCCCGCTCAATATCGACGGCACAGGGCCGGATGCTGTCGCCAGGCTCACACTGCTGGTTACACCGACGGGCGAAGAGGGAACGATCCGGTTCTCGTCGGTCGCGTCAACGCCGCTGCTCGCCCCAGCGGACGGATCGGAAGGCTGGCCGCTCTCCCTGGCCGTCAGCGGAGCATCAGCCCCTCAGTCCGCAGTGCTGCCGATCCGGCCGGCGCGCTGCGACCCGCACGCCGTTGCCGAAGACAAGATCGGAACGGTGCTCGTCCTGGCGGTCACTATCGACGGCACCGATGGGCGCTACAGCTTCCCGGTCGACGACGCGACCCGCGATGCTCTCTACAGTTTCGTGAGATCGGCGTGCGGGATGCCGTGACCTGCCGATTCTTCGCGTCAGGTTGCTTCGAGGTCGAACGGTGGCGCGGCCACGGCGTTGCCCTCGAGGATCTGCTGCTGCCGATCGGACGGGCGGGGTTTTCGAGGCTTCTGCCACACGAGATCGTCGTCGTCAGTGGGAACAGCAGCGGTCTTATCGAAACTCGGCGGGGCGATAACGGGTTCAGGCGGAGAGTCGTCGAGCAGCGCCTCGCGGATGATGCGGCGCGGGTCGTATTGACGCGGGTCGAGTTTCTTCCAGTCGACCTCGTCGAACTCGGGCCCCATCTCCTCACGCATGCGTTCCTTGGCCCCTTGGGCCATGTCGCGCAGCGACCGGATGAGCCTCGCGAGCTGTGCTGCATACGTCGGGAGGCGCTCGGGTCCGAGCAGGAAGACAGCGATCACCCCGATGATGAGGAGCTTCTCGAAAGTGAGGCCGAAGAACACGAGTTCAGACTATCGCGCCGCGCCTGACAAAACGCACGACACGGCTCCGCTACTCTTGGGCGAACCACCACCGGGAGCTGAAGTGTCAGAACAAGATTCGAACTGGAAATACGCCGACTACATCGTCACCGAGTCCGATTCGATCCAGAAGGCCCGCGCACAGTCTCTTGAGCTCGGCATCGAACCGATCTCACCGGCCATGGGAGCGCAGGCCGCCGTTATCGCCGCGACCACAGCCGCCGTCAACGTCGTCGAGATCGGCACCGGTTCCGGCGTCTCAGGGTTGTGGCTGCTGTCACCGTCGAAGAGGAGCGTCCTCACGACCATCGACTCAGAGGCCGAGCACCAGGGCTATGCCCGCCAGACGTTTGCCGATGCCCGGGTCGCACCGAACCGGGTTCGCCTGATCACCGGCAGGTCCCTCGACGTGCTCACGCGGATGAACGAGAACTCCTACGACATCGTCTTCGTCGACGCCGACCCAACGCAGGTGATCGAGAACGTCGAGCACGGACTTCGCCTCGCGAGGGCCGGCGGCACCGTCCTTGTCCCCCACGCGCTCTGGAAGGGCAGGGTCGCTGACCCGGCCCAGCGCGACGACGTCACCAGCGCGTTCCGCACCCTCGTGCAGGAGATCGCGTCATCGAGCGCCGTTGTGAGTGCGCTCTCCCCCGTCGGCGACGGTCTGCTCCAGATCACCAAGCTCGCCTAGGCATCCGCCAGCGTGACGGCGCACTGACCGAAGTGAGCCGCATCATGAGCGGGCGTACCCCTTAACAGGACAAGGCGTTAACAGGACGAGGCGCGGATGCCGGTGGTCGATGACCACGCACATCCGCGCCTCGTAGTTAAAATCGGTCTAGCTGACTGCAACAACCCCAGCCAGCGCGTCGTGAAGTTCCCTGGCTTCGGCGTCGTTGACTGACACAACCAGGCGCCCACCGCCTTCGAGCGGAACCCGCACGATGATCAGCCGACCCTCCTTCACGGCCTCCATTGGTCCGTCGCCAGTCCTCGGCTTCATCGCGGCCATTCGGCTCCCCTTTCGTTGCTTTGTCCTCCTATTATCCGCTACCCGCTGTGAACGAACGAAATCGGCCCGCAGACTCACCCAAACTGGGGACACCAGATCACGGCGGAGTCCAGTCGTAACCGTCGACGCGCCACGCGATGAGTACCCACCCGATCTGGCCCGCGATCGAGGCGAGAACAAGACCCACCCGGTACACACGCGAGCGTGGAACGGCGAACGCACCCGCGGCCGGAAACAGCGGTACGAGGAGCCTGAAGGTGCTCGACTGCGGGAAGAACACGGCGAAGAGGTAGATGAGGTAGCTCGCAAGCCAGAGCCGGAGATCGATACCGAGCTTCCGTGCCGGTGGCGAGAGGAGTCCGAGCACCGCGAGTACGACGAGCACCGTCACACCCAGGACCCCCCACCAGGGCGAGTCTGGAAGACCGAGCCCGTTGGTGGCCCACCAGCCGAGTCCCTGGAACCACGGCGCGAACGGCACCAGGTGGCCGTGACCGATGTACGCGCTCCGCCACGCGAGCTCAGTGTCGGTGTATGCGGTGATCGACCCGGTGACCGCCCACGCGATAGCGGGCCAGGCCAGACCGAGAACTCCGCTCAACACAGCGAGCGCCGCGGGTGGTACGAGGTCCGGGAGACTCTCCCCCGTCGTACGGCGCCGGAACCAGCGCACCAGGACGTGAAGGACGAGGAAGAGTGAGAACGCAAGTCCGGACGGGCGCGTGAAACACATCACGGCGATCACCCCCGCAGCCGGGAGATAACGACGGGTGAGAACGAGGTAGAGCGCGGCCGCGAGCAGCAACACGTGCAACGATTCCGCGTACGCGACCTGAAGAATGGGCGAGAGTGGGGCAACCGAAAACAGCACCACGCTGAACAGGGCGGTCGATTCGTCGAGAACGAGTCGCATCAACCGATAAAAGACCAGCGTCGCAGCGAAGATCGCGAGCACGGACACAAGTACAGCCGCTGGCGCCCAGCCCAGTCCGGTAAGCCCCATGACGAGCCGCACGACCGCGGGATACACGGGCATGAACGCCCACGCGTTCTCTGCGACGTGACCGTCAGCGTCGACCGGCAACTCTGCCGGATACCCGGAGAGAGCAACGATCTGGTACCACCGGCCATCCCAGAGCGAGGCGAAGTCGGCGTACGCGGGCGACGGACCCGTCCAGGCGTTGGCAGGCTGGAGCTTCGCGAACCAGACGAGGATCGCTGTCGAAATCAGCCGCCCTGCTGCAGCGATGGCGAGGACACGCCCCCACCAGCGCAGCCGGCGCCAGAGCTCAGGCGGCCGCACCGGTCAGCCACGTACGCAGCCCGTTCTCGCACGCGACGATCTCATCGAGTGCGACACGTTCGTCATCGGCATGCGCGGTGAGCGGGTCCCCAGGGCCATAGTTCACGGCGGGGATGCCGAGGGCCGAGAACCGGGCGACGTCGGTCCAGCCGTATTTCGGGAGCGCTGTACCGCCGACGGCCCTCATGAATTCCTGTGCGAGCGGCGCATCGAGACCCGGCCTCGCGCCATCAGCGGCGTCGACGACCTCGATCTCGAATCCGCCGAACAGCTGACGGAGGTGGCTGACCGCTTCGCCCGCCGTCAGGTTCGGGGCAAAACGGTAGTTGATGTGCACCCGGCACTCATCGGGAATCACGTTCCCGGCGATGCCGCCCGAGATTCCGACGGCGTTGAGTCCCTCACGGTAGACGAGGCCATCGACCTCAACGGATGCCGGCAAATAGGCCGCAAGGATATTCAGTACCTGCGCGGCCCGGTGGATCGCGTTCTCCCCCACCCAGCTCCTCGCGGAGTGTGCCCGGCGTCCGCGAGTGACAACGTCGATGCGCACCGTGCCGTTGCATCCGCCCTCGATATCGCTCCGGGTCGGCTCACCGAGAATGGCAAAGTCGCCCTCGAAAAGGTCAGGTCGAGACGCGGCGAGAATGCCGAGGCCATTTTTGTCGCTCTCGACCTCTTCGCCGTCGTACCACATCCAGGTCACGTCGATGGCGGGGTCCGTCAGCTCAGCCGCGAGCTTCAACTGAACGGCGACACCGCTCTTCATGTCGGCGGTGCCACGACCCCACAGGTAGTCCCTGCCGTCAATCGTCTCAAACCGGGTCGGGAGGTTGGCGTTGACCGGCACGGTATCGATGTGGCCGGCGATGATCGCCCGCTTCGACTTGCCACCGGTCGTCCGCGCGACAACGGTATTGCCCACTCGGATGATCTCGAGGTGCCCGCAATCGGCCAGCGCGCGCTCGATGGCATCCGCAAGGGGCGCTTCGTTGCCGGAGACCGACTCGATGTCACAGATAGTTCGGGTGATGTCGACGCTCGACGCGGAGAGATCGATGGCAGGCGATGGCACTGGCGAGTCCGGCATGCGATCAGTCTACGGTCGCGTCACACGGGCGTCGGGAAACCCGGCGGTTCGCTAGCCTTGAGGCATGACGGACTCCGCACTCACCGCAACGCACGCCTGGGGCTACGGCCTCGCCACTGTGGCCTCCGACGGCACGGTCCTGGACACCTGGTATCCGGAACCTCAGCTCGGTCCGATCCCGGCCAACCGGGAACGCTGGATCGTCCCGGCACCGATTGAGGCCCTGGCCGGCACCGACGAGCGCCGGCGCGTGCGCATTGATATCGTGACGGTCCAGATCGAGCTCAAGGCTGCGCCCCAGGACACCTCGGATGCCTATCTCCGGCTGCACCTGCTCTCCCACCTTCTGGTGACCCCCAATTCGATCAACCTCGACGGAATCTTCAGCCACCTGCCGATTGTGGTCTGGACCAACGCTGGCCCGGTAAACCCCGCGGATTTCGACGAGATCCGGCCGGCGCTCTCCCGCGCGGGCATCTCGGCAACCGGCATCGACAAGTTCCCACGCATGCTGGACTACGTCACCCCGCCCAAGGTGCGGATCGCTGACGCATCGCGGGTCCGCCTCGGAGCGCACCTCGCACCGGGAACAACGGTCATGCACGAGGGCTTCGTGAACTTCAACGCCGGTACCCTCGGCGCGTCGATGGTCGAGGGGCGCATCTCGCAGGGAGTTGTCGTCGGCAACGGGTCCGACATCGGCGGAGGCGCGTCGATCATGGGCACGCTGTCTGGTGGCGGAACCCAGCGGGTCTCGATCGGCGAACGCGCGCTCCTCGGCGCTAACTCGGGAATCGGTATTTCCATCGGAGACGACTCGGTCGTCGAAGCGGGGCTCTATGTCACTGCGGGAACGAAGGTCGTCGTTGTCGGAGACAAAAACGCCGACGACGCACCGGTCGTGGTGAAGGCTGTCGAACTGTCCGGCATGCCAAACTTGCTCTTCAGACGCAACTCCCTCACGGGGGCTGTCGAGGTGTTGAACCGCACAGGAGCGGGAATCCAACTCAACGACGCGTTGCACGCCTGACACCGGGCGGCACAACCCCGCAGTTTCACGAAGGAGTGACGTGGTTCCCAGGACGCCAAGAGGCCGCCGATCGCGCTTGTTTACAGTTCTGATGAGCATCATTGGCGGTCTCGTCGTCCTGGTCCTCGTCGCCGGCGGACTCGCGGTCCTCACCGTGCAGCGCTCATTCCCCCAGCTCGACGGTGAGCTTGCCGTCGCTGGACTCGACGCGAACGTCACCGTGTACCGCGACGACGCCGGCATCCCCGTCATCGAAGCGGAGAGCGCGACCGACCTGTTCGCGGCGCAGGGGTTCGTGCACGCGCAGGACAGGTTCTGGGAGATGGACTTCCGCCGGCACGTCACGAGCGGTCGCCTTGCTGAACTGTTCGGTGAGGCACAGGTCGAAACAGACACCTTCGTCCGTACCCTCGGCTGGCGCGCTGTTGCGGAACAGGAGGTCGAACTGCTCGACCCGCTCACGCTCAGCTGGTACCAGGCCTACGCCGACGGAGTGAACGCCTACCTGGCCCAGCGTGAGGGTGCAGCGCTCTCCCTCGAGTACGCCGTCCTCGGCCTGCAGAACCCGGGGTACGAGCCGGAGAAGTGGACGCCGGCCGACTCCGTTGCCTGGCTGAAAGCCATGGCGTGGGACCTCCGCTCCAATCTCGAGGATGAGATCGACCGGGCGATCCTGGCCACGAGCGTCTCACCCGAGCAGCTGTCCACTCTGTACCCCGACTACCCGTACGAGACGAACCCGACCGTGCTCTCCGCAATGGCGACGCCGTTCGGCGAAGCTGCCGAGGACACCTCCACCGAACATGAGGCATCCGTCGACGCACTCCTCGCGCTCCGCGACGTCGTTGCGGGGATGCCAGCACTTCTCGGCAGGGCAGGCAGCGACATCGGCTCCAATTCGTGGGTCATCGCCGGAAGCCTGACGGAGTCGGGCAAACCGCTGCTCGCGAACGACCCTCACCTCGGCCCGTCGCTTCCTTCGGTCTGGTACCAGATGGGATTGCGCTGCTCAGTGGTCTCGGCCGAGTGCCCGTTCGACGTTGCCGGATTCAGCTTCTCGGGAATGCCGGGAATCATCATCGGCCACAACGCGAGGGTTGCGTGGGGGTTCACGAATCTCGGGCCTGACACCGCCGACCTCTATATCGAGAAGGTCGCGGAAGCGAACTATGAACTCGACGGCGTCCTCCGCCCGCTCACCGTCCGCGAGGAGGTGGTGAAGGTCGCCGGGGGCGAGGACGTTCCGATTACGATCCGCTCAACGGAACGCGGTCCGCTCGTGACGGGGATCACCGGTGACTTCTCGAGCATCGCCGCCGACTATCCCGCATCGAGCGGCCTGCCGGAGGGATCATACGAGCTCTCCCTGCAGTGGACAGCACTGACTCCCGGCCAGACGCCCCGCGCTATTTTCGCCGTGAACCAGGCGACCGACTGGGCCAGCTTCCGTGAGGGAGCGAGGCTGTTCGAAGTGCCGTCGCAGAACCTCGTGTACGCCGACGTCGATGGCAACATCGGCTACCAGGCACCTGGACTGATTCCGGTCCGCTCAGCGGGTGACGGTACTGTGCCGCAGCCAGGCTGGACGAGTGCATCGGGCTGGAAGAGCTACATTCCGTTCGAGGCCCTGCCCACCCAGTACAACCCCGAGTCCGGGTACATCGTCACCGCCAACAACGCCGTGGTGGACTCCAGCTACCCGTACCTCATCACCAGGGACTGGGATGCCGGGTACCGGGCAGACCGCATCACCGACCGCATCCGAACGGACATCGACGCTGGCACCAAATTCACCGCGGCAACGATGAGCGAGATCCAGGCGGACAACCACAACGCGGTCGGCGAGACGTTTGCTCCGTATCTGGCCGACCTGACCCCGTCGGGTAACGCCAAAAAGGGTGCTGCGCTGCTCGCCGACTGGGACTTCGCCGACGACGCTGACAGCGCGGAGAGTGCGTACTTCAACATCTTCTGGCGCACGCTGCTCGAGGACACCTTCTCACCCAAACTGCCTGAAGCGCTTCCTGCCTCGGGAGGCGGCCAGTGGTTCCAGATCGTGAGCGGCCTCCTCGACGACCCCCAGTCGGCCTGGTGGGTCTCAGCCGACGACAACGTCACCGGGCGCGACGAGGCGATCACTCACGCTCTCAGCGCCGCATGGACCGAGGCCGAGGACCTGATGGGCGACAACCCGGAGGACTGGACCTGGGGCGAACTCCACACGTTGACCATCCGCAACGCGAGCTTTGGCGAATCCGGGATCGCGCCGATCGAGTGGCTGTTCAACCGCGGACCGTATGAGCTCGCCGGTGGTTCGTCAGTGGTGAACGCTGTCGGCTGGTACGCCCCGGACGGCTACACCGTCGACTGGGTACCGTCCATGCGTCAGGTCGTCGACCTGGCTGACTTCGACTCGTCGACGTGGATCAACCTCGGCGGAGCATCCGGGCACGCCTTCGCACCGACCTACGTCGACCAGACCGCGCTCTGGCAGGAGAACAAGACACGGGCATGGGCGTACACCCCGGATGCCGTCAGCAGCGGTGCGACGAACATCCTGAGGCTCACACCGTAGACGCGGGCGCCCCCTGGCGCACAGAAAACCCCCACCGACTCATGTTGGTGGGGGTTTTTCTGTGCCAGCGGGTGGCCTCGGTTAGCGCTGCGGGAGGTCGCGAGCGGCCGAACCCGTGTACAGCTGCTGCGGGCGGCCAATCTTGGTCTGCGGGTCCTCGTTCATCTCGCGCCAGTGCGCCACCCAGCCGGGAAGGCGTCCGATCGCGAACAGCACGGTGAACATCCGGGTCGGGAAGCCCATCGCCTTGTAGATGACGCCGGTGTAGAAGTCGACGTTCGGGTACAGGCGGCGTTCCTTGAAGTAATCGTCCTCGAGGGCGATCTGCTCGAGTTCCTTCGCGAGGTCGAGCAGTGGGTCGCTGACGCCGAGCTGAGCGAGAACTTCGTCCGCGCTCTCCTTGACGATCTTCGCGCGCGGGTCGTAGTTCTTGTAGACGCGGTGCCCGAAG
The DNA here is from genome assembly GCF_056898615.1 of Mycetocola sp. Y442. Classification (NCBI taxonomy): domain Bacteria; kingdom Bacillati; phylum Actinomycetota; class Actinomycetes; order Micrococcales; family Microbacteriaceae; genus Mycetocola; species Mycetocola sp. Y442. The sequence continues at coordinate 940,720 of NZ_JBXHBV010000001.1, forward strand.
CCCATGAGCTTGACACCCTCTTCCTTGTTCTTGACGCGCTCGACGAACTTCGCGACGCCCTCGCCCGAGTCACGAATGCGACCGAGCATCTCGAGGACCGCCTCGTTGGCACCGCCGTGCAGCGGTCCGGACAGGGCGTTGATGCCAGCCGAGACCGACGCGTAGAGGTTGGCACCGGTCGAACCGACGAGCCGCACGGTCGAGGTCGACGCGTTCTGCTCGTGGTCGGCGTGGAGAATCAGCAGTCGGTCCAGCGCCTTCGACAGCACGGGGTCGATCTCGTACGGCTCGGCCATGTTGCCGAAGTTGAGCCGCAGGAAGTTGTCGACAAAACTCAGGCTGTTGTCCGGGTAGAGGAACGCCTGGCCTGTCGCCTTCTTGTGTGCGTAGCCCGCGATGACAGGGAGCTTCGCGAGCAGGCGGATCGTGGTGAGCTCAACCTGTTCGGGGTCGCTGGGGTCCGCAGCGGACTCGTAGTAGGTGGAGAGAGCGGAGAGCGCGCTCGAAATGACGGCCATGGGGTGTGCCGTGTGCGGCAGGGCCGAGAAGAAGTGCTTGAGGTCTTCGTGCAGCAGTGTGTGGCGTCGGATCTTCTCGTCGAACTCAGCGAGCTGGTCGGCCGTCGGCATCTCGCCGTAGATGAGCAGCCACGCGACCTCGAGGTAGGTGGAGGATGCGGCGAGCTGTTCGATGGGATATCCGCGGTAGCGGAGGATGCCGGCGTCGCCGTCAATGTACGTGATCGACGACTTCGTTGCCGCCGTGTTCACGAACCCGTAGTCCAGTGTCGTCAGGCCCGATTGGCGCGTCAGCGTTGAGACGTCAAGGCTGGATGCGCCCTGACTCGATTTCAGGATCGGAAACTCTGCGGTTCCGCCCGGGTAGGTCAGGGTAGCTTTCTCTGTCACTGCGCTTGACTCCTGCTCGACGTCGCCCACGGCGCCTCCTTGTACTGGTTGTTCCAGGTGATTGTGCGGCGTTCCTGCCCCGCGAATGTGTGGCCGCGGCGACGGGTCCGGATACAGCCTAATCGGCTGACCGGCCAACTACCGCATCCGCCAACGACCGGCTTGACCTCTTGGAGCTAAGCTCCAACGCCGTCGCGGGAGAGTCGCAGCGCCGCAGCGGCAATCCTCTCGTCTGTGGCCGTGAGCGACAGCCTGACGTGCTCGGGGGAGAACTCACCGTAAAACGTACCTGGACCGGCGAGGATGCCGAGGTCAGCGAGCCTCCCGATCGACTCCCAGGCGTCCCTGCCCTCGGTCATCCACAGGTAAAGCCCGGCTTCGGAACGATCGAGACGGAACCCTGCGCCCTCGAGCGCGGGCAGGAGCACGGCCCGCCGCCCGGCGTAGCGCGCCTTCTGCTCGGCAACGTGCTCATCGTCGCCCAGGGCGGCGATCATCGCCTCCTGTAACGGCGCTGGCACCATCAGTCCCGCGTGTTTCCGAACCGTGGTCAGCCGTGCAATCGTGGCGGCGCAGCCTCCGGCGAACGCGGCACGATACCCGGCCATGTTGGACTGTTTGCTGAGCGAGTAGATGGCGAGGACGCCGTCTACGCTTCCTCCGGTGACCCGCGGGTCAAGGATGGACGGAACCGGTACGGTTGCCCACTGACCGCTCCAGCCGAGTTCGGCGTAGCACTCGTCGTTCACGATGAGTGCGCCGAGTTCGCGTGCTCGAGCGACGGCAACGCGAAGGAAGTCAATGTCGAGCACGTTTCCGTCGGGGTTGCCCGGCGAGTTAAGCCAGATCAGCTTCGTGCCTTCCGGCCATTCGGCCGGATCATCGGATGCCACAGCGCTGGCCCCGCACATCGCCGCTCCGATGGCGTAGGTGGGGTAGGCGGCCCGCGGATGCACGATCGTGTCGCCCTCCCCGATGCCGAGCATGAACGGCAGGAGTGCGACGAGTTCCTTCGAACCAATGGTGGGAAGGACATTCGCCGAGCGAAGGTCGGGTACCGACCGTCGCCTGGCGAACCAGTCGACGATGGCTTCGGCGAGAGCCGGGGTTCCGGCTGTTGTCGGGTACGCGTGTGCGTCTGTCGCCTCGGACAGGGCGACCCGCACGACCTCGGGAGTGGGGTCGACGGGCGAACCTATCGAGAGGTCGACGATTCCGTCAGGATGCTGGCGCGCGCGAGTGGCAAACGGCACCATGGCATCCCACGGGTAATCGGGAAGCGGTGAGAGCGCCACGCCTCAGACGCCGGCCTGCGGCGGCAGGGCAGAAATGACCGGGTGGTCGTACTTGATGACCCCGACCTTTGCCGCTCCGCCGGGCGAACCGACCTCGGTGAAGAATTCGACGTTCGCCTTGTAGTAGTCGGCCCATTCCTCGGGCAGGTCATCCTCGTAGTAGATGGCCTCGACGGGGCACACGGGCTCGCAGGCTCCGCAGTCGACGCACTCGTCCGGGTGGATATAGAGCGAACGCTCACCCTCGTAGATGCAGTCCACGGGGCACTCATCGATGCACGCTCGGTCTTTGACATCCACGCACGGGAGGGCGATGACATAGGTCACAGTTGGTCAGTCCCTTCGAAAGACGGCTCAGTCAAGTCTACGCCTCACCCACCGTGACCGATGGCGACCGGGGCCGTTCGGGCAGCCGCGGCCACGCAACGACGACCGTCGCGATGAGCACCGGCCCGATGGTCCAGACCAGTCCGGCCAGCCCCTGTGGGATCAGCACGGAGCCGCCGGGGCTTTGCACCGAGAGCAGCGCGATCATGCCAACGACGCCAACGGCAGCCAGGAGAACAACGAGGCGGTCGCCGATGAGCAGGCGCAAGCCCACCAGAAGCGCGAGCACGCCCACGAGGGAGAGGATCAGGCCGAGGGGAAAGTTAAAGGAACCGAGGGCGAGCGTCGCCTGGTGCTGGACTGTACCGACAGCGCCGAAGACTGCGCCGACGATGAAACCGAGGACACAACTGACCGCTCGATTGCGTCCGCTGGTCGGCTGCAGCCCTGCCGCGGAGCGGGCACCCGGCTCTGGGCTCGTCGGTTCGGCGTTGGCCTGGCCGTTGCCCACCGGACCGCTGCCCGCCGGACCGTTGCCCGCCAGTTCGTTGTTGCTGCCCAGTCCGCCGTTATATCCGCTCACCGGCCAAGTGTACCCAGCCCGCTTGACTGCTCGGTGTTCAGTGCTCCGTGCTGGTGACGGCGCCGCGGTGGCGATCGCCCGCCCGCCCGCGGGGGTCACGCCAGGCCGGTCAGCGCCCGGAGCAGGGCGGCAACAGCAGCCGCAACGATCACGACGATGAGAAACGGCACCCTGAGCCCGTAGAGCACCGCAGCGACGCCGAGAGCCGGGACTCGAGCGTCAAGGACAACGCCGACTCCATCGCCGACGGTCTGCACGACGATGAGAGCGGCCAGGAGCGCGACGGTGAGGAGTTCGGCGATCCGTGACGGCACTGGTTTCTCCAGCCAGTGCGCCGGCACAGCGTAACCCGCGAGCTTCAACGCGACGCACGCGATCGACGCGAGCAATATGACGTTCCAGACGGTCACGAGGCACCTGCCCCGTCCCGGCTCCCGAACCAGTTGGTGACACCGACCACGACCGCGACCAGCGCGGCGGCGATGACGGGCACACCGCCCGGAGCAAACGGCAGGAGGACCGCAGCGACCACCATCGCTCCCCCGGCGACGACGAGCGCCTGCTTCCTGTGGAGGCGAGGCCACAGCAGGCCGAGGAACGCCGCAGCAGCGGCGGCATCGAGTCCGTACGCGCGGGTGTCTCCGAGCAGGTCACCGACGAGGGCGCCAGCGAAGGTGGTGAGGTTCCAGCCGAGGTAAACGACAAGGCCGGTCACCCAGAACCCCGTGCGACTCGCGGTGGCGGTCTTCTGGGCCAGGGCAACCGCCACCGACTCGTCGATGGTCAACCACGCCGCGGCGATGTCACGGGGCCAGCCACGGCCGACGACCGGTTTCATCCGCATGCCGTACGCCGTGTTCCGGGAGCCGAGCAACACGGCGCTGGCAATGGCGGCGGGAGCTGATGCGATTCCGCCCGACGCGAGGACGCCGACGAGAGCGAACTGCGATCCGCCGGTGAACATGAAGAGGCTGAGCACCGAGGCCTGCCAGATGTCGAGGCCGGCGGCAACCGCCAGGGCACCGAATGAGACTCCATATGCCGCGGTGGCGACACCGACAGCAACGCCCTGGCGTGCGGCAAGCTGCTCCGGCGTTCGGGGCGCTTGCCGGCTCATCCCTGTGACCGACCAGTGACAAGCGGCCCGAACTCGACCCGGGAAGCCAGCAATCGGGTACAGGACATGGGATCCAGAGTAGCGGGACGAACGAAGCGCCCGGGATCACTGATCCCGGGCGCTTCGTGTGAACTGACTTCTGTTACTCGTTCTGCTTCTTCAGGCGGCTCGTGTTGCGCGCGCGGGCGTTGGCGTCGAGCTCGACCTTGCGGATGCGGACGATGGCCGGAGTGACCTCGACGCACTCGTCTTCACGGGCGAACTCGAGGCACTCCTCAAGCGACAGCTGGCGTGACGGCGTCATCGACTCGAACGTGTCCGAGGTCGACTGGCGCATGTTCGTCAGCTTCTTTTCCTTGGTGATGTTGACGTCCATGTCATCGTTGCGCGAGTTCTCGCCGATGACCATGCCCTCGTAGACCTCTTCGGTCGGGTTGACGAAGAACGTCATCCGCTCCTGGAGGGCGATGATGGCGAACGGCGTGACAACACCCGAACGGTCGGCAACGATCGAACCGTTGTTACGGGTGACGATGGGGCCGGCCCACTCGTCGTAACCGTGCGAGATCGCGTTGGCGATTCCGGTGCCGCGGGTGAGCGTCATGAACTCCGTGCGGAAGCCGATGAGACCACGCGACGGAACGATGAATTCCATACGGACCCATCCGGTTCCGTGGTTCGCCATGTTGTCCATGCGGCCCTTGCGCGCAGCCAGGAGCTGGGTGATTGCGCCGAGGTATTCCTCGGGGACGTCGATGGTGAGGTGCTCGTACGGCTCGTGGGTCTTGCCGTCGACCTTTTTGGTGACAACCTGCGGCTTGCCGACGGTGAGTTCGAAGCCCTCACGACGCATCTGCTCGACGAGGATCGACAGGGCGAGTTCGCCTCGGCCCTGCACCTCCCACTTGTCCGGTGCGCCGATGTCGAGGACGCGAAGCGAGACGTTACCGACGAGTTCGCGGTCGAGACGGTCCTTCACCATGCGTGCGGTGAGCTTGTGTCCCTTGACCTTGCCGACGAGCGGCGAGGTGTTGGTACCGATGGTCATCGAGATGGCCGGCTCGTCGACGGTGATCGTCGGGAGCGGGCGGACATCGTTGGGGTCGGCGAGGGTCTCACCGATGGTGATGTCGGGGAATCCGGCGACCACGACGATGTCGCCTGGGCCAGCGCTCTCGGCGGGGTAACGGTCGAGAGCCTTGGTGATGAAGAGCTCGGTGACGCGCACGTTGTGGATGGATCCGTCGTACTTGACCCAGGCGACGGTCTCGCCCTTCTTGATCGTGCCCTGGAAGATGCGCAGCAGAGCGAGACGACCGAGGAACGGGGACGCGTCAAGGTTGGTGACGTGAGCCTGGAGGGGGTGCTCGTCGTCGTAGACGGGAGCTGGGATGTGCTTGATGATGGCATCGAACAGCGGCTCGAGGTCATCGTTGTCCGGCAGAGTGCCGTTCTCGGGCTTGTTCCAGCTCGCAGCTCCGTTACGGCCTGATGCGTAGACAACGGGCACGTCGAGGACGGCGTCGAGGTCGAGGTCGGGAACGTCGTCGGCCATGTCGCTCGCGAGGCCGAGGAGGAGGTCCTGGCTTTCGGCGACGACCTCATCGATGCGCGCGTCGGGACGGTCGGTCTTGTTGACCAGGAGGATGACGGGAAGCTTTGCTTCGAGTGCCTTACGGAGCACGAAGCGGGTCTGCGGCAGCGGGCCCTCACTCGCGTCGACGAGCAGGACGACACCGTCGACCATGGACAGGCCGCGCTCGACCTCTCCACCGAAGTCGGCGTGGCCGGGGGTGTCGATCACGTTGATCGTGATCGGTCCGTTCGTGGCGTGCTTGCCCTTGTACGACACCGCGGTGTTCTTCGCGAGGATCGTGATGCCTTTTTCACGCTCGAGTTCGTTCGAGTCCATGGCGCGCTCTTCGAGGTGCGCGTGTTCGGCGAATGAGTCCGTCTGACGGAGCATGGCGTCAACCAGCGTCGTCTTGCCGTGGTCAACGTGAGCGACAATGGCTACGTTTCGGAGGTCGTCGCGCGAAGCAAGCGCCATGAAAAAATTCCTTACAAGAAGAGATGTCGCGAGAGTATGAGCGCGACGGGAAATGTACAGATGCGAGCCAGAATCCGACCCAACAGATTATCTTACTGCACAGAGCCCTCAGCTCGCTGGGACTGATCTCAGGTTCACGCAAAGAAGCACCGGAGCCACAGGTCCGCCAACCGTAGTTGCCGCGCCTGTCGCGCCGGTGCTTCCTTGAACAGTCCGCTTAGCGGCCGAACTCGAAGTTGCCTCCGGGGATCGCAGCGAGCAGCTCCTGCGTGTACACCTCACGCGGGCTGTCGAAGACCTCATCGGTCGTCGCCGACTCGATGATCTGCCCCTTCCTCATCACGCACACGTTGTCCGCAACGAGCCGCACGACCGCGAGGTCGTGTGTGATGAAGAGGTAGGTCAGGCCAAGCTCGGTCTGCAGCTCGGTGAGGAGGTTGAGGATCTGACCCTGGACGAGAACGTCGAGCGCCGACACCGCCTCGTCGAGCACCAGGACGTCCGGCTTGAGCGCGAGTGCCCTGGCGATCGCGATGCGCTGTCGCTGTCCACCCGAGAGTTCACTCGGGTAGCGGTAGCGGGTTGAGGCCGGGAGCGACACCTGGTCGAGCAGTTCAAGCACCCGCATCTGGCGTTCGCGTGCCGTTCCCACCTTGTGGGCGAGGAGCGGTTCGGCGATGGTGTTGCCGACGCTGTACTGCGGGTCGAGCGAGCCGTACGGGTCCTGGAAGACCGGCTGAACGCGACGGCGGAACTTCAGCAGTTCAGCGCCACGGAGGCCAGCGACATCCTGACCGTCGAATTCAATCTCACCGCTCGTGATCGACTCGAGCTGAAGCAGGAGCTTGGCGACGGTCGACTTGCCAGAGCCGGACTCCCCTACCAGGGCTGTCGTCGTGCCCTTCTGGATACCGAAGGAAACGTCGTTGACGGCTTTCAGCTCATCGTGACGGAATCCCTGCTTCCGAATCCGGTACACCTTGGACACGTTGCGAAGCGAGATGAGGTCCCTGGCCGGTGCCGCGTTCTCACGTTCGGCCGCACGCTCGAGGAGCGTCGTGTCGATAGCGCCCTCCGAGAAGATCTCGGTCTCGGCAACCTCGTGCTGCTTGACGGCCTGGATGCGACGGGACGCGAGGCTCGGAGCCGCTGCGACGAGGCGCTGGGTGTACGGGTGCTGCGGGTTCGCGAGGATCTCCTGCGACGGCCCGGACTCGACAACCTTGCCCTGGTACATCACGACGAGCTGCTCGGCACGTTCGGCTGCGAGGCCGAGGTCGTGGGTGATGAACAGCACGCTCGTGCCGTAGTCACGCGTGAGGGTCCCGAGGTGATCGAGGATCTGACGCTGAACCGTGACGTCGAGCGCACTCGTCGGCTCGTCGGCGATGAGCAGCTTCGGGCGACTGGAGAGACCGATTCCGATCAGCACGCGCTGACGCATACCACCGGAGAACTGGTGCGGGAACTGCTTGAGGCGGTCACCCGCGTCGCTCAGCCCGGCCTCCTGGAGGACCTGGATGGTGCGCAGGCGCGCGTCCTTGCCCTGGGCGATGTTGTTCGCCTTGATGGCCTCCTCGACCTGGAATCCGATGCTCCAAACCGGGTTGAGGTTCGACATCGGGTCCTGCGGGACGTAACCGATCAGGTTTCCCCGAACGTCCTGGATCTCGCGGGGCGAGAGCGTTGTCAGGTCCCGTCCCTCGAACAGGATCTGTCCTCCGGTGACCTTTCCGGTTCCTGGCAGAAGATCGATGATCGACTGCGCGGTCGTCGACTTGCCCGAACCGGACTCCCCGACGATGGCGAGCGTCTGCCCGGCGTAGAGGGTGAGGTCGACGCCACGCACAGCGGGGACGATGCCTCGCTGTGTCTGGAATCCGACCTCGAGGTCGCGGATCTGGAGAAGCGGTTCGGTGGATGAATCGCGCGGCGAGGCCACGGCATCCGTTACTGGCTGGCTCATCGACGTGCCCTCGCCTTCGGGTCGAGTGCATCACGGACGACATCGCCGAGCATGAGGAACGAGAGCACGGTGAGTGAGAGTGCCGCTGCGGGGTAGAGCAACGTCTGCGGGCTGGTGCGGATCGATGTCCGCGCCTGGCCGATGTCATTGCCCCACGACATCACGCTCGGCGGGAGACCGATACCGAGGAACGACAGGGTGGACTCGGCGACGATGAACGTACCGAGCGACACCGTCGCGATCACGATCACGGGGGCGATCGCGTTCGGGATGACGTGGCGGAGGAGGATCTTGAACTTCGACACACCGAGGGCGATCGACGCCATGACGTAGTCGGAGTTTTTCGCGCTGAGCACAGCGCCGCGCATGATGCGGGCAACCTGCGGCCAGGCGAAGATTGCGAGCACGAGTGCGACGGTGATCGGTGTGCGGTTCGGGAGGACGCTCATCAGGACGATCGCGCCGAGAACGGTCGGGATCGCAAAGAAAATGTCGCCAAGACGCGAGACGAGCGAGTCGAGGATTCCACCGTAGAACCCGGCGAGGGAACCGATGACGATGCCGACGAAGGTGACGAGGAGGGTTGCGAGCAGGCCGACCGTGACGGATGCCTGCGTGCCGAAGATGACCCTGGAGTAGACGTCACAGCCCTGGCGGGTGAACCCAAACGGGTGTCCTGCCTCGGGGCCACCGTTGCTGTTGGCGAGCAGGCAGTTCGCGTTCGGTGCGACCGAGGTGAACAGGCCGGGGAACAGCGCGACGACGGCGATGATGAAAATGAGGACTGCCGAGATCCAGAACGTCGGTCGACGACGCATCGACTCCCAGGCATCCGCCCACGTGCTGCGTGCTTTCTGTGACTCGTCCAGTTTGTCGATCGCTGCAACGGGGGTTTCCTCGAGCGGCGCGACGTAATGACCCTGTGAAGCGTATTTCTTATTTTGCATAGCGAATCCTTGGGTCAAGTGCCGCGTAGAGCAGGTCGACGAGCAGGTTGGCGACCACGAAGATGATCACCATGACAGCGATGAACGACACAACTGTCGGTCCCTCGCCGAGGGTGATCGCCCGGTAGACGGTTCCACCGACACCGTTGATGTTGAAGATGCCCTCCGTGACGATCGCGCCGACCATGAGCGAACCGAGGTCAACGCCGAGGTAGGTGACAACGGGAACAAGCGAGTTGCGCAGAACGTGCACCGTGACGACCCGACGACGCGAGAGCCCTTTCGCTGTCGCCGTTCGGACGAAGTCGGCGTTGAGGTTATCTGCAACGCTCGCGCGGGTGAGCCTGACGATGTAGGCGAACGACACCGACGCGAGAACAAGGGCGGGGAGGACGAGTTCGCTCCACGGCGCATCTCCGGACACCGTCGGCCGGAACCAGCCCAGCTCGATCCCGAAGACATACTGCGCAACGAAGCCGACGACGAAGGTCGGCACGGAGATGAGCAGAAGGCTCACAACGAGTGCGCTGGTATCGAACCACTTGCCCTTGCGCAGGCCGGCGATGAGGCCGACGAGGATACCGGCGAACGCTTCGAATACGAGCGCGAGGAGGGCGAGGCGTGCGGTGACGGGGAAGGCGGATGCCATCACGTCGGCGACGGGGCGGCCAGAGTACGTGGTTCCGAGGTCACCCTGGAAGAGCCCGGCGATGTACAGGAAGTACTGCACGATGAAGGGCTTGTCGAGGTTGTACTCGGCCCGGATCTGCGCAATGACGCTCGGCGCAGGTGGGCGGTCCCCGAAGAGCGCAGCAATGGGATCGCCCGGAAGGGAGAAGACCATGAAGTAGATGAGGAAAGTTGCCCCGAAGAACACGGGGATCATCTGAAGAATGCGTTTACCTGTGTACCAGAGCATCAGGTTATTTCGCCGGGTCGAACGTACATGAATGTCACAATCACTGGTTGATTCTAGTCAATGAAATGTCCGGGGCGAATTCGCCCCGGACATTTCACTTGTGCGGTCTGGGCTCGGTGAGACTAGCCCTTGGTGATGTCGTGGTACAGCGGGACGGAGTCCCAACCGAACACCACGTTCTCGACGGTGTCAGCCGAGACACCGGTCACGTTGGAGTACCACAGCGGGATGGCCGGGAGGTCCTTGAGCAGGACTTCCTGTGCTTCCTGGTACTTCGCGGTTGCGTCTTCAACGTTGGCAGCGCTCGCGCCTTCCTTGAGGAGGTTGTCGAACTCTTCGCTCGAGTAGTCCTCGTAGTTCGATCCGGCACCGGTCTGGTACAGCGGAGCGAGGAAGTTGTACAGCGACGGGTAGTCGGCCTGCCATCCGGCGCGTGTTCCACCGGTCAGCTTGTCGTTGTCGCGGTCGTCGATCGCTGCTGCGAACGTCGGGTACGGCTTGCCCTGTGCGGTGATGCCGAGGGTGTTCGCGATGCTGTTGGTCACAGCGTCGACCCAGCCCTGGTGGCCACCGTCAGAGTTGTATGCGATGTCGAAGACGGTGTCGCCGTATGGTGCGATAGCGTCAGCCTCTGCCCACAGCTTCTTGGCTTCGTCGGGGTTGTAGTCGAGTACTTCAGCGCCCTCGAGGTCGTCGGTCCAGCCGTCGATCACCGGGGAGGTGAAGTCGGTTGCCGGGGTGCGAGTTCCCTGGAAGATCACGTCGGTGATCTCTTCGCGGTTGATTGCCATCGAGATGGCGGCACGACGGAGCTTGCCTTCTTCGCCGCTCCAGTGCTCGAGGTAGTACGGCATGTTGAAGCCCTGGAAGATCGCGGCAGCCTGGTTCACAGCACGGTCGCCGAAGTCGCTCTCGTAGCTCTCGAATGCCGAGTCCGGGATGGCGTCGAGAACATCGAGGTTACCCGCGAGAACGTCCGCGTATGCGGCATCCTGCGTGGCGTAGAAGATGATCTCAAGGCCGCCGTTGGCCGGCTTGCGAACGCCGTCGTAGTCCGGGTTGGTGACGAGGTTGATCTTTTCCTCGTGAACCCAGGCGCCTTCGCCGTCGAGCATGTACGGGCCATTGCCGATCGGGTTCTCGCCGAAGGCTTCCATGTCCTCGAACGCTGCGCTCGGCAGCGGCATGAATGCCGTGTAACCGAGACGGAGCGGCCAGTCGGCCTCAGGAATCGCGAGTTCGACGGTGAACGTCTTGTCGTCGACAACCTTGAGTCCGGACATTTCCTCGGCGAGTGGAGCGCCGACCTGGATTGCGTTGCCGTCTTCGTCAACCGCACCGCTGGGGTCATCGACCGCGTTCTGCAGGTCGCTGAAACCGACGATGTTGTCGAAGAAGTACGAAGCACCCTGTGCGTTGTCGTACAGCGCCGCATAGTTCCAGGCGTCGACGAACGACTCTGATGTGACTTCTTCGTCGTTGGTGAACTTCCAACCGTCCTTGAGCGTGACAGTCCAGTTGGTGGCGTCGTCAGACTCGATGGATTCGGCAACCTCGTTCTCGATGGCGCCTTCGGCGTCGTACGAGACGAGTCCGGCGAAGATCGAGGTCATGATCTTGCCGCCACCGGTTTCGGTGGTGTTGGCGGGGAGCAGGGACATCTGCGGCTCGCTGCCGTTTGTGGTGATGATTGCGTCAGTGTCGGCCCCGGACGACTTCTCAGTCGAGCCACCGCTGCTGCTGCAGCCCGTGAGCGCCAGGGCGCCTACAGACAACAGCGCGACGGCGCTAAGGCCTACGCGTGATCTTTTCAATTTTCCTCCTGTGCGAGTGCGCACGGCAGACAGTTTTGTGCCCCGACTGCGGTGCTGGATACAAGAACCATAGGTAGCGGTGCGCCCATCTGCAAATTTGTCGGGTGAATCGTTACTTACCGGAAACGTGATCTGCGAATTATTGGCGAATTCGCACATTTTCTGCTCCAAAGGCGTCTTCTGCGCAATTCTTCGGCAAGGATGGCCTCAGGGACGGTAGGGAGATGCGATGGTGACAACCCCGGCCAGGCGCGCGTGGTGGGAAATCGCCATAGTTCTCGGTCTCTCCGTCGGCGCATCCGCCGTCTACTCGCTTGTGTCGCTGACAGCGCGATTGACGTCAGACGTCCCCCTGTCCGAACAGAGCGCAAGCCTCAATCCTTCGCTCAATGAGCGGGAGTGGCTGGATTTCACGTACCAGTTCCTCGGGATCTTTTTCGAACTTTTCGTCGTCGCTCTCGCCCTGTACTTGCTCTGGACCGCATCCGCGAGTGGAGCGGCGCGAATCGGCCTCACGTTCACCGAGCCCGGTCGTGACCTTCGGCGCGGCGTCGTCCTCTTTCTCGCCATCGGCATCCCGGGCATTGCGTTTTATCTCATCGGCCGATTCGTGGGAATCACCGTGGGGATAGAGACCTCTCCCCTCGACACGCACTGGTGGACGGTGCCGATCCTCATTTTTTCCGCTCTTCGCGCCGCGCTCGTCGAAGAGGTCCTCGTGATCGGCTACCTGTTCACACGACTGAAGGAGCGAGGCTGGTCTGACTGGACCATCATCCTGTCGACCTCGCTCCTCCGCGGCAGCTATCACCTTTATCAGGGCGTCGGGCCGTTCTTCGGCAACGTCGCGATGGGCATCGTCTTCGGCTGGTGCTACCGGAGATGGGGCAGGGTGATGCCACTCGTCATCGCCCACCTGCTGCTCGATGTCGCGTCGTTCGTCGGCTATCCCCTGGCGGTCGCGCTGTTCCCCGAGTTTTTCGCGGTGTCTCGGTAAGCGATCTCACCTCTTGTTTGGCCACACAACAAACCACTAGTGTGTCCCCAGCGCACAGGGTGGTGCGCCGCGCGACGATGCGCGAACTTGAGGAGGACCATGCCACACGACGACACGGGTACCCACACCCCAGGAACGGCTATCGACTACATCGCGATAGAAGAGTCACCGGACTTCATCGCTCACAAACGCACGCACAGGAGCTTCGTCTTCCCCCTGGCCGCTGCGTTTCTACTCTGGTACTTCGCCTACGTTCTGCTGGCGGACTACGCGCACGAGTTCATGGCGACGAAGGTCATCGGAAACATCAACATCGGTCTGATCCTCGGACTCAGCCAGTTCGTGACGACCTTCGCGATCACCACCTGGTATGTCTCGTTTGCCAACCGCAAACTCGACCCGGCCGCAGAGAAATTCCGCAACGAGCTCGAGGAGGCTGAGCGAGCATGAAAACTGTTGGTGATCCGATCCTGAACATCTCCATCTTCGCGGCGTTCGTCGTCGTGACGCTCATCATCGTCATCCGGGCATCGCGCTCGAACAAGACGGCGAACGACTTCTATGCCGCCGGACGTTCATTCAGCGGCGGTCAGAACGGAACGGCAATCGCGGGCGACTACCTGTCCGCTGCGTCGTTCCTCGGCATCTGCGGCGCCATCGCCGTCAACGGTTATGACGGCTTCCTTTACTCCATCGGCTTCCTGGTGGCGTGGCTCGTTGCCCTCCTCCTCGTCGCTGAGCTCCTTCGGAACACGGGCAAGTTCACGATGGCGGATGTCCTCTCCTTCCGCCTGAAGGAACGCCCGGTCCGGCTCGCGGCAGCGACCGCGACGCTTGCCGTGTGCTTCTTCTACCTGCTCGCGCAGATGGCGGGCGCCGGTGGACTCGTGTCGCTGCTCCTCGGTGTCAACGATCGACTCGGCCAGTCCGTTGTCATCGCCGTCGTCGGCATCATCATGATCGCCTACGTGCTCATCGGCGGCATGAAGGGAACCACCTGGGTGCAGATCATCAAGGCTGTGCTCCTCATCGCCGGCGCTGGAGTGATGACCGTCTGGGTGCTCGCGCTCAACGGCTTCAACCTGTCAGCCCTCCTTGGGCAGGCGGTCGCCGTCGCGGGCGAGGACATCCTCAACCCGGGCGCCCAGTACGGCGCGACCGGAACGTCTCGCCTCGACTTCGTGTCGCTCGCGCTCGCGCTCGTGCTCGGTACCGCTGGACTCCCCCACGTGCTGATGCGGTTCTACACGGTGCCAACGGCGAAGGAAGCCCGTCGCAGTGTGGTGTGGGCCATCTGGCTCATCGGCCTGTTCTACCTGTTCACCCTCGTGCTCGGCTACGGCGCCGCGTACCTCGTTGGCGCGGAGCGGATCCTCGCCGCCCCCGGTGGAGTGAACTCGGCTGCACCGCTGCTCGCGTTCGAGCTGGGCGGGTCGATTCTGCTCGGCATCATCTCCGCCGTTGCTTTCGCGACGATCCTCGCCGTCGTCGCGGGGCTCACCATCACCGCGGCAACGTCGTTCGCTCACGACGTGTACGCGAACGTGATCAAGAAGGGTGCCGTTCCCCCGAACGGCGAGGTGAAGGTGGCTCGGATCACCGTCGTGGCAATCGGTCTGCTGGCCATCGCCGGCGGAATCGGCGTTCAGGGACAGAACATCGCGTTCCTGGTCGCCCTCGCGTTCGCCATCGCGGCGAGCGCGAACCTGCCCACCATCCTGTACTCGCTGTTCTGGCGTAAGTTCACCACCCGTGGTGCGCTGTGGAGCATGTACGGCGGGCTCGCATCGGCGTTGATCCTGATCATCTTCTCGCCGGTCATTTCGGGCGCGGAGACCTCGATGTTCAAGGACGTGGACTTCTCCTGGTTCCCGCTGAACAACCCGGGAATCGTGTCGATCCCGCTCGGCTTCCTGCTGGGCTGGCTGGGTACGGTCACCTCGAAGGTCAAGGAAGACCCGCGGATCGCAGCCGAGATGGAGGTGCGCTCTCTCACCGGACACGGTGCGGAGAAGGCATCGTCGCACTAGGTCGGTAGCCCGACTCGGGTTGAGGGCGGGGAGAATGTTTTCTCCTCAGCTCCGTGAGGCGAAGCCTCACGAACGGCGGCAGCCCCTGCCAAGGAAATCTCTCAACGAAACGGCGACCCGCAACCATCTCGGTGGTTGCGGGTTCGCTCGTCTTGGCGTTCAGGGCCGGGCACTCCGGGGGCGTTCGTCGTCATAACTCGCACCCCGAAAACATCCTCCCCGCCCGGACCCCCTCCCGCCCGAGATAAGGAAATAGCGCCCAGACAAGGACGAAAGCTGACACTTGGTCCTTGTCTGGGGCTTTTGTCCTTGTCTGGGCGGGCGGGGTGAGCGTTTTCGGGGTGCCGAGTTATGGGAGGAAGGGGCGGGGCAAGAACGCGGTGTCAATCCGAGTCACACCCATGGCCCCGTCCCTTCCTCCCATTGTTTGAGCTGAGGAGAAAATGCCCACCCCGCCCGCGGCCCGGGGCGAGACCCTGAGATAAGGAAATAGCGCCCAGACAAGGACGAAAGCCGAGACCTGGTCCTTGTCTGGGGCTTTTGTCCTTGTCTGGGCGGGCGGGCGGGCGGGCGGGGTGAGCTTTTCGGGGTACCTGGGCGGGCGGGGTGAGCGTTTTCGGGGTGCCGAGTTATGGGAGGAAGGGGCGGGGCAAGAACGCGGTGTCGATCCGAGCCGCACCCAGCGCCCCGCGCCTTCCTCCCGTTGTTTGAGCTGAGGAGAAAATGCTCACCCCGCCCGCTTGCCCGGGGCTCGCAAGCCCCGTTACCCATGACCCGATTAACAGGAAATCGCACGGTTATCAGGACGAAAGTTGAGAGATCGTCCTGCTATCCGTGCGATTGCCTGCGCCGCGTGCTGCTACTCGAACGCCTCGGGTGGCGGGCAGGCGCAGACGAGGTTGCGGTCGCCGTACGCGTTGTCGACGCGACGCACGGGCGGCCAGTACTTGGTCCGCACGAGCGACTTCACCGGGTAGACCGCCTGCTCGCGGGAGTAGGCGTGCTCCCACTCCCCCTCGATGACCGACTGCGCCGTGTGCGGCGCGTGCACGAGAGGGTTGTCGTTTGCCGGCCACGTTCCCGCGCCGACGGCATCCGCTTCGGTCTTGATCGCGATCATCGCGTCGATGAACCGGTCGATTTCGGTGAGGTCTTCGCTCTCGGTCGGTTCAACCATGAGGGTGCCGGCGACCGGGAACGACATCGTCGGCGCGTGGAAGCCGTAGTCGATGAGTCGCTTGGCGACGTCGTCGACGGTCACACCTGTTGCCTCGCGGAGTGGACGCAGGTCGAGGATGCACTCGTGCGCGACCAGTCCGTTGTCTCCGGTGTAGAGCACCGGGAAGTGCTCTCGGAGGCGCACGGCGATGTAGTTCGCCGCGAGGACGGCTGCGCCTGTCGCCTGCTTGAGCCCCTCTGCGCCCATCATGCGGACGTATGCCCACGAGATCGGAAGGATGCTCGGGCTGCCGTACGGCGCCGCCGAGACCGGCCCACCGGCGTGGGTGTATGCACCGTGGTCGTCGCGCTGCGCCATCGGGTGGCCTGGCAGGAACGGCGCGAGGTGCGCCTTCGCCGCGACGGGACCGACACCGGGTCCGCCACCACCGTGCGGGATGCAGAACGTCTTGTGCAGGTTGAGGTGCGAAACGTCGCCGCCGAAGTCGCCGAACCTGGCGTATCCGAGCAGCGCGTTGAGGTTGGCGCCGTCGACGTAGACCTGGCCGCCGGCGTCGTGCACGGCCTGGGTGATCGCGGTGATCTCGTGCTCGTACACGCCGTGCGTCGACGGGTACGTGATCATGAGCGCGGCGAGGTCGTCGGTGTGCTCCTCGACCTTCGCCCGCAGGTCGTCGAGGTCGACGTTGCCCATGTCGTCGCAGGCAACGACGACGACCTTCATGCCGACTAGCACCGCGGATGCCGCGTTCGTGCCGTGTGCGCTGGACGGAATCAGGCAGGTGGTGCGGTTCAGATCACCGTTCGCCCGGTGGTAGGCGCGGATGGCGAGGAGCCCGGCCAGCTCGCCCTGGCTGCCCGCGTTCGGCTGGAGCGACACGGAGTCGTAGCCGGTGACCTCGGCCAGCCAGCTCTCGAGCTGTTCGATCAGGCCAAGGTAGCCGAGCACGTCCGCCTCGGGGGCGAACGGGTGCAAGCTCGCGAATTCGGGCCAGGTGATGGCCTCCATCTCGGTCGCGGCGTTGAGCTTCATCGTGCACGAACCGAGCGGGATCATGCCGCGGTCGAGCGCGTAGTCGCGGTCGGCCAGCTGCTTGAGGTACCGCATCATGGCGGTCTCGGAGTGGTGAGTGTTGAACACCGGGTGGGTGAGGTACTCACTCGAGCGCCGCAGCTCCCCCGGCAGCCGCGTGGACTCGGCGTCACCCGGAGCGGTAATGCGCTCGTCACGAGAGAACCCGAACGCGACGACGACAGCCCGGAGATCGGCATCCGTCGTCGTCTCATCGACCGAGATCCCCACAGTTGCGTCATCGACGAGGTGCAGGTTGATGCCGAGCTCACGAGCGCGCTCGATGATCGTCGCAGCCTCGCCTGGCACGTGCACACGCAGCGTGTCGAAGAACGACTCGCTCGCGAGCGTGAGGCCGTAGCTCGTGAGAACCGCGGCGAGGGCGTCCGCCCGACGAGCGGTCTCTGCGGCGATCCGACGGATGCCGACCGGCCCGTGATAGACGGCGTACATCGAGGCCATCACGGCGAGGAGCACCTGTGCCGTGCAGATGTTCGACGTCGCCTTCTCACGGCGGATGTGCTGTTCGCGCGTCTGCAGCGTGAGCCGGTAGGCCGGGTGACCGGCGGCATCCTGGCTGACGCCGACGAGCCGACCCGGCAGCTGCCGTTCGAGCCCCTTGCGCACAGCCATGTAGCCCGCGTGCGGGCCGCCAAAGCCCATCGGCACGCCGAAGCGCTGGGTGGTGCCCACCGCGATGTCCGCACCGAGTTCACCGGGAGAGGTGAGCAGCGCGAGCGCGAGCAGGTCGGCCGCGACGACGGAGAGGCCACCCTTCTCCCTGATCGATGCGAGAACGGATGCCGGGTTCCACACACGTCCTGATGCACCCGGGTACTGCACGAAAACGCCGAATGCCGTCTCGGGCAGCTCCGCTCCACCGGCAAGGTCGAGCTCGACGAGGTCGATGCCGACCGCCTCGGCCCGGCTCGCGAGGAGAGCCTTGGTCTGCGGGAAGGCATCGGCGTCGACCACGAACACCGTCGAGGTGAACGTCGAGGCCCGCCGCGCGAGCAGCATGCCCTCGACGACAGCGGTCCCCTCGTCGAGCATCGACGCGTTGGCGGTGTCGAGGCCGGTGAGGTCGGTGACCATGGTCTGGAAGTTGATCAGAGCTTCGAGTCGGCCCTGCGAAATCTCCGGCTGGTACGGCGTGTACGCCGTGTACCAGGACGGATTCTCGAGCACATTGCGCTTGATCACGGCCGGCGTGAGAGTGCCGTAGTAACCGAGCCCGATCATCGAGGTCCGCACCGTATTCGAGTCGGCGAGCTCGCGCAGTTCGGCGAGCGCTTCGCGTTCCGTGGCCGCGGCGGGGATCGACGAACTCGCCAGGTCGGCGACGTGGATGGACTCCGGCAGTGCCGCCTCGACGAGCGCGTCGACGGTGTCGTAGCCGACGGATGCCAGCATGCTCGCCTGCGCAGCGGCATCCGTTCCGATGTGACGCTCAGAGAACAGCTCGCGCATCACTCACCGACCAGCGCTGAGTACTCGTCCCAGCTGAGCAGGTTCGACGGCAGCTCGGTGAAACGCACCCGGATGAGCCAGCCGTCGCCGAACGGATCGCTGTTGACGAGTGCGGGGTCGTCGATGACGGCGGCGTTCGCGTCGACCACCGAACCGTTGACCGGCGCGAAGAGCTCGCCGACCGACTTGGTCGACTCGATCTCGCCGACGACGGTTCCCGACGCGAGCGTGCTGTCGACGGCGGGGAGTTCGACGAAGACGACATCGCCGAGCTTGTCTGCGGCGAAGTCAGTGATGCCGACGGTCGCAATGTCACCGTCGATCTCGAGCCATTCGTGTTCCGGGGTGTACTTCAGTGTGGTCTTGTCCGACATGGCTTACTTCTCTCTCCGATAGAACGGCAGTGTGGTGACAGTTGCGGGAATTCGTGTGCCTCGAACGTCGACGGCGAGTTCGGTGCCGGGCGTCGACGCGGCCGGGTCCACGTACGCCATCATGATCGGATGCCCCAGCGTCGGTGACAGCGCACCGCTCGTTACGGTTCCGACCACGGAATCGCCGGAAACCACCGGGTAGCCGGCACGACCGGCACGCCTGCCCGCCGCGGTCAGCCCGACGAGCACACGGGCGTCGTCCGCCGGCCCGGCCTCGACAGCCGCCCGACCGACGAAGTCGCCCTCTTTGGAGAGTGCGACCACCCGGCCGAGAGCGGCCTGTACGGGGAACGTCTCAGTGCCGAGTTCGTGGCCGTACAGCGGCATCCCCGCTTCCAGGCGCAACGTGTCGCGGCTCGCGAGCCCGGCAGGGACGAGCCCGTGTGCTTCGCCCGCTTCTTCGAGAGCGCGCCACAGCAGCACGGCCGCGTCGGCCCTGAGGTAAAGCTCGAACCCGTCCTCGCCGGTGTAGCCGGTCCGCGCGATGACGAGCGGAACGCCATTGAAAAACCCGTCGGTCGCCCGGTAGTAGCGGAGTTCATCGAGAGGGACACCGAGCTCACTGAAGCCTGTCGTCTGCTCGAGGATCATCCGCGAGTTCGGGCCCTGGACGGCGATCAACGCGTAGTCGTCGCTCTGGTCGTCGACGGTGACGTCGAACCCGGACGCCCGCTCCGACAGGGCGGCGGCAGCGGCATCCCGGTTGCCCGCGTTGGCCACAACGAGATACGTCGTGTCACCGAGCCGGTAAACCACGACGTCGTCGAGGATGCCGCCTGCCTCGGTGAGCAGGAGGCTGTACTTCGCCTGCAGGACGTCGATCGACGACAGCCGTCCGGCGAGGGCGAAGTCGAGGAATCGGCCGGCATCCCGTCCGTACACGAGGATCTCGGCCATGTGAGAGAGATCGAAGATGCCTGCGGCGTTCCGGACCGCCGCGTGCTCCGCGAGATCGCTGGTGTAGCGCACCGGCATCTGCCAGCCGGCGAAATCGGTGAAGCTCGCTCCGAGCTCGGAATGGACCGCGGCGAGCGGGCTGGTGCGTTCTGGTGCGGGGTCTGACACGAGTTCTCCAGGTGTCGCCGGGGCGACGATCGCAAAAAGCGGCTGCGGCACTCAAGGTGCCTGAGGAACTCCCTCTCTGTCATGGGCCTGAGAGTTTCGCTCGCGCAGCCGTCGATCACGGCTGGCGGCTTTCACCGTCGGCGGAACGCCAGGCGTTCACTTTCCAGAGTGGCCAGTTCGATGCGGTACAGAGACCTGAGAGATTGGCAGGGAGGCTTGCTCCTTCGGTGCCGGGCAAGCCCGGCTCTCCCGCATCGCGTGTGCGGCCCGATATTCGATTTTCGCCCAGCCTACAGTGAGGCGCACTCAGAGTGCTCGGCATCCCAGAGAAAATCTGGCGGGATATTTTTCTTCAGTTCGGGTCATGTTGACACTAAGATGGGTCTAGTTATAGTCATGGTGACTTTAACTGGAAGGATTCGTGATGGCCGCACACGCAGCGCCCCTCCATGTCGCCGTTTCGACGGTGATCTTCGCGCTTCGGCCATCACCGGTCGATGGCCGCATGACCGTATGGCTCCCCCTCGTGCGGCGCATCCGTGATCCGTTCGTCGGTATGTGGGCTCTCCCGGGCGGACCTCTTGAACCCGACGAGGACCTGGCGGAGTCCGCGGCACGCACCCTCGCTGAGACGACGCTGCTGACCCCGCAGTACCTCGAGCAGCTCTACGCGTTCGGCAACACAGACCGCTCCCCCGGCGAGCGCGTCGTCTCAATCGTCTACTGGGCCCTGGTGCGTTCCGATGAGGCCGACATCGCCGTCGAGACCGAGAACGTTCGCTGGTTCGAGGCTGATTCGGTGCCCGAGCTCGCCTTCGACCACAGCCTCATCGTGGAGTACGCGCTGTGGCGGCTCCGCAACAAGCTCGAGTACAGCCACATCGCCTCCGCCTTCCTCGGCGACACCTTCACCCTGTCCGAACTGCGCGAGGTCCACGAGGCCGTGCTGCAGAAGTCACTTGACGCGGCCAACTTCCGGCGCCAGATCGAAGGCTCCGGGCAGGTGGTGCCGACCGAGCAGCTTCGGACAGGAGGCCGGCATCGCCCCGCCCGCCTCTATCGATACGCGGCAACAGTGGAGACCAACGGGCCCCTCGGCCGCTCGCGTACCGACCGCTCACAGGGAGCATCATGACCCTCACCGCCTCGGTCGACAGCACGCTCATCGAGATCGCCGCCGGAACTGCGCCCGGCGCCGCGTGCAGCCCCGACCTCGTCCAGAAACCCTGGCTGTTCGACTCCCGGCCGCCGGGTTATGGTCCGGGTTCATCGATGGGTGACCTGATTCCGGTCGGTTCACCGCGCCAGGGTGAGCTTGCCGCGTTCTACCGCGAGGCATCCACCGAGGAGCTGGACCGTCGCATCCGTTCGGCCAAAGAGACGCTGGGGTCGAAGCTCGTCATTCTCGGCCACTTCTACCAGCGCGACGAGGTCGTCGCGTACGCCGACTACGTCGGCGACTCGTTCCAGCTCGCGAACGCGGCGAAGGCCCGTACGGACGCAGAGGCGATCGTGTTCTGCGGCGTGCACTTCATGGCCGAGACGGCTGACCTGCTGTCGACCCCGACACAGTCGGTCATCCTGCCCAACCTCGCCGCCGGCTGCTCGATGGCCGACATGGCGAACATCGACCAGGTTGAGGAATGCTGGGAGGAGCTCACCGAGCTCTACGGCACCGAGCCGGATGCCTCGGGGCGAGTCCCCGTGATCCCCGTCACCTACATGAATTCCTCGGCTGCGCTCAAGGGATTCTGTGGCCGCAACGGCGGTATCGTCTGCACCTCCTCGAACGCGGAAACCGTGCTCGAGTGGGCGTTCGAACGCGGCCAGCGCGTGCTGTTCTTCCCCGACCAGCACCTCGGGCGCAACACGGCAAAGGCGATGGGCGTTCCGCTCGAGCGGATGCCGATGTGGAACCCGAACAAGCCGTTCGGCGGCAACGACGCGCTCGCGCTCCAGGCTGCCCAGGTCATCCTCTGGCACGGCTTCTGCTCGGTGCACAAGCGGTTCACCGTCGAGCAGATCGAACGGGCCCGCGTCGAGCACGCCGGTGTTCGCGTGATCGTGCACCCGGAGTGCCCGATGCCCGTTGTCGACGCGGCCGACGAATACGGCTCGACCGACTACATCCGCAAGGCGATCGAGGCGGCACCCCCCGGTTCCACGTTCGCGATCGGCACGGAGATCAACCTGGTGCAGCGGCTTGCAGCTGAACACCCCGAGCACACGATCTTCTGCCTCGACCCGGTCGTCTGCCCCTGCTCGACGATGTACCGCATCCACCCGGGCTACCTCGCGTGGGTCCTCGACTCGCTCCTCGAGGGGGTCGTGCTCAACCGGATCACCGTGTCGGACGACGTCGCCGAACCCGCTCGCCTCGCCCTCGAGCGGATGCTCGCGGCGAAGCCTCCAGCGCACACGGGAGGCTGATCGTGAAGCGGGTGATCGTCGTCGGGTCCGGAATCGCCGGCCTCACTGCCGCGCTCACGGCGAGCGCCGAACACTCCGTCACCCTGATCACCAAGGGTGCTCTGGGTATGAGCAATACCCGCTTCGCCCAGGGCGGCATCGCGGGCGTGATGTTCGACGACGACAGCGTAAACGCACACATTGCCGACACCCTGGCTGCGGGAGCGGGACTGTGCGACGCGGAAGCCGTCGCCGTGCTCTGCTCGGAAGGCCCCGCGCGCATTCGTGAACTCGTCGCGCTCGGGGTGGCGTTCGACAGGCACGAGGGCGAGCTCGCGAAGGGCCGGGAGGCCGCCCACTCCTACCCGCGGGTCCTGCACGCCGGCGGTGACGCCACAGGTGCCGTGATTGAAGCGGCTCTCGTCGATCGCCTTAGGGCCAGCTCCGTCACCGTGCTCGAGCGCGCCTTCCTCCGCGACCTCGTGCTGGAGGACGGCCGGGTCAGCGGCGTCGACCTGCAGGATGCCGACGGCGACCGGTTCCGGCTCGACGCCGACGCGGTGCTCCTGGCGACGGGCGGCGCCGGCCAGCTGTACCCATACACGACCAACCCGTCGGGTGCCACGGGTGACGGAGCGGCCGCCGCGCTTCGGGCCGGTGCCGTGCTCGCGGACCTCGAGTTCTACCAGTTCCACCCGACGACCCTCGTCACGGCGGCCAACTTCCTCATCTCAGAGGCGGTGCGAGGTGACGGGGCGGTACTCCGCGATGCGACAGGCACCCGGTTCATGCCGGGCATCCACCCCGCCGCCGAGCTCGCCCCGCGTGATGTCGTCGCGAGGGGCATCGCCGCGACGATGGCACGACAGGAAGGCCGACCGGTCGAGCTGGATGCGACGGCGCTCGGTGCCGACTACCTGGCGGCACGGTTCCCCGGCATCAATGCCGCCGTGCGAGCCGCCGGCATCGACTGGTCTCGCGAGTCCGTTCCCGTAGCGCCCGCCGCCCACTACTGGATGGGCGGCATCGCCACCGACCTCGACGGCCGCACGTCGATCCCCGGCCTGTTCGCCATCGGCGAGGTTGCCCGCACCGGTGTTCACGGCGCGAACCGCCTGGCGTCGAACTCTCTGCTCGAGGGTGCGGTGTTCGGACGTCGGGCGGCGTCAGCGGTAACAGGCGACCTCTCCCTCGCCGCGCACTTCGACGAAGTGCGATCGACGTCCGGGCTGCGCCCACGAGTCGACACGGGCTCGCCGGCCGATGGCGCTCCCGGCGAGGTGCCGCCGTTCTCCCGGAGCGCCATGCAACAGCTGCTGTGGGCGAGCGCCGGGCTGAACCGGTCGACCGCCGGTCTCGAGCTAGCCTCGCAGATCCTCGAGGGCTGGAGCATGCTCGACCTCCCGAATGTCACCGAGCATGACCTCGAAGACCGCAACCTGCTCGCCCTCGGTCGAGCGCTCGTCACCGCTGCGCTGGCTCGCACCGAGTCCCGCGGGGCCCATACCCGCACCGACTGTCCGGCCACCGACCCCGGCCAGGCCGCGCCCATCCTGCTGACGGATGCCGCTACGACCCGTTCTCCAGTTTCCGAACACTCCCGAGAGGCCCTCCCGTGCTGACCCAGCAACACATCGACCGTGTCGTCGCGCTCGCCCTCGACGAGGACGCCCCGTGGGGCGACCTCACGAGCGAGACGCTCATCCCGGCGTCGGCATCGGCGACAGCGCGGCTTGTCGCCCGAGAGCCCGGGGTGTTCAGCGGCGGTGCCGTGTTCGCGGCGGCGTTTCGCCTCACCGAGCCCGCCATCGCCGCCGACCTGCTGCTGGCCGATGGCGAGCCGTTCGAGGCGGGCGACGTCCTGGCATCCGTCACCGGTCCCGCGCGCGGCGTGCTGCAGGCCGAGCGCATCGCCCTCAACTTCGTGCAACGGATGTCAGGAATCGCGACGCAGACGGCACGGTACGTCGAACAGGTTGCCGGCACGAAGGCGCGCATCGTCGACACTCGGAAAACGACGCCCGGCCTCCGCGTGTTCGAGCGCCACGCTGTCCGCTCGGGCGGTGGTTTCAACCATCGCTTCTCACTCTCCGACGCCGTGATGGCGAAGGACAATCACCTCGCGGTTCTCACTGCGGGCGGCATCTCCGTCACCGATGCGCTCCTCGACGTTCGTTCCCGCTTGTCGCACACGACCCACCTCGAGGTGGAGGTGGACCGGATCGACCAGATCGAACCGGTGCTCGCGGCCGGTGTCGACACGATCATGCTCGACAACTTCAGCCTCGACGAGCTGCGGGAGGGTGTCGCACTCGTTGCCGGTCGCGCGATCATCGAGGCGTCGGGCAACGTGACCATCGACACCGTGGGTGAGATCGCCCGCACCGGGGTCGACGTGATCTCGTCGGGGGCGCTGACCCACAGCATCCGTTCGCTCGATCTTGGCCTCGACGTCGCACTCTCGGCGGATCCCGATGCTGTACCTCGATAACGCGGCGACGACACCGGTGCGCCGGGAGGTACTCGAGGCCATGTGGCCGTACCTCACCGCCGAGTTTGGCAACCCATCCAGTGTGCACACCGTCGGCGAGCGCGCGGCAATGGCGCTCGCCGATGCGCGAAGCCGGGTCGCGGCGGTTCTCGGCGTCCGTGCGAGCGAGGTCGTGTTCACCTCCGGCGGGACCGAGGCCGACAACCTCGCGGTCAAGGGCATCGCGCTCGGCAACCCGCGCGGCAGGCATCTCGTCACGACGGCGATCGAACATGACGCCGTACTCGAATCGGCGGATTACCTCCGTCGACTGCACGGCTTCACTGTGTCATTCGCGCCGCTCTCCCCCGACGGCATCGTGACGCCCGAGGCGCTCGATGGCGTGTTGCGCGACGACACGACACTCGTCTCGGTGATGTACGCCAATAACGAGATCGGCACGATCCAGGACATCGCGGCGCTCAGTGCCGTCGCCGCGACCCGAGGCATCCCGTTTCACACGGATGCCGTTCAGGCTGCGGGCTGGCTCGACCTGTCAGTTCCCGCCCTCGGCGTGGATGCGCTGTCGCTCTCCGGTCACAAAATCGGCGCGCCGAAAGGCGTCGGCGTGGTGACCCTGCGAGGTCGGCTGCCCATCGAGCCGCTTGTCCACGGTGGTGGCCAGGAGCGGGCGAGGCGCTCGGGCACCGAGAATGTGGCGGGTGCCGTCGGGCTCGCGACGGCTCTCGAACTGGCCGAGGGTGAGAGAACGGATGCCGCCGCGCGGCTGACAGCGCTGCGCACGGAGTTCACGTCCCGCGTTCGCGCACTCGTCCCTACTGCTGTGCCGACGGGGCACCCCGTGCAACGCCTGCCCGGCCACGCGTCGTTCTGCTTCCCCGGCACCAGCGGAGAGGCGGTGCTTCTCGAACTGGAACGGCACGGGTTCGTGTCATCGAGTGGTTCGGCGTGCGCCGCGGGCAGCGACGAACCGTCGCACGTCCTGACAGCGCTTGGAGTATCGGCAGAGGTCGCGCACACCGCGGTGCGCTTCACGTTTCCGGCATCGATCACGGCCGGGCAGGTCGAGGAGGTGGCGCACGCTGTGGCGGCATCCGTTCGATCGGTCACGCGCATCGGAGCTGGCTCGGTGGCAGCCGTGGAATCGCCGAGGGTCTCTTGACAAGGGTGGGCCGGAGCGTACGGTGAGGCCATGGAGAAGCCACAGGAGCCGGGTCGGAGATTCGGCAAAAAGAAGGCTCGTCCGGTCGACGAGAACTACGACCTCAGCAACGAGGAGATCGTGGCTCCCGAGCTCGCCATCCTCAAGAACTGGCTGCCGGCGGCGAACCCGACCGATGGTCAGCCCTACCGTGAGAGCCGGGCACAGCGCTCGGCACCGCGGAAGCCGCCGGGGCGCATCTACCCGAAGGCCATCGACTCGGATTCCGGCGACTTCTAGTCCCCTCGTGGGACACTGAGCGGGTGCTCGCGAAACTGCCTCTCCCCGCCGCCCTCGATACCGGCCTGCCGGTAACCCTTCGCCGCGCGACGCGGGAAGACCTGGGAGCATTGATGGCTCTCCTCGCTGACGATCCGATCAGCGCGGGACGCGGAGATCGAGCCGACGAAACGGATGCCGCCACGTACGCGGGCGCACTCGGCGAGTTGATCGATGATTCCTCGAACGAGGTCATCGTTGCCGTCGCTTCGGACGACACTGTCATCGCGACCATGCAGCTCACCAGGGTGCCCGGCATGGCCAGGCGCGGTGCAACCCGGTTGCTGGTCGAGGCGGTGCGGGTCGGAAGCGGGTCTCGCTCGAGCGGTGTTGGCGGCGCCATGATGCGATGGGTGACCGGTACCGCGGCTCCCGCACTCGGTGCCGGGCTCGTTCAGCTCACTTCCGACAACGCGAGAACCGACGCCCACCGGTTCTATGAGCGGCTTGGATTTGTCGGGTCTCATCGCGGTTTCAAGTACCAGGTCGACTGAGTCCGGCTGAGGTTGTCGAGCGCCCGAATACGGGTGCTGCCGTCAAATGCAAGCCCTTGAGCGTCATCGATCGCGCCGCATACCGTGAAGGCATGACAACAGACAGCAGCGATACGACAGGCAACCGTGACGACGAGCTGACGGCGAAAAAGAGTTCGGAACCATCGTCGGCGACCAGCAGCCGCGATGAGGAACCAACCACTCTGACCGGCGAACGCTCGGCAAGCGCCGAGACCGGGAGCGACAACATCCTTCCGACGCCGGAGCCCACCGAGGGTGGCGCGCCTGCGCCCTAGCCATCGTCGAGCGCCGGTCGCTGGCCAGCACCGGCGCTCCGATGAGGCTGGAGCAGGTGAACACGCGTACCCTTGGCACCTGGGCGTGTTTCTCACGCCCGACAAGAATTGAGAACATGGATACCATCGCGCTTCGCCGTTTTGTGGCCGCTGCCGAAGAACTTCACTTTGCGCATGCAGCGAAGCACCTCAACATTCCGCGGTCGACGCTCATCGCCTCGGTCCGTGAACTGGAGAACGAACTGGGCACTCCCCTGTTCGACATGAACGCGTCGACCACGACGCTCACCCCCGCTGGGGCCGAGCTCCTCGCCGACCAGCAGACGAAGCTCGCGGCGACAGCGGCATCGGTGCAGAACAAACCACAGCCCGCCGGCGGCAAGGCGAAGGCGTCGAAGGGCAAGGGCCGGACGCCCGCCGTGAAGGGCCAGCCCCGTCCGGGCAAGCGACGCCAGTCCCGCTGAGCCACGCTAAGTTCCGCTGGGTTACGCCCGGCTGCCGCTGAGGGACGCCGGTACCCCGCGAAAATGTAGCGGATTCCAAATTCATGCAGTGTCTGCACGTATCCGGGGTTAGGCTGAAGAGATGACTCACGCGGAAACACCCACGCCCTTCCGACGCACGTCGCTCGCAGCGACGGTCGCGCAGGTCATCCTGGGCCTGTTCCTGCTGACCGCCGGCGTCGGCCACCTCACCGTCGCGAGGGATGCGTTCCAGGCGCAGGTTCCCACCTGGCTGCCCATCGATGTCGACTTCGTGGTCGTGGCATCCGGCATCGTCGAGATCGTGCTCGGGCTGTCTCTTCTCCTGCTCTGGCGCTGGCGGGTGCCCGTTGGCTGGATCGTGGCGGCGTTCTTTGTGGCGATCTTCCCTGGCAACATCTCGCAGTTCACCACGGGCACCGACTCGTTCGGCCTCAACGACGATCTCAGCCGCGGCATCCGTCTACTGTTCCAGCCGCTGCTCGTGATCTGGGCGCTGTGGTCCACCGGCGCCTGGCGCGCGTGGCGGAACCGCCGCGCTGCCGCGAAGCACGATCCTCTTTCGGCATAGAGCGGGCGGAGTCCTCCATGATCATCGACGTCCCCACCTCGCTCGGCCTTGGCAGATTGACGGTCAGCGAGGCAGCGCAGCCTCGAGCCGTTGCCTGGCTGGGTCACGGTGCCGGCGGCGGGATCGGCGCCCTCGATCTCACCGCGCTGGCCGACCATTTGCCCGATCATGGCTTCACCGTGGTGCGCTACGAGCAACCATGGCGTGTTGCCGGGAAGAAGCTCGCCCCGCGCCCGGCGACGCTCGATATCGCGTGGCGGGAGACAGCGCCCGCCGTTGCCGAGCTGGCCGCCGGACTTCCGCTGGTGGTTGGTGGGCGAAGCGCCGGAGCACGTGTGGCCTGCCGGACCGCCGACGATCTGGGCGCTGCCGCCGTTGTGTGCCTGGCCTTCCCGCTGCACCCGCCGGGAAAGCCGGAGAAGACGCGACTTGACGAACTTCTGCTGCCGTCAGTCCCGACCCTGGTGCTGCAGGGTGACCGCGACACCTTCGGTACGGCGAGCGACGTTGAACGCGAGGTCGGTAGCAGCGGCTCGATTCGGGTCGTGCCGATTCCCGGTGCAGACCACAGCATGAAAGTACTCGCCTCGTCGCCGCTGAAGGCGCGGGATGTTGCCGCGCTGGTGACGGCATCCGTCGCTGACTTTCTCGAGGGAGTACTGGCATGATTCGGTCACGCGCGCTTGCCAGGGCGGATGTGGCCGACGCGCCGGTCGCTGTGTTGCTGCCGGGGGTGGGCTACACGATCCAGGGGCCGCTGCTGTACTGGTGTGCGCAGATGCTCGCCGAGCGTGGCTGGCATGTGCAGGGCGTCGAGTGGAACGTCGATGCGGCGGCGGACCCGGTGTCCTTCGTGGAGGAAGCGGTCACCACCGCGTTCAACTCAGCACCGCCCGCCTCTCGGCGGCTCATCGTCGCGAAGTCGTTCGGCAGCTTCGCGCTGCCGTGGGCTCTGCGGGAGGGAGTTCCCGGGGTCTGGCTGACGCCGGTGCTCACCAGCGACGTGGTGCGGGATGCGCTTGCCGGGGCGCCGAGTTCTCACCTCGCGATCGGTGGCGACGCGGATGAGATGTGGGTGCCGGATGCTGTTCCCGCCGGTCAAGCGGTTCTTGTCACGATTCCGGGAGCAAACCACTCCCTCACCGTGAAGGCCGGCTGGCGGGCATCACGTGACGCCCAGTCCCGGGTCTTTGAGACGATCTCGGCCCACGTGGAGTCTCTCGGGCGGTAATCCCGAAACCGCTCGCGCTGGGCAGCGATCGCGAAACCGCTCGCGCTATTTCCGCTTCGCAGCGGCCTTCGCCAGGCGTTTCGTTTCGCGCACCTTCGTGAGGGAGTCGGCATCCACGATGTCTGCCACCGAGCGGGTGCTGCCATCCTCACCGTAGGCACCGGCGGCCTCGCGCCACCCCTCGCCGTCGAATCCATACTGCTTGCCGAGGAGGGCGACGAAGATCCGGGCCTTCTGGTCGCCGAAGCCGGGTAGTGCCTTGAGCCGGCGGTAGACCTCAGCGCCGGCCGGTGCGTCTTTGGTCCAGATGGAAGAGGCGTCGCCATCCCAGTCGTCGATGATGGCCTGGCACAGCGCCAAACCCGGGTAGCCATGCTGGCGGGATAGCGGTGAACGGCGGGAGGTGTCCTGAACAGCTCGCTGAAGGCATCCGGGTCCGCACCGGCAATGGATGCTGCGTCGAAGGAGCCGAGCCTCTCGCTGATCTTGAGAGGTCCGGCGAATGCGCTCTCCATGGGGACCTGCTGGTCGAGGAGCATCCCGATCAGGAGCGCGAGCGGGTCGTTCGAGAGGAGGGCGTCGGCGTTGGCGTCGCCGGTGATGTTGAGGGTGCCGGTCATGTGTCCATTCTCGCAGCGACGCGGTAGGGGTGCCACCGCGGGCGGCGGAGCTGCACCCGAGGCAGCGTCAGCGGAGCTCCGGGAGGAAAAACCGGGCGCCCAGCCCCCTATTGCGCTTCGCCCCCACGATTCTCCTCCCGAAACACCGCCACTGCGGCAGCTGCAGCCGAGCAGAGGCGCAGCCGAGCAGAGACGGCAGCCGAGCGGAGGCACAGCCGAGCGGAGGCGGCAGCCGAGCGGAGGCGCAACCGAGCAGAGACGGCAGCCGAGCGGAGGCACTAACCGGGTCCCGGGGCGTCAGTGAAGCTCCGGGAGGAATAACCGGGCACCGAGCCCCCTATTACGCCCCGCCCCCACGATCCTCCTCCCGAAACACGGCGGACGAGACTCGGACCCCGCACGTCCCGCAGAGATTGCCCAACGGGACTCTCCAGCGCAGTTGGGCGTCGGTTGCGGTGCAGCCGAAGCAGCGGCAGCTGCCAGCCCAGCGCAGGCACCAGCCGAGCGCAGGCGTCAGCGGAGCTCCGGGAGGAATAACCGGGCACCCAACCACCTGCTGTGCTCCACCACGACGATTCTCCTCCCCAAAACCCCCACAGCCCCTGATCCCAGACGCCAAAGAAGGTGCCGGCGGGGCGGCCATCGCTCTGGGCTGGGTCAACGTCAATGTCAGTGGTTGGGTGTGTACTGAAGTCATGAACTTCCCGGTCAGCAGTCCGATCCGACCCCGTTCTGGTGCGGCGTTCGGACCCTCGGAACGTCGGGGGCGGGGTGGCATTGATGCTCGGGTTCAATGTCAGTGGTTGGGTGTGTACTGAAGTCATGAACATCCCGGTCAGCAGTCCGATTCGCACCCTCACAGGGTCGCGTTCGAACGCCCGGGCTGGTGCCGGTGTGAGACCCCAGTGTGGCAGTTTCAATGTCAGTGGTTGGGTGTGTACTGAGGTTATGAATATCCCGGTCAGCAGCCCGATCCGCACCCGTTCCAGTGCGGCGAACTCCGCTGTGGCCATGCATTATGTCCTCGCCTTGACTGGTGGGGGTGAGCGGGTGTCATGAGCCTCGCGGTGAGCGACTTTCCGCCGGCATCGGTGCCGGAGGGGGAGAGTGCGCTCACCGGACTGCTCACCCATTTAGGGCAGGTCGTCGGCGTTCTCGACCTGGATCATCTCGACCGGTTGACCGGGGAACAACTGCTGACGCAGCTGGGTCAGGTCGCCGGGGTTGTGCGGGCTGGTGAGGCGGTCCTTGCCGCGTTGAGTGCTGAGGTCGCTGACCGGTCCGACCCCACCCGCGGCAACGACGGGTTGGCGGTGAAACACAACTATCAGCGTCCCTCGCATCTGATCGAGGTAATCACCGGAGTGTCGTCTGCGGCAGCGTCACGGTTGATTCGGGTGGGTCAGCGGACCTGCCGGCGTCTCACCGACGCCGGGTTCCCGTTGCCACCGTTGTTCCCGGTGGTCGGCGAGGCGTTCCGTCAGGGTTTGATCGGGGTGGAAACTGCCGAAACGATCACCCGGGAACTCTCACTCGCCGCACCACGTGCCGAGGTGGAACACCTCGCTATTGCCGAGCGCACACTCGTCAGTGAGGCCGTCGGTGCGGGCTGGCGCGACGGGTTACCTATGTCGGCCGACCTTGTGGGTATTCAGGCTCGGCAGTGGCGGGACCGATTGGACGAAGACGGGATCGAACCCCTGACCGACAAAGCGTTCCAGAAACGTGACTTCTGGATCGCCCGCACCGCGAAGGACGGGTTGGTGAAGTTCGGAGGGCAGGTCACCGTCGACGTCGGCGCGAAACTCCACGCGTTACTCGATGCGGTGTTGAGTCCAAAGACCGCGGACCGATACGACCCAACCGCCACTGACGCCGCCGCGGGCTCTGGTGAGGGAACCGGCGGCGGAGCTGGTGGAACCGGACCCGGAACGGGCGACACAGGCGTTTTCGCCTCCGGCGACACGGGCGCTTTCGGATCCGGCGCGTCGCCAACCGTGACCGGCCCCGACCCAGACACCGGTGACGCGACGCAAGGTACCGACGGGAACCCCGCTGCGGAGTTCAGCGAACCCATCCGGGCCCGGCGGACCGCGGGGCAGCAACGCGCGGACGTGTTCGCCGCGATGATCGACGCCCTCGCCCGCTCCACCGACGCACCCAGTGTTACCGGTGCTGCACCGACCGTCGTCGTCACGGTCAATGCGGACGTCATCGACTCCAAGACCGGCACCGGACAGATCGTGGGAGTGAACGCCCCGGTGGCGGCGTCAACAATCAGCCAGATTCTCTGTGACGCGAGCATCATCCCGGTATTCATCGACCCCGACGGCACCGTCGTCGCCCTCGGAAACGACCAACGCGGGTTCAACCGGACCCAACGAATGGGAATGATCGCCCGCGACGGTCCCACCTGCGCGATGCCGGACTGTCAGATCCCTGCCACCGGCTGCGAAGCGCACCACATCATCCCGCACTCCGAAGGCGGGCCCACCCATCTCGATAACGGAGTCTTGTTCTGCTGGTTCCACCATCGGATGGTCGACACCGGAGTCTTCACGGTCACGATGGTGAACGGCAAACCGAAAGTCACCATCGCCGAATGGATCCGCCGCAA
The DNA here is from genome assembly GCF_056898615.1 of Mycetocola sp. Y442. Lineage (NCBI taxonomy): Bacteria > Bacillati > Actinomycetota > Actinomycetes > Micrococcales > Microbacteriaceae > Mycetocola > Mycetocola sp. Y442. The sequence goes on from NZ_JBXHBV010000001.1 coordinate 973,584, forward strand.
ACCATACTTCCAATAAGCGGATTGCATGCGGAGATGGCGAAACCGCCCGACCAAACCCACCACACACGTCGCGGCAGGTCAAGCGAGACCCACACCGACCACCCGCACCCACGCCCGAAGGAGCAGCGCCCACATCAGGCAAGCCCAACCGACACCTGCATACGCAGCCTCCCGCACGGGTACCTTCAGCGGCCCGCCCGAGTCCCCCGACTCGAACTCACGCAACCACTTGGACAACACACCCCGCAACAGGTCCCGTTCCCGCTCGGTCAGCGCCTCAAGCAGTCGATGCTCATTCGCCACGTGATCGGTGAGCGCCTCATCGATGAGCCGACGACCCTTATCGGTGAGCGCCACAACTCGACCTCGCCCGTCGACGTCACTCCTGCGCTTGGTCACCAGCCCGGCCTCCGCCGGCCGATCAACTCGCTTGGTCATCGCCCCGGTCGTAACCATCGTTGACGCAGACAACTCCCCCGGCGTCCGCTCGAATGGCTCGCCCGCTCGCCCGCTCGCCCGCTCGCCCGCAGCGTAGCCAGCACATCCAAATCGCCTTCACCCGGCCAGCCCGCTGCAGCGCGGCTGATCGCGACCAGCCGCAGCCGCCACCCTGACCTCGATGACGGATGCCGTCAACAGTGAACACACCACCAGACCGACCCGGTCGCCCAGCGCAGTAGCCGCTACCCGTGCAGCGCGACCTGCTCGCTCACCCAGCGCTTGTAGGTCTGCCAGGGATCGTCGACCCCGGTATTCACGACGCGGATGTGGCGCAGCAACGCCTCGTGCACACTGAACCACTCACTGCGGTGCAGCCGGTGGCTCGCGAACTGCGCGTGCCTCGCCTGCTCAAGCAGACGTCCACCCGGTTCGAAGGCGAGGAGCTCGTCGTGAACGATGTTCGCCAGCCGGCTCCGAGGGTTCGACGAGGTTCCGATCTTGATGCGGTCTCCGAAACGCAGGTAGTAGACAACGTCCACCCGAGCCCGCACGGCATCCGAATCAGGGATCTCGCCGACCTTCCACTCACAAACAGCGCAAAGCCAGCCGGAGGGATAACGGACGCCCAGCCGCGAGCCGCACGCGAGGCACGGCGACTCGAGAGTGTCGGTCACGCCCACATCACGAGCGACCCACTCGTACGCCACGAGAAGGTGGTGCGCGCAGAGGTTCACCGGAGCATCCGCGTCAACGGGACGGTCGCACACCTCTCCGTCTGAAACCGCGACCGCGCAATGCGAGTCCAACGGGTTCATCTTGCTCAACACCCCACCTCGACGCCTGTCACCATGAAGAAACGGTATCTCCGACCGCAGACGCCGTCACCCCGAACTCCCCAGAGGGCCGACCTACCCGACCTACGCCGCGCGGACCTCAAGCTCGCCCGCCTCGGCACCCTCACTGCCGAACACGATCTTGCGGTTGGCGACCTTGTCGCTGAAGAAACGATCGTGGCTGACGACGATGACAGCACCGGGAAAGTGCACCAGGGCCCGCTCCATAACCTGGGTGCTTGCCATGTCGAGGTGGTTTGTCGGCTCATCGAGGATGAGCACCGACGCACCGGACAACAGGCACTGCGCCATCGCCACGCGGGCCCGCTGACCGCCGGAGAGGTTTCCGATCCGCTGCTTGAGGTCGGCCTCGGAGAACTGGAACATCGCGAGGAAACGACCGACCGACTTCCGGGTCGCGGCAAACGCGAGGCTCCCCGGTGCGGCATTGACCGCGTGGGTGATCGTGTCGTCATCGTCGAGGTCGGCAAGCATCTGGTTGTACGAGACAACCCCGGCACCCTTCGCCCACACAGCCTCGCCCGAATCAGCTTTTTCCTCGCCGGTGAGCACACGGAGAAGCGTCGACTTGCCGCTTCCGTTCGAGCCGTGCACCACGACCCGGTTGCCGCGCCTCAACTCGAACGTCAGATCGTTGAACAGCACTTTGTCGCCGTACGACTTCGAGAGCCCCGTCACGCGGCACAGCACATCCTTGACGTGCAGCCCACCGTAGATCTCCGTGATGATCTGGTCGACCGGCCGCGGCGCACGGGATTTCTTGATCCCTGAGAGCTTCTTGTCGAGTCCCCTGCTCGCTGCTTTCGCGGCCTCACGTCGATCGGCGATGCCCTCAGCTTCGAACGCGAGCAGCTCGGATTCATGCACGAACTGCGCCTCGAGGGTCTTCAACCGGAACTGCTTCTGCACCACGTACTCAGCGAAGTTGCCCGGGTACTCGTGCAGGTGGAAGTTTTCGAGCTCAACGATCCGGGTGACAACCGAGTCGAGGAATTTGCGATCGTGGGAGACGATGATCGCCGCGCCCTTGAAATCACGGAACCAGGCCTCGAGCCACTCAACACCGGCAACGTCGAGGAAGTTGGTGGGCTCGTCGAGAAGCAGCACGTCGGGTCGCTCGAGAATGAGCTTGGCGAGCGCCGCGCGGTTGCGCCATCCACCGGAGAGGCTGTCGATCGGGCATATGCGGTGGGCGTCCTCGAAACCGAGCCTGGTGAGCGCCTCGTCGATTCGCCGCGTGTAGTCCCACCCGTCGAGGCGGTCCATCTCCTCGAAAAGCACACCCTGGCGTGAGATCAGCGGATCCAGGTCAGCGGTGGGATCGGCAGCGATTGCCGCATCGATCGACGCAAGCTCGGCTTCCACCGCGCGAATATCGACGAAGACATCGTTGAGCACCTCGGTGATCGTCGCGCTTCCATCGAGTTCCGAGAACTGCGAGAAATATCCAAAACGGATGCCGTCTTCGACAGCGACCGTTCCGGCATCCGCTGACACCTGACCCAGCACCAGCTTGATCAGGGTCGATTTTCCCGAACCGTTACGGCCGATCAGGCCGACCCGATCACCGGCTTCAAGACGGAAGAACGCCTCGCGCAGCACCTGCATCTGGTCGAAGCGGACGGTGACGTCGTTCAGTCGAATGAGGCTCATGCCTGCGTTCCTTCCGGGTGAAATATCGCACAAGGCCCACCCGGCATTGAACGCATGTGTTCTCCTACCGTAGCCGAGGAGAACCGGCGGCTAATGTGTGTCGTCCACCAGCTTGAGTCCGACGACACAGCCGATGAGACCGACCAGCAGGGCGATCTTGATCCACGAGATGCTCGTGTCGCCGGTGATCATCGACCAGGCCACGGTGAGCGCTGCACCGATGCCCACCCAGACCGCATACGCGGTACCGATGGGGATGCCGCGCATCGACCAGGCGAGTCCCGCCATGCTGAGCGCGAGAGCCGCACCGAAGATGACGGTCGGCCAGAGCTTCGTGAAGCCCTCCGACTTGCCCAGGGCGGTTGCCCAGACGGCCTCGAGGACACCGGACAGGATGAGTACTACCCACAACATGACTGTTCGTTTCTGGCCAGTCTTGTCGCGTTCCGGGTACTGATCCCTCGTCCGGGGCCGTGTTGGCGGCCTTCGTCGAGGGTACCAAAGCAGGGTGATCAACGGCTGTGCATCCATCCTGACACCGGTCCCGTTGCCCCTTCCGGCGGTACCGGCCCGATGTCACGATGGGACCCACGGGGCAACTCACGCGGAGGTGATGGTCGTGGAGGACAAGGTAGCGAACGCCGCCCACACGGACGGCATCACCGTGAAGCCGGCGCACTCGTTTGACGACATGGCGACGATGCTCGGTCCGAAGAATCCCTCGTCGTCGGTGTGCTGGTGCCTGTCCTGGCGATTGTCATCCGCCGAGAACCGGACGCTGGTCGGCACCGACCGAGCCGACAAAGTCCGCGAACTGTGCGCCCGCGATCTCGCACCCGGTGTGCTCGCGTACCTCGGCGATGACGTCGTTGCCTGGGCAGGCATTGCTCCACGGAGGGAGCTGCACCCGATCGAACACTCCCGCAGGATTCCCCACGTCGACGAGTTGCCGGTGTGGTCGCTCTGGTGCATGCGGGTTCGTCCCGGCTACCGCAAGAGAGGCATCACCGCCGCCCTCATCGAGGGGGCCGTGGACTACGCCCGTGGCCAGGGTGCGCCGGCTGTCGAAGGGTATCCGGTCGACAACCACGGCGAGCGAGTAGACCAGACCATGGCGTTCGTGGGCACCAGGGCCATGTTCGAACAGGCGGGGTTCTCCTGGGTCGCTGACACCCGGTCCGTGTCGGGTGGAATCCCCCGAATCGTCATGCGACGGATGCTCCGCTGACGTCGCCAGGACATCTGCCGCACCCCCGCTCGGCCCGCTCACTCAGGTAGATGTCGGCCCTCTGTGAGATAATTGACTCAGCCAAGCTCGCGGTGCCAGGCAGATCCGCCCCTGTGGAATTGCCTGCCCGCGCGCCCATGGAATCCGGCGAACGACTGCATCGCCCGCCGGGAATTGGGTCGACTGTCGGGTGTCGTACGAACTTCGGTTCCTGCTTCGCGCGAGGTTGAGTAAGGCGCTCATGCGCACCCGGAGGTACATCCCATGCAGTTTTCCGAAGGCCAGATCGTTGTCTACCCGCACCATGGTCCCGCCACAATCACCTCGATATTCTCCAGGACCGTCAAGGGCAACGAGGTTCAATACCTCAAGCTCGAGGTCCACGATTCCAAGCTGTCCGTGAGCGTTCCCGTTGCGAGCGCCGAACAGGTCGGTATTCGCGCCGTTCTGAGTCCCGATGAGACGAAGGCCCTGTTCGACGTCCTCCGGGCACCGACGATCGACGAGGAAGACAAGTGGTCGCGCCGGATGAAAGACAACCAGGAAAAGCTCAAGGCCGGTGACATCCTGACCATTGCCGGGGTCGTCCGTGACCTGACCAGGCGCAGCGACGACCGTGGCCTCTCCCTCGCTGAGCGCGAGCTCCTGCGTCACGCGCAGGGCCCGCTCGTCACCGAGATCGCTCTCTCGCTCGAGATCGGTGTAGAAGAGGCAGAGGCAGCGCTGCACAAGGCCCTCGCGCCGGATTCCGCGGCGGAGCCGACCACCCCGGGTGCAACCGATGAGGCTACCGCGGTCGCCTAGATGCGTGACGGCGCTGGCCGCTGCGGCCAGCGCCGCGTCAGGCCCGCGTTAAGCAGGCCAGCGTTAGGCCAGGCCGGCACAGCGTCAGGCCAGCCGTGCCACTGCCTCGTCGACGCCTGAAGCGAGCGAGACAGTCGCGGTTTTCCCCTTCGCCTGCACCGTGTATTCACCGAAGAACCCCGACAGCGGCACGGTTCCGTGATTGTCCGTCCGGACCTCGGTTCTCGACAGCCACCACTCCCCTTTGATGAGCGATTTGAGCGCATCGTAGGAGGGCTTCGGTGTGCCGTCCGATCGCACGAGCCCAGCGGGGGCACCGAGCCAGGCACCGTCATCGGTGATCCCCCAGTAGGTGATTGCCTGCACCGCCGGGTGCCCGACGAGGGAGCGGTAGTGCCGCTCGATCTCATCGGCCTGACGGGCCTCTCCCTCCGGCGTCGATGGCCACGACGCGATCTGGTAATCGTTGAGGTCGACAATCTCCGGCGGCATGGTGTGGCCCGAGACGAGGGTGGTTTCGGTCAGATGGAGCGGCAGCCCGAAGCGGGCAAACCGATCGACCATCCTGAGCATGGTTTCCTCTCCCCAATAGCCCTGGTGCATGTGCGTCTGGAGGCCGATCGCGTCGACGCGGATGCCGGCATCCAGGACAACTTCAATGAGGCGCTCATAGGCGGGCGACAGATCGAAGTCGTTGAGAATCAGCGTCGCCGATGGGTTGGTCTGTCGCGCCTCCTCGAAAGCGAGCCGGACGATCGGCACCCTCCCGATCTTCTTCGCGAGTCGAGAAATACCGTTCTCCTCCGCGGTGAACTCGGGCATGATCACCACCTCGTTGATGGCATCCCACGTATCGATGAGTCCTGCGAAGTCGGCGACGTCCCGTTGGATCCGGCCTCGCTGGAGCGCCTCGATCTCGTTCTCCGTCCTGCCTCCCAGCCACTCCGGCGCGAGCGTGTGCCAGGTGAGCGGATGCCCCTTCACGGTGACCCCGCGTTCGGCGAACCAGGCAGCAGCGGCGCGGAGTCGCTGGGTGTCCGGTTCCCCCTCGACCGGCTCGAAGATTCGCCAGTAGAACGGAAGCGTCGCCGTGTTGAAGACGTCAAGCCAGAGATCGGCTAATCCGGCGAGGCCTTCGGTCGACGCGCTCGCGAACCCATCGCGGCGGGAGGGAGTTTCGCTCTCCTCGTTGGCCAGCGGGATGAAATCAAACCCGATGTTGCCGAACGCGAACTCGTGACTGCGTTGCTCCAGCACGATATCCGCGTCCCTGAGCGGCGAGCCATCGACGTCGATGACCATGAGTCTGGCGGTCGCCCGCCTGTGGTCGAAGCTCACTTGTCGCCCCTCACAGGCGAGGTCGCAGGCGCAGAGAGACGCTCTTCAGTATTCAGGAGGGATGCCACGTGGTCACGTTCGTACATTTGCATGACACTAGCGCCACTCAGCGCCTGCGCGCATCACGCGGGGTTCAGTTCACTCCGTCTGGCTCACGGCGGCGCTCGGTCTCGGCCTTCAGCTGTTGAAGGCGCGCCTGCTTCTCGTAAAACTCGATCTCGCGCTCGAGGTCCGCGAGCTGCTCCTCCGTCGTCCGCGAGCGTGCACTGTACCCGGGCCCTTGGACATCAGTCGGTGCCTGTGACGCTCGCTGCGGTCGCGCGCGCCGCACCGGCCGGTCGATGATGTTCTGGCTCCCGTCGTATTCACGGCCGATGAGAAACCACAGGACGCTGCCGATCAGGGGAAGGAAGATGACGAGCAGCACCCAGACCATCTTGGGCATGTGCTTCACCTGCCAGTCCTGCCGCGTGATGACGTCGACAAGGGCTGCAATCACGAGCAGGAACGTGAGGGCCGAGAGCACGATGTACATGCGGGAGATCCTATTGATCAGCAACGGTTGTGCGCCACACTTTTTCGTGTCAGTGAGCAGACTGAGCACGGGGGCTGACGCGCACCGGCCCTCGGGTTTATGGTGAGCCGGTGACGCCGCCGCACCGCCAATCATCCGAAAGGCTCGGGACCGAATCGGCCCCACGCAACGAACAGGGCCAGCGCGAGGTAGATCAAATCCAACGCAGCGTGCAGCATCTCGCCGCGGCGGAAGCTCACGACCGTTGCACCGGCCATGATGACCGCCAGACCGGCGGCCGCCATCGGCACCAGGACCGGTGCGATTCCGACTAACGCGGGCAGAATGAGACCGATGGCACCCAGTATCTCGAGGGTTCCCAGTCCCTTGACGAACCGGGCACTGAAGTCATTGGCCCATCCGGCACCGGGAAACCTGACCAGTTTCTCGTAAGGGATGAACACCTTGTTGGCGCCTGCGAGGAGAAATACAGCGGCTAGCAACCCGGCGGTGATCCACAGAGCGAGGTTCATGATTATTCTCCCTGTCGTTACCTCGACCCGTCGCGGGCCGTCATTACCTATGACGGCACTCGAGGGAGGAAGGTAACACCATGGCGGCATCCGATTCCGACGAGGTCATTGCGCGGGCATTCGACGAACAGCGCGGCCGCCTGATTGCTGTCGCCTCTCGGATGCTCGGTTCGCGGGCGGATGCCGAGGACGCGGTCCAGGAGGCGTGGCTGAAGCTGTCCCGCCAGGACGCGACAACGATCGACAACCTCGCCGGTTGGCTCACCACGGTCGTCGGCCGGGTCTGTATCGACATACTTCGCTCACGCAAGGCCAGGCGCGAGGTGGCATATGACGATCAGGTGCCGGAGTTGCTCGTCACAGACGACAGCCACGGCGCACCCGAGGACGAAGCGGCGATCGCGGAATCGGTGGGTCTGGCACTGCTCGTTGTGCTCGATACTCTCAGCCCTGCCGAGCGACTGGCGTTTGTGCTGCACGACATGTTCGCTGTGACCTTCGAGGAGATCGGCCCGATCATTGGGAAGTCCGCGAACGCGAGCAAGATGCTCGCCAGCCGGGCTCGCCAGAAAGTACAGGGCTCCTCGCGTCCAGCCGAGCAGAGACGGCGCGAGCGGTCGGTGGTCGACGCATTCCTCGCGGCGGCCAGGGACGGGGACTTCGAGCGGCTGCTGCGCGTGCTCGATCCGGATGTGACCTGGCGCACGCACACGGCGCATGGTGTGGAGGTGCTGGTGGGAGCGACTGCTGTGGCAGCCATTGCACAGCGCAGAGCGCGCGCGAGAGGACGGGGACATCGTGTGCTCGTCAATGGCGATCCGGGCATGGTCGCGTGGAGCACAACCGGCATGCCGATCGGCGTCATGGGATGCACCGTTGTCGGGGATCGCATCGTCGATATCATCTCGCTGCGTGACCCCGAGCGTCTCGCGGCGATGCACCTTCCGGGTCATCCCGGCTAGACGGACCGTTGCCGCGTCACGTCCGCTGCCCCTACAACTCGGGGCAGTAGTGCGAAGATAAACCGGCCGTGAACACCCTGTCCGCGGCGACTGCTCTGCCAGACTCCCCCTATGACTCCGGTGACCACCTCCTCCCACAACGGCGTGGCCACCTACTCGCTCTGTCGCGAGGGCGTCGCGACAGGAACGCTGACTTTCGGAGTCGGAATGAGAGATGAACCTCCGACCATGGCCGGGGTCACCCATCTTGTGGAACACGTCGTTCTTCGCCTGACCCAGCCGGTGCCCGATGCCCACGGAGGCACCGTGAAAGAGGACTCGGTCGAGTTCTTCGCGACGGGCACAGCGGATGCCGTCGCGCACTTCCTCAATACGGTGGCATCCGCGATCGCGAACGTGCAGCGCGTCACAGCCGAGGACCTCGAGCTCGAGAAGGACATCATTGAGGCGGAGAGGCCGTACGCATTTCGTTTCATCTCGCCGGGCCTGCTGGCCAACCGGTTCGGAGTCCGGGGCCTCGGAGCCGCCGCTCTCGGTGCACCAACAACCGGGGCGCTGTCGAGAACCGAGGTGATCGAGTGGGCACAACACTGGCTCACACGGGAAAACGCTGCACTGTCGTTCACCGGTGAAGTGCCTGCCGCCCTTGACGTCCGACTTCCGTCGGGGCCAGCGGTAATCCACGCACCGGTGCCGTCGGCACGTGAGACACCGCGACTGGTGACCTCGGGCAAAGCAGGCGTGGCGTTCTCGCTCGTCGTGCCGATCGAGCTACAAGCGTTTCTCAGCGCTGCGTTGAGTGATGAATTATTTATCCGGCTCCGTCAGGCCAAGGGCCTGATCTACTCCGTGGACCATTTCACGACACGAATCGACGACGATTCCTCGCAGTTGGACCTCGTTTTGGACCCTCTCGACCGGAACCTCGTTGCCGCGCTTCGCGCCGGCGTGCGCGCAATAAAGGACGTGGCCGAGAGCGGCTTCAGCGCTCAGGCAACGGACTCAGCCCGCTCCATCATTAGTTCCTACGTCCACTCGGACACAGAGGCTGGGCCCGCCTATCTGGACGATCTGGCGATCGACGGTCTCTTGCTCCGCCGCACTGTCACTCCCGCGGAGACGCTCACAATCGGTGAAACGTTGACCTCAGGGATGCTGACCCATACTCTGAAAAAGAGCATCCCGACCCTTCTTGTTGCGGTCCATGAAGATGCCCACCTTCCCGCGAAGCTGCGTAGAGAACTGAAGCTGCCGCTTGACCGCCAGAGGATCTGGACCAGGCACAAGGACCGCGAGAGCGTGCAACGCCACCGGGCGTTGCGGGCGGGGCATGAACCCTGGCGCGCGAAGGCGTCGAAGGACGAAGTGTGGGTCACCGACACCCATATCCTCCGGCGAGAAGGAAACCGACTGACGTCGATCGAACATGGCGACATCGTTCTGGTGGGGCATCGAGAGTGTGGCTGTGTGGTGCTCCTTGACCGTTGGGGACGAAGTACCGAGTGTGACCCAACCGAGTGGAAGAGGGGCAAGAAGCTGAGCCGGCAGCTCGTCGCGGCGTTCTCGCCGGACATTGTGCGCGGGTTTCCGTCCCATGAGTGAGCCGGTATCTGACACGAGCGCGCACTCGTGATGCCACTTTTCCCATCGTTCCGGGTGCCGAAGCTCGTACACGCCTGGCTGGAGCAAAGGCGGGCGATCGAACGCGACAGGGTCAGCTTCTACGGAACCTGCCCGGTGTGCCACCACGACTGGCGCGAGCATTGGGGAGGAGCATTCGGCGCGACCCCGACTGATGGTTGCGGCGAATGCCAATACGAGGTGGAGCATGACCAGCGATTCGACGAGCCGCCAATTTGTTATATGGCGGCAGAGCCTCCCCCAGCTCTCTGACGGGTCGGTTGGGGCATCTCGCGGCGCGGGTTTAGAGCCTCGCGTCGATGCCTCGGGGGGGGCAGACGCGCACCGACCCGCAGGTTTATGGTGAGTGCGTGAGCGCACAGGCGAGCCAGGCAGAGGTGCTGGAGATCGACGGACGCGAGGTGCATGTTTCGCATCCCGACAAGATGGTTTTTCCCGAGCCCGGCATCACCAAACTCGAGCTGGTGAAGTACTACCTGGCGGTCGCCGATGGTGCGCTTCGCGGTGTCGCCGGGCGGCCCATGGTTCTCAAACGATTCGTGAAGGGCATCGACCAGGAGGCGTTCTTCCAGAAGCGCGCACCGGAGAAACGCCCCGAGTGGATCGAAACCGCTACCCTGCAGTACGCATCGGGCAATTCGGCCGAAGAAGTTGTCGTTCGGGATGCCGCTGCACTCGCCTGGGTGGTGAACCTCGGCTGCATCGACCTCAATCCGCACCCGGTTCGCGCCGAGGACCTCGATCATCCCGATGAACTGCGGGTCGATCTTGACCCCATGCCCGGAGTCGACTGGCGACAGATCGTCGACGTTGCGATGATCGCGAGGGAGGTGCTCAGCGACTACGGCCTCGTTGGCTGGGCGAAGACATCCGGTTCCCGCGGCATCCATATCTACGCCCGCATCGAACCGCGGTGGGACCACCGCCAGGTACGGCTCGCGGCTGAAACCCTGGCGCGCGAAATCGAGCGACGGGCGCCGGGACTCGCAACCGCGAAGTGGTGGAAGGAAGAGCGTGGCGAGAGCGTCTTCGTCGATTTCAACCAGAACGCGAAGGACCGCACGGTCGCATCGGCGTACTCGGTCCGGGCTCTGCCGGACGCCCGCGTATCGACACCGCTGGACTGGGACGAAGTGCCCGGATGCCGCCCGGAGGATTTCACGGTGCGCTCGGTACTGAAGCGGTTCGGAGACCGTGGCGACGCGGCATCCGGAATCGATGACGCCGCAGGCAGTCTCGACGGCCTGCTCGCCCTGGCAAAAGAACTGGGCCCGGCCGAGAAACCACCGAGAGCGTCGGACGGATCGGGCCGGCGCACCTCAACGATGCCCCTCGTGGAGGTAGCCCGTGCCAAGACGAAGCCGGAGGCCCTGGAGGGACTCGAGCGGTGGAAGTCAAAGCATCCCGACGTCGTCAAGCTCCTCGAACCGGCCGATGTTCTCGTCGACGGGATGCGGGGCTCGAGTTCGCTCTGGTATCGGATCCGCGTGAACCTGCAGCATGTGCCTGAGGGCGCACGCCCGGAACAGGCAGAACTCGAGGTCGATTACGACCCGTGGGCGGGAAAGAGCGCGGCTCTCTGAGGGCCAGCGCCTGATCTTGCATGTGCAGCCTCGCCCAGGGCGACCGGCCCCGAAGTGGGTGGAGTGCGCACGCCTACCGGTCAATACTCTGTGGCTATGCCCCAGTTGCACCCTCCAGTCGGACGACTGCCGCGCGCGCAGAGCGTTCAGTGAACACCGAGCACTCCGCCGACGACGGGCACGATACGCGGCCCGTTCCCGTCCAGCATCCGTTCTCCCCGCATCCGTTCGCAGTAGACCCCGCCGTTCCGGCATACCCGACCGGACCGACCAATCCGGGTGGACCGTGGTATCCCGGTTACCCGGCACCGCTCACGGCGCCGACCACACAACGGCTAGCGGCAATGAAGCCACCCCGCTGGCTCGTCGCTGGCGAGTGGACAGCGACGGTAATACTGCTCATCCTGATGATGGTCCAGGGCATTATTTTCGCCGTCCCCCTGGTCGTGGACGCGGTCGCGCAATCCGGCGTTCTGGGCGACCGACCCGCCACCGTGCTCTCCGAGGTGTGGACCGTCGACGGTGTGGACGTGGTCTACGTCGAGGAGGGCGGAGCGGAATGCGGCAACGAGTACTGCTGGGAATGGCTGTTGGTCACGCAACCGGATTGCACGACGGCGACGGTCACCGTCGGAATCTGGGACGACCTGTACGCCGAACCGCAGCGCGAAATCACACAAACCGCCACGATCGAACGGGTGACCTCCATTCTTGTGGATGCCACGCCAACGGACGGGGACTACGCCGAGCTCACCTCCGTCAGCTGCGACTAGCGCGCCCACATCTGGGCGCGCTGAAGGCACTTGGCGGCGTGTTTCGCGTATCGCGGTAGCGCCGAGCCGTTGACCCACAGCGCGGCAAGCGGGGTCCGCCGCCGCCGTCCGGCTGCAGTCGTCCACGCCAGCCAGGCGAAGTCTGATACCTCCGTCACCTGGTCACGCCTCACGGTCCGACTCCACAGATACCCCCGCACCACGGCACGATCCGGGTAGAGGGTGACCGAGAGACGCCAGAATCGAATCGACAAGACCGCCGCGAGAACCAGAAGGGGAGAGAACAGAAGTGCCCGCTGCGTAATCGGCAACTCAGACAAAACAGCGAATGGGATCACCACAATGAGAGGGACGGCGGCGTTCAGCACACGCGTGACGCCAAGCGGACGGAGGATAAGGACTTTTTCCGGCGCTGGACCCTTCCTGCTCACTGGGTCAGTTCCGCTGTTGCCGAACCGTCGAGGTCGTCCCAAAATTCCACTCGCGTCCACTTCACTGGTGCGGTGGCCAGAATCGGTTCGAGAACAGCCCACATCTCATCGTGGTCGTACCCGATGAAATAGAGGTCATAAGATCCCTGCCCGAATTCATTGCCGTCTATCCAGCCCAGGCCATCTGCAACGAGCGCCTCGTCGGCCGCCAACTCCGTGTCCAAAAGAGCATCCATGGCAGCCAGCGCCTCGTCGTCGGAGCCAGATTCGTAGAATACGATCACCCAGTCTTCCGGTTCGCCGGCGGGGGTTTGGGGTTCCCGAAGCTCAGGCGCAGATTCCGATTCGCTGGGCAGGAACAGCGTGACACACCCGGTCAGCGCGGCAGCCACCGCGGCGGCGATGGCAACGAGCAGGAGCCGCTTCACAACATCCCTCCGGCAGACAGCCGCAGGCGGACTCGACCGGCGCTCGTTCCTTCGAGCAAAACAAGAAATCGGGGCATAGGGTGATCGTATTGGCGCCCAAGCCGCGTCCGGTGGAACTGCCCCGAACTGGGTGCGGCCTTCACCTCACCCTGTTGGCCGATGAGTGGCGTGGATATGCTGGCGGCGTGACTGCTCCTCTTCTCAAACCTTCCTTCACCACCCAAAAGCAGTGAGCGACGCACAGCTGATCGCTCAGCTCGAGGGTGAGCGGGACCACGTTCTCCGGGCCGTCAGCGGCCTGACCGAGGACGAGATGCATCGCTCGGTTGTTCCCTCAGGCTGGACGATCACCCGACTTCTCAATCACCTCACTTTCGACGATGAGATGTTCTGGATATCGGCGGTACTGGGTGGCGACCGGCGAGCCATTGAGGATTTGCACGACGGCTGGGCGTCCGACCCGATGACCGGCGCAGAGGCGATCGACATCTATAAACGGCAGATCGCTCGAAGCGACGAGGTCCTCGCACGCGTCGACCTGGATGCCCCTCCGGCGTGGACGCCGCCCACCAGCATCTTCGATGCTCCTGAATTGGCGGACGGGCGCGCGGTGGTCTTCCGAGTTCTCAACGAGACGTCCGTGCACGCCGGTCACCTCGACATTGTGCGTGAGCTCATCGACGGGCACCAGAACCTCGTATTTCCGTAGTTCGTCTCACACGGGTTAGCCAGTTCGCATCTCGTCATATTCGTCGTAAGCGCGCGCGAGCCCCGCAAAGGCCTTGCTGCGGGAGGCGAACTCGAAGACCTGCTTCTTGTAGGCCCGCCTCAGTGGAAGGTTGAGTTGTGACAGCTTGGGCAGTGTCAACAGGTCCGACAGGTCCGTCCCGGAGAGCCTCGATCCCGGCATCTGCAGCGTTCTCAGATTTGTCATTGGCCGAATCCAGACAAAGTCCCGCACCTCCACGGTCTTATCGGAACCGAGAGAGCAGTTCCCGTAGACGAGTTCCCGGAGGGTTCCGAGCGAACTCAGCGGGGTCAGGTCCGTTACGAGGAAAGCGCCGTCGACCACGAGCGTCCGGAGTTTCGAAAGCGGTGCGAGCGGCGTCAGGTCGGTGACCGATCGGGCGCCCCCGAGCGTCAGCCGCCTCAAGTTCGGCAGACCGGCCACCGCCGAAAGATCCGAATAGCTGCCCCACTTGATGTCCAGCGCTTCCAGTTGTGGCTGGCCGGCCAGAGAGTCCAAAAGGGGCTGCGGCACTCGCGAACTCAGGCTGAGTCGTCGTGTCCGCGTTCGTTCGTTCGCGAAGAAATCAATCCAGTCCTGCAAGACGCGACGTTGCGCCGACGGAGTTAGCCCTCGATCCGCGAGCTGGGTTGCAACAACGTCCAACGACCTCTGGCCGCGGTACTGGTCGGGCTGCCACAGCGAGGCGGGTGATCTGTCGGCGAACCTCGTCATGTGCAACGTGTCTCGGGGGTGTTGAACCGGAACCCACCACGCTTACTCCCCAGCGATCCATCCCCTAGGAATGCCATCGCGGAGGCCATCAGTCGCTCTCGCGCGGCGGGTTGTGCATGAACTCGATCCGGATGCCGTTGTCGTCCTCGAGAAAAGAGGCGTAGTAGCGGTCGGTGAAGCGAGGGTATTCCTTCGGGTCCCGCACGACCGTCCATCCGGCATCCGTCGCGATCCGATGCATGCGGTCAACGTCCCCGCGTGAGTCGACGGCGAATGCCAGGTGCTGCCAGCCGACCCGCCCGTGGCGGTGCGGCCCCGTGCCGGGATCCCGAGCCGGCATCACAATGAACTCTGTCTCGCCGTCGGCGTACCACGACACAGATTCGTCAGCGTCGGTCCGGGTAAAACCGAGCGCCGACAGGATGGGATCGAACTGTGTCACCGCACGAGGCACGTCGTTCACGGTGACGCCGAGATGATCGAAAATGGGCATCTCGCTGCTCAGGCCCCGACGTTCTCGCGGGCGTCGCGCCCCTGCAACATCGTCGGCAATCCGTCGACCTGCGCCAGGACGAGCTGACGATCGCCGAGTGCGACACGCACGTGGTAGTCGATGTCTCCGCGGACCTCGGCAGAGACCTCGCCTTGTGTTGCTGAAGCGACCGCGGCGTCCGCTCGATTTCGCAAGGCTATGAGCATCGGCTTACTCTGCATTTCCCGGTCGACCCAGTGCGGACGATCAAACACCTGCCCCATCTGCACGGTGCCGTCATTGAGGTAGGAGGCCGCGTACACGACCCCAGCACCGAGGGCGGCCTGCGCGCCAAGGTCTCCGTCCAGCTTGGTCTCGAAGTATGCACGAATTTCCCGCTGGAGATAGTCCACAACCGGTTGGACGGCATCCACATCAGCGTCGCTTACCGCGGCGTTTTCACTCGAGCGCCGCAGCGCATCACCAACGAGGTCGAGCCGGGACGTCAGCTCTTCCCTCAGCTGGGAATCAATTTCCCTGCCTTCACTGACCGCGATGGCATTGTGAAAAACCATCAGGCGCTGGAGGTTGGCGAACATCAGGACGAGAGCATTGAAGCGGTGTTCCTCTGGTGTCATGGCGCAAACATACCGAACGCATCAGGTGTTCGAAAATCGCCAGGGCCACACGCTATCGGATGCCTTTCCTCGCTACGCGACCTCCGCGGGCCGCGGCACCCAGTGAGCCCGGGCGTCCCACGCGCCGTGCTCGGACAGCGGCCGAAAACGCAGCGTCGTAAATTCGTGGTGGAAGTTCCGACGGTCGCGTTCGGTCATCGCCTCAGCATGGCGGCGCGCACCTTCACCATCCTCGCGGCCGAACACCATCCCCGTCATCGCTCGGGCGCTGGTCCAGATCGAGAACGTTGAAACCGTCCGCGGCAAACGGATGCCCGCCAGCGCGAGCGTCACTTCGGGATGGTCCCGGACCTGACGCTCGACGGGGCGGCCCCAGTGGATGAATCGTGCCAACTCGGGCAGCCGCATCCGGGCCAGGGTAACGGCGACGACCGGCTCATCGAGATTCGCTCGTTCCGTCATCTCCGGCAGCCCGTCCAGCTCGCGAATGTGACCCCATCGGCGCAAGAACTCAAGCCTGACGTGCCAGCCCTTGTCCAACTGCCGGCCAAATGGGTGCCCGGCGAGAAAGTCGACGAGTGCCGCCTCGTCCTCCCACTCGGCGAAAACAGCTACTCGCCGCAATTGCATCCGGCGCGGGGAAACCACTGCGGCCCCCAACTTCATGCCGGCGAGCACTTCGATGTGACGAAGGCCGTTGGCCTTGGGTGCCCGCAGCAGCACTCGGATTGCAGCCAGCGGCGGCATGTGCGCGAGGTGAAACGAGTGAAAGCTCATGCGGTCGGCACATCCATCTGGCTCGTCATGCTTCGAAAGCCTAGACGGTGAGGTGAACAAATGAGGGTCGTGCGTGAAAGGGGATCTTCTGGGTAGTGCAGGAGCTATCGCGGGACGACTCGATCCATGAGGCGTGCAGGCAGGAACCGCGCCATTGGCAGTGTGAAGGCAGCATCCGGGCCAAGGCTGTATCGGGTGCGAGGACGCTTGGTGGTGGTGATCTTCGTGATCTTCTTCGCGGCCTGGTCGGCCGTAATCGCCCGCTGCAGAAACGAGGACTGAAAGCTCACGGTCGAAGAGATCAAGCGACCATAGAGGCGTGTGTGCTCGATGTTCATCCCCTCAGCGAGTTTGAGAGAGAGCGGCCCGCTCTTGGCAGCCATCGGGGTCTTCACGCCGCCGGATTGGACGATCACGACCTGGATGCCCTGCGAACCCACTTCCCGGCGCAAGGCATCGCTGGCGGACTCCAACGCGGCCTTGGAGCCGGCATACGCGCCGTAGATGGGCAGAGTGGCCTCCGCGCCGACAGAACTGATGTTTACCACGCGGCCCCGACTGTGCCGCAGCGCGGGCAGCAACGCCTGGATAACCCGGATGTGTCCGAAGAGGTTGACCTCAAACTGCTCCCGCCACAGGTCGAGTGGGAGAACCTCGATAGGAGCGTTGATCTCGATCCCGGCGTTGTTAATCAGCGCACGCAGCAGTCGCCTCTGAGGATCGAGGGCGATTCGGGCGGCGAGCGCGTCGACGTGTTCGGCAACGGTGATGTCCAGCATCACAGGCTCGATACGCTCAGCCCGGATCGCGTCAGCGTCTTCGTCTCGCCTGACCCCGGCGAGGACGTGGTAACCACGAGAAGCGAGCTCGCGGGCGGTGGCAGCCCCGATCCCTGTCGAGGCACCGGAGACGACGATCAGCTCCTCTGCCGTCGTAGTCACCACAGTGCACCGTCCTGAACTGTCATGGACCCCAATGTAGGCACCGACTACTAATGTTGTCAATGCCTACGGCCCCCGGTTATCGTGGTCCCATGAGCGAGCAGACAGAACAGCGCCGGTACCATCACGGAGGACTGCACGCAGCCCTCCTCGAGGCTGCCGAGCGCAGCCTGCGCGAACGAGGCGCTGAGCAGCTCTCCCTGCGCGATCTCGCCCGGGAGGTGGGAGTGAGCCACGGCGCCCCGCGGCGGCACTTCCCGGAGCGCCAGGATCTGCTCGATGCGCTGGCAGAGTCAGGATTCCGTCGTCTCGGCGAGGCCATCCGCCACGCCGTCGCGGACGGAGACGCCGACTTCACCTCCCGGGTCAGTCGCGCGACCTCAGCGTTCGCTAACTTTGCGACGGAGAACCCGGCGCTCCTGGACCTGATGAATGCGACAAAGCACCAGCCGGAGAAGGCAGGGGTCCGACTCTCCGCGGAGAGAGCCTTCGAACCCCTTGTCGACCTGATTCACGAAGGCCAGGACAGTGGCGTCCTTCAGGCTGGTCCCCACGAAAAAATCGGAATCGTTCTTTATGCCACGATCAACGGTCTCGCCACCCTCGTCAACAGCCGGCTCGTTGACGCGGAACAACTGGACGAGCTGACCGAGGCGGCGGTGAATCAGTTCCTCAAGGGAAACTCCCCATAGGACCATGGGGCAGGACGGAGCCCCGATCAATGCTCGTGTTTTTCTCGTCGCTGACGTACCACCGCCGGCTGGCTAGGCGACATGCATGTGGATTCGAACGGTCCCTCTGCAGTCGGCCGGACATTGCGCCGGGGCTGGAGCAGATTGGCCCGGACTCGACGGCCGCAAAGAATGACTGGACCGACAATCAGCGCCACGGAGGCCCTGGTCAGGGAACGGACGCCCACCGCTGTTCGTGTTTGCGCTCGAAACCGTCGAGGAGGATGTCGAGCGCGAACGCGAACTCCTCATCCTCGTCGCAGCTCTCCCCCGCGTGCGGCGCGGTCGTCGCCATGCGAACGATCGCCGGATAGGCGACCGCGAACTCGACCATCGCCTGAGCCCGCTCGTCAGGGTCCTCCGGGACGCTCGGGGTGGGCAACACATCGCGTGTGATCCCCCACATCCTCGTACTCAGGGCGTGCATCGCATGGTGCACGAGGTCGGCGGACAATCCGCCCTCGAACATGATCTCCATGAGGGAGTCCATGTAGGCGAGGATGGTGGGACTGGCGCTGGTCCGCGTCTCGATCGCCGCCTGGGTCCACGTGTGCGCGGACAGGACGTTCCGTGCCGAACGGATGCGGGCGCGCAACGCGAGTTTCCAGGTCAGACCGGGGGCGGGCACCTCGATACTCGCCACGAGGCGGTCCAGCATGCCGTCGATCAACTCCTCGCGGCTTGCGACGTGCTTGTACAGCGCCATCGCGGTGACCCCCAGCGAGTCCGCGAGGCGGCGCATGCTTGTGGACTCAAGGCCCACCTCGTCCGCAACGGCAACGGCGCCGTCGAGTACGCGCGTGCGGTCCAGAGGAGGCCGTGAACGGGTTGTTGACACGTATACAGCGTATACGTAAACTGATGCCGCGTCGGTATACGGCGTACACCGACGACGATCGGCACGCCATGACGACTCACCCGCGCACCTACGCCCGCACCGCCGGCATCCTCTACCTGATCACCCATGTCACGTCGGTGACCGCGGTCGCCGCGTACTCGGCCGACGCCCTCGCTCTGGGCGTGGCACTCGAGCTCATCCTCGCCGCAGGATGCCTCGGCACCGGCCTGTTGCTGTGGCTACTGCTGCGCGATGTGGGGGCCATGCGTGCCGCCACCTTCGCGGGGCTCCGCGCTCTCGAAGCCACCGTCATCTCTGCGGGCACCCTGCCGATGCTGGCGCTGCTGTGGACCGCGGCGAGCGCGCCGCAGGCGCAGGCGTTCATCGCTATGCACACCGCGGCGTTCCTCGTGGGGCAGGGTCTCGTCATTAGCGTAAACACCCTCATCCTGGGCTGGCTACTTCTGGACGCGCGCGTCGTGCCTCGCGCACTGGCGGTGCTCGGTCTCGTCGGTGGCACCGCCGTGCTTGCGAGCAACACGGCACAGCTGTTCGGAGCCATCCCGCAGGGAGGCACGATCGCCGGCCTGTGCGCCCTGCCGGTCTTCGCGTTCGAGATCTGGTTCGCGGTCCACCTCATCGCGGTGGGACTACGGTCGCGAGTCGCGGCACCCGCGGTTGAAGCACCTGCCGCACCGTAACTCCCGGCCCGCTTAGCCGCGTTCGATACGGCGGAGCGCTAATCCTTCTCGCGGGGCGTCATAGCATCCGACGACAGTCACACGTTGAAGCGGAACTCCACCGGGTTACGTTACCGAGCAACCTCTACCAGCGATGCCCACCAGTTGTGTCCCGACGTCGTGAGGTCGCTGCCTGACAAACTAGATTCCATGACAGCAGACCTCAAGCAATGGGAATCCTCCGTCGCCGATCTCTGGGCCAGATTCGACTCCCTCAGCCGTCATGAAGGGGTCAAGGCCATGCGGGAATTGGCTGACGCGTGCCCAGCGCACGACGGCCGGAGCGCATTCGAGCTCGCGAGCATGTACGACTCGATGGGATTCGAAGCTGAGGCAGGCGCGGAGTATGAGCGCGCGCTCGAACTCACCCTCGATGAAGCTCGGCACGCTCAACTCGCGGTGCAGTATGGATCGACTCTGCGCAACCTCGGCCGACTCGATGAAGCCATCGCCGTCTTGAGCGCCGCCCCGACCCACGAATCGACAGGGTCGGCACCTCGTGTCGTGCTGGCCTTGGCGCTTCATAGCGCGGGCCGCAAAGATGAGGCGCTCCGGGTAGCCATCGAGGCGCAAATCGCGGCACTGCCTCAATATCAGCGCTCGATACGCAACTATGCCGCCGCGCTAACCGAGCCAGCGACTCCAGAGGACCCGATTACACGTTGAAGCGGAACTCCACCACGTCGCCATCGGCCATGACGTAGTCCTTGCCCTCCATGCGGGCCTTGCCCTTGGCGCGAGCCTCGGCAACCGAGCCAGCGGCAACGAGGTCATCGAATGAGATGACCTCAGCCTTGATGAAGCCACGCTCGAAGTCCGTGTGGATGACGCCGGCCGCCTGGGGTGCCTTCGCACCCTTCGGAATGGTCCACGCACGTGACTCTTTCGGGCCCGCCGTGAGGTAGGTCTGCAGTCCGAGGGTGTCGAAACCGATGCGCGCGAGCTGGTTCAGGCCCGACTCGGTCTGTCCGGTCGACGCAAGCAACTCTGCAGCGTCTTCCGGATCGAGGTCGATGAGCTCAGACTCGAGCTTGGCATCGAGGAAGATCGCCTTGGCGGGAGCCACCAGAGCGGCGAGCTCGTCAAGCTTGGCCTGGTCCTGCAACACGGCTTCGTCGACGTTGAACACGTAAATGAACGGCTTGGACGTCAGGAGACCGAGCTCCTTGATCGGCTCGAGGTCGAGACCCGAGCTCGACAGCGGCTTGCCGGTGTCGAGGTACTCCCTGGCTGCCTTCGCCGTGGTCAGCACGATCGGGTCAAGCTTCTTGCCCTTGACCTCTTTCTCGAACCGCGACTGCGCCTTTTCCAGCGTCTCGAGGTCGGCGAGGATGAGTTCGGTGTTGATGGTCTCCATGTCACCGGCGGGGTTCACCGCGCCGTCGACGTGCACCACGTCTTCATCGGAGAACGCGCGAATGACCTGCGCGATGGCATCCGCTTCTCGGATGTTGGCGAGGAACTTGTTGCCGAGCCCCTCCCCCTCACTGGCGCCGCGGACGATGCCGGCGATGTCGACGAACGACACGGCTGCGGGCAGGATGCGCTCACTGCCGAAGATCTCGGCGAGCACATCAAGGCGCGAGTCGGGCAGGTTCACCACTCCGATGTTCGGCTCGATCGTGGCAAACGGGTAGTTTGCCGCGAGAACCGCGTTCTTGGTGAGAGCGTTGAAAAGGGTTGACTTGCCGACGTTAGGGAGACCGACGATACCGATAGTTAGAGCCACGAGGGTCTATCGTACCGGGCCAGCCTCCGAGGCTCCTGCGTTGGCATCCGTTGCCGGTTCCTGGATGCGACGAATGAAGCGAGCGGGACGGCTCGTCAGCCACACCCCGCCGATGACGAGGGCACCGCCGAGCACCTGAACGAACGTGATCGGTGTGCCCATCGCGAGCGCCATCAGCGCGGTGAACACCGGCATGAGGTTGAGGTAGATCCCGGCCCTGCCCGCGCCGATTTCCTTGACCGAGATGTTCCACAGCATGAGGCTCAGCACCGACGGGAACACCCCGATATACAGCACACCCCACCAGCCGGCACCGTCGAGCGCGATCGGTCCGCCCACAGTGAGCGCGATCGGGGCAAGGGCGATTGCGGCCATCACCGATTGGAGAGCTGCGGATGTCACTGGTGCGGTTGTCAGCGTCCGCCCGAGGATCGTATATGCGGTCCACACAGCCACAGCGCCGAGCATGTACAGCCCGCCGATGTTGTACTCGGTGGTGAACACCTCGAGAAGGTTGCCGTGGGTGAGAATCAGCAGCACACCGAGCAGGGAGGTGACCAGTCCGAGGATGCTTGCGCCGCGCATCCGTTCGCGAACGAGCAGCGCGGCGACGACCGCAATCAGTACCGGGTTGGTCGCGCCGACGAGGGCGGCGTTGAGCGCGGTGGTGTGTGAGAGCGCTTCGTAGCTGAACAGGCAGAAGGCGACGAGGCCGAGGGCGGCTTGCAGGAGGTGCATCGGCCATTCCCGGAGCGCGGCACGCCAGCTGGGTTTCTCGATCAGGATCGCGAACACGATCAGGAGCGGTGCGGCGATCGCCCAGCGGATCGCGGTGAGTTGCAGGGGGCTGAGGCCGTCGGCGAGCAGATGGCCGACAACGTAGTTGCCCGACCAGAACAGGTTCGCGAGCACGAGGAACAGATACACGCGCCACGAAGCCATTCTCCGATCGTATCGACAATCCGGCTGGCGTCCCCGGCCATGTCGGCGGCCGCTGTCACACTGAAGCCATGGACCCTCTCGCGACCCTTCTGCTCGGAGTTTTACTGGGCGCGGTACTCGGCGCGCTTGCCACGCTGGTTCTCGTCCGCCGCCGCAGGCCAGGGGCAACGATCGACCCGGTGACCGAGGCGCGGCACGAGTCCGAACTGGCCCGTGTGCACGCGTCAGAGGCCGAGCGCCACGCCCAGCTTGCCGAGTTGCTGGCCCGTGCTGAGACGCGCGCGACGGCCCTGCAGGAGCGGATCGACGCCCAGCGCGAGCAATATCAGGATCTCGTGGAGCGACACCGTCGTGAGCGTGAAGATGATGCCGAGCGGGCACGCACCGAGAGCAGGGTGCTGCAGGCACTGGCACCGGTTCGCGAGAGCCTCCAGGAGATGCAGCACAAGGTCACCGAACTCGAGGCGCAGCGCAGCAGGCAGCACGGCGAGCTGGCGCAGCAATTGCGGAGTGCCACCGAGTCCGAGGAGCGGCTCCGTTCGACGGCCGAATCGCTGGCATCTGCGCTCAACAACAACTCGACCCGCGGGGTCTGGGGCGAAACCCAGCTGCGAAGTGTGGTCGAGGCTGCGGGGTTGCTGGAGCGGGTCGACTTCGACGTGCAGTCGAGCATCACCTCCGACAGCGGAGCCGGCCGACCGGACATGGTTGTCTACCTCCCCGGCGGCAAGAGCATCGCCGTGGACGCGAAGGTTCCGTTCAGTTCATATATCGAGGCGAGCGCCATCCCGCTGACGGCATCCGAGCCCGAACTCGCGCGTCGCGCCACACTGATGCGGGCGCACGTGAAGGCGGTGCGCGACCACATCGTCACCCTCGGCAGCAAGACGTACTGGAACGGGCTCGACGCGAGCCCCGAGATGGTCATCGCGTTCATCCCGAGCGAGTCGCTTGTGTCGAGTGCGCTCGAGGCCGACCCCACGATCATGGAGTTCGCGTTCAGCAAGCGCGTGGCACTCTCCTCCCCCGTCACACTCTGGTCGGTGCTGAAGACCGTTGCCTTCAGCTGGCAGCAGGATGTCGTCTCGCAAGAAGCGAAGACGCTGTTCGATCTCAGCCGCGAACTGTACGGGCGGCTCGCCACGATGGCCGGGCACATCGACAAGCTCGGGCGGTCGGTGAAGGCAACGGTGAATGACTACAACCGGTTCGTCGGCTCGCTTGAGCGCCAGGTGCTGCCGTCGGCGCGCAAGCTCAACGTGCTCGATGAGTCGAAGACCATCCCGCCGCTCGCCGAGGTGGAAGACGCGGCGCGCGACCTCAGTGCGTTCGAGCTGCTCGGCGAGCTCGAACTCGAGCAGGGCAGGATCACGCAAGACATCCGTGACCGGGCGGCCGACGCACCGCTCACCGAGGCTCCCGACCGCCAGTAGCCGCGGCGGATCTTCGTTGCCGCATCGCGGCATCCGCTCGTATGCCACAGAATGTGGCACAACCCCACGGAATGTTCATCCGTCGCGGATGCCGACCTCAGCACCACAACCCCAACATTCGTGACGGACGAGAACCCGCACCAAACGCGGAGCCGCGCTCATCCGTCGCGGATGCCGACTTCCGCACCACAACCCCAACATTCGTGACGGACGAGAACCCGCACCAAACGCGGAGCCGCGCTCATCCGTCGCGGATGCCGACCTCCGCACCACAACCCCAACACTCGTGACGGACGAGAACCCGCACCAAACGCGGACCGCACTCATCCGTCACCAATGCCGACTCCCGCACCACAACCCCAACATTCGCGACGGACGAGAACCCACACCAAACGCGGAGCCGCACTCATCCGTCGCGGACGCCGACTCCCGCACCACAACCCCAACACTCGTGACGGACGAAATGCCGCACCAAACGCGGAGCCGCGCTCATCCGCCGCGGACGCCGACTCCCGCACCACAACCCCCACATTCGTGACGGACGAGATCCCGCACCAAACGCGGAGCCGCGCTCATCCGCCGCGGATGCCGACTCCCGCACCACAACCCCCACATTCGTGACGGGCGAGAACCCGCACCAAACGCGCAGCCGCACTCATCCGTCGCGGACGCCGACCTCAGCACCACAACCCCGACATTCGTGACGGACGAGATCCCGCACCGAACGCGCACCGCGCTCATGCGTCGCGGATGCCGGCTCCCACAAAACGCGGTTGCCCGCCCGGGGCAACCGCGTTTCGTGAGCAATGAAGTGAATCGCGCGCGTTCAGAGCGCGTCGCGCAGAAGGGCTACTCCTCCTCGAGCCACTTCGCGGCGAGGTGGTCGGCGGTGATCCGCCGGATCGTGCCCGACTTCGACCGCAGCACCACGCTGTGAGTCCGGATGATCGGTCCCAGCCGTCGAACGCCCTCGACGAGGCCACCATCGGTGACTCCCGTAGCAACGAAGAACGTGTTGTCGCTGTTCACGAGCTCGTGCGCTTCGTAGACGTAGTCCATCTTCAGGCCGGCGTCGATGCCCTTCTGGCGTTCGACGTCGTCCTTCGGCGCCATGATCCCCTGGATCAGCCCGCCGAGCGCGCGTACCGCGCACGCCGTGACGATGCCTTCAGGGCTCCCGCCGATACCGACACACATGTCGATGCGGGTCTCGTAGCGCGCAGCGTTGATGCCACCGGCGACATCGCCGTCGAGCATCAGTCGCGTTCCGGCGCCAGCCGCGCGGATCTCGTCGATGAGCTGTGCGTGTCGCGGCCGGTCGAGGACGGCAACCGTCATGTCACCGACGTCCTTGCCCTTCGCTTTGGCGAGCGCGCGCAGGTTCTCACCGATCGGCTTGCGAATGTCGACGACACCGATGCCCTCGGGCCCTGTGACGATCTTGTCCATGTAGAACACGCTCGACGCGTCGAGCATGGTGCCCCGGTCCGAGACCGCGATGACCGACAGTGCGTTCTGCCGACCGGCAGCGGTCAGGCTCGTACCGTCGATGGGATCAACGGCGATGTCGCAGGCAGGTCCCTGGCCGTTACCGACGCGTTCTCCGTTGAAGAGCATCGGGGCTTCATCTTTTTCGCCCTCTCCGATGACGACGACGCCGTCGAAGTTCACGGTGCCCAGGAACACGCGCATGGCGTCAACGGCGGCTCCGTCCGCGGCGAGTTTGTCGCCACGGCCGATGTACGGCACGGCACGGATGGCCGCAGCCTCGGTCGCGCGAACCAGCTCGAGGGCGAGGTTCCTGTCGGGGTGGTGGAAGAGAGGGGCGGTGTCTGTCTCGGTCACATTGGTCCTTTATCGAAAACGGCGGTGGTTGCGATGGCGGGCTCGCTGTGTGCCCTTCCACCCTAACCGGGAGGACTGGTATCGGCGCGGTACTGGGGCACAGCCGCGCAAATGTGCAGCGCTGCCCGCCCCCGAGTGCGCTGCTCGGACAGAAGTGGCTGCGGCCGTCTTTGCTCGGCCTCAAACGGCGGTAAGTCGTCGCGTTGGGCGACCGTTTTTGGCCGAGCAGCGC
The DNA here is from genome assembly GCF_056898615.1 of Mycetocola sp. Y442. Taxonomy (NCBI): domain Bacteria; kingdom Bacillati; phylum Actinomycetota; class Actinomycetes; order Micrococcales; family Microbacteriaceae; genus Mycetocola; species Mycetocola sp. Y442. Next base: position 999,547 of record NZ_JBXHBV010000001.1, read on the forward strand.
GGCGAAACCCCTCGACGACAGCCCGGATCTGCCGCGACCCCCGCACCCTCAGTAAGCTAGCAACGAAGACAACCCCTCTCTCAAGGAGCAGTTATGCCCGTCGCAACCCCAGAGCAGTACGCCGAGATGCTCGACACCGCCAAGGCGAAAGGCTTCGCCTTTCCCGCGTTCAACGTGTCCAGCTCGCAGACCATCAACGCCGTACTGCAGGGCCTGACCGAGGCCGGCTCTGACGGCATCATCCAGGTCACCACAGGTGGAGCCGACTATTTCGCCGGCCACACGGTCAAGAACCGCGCCGCCGGCGCCATCGCTTTCGCGAAGTTCGCCACGGAGGTGGCGAAGAACTACCCCATCACCGTTGCCCTGCACACCGACCACTGCCCGAAGGACGCACTCGACGGATTCGTCCTGCCGCTCATCGAGGCATCCGAGGAAGAAGTGAAGGCGGGCAACAACCCCCTCTTCCAGTCGCACATGTGGGACGGCTCGGCAGTTCCGCTCACCGAGAACCTCGAGATCGCCAAGGACATGATCAAGCGCACTCGCGCGATCAACGCCATCCTCGAGGTCGAAATCGGAGTCGTCGGCGGTGAAGAAGACGGCGTCAGCCACGACATCAACGAACACCTCTACACGACACTCGACGACGCCATCGCGACCGTTGAAGCGCTCGGCCTCGGCGACAAGGGCCGCTACATGGCCGCCCTCACCTTCGGCAACGTGCACGGCGTCTACAAGCCAGGCAACGTGAAGCTCAAGCCGGAACTTCTCAAGGAGATCCAGGACGGCATCGCCGCGAAGTACGGCACCGCCGCCAAGCCGCTCGACCTCGTCTTCCACGGTGGATCCGGATCGACGGATGCCGAAATCGCGGAAGCCGTCGCCAACGGTGTCGTCAAGATGAACATCGACACCGACACCCAGTACGCGTTCACCCGCTCGATCGCTGACTACATGTTCAAGAACTACGACGGCGTCCTCAAGATCGACGGCGAAGTGGGCAACAAGAAGCTCTACGACCCGCGCGCCTGGGGCAAGGTCGCCGAAAGCGGCATGGCTGCACGCGTGGTCGAGGCCACCCGCCAGCTCGGTTCAGCCGGACACGCGATCCGCTAGACAGTGCAGTAAACAGATAACGCTGTTAACTGACGGATGCCCCGACCACCTGGTCGGGGCATCCGTCAGTTAACGACGAACGTGCGTCAGCCGGCGGCACTCATCTGGTTGACGTACTCCATGAATGCCGGGTCGGCGCTCATCGCCACAGCGATCGCAGCGATAACGACGATGTTCGCGATCACTCCAGCGACGAGAGGGATCCACCACGCGAGCTTTCCGCGGCGGAGGGTGCGCACTGACAGCCAGAGCGCGAGTCCCCAGACAATGACCTGGGTGATGAGCGCACCCCAGCCGAGGGAAAACGCGAGGTCATCCGTGGTGAAGTCGCCAATCCCCAGTTGAGTGAAGGCCGGGCCGATGGCCGCCGGCAGGTTCATCAGCGCCGGCAGGGTCATGAAAGCGGTAATCAGGCCGAGGCCGAGCAGCGCGATTGTCGCGAACCTGTCACCAGCGGACGGTACGACCCGTCCGCCTTCCTTGAGTCGGGTATCGTCTCGTCCGGCACCACGCGAGGCGGCGTCCGGGGACTTGGCGTTGTGACGGGACGTGTCCTGACGCTGCGCGCCCTGAACCGTGATGTGGCTCGAGGGAGACACCTGCGACTGGACGGGGACCGACTCGACGTCGTCGAGCGGCACCTTGATCGCGTTCCTCTGCGCCTCAGGTGTCGCGTACTCGCCGAACTGCGGCCGCGGCCGTTCGTTGTCGCTCATCAGCGCCGTCCTCCGAGCGCGCGCTCTTCCCGCGCACCCTTCAGGTTCGTTCGAAGTTCCTTCGGCAACGAGAACATGAGGTCCTCCTCAGCCGTCTTCACTTCTTCAACATCGCGGTAACCGGCACCCGACAGGTCAGCGAGCACCTCGTCGACGAGTACCTCGGGAACGGACGCACCGCTCGTAACACCGACGGTTTCGACTCCGTCGAGCCATTCCTGCCGGATCTCGCTGGCGTAGTCGACGCGGTATGCCGCCTTCGCGCCGTACTCGAGCGCGACCTCAACGAGGCGCACCGAGTTCGACGAGTTTGCTGAACCGACGACGATCACGAGGTCGGCGTTCTCGGCGACTTTCTTGATCGCGACCTGGCGGTTCTGTGTCGCATAGCAAATGTCGTCGCTGGGCGGATCCTGCAGGTTCGGGAACCGGGCACGGAGGCGGCGGACCGTCTCCATGGTCTCGTCGACGCTCAGCGTGGTCTGTGACAGCCAGACAACCCTGTCGGGGTCACGCACCTGCACGGTGTCTGCCTCATCGGGGCTGCCGACGAGGGTCGTGTGCTCGGGTGCCTCGCCCGCTGTGCCCTCGACTTCCTCATGGCCTTCGTGACCGATGAGCAGAATCTCAAAATCGTCGCGGGCGAACCGGACGGCTTCCCTGTGCACCTTCGTCACGAGCGGGCAGGTGGCGTCAATGGCTTTGAGGCCGCGGTCGGCCGCTGCGTTCACGACGGCAGGTGAGACGCCGTGCGCGCTGAAGACGATGTGGGCTCCAGCGGGTACTTCGTCAACTTCCTCAACGAAGATCGCGCCCTGCTCCTCGAGCGTCGACACAACGTGGACGTTGTGGACGATCTGCTTGCGGACGTAGACCGGAGCGCCGTAGTGCTCGATCGCCTTCTCGACAGCGATGACAGCCCGGTCGACACCGGCGCAGTAGCCGCGTGGAGCAGCGAGCAACACCCTCTTGTGTCCGACGACCGGGGTATCCTTGAGCCTCGAACGCACGCCGGGGATCCTCGGCATGGGCAGGCTGACAGTTACGTTACTCACGTAACGATTCTAGGCCGCTCGCACTGTGCAGAGGCTGGATGAGGCTGAGGAGCGAATAGATGGCGACGGAACCGGCGACGGCAGAGAAACCGTGGCCGGTGGGGCTGCTCAGCTCCAAGATCCGTGACTACATCGACAGGCTCGGCACTGTCTGGGTCGAGGGCGAGATTTCCCAGTGGGGAATCTCGGGCGGAAACATCTACGGCAAGCTCAAAGACGTCGACGGTGACGCGACGGTGAGCTTCACCGTCTGGTCGTCGGTGCGCGCCAAGCTGCCCGACGATCTGAAACACGGCGACCGCGTCATCGCACTGATCAAGCCCAACTACTGGATCAAGGGCGGCAGCCTCACGATGCAGGTCTTCCAGATGAAGCACGTTGGGCTCGGCGACATGCTCGAACGCCTGGAGCGGCTTCGACGACAACTGGCGAGCGAGGGGCTCTTCGACGCCGGCCGCAAGAAGCGCCTTCCCTTCCTGCCCCACTGCATCGGACTCATCACGGGCAAGGACTCCGACGCCGAGAAAGACGTCATCCGCAACGCGCAGCTGCGCTGGCCTGCCGTCGACTTTCGGGTGGTCCACGCCGCCGTCCAGGGGGACCGCACCGTGCCAGAGGTGGTCTCGGCGTTGAAGACGCTCGATACCGACCCGAGGGTCGACGTCATCATCGTGGCTCGCGGCGGCGGCGACTTCCAGAACCTCCTCGGCTTCAGCGACGAACGCGTCGTCCGCGCCGCAGCCGCCTGCTCCACTCCGATCGTGAGCGCCATCGGCCACGAGGCCGACCGTCCCTTGTTCGACGACGTCGCCGACCTGAGGGCATCGACCCCAACGGATGCCGCCAAGCGCGTGGTCCCCGACGTCACCGAAGAGTTGTCCAGGGTCCAGCAGGCCCGCACCCGCCTCACGATGAGACTGACCGGGTTCCTCAGCAACGAAACCGCGAGGGTGGACGCCATTCGCTCACGTCCGGCGCTGTCGTCATCGTCGTGGATCATCGACGCCCGCGCGCAGGAACTCACCAGGTACGTGGCCCGCGGCACCGAACTCATCGAGCGGGCCCTCGACCACGAATCGCGGACGACAGCCGAACTCAAGGCGCACCTCAAGGCGTTGTCGCCGCAGCGCACCCTCGATCGTGGCTACGCGATCGCCCAGGACCCCGACGGCCATGTCATACGATCGGCGGCCGACGCTCCGACCGGAACCAGGTTCACCCTCACCCTCGCCGACGGAGCCATCGCCGCGTCGAGCGAAGGCGCTCTCGGATTGGGCACTCCAGCCCGCGGTTAGGATGGACTCATGCCAGAAAACCCCGAGGTTTCCAGCCTCAGCTATGAGCAGGCGCGCGACGAACTGATGCGCGTCGTCGCCGAACTCGAACAGGGTTCATCGACCCTCGAGCAGTCCCTCGCCCTCTGGGAGCGCGGCGAAGCTCTCGCCCAGCGCTGCGAAGACTGGCTGATTGGCGCCAAGGCGCGCCTCGACGCAGCACGGGCTGCCGCAAGCACTTCGGGGCACCCCTCAGAATGAGCCGCCAGCGTCCCCCTCGGGTCGTCGCCGAACTCGGCAGACCCGAAACCCCTGAGGAAACCGCAGCACGCAAGGCGGAGAACTCCCGCAAGTACCGCGGTGCCAAAACGGTCAACAATCTCGTCTATTCGCTTCTCGTCACCGTCGGCCTTGTCGTCGTCATTGTGCTCGCCGTCCCACGGTCCGACACTCCCGTGTACGAGAGCGTCGACTACAACTCGGTCGCCGAGGAAGCACAGAACTCATATCCCCAGCCGCTCGCAAATCCCGACCTGCCCGGTTCCTGGACGTCAAACCGCGCTGACGTCGGCAAGACCGACGGGGTGCGCAGCTGGAATATCGGGCTGATCTCACCGTCAGACCAGTTCATTGGGATCACCCAGGGTTTTGACGCCAACGAGACCTGGGTCGCCCAACAGCTCAAACAGTCCCTCGCGTCCTCGACAGAGTCGATCGCTGGCATCGAGTGGACCGTTTACGACAACCGCGACGACACCGACGGATACGGCAACGTGCATTACGCACTGACCACCGTCGCGGGCGACAGCACCTTCCTCATCTTCGGCACGGGATCGGACGCTGAGTTCCGGGCCGTCGCCGAAGCCATCTCCGGTGATGTCACCGCCAACCTCGAGTCAGGAGACCGCTGATGCCCACAACGCGACCTACGAAAGCCTGGGAAGTCATGATGCGCGGCAACGCGCGCTTCGTTGCCGGTGAGCCGCTGCATCCGCGCCAGGACGTCGAACGCCGCGAGTCCCTCGCGCACGCACAGACGCCGGACGTCGTGCTCTTCGGCTGCTCCGACTCGCGCCTGGCGGCAGAGATCATCTTCGACAAGGGCCTCGGTGACCTCTTCGTCGTGCGCAACGCCGGACAGGTCATCTCTGACTCGGTCGTCGGCTCCATCGAGTACGCCGTCGGCGTGCTCGGTGTTCCGCTCATCGTTGTCCTCGGACACGACGAGTGCGGTGCCGTTCGCGCCGCCATCGACTCGATCGCGTCGGACGCCCCGCCGCTCCCCCACCACATCTACAACCTGATCCGCCAGATCGTCCCCGCTGTCAAGCGCGTCACCGGCGGCAACGGAGTGAACCCCGCCGAGGTCGACGCGAGTGAAGTAGGCCGCGAACACCTCAGGGACACGGTTGCCGAGCTGCTCGAGCGCTCTGAGATGATTAGTGACGCGGTCGCCAGTGGCGTTCTCGGCATCGTCGGCGCGAATTACAAACTGCTCGAGGGCACTGCCGTTCCCGACATCATCATCGGCAACATCTCAACCACCGACATCGACGCAAAGTAGCGTCACAACCACGAGGAGACTGACCGTGTCAGATACAACCGAGTACCGCATCGAACACGACACGATGGGTGAGGTTCGCGTACCTCGATCTGCACTGTACGGTGCCCAGACCCAGCGCGCCGTCGAGAACTTCCCGATCTCTGGCTCCGGACTGGAGTCGACCCAGATCGCGGCCCTCGCCCGGATCAAGAAGGCGGCTGCGGCAGCAAACGCGCGACTCGGCGTGCTCGATGCCGCCATCGCGGATGCCATCGGCAGCGCTGCTGACGAGGTCATCGCCGGCACCCACGACGACCAGTTCCCGATCGACGTCTACCAGACGGGCTCCGGCACCTCGTCGAACATGAACATGAACGAGGTCCTCGCGAGCCTCGCTTCAACCCGACTCGGATCGCCGGTTCACCCCAACGACCACGTGAACTGCTCGCAGTCGTCGAACGACGTCTTCCCGACCTCGGTACACATCGCCGTCACGAGCGCTCTCATCGATGACCTCATCCCCGCGCTCGACCACCTCGCCGTTGCCCTCGAAGCGAAGGCCGAGCTGTGGAAGAGCGCCGTCAAATCCGGCCGCACGCACCTCATGGACGCGACGCCGGTCACCCTCGGCCAGGAGTTCGGCGGGTACGCCCGTCAGATCCGGCTCGGCATCGAGCGCATCCGTACCGCGCTCCCCCGGGTCGCTGAAGTTCCGCTCGGCGGCACGGCGGTCGGCACGGGAATCAACACACCGGCCGGCTTCCCGCAGCTCGTCATCCAGTTGCTCGTCGATGACACCGAACTGCCGATCACCGAGGCAGCCGACCACTTCGAAGCGCAGGCGAACCGCGACGGCCTCGTCGAGGCATCCGGTGCCCTCCGCACCATCGCCGTGAGCATCACCAAGATCTGCAACGACCTGCGCTGGATGGGCTCGGGCCCCAACACCGGTCTCGGCGAACTCAACATTCCCGACCTCCAGCCGGGCTCATCGATCATGCCTGGCAAGGTCAACCCGGTGATCCCCGAGGCTGTGCTCATGGTCGCATCGCGGGTCATCGGAAACGACGCAACCATCGCGTGGAGCGGCGCATCGGGCTCGTTCGAGCTCAACGTGCAGATCCCCGTGATGGGAACCGCGCTGCTCGAGTCGATTCGGCTCCTCACCAACGCGAGCCGTGTGCTCGCCGACAAGACCATCGACGGTCTCGAGGCGAACATCGAGCGGGCCGCGGAACTCGCGGGAATGTCGCCGTCGATCGTCACGCCGCTGAACAAGATCATCGGCTACGAAAAGGCCGCGAAGATCGCCAAGTACTCCGTCGCCGAGGGCGTCACCGTACGCGAGGCCGTCGTCGCGCTCGGCTTTGTCGAGCGTGGAGACATCACCGAGGAGCAGCTGGACTCAGCCCTCGACCTGTTGTCGATGACCCACCCGGGCTAGTTCCGAGAACAGAAAAGCCGGCCGGAGGGATCCCCTCTCGGCCGGCTTTTCTGTTGATGCGGCTCGTTGTGCGCGGCTTGTTATGCGCGGCTGGCCGCGCCCGCTACCAGCGGTCGTGGATGGCCGCGCGGAAGTCAGCGTCGTAGATGGAGCGGACCGCGTCGAGGTACTCCTGCGGCAGCGGTCCGGTCGTGCCTGCCTTCGCGTTCGAGGTCGCCTGGGCAATCGACCTGGCACCAGGAATCACCGTCGAAACGCCGTCCTGCTGCGTGACCCACGCAATTGCCGCCTGTGCGGGCGTCAACCCTTCGGGGACGAACGCCGACAGCTCGGTCGCGGCGCGCACGCCGGTGGCGAAATCGACTCCGGAGAACGTCTCGCCGACATCGAACGCACTGCCGTCGCGGTTGTAGTTGCGGTGGTCGCTCTCGGCGAACTGGGTTTCTGCCGTGTACCTCCCGCTCAGCAGGCCAGAGGCCAGCGGCACACGCGCGATGATGCCCACACCGGCCTCGCGAGCCGCCGGAAGAACGCGGTCAAGCGGCTTGAGACGGAAGGCGTTGAAAATGATTTGAACGGATGCCGTCCCGGGGCGTGCGATCGCTGCGAGGGCTTCGTCGGTGGTTTCAACACTCACGCCGTAGTTGGCAATGACGCCGTCCTCCACGAGCGTGTCGAGAGCGTCGTACACGGCGTCGGTCGAGAGAACAACCGACGGCGGGCAGTGCAGCTGCACGAGATCGAGCCGGTCGACACCGAGGTTCTTGCGGGAACGGTCCGTCCACTCGCGGAACTTCGCCAGCGTGAAGCTGGCGGGGTTCTGTTCCTCGCGCCTGCCCATCTTGGTGGCGACCGTGACGCCGACGCCGGGGTTCGCCGCGAGGAACCGGCCGATGACCGTCTCGCTCCTGCCGTCGCCGTAGACGTCGGCGGTGTCGAAGAACGTCACTCCCGCCTCAACGGAGGCGTCCAGCACGGCGAGCGCGTCGGCCTCCGACACCTCGCCCCAGTCGGATCCGAGTTGCCAGGTACCGAGGCCGACGATCGAGACGGGGCGGCCGGTTCGTCCGAGAATGCGTTGTTCCATTCCCCCAGACTAGGTGCACGGGCAACAACACGTCTGGGGTTGACTACCCGCCGCCCGGTTCGGCCACAAGCCCGAAGGCGACGACAGCCAGCCAGAAGCCGGCGAGGAGGAAGGGCCCGAATGCCAGTCGCATGTGCCCACGCGGTCCGGCCCGTCCCGGCGCCATCAGGGCGATGACCCCGCCGATCGAACCGAACAGGAACGCGCACACGAGTCCGCCGACCGCCCACTCGGCACCGAGGCCGCCGAGACACAGGCCGATGACGCCACCGAGTTTCACGTCGCCCATCCCCATCCCGCCGGCAATCGAGAGCAGGAGAAGGAACCCGAACACCCCCGCGCCCGAGGCGAGTGCGGTCAGCGGCCCCGCTCCTCCGGCCGCCCACTCCGCTGCGACCGCCAGCAGGACCACCGGGTACAGCGGGAGAACAATCCGGTTGGGCAATCGATGCTCAGCGACATCGATCCGCACCAGCTCGCCTGTGGCGACGGCGAGCGCCAGCACACCGAAAGAGAGCGGGCGGATGCCGACAGCCAGCACCGTGAGCAGCGCAAGGAGGACGGCGACGGGCGCACGCGCCGCCCACTCGCGCACCGGCGACCGCAGGCTCCGGATCCTGGCCAGACTCATGGCGCAACGCTAGCCGGGCTGCGGCATCCCCCTGCGGGTTATCCACAGCCCGGCTGCCGGGGCTCAGGCCAGTTCGTTTCCCTCCAGGAGTTCGGTCACGAGAGCGGCGATGGAGCTGCGCTCTGACCTCGTGAGCGTGATGTGCGCAAACAGGTCGTGACCCTTGAGCGCCTCGATCACCGATGCAACGCCGTCGTGCCGACCGACCCGCAGGTTGTCGCGCTGAGCAACATCGTGGGTCAGGATCACGCGCGAGTTCTGTCCGATCCGGGAGAGCACGGTCAGGAGAACGTTGCGCTCAAGTGACTGCGCCTCGTCGACGATCACATAGGCGTCGTGCAGCGACCGGCCACGGATGTGGGTGAGCGGCAGGACCTCGAGGAGGTCGCGTTCGATCACCTCGTCCAGCACGTTTTGCGACACCACCGAACCGAGGGTGTCGAAGACGGCCTGACCCCACGGGCTCATCTTGTCGCCCTGGTCGCCCGGCAGGTAGCCCAGCTCCTGACCACCGACCGCGTACAGCGGACGGAACACCATGATCTTCCGGTGCTGCTGACGCTCGAGCACAGCCTCAAGGCCCGCACAGAGGGCGAGAGCAGACTTCCCCGTCCCCGCTCGACCTCCGAGCGACACAATGCCCACCTCAGGATCGAGGAGCATGTCGATGGCGAGTCTCTGCTCCGCGCTCCTCCCGTGAAGACCGAAGACGTCCCTGTCGCCTCGAACGAGCTTGAATTCTCGCTTCCCGACGACCCTCCCGAGCGCTGAGCCGCGGTCGGAGTGAATGACGAGCCCGGTGTTGAGCGGAAGCCCCTCGACGGCGGCAGACTCGCCCACCTCTTTCTCGTACAGGTCGCTCATCGCCTCAGGTGAGATCCGGAGGTCCGCCATCCCTGTCCAACCGGAGTCGACGGCCTGCTCCGCGAGGTACTCCTCGGCGCTGAGGCCGATGGAGGCGGCCTTCACCCGGAGCGGGAGATCCTTCGACACAACGGTGACCGCGAGCCCGTCATTGGCCAGGTTGAGCGCCACCGCGAGGATCCGCGAGTCGTTATCGCCGAGTTGCAGTCCGCTTGGCAGAACACCCTGGTTCGAGTGGTTGAGTTCCACCCGGAGCGATCCGCCCTCACCGACGGGAACCGGGAAATCGAGCCGCTCGTGTTCGATCCGCAGTTCGTCGAGGATCCGGAGGGCCTGCCTGGCGAAATACCCGATCTCGGGGTCGTGCCGCTTTCCCTCGAGTTCGGAGATCACGACGACGGGAATGACGACGGCGTGTTCGGCAAACCGGAAGAACGCCTTTGGATCAGACAACAAAACCGAGGTATCCAGGACATAGGTACGCTCGGTCTGTGAGGTGGAATCGTGTGGACGTGTGCTGGGGTCTTCTCTTTCCTGTCGCTGTGATGGTGCTGAGGTTCGTGTCGCGGTCATAGCCACTCCCAGCCGGACATCGAGTCCGGTTTTCTCAGACGAGCAGCCACACAACGGATTTCGAGTCGAACTTATGTGGCCGTCTCGATCAGGTGCGGTACCTGATAACTGAGACGTTACGACTGCCCGACTGCCCTGAACAACGCGACACGCAGAGCCTGGATTGCGGGCAGGTAAACAATTCCCCCAGTTCGGGATGCCCCGGGCTCAGTACGCGACAGCCGTTTGATACGAGACGAGCGAGTCGCGCAGCATTCCGAGGGTGTCATCGCTCGTCCCGGCGTGGATCGACAGCCGGATCCGGTTCTGGCGAGCCGTCGCCGTCACGCCGTGGTTGTGCAGGGAGGCGACGAGAAGACTCACCTGGTCATCGGGAGGGTCGAGGACCACGATGCCCGCGCGTTCGTTCTCGGCACGCGACGACGCGATGGCGATCCCGAACTCGTCGGCGATCTCGATCACCTCGCTGACCCGCTGCGACACGGCATCCGAGATCGCGGAGACACCAACGGATGCCACCTGCTCGAGAGAAGCGGCGAACCTCGCCTGCGCGGCCGGATCCGGGTTGGTCACCGAGTAGGCGCCGGCGCCGGAGCTCGGCGGCGGCACCGAGTCCCACGGCAGGTCTTCGTCTGTGCCGGTGTATCCGCTCATCACGGGAACGAGGTGCTCGAGTGCGCTGTCGCTGAGCGCGAGGAAGCCGGTGCCCCACCCCGCCCTCGCCCATTTCTGCCCACCGGACACCACAACGTCGGCAACCTCGAACGGCGCGTCGACCACGGTGAAGCCCTGGATGGCATCAACCACGAGAAGGCGGTCGCCGATCACCTGGCGGATGCCGTCGATATCCGCGAGGTAGCCGGTACGCGGGTCGACGAGGCTCACCGCGACAGCTGTGATGCTCGGCGTCAGCTGTTCCTTGATTGCGTGCGGCGTCACCCGGCCACCGTCGGTCTCGAGCCACGTCGGGGTGAGGACGTGCATCGATTCGGCCGCGCGAACCGCGGCGAAAGTCACGCTGGGGAAGTCTGCCGGCGAGACAAGGACACCGCCGGTCATGCCGAACATCGTGTGCATGAGACCCATGCTGGTATTCGGCTGCGCAACGATGTGGGATGGCTCGAATCCGGTGAGCGAGGCGACGGCGTTGCGCATGCGTTCGTCCTGCGCGCCGAAGGCGTCGAGACCGCCGAACCGTGCGCGCGCGAGCGCGTCGATCGAGATCCATTGTTCGGCCTGCACGGCGCGAGCGAGCGGTCCCACCCTCGCGTAGTCGAGGTATCCGGGTTCCGAGTCGAAGCCGTCGAGAAAATCACTGAGGGGCGCCACGTGCGATCCTTACCCGCCGTACCGGCGTTGACGTCGGGAGTAGTCGCGAACCGCGCGAAGGAAGTCCACTTCCCGGAGGTCCGGTCCGAGGGCCTCGACGAAGTAGAACTCACTGTGTGCGCTCTGCCAGAGCATGAAATCGCTGAGCCGCTGCTCCCCCGACGTGCGGATCACGAGGTCGGGATCCGGCTGCCCACCGGTGTACAGGTGCTGGCCGATCAAATCGGGAGTCAACAGCTCGGCGAGGGTCTCCAGGTTGCCGCCCTTGCGGGAATGCGCCTCAACGATGCTTCGCATGGCATCCACGATCTCGGTGCGGCCCCCGTACCCGACGGCCAGGTTGATGTGCAGCCCGCCCTTCTTGGCGGTGCGGGCCTCGGCCGCGGTCAGGGTCGCAACGAGCGGCTCGGGAAGTCCATCGGTGGATCCGACGTGCTTGACCCGCCAGTCCCGGTAGTGCGAGAGTTCCTCGGCCAGGTCCGCGATGATCTCCACGAGGTCGTGCAGTTCGTCGGTCGACCGCGAGGTGAGGTTATCGCTCGACAGCAGGTACAGGGTGACCATCTCGACCCCGAGGTCATCGCACCACTCGAGGAACTCGCGCATCTTCGCCGCGCCGGCCCTGTGCCCGTGCGCTGCGGTCTCGTAACCGAGCTGCCTGGCCCAGCGCCGGTTGCCGTCGATGATCATCGCCACGTGGTGCGGCAGCACCGCACCGTTCAAACCGCGGCGCAGTCGCTTCTGGTACAGGTTGTAAAGAAAGCCGGAACCAGGCTTCGTCCCACTCTTCGTCACACAGTTACGTTAGTGCACTTTGCGTCACGGGCCGATCTCACTGACTTGTATCCTGTGTTCTATGTCCGACAAAGAGGCCGCGCGCCCCGACGGTGTCTCCGACACGGCAGACGCGCTTCGGCACCCACACACAGCGTCAGATGCCGCGGTCAGCGCCGACGAGGCCCGTGGACCTGACCTGCCAAACATCCCGGTCATCGATGCCTCGGTACCGACGGAGGCAGAGGTCAAACCGACGTGGCGCGGCTGGATCCACGCAGCGACGACACCGATCACCGTCATCGCAGGCATCGTGCTCGTGACACTCGCGCACGGCACTCCGGCCAAACTGAGCACAGCTGTGTTTGCGTTGACGTCATTCCTGCTCTTCGGCATCAGCGCCCTGTATCACCGGCTCAACTGGTCGCCCCGCGCCCGCATCCTGCTCAAGCGCATGGACCACGCGAACATCTTCCTGCTCATAGCCGGCAGCTACACACCGATTGCGACACTCGCGCTTCCGCCCGAGAAAGGCAACCTTCTCCTGATCCTCGTGTGGTCGGGGGCGCTCGTCGGCATCGGGTTCCGGGTCTTCTGGATCCACGCGCCCCGCTGGCTGTACGTCATGCTCTACATCGCGCTGGGCTGGGCCGCGGTGATGTTCCTGGTCGACATCTTCGAGGCGAACCCGGTGACAATGACACTCATCATCGTCGGTGGACTCCTCTACACGGGCGGCGCGATCGTCTATGCCCTCAAGAAGCCGAACCCGGTACCCGGGCATTTCGGCTTCCACGAGATCTTCCACGTCTGCACGGTTCTCGCGTTCCTCTGCCACTGGACCGGCATCATGCTGCTCGCGGTAAACCCCGTCTACAACGCCGGCTGACGCCAGAAGGTCCGGCGCAGCGGGCCCGGGTCAGGACGCGGTGTCGTCCGACATGCGCTCGAGCACGAAAACCGGGATCTCCCTGTCGGTCTTTTCCTGGTAGCCGGCGTAGTTCGGGAAGGCCTCAACGGCTCGTTCCCACCACACGCGCTTCTCCTCGCCGGTGACCTCGCGGGCCAGGTAGTCGTGCTTCTCCGGACCGTCCTGCAGTTCCACGTGTGGCTGGGCCAGAATGTTGAAGTACCAGACCGGATGCTTCGGCGCACCACCGAGGGAGGCGACGACCGCGTAGTCGCCGTCGTGCTCCACCCGCATGAGCGCCGTCTTCCGGAGCTTTCCCGAGCGCGCCCCGACGGTGGTCAGAATCACGACAGGTCGCCCGTGGAGCATCGTGCCCTCTGTTCCACCCGACTGCTCGTAGACCTCGGCCTGTTTGCGGGCGAATTCGGACGTCGACGGTGCATATTCTCCGGTGAGCGGCATGTTTTCTCCGTTGCGCTGCGCGGACGCTCGTGCGCCCCGCCACAGCTTAGCCACCGATTCTGGCAGTGCACTCCTCAACCGGTTGTGCCTAGCATGGTCCCGTGGATGAGATGTCGAACCACGAAGAAACCGACGTCCTCGTCGTCGGTGCCGGTCCGACCGGGCTGATGCTCGCCAACTGGTTGCAGAAGTCCGGTGTCGGTGTGGTCACTCTCGATGGCAAGGCGGGACCTACGCTCGAGTCACGGGCCCTCGGCGTACAGGCGCGAACCATGGAGATCTACGACCAGCTCGGCGTGGTGGAAGCGATCCTCGCCGATGCGTTCAGAGCGACACACATTGCCCCCGGGTTTGAGTCCCGGTCATACGCACCTGTCCCGCTCGCCCAACTGGGCACAGGCCTCACCCCATTCCCCGGCATCTTCGTGCTCGAGCAGTCGAAGACCGAGCGCGCGCTCGTCGAAAGCCTGGGGAGATTCGGCGGATCGGTGCACTGGCTCACCGAACTCACCGCTCTCGCAGACCACCCGGCTGGTGGCTGCGTCGCCACGGTCGCTGGCCCCGCGGGGATCAGCCGGATCCGGGCGCGGTACGTCGTCGGGGCTGACGGCGGATCATCCGCCGTTCGCAGGCTCCGCGGCATCCCGTTCGACGGGGTGACGAACGAGCACATCTTCTACGTTGCAGACGCCCACGACGTCACGGGCCTCCGGAACCAGACCGTGAGCATTCGATTCGGCACCGACGCGTTCCTCCTCGCGTTTCCGATGGCATCCGGGGGCCACTACCGGCTCCTGGGAACCGTCCGGCTCGCAGACCGGACCGGCTCGAGCGACGTCACCGAAGTCGCTGCCCGCGCAAAAATGCGAGACGTCTTCAGCGTCGACTACGGAACATCGACATGGTTTGCGACGTACCGTGTGCACCACCGGGTGGCAGCCAGGTTCAGGGACGGAGCCGTGTTCCTGGCCGGCGACGCGGGGCACGTGCACTCCCCCGTCGGCGCGCAGGGCATGAACACCGGACTCCAGGACGCGCACAACCTCGCACTCAAGCTCGTCGATGTGCTGTCGGGCACAGCGGATGAACGTTACCTCGAGCGCTACGAGGCCGAGCGCCGCCCGGTGGCGAAGCACCTCACCGCGACCACCGATCGTGTCTTCGGCGCGGTGACGAGTGCCAGCGGCCCACTTGTTCTGCTGCGGAGGGTCGGCGCGCGACGTATCGTTCCCGTCATTGCCCGGGTGGTGCCGCGTCTGCCGGTGGCGTCGCGACTGTTCGGTTACGTTTCCCAGATCAGGATCCACTACTGGATGAGCGACAATGAGCGACGAGCGGCGAGCGGTCGGCGGGATGCCGTCCTGGGCAGACGGCTACCGTGGACGGGATCGAATTTCGGCGTGCTCAGGTCTGCCGACTGGCAGGTGCACAGCTACGGGCCAGCCGATGCCAGGACCCTCGTGCGATTCGCCCGACTCCTGCCGCTCGAACTGCACACCTTCTCGACCGTCGGCGCCACCGCGCTGAAACCCGGCCGCCTCTACCTGATTCGTCCAGACGGGTTCGTGGCGGCGGATGCCGCTGTCAGAGACGTCGCTGGCGCGGCACAGCAGTTCCGGAGAAAACTACGCAGCTGGGGTGTCGACCCCGACGCACTGACCGCCCGTGCGGGACAGCGGTTGACCTAGCGGCGCGCGGTATCGCCCGTCGTGTCGTCGGGGTCCATCGGGCCGTCCTGCTGGCGGGGTGCCGCCGGCTGTCCTGGCACGGTCGGCTGGCCGGACTGCGCTGCGAGTTCTTCCTGCAGCCTTTCGTCGATCTCCGCCTTGTAGTTGACCCGGCGGACACGACGCTGCATGTCGAAGATGAGAGCCACGACCGCGCCGGCGATGAGGAACGTGACCACAAACCCCCACACGCCCGGGGTGACATCGTTCGCGTCGACCCCTGACGGCGACGGTGACGGCGTCGTGGCCAGGCGCCACGCGGCATCCGTCATTACGTTCAGAACGGCATTCATTCAGTGTCCTCGATTCCGGCGAACAGGTCGCTCTCGTTGTCGTCGGTCGGCACGGTGCTTCGGGCCAGCTCAAAGTCTTCAAACGGCCAGGAACGCCTCTGCAGGTCATTCGACCAGAAGAAGAAACTCGAATCCGGTGCCACCTGGCTCGCGTGGGCCCGGAGCGCCGCATCGCGCACCTCGAAGAAATCACCGGCGGGAACGTGCGTCGTCGCGCGGTCGGGCCTGTCTTTCCGCCACGACAGCATCTCCTCGAGTTGCGCGGCGAGTGGCGACTCGGGGTCCTCAGACAGCAGAGTGTCTGCGTTGGCCTTCAACCGCTGGTAGTTGAATACCTGGTCGTAATAGAGCTTCGATACCTGCCAGGGCTCACCGGCGTCGGGGTATGCCTCGCCGTCAGACGCAGCCTCGAAAGCCGCGACGGCGATCTGGTGGCTGCGAATGTGATCGGGATGCGGGTAACCGCCATTTTCGTCGTAGGTCACCATGACGTGCGGCTTGAACCGTCGAACGATCCTCACGAGGGCCTCGGCCGAGATCTCCAGCGGCACCGAAGCGAAGGAGTTCACCGGCAGGCTTCCGTCGTCGTTGGGCATTCCCGAGTCGACGTAGCCGAGCCAGCGATGCTCGACATCGAGAATTCGTGCGGCCTCGGCCATCTCCCGCCGGCGGAGTCCCGCGATGTCGCGCTCGGCGTGTGGGCGATCCGGGAGAGCGTCGTTGAGGATGTCGCCACGCTCGCCCCCTGTGCAGCTGACGACGAGAACGTCGACACCTCGAGAGCGGTAGTACGCGGTCGTCGCGGCACCCTTGCTGGACTCGTCGTCCGGGTGGGCATGGACCGACAGGAGCCGGAGAGTCACTGTGTCGCCTGCTTCTTGTAGTTGGTGGGGTAATGGCAAGGTCCGTGCCCGGTCGCTTGTCACGCGGGAGACGATATCCTTGTACCTACAGACTAAACGGTTGCGCAGAAGAGGATTGATGGTTTCGGACAGTTCACGAGAGCCCGACGTCCTCGCGGAACGATACGGCCGATCACCCGGTACTCACCAGCGCGAGAAGAGACTTGGCATCGCTGTCGCTGCGGCATTTGCCGTCGTCCTCGTCGCCTGGGTCACGTGGGCAAGCCTCGACGCGGCGGGTTCCTCAATGGAGACCAGGGACGTTGCACACTCGGTGGTCTCCGACACCTCGGTCGAGGTGACGTTCCAGCTGACAGTCGAGCCCGAATCGACGACGTACTGCGCCGTTCAGGCCCTCAATGAACGCTTCGCCGTCGTCGGCTGGAAGATTATCGAAGTGCCGCCGTCCGAGATGCGGACCAGAACCCTCACCGAGGGGTTGAGAACCACGGAGCTGGCGAATACGGGTTTGATTTATCGCTGTTGGCTGGCCTAAGCTCTCCTGATACCCGCAACGCGGGTGAATGATTCGCCCTGACTCACACGTCAGGGCGTCCGTTTTTAGTGAGGAGTTTCCCATGGCTGCAGAGACGACGCAGGTCACCTTCCTGACACAGGAAGCTTACGATCGACTCGCCGCTGAACTCGCAGAGCTGTCGTCGGTCGGACGCGAAGAGATCGCCAAGAAGATCGAATCGGCTCGCGAAGAAGGCGACCTCAAGGAAAACGGCGGCTACCACGCCGCGAAAGATGAGCAGGGCAAGCAGGAGGCGCGAATCCGCACCCTGACCCAGCTGCTGCGCGACGCCACGGTGTCCGAAGCGCCGACGAGCCACGGTGTCGTCGAATCAGGAACCGTCATCACGGCGACCGTCGCCGGCGGCGAAGAGGTCTTCCTGCTCGGCAACCGCGAGATCGCCGCGGACTCCGATGTCGATGTCTACAGTGAGCAGAGCCCGCTCGGCAGCGCGATCCTCGGCATGAAGATCGGTGAATCGACCACGTACGCCGCACCGAACGGTAAAGAAATTTCAGTCACGATCCTCAAGGTCGAGACCTACACCGGCTGAATCCAGCCGTCAGCGACGTCCCAACGCGCCCGCCCGATTCGTCGGCCGGGCGCGTTGTTCATTTTTAGTCCTCGACGATGTGCGGGTCGTATCCCGCGGCGCGGAGCGTCTCCACGACGAGGTCGCGATGCTCGGGCCCCCTGGTCTCGACACTGAGTTCGAGTTCAACCTCGCCGATCTTCAGGCCGTGGCCGTGGCGTGTGTGGAGGACCTCGATGACGTTCGCATTGGCCTGTGCCACGAGCTCGGAGGTGCGCGCCAGCTGGCCAGGACGGTCGGGCAGCGGGATCCGAAGCGTCAGGTAGCGATCGGATGCCGCGAGGCCGTGGCTGATGACGCTCTGCATCAGCAGCGGGTCGATGTTGCCGCCGGAGAGCACCACGACAGTTGGTCCCTCCGGTGCCACCTTTCCGGCGAGGATGGCCGCGACACCCGCTGCACCAGCGGGCTCGACAACGAGCTTGGCCCGCTCGAGAAGCACGAGCAGGGCCTTGGCCATGTCGTCTTCGCTGACCGTCACGATCTCGTCGACGAGTTCGCGGATGAGGTCGAAGTTGAGGATGCCGGGTCGGCCGACGGCGATGCCGTCAGCGATGGTCGGCATGATTGCCACGTCGACGGGGTAGCCGGCCTCGAGCGAAGCGGGATAGGCAGAGGCGTTCGCTGCCTGCACTCCGATCACGCGGACCGTCCTGCCCTCGGCCGCAGCGCGCTGCTTGACCGCAGCGGCGACGCCGGAGATGAGTCCACCTCCACCGATTGGAACGATCACTGTCTGCACGTCGGGGGTTTCGTCGTAGATTTCGAGTCCGAGCGTGCCCTGCCCGGTGATGACGTCGATGTGGTCGTACGGCGGGATGAAGACCGCGCCGGTTTCGACGGCGTATTCGGCCGCAGCGAGCAGCGGTTCAGCGACGGTGTGTCCCCGGAGGACGACCTCGGCCCCGTAGCTTTTGGTCGCCTGCAGCTTGGGCAGTGGAACCCCAACGGGCATGAAGATCGTCGCGGCGATCCCGAGTTCCCGCGCGGCGAAGGCGACGCCCTGCGCGTGGTTGCCCGCGGAAGCCGCGACCACTCCCCTGGCCTTCTCCTCATCGGAGAGCTGCGCCATCCGGTTATACGCTCCACGGATCTTGTATGACCCGGTCCTCTGGAGGTTCTCGCATTTGAGATAGACCGGAGCCCCGAGCAACTCAGCGAGGTATCGCGAACTCTCCATCGGTGTCTGGTCGGCGACCCGGCTGACGAGCCGCCTGGCCGCCTCCAGCTGTTCGAGTGTTGGACCAGCGAGGGAGGTTTCAGGCATCCGGGTCGACCTTGTCTGTGTCTGTCGTGTTGTGCGGCGAAGGGGCTGGAGAGAGTGGGACGCGGCCGGCGCGCGGTTTGCGTATGCGGCGGGCGGCAGGGACGGTCTGCCAGAGCACATCACTGAAGACCAGTGGCGTGCCAGGGGTGATTCGCCACGCGCCCGAGGAGATGTATCGCGTCATCACGTTGATCATGGCGGCAAGCGGAACCGCGAAAAGGGCACCGGGGATGCCGGCAAGGAAGCTGCCGGCGGCGACGACGAGGACAACGCCGAGCGGGTGGACCTTGACAGCGGCGCCCATGAGGAGCGGCTGGAGCACGTGCCCCTCGAGCTGTTGCACCAGGAGGACCACGCCGATCATGATGAGCGCGATCACCCAGCCGTTGTAGACGAGCGCGATGAACGCGGCAATCGTCCCGGTGATCACGGCACCGACGATCGGGACGAACGAGCCGAGGAACACAAGCACGGCGATGGGAATGGCGAGGGGCACGCCGAGGATCGCCGCGCCGAGACCGATTCCGAAAGCGTCAATCGATGCGACGAGGATCTGCGTCCGTGCGTAGTTCGTGAGGGTGGACCAGCCCGCCCTGCCTGCGCCGTCGATCGCCGGTCTCGCCTTCTTCGGCCCGAGCCGTACGATCCACCGCCAGATACCGTCGCCGTCGATGAGCACGAAAAGCAGGCAGAACAGGGCGAGAAACAACCCAGCGACGCCGTGGCCGAGCGTCGTACCGATCGAAAGCGCCCCACTCCACAGGGCGCTGCCGTCCTCCTGCACGCTTCGCGTGACATCCGAGATCAGGTCGTTGAGCTGGGTCTCGGTGATGCCGAACGGAGACTGAAGGAGCGCGGTCCGCAGGTCGTTGAACGACTCGACAGAGCGGGTCCGTACCTCGCTGAAATCTCGCGTGATCTGCCAGATGGCAAGCCAGAGCAGCCCGCCGACAACGGCTATCGCCCCGAGGATAGCCGTCGCGATCGCGAGGCCGCGTGGCCACCGATGGCGAACGAGGAAGGTGATGAGCGGGCTGAGCAGGGCCGCGACGATGACCGCGATGAAAAGTGGAATGACGATGAGCCGCAGCTGGATGACGACGAGGACAACCACAGCGATGGCCGCAGCGATCACGAGGAACCGCCACGCCCATGCGGCCGCTATCCGCACCGGGCGTGGGACGTCGTTATTGTCGGTGTTGTCTGTATCGAGCGCGTCCGTCAGGGCCAGCGACGTTTGGTCCTGCGGGGCAGTTGCCTGCCCGCCGGCGGGACTAACGGCAGAGTCCGCAACGCGCTCGGCCACCGGCTCGGCGACGCTCTCCGCGGGCGCTCCGGATACCCGTGAGAACACTCGCCCCCACCACGATTCCTCCGTCGACCTGGCCACCGGATCAGTCTATGCCGCTCGGCTTTCCGTGTGGAGAATGCGACAGCTGTCTGCGCTAACCGCTAACCTCGTGCCGATGACTGACTCGCTCTCACCCTCTCTTGCCCGCCGGATCGCTCTCGCCGCACAGGGGTTCGGGCGTCCGCGGCCCGCTACCGTCGGCACGCGCCAGCTGAACGCCGTGATCGAGCGCGCGGAGGTTCTTCAGATCGACTCCGTCAACGTCTTCGAACGCAGCCACTACCTTCCGGTGTTCGCGCGGCTCGGTGCGTACGACAAACAGGCGCTCGATCGGCTCACTTTTCGACCGGGGCGCTACATCGAGTACTGGGGTCACGAGGCGACAGTGATGCCCGTGGATTCCTGGCCCCTGTTCCGCTGGCGGATGGACGCCTTTCGAGAGCGGAGCATGGCAGATCCCGACAGCTGGGCGAATGCCAACGGGCCGTTCCTCGAGTGGCTCCGCTGCGAGTTGGCGGATAAGGGGCCGCTCGCGGCGAGTGAGATCGAGCACGACGCGAACCGGCGAACCGGTCCGTGGTGGGGCTGGTCTGACGTGAAAATCGGGCTCGAAACACTGTTCCGCTGGGGCGAGATAGTGTCGGCCGGCCGGTCCGGATTCGAGCGGCGGTACGCGCTCGCCTCACAAATCCTGCCCCAGAGCATCCTCAACCGTGACGTCAGTCGCGGCGACGCTATCCGTGAGCTCGTGAGGAAGGGGGCCACCGCCCACGGCGTCGGAACCCTGGACGATATCGCCGACTACTTCCGGCTGCCTCTCGCCGATGCGAAGACAGCGGTCGCCGAACTCGAGGATGCGGGCGATCTGGTCCCCGTCACGGTCCCGGGCTGGATGCGCGGTGCCCGGCCGCGACCGGCCTGGCTCGCGAGTGCGGCACGCCGCCCGCGGTCGATCTCAGCGGATGCCCTGCTCTCTCCCTTCGACCCGGTGGTCTGGGCACGGCCGCGGGCCGAGCGGCTGTTCGGGTTCCATTACCGGATCGAGATCTACACCCCCAGGCACAAGCGCGTCCACGGCTATTACGTGCTTCCTGTCCTCCTCGACGACACCATCGCCGCCCGGGTTGATCTCAAGAACGACCGCCAGTCGAAGACGCTTCGCGTTCAAGCGGCCTGGCTCGAACCCGGCGCACCGCCAGACACCGCTGACCGCCTGGCCGCGCTGATCACCGAAACTGCCCGCTGGCAGGGTGCCGAGCAGGTCACCGTCACGGGGCGTGGCACCCTATCTGGGGGTCTCGCCAGCGCACTCCGCGTACCTGTCGGGCCAGATGGGGACAACTCCCCATAATTTGGCGTGTTTTCGCGGCTGAAGCGGCCACGGGGCCATCCGCACTGGTGTTAGGTTTGCTTCGATCACACTCCGACGAAAGGCAGCACTTTCCCAATGGTCATGGATGACAAGACACCAGATTCTCACGGGGGCGACAGCTCGGTGCCGAACGGGAATACCCCTAATGCGCCACAGCAGCCAACGGATGGCACGGGAGCCAACCCCTCGGACCAGGCGTACTCGCAGGGCCAGAACTACGCACAGAACGCGTACGGCCAGGCTCCGGGGCAGCCGGCATCGACACCAGCGGGGGCTACACCGCCATACGGCCAGGGAGACCCGAACGCGTCCGCACCGCAGCAACCCTATGGACAGGGCGCTGGCCAGAGCGGGTTCCCCCAGCCCGGTGCGTACGGCGGACAGGGTGGAGGATCCTTCCCCCAGAGCAGCCCTCGCCCACCGGCTGACCCCAAGAAGAAGAAGAAGATCATCCTCTTCAGCGCCATCGCCGGCGCACTGGTTCTTCTGCTCGTCATCGCGATCGTTGTGATCAACATGGTGAACAAGAGCCAGTACGGCCCAGAGGCGACCGTCAAGAGCTACCTGACGGCGATCAGCCAGGGCAAGGCATCGACCGCAAACAAGCTCGTCGACCCCGGTGTCAAGAAGGACGCAGCAGCCCTTCTCTCCGACGACATCCTCAAGGAGTCGAAGGCGCTGATGAAGAACCCGAAGATTGTGGACGTCAGCACCCGGGGCGACTCTGCGGACGTCGAGGTCAGCTACAGCGTCGACGGCACCGCCTATGACGGAATCGTGCAGCTCAGCAAGGACGGCAAGCAGGGTCTCTTCTTCGACAAGTGGACCATCGACAAGCCACTGCTGGCCTCCGTCTTCGTCTACACCAACGAGGGCGAGATGGTGTCGGTCAACGGCACCGACGTCAGCTTCGGTAAGAACTACGAACTTCTCGCCTACCCGGCCGCATACGAGATCGGGGCTCCGGAGAGCAGCTTCTTCGAGGCCGAGGCGCAGACCTTCGTCGCTGCCACAGGTTCGAAGGCGTCCTACGACTCGATCGACCTCGAGCTCACGCCGACCGAGGAACTGACCGCCGCGGTCCAGGAGCAGGTCAACGCCTACCTCGACACCTGCGCGACACAGACCGTTCCGAACCCGGAGAACTGTGGCCTTCGCAGCCTGTACTACTTCGACTTCAGCGGTGAGCCGACCTTCTCATACAAGGTCGACAAGTACCCGGTGGTTACGGTCGATGAGTCCGGCGCGTACTTCACCGCCAAGCAGGGCAAGGTCACCGGAACAGCAACGGGCGAACTGTCCTACCCGGGCGGCCAGGGCACCTACGTTTACCCGTGGGACGACTGGGCGATCAACGGCAGCATCGTCATCGACGGAGACGACGTCAAAATCGAGGATGTCTACTAACCGATAGCACCAAAAGAAAGACGGGGCGAGCCGAAAGGCTCGTCCCGTCTTTTTCTGTGAGCGGCGTTAGAAACCGCCGCCGATTTCGCGAAGTCGGGCGACCCGGTCCGCAATCGGCGGGTGCGTCGAGAACAGGCGCTCGACCCTGCTCGGCTTTGCCGGGTCTGCGATCCACAGGTGTGCCATCGACGTGTTCTGGCGCCTCATCGGCCTGCCGTACGCCTCAAGCTTCTGCAACGCGCTCGCGAGGGCATCCGGGTGCCGCGTCGTCAGCGCCGCTGTCGCGTCGGCGAGGTACTCGCGCTGGCGAGAAACAGCCAGTTGGACGAGGCTCGCGAGCAACGGCGCGATGATCATGGCGACGAGCCCGAAGATCAGCACGATCGGGTTACCGCCCGAGTTGTTGTTGCGGTTGCCCCCGCCAAACCACGCGAGGCGAAGGAACATGTCGGCGATAAAACCAACGGCAACCACGAGACCGAAGACGATCATCGAGACCCTGATGTCATAGTTGCGCACGTGTCCCAGCTCGTGGGCCATGACTCCCTCAAGCTCGGAATCAGTGAGAATCTCGAGCAGCCCCGTCGTGGCGGCTACCGACGCATGTTCCGGGTCGCGACCGGTGGCGAAGGCGTTCGGCGCGGGGTCATCGATGAGATAGACCTTCGGCATCGGCGAACCGGTCGTGATCGCGAGGTTCTCCACGATCCGGTAGAGCCGCGGGTTGTCCCGCTTCTCGATCTCGCGCCCACCGCTCATGGCGATGGTCTGGCTCGCGGCGAAGAAGTACTGGAAGACGGCATACAGCGTCGCACCGACGAGGGTCAGTACCGTGATGCTCGGGCTGTTGTAGACATACCCGGCCAGGGCTCCGAGTCCGCCGATGATCAGCAGAAAGAACAGGATGATGAGCACTGTGTTCACCTTGTTCTTACGGATCGCCCTGTACATTCAGTGTCCTTTCAACGGATACGACAAAGTCAGTGGATACAACAAAGGCTCGAGCGCGCAGCTTCCGCCGCGCCCGAGCCCCTGTGAGGATAAAGTCTTGCTTCGCTAGAACTGCACGCGAGGCGGCTCGGCGATCGCTGCGTTGTCAGTGACCTCGAAGAACTCGCGTTCGCTGAATCCGAGGTTCTTTGCGATGAGGTTGTTCGGGAAGACCTTGATCTTCGTGTTGAGTTCGCGAACGCCACCGTTGTAGAACCGGCGAGAGGCCTGGATCTTGTCTTCGGTGTCGACCAGCTCACCCTGAAGCTGCAGGTAGTTCTGGCTCGCCTGCAACTGCGGGTAGGCCTCGGCCACGGCAAAAATCGACTTGAGGGCCTGCTGCATGTGGTTCTCAGCGGCGGATGCATCGTGCGGACCCTGCGCAGAGAGCGTTTCGGCCCTCGCGCGCGTCACATTCTCGAAGACGGCCTTCTCGTGAGCCGCGTATCCCTTGACCGACTCGATCAGGTTGGGGATAAGGTCGGCACGGCGCTTGAGCTGAACCGTGATGTCGCTCCACGCCTCGTCAACGCGTACGTTCAGAGACACCAGTGAGTTGTAGGTGACCCAGAAGTAAATGCCGACGATAACCGCCAGCGCGACGATGATGAGTACAGGAATGAGCCATTCCATGCGTGTGCTCCTAAAGGTTTGCTAGCGGTTCGAACTCGACTGGTCTCTCTATTCTACCGGTGACCGTCTGTCCCGGGCCCGACGATCCGCCCTCTTTCAGGGCAAATCCTCGGCGGGGACGTTCAGGCACCGAGCACCCTCTCCAGATACGGGTTGCTGAACAGCCGGCGCGGGTCCAGCCGATCGCGCGCTGCCAGGAAGTCACCGAAGTGCGGGTAACTCTCAGCGAGATCGGCGGCATTCTGGCTGTGGATCTTTCCCCAGTGCGGCCGTCCGCCGTAGCCACGGAGGATCGACTCGACCGCGGAAAAGTATGCCGTCGAGCGCTCGCGGTAGTACTTGTGCACGGCGATGTAGCCGGTCGCGCGGCCGTACGCGGTCGACAGCCACAGTTCGTCGGCCGCGGCGAATCGCACCTCGATGGGGAAGCTGATCCGCCATCCCTTGCGTTCGATGAGCGCCTCGATATCGCGGACCGCTGCGGGGACGAGCTCAGCGGGGATGCCATATTCCATTTCGCGAAACTTGACGGTCCGCCTGGTCGTGAAGACCCGGTGGGACACATCGGTGAACGTCCGGTTTCCCGTGAGCTTGTCCGCCAGGAGATTCACGCGAGGGATGATGGCAGGCACGACGACAGCAGTCGCACAGGTCACGCGGTAGACGCCGTTGGCCAGCACCGTTTCATCCACGAATCGGGACACGCGGCCGAGCGGTTTCGCCTGCGTCCCGGATGGCATGCGGGTGTTGGTCTTGGTCAGCGCCGTCCGGGTGTGCGGAAACCAGTAGAACTCGAAGTGGTCGGCGGCCGCGGCCCTGTCGAGCACGGTGTCAAGCACGTCGTCGAGCGGCTCCGGTCGCTCGACAGCGTGCAGCACGAAGCGAGGCACGCACTGGACCGTAATCTCGGCGAGGATGCCGAGTGCCCCGAGGCCGAGTGCAACGCCGGGAAGCAGGTCGGCGTGAGAGTCGCGGTTGATCTCGAGCAGGTCACCGGATGCCGTAACCATAACCACCCCGCGCACCTGGCCGGCGATGCCGCCGAACCGCGCACCGGTGCCGTGCGTGCCGGTGGAGATTGCACCGCTGATGCTCTGCGCAGCAATGTCACCGAGGTTCTCCATCGCCAGTCCGTACGGCGCGAGCAGCCGAGGGATGTCGTGCAGTCGCGTACCGGCCAGGAAGGTGACGAGCCCGTCGCCCGTCGGCTCTCCGCTCAACCCGCTCAGGTCCTCAAGTTCGAGCTGGATGCCGGGGGCTACTGCTATTCCCGTGAAGGAATGCCCGGCCCCGACCGCCTTGATGGGAATCCCGCTGCCCGCTGCGGCGCGGACGGCGCGCTGCAGGGCCGCCGTCGTCCTCGGCCGCTCCACTCGTAGCGGCACGACCTTCTCGGTCCGCGCCCAGTTGTGCCACATGGCTCCGGTTGCCGTCACAGAAAGGCCTTCCCCTCGCCCCGATAGGTGGGCAGCGTGTCGATTATCCGACCGCCGTCGACGACGGAGAAGGAATTGAGGTGCTCACTCAGCTCGCCGGATTTAGTGTGCCGGAACCAGACCCGGTCGCCGGGGTGCAGCGCTGCCGCTCGGCGCCCGACCAACGGCGTCTGGACCTCACCCGCCATCTCCCGCGGGAGCATACTGAGCCCTTCGGGCCAGACAGGTCGCGGGAGGCGATCGCGCCCTGGCGGGCCGGAGGCCGCCCATCCCCCTCCGAGCAGGGTCACCGTGTCTTCCCTCGGTTTCCGCACGACCGACAACGCAAAGCTCGCGGCCGGCGCTGGGTTGAAGTTTCTGTAGTCGTCGAAGAGATGGCCGCCGAACAGTCCGGACCCCGCCGCGATCTCCGTCACCGAATCGTCGGCACTCGTCGATTCCAGCGAGCCGGTCCCTCCCCCGTTGACGAACTCGAGGTCGGCAACGCGGCGGACCGCCGCGACGGCGTCGGCACGACGCTCGGTGAGCTCACCGATCGACCGCTGTTTCAGCCACCGCATTCCCGCAGAGCGCGCATTCCGCGATGGTACGTCGTCGACAAGTCCGGCTATCTGCGCTTCGTACGCCATCATCCCGACGAGTTCGAATCCCGGTCGGCGAACGATGACCCGCGCGAAACGCTCAGCGTCGGCGGCGGTGCAGATCGGCGATCGCAGGACCCCGATGGTGCCGAGCGGACCCGCCGTCCGCCACGCGACATCGAACTCGATGCACACCCGGATGCGAGCGCGCGCGTTCGGGGGAATGCAGGCATCGATGAAGTCCAGTTGCTCGACGGAGTCCACCATGAGCGTGATCCGGGCAGCGAGCTTCTCATCGGACGCGAGCTGGCCGAGGGCCTGTCTGTCCATGGTCGGATACCCGACAACGACATCATCTATGTCATCCGCGAGCCAGATCGCCTCTGGAAGGGTAAAAGCGAGCACACCGCGATACCCGTCAGTCGCCAGCAGTGAATCAATGACCGAACGGACGCGAACGGATTTGGTGGCCACCCTGATCGGCTTTCCGCCTGCCCGGCGGACCATGTCGTGGGCGTTGAACCGAAGCGCGCCAAGGTGGAGCACGCCCGACGGAGTCTCGATCGATCTCGTCGCGGCGTCGATTTCCGGCCAGAACAGTTCGGGGGTGAGCCAGGGGGCGGGCGAGCTCTCTGCGCGCCCGTTGGCAGAGAGTGTTATGGCCATCTGAATCCTCCCCGTCATACCCAGTATGCCGACCCCGGCGAATCGGATGCCGCACAATCTGAGAAAGGCCCTCCAACTGGGTGTGGCGCTGTTGACTTGTCGGGGCAATCGGCTTCAAATGGGAGGAAGGTGGGGATCTTTTCAGCAACACAGCAACCGGGGGGCTCGTCGGCGTTGTCGACAGGGCGGCTTCCGCGATCCCCCGGGTCGGGACGCGCGCGACTCGTTGCGACGATCGTCGTCTCGCTCACCCTTTCGCTCTTCGCCGCCCTTGGCCCGGCGCCCGCGTTCGCGGAGCCGGCGCCGCCCGCCCCCTCCCCGCCGCCCGTTGCAGCCCCGGTCACACTCATCTCTCCGGTTGACGGTCAGTTCATCGACTCCGTCCCGTTTACGGTGTCTGGCACCAAGGCCGCCGGATCGACGATCCAGCTGCACGCCGGCGACAGCGGCAACCCCGTCTGCATCGTTCGCGCCGACGATTCGACGACTTTCTCGTGCACCGTGGCCTCGATCCCGCAGGGCCCGGCGGTGAGGCTGACGGCGGTCCAGCTCCAGGCCGGATTCGAACCGTCGACATCGAGCACGCCGATTCGGGTACTCCTGCCTCCGACCATCAACTCCCGCAGCTCGGAGCTCTCGAGTGGATTACTCGAGGGGTCGGGCTACCCGGGAGCGACGGTGACGCTGCGCACTTCGGACGGACGATCCTGGACAGCCCCAGTGTCGAGCGGCGGGAGCTGGGCATACATGCTTCCGGCGGAGATCCCCAGCGGCGTGCTGCGGCTGAGCGCTACCCAGTCCACCCCGTTCAGCGGCCCCGGCGGGTCTGCGGCGAGCGAGCCGGTGCGAGTCACGCTCGATCGTGATCCACCCCCCGCTCCCGTAATAACCACGCCGGAGGCGGGTGCAACTCTTCCCGCCGGCCCGGCCGCGTACGCGGGTACCGGCGAAACCGGGGCGACAGTCACAGTGTTCGCGGTGACGGCATCCGGAGCCGATATCGTGCTCTGCGCCGACGTGCTCGTGTCTGCCGGGCAGTGGAGTTGCACTGGCGCGGCGATGCCTGCGGGGAACGCGACAATCACGGCATACCAACGCGATGCCGCATCGAACACGGGCGTCGGGTCGCCTCCGCTGAAAATCTCATTCGGGCAAGCGGCGTCGACGCCATCGACTTCGCGTCCGCCGGCAACCGCGCCCGCGCAGAGCCCGGCGCCCGCACCGGTGGTGCCCGTCCCATCCGCTGCGCCGACTGAATCCGGCGCAATTCCTGCCCAGCCGCCAGCGCCCGAAGGACTGTGGGCAGACAAGACGCCATTCACAACAGCGGTGAAGAGCGCGATCGGACCGGGAACCGACCTCACGTGGCTCCGCGCCGTTCTCCTCGCCATCCTGGCCATCGGCCTCCTGCTGGTTCCCGCGCGCATGCTCGCGACGACGCTGACGAAGGGGCGGCCGCGCGCGAACGGCGCGGCCCGAGCTCCGCTCACCGGACGAAATCGCACGCCAACCCACGACGATCCCGATCCCCTCCTGGGATCGCCGGGCGCCAGGGTCAGAACCATCGTTGCCCTCAGCGTCGCCGGCGCAATCGTGCTCTTTGCCCGCCCGGTAGACGGGCAGCCGGTCTACCTTCGTGTGTTCGTTGCATCCGTGGTGGCACTGGTCATCGTCAACGCTGCTGCCACCTGGGTCCCCATCCGATTTGCCGCCTGGCGCCGGCTCGGCAGTCCCTCCCAGCGACTGTCGCTGCTCGCGTTTCCGGTCGTCGCCGCTCTCGCTCTGGTTTCCAGGGTGGCGGAACTCCAGCCAGCGTTCCTGTTCGGCCTGCTGTTCGTCGTCGGGTTGCAGAACGGAAGCCGCCGGGACCGCGGACAGCTGGGCCTTGCCCGGATCGGTGCGGTTTTCGCGATCGGTCTCGGGGCCTGGCTGGCAACCACACTGATCGGAACACCCGTTGGTTTTGCGGGCTCGTTCGCAGCTGAACTGGTCAACATCGTTGCGATGACAGCCCTCGGTTCGGCGGCGATCATGATGGTTCCGCTCAGCGATTTGAGTGGCCGGGCCGTCCTCAACTGGTCGCGGCCAGCCTGGTTCACGAGTGCCCTCGTTGTGTTCACCGTGCTTTTCGCGTTCCTCAGTCCGACGCTCGATGCATGGCAGGAGCAGGTCGCGGCAATCGCTGTCCTCGTCGTTCTCCTCACCTTCGGGGCCGTCGGAATCTCGCTCTGGCTGTGGCGACGGGTCGTCACACCGAATCTCTCCGCCGGCTGACCCTCTCGCGCGCCCGAACGCCCTCTGGCGACCGGCGTCGGCGGGTACCGGCAGAATGAGATCATGTTCATCGTGCTCGGCGGGTCCCCCACCGGCCGGGTGACCCTCACCGAAGTCGATTCGTCGGGTACAACGGTGAGCGCAGTGACGTTATCCCGCGACGAGTTCATTCCCGAAGTTGCGCGGCGAGAAAAGAGCCGGCCCCGCTGGGTGTGGGAGGATACCGCGCTCTGGTATCCGGTGCTGCTGAACGCGGGGATCACCGTTGAGCGCTGCCACGACCTCCGGTTGTGTCACGGCATCCTCCGCCGTGCCGAGGCGGCGCGCGATACCGGCCTCGCCCGGGCAGCACTCAATGCGTGGGACGACTCACCGGCCGAACAGGTCGCCGTCGGAACGATGCTCTTTGACGACATGACCGACCTCGCCGACGCGTCAGACGAGCCCGGGGACTCGAGGGGTCGCGACCCTGTGGCGGAGTACGCGCTCCAGCGTGCGACCCTCGATGTCATAGCCGAGACCGAGCCGGCAGCGGCGGCCAGGCTGCAGCTCCTCCTCGCCGCGGAATCGAGCGGCGCACTGATTGCAGAGGAGATGAGGGCACGGGGGTTGCCGTGGCGTGCCGATGTCCACGACCGGGCGCTGACGGAACTTCTCGGACCCCGTCCTCTGTTTGGTGGGCGCCCTGAGAAGCTCGAGGCTCTCTCCGACACCATCCGCGCGCTCCTGGAATCCCCCGGGCTCAACCCCGACTCGCAGCAGGACCTCCTGCGCGCCCTCAAACGTGCGGGCCTTTCGGTCACGAGCACGAGTAAATGGGAACTTCGCTCGCAGACGCATCCGGTCGTCGAACCCCTGCTCGAATACAAGAAGCTCTCACGGTTGAACTCCGCCAACGGATGGGCGTGGATGGACACCTGGGTGCGGAATGGACGGTTCCACCCCGAGTACGTGGTCGGTGGTGTCGTTACAGGCCGCTGGGCGACCCGGGGCGGCGGTGCACTGCAGCTGCCGGCACAGGTCCGCGGCGCGGTGATGGCCGACGAGGGGTGGACCCTCGTGGTTGCGGATGCCGCGCAACTGGAACCGCGAATCATCGCCGCGATGTCGCGCGACGAGAAGATGGCTGCGGCTGGCCGTCAGGGCGACCTCTACCAGGGACTCGTCGACGCCGGGGTCGTCGACACGAGGGCGAATGCGAAGCTCGCGATGCTCGGTGCGCTCTACGGCGCGACCACGGGCGAGAGCGCGCGGTTGATGCCGAAGCTCATGCGGGCCTATCCGCTGGCGATCGGACTGGTGGAACAGGCCGCCCGGTCAGGCGAACGCGGCGACCAGGTGAGCACGTGGCTCGGCCGCAGCTCCCCACACCCCGGTGCCGACTGGCAGGCGGCACAGCGCGCAGCGACCGGGTCCGAGTCCGGCGCGGCCGACGAGCGGCGCGCCCGGCAGCTGGCGAGAGACTGGGGCAGGTTCACCCGCAACTTCGTCGCCCAGGGCACGGCCGCGGAGTGGGCGCTTTGCTGGATGGCAGGGCTTCGCATCCGTCTTCGGGCACTCGCCGACGAAAGGGGCGAGCCTCACCTCGCGTTCTTCCTCCACGACGAAGTGATCGTGCACAGCCCGGCACACCTGGCTGACGCGGTTGCGGAGGCCGTTACCTCGGCCGCGGACGACGCCGGCCGTCTCCTCTTCGGCAGCTTTCCGGTGAACTTCGCGCTGACCGTCGTTGCGGTCTCGAGCTACGACCAGGCGAAATAGCCGTCATTCACGACTTCCTGAACAGGATCTCCACCGGCGCGAGCACACCAGCCTGCACGGCGGTAAGCAAGTTTCCCACCCGCCTCCCGGCATCCGGTCCGAGCACGAGCGGGAGCCCGAGCCGGGGCGGCCCCGGTGCGTCCGCGCCCTGGGCTGCGGCCCTCTGCATCTTCGTCAGGAACTCGATGCCGAGTTCACGCCGGTCCCGGCTGGCCCCCACGCTGAACCCGGCGGCGACCCCCAATTCGCCGTACGACACCGGTGTCGCGAGGAACGAGATGACGGCATCCGACGCCCAGGGCTGCGGATAAGTGACATCGCCCTCGCTCATGCGCATCACATCGAAGACAGCGAACACGCCCCCGCGCTTCAGCACACGGAACGCCTCAGCGAAGAGCCGGGCTTTGTCGTCGATGTTCATCCCAACGTGAAGGAGGGTGGCGCGGTCGAAGACCTCCGCCTCGAATGGAAGGGCGAGCGCGCTTGCCGTCATGAAGGTCACTGCGTCGCCGAGCCCGCAGCGCTCGGTCAACGAGATCGCCGTTCGGATGAATTCGTCGGTGACATCTACCCCGACCACCTCCGCCCCGAACTGCGAGGCGAAGAGCCGGGCTGGCCCGCCGATGCCGCACCCGACATCGAGCACGCTCATACCTCGGGCGATACCGGCAGCCTCCGCGAGCTCGTGCGCCGCTACGGCGCCCCCGACGTGCAGCTCGTCGACCGGAAACAGGTCACCGGGATCCAAGTGGTCGGGATCGAAGCCGGCTTCACGGAGCGCCTCGAGAATGACATCCTCGAGCTGGCCCGAACTGTAGTGCCCCGCTACCGCCGCTTCGATGTCCACGCTCGCCTCCTCACGATCTGGTGCGCGTGAGTCTACGCCGGGCACCACCGGTCCGCACGGGTCGCAAATACCAGTTTCTGGAGAGGCCAGGGTCGGTTAGCCCAGGGAGCCAGGCTGCGGTTCCTGAGCGCTCTGCTCGAGGGCCCGGATGAGGGATTGGGCGTCGTACGGGCCGGTGTGGCGACGACCGTTGACGAAGAAGGTGGGGACGGCGGTAATGTCCATCGCCTCGGCGTCGAGCATGTCGTCACGAACCCGGGCAGCGACCGCCGGGGACCGCAGGTCCCTTTCGAACCGCTCGACGTCCAGGCCGAGCTCCTGGGCACGCCGGATGATGTGTGACGGAAGCTGGTTTTCCTGATCGCTGAACAGGCTCCGCTCAAACTCGAAGAACTTCCCCTGCAGCCCGGCCGCCTCGGCCGCTTCCGCCGCAGCCAGGGCGTTCGGGTGGTAACGGGTCAAGGGAGCGTGACGCCATACGTAGCGAAAGCGGCCTTCAAGTTCGCGATGCACCTCTTCAACTGAGCCCGTGGCCTTAAGGCAGAACCCGCACTGGAAGTCACCGTACTCGACCAGCGTGAAGGGTGCATCTGCGGGACCGAAGATGTGGTCACGCCTGGGGTCGACCGGGCGCACCAGCGTGCGACCGATCTCTTCCGACGGGTGGAGACGATCAGAGATCCGGAAAATCAAGGCGCCGAGAATAAAAGCGATAACGGATGCCGTAAGCACGCCGACACGAGCTTCGTTTTGCACGGCCTCTTCGTCGATCGCGAGGGCGACGATGAAGAGAGAGATGGTAAAACCGATCCCGCTGAGGGCACCGCCTCCCGCCAGGCGGTCGAGGGTCAGTCCTGGGCCGAACTCGCCGACCCGAAGAAGACGCATGAGGGCGGTCGAACCGAAGACGCCGACCATTTTCCCCACGACAAGCCCGATGATGATGCCCCACGTCACCTGCGACATGGCAGCTGCAGCAAGGATCTCCGGGTTCAGCTGCACACCGGCGTTCGCCAGGGCGAAGAGTGGAAGGACGACGTACGCGATGTACGGCGCGGTGCTCGACTGAAGTCTCTCGTTGATCGAGATCGACTCGCGCAGGCTGTTGGCAGCGGCCCTCGCGTACTCCGAGCTGGGTGACTGCCGGAAGGTTCGTGCGAGATCAAGCGCGTGCTCCACTTCGCGGCGGTCCGGCCGGTACACCGGTACCAGGAGCGCGATCGCGACCCCGGCGAGAGTGGGATGCACGCCCGAAGCGAGGAACGCCAACCACACGGCGATGGCGAGTGAACCATAGACGAGGCCGCGGGCACTCTGCAGGTATCTGGTGAAGTAGACCGCCGTGAGACCGACCGCGGCGATCAGGAGCGGCACCGGGTTGAAATTATCCGTGTAGACGAGGGCGATGATGCTGAGCGCTCCAATGTCGTCGACGACGGCCAGCGCCAGCAGGAAAACCCTCAATCGTCCCGGTGCCTTCGGACCGATCAGCGCGAGCGCACCGACGAGGAAAGCGGTGTCTGTGGAGATCACGATTCCCCAGGCCTGCTCGTACCCCGATCCCGCGCTCACCAGCACGAACAGGAGCGCCGGCAGCGTCAAACCGGCGAGCGCCGCCACCACGGGCACAACGGCACGCGACCACGTTGTCAATTCGCCGATCGTGAATTCCCGCCGCACCTCGAGGCCGACCGAGAAAAAGAAAATCGCCATCAGGGCGTCGTTGACAAGCGCGTGAAGCGTGAAGTCCAGCTGAAGATCCCCGACGCTCAGCGTAAGGTGCGTGTCCCAGAATCCGTCGTAAGACCCGTGTGAGAGGTTGGCCCACGCGAGAGCGGCGACCGTCGCGCCGAGGAGCAGGAACGCGCCGACCCTGACTTGCCCCATGGAGCGGATGCGTTCCGCTATCGAAGGTCGCCGCCCGTCAAGTTTGCTTTGTTCGGGATCCGGAGACTGTTCGATTATTGTCAGGTTCGACATAGCCATATCCCTTCCGACAAGACGGGCTGGGTGCGACTTTGGTGACGATGTGCCCAGTTATAGACCCGACTGAACGGGCGCGCAACTGCGACCCGTGTTGTGGCGACCAGGAAAGAACCCTTTCCGAGGCCCTTTCTGTTCCGTCATGATGGGCGCAACGACGAAGGATACGAGAATATGCCCACCGAGCGTGCATCCCCGCTGTCGCCCCATTCCGCGGAAGGCAGCGACAGGCCTCCGACGCTGTCACCCAGGCCCTGGTGGGCGCGGATCACCGCGGGGTTCCTGTTGGCGTGCCTGGCCTGGCTGTCAGTCAGGATCGCCGCTGACGCACTGTTCGGGCCGGAATATTCGTTTTTCTCGCACATCGTTCGTGCGGGACTCACCCTCGTCCTGGTCGTCGTAGGACTCGCCGCGCTGTTGCGTTGGGAGCGAACACAGCCCTCGGACTACGAGCTGGGCTACCGGAAAGGGGCACTCTGGGCTCTGTCGGTCGGGGCGCTCAGCTATCTCGTCCCGTTCGCCCTCGCCACATCCGTCGTAGTCGGATTCAATCTCGCCCAACTGGAGGTGACCGGAACCCCGCTCATGGTGCTCGGCCAGGGGCTGGTCATTCTGGCGCTCGTGATCCTTTACGAAGCAATTCCCGAAGAGTTGATTTTTCGCGGATACCTGTTCCGGGTGTTGTCCGAGCGCCTGCCGATCTCGCTGACGATCGTCGTTCAGGCCGTACTGTTCTGCGTAGCCGGCATCATCGTCGGTGCGGCGCCGACTCTCGACCGCGTGCTGCTGTTCTTTGTCTTCTCACTGACGCTGGGCTACCTGCGCCACGTCACGGGGACTGTCTTCGCCACCATCGGGTTCCACGCGATGTTTCAACTGTGTGCCCAGTGGGCGCTCGGCGAGCAATGGGCCACGCTCACCGTCACCGACGTCAGCGGCTGGTTCGCAATCGCCGCGCTCGGCGTCGTCCCGTTCGCGTTGGCCCCGGTTGTCGCGGGATTCTCGATCGGGTGCGCAGGGGGCGGATCAGTGACGAGCTTTAGGCACCGACGCCAGGCCACAACCCTCAGCGACGCTGATCGGCTCTTCGGAACTCCGACAGCAGTGTCTCCACATCCGTTGCCGTCTTCTCCGTCGCATCCGCTATCCGTCGCAAGGAACCGGTGACGCTGATCGCCGTACCGACGATTACCAGTACGATCCCAACGAAAATGATCTCCATGTGCTCAATGTAACGGGCGTGTGTCGCTCGCCGAGCGATTCAGCGCTCAGATTTCAGCTCGTTGAGAATCCTCAAGTCGTGCACGTCAACCTGTCGCGGCTGGTACCCCTGACGGAAACGCAACTGCTGCTCGACGGAGAGACACGGCACAGTGACCCCTTCGACGGTTCCCGTCGTGAATCCGTCCGCGGTGTACACAAAGCTCGTGCCCGCGAGCCCCCTCTGGACCCCGCTGTTGTCGGGCGCGAACTCGACAGGATGCAGGTCCACTCGTCTTCCGTCGACTGCGGTGAGCTCGAGTCGTGAGGGTAACCAGTCGACGGTCGTGACGAAACCCTCGCCGGTGAGGAGCGAGAGAAGCGCGCGAAGGTGGCGGGCATCGACAGCGAGGTCCAGATCGCCGTGCTCGCGGGTCTGCCGACCCACTGCCGCATCGACCGCCCAGCCCCCTGCAGCCCACACGCTGATCCCCGCCTGCGCGACCGATTGGAAGAGTGCGACGACGTCGTTACCGCGCATTACCTCGCCCCATCTGTCGACACTCCTGCCCACAGGTCTACCGGCAACGGATCCGGAAGGCGAGTGGTGCGGCGTCACGGTGTCACGCAGCGAGGCGCGGCCGCCGGACTCCGCGCTCCCATCGACCTCACAAAGGGCCCTTCCCCACAAGCGGGTCGCGCCTTTTACTGAGGCCACGACTCGTTGGAACAGAGGAGACGGTATGCGTGGCGTAATGATGTATGGACCAGGAGATGTTCGAACCGAAGAGCGCGAGCCACCCCGGATTATTGAGCCAACCGACGCAGTCATCCGATTGTCCGCTACGTGCATCTGCGGTTCCGACCTCTGGCCATACCGCGGCGAGGAGCCCCTTTTCACCACTCCCCAGGCGATGGGGCACGAATACGTTGGCGTCGTCGAGCAGATCGGGTCGGCCGTGAAAAACGTCAGGGTCGGTGACTTCGTCGTCGGTTCGTTCGTGGCATCCGACAACACCTGTGACATCTGCCTGGCCGGGTACCAGTCGAGATGCATACACAACGTGATGATGGGATCAATCGGCACCCAGGCCGAACTCGCGCGCATTCCGCTGGCCGATGGAACCCTGGTCGCCACCCCTGGCCAGCCGGACGGTGACCTCATCCCGTCGCTGCTGGCCGCGTCGGACGTGCTTGGCACCGGTTGGTATGCCGCGACCGCGGCTGGTGCCGGACCCGGCAGGAGCATTGCCGTGGTCGGTGACGGTGCGGTTGGCCTTTCGGCGATCCTCGCGGCGAAACTGCTCGGAGCGGAGCGGATCATCGCGTTCAGCCGTCATCCCGACCGTCAGAACCTGGCCACCGCCTTCGGTGCAACCGACATCGTGGAAGAACGGGGCGACGCCGGTGCGGCCAGGGTCAAGGAACTCACCGAAGGTTATGGCGCCCATGGCACGGCAGAGGCGGTTGGGACCCAGGAATCAATGTGGCAGGCGATTCACAGTACGCGCCCGGGAGGCTACGTCGGATACGTCGGTGTCTCGCACGGAGTCGAGCTCGACGGCTTACAACTGTTCTTCAGCAGCGTTCATCTGCACGGTGGTCCGGCCCCGGTTCGCCACTACCTTCCCGACCTCATCCAGCTGATCTGGGACCGCAGCATCGACCCGGGGAAGGTGTTCGATCTCACGCTCCCGATCGAAGATGCGGCCGAGGGCTACCGGGCGATGGACGAACGCCGAGCGACCAAAGTCCTTCTCACCTTCTGACGGCTCCGGGTGCTGCAACCCGAGCGTTCACCGCTAGTGTCGAGTCGTGTTTGCTCATGAGACAGGTACCGGCAACCCGGTAGTGCTCCTCCACGGATTCGGTCTGGATCATCGATCCTTACTTCCACTGGAGCCGACGTTCGAGCGCTCCGGACAGTGGCAGCGCCTGTACCTCGATCTCCCCGGCGCAACCCGGTCGCCGGCGGGGGCGGTGCGCAGCTCCCAGGACGTCGCGGCCGCGGTGACCGAGGAAATCCGTGCCCGCGTCGGAGATGAGCCGTTTGCCATCCTGGGGAACTCATTCGGAGGGATGATCGCCCGCTACGTCGCTCACGAACTCCGGCAGCAGGTTCTCGGACTGGCCACCATAGCGGGCGTCTTCATCGCACAGCGCGGCGAACGAACCGTGCCGCCGCGAACGGTGCTGACAGAGGACCCCCGCATCGTGCCGCTTCTCGGTCGAGCGCTGGACCAGTACCGGGAGGACGCCGTCGTCGAATCGACGGATGACGCACGAGCGTTCCTGCAGCACATTTTGCCCGGCCTCGACGGCGCCGATCATCGTGCCCTCGATCGCATTGCGGAACACTACTCTTTCGACCGCGAACCCGAAGACGCCCACCCCGAACCCTTCGTCCAGCCCACGTTGCACATCACCGGCCGGCAGGACGACGTGGTCGGTTATACGGATGCCTGGAACCGGCTCGATCACTACCCGCGTGCGTCGTTCGCCACGCTCGATGCCGCAGGTCACAACATCCTTCTGGAACAGCGCGACCTGTGTTCGGCCCTCGTCGCGGACTGGCTCACAAGAATCCGGCGGGATAGCTAGCGGGACTCTGAGCGCGCTGATCGAGGCGGCAGGAGATCCACGCACTCCGGTCGGAGCGGCGTGAGGATCGCTTCGGCGAGGTCCTCCAGTTGCTCGGTCTGCCGGTTCTCGAGAAGCTCGAACACCCGGGCACGGACTTCCGCGGCGTATCCGGGCTCCACCTCGGTGACAAGGCGCGCCCCTGACTGCGTCAACCGTGCACGGGTCTTGCGCGCGTCCACCGGGTCCGCGCTGCGGGTGAGGAGGTTGCGTTTCTCCAACCGGCCGACGATCCGGGACAGGTGCGACGGTGTCACGCTGGCGGTGGCAGCCAGGCGGCTCATGTGGACTTCGCGGTCCTCGCTGACTGACAAGCAGCGCAGCACCCCGTACTCAGCGTGGCTGAGTTGCGCGGACCGCTCCAGATAGGTATCCAGCTCCGCCGGCAACCACATCATGACGCCCACCAAAAGCGACCACGTTCGGTCCTGCTGCGGAGAGAGGTGATCTGCTTCAGACATGATCACATACTACCTTTGCTTGCCACGGAAAGTAATTCCGGTATAGAGTTCCTTTCCGCAGCAAGTATCTGCTGCATCGTTCCCACCAGAAAGCAGAACTCCTATGCGCGCTGCCCGTTTCCACTCGTACGGAGCCCCCAGCGTTCTCGCCGTCGAGGACGCGCCGGAACCTCATGCCGCCGAGGGCTCGGTTCGAATCAGAGTGCACGCCACGAGCGTTAATCCCATCGACGTTCTCCTGCGGGCCGGTCATCTCGCGCCGTTCCTGCCCCTGTCCCTGCCCGCGATCCCTGGCAGGGACGCCGCAGGTGTCGTCGACGAAATCGGTCCGGGTGTAACGGGCACACAGGTCGGTGACGTCGTGTTCGGCCTTGGCGGAGTCAGCGACACCACCGCCGAGTTTGCGGTCCTGACTGCCTGGAGCGCCGTCCCTGACAGTTGGTCGACGGCGCAGGCCGCCGCCGCGGGGCTCGCGTCCGCCACCGCCGCGGGCGTTATGGACGCTTTGGGCGACCTGAACGGTAAGACGTTCCTCATCGAGGGCGCTTCAGGCGCCGTGGGCAGCGCAGCCGCAGCATTCGCCCTCGCCGCCGGCGCCACCGTCATCGGCACGGGGAGCGAGAGCAACCATCCGTTCCTGGAGTCGCTCGGTGTTACCCCGACGACGTATGGCCCGGGTCTCGCTGAGCGCGTCGCCGCCCTCGCGCCAGACGGCGTGGACGCAGTCCTGCATTCAGCCCCGTCCGACTCACTGTCGGATCTGCTGAGCATCGTCGGCGACACCTCGCAGGTCGTGACCGTCATCGACGACCAGGGGGCCGCGCAACTCGGCCTCAGGAAAATCGACGCCCGCAACGACTCGGCCCTCCTGCGATACGCAGCCGCGCTCGGGCAAGACGGGTTGTACATGCCCCGCGTCGACCACGAATTCTCCCTCGCTGACGTCGTCGCGGCGCACACGCAGGCCGAGAGCGGCACGGGCAAGGTCGTTGTCACACTGCCCTGAGCGGCCGGATGTCTCGGCCCGACGGGCGAATTACTCGCGTGGTCGGAATCGAAGGGCGACCGCCCCCGAGCGGAACTCGTGGCGATTTACGAGCTCGAGCTGGATGTGCTCGCGCAGACCGGCGAGCAGCGTCGGGCCGTGGCCGGCAAGGACCGGTTGCACCAGGAACTCGTACTCGTCGATCAACCCCAGGTCTGCCAATGCCAAGGGAAGTGTCACGCCACCAACCCACAAGCCCTCGCCTGGCTCTTGCTTGAGCCGCTGAACCTCTTGTGCCAGGTCGCCTTGCACCAGCTCAGCATTCCAATCGACTCCGCTCAGCGTGCTCGACACGACGTACTTCTTCGCCCGGTCCATGGTCTCGGCGAATGGCTTCTCCCAGTCATCCATCCAGTCAGGCCACATGCCAGTGGCCGGCTTCCGCCACGCCGACTCCATCATTTCGTAGGTCACCCGGCCGAACAGCAGGGCGTCGGCTCGCTCCATCTCAGTGGTCCAGTAGCGCATCGACTCCTCGTCCGGCGGGAGCCCTGCCTCGTGATGGCAGCAGCCATCGAGTGTGACGTTGATCGAGTATCGAAGCGGTCTCATCTCGTTGCTCTCCATTGATGCGCTGCATGCTTCGCCGGACCGACGCTCAGCCAGACCAGTTTTTGCTTGAACTGCTCATCGCCGAGGATAATCGAGCCCGCCGTTTAACGGCAGTGTCAGCGCACGGATCCCACGTGGCCACGGGCCGCCGGATTAAGTGGAGACGTCGCTTGAAATCTCGAGATGCGCGCGCAATCGGTCGAGGACGTCGCTGACGCTGTGGCCGTCCCACAGAGGGGCCGTTGGGGTCTCCGGGCTCACGCTCGCGCAGCCCTCGCACGATCCTTGATCGCCGCGATGACGTCGGATTTCGCCGCGGCGTAGTCGTTCGAATCGTTCCACCGCCGGGTCATCAGGCTTTGCTTGACGTCGGCGTACAGGGCTCGATCCTCAGCGTCAGACCGGAGGTGATCGCGCAGAAGTAGATATTCAGATACCGCGACGGCGCCCCGTTCGTAGATGTGCACGTGCACGTCACGACCGGGGGTGCGGACGAGGCGATGGCCCGGCTCTCGGGTGCGCAACTCGTAACCCGCCGCCACCAGTTGGTCGAGATAGTTCTCTTCGGCGGTGATGTCGGTGACCACGACGACGATGTCGATGATCGGCTTCGCTGCGAGGCCAGGGACCGACGTTGACCCGATGTGCTCGACATCAATGTCTTCCCCTGCCAGCGCTTGAAGGATGTTTGCACGATGCGTGAGATAGTCCGAAGCCCACAGCGGG
This sequence comes from Mycetocola sp. Y442, assembly GCF_056898615.1. Classification (NCBI taxonomy): domain Bacteria; kingdom Bacillati; phylum Actinomycetota; class Actinomycetes; order Micrococcales; family Microbacteriaceae; genus Mycetocola; species Mycetocola sp. Y442. The sequence goes on from NZ_JBXHBV010000001.1 coordinate 1,040,551, forward strand.
TCGTAGTCGCGCAGCTCGACGTGGAGTGGTTCAGGGCCGCCGACGAGTTCCAGGGACCTGACATCCTCCCGGATCGATTTGTTCTCGATTTTCATCAGGTGTTCTCCGAGCCTTCGGCTGTACCCCTTTCGGTCGAAGAGGGCAGCCCGCAAACATAACCCAGCACAGCTACCACGTGCAAGAACGTGCCATGTAGACACGCACCGGACGGTTCTTACGACGGCCGCGCGGCTGACGCAGAGAGCTCGAAGACGATCTCCAGTCCGTCTTCCTCGTCCCACTGCTCCCCCGTCTCAACGAACCCGTAGCTGCTGACAAGGGCTCGCGAGGCAGTGTTCTCCGGACTGATGCTGGCACGGACCGTACGCACCTCAGGATGGCCCTGCGCAACAGCAAGCAGCGTCTCCAGCGAACGCCTCGCATAGCCTCGTCGACGCAGTAGAGGGTCGACTCGATAGCCGACCTCCACCATGCCCGCCTCGTCGGGTGCGCCGTGGAAGCCCGCTACACCTACCGGCGATGTGACACGAGGGTCGACCATCAATCGGCTAATCCACGGGGCATCCGTCGGCGTATCTGCGATCTGTTTGCTCCGCATGCGCCACAGGCTCCGGCACTCAGGACCCGCCAGATACGGCGACACGAAGCGAGAATCGAACGGGGCGGATTCGCCTGCTGCCAACGCGTGCAGGACGTCCTCGGGTACGGCGTCGAGGTGGAGTTGCGATTGGCTGGCCTCGGGGTGCACCCAAGGGGAACTTGTAATCGTCATTTCCAGCAGTCTGCCATGGACCGACGAGCCGAAAACCGAGGATGCCCGGATGTGAACGGCGTTGAATAAGTACCCCCGGTGGGACTCGAACCCACACTGGAGCGATTTTAAGTCGCCTGTCTCTGCCATTGGACTACGGGGGCGTACCCATCCAGCTTATGGGGAGCGCAGGTGCGCCGAGAACAGGGGTTAACCACGAAGAGCCCGATCCAGACACGGATCGGGCTCTTCGACAGAGAACTTACTTGGACGCCGCTACGGCTTCCTGCTCAGGCTTTGCGGCCGCAGGTGCCGCGGGAGCGACAACGGGAGCCTCGTCCGCGGGCTTGGCCGCCGGCTTCGGACGGGAAGCGAACTCCTCGAACGCCGCCCGTGGCCGCTCCACAGCGGAGATACCAACGATGTCGCGGCCGAGGAAGACGTTGGCGACCCAGCCGCCGACAACCCGGAGCTTGCGCTCCCAGCTCGGCATGGCCAGTCCGTGATAGCCACGGTGGGCAACCCAGGCAGGCAGGCCCTTGATCGCGATCTTGCCCGACTGGAAGACACCGATTCCGATGCCGAGACCGGCAACCGCTCCGAGGTTCTTGTGCAGGTATTCCTTGGGCTCTTCTCCGCGGAGAACCGCGACGATGTTCTTGGCCATGAGCTTGCCCTGGCGCACAGCGTGCTGAGCGTTCGGTACGCAGAAGCCACCGACTCCGCCACCGGAAAGGTCAGGAACGGCGCTGATGTCGCCAGCACCCCATGCATCGGGGATGATGTCGTCTGCGGTACCGACGCGGAGGTCGGGACGGACGACGAGACGACCGCGCTCTTCAATCGGAAGGTCGGTGTTGCGAACGATCTGCGGGTTCGCCATGACACCGGCTGTCCAGACGATGAGGTCTGACTCGAAGGTCTCGCCGGTGGAGAGCTGGATCTTGCCGTCGACAGCGGACTGAAGCTGGGTGTCGAGGTGGACGAGTGCGCCCCGCTCCGCGAGGTTCTTCAGGACCCAGTGGCTGGTCTTGAGGCTGACCTCGGGCATGATGCGGCCCATCGCCTCGATGAGGTGGAACTCGACATCGTCGAACGACAGCTGCGGGTAGAACTTCAGCAGCGAGCTGGCGAACGAACGCAGTTCGGCGAAGACCTCGATACCGGCGAAACCGCCGCCGACGACAACGAAGTTGAGCAGTCGCGCCCGCTCCGGCCCGGCCGGGAGGCTCGCGGCCTTGTCAAAGTTGGCGAGAACGCGGTCGCGGATGGCAACGGCTTCCTCGATGGTCTTGAGCCCGATGGCCTGGTCGGCCACTCCGGGGATGGGGAAGGTGCGGGACACAGCGCCACCGGTCACGACAACGACGTCGTAGTCGAATTCCCACGGCTCGCCGACGGCCGGCGTGATGGTCGCCTTCTTCTCGGCGTGGTTGATGTTCGTCACCTTCGCGGTGACGACCGTGGTCTTCTTGAGGTGACGACGCTGGGCAACAACCGCGTGCCGAGCCTCGATGGAACCAGCGGCGACCTCGGGAAGGAACGGCTGGTAGGTCATGTACGGAAGCGGGTCAACGACCGTGACCTCTGCTTCGCCGCGGCGAAGCCACTTCTCGAGCTTCCACGCTGTATAGAAACCGGCGTAGCCGCCGCCGACGATAAGGATTTTTGGCACGGTGAGAATTCTCCTACTGAGGGTCGCAAGGACTCAAACAGGCTACTACCTGCGAGCCACCCGCTTGAATTGCCGGGTGGCGCCTATGGCACCGAGCACTACTAGGGTAGCAGTTCCGAGGAAGACGGCGAGCGGAATGCTCACGTACAGCAGGGATTCGGTGGTGGGCAGGAACGGATTGTGTGCGTCCGCCACCTTTTCGATCGGGGGCAGCGCAGGCACGCTTCCCTTATCGGTGGGGATTTCGGGCGGCTCAGCCTCGGCCTTTCGGTGCTGCGTGATCCAGGCCGCGAGGTCGCCCATCGGATTCGCATCCACCGGTTGCACCTCCGCCGTCACAGCCCGCGCCGCGTTGACGTATCCGTATCCGTAGATCGGGCTGGGCACGTCGCCCTGGTCGGCCGCCGGCGTCGCTGTGGCGATCAGCCGCTGGATGACGTTGGCGGCATCCATATCCGGGTACTTGGAACGCACGAGAGCGGCGATGCCGGCGACGATGGGCGACGCCCCGCTGGTTCCCGCCCAGGACACGTACGATCCATCGGGCGAGACCCCGACGAGTTCCTCACTGGGCGCCGCGACAGCGAGGGTGATTCCCTGGCTTGACGCGTTCCAGCTGGCAGCGCCGGACGGATCGACTCCAGCGACCACGAGGACACCCGGGATGGTGGCTGGCGCGCCGATCTGCTCGGTACCGCTCCCCCGGTTGCCAGCGGCCGCGACGACCACAACATTGTTCTCATTGGCGTAGCTGAACGCTTCGTCCCAGCTTTCTGGCCAGTCCAGGGTGTTCGTTGTCAACGACATGTTGATGACATCAGCGCCATTGTCGACAGCGAATCGAACGGCATCCGCAATCTGGTCCGCGAACGGGACTGTCGAGCCACTCGACTGGAAGCCGACCGAGATCGAAATGAGGTTGGCCTCCGGCGCAGTGCCGATGACACCGTTACCCTCTCCGTTGCCGCGGCCGGCGGCGAGTGATGCGACCCAGCTGCCGTGTGGGTTCTCGTCAGCGCCACCGACGGGGGTCCGACCGTCAGGGCTGCCGACTCCCGAAGCGTCATGCCCGGCGACAACCGCGCCGTTGAACTCGGCCGGTCCGTTCGCGATCCCTGTGTCGATCACCGCGATCGTGGTACCAGCACCCCGCGTGGTATTCCACGCCTCAGTGACGCCGTAGTTCGCGAGCCAGTATTCGGCGTCCCTGACCGGATCCGCTTGAGCGGGCGTCACTCCCGCCGTGACTGAGCCGAACACGAACAGCGCCGCGAGCGCGGCGGGCAGAACACGGTTCTTCGACGGCACAGCATTACCTTCCGGTTGCGACCTCGACGGAGTAGTCGACGCACTGGCAGACGTCAGGGCTCCACTCGGCACGGTCAAGAGCACGATCTCCGATCGGGTTCACCCCGGGCCCCGCAGCGAGCGCATGCCCGACGAGCGCGTGGAGACACTTCACCCTGACCGGCATTCCGCCCGCGGAGATCCCGGCGATTTCAGGGACAACAGCGATGCTCTCCCGATCGGCGATGTAGGCATCATGGGCAGCGGCGTACTCTTCGCGGACGCCCTCGTCCGACGCGAGCAGTTCGTTGTACTCGCCCATCACCTGGGTCGCCTCGAGGGTCGACACTGCAGCGGTCGCTGCCGGGTGGCTGAGGTAATAGAAAGTGGGGAACGGCGTGCCGTCGTCGAGTCGCGGCGCGGTCGAAACGACTGTAGGAGCACCGCACACGCACCGCGCGGCGATTCCGACGACGTTTCGCGCCTGGCGCCCGAGCTGTGCGGAAACGATCCGGATGTCTTCGTCCGAAACGGGCCCGAAAGGCGGAGTAGTCATCTCTCCATTATCCCTGTCCGGAACCGGAGACAACGTCCGCGTACCCGGCGCTCACGAGCGAGCTCAACATGGACTGGGCCCAGTCCACCTTGGTCTCGGTGAGGCTGTCGGTCACTTGCGGTTCGTCGTCGCCGAACAGTCCGGCATCGACGTCGTTGATCACAATGAAACTGATCTCACCCGGGTTGACGTAGTACAGGCGGTCCCTCGCCTGGGTCATCACGTAGGTGCTGTCGTTCCAGCGCTCGCGCTCATCGCGGATCTCGGCGATCTCGGCCTCGTTCTGGTCGACGGATTCCTGGAGAGCCGCAATCTGCTGGCGTTGTTCGATGTACGCCTTGAGGTTCGGCCCGACGACGATGACGCCGAGGACGACAACCCCCATCATCAAGAGGGAGAACCCTGAAAAACGGATGCCGCGAAGCCAGTTCCCTGTTTCGCTCTGGGGCACCGGCACACCGGGCTGTGGCGCGCGGGCCGTACGACCGGCACGAGTGCCGCTCGGGTGGGGACGCTTTGCCACTGTTCCGGTGCCTTTCGTGTGCGTTGTCGTACTGTTCCTGCTGAAAAAACGAGCACTCCCGGTGGCGCACTGCGCCACCGGGAGTGCCGAAAATTACGCCGTGAAGCGCGGGAAAGCGCTGCGGCCTGCGTAGACCGCCGACTCACCCAGCTCTTCTTCGATCCTCAGCAACTGATTGTACTTAGCAACGCGCTCCGAACGAGCAGGCGCACCGGTCTTGATCTGACCCGCGTTCGTCGCGACCGCGAGGTCGGCGATCGTCGTGTCTTCGGTCTCACCTGAGCGGTGCGACAGGATCGCCGTGTAGCTCGAGCGCTGCGCGAGGGCAACGGCGTCGAGAGTCTCGGTGAGGGTACCGATCTGGTTGACCTTGACCAGGATCGAGTTCCCGACCTTGAGGTCGATGCCCTTGCCGAGGCGCGTGGGGTTGGTGACGAAGAGGTCGTCTCCGACGATCTGGACCTTGTCGCCGAGCTCGGCGGTCAGGTGCTGGTAGCCCTCCCAGTCCTCTTCCTCCAGCGGGTCTTCGATGGAGACCAGCGGGTACGCGGCAACGAGCTCTGAGTAGTACGCGCTCAGTTCCTGGGCGGAAAGCTGCTTGCCCTCGAACGTGTATGAGCCGTCCTTGAAGAACTCGGTCGCTGCGACGTCGAGCGCAAGCGCGATGTCTTTACCCGGGGTGTAGCCGGCGTTGGTGATCGCTTCGACGATGAGGTCGAGCGCTGCCCGGTTGCTCGGCAGGTTGGGAGCGAAACCGCCCTCGTCACCGAGGCCGGTTGCGAGTCCCTTTGACTTGAGCAGCGCCTTGAGCGCGTGGTAGGTCTCGACGCCCCAGCGGAGGCCCTCGGAGAAGCTCTCGGCGCCCAGCGGGACGATCATGAATTCCTGGATGTCAACGTCGTTGTCGGCGTGCGAGCCACCGTTGATGATGTTGAGCAGCGGCACGGGAAGAACGTGCGCGTTGGGTCCACCGAGGTAACGGTAGAGCGGAAGGTCAGCGGCATCCGCTGCAGCCTTCGCGACGGCGAGGCTGACACCGAGGATGGCGTTCGCGCCGATGCGCTCCTTGTTATCGGTGCCGTCAAGTTCGATCAGGATCTTGTCGAGGAGGCGCTGGTCATCTGCTTCGAGACCTTCCACCGCCGGGCTGATCTCGTCGAGGACAGCGTCCACGGCCTTGAGGACGCCCTTGCCCTGGTAACGGTCTGCGTCGCCGTCACGCAATTCGTACGCTTCGAATGCTCCGGTGGACGCGCCGGACGGGACAGCCGCCCTCTGGACGGTTCCGTCGTCAAGCAGAACTTCGACCTCGACGGTCGGGTTGCCCCGGGAGTCAAGAATTTCGCGAGCGCCTACAGCCTCAATGAGTGCCACAGTATTTCTCCTGTTCAAGGTGGTGCCAGTGGATTGTGTGGAGCGACGTTGACCCGCTGCCAGTCTAGCCATGCGCGTTCGTCCGCGGCGGGGGCTGTTGCTGCCGACGAGCCCATGCATAGGCGTCATAATTGCAGGCCGTGCACAACATACGACCGCGCTCTGTCACATGCTTTGTAGAGTTCCTCAACAAATGTTCGCCATCATGTACGTGCCTCGATAACACTGTTAGCTTCGGCCCTGCTGCCAGGGCCACGTCCTCGGGCGCGCATCATTGTCGATGCGAGCCACCCGAGAGCCGGTCACAAACCATGCCTGGCAGTGCGTGACCCTTGCACAGCCCTTGCCCAGCCCCGCCGGTTCTTCCGGCACCCGAACTGACGGTACGTCAACGAAGACAGCTCGAGTTCCGCCCTACACACGGGAACCCTGTCCGATGCCTTCGAGGCGCGCCCGCAGACAGGAGTTTCCTTCGTGAGCAGAACAACCCCGTCAGGTGAAGCACCAGTGCTTGCCTGGAAGATTTCGACAGCGGTCCTTGCCGCGCTGATGCTTGCCGCCCTCGTGTTCTTCTTTTACTTCACGCAGAAGATCACCGACGGGGCCGCGCAGCTGACAGCAGGAGCGTCCAAGGCAGCGGATGGCGCGACGCAGCTTTCTGACGGCGCTGGCGACCTCGATGACGGAGCGACGACGCTCGCAACGGGCGCGCAGAGCGCTGCTGACGGCGCTGTCACGCTGGAAACCGGGGCCCAGACCGCTGCCGACGGAGCCGCGAAGCTGGCGACGGGGGCGCAGAGTGCCGCCGATGGCGCCGTGACCCTGTCGAATGGCGCGACGACGGCGGCTGACGGTGCCGCGAAGCTCTCGACCGGAGCAACCAAGGCCGCAGACGGTGGTAAGACACTCGCCGCAGGAACCGCCACCGCATCCGGCGGTGCCAGCCAGGTCGCCGATGGCTCCACGTCACTGAACGCCGGCGCGCAGGCCCTCTACAACGGGCTGTCCACCAAGGTGGCGCCTGGCGCGACCCAGCTCTCCGCGGGCGCCGCGAAGATCAAGGACGCAATCGAGGCGAAGCTCCACCCGGGTGCTGTCGAGGTCGCGACCGGTGCCGGCCGGATCAAAACGGCGATCGAAACGAAGCTACATCCCGGAGCGGTAGACGTTGCGAATGGAGTCGCTGCGGTCCACAAGGGCGTCGAGGACGCGAGCAAGGGTGCCGATAACCTCAAAGCGGGTACGGCGTTGCTCGCACCCGCTGCCGCGGCGTTGAACGAAAACGTGCCAACTCTCACGCTTGGAGCCGGCTCGGTTACGGCCGGTGCGCAATCCGTCGCGGCCAACCTCAACGGACTCATCGCGCAACTGAAGACGAATCCGGGCGCGGACCCGGCGCTCATTCTGTCTCTGGAGGGAATCGCAAAGGGTGCCGACGGTGTCTCCGCAGGAGCCAAGAAAGTTTCGGATGGTCTCACCGCCCTCGCACCCGCGGCAGCCGGCATGGCGCAGTTCCCCGCGGTTGATGCCGGAGCAATCAGCATCGCTGCCGGTCTCGGAGCGACACCACCCGGAGTGTACGACACCCTCCCGCGCGGAGGACTGCTCCATAGCCTCCCCACCTTGAGCGGTGGTGCAGCTCAGATCGCCGGAGGACTCAGCGACACTCCGCCGACGCTCAAGGCCGATGGTCAGCCGGATCCTGAAGCGCCGGGAGGGCTGCTGTACGGCGCGAATGCGCTCGCAACGGGCGCCGGCCAGATCGCAGCCGGTCTCGGAACAACAGCTCCAACGGCGGGCCTCGAGTCCGGCGGGCTGCTCTACGCGACCAACCTCCCGGCTCTGACCGCGGGCGCTGATGTGCTCAACGCGGGCATCAACAACGAAGTCCTCCCCGGAATGGTCAAGCTCCGCGACGGAAGCGTCACGCTCTCTGCGGGGGCGGCATCGCTCTCCGCCGGCGTGAACAAGCTCTTCACCGGCGCAACAACCCTCAATGCGGGACTCGCGGCCCTGCAGACCGGTGCATCCACGCTCTCCGCGGGCAACGACAAGCTGGCAACGGGCGCTGCGACCCTGTCGACGGGCACAGACGCACTCGCCACCGGGTCCGCCACGCTCAACACGGGCCTGGCGGCACTGTCGGCGGGCTCCACCAGCCTCGCCGACGGCACGTCGAAGCTGGCGGACGGGGCAGTGACGCTCAACGACGGCACGGGAACCCTCGCCGACGGAGCAGCATCCCTCGCCGCAGGCAACACGCAGATCGACGATGGCAGCGCCGAGCTGCACAGCGGGGCCGCGACATTCAGCCTCGCCAACCTTGTGGGTTCACCGCTGATCTGGATCGTGCTCCTCTCGATCCTCGCCCTCGGTGCCGCGGCGCTCATCATCCGCCGCATGATCGCTGCCAACCAGCAGGAGGCGTAAGCCACACGAAGAGAGGCCGCCGGACCGGATACACCCGGGCCGGCGGCCTCTTCGTTTCCTCGGTGTCAGCCCAGCGGCTTGATCTCCAGATCGCTGACGGATGCCGTTTGCTCGGTGACGAAGGCGAACGAGCTGAATCCCGCGGTCTCGACCCGGGCGAGCAATGCCTTGAGATTCTTGACGCGCGGCTCAAGCCGTACCCGGCGCCCCTCGGCCACCAGTTCGGCTTTCAACGAGACGAGCCGCACCGGCGGAACCGACTTCTCGTAGACGAGGACGAGCGAATCAGCGGCGGATGCCTCTGGCAGCTCGATGAGGTCCACAATCCGCTCGAAACCAATGGAAAACCCGGTAGCCGGAACGTCGGAGCCGAGGAAGCGGCCGATCATGCCGTCGTAACGCCCTCCGCCACCGAGTGAATAGCCCAGTTCCGGGTGCTCGATCTCGAAAATCGGGCCGGTGTAGTACCCCATGCCGCGCACCAGGAACGGGTCGAAGACGACGAACGGTGCGTCCCCAACCTCGCGGCCGGTCGCGGCCGCGTCGGCCTGCTCGGCTGCGACGCCGATGGACGCCAGTTCAGCGATGACCGCGTCGTCGATGCCGTCGGGCAGCTGGGCACGAATCTGCGCTTCGCCGAATGGCCCGGGGTTCTCGGGGGCGACCCGGGTGAGGAAGAGCTCGAGTGCGTCAACGGCGGCGGATGTCGCGCCGCGGCTTCGCAGTTCCTCGAGCACTCCCCCGACGCCGACCTTGTCGAGCTTGTCGATCGTGATGAGCACCTGTGACCGCTCGGCGGACTCAAAACCGAACACGTCGAGCATGCCGGTGAGCAGTCGCCTGTCGTTGATGCGCACGCGGCAGCCCGTCAGCCCGAGCTCGCGGAGCGCAGCTGCGGTTGCGGTGAGCAGCTCGATCTCGGCGAGCGGACCGGCCTCTCCGATGATGTCGATGTCGCACTGCACGAACTGGCGGTAGCGGCCCTTCTGCGGGCGTTCCGCCCGCCACACCGGAGCGATCTGGATCGACCGGAACACCGGGGGCAGCTCCGCGCGGTGCGTCGCGTAGAAGCGGGCCAGCGGCACGGTGAGGTCGAAGCGAAGTCCGAGGTCGGTCAACGAGGACAGGTCCCCTGTGTCCACGGCCTGGGCCAGGTCGTCCGGCGTGAGGCCGCGCTTCTGTACGTTGAAGGCCAGTTTCTCGTTGTCGCCGCCGAGGCCGGAGTGCAGCCGCGCATAGTCCTCGACAACCGGCGTCTCGATCTCGTCGAAACCGAAGTTCGAATACACCCGGCGGATGACGCCGAGTGCGTGTTCTCGCCGCGCCTTCTCTGCCGGGAGGAAATCCCTCATGCCGCGGGGAGGAGTTACGCCAGGAGCCATGCATCAATTCTGGCATGCACCGAAGCCGTGGCCCGCCGCACGGCTGAGCGCTGTCCCAGAGTCAGCCGGCGTCAGTCGGCGTCGGGCATCTTGCTGTCGGGCGAGTCCATCGTGGCGGGTTTCCCAGCTCCAGCCCGCCGAAGGTCATCCTGCACGTCACGCAAGGTCGCGCGCAGGGCGCGCTCAGGGTCGAGGCCCTGCTCCTGCGCACGCGACGCTATCGACAACAGCAGCTCACCGAGTTCTCGTTCGTCGTCAAAAACAGACGATTCGACGGCATCCGTTTGCCGCGGGCGCAGCCCGGCCTGCTTCGCGCGTCCGAGCACCTTGTCCGCGAGCGCGAGCGCCGGCATCGACTGGGGTATGCCCTCGAGGATGCTCGTCCGCGTCGCTTTCTCGCGCGCTTTCGCGGCACGCCAGACCCGGTAGACGTCGTCAACGGTGAGGGCGACTTCGTCGCCGAAGACATGCGGATGCCGGCGAACCATTTTCTCGTTCGCGACACGGGCAACGTCGTCGAGACTGAATTCCTCCCCGGGCGTGCGACGCGCGATCTCGGCGTGGAAGACCACCTGCAGGAGGACATCGCCGAGCTCTTCGAGCAGATCGTCCCTGCCACCGGCTTCGACGGCGTCGATGAGCTCGTAACTCTCCTCGACGAGGTAGGTGACGAGCGACTCGTGGGTCATCGACTGGCTCCACACACACCGGTCGAGCACGGTGCTCATCGAGGCGGCGAGCGCGGCCATCTGCGCAACAGATCCGTCACCGTCGGGCGCCTCCGGCGTGTGGCCCCCCGCTGCGTCCCTGTCGACGGTCACCGGCGGGAGCGTCCGGTTCGCGCGACCACTGTGCGGACAAGCAGATCGCGCAGGTCTGTGAACGGCGGGTAGATGAGCCTGAGGGTGTCCGGCTTCAACGGCTTCGAGAGCACGGCCTTCTGGTGGCTGAACGTGTCGATCGAATACTTGCCGTGGTAGCGCCCGCTGCCGCTCGGGCCGACGCCACCGAACGGGAGCCGCGGGACGAGGAGGTGCGCAGCGGGGATGTTCAGGCCGACAGCACCAGACGAGGTCTCCCTGAGGAACCGGCGTTCGACCGACTTGCGCCCGGTGAAGACGTACAGCGCGAGCGGCTTGTCGCGCCCGGTGATGAAGGCGATTGCCTCGCTGACACCGGAGACGTGCACGATCGGAAGGATGGGGCCGAAGATCTCGTCGGTCATCAGCGCGTCATCCGCCGTGACACCGTCGACCACGGTTGGCGCTATGTACCGCGACTGAGTGTCGACGTCACCGCCGATGGCGATCGGACGGTCGGCGATCAGAGCGGCGAGGCGCTCGAAGTGGCGGCCGTTGACGATTCGGCCGAGATCGACACTCTCCTCGGGCCGAGTTCCATAGAACTCGGTGATCGCGTTCTTCAGGTGGGGCAGAAGCGCGGCGGCCGTTGCCTTCGTCGCCAGCAGATAGTCGGGCGCAACGCAGGTCTGACCGGCGTTGAGCATCTTGCCGTAGACGATCCGTCGTGCCGCTCCGGCCAGGTCGGCGTCGTCGTCGACGAACACCGGCGATTTACCGCCGAGCTCGAGGGTGACCGGGGTGAGGTGCTCCGCGGCGGCGCGCGCCACGATACGCCCCACCTGCCCGTTTCCGGTGTAGAAGATGTGGTCGAACTTCTCCTTGAGCAGTTCGGTGGTCTCGTCCACCCCGCCCTCGACGACCCTGACAGCGGACGGATCGACGTACCGCGGAAGAAGTTCGGCCAGCAGCGCCGATGTCGCCGGAGCGAGTTCACTCGGCTTCACGAGTACGGCGTTGCCCGCGGCGAGTGCGCCGATCAGCGGGACGAGTGTGAGCTGTACCGGATAGTTCCACGGTCCGATGACGAGAACGACTCCGAGGGGTTCCCGGATCACCTTCGCGAACGCCGGGGCGACGCTCACCGGAACCGTCACGCGTGAGGGCCGAAGCCATGACCGCAGGTGACGGAGGGTGTAATCGATCTCACCGATCACGAGTCCGAGTTCGGCCAGCTGGGCCTCGGTCGGGTTCTTGGCCAGGTCGGCACCGAGTGCGTCCTCGAGCTCTGTCCCCCGCTCGACGAGCATGCGCCGCAGCGCGCGGAGTTGCTGTACGCGCCAGGCCAGCGGCTTCGTTGTCCCGCTGTCGAAGGTTCGGCGGAGATCCACGACGGTCGTCTGGATCTCTGTGCGGTAAACGGATGCGGTGGCCTCGGTCAGCGTCACGCCCTCGACTCCTTCGCTGGTGTGGTGGCGGTAGCCGGGGTCGCGGCGTGACCGGTGAATGCGTCCATGCTCGAGTACACGTGGAACACCCGGTCTGCGACCTGGTCCCAGACCGCGGTCGGAAGGACACCCTTGAGGCCGCGCGCGAGCGACACCGTCCACGGCGTCAGCCGGAACGGCTTGCCGGAGAGCATTGCCTGCCAGGCCCGGGAGACCGCGACGTCCGGCAGCAGGACAGGCGTCATCAGGGGGCCACGAGCCCCCTCGAACATGCCGGTGGCAACGTAGGACGGGCAGAAGGTCGTGATTTTGACGTGGCGGTTTCCGGAGCGCTCGAGCTCGAGGCGCACGGAGTCGCTCCAGCCGATCAGCGCCCACTTCGAGGCCGCGTACACGCTCATTCGCGGGTTGGACAGTGTTCCCGCTGCGGATGCGACGTTGAGAACGCGCTTCTCACGCGCGGCCTCGGTGATCATCGCCGGCAGGAACTCCCTCGTGACGTGCATCGGGGCGAGCGCGTTGATGCGCATCGTCGCTTCGGTGTCGCGCTCCGGGTCGGTGTTCCAGAAATAGTCGTTTCCCCGCACGATTCCTGCGTTGTTGATGAGCACGTCGGGTACCCGGCCCGCCCCGAGTTCGTGACGGGCGGCATCCCGAACATCGTCGAGCTTTGAGACGTCGACCACCCTGGTGTGCACGAGCGTGCCGTAGCCGGAAAGCTCGCTCGCGGTTGTGTCGAGGGCGAGCGCATCGATGTCCCAGAGGGTGACCGATCCGGCGCCCTCGCGGATGGCTCGTTCCGCGTACAGCCTGCCCATTCCCGACGCACCGCCGGTGACCAGGACCCTCGCGTTCGCGACTGAAAATGCCATGTAGAACCTCCGTTGGCTACTCAAAGCCAGACTACTGATCTGTGCCTGAAATTGCTGGTTCGCTGACCGTGATCGATCAGGCTGTCGCCGCGGCATCCTGTGTCGCAACGCCGTTCTTCGACGCATCGGCGACGGGGAAGAGTGCGTCGAGGAACTGCGTGACCCAGGCGATCAGCTCGGCGTCGCCGAGCTTCTCGCCGTGCTTGTCTGGCATCGGCACGATCAGGGCGTTGGCCTGGGCGAGGTACTTGCCACCCGGATACATCCGCCTGAGACGTGCCTGCAGCGAATCGGGCAGGTTGGCCGGCGCTGCCCGAAGGTTCGATCCCATCGCAACGAGCTCGCTGAGTCCGGCGCGCTGGGCACGCTGGCGCAGGCGCGACACGGCGATGAGGTTTTGTACCTGCGCCGGAGGCTCGCCGTACCTGTCGGTCAGCTCGTCGATGACGAGGGCGATCTGGTCGTCCGCCGCGGCGGGCGCGCTCGCGGCCGACAGCTTTTGATACGCCTCGAGCCGCAGCCGCTCGCTGTCGACGTAGTCCTCGGGAATGTGGGCGTCGACGGGCAGCTCAAGCCGAAGCTCGGTCTGCCCCTCGGCCACGTCGCCGCGGAACTCGCTCACGGCCTCCCCGATCATCCGGAGATACAGATCGAATCCGACGCCGGCGATGTGCCCCGCTTGCTCGCCTCCGAGCAGGTTACCCGCTCCGCGGATCTCGAGGTCTTTCATGGCGACCTGGATTCCGCTGCCGAGTTCGTTGTTCGCCGCGATGGTCGAGAGCCGGTCGAGGGCGGTCTCCGACAACGGCTTGTTCTCGTCATAGAGGAAGTAGGCATACGCACGCTCGCGTCCGCGGCCGACCCGGCCACGGAGCTGGTGCAGCTGGCTGAGCCCGTACTTGTCGGCACGGTCGATGATGATGGTGTTGGCGTTCTGGATGTCGAGACCGGTCTCGATAATGGTCGTGCAGACGAGCACATCGAACTTGCGCTCCCAGAAGTCGACCACGACGCGCTCGAGCGTCGCCTCAGACAACTGGCCGTGAGCGACGGCGATGCGGGCTTCCGGCACGATCTCGGCGAGTTGAGCAGCGATCCTGTTGATGCTCGAGACCCGGTTGTGCACGAAGAAGACCTGGCCTTCCCGCAGCAGCTCCCGGCGGATGGCGGCTCCGACCTGCTTGTCGCTGTACGGACCGACAAAGCTGAGAATCGGATGCCGTTCCTCCGGCGGCGTGGCGAGCGTTGACATTTCGCGGATGCCGGTGACCGCCATTTCGAGGGTGCGCGGAATCGGGGTCGCGCTCATGGCGAGAATGTCGACGTTCTTCTTGAGCTTCTTGAGTGCGTCTTTGTGCTCGACTCCGAATCGCTGCTCCTCATCGATGATGACGAGGCCAAGGTCCTTGAACTTCATGCCCTCGCTGAGCAACCGGTGGGTCCCGATGACGACGTCGACGGTTCCACGCTCAAGACCATCACGCGTTTCCTTGGCTTCCTTGGCGGTCTGGAACCGGCTGAGTGCCCGGAGATGCACGGGGAACCCGGCGAATCGCTCGGAGAATGTCTCGAAGTGCTGCTTGACGAGCAGGGTCGTCGGCACGAGCATCGCGACCTGTTTGCCGTCCTGGACCGCTTTGAATGCCGCGCGAATTGCGACCTCGGTCTTTCCGAAGCCGACGTCGCCCGACAGCAACCGGTCCATCGGGATGGGCCGCTCCATGTCGGCTTTGACCTCGTCGATGGTGGTCAGCTGGTCTGGCGTCTCCGCGAACGGGAAGGCCTCCTCGAGTTCGCGCTGCCACGGGGTGTCCGGGCTGAACGCGAATCCCTTCGACGCCATGCGCGCCGAGTACAGCTTGACGAGGTCGACGGCAATGTCGCGGACCGCCTTGCGGGCACGGCCCTTGGCCTGGGACCAGTCGCTCCCGCCCATCTTCGACAGTTGCGGTGCTTCACCGCCGACGTAGCGGCTGAGCAGGTCGAGCTGGTCGGTTGGCACGAGCAGCTTGTCGCCCGGGTACCCGCGCTTGGACGGCGCGTACTCGATCGTCAGGTATTCGCGGCGGGTCTTGGTCGCGTTGCGTCCGCCGCTTGACACCTCACGCTGGGTGAGTTCGACGAACTTGCCGATGCCGTGTGTCTGGTGGACGACGTAGTCGCCCGCTTTGAGTTGCAGCGGGTCGACGACGTTCTTGCGCCTCGATGCGAGCTTCTTGACCTGCCGCGAGTCGTAGCCGATGGTGCGCCCATAGAACTCGTTCTCACCGAGCAGCGCGAGTTTGATCTCGGGAAGCTCGAAGCCGGACTCGGTCGTCGCCTGCAGCAGATACGCGACTCCGGGCTCAGGGGACTCGGGGAACTCGTCCACCCGGCGGGCGGCGACCTCGTGCTCGGCGAGCACGTCGACGGCGCGCTCGACCAGCCCGACACCCCGCGCCGTGATGGCGACCGTCCAACCTTCGCGCAGCCGCTCGGCCACGTGGGCGATCGCTCCGTCCACGTTGCCGGAGAAACTGGGGACGGTCTCGGCCTCGACCCGCACGGTGAGCAGTTCGTCCAGCTCACGCTCTTCGGGCAGCACGTCGCCAGGGCCCTGCTGGAAGGTGCTGAACGTCCACCAGGGATGGTCAGATGCTGGCTCGCCCGGCCTCGTGAACTTCGTGGCGTCCCTCAGGTCGCCGAGGGTGATGAACTCGCCGCTCGCGAGGTCGATGGGCGCCTGCGCTCCCGCCGTTGCTGCGCTCCACGCGGCGGCGAGGAACTCCCGGTTGGTCTCGGCCAGGCTGATCGCACGAGACGCGACGCGTTCGGGTGAGATCACGGCGACCGCGGTCCCCGCGGGGAAATAGTGGCTGACCGGGACGAGCCGGTCGAGGAGGGCGGGCGCCAGGGACTCCATCCCTTCGACGGGGATGCCGTTGGCGATCTTCTCGAGCATTCCGGACATGCTCGGGAACTCGTGCTGCATTTCCCTGGCCCGCTGGCGCACCGAGTCGGAGAGAAGCAGTTCGCGGCTCGGCGGCAGCTCGATGCGCTCGATGACCTCGGGAGTCGACCGCTGGTCCGCGACCGAGAATTCCCTGATCTGCTCCACCTCGTCGCCGAAGAACTCGACTCGATAGGGGTGCTGCGCTGTCGCGGGGAACACGTCGAGGATGCCGCCGCGCACCGCGAACTCACCCCGGCGGGACACCATGTCGACCCGAACGTAAGCGAGATCGACCAGCTGCACAGCGAGCGCTGCGAGGTCGTGGCCCCGGGAACCCGCGATCAGCTCGATCGGTGCGATGTCGGTGAGGTTGTCGGCGACGGGCTGGAGAGCCGCGCGTACCGACGCGACGACGACCAGCGGGGTGTCGCCCTGCCACAGCTTCATGGTGCGCAAGGCAGCGAGCCGTTTGCCGACGATCTCGGCGCTCGGGCTCAGCCGCTCGTGCGGGAGCGTCTCCCACGCCGGGAAGTCGACGATCGTGGCATCCGGAACAACATCGCCGATGGCCGCCCGAAGCAACTCGGAGTCACGACCGGTCGGGGTGACGACAAACAGGGATGCCGGTCGTTCGGACTTTCTCCTGGCGTCGATGAGACCGGCGAGCAGGGGCGCGCGTAACCCGTCGGTGACCGAGAAATCGGCGTCACGGGTCGCGTAGGAAAGTGCGTTGTCAAAGGTGGAGGCGCGCGAAAGTGCTGCGATTAAGCCCGAAAGGATCACCGGATCAGTCTACGCGCGCTCACTGACAGCACGCCGAGCCGCCGGGTGCCTCACGCCGGCGAGTGCACCTTCAGCTGGGCAGCGGCGAGGCCGTCTGTGGCAATGAGTTCCACGGCGTCTGCGGCATCGGACAGGAGTGTCCCAAGGGCGGCACGCTCGGACGCGCCGAAGTCCTTGAGCACGAAGTCCGCCGGGTCCTGGCGGCCGGGGGGCCTGCCGATGCCCACGCGAACACGAATGAAGTCGGGGGTGCCTGCGGCTTTGGCGATGTCGCGGAGGCCGTTGTGGCCGCCGTGTCCACCGCCGGACTTGAGCTTGAGGGTGTCGAACGGAATGTCGAGCTCGTCGTGCACGACGATGAGCTGCGACGGGTCGAGGGAGTAGAACTTGAGGAGCGCGGCGACGGGGCCGCCGGAGAGGTTCATGTAGCTGTTGGGTTTGGCGAGGATGAGCTTCGGTCCGCCGGGGGCGAGGAAACCTTCGGCGACGACCGCCGGCGTCTTGTGCCTGGTGAATTTGGTGCCGATTCTCGTGGCCAGTTCATCGACGACCATCTGACCGACGTTGTGGCGGTTGCCTGCGTAGGCCGGGCCCGGGTTGCCGAGTCCGACGACCAGCCAGGTGTTCTCAGCCACGATCGGCTCCCTCTTCCTGTTCCACCACATCGGTGAATCCTTCCTTCGACAGCGAGTCTGTGCCTTCGTTAAGGCGACGAACCTGCCGGTCCACAATTCGAAAATCGCGCACCGGCAGGCTCGTCAGGCTATCGACCGAGGTTACTCGGCGGCGGACTCGCCTTCGGCTTCGGCTTCTGCTGCAGCCTCGGCCTCTTCTTCGGTCTCTTCAGGCTCTGCGATGGCAACGACGAGCAGGTCGGGGTCGCTGAGCAGGCTGGAACCGCTCGGCAGCGTGACGTCCTTCGCGAGGATCTGAGCGCCGACCTCGAGGCCCTCGATCGACACGACGAGGTACTCGGGGATGTGTGTCGCCTCAGCCTCGATCGACAGGGTGGTCGCGTCGCGGTTGATAGCCGAGCCCGGTGCGGGCTCGCCTTCGATGTGGACGGGGATGTCGACGACAACCTTCTCGCCCTTGATGACGACGATGAGGTCGAGGTGCTCGATGATGCGGAGCACGGGGTCCTTCTGGACGTCCTTGACGAGGGCCAGGCTCTCGACGCCGTCGATGTCGAGCTCGAGGAGCGCGTTCGACTTGCGGATGATGAGGCCGATCTGGTGCGCCGGGAGGGCCAGGTGCTTGGGCTCGGTGCCGCGGCCGAACATGACGGCGGGGATCTTGCCTGAAGCGCGGAGCTTGCGGGCAGCACCCTTGCCGAACTTGGTGCGGGTTTCTGCGACTACTTTGTTGTCGTCAGCCATGGTGATTCTCCTTTGGTGAGCCTTACAGCTCTTCGCTTACC
The DNA here is from genome assembly GCF_056898615.1 of Mycetocola sp. Y442. Lineage (NCBI taxonomy): Bacteria > Bacillati > Actinomycetota > Actinomycetes > Micrococcales > Microbacteriaceae > Mycetocola > Mycetocola sp. Y442. The sequence goes on from NZ_JBXHBV010000001.1 coordinate 1,058,784, forward strand.
GGAGCTATGCTCCGTGGGTCTGGTGCGAGGGCGGCGGACCGGCCTCGGTTCAACTCGAACGCATGTCAGCGTGAGGAAAAGCCAGTTCTTGGGTAAGAAAAGTAAGTGCCTTGCCCACCGCGTCGATAACGGATGCCGCGGTGCCCGTGAGCGCACAGCATCCCTCGCCGAAGTTCAGTCGCCAAGTCTACAGCATCCGTCGGGCGCCCCGCTGCGTCAGGCGCCAGCCGCGCCGTCGGGCGCCCCGCTGCGTCAGGCGCCAGCCGCGCCCTCGTCCGCTCGCGCCTCCTCGCCCTCCCGGACGCCCTCTCCCGCCCGGATCCTCGCGACGGCATCATCGACGATGGCCGCGACCGGCCTGTCGATGTCGACGACGATGCCCGGCTCGTCGTCGGCGAGCGGTTCCAGGATCGCGAACTGCGAGTCGAGCAGGCTCGGCGGCATGAAGTGTCCGCTCCTGCCCTCGATCCGGGAGGCGAGCACGTCACGGCTGCCGTCCAGGTGGACGAACCTCGCCTGTGGCGCGCTCTCGAGAATCGCCTTGCGGTACGCGCGCCGCAGCGCGGAGCAGGCGATGACCATCCCGCCGGCGCCGCCGGCATCGGCCAGCGTCCGACCGACCAGGGCGAGCCACGGCCAGCGATCGGAATCGTCGAGAGGATGCCCGGCAGCCATCTTCTCGATGTTGGACTGCGGGTGCAGGGCATCTCCGTCGACGAACGGCACCCCGAGGGCACCGGCGATGAGGGCGCCGATCGTGCTCTTTCCCGATCCGGACACCCCCATCACAATGATCTGCATGTGGGGCGTGGTCTGCTCTGACATTTGCCGAATCTACCGTCTACCAGTCGTGAACTGTACCGTCGGCGAGACGGTTGTACGGCAGGTATGCGGTTTCGTAGGGGTACTTGCCTGCCTCGTCGACGTTGAGTTCCACCCCGATGCCCGGCTTATTGCCCGGGTGCAGCATTCCGTCGTTCCAGGTGAATGACTGCTCAAAGACACTGTTGGTCTTCTCACCGTGCTGCATGTACTCCTGGATACCGAAGTTGTGAATCGACATGCCGAGGTGCATGGCCGCGGCCATCCCGACGGGCGAGATGTCCGTCGGCCCGTGCATGCCCGACTTGATCTGGTACTGCGCCGCATAATCGAGGACCTTCTTGAGGTGCGAAATTCCACCGGTGTGGGTGACAGCGCTGCGCACGTAGTCGATGAGCTGTTCCCGGATGATCTGCTGGTAGTCCCAGACAGTGTTGAAGATCTCACCGATCGCAAGCGGTGTCGTGGTGTGCTGGCGCACGAGGCGCAGGGCCTCGGGGTTCTCGGCCGGCGTGCAGTCCTCGAGCCAGAACAGGTCGTACGGCTCGAGCGACTTCCCCAGCGTCGCGGCCTGGATGGGCGTCATCCGGTGGTGGCCGTCGTGGAGCAGCGGGATCTCCGGGCCGAACTCGTTGCGCACGGCCTCGAACACTGTCGGAACGTGCCGCAGGTAGCTGCGGGTGTCCCAGTCCTCCTCGTTGGGCAGCGCGCCGCGCTGGGCCGGCTCGTGGTCGTAGCGGACGCCCTTGTTCGCCTCGAATGTCGCGTTTGACGCGATGCCGTAGATCGACTTCAGCCCGGGGACCCCTGTCTGGATCCGGATCGATTTGTAGCCCTGCTCCTGGTGCTCGCGCACGCTGTCGAAGAGTTCGGGGAGGGTCTTGCCCGAGGCGTGGCCGTATGCCATCAGCCCCGTGCGCGATGCGCCGCCGAGCAGCTGGTACAGCGGCATCCCGGCGACCTTCGCCTTGATGTCCCACAGCGCGACGTCGACAGCGGCGATGGCCGCCATGGTGACCGGCCCGCGGCGCCAGTACGCACTGCGGTAGAGGAACTGCCAGGTGTCCTCGATGTTGTGGGCTTCGCGGCCGATGAGGAGAGGCACGACATGCTCGGTCAGGTACGAGACAACGGCGAGTTCGCGACCGTTGAGTGTCGCGTCACCCAGGCCGGTGACCCCGTCCTCTGTCGTGAGCTTGAGCGTGACGAAGTTGCGGTCAGGACTTGTGACGATGACGTCGGCTTTTTCGATCTTCATTGATTTCCTTCTGCGTTGCGACGGCGAACGGATCTACGCCGAGCGTATCGGTGGTGGTCAGTCGGTGGGTGGCGTCGTGTGCTGGCCGCGGTTCACTGTGAACGCGGCTGTTGACAGCGAGGGGTCGATCGGAGTTGCCGCACCGTGCCGGTCACGGCGCTCGGCGATCTCGGCAACGATTTCTTTATGCTTCGCGTCGGTCAGCGGGTAGAAGTACATAATGGCGATGGCGATGATGCTCGCGACAACCGGGATGAGTCCGGCTCCGGCGCGGATGCCCCACACAGCCGGTTCTGACTGGGCGGCCGCGTTCGCGACGTACCCACCCCAGGCCAGGGCGTATGCGGCGAGTGCGCCGCCGACCGCCTGGCCCGCCTTCCTGGTGAATGAAAACAGTGCGTAGACGATGCCCTCCGCGCGAACGCCGGTCTTCCACTCGCCGTACTCGACAGTGTCGGCCTCGAGTGCCCACACCAGCATGTTGACGAGGACGATTCCGAGCTGGCAGACGACGAGTCCGGAGAAACCGAGCCAGACCATGCTCGGCGGCGCGAGGAAGACGATGGCTCCGCCGACGCCCATGACAGCGCCGCCGGTCATGTACGCGGTGCGCTTGCCGAAGACGCGGACGATCTTCGGCACGAATCCGGCGAGGCCGAAGACCATGACGAGCTGGATGACCGAGAAGAGTGCGTAGAGGGGCAGGGCGTTGAGCACGTCGCGCAGGTAGTACAGCTGCACGGTGCTGAGAGCGAGCATGCCGGTGAGGAAGACGAATGAACTGATGCAGAGGAGCACGAGCGGCTTGTTGTTGCGAAGAATCGCGAAGCTCTGCTTCATCGTGACGTGGGGCACATCGCGCTTCACACGCTCCCTTGCCGTAAACGCCGTGAAGAAGTAGAGGGCGGTGCCGACGACAACGAAGCCGAGCGTCATGAAGGTGAAAATCGACTGCAGGTCGTTTTCAGGGGTGATCAACGGTGCGACGAAGATACCGAGCGCTGCGCCGACGATCATGGCTCCGACGGTTCGAGCGCTCGCCAGCTTGGCCCTCTCCCCGGGGTCCTGAGTCATCGCACCGGCAAGCGAGCCGTATGGGATGTTGACGAGGCTGTACGCCAGTCCCAGAGCCGCGTATGTGAGGTACGCGTAGACGAGAACGCCGGTCTCACCAATTTGTGGAATAGAGAAGGTCGCGACGCTGAGCAGGAGGAGCGGAACCGACCCGAACATGAGAAACGGACGGAACTTGCCGAACCGCTTGCTGTAGGTGCGGTCGACGATTCGGCCGGCGAAAAGGTCGGCAAATGCATCGAAGACGCGCACAACGAGGAGCAGCGTTCCTGCAGCGGCGGCGGAGATCCCCGCGACATCCGTGTAGTAGATCAGGAGGAACATCGTGGCTGTCGTGAACGCCAGGTTGTTCGCCGCGTCTCCAGCGCCATAGCCGATGATGCTGATCTTCGACAGCGCGCCCGTTGCCGGCGAAGCGTGTGAGACCGGTGTGGGTGGCGGGGTGGTCGTGGATGTCATGGGGCTCCTTTACCCGACGGGCAGTTGTTACCGCGCGTCCGATGATCCGACTGCGAGGGGGGCACGTGCGTTCAGTACCCGTTCGTGAGTATCGGCAACCTCACCGTTTCTGGTGCTCGCCATGGTGGTGAGGTTGCCGAGAATTGGGGCGCGAGATACGCGCCGGGTCACAGCACGGAAGACGGACACGGCGGCGGGTTCACGAGCGAACGATGCCGACATGATGCCCTCCTTAGCGCGCCGTTGCGGACCGCATCCTTGCGAGAAATGTGTGCTGCAGGTGATGGTTCCTGAAACCGTGATGACGACAAGTCAAGCACGATTACCACCAATTGGCAAGCGGTTGCCAAGCATCGTGGCGCAAGTGTGCTTATCGGCGGGTTTGTCGGGTCAGGAGCGCGTCGGAACTGCGTGTTCGGCGACGGAACGGATGCCGTCGAGCACCGCAGCATCGTCCACAAGCCGCTGGTCGATGACGCGCACCAGCTCGGTGAGCGCGTCACCGTCTGAGCCGAGCGCCGCGGTGACATCGGCCGACGACGCGTCCGGGAGATCCGCGCCTGAGAGCACAAGCGCCACCCAGGTTCCAACAGCACGGATAGCCGCATGACCACTCCGACCCGCTGCCCTCTCCGCGAGGATGATCGGGGCGGCTCGCACCCGGAGTTTTGTGACGCCGTCCGTGCTGATCTGAGCCAGCCGGTGTTCGATGCGGGCGTTCTCGAAGCGGTCAAGGAGCGCGGAACGGTAGGCGTCGAGATCGAGACCGTCGCCGAGGTGCTCGGTCGCCTCGTCCCAGAACTCGATCACCCAGGCACGACACTCGGGATCGGCCACGGCCGATGCGACGGTCTCATGGCCACGCAGCCTGCCCGCGTACGCAAGCAGGCTGTGCGCCCCGTTGAGCAGCCAGAGTTTACGTCTCTCGAACGGCTCGATGTTCTCGACAAAACGCGCGCCCGCCTTTTCCCAGTCGGGGCGGCCGGCCGGAAATCCGCCGGAGAGGACCCAGTCCCTGAACGGTTCGGTGACAACAGGAGCGTTGTCACGGAAGCCGGTCAGGGTCGTCGCTGTCTCGAGATCTCGCGGGGTGGTTTTCGGGGTGATCCGATCGACCGAGGTCGAGACGAACGACACGTCCTTCGCGATCCACTCGGCGGTCGCCGTGTCGACGAGTTCGGCGAGAGCGAGCACGCCCTGTCTCACGAACGATCCGTTGTCTGGCATGTTGTCGCAGGGGACGATGGCGATCGGCCCTCCCCCGGCGACGCGCCGCGCATGCAGGCCGAGCAGGAGCCGGCCCAGGGTTGTGACAGGGCCGTCGTCATATGAGGACGGCAACGCGCCAGACAGCGCCGCTGTCAGCCAGTCGATGTCATCCTGAACCGCAGCGTCGTCACGGTTCGGCCGACCGTCGGAGGTGAGGCGGTAACCGGCCTCGGTCACCGTGAGCGTGACCAGTGCGGTCTCCGGCGCGGCAACCAGTTCGACGAATCGATCCAGGTCTGCACCATCATGAGCCTCGACGATGCTCGAGACCGTGATCGCGGTGTCCTTTTCGGCGGAGCGTTCGATGAGTGTGTATAGCCCGTCCTGCGGCGCGAGCTCGTCGGCCGCCGTTCGGCTTCGGCCGGTGAAGGCGGCGATCCCCCATTCCCCTGCCGGATCGGAGACGTCGGTGTACCAGGCCTGGTGTGCGCGGGAGAATGCGCCGAGGCCCATGTGAACGATGCGAACGCGGGGTGCGGCATCCGCTCGTCCGGTTTCCAGGCCGAGGGAGGCGCGCGTGAGGCGTGGAGCTTGAGCGTTCGTCACAGTTTGAAGACCTTTCGAGGCAGTGAGTCGACGAGGTCGACGATAATCCGACCCGCTGTCGCTTCGTCGATCCGGCCCTCGCGCACGAGGCGGGCGAGGAATGCCGAGTCGAGTCTGCGTGCCATGTCGTGCCGGGCGGGGATGGAGAGGAAGGCGCGGGTGTCGTCAATGAACCCTGAGCTGCGATAGAAGCCGGCGGTCTCGGTCACCGCCGAACGGAAGCGGAGCACGGAGTCCGGGGCGTCGAGGAACCACCACGGTGCACCGATGTAGACGCTCGGATAGAAACCGGCGAGTGGGGCGACCTCGCGGGAGTAGACGGTCTCATCGACGCTGAACAGAACCAGGTGGAAGTCGGCGTTGTTGCCGTACTTTTCGAGCAGGGGACGCAGGTTCTCGACGTAGGTTGTCGTCACGGGGATGTCGTGGCCCGTGTCGGGGCCGAACGCCGCGAAGGTCTCACTTGAGTGGTTGCGGTAGACACCGGGGTGCACGGTCATCACGAGGCCGTCGTCACAGCTCATGCGCGCACTCTGGAGCAGCATGTTGCCCGCGAACACCCGGGATTCAGCTGGCGTCAATTTTCCGGCGAGTCCCTTCTCGAACAGAGCACCGGCCTCGGCGGTATCGAGGTCGACGGTGAGCGGTTCGAGTACGCCATGGTCAGCAGACACCGCGCCGTTCTCGACGAAGTATCGCCTGCGGCCAGCGAGCGCGTCGAGGTAGCCGGCGAAGCTACCGACGGCGGATCCGTTCCACTCGGCGAGCGCAGCGACACGGTCCGTCCAGCCTGGCGTCGCCGGGTTGAGGTACGCGTCAGGGCGGAACGTCGGCAGCACCCTGCCGGTGAAGCCCGGGTCCGCGGCGAGCGCCCTGTGCGGCGCGAGCGAATCCATCGGATCGTCCGTCGTCGCGAGCACCTCGATGTTGAACCGGGAGAAGAGCGCGCGTGGCCGGAAGTCGTCGGTGTCGAGTGCCGCCTGGATCTCGTCGTAAATAGCATCAGCGGTCTCGGTACTCGGCTGTACGTCGATGCCGAAGATCTGCGAAAACGTCGACTGCAGCCAGTATCCGGATGCCGTGCCGGCGTAGAGGTGCCAGTTCTCACTGAACGTGCGCCACACCTCACGGGGTGAAGCGACAGCCTCGCCTGACGCCCGGTTCGGGACGCCCAGCTCGCTGAGGTCGATGCCGGCGGCGTGCATCAGCCGCGTCACATAGTGGTCATAGCGGATGAACAGCTCGGCCGGGTCGGGGAACGGCTTGTCCTCGACGAGGATCGCCGGATCGACGTGGCCGTGCGGCGAGATGATCGGGAGGCTCTCGACGTGCTCGAACAGTGTCCTGGCGACGGCGCGGGTTGCGGGGTCGGCGGGAAACAACCGGTCCGGGTCGAGTTGCAGCTTCATTGATACACCTTCATCTGAATAAATTTCGCCCAACCAGCGGGGAGTGTCAACCGGTTGCCAAACATCCTAACCCCATGACAGACTGAGCGGAAGACAGCGGCCTTTCGGCCGCTGCGGCAATCGGCTTCCAACGAGGGAAGCGACGAATCCAATGGAGGAACCCACGTGGCCACAATCGGCGTCCAGGCAATGATGCTCAAAGACAGTTTCGCCCAGAACGGCACGTTCGAGACGCTCCGCAGGATCACCGACATCGGCTATCACGCCGTCGAAGTGTCTCAGGTGCCGATGACGGCCGAGAACGTTTCCGAGCTGGCCCGCGCGCGGGACGAGCTCGGCATGAATATTGCGTCACTCTCAGCCTCGCTCCGGGTCGCCCCCGGCATGCCGGGCGAATCGCTGTCGACTGACTTCGACAAGATCGTTGCGGATTGCCGCGCACTCGACACGACGATGCTGCGCATCGGGATGCTGCCATTCGATGCCATGGTGTCGCTCGATAAGGTCCTCGAGTTCTGCGACGAGACCAATGCCATTGCCCGCCGACTGGCCGACGAGGGCATCAGCCTGTACTACCACAACCACCACATCGAGTTCGCGAAGTACGAGGGCAAGCACCTCCTCGACATCATCGCCGACCGCGCGCCAGACATGGGGCTCGAGATCGACGTGCACTGGGTACAGCGCGGCGGCCTCGACCCGGTCGGTACGATCCGCAAGTACCGCGACCGCGTCGCCATGGTGCACCTCAAGGACTACCGGATCGGGAACATCCCGGACGAGGCGTTCGCGGCACTGGCCACCGGCGACTTCCCGACGTTCATGGCCGCGTTCACCGGCGTCGTCCAGTTCGCCGAGGTCGGCGAGGGCAACCTGGACTTCCGCGCCATCATCGAGGAGAGCCTCGCGAGCGAGGTGCAGTATCTCCTGGTCGAGCAGGATGATCTTTACGGCAGGGACGTCTTCGACTGCCTGCAGACCTCACACGACAACCTCGTCGGACTCGGCTACGGCGACCTGTTCTAGAAACTCGCTCCCGACGGAAAACGGATGCCGCCTCGCGATCACGCGGGACGGCATCCGTTGTGACACCTGCCGGAGCGCTCAGGACGCAGCGGGGCCCGTCGATTGACGGATGACGAGCTCGGTCTCGATCTTCTCCTCCGACTCGCTGCCATCGTCGCCGGCCCCTCCGGCCACGAGCGCCAGGGCACGCCGGACGGCACGCGCACCGGCCCGGTCGAGCGGGGTGCGAATCGTGGTCAGCGACGGGGTTGTGAAGTCCGAACCGAAGATGTCATCGAAGCCGACGATGCTGAAGCGCTCTGGCACCGATATACCCTCATCGCTCGCCGCGCGGAGCAGGCCGATCGCCATGAGGTCGTTGTATGCGACGACGCCGGTCACGCCGGACGCGAGGATCCGGGTGAGGGCAGCGCGGCCCCCGTCGAGAGTCGGAACGCCTGGACCGATCTCGACGACGTTCATTCCGCGCGCGACAGCTTTGTCGAGGAGGCTCGTCCAGCGGGTCGAGCTCATCCACGAGTTGGCGGGGCCGGAAAGGTAGGCAATCGACTTGTGACCGAGCGACTCGAGGTGCTCGAGCGCTCCATCGATGCCGGGGTCGACATCGGGGAGCACGCTCGACACTCCGGCGACCTCCCTGTTGATGAGAACGAGGGGCTTGTGGGCAGCGAGGCGCTGGATCTGTTCGTCACTGAGCCGGGTGGTTCCAAGGATCAGCCCGTCAACCGACGGCTGGATCCGCTCGGCGGTGGTCGCTTCGCGCTCCCCCGACTCCTGGGACTCGGCGATGACGAGCGTGTAGCCCTGCTCGGCTGCCGCGTGTTCTGCTCCGCGCACGATGCCGAAGATCATCGGGTTCGTGATGTCGGCCAGGAGGAGGCCCAGCGTGCTCGTCCGCCCGGTCGGGAGCGCGCGGGCCATCGGGTTGAGCCGATAGTTGAGTTCCTTCGCCGCGGCGTGGATTCGCTCCTCGGTCTTGATGTTGATCCGGCCCGGCTGGCTGAGGGCACGCGACACCGTCGACGGATTTACACCGGCGAGCTCGGCGACGTCGTAGATCGTCGGCGCGTTCTTCCCCGGTCGCGCCGCGCGCGAGCGCGCTTTGGGAGCCCCTGCGATGGGGTCGTTCTCGGCGATCTCACTCGGCACGGCTACTCCTTTGGACGTGCACAATGCACGCTGCCCGGCGGGCCTTCTCGAAAGTTCTACGGTAGCGCACGGCTCGTCACCCAGCGGGCGAACCCCGCGGCGCTCCGGCCGCGGGGTTCGATCACTTCTTACGACCGGACGGGAAACTTGCCCTCGTCCGCGATGCGCTTGTTGAGTTCCGCGAGGTACTCGCTCTCGTCGAAGTCGAGCGGGACTTCCTTGCCGGTCCAGCTGGAGAGGTGGATGGCGTTCGCGAGGCGAACACCCCGAATGCCGTCGGACCCGGGCGCCAGCAACGGCGTGCCGTCGAGGATGTTCGCCGCGAAGTTTTCGAGCACACCGGCGTGCTGGTCGCCCCACGCGGACTCGAACTCGATCGTCTCCGTCGTGTAGAACTCGGTCGGGTCGAGCTGCCCCATGAAGAGCTTGGCGACATCCTGCATGCTCATACTCTCGGAGAGTTCCCGTTCCGGTTTCGTCAAGCGGGTCACGGTCGCTGTCTTGCTGTTCTCGACGACGATCTTGCCCGCGTCTCCCAGGATTTCGAACCGGTCGGTGCCGATGAGATCGTGGGTCGCCGTGACAAACACGCCGGTGCGTCCGTCGCCGTAGTCCACGACAGCGGTCACTTCGTCTTCGACGGCAATGTCGCGGCGGAACCCGTAGGCGACCTTGGAGAAGACCTTCTCCGGGACTCCACAGATCCACTGCCAGAGGTCGAGTTGGTGCGGTGCCTGGTTGACGAGCACTCCGCCGCCCTCTCCGCCCCAGGTGGCGCGCCACTCGCTCTGGTTGTAGTACCCCTGCGGGCGCCACCAGGTCGTGATGATCCAGTTACTCCGGCGGATCTCGCCGATCTCCCCGGCGTCGACGATCTCCTTGAGCCGGCGGTAGAGCGGGTTGTTGCGCTGATTGAACATGATGCCGAAGCTCAGGTCAGGCACCGTCTCGGCGAACGCAAGCAGTTCGCTGACCTGTTTGGTGTAGACACCCGCGGGCTTCTCGACGAGCGCGTGGATGCCACGCGACAGCGCGTCGATCCCCATTTGCGGGTGCAGGAAGTGTGGAACCGTCGTGACGACGGCATCGACGTCGCCGCTCTCGAGCAGCGCGATGTAGTCGTCGTAGAACGCGGTGTCCGGATAGGCCGCTCGAACGACATCCGCTTTGGCAGGGTCGATGTCAGCGATGGCCGTTACGACCATGTTCGGGACCATGCCGTCGGCGATGAACTTCGCGTACATCGATCCCTGCGTACCGAAACCGATGATTCCGAGTCGAACTTTCTGCGTCATGAAAGAGTTTTCCGTTCTGTGGTTTCCTGCGTCCACCCGGCTCGTTCCGGGTAAGACTGGTCGTAGACGTCCTGAATGATGTCGAATGATTTGCGCGCCTCGGCCGGATCGATCCAGAACCGAACGCCGGTATCGAGCGCCGAATAGAAGTCACGAATGAGCAGCTCGTGGGACACACCCCAATACGAACGCTCGCCAGCAGCGAGCGTCCGCTCGGATACGGTCTCCACCCGGCCGTCTACCCACGTCACGGTCAGGGCACCGCGGAGGCTGAGCGTCGCCTTCTCGGTGACGATGTCGATGGCGACCGGGGCGTTGGCGACGTTGGCGAGCGTCGCGTAGAAGACGGTTCGAGCGCCGTTTGTGTGGGTAAGCACCATCTCGGCGGTGTCCTCGACCTCGATCACCTCGTCGAGCAGCCGGGTACTGGCGCTGCCGCGCACCGAGGCGACCGGCCCAACGAGCCACTGCACCAGGTCGACGGTGTGGATCGCCTGGTTCATGAGCAGACCTCCCCCGCCGGTCGCCCACCGGCCACGCCACGGACGATCTTCGTAATACTCGGCGCCACGCTGCCAGAGCACCGTTGCGGATGCCCCGATGATCGCCCCTGTCCTGCCGGAGGCCAGAAGCTCCCTGCCCGCCTGCACCGGGGCGTTGTACCGGTTCTGGAAGCACACGGCGATTCTGGCGCCGCTCTGTGACGCTGCCTCGGTCAACCGTGTTGCTTCCGCCCGGGTGTGGGCGAGAGGCTTTTCGAGCACAACCGAGATCCCCCGCTCGAGCGCGTCGACCGCGATCACCGCGTGCGTGTGATGCGGTGTGCAGATATGGACGACGTCAGGCCGAACCTCGTCGAACAGCCGCACGTGATCGTCGAAACCCGGGACGTTGAGAGCGGCGGATGCCGTGGCGAGCCTGCCAGGATCGGTGTCGCACACGGCAACGACGGCAGCATTGTCGAGGGCGGCGATCGCGGCGAAGTGAAGCGCTGAGATGTCTCCGCAGCCAATGACCGCGGCACGGGTGAGACCGGTCACTTCGTCGACACACCGATGCTGCGGAGTAGACCGTCGAATGCACGAGCGGCCTGGCCGAATGCGCTCGGTCCCGAAAACCCGCCGAGGGTGTGTGCCGCGTCGAGATGAGGCTCGAGCGAGGCGAAGCCCGTGTAGCCGTCGTTGCGCAGCGCGGTGAGGGTTGCCAGCACCTGCCCGTCTCCCTGGCCAGCGGGAACGACGGAGCCGGTCGCGGCATCCGCGTCCTTGACCTGGAGGTAGTCGAGGTACGGCCTCAGCATCGCGTAGCCGGCATCGTGGGGATTGGCGACGCCGACCTGCACGAAGTTCGCGCTGTCCCAGGCGAGCCGAAGAGCGCTCGAGGACACGGACTCAACGAGATCGAGTACGCGCTCGGGAGTGTCGCCGTAGATGTCCTTCTCGTTCTCGTGGAGAAGGGTGATGCCCTCACGCTCGGCCTCATCGGCGAGCAGACGCATACGCACGAGCACGTCGTCACGGATGTCTTCTACCTCGACACCGTCGGCGCGGAAGAAGGAGAAAATCCTGATGTTGGGAGTGTCGAGTGCGTGAGCGACGCGGATGACGCGGCGCAGCCTCTGCACCTCCAGGTCGGCATCGAGCGAGACGTCGACCTTTCCGATGGGCGATGCGACGGCTGACGCCCGCATGCCTTCGGCGGAGAGAAGCATCGTGAGATCGGCGAGCTGATCATCGTCGAGGTCGACGACGTTGGTCCCCCACGCACTGCGCACCTCGATGTGTTCGCTGCCGAGGGCCTTGAGGACGGCGCTCTGGATCCGCGGGTCCGGGTCGATTTCGTCGCCAAAGCCGGAGAGGGTCCAGGTGACAGTGTCGGTCATTGCGTCGTCTCCGCCTTACGTGTTCGCGTCGTTGGGAACCAGCGGGACAAATCCGCGGGCCATGGGCCAACTCTAGGGGCCCATTGGGGTTTTGGCAACCGGTTGACAAAAAATCCGCTCCCGTGTCTGATGGAGGTAGCGACAGGTACCCGTTCGCCATTTCCGAGCGCAGGGACACCCCGCCGAGACCCTGTCTCAGGGGGCCGGGGTCTCGACACATTTGGCGCGGCTCCGACCACACCGTACGGTCACGGCAGACCGGTCATCTCTCGGGGCGGGAGCGCTCAGTTTGCTAGCGTTGACCCTGACCGGCACCACTGTGGCGCTCCAGATTCTCCCGCCGGCGACATCCGTTCACACTATTTCCACTGCATCACATCTAGAGGAGACCTTCATGGCCAACGCACAGGCAAACATCGGCGTGATCGGGATGGCGGTGATGGGATCGAACCTCGCTCGAAACCTGGCGAGCCGTGAGGGCAACACTGTTGCGATCTACAACAGGTCCCCCGAGAAGACGCGCGCCGTCGTTGCTGAGTTCCCCGAGGCCGGTTTCGTCGCGGCGGAGACGATCGAGGAATTCGCGGCGTCGCTCTCGAAGCCGCGGACCGCGATCATCATGGTGAAGGCTGGCGCTGGCACCGACGCTGTCATCAACCAGCTGACCGCGGTCTTTGAACCGGGCGACATCATCGTCGACGGCGGCAACGCACTGTTTACCGACACGATCCGCCGCGAGAAGGCAGTTCGCGAGACCGGGATCAACTTCGTGGGTGCCGGGATCTCCGGCGGCGAAGAAGGCGCACTCAAGGGACCGAGCATCATGCCAGGCGGCTCGGCGGAAGCGTGGGAGACCCTCGGACCGATCCTGAAGTCGATCGCCGCTGTCGCCGAAGGCGAGCCCTGCGTCACGCACGTGGGCACCGATGGTGCCGGCCACTTCGTCAAGATGATCCACAACGGCATCGAGTACGCCGATATGCAGCTCATCGCAGAGGCATACGACCTCATCCGCCGCGGCACGGGCAAATCCCCCGCCGAGATCGCCGATATCTTCACCGAGTGGAACAAGGGCGAGCTCGAGAGCTACCTCATCGAGATCACCGCCGAGGTCCTCCGTCAGGTCGACGCCACAACCGGACGGCCCCTCGTCGACGTCATCGTCGACCAGGCGGGCGCCAAGGGAACCGGAGCGTGGACCGTCCAGACGGCGCTCGACCTCGGCATCCCCGTTTCCGGCATCGCCGAAGCCGTGTTCGCACGGTCGCTGTCGTCCAAGCCGGACCAGCGCCGGGCCGCGGCGCACCTGCCGGGACCGTCGACGCCGTGGACGGTCGACGATGCAGACGCATTCGTCGAAGACGTGCGCCAGGCGCTCTACGCGTCGAAAATCATCGCGTACAGCCAGGGCTTCGACGAGATCGTCGCGGGTGCAGAGCAGTACAACTGGGACATCAAGAAGGGCGACATCGCCAAGATCTGGCGCGGCGGTTGCATCATCCGTGCCCAGTTCCTGAACCGAATCACCGAGGCATACGACCAGGACCCGGGACTTGTCGCACTCGTGACGGCACCGTACTTCACCGACGCCGTTTCGCGCACACAGGACGCATGGCGCCGGGTCGTCGTTGCGGCAGCGCAGGCCGGCATCCCATCCCCCGCCTTTGCGTCGTCACTGTCGTACTACGACGGTCTTCGCGCCGACCGGCTCCCCGCCGCCCTCATCCAGGGCCAGCGGGACTTCTTCGGCGCGCACACCTACCGTCGGGTCGACACCGAGGGCACCTTCCACACGCTGTGGTCGGGAGATCGGTCAGAGATCGAAGCGGCAGACACGCACTGATCTCCGTCTAACAGAACTCCTCAGATTACGGGCTCCCCGCACAGCGGGGGGCCCGTTCTCTTTGCGCGCGGCACACCAGCGGCCGGCTCCGAAATCCCTGTACGCTCGAGATTCACAGCCCGGCTCACCGAGGATCCCTGACATGACCAACACCCCAACGCTCGTCGCGACAGAAACCCGTCCAGCGGTGAGCTGGAAGCTCCTGCCAGGCATCCTGCTCGCACTGTCGGGATTCCTCATCTTCGGACTCGATGAGCGCCCGGCCGGCTACATCGCCCTCGCCGTCACGCTTCTCGCGGCGGTGCTCATTGACCGGCGTCTGGCCCGTGACCTCGTGCTCATCGCTGTCGGGCTGCTCGCGCTCAGCCTCGTTCCCATCAACACCGACATCGAGTGGGAGCACATGCTCCTCATGGGTGCTGCCCTTGCTGCGGCGGTGCTCATCCCCTACCTCGTGTCGCGGTTCGTCTACCGCGACCACGCCATCAGGTTCCCCGTTCTGACCGGAAAGCGCTGGACCAGGATCGAGTTCGGCTACCTCATTGCCGTCGTGATTCTCGGCTGGTTCCTGCTGCCGGTCTACATGATTCCGACGGGCGTCTACGAGAACTGGCCAGCGGCATCCGACCCCGGAAGTATCGCGCGGCTTTTCCTCGGAACCAACGCGCTCGGGATCTGGGACGAGCTGTTCTTCATCTGCACGACGTTCGCGCTGCTTCGGCGACACTTCCCGGACTGGCAGGCGAACCTGTTGCAGGCGGTCCTCTTCACGTCGTTCCTGTGGGAACTGGGATTCCACGCGTGGGGCCCGTTCATCATCTACCCGTTTGCGGTGCTGCAGGGATGGATCTTCCGCCAGACGAAGTCACTGAGCTACATCGTCAGCGTCCACCTGCTCTTCGACTTCATCCTGTTCCTCGTCCTGCTCCACGCCCACAACCGGGACTGGCTGGCAATCTTCCTCTACTAGCCGCACGACAGTTTGGTCGCGCCATGCGCTGCCTGCAGAATGGGAAGAACACCAGGGAGGCCACATGTCGGATTCAGAAATCGCACGGGACACAACAGCGCCGGTGCAGGACCAGCACCAGCAGCTGATCGACGACAAGATCGCCGGCATCCTCATTCAGGAGGAAGCCGACCTCGCCGGGCACGATGAAGCAGAGGTTCTCGAAGCACTGCGCGAGCGGTTCGCCGACGCGGGCATCGCCATCGCCGAGGACGACCTGCTTGAGAGCGCCGCCCGCATCGCCCGGTCGGACCTTCACGGCTTCTCAGGCTAGACGGCCTCGCGCCGTTCCTCGCTTCGTGAGAAACCGGCCACCCGGAAATCTTTAGACTCTTCCATTCTGGCGAAGGATTACCTACCATTTCGGTAGAAGATCCTCCCCGAAAATGGCCCGCTTAGGCGCTAGTGAGAGCACCCGGACGCCGGACCATCACCGAGGGTCTTGGAGGACGGGGTAATCGGGATATCCCGTCCTCTACCCTGAGTGGCACCGGCAGTCCGGCGCCACTCAGTCAGGCTTTGGGGCTACGCCGCCCCGTCGAACATGCTCGTCACTGAACCGTCTTCGAAGACCTCGTGAATGGCACGGGCCAGCAGCGGAGCGATGGGCAGGACGGTCAAGCGTTCGAACCGCTTCTCGTCCGGAATGGGGAGCGTGTCGGTCACGACGACCGAGTCGATGAAATCGCTCTGCAGGATCTCTGTGGCCGGGTCGCTGAAGACCGCGTGTGTGGCAGCGACGACAACGCCGATCGCACCGGCGGCCTTGAGAGCTTCCGCTGCCCGAACGATGGTCCGACCGGTGTCGATGAGGTCATCAACGAGGAGGCAGACCCTGCCCTCCACCTGCCCGACGATCTCGTGGACGGAGACCTGGTTGGGAACCAGCGGATCGCGGCGCTTGTGGATGATGGCGAGCGGCACCCCGAGCTTGTCGCTCCAGATGTCGGCGACGCGGACGCGGCCCATGTCGGGCGACACCACGGTAAGCGTTTCAGGGTCGAGCTTCTCACGGAAGTGGTTGAGCAGCACGGGCATGGCGAACAGGTGGTCCACAGGACCGTCGAAGAAACCCTGGATCTGCGCCGCGTGCAGGTCGACCGACATGATCCGGTCCGCGCCTGCGACCTTGAACAGGTCGGCGACGAGCCGCGCGGAAATAGGTTCGCGGCCCCGGCCCTTCTTGTCCTGACGGGCATAGGGGTAGAACGGTGCGACGACGGTGATGCGCTTGGCCGAGGCGCGCTTGAGCGCGTCGACCATGATGAGCTGTTCCATCAACCACTCGTTGATGGGAGCCGTGTGCGACTGGATCACGAAGGCATCCGACCCGCGAACGCTCTCGTCGAAACGTGCATACAGCTCACCGTTGGCGAACGTGCGCGCGTCGGTCGGAACGAGTTCGGAGCCAAGTTCGGCTGCAATGTCGACAGCCAGTTGTGGGTGAGCACGACCCGATACGAGGACGAGTCGTTTCTCTCCGCTCATTTTGATGCCAGACACATGGCCCGCTTCCTGCCGGCCGAGCCGGCGTTGTACCGCTTAGTTTTATTCGTGGGGGTTTGTGGTCTGTCCGGACGCCGCCGCAGCCGCGGTGGCGGCCGCTGTGCCAGCCCGATGAGTCTCGACCCAGCCCGCCATGTTGCGCTGCGGAGCGACGGTGATCGCGAGCGCGCCTGCGGGCACGTCCTTGCGGACGACGGTGCCTGCACCTGTGTACGCGCCGTCTCCAATTGTAACCGGCGCGACGAACACGCCGTGCGAGCCGGTCCGCACGTGCGACCCGACAACCGATGAGTGCTTCTTTACTCCGTCATAGTTGGCGAAGATGCTGCCGGCGCCGATGTTCGACTGCTCGCCGATCTCGGCGTCACCGACGTAGGAGAGGTGGGGCACCTTGCTGCCGGTGCCGATCTTCGCGTTCTTCGTCTCGACGAACGCACCGATCTTGCCGTCGGCGCCGAGGACCGTGCCAGGGCGGAGGAAGGAGAACGGGCCAACGGATGCTCCCGCACCGATCACGGCGAGGGTCGCGTCTGTGCGCTTCACCTCAGCGTTCGCACCGACCTCGCAGTCGACAAGTGTCGTATCTGGGCCGATGATCGCGCCGGTGGCAACGTCTGTCGCCCTGAGCAGCTGGGTCCCTGGCTTGACTGTGACATCGGGCGCGAGCGTCACCTGCACATCGATCCACGTGGATGACGGGTCCTGAATGGTGACGCCGGAGAGCTGCCAGCCGCGGATGATCATCGCATTGAGTCGTGCCGCCTGGGCGCTCAGCTGGGCGCGATCGTTCACTCCCTCGACGAGCCAGGGCTCAGCGACGGGGATGGCCGAGACCTCGAGGCCGTCCGCCCGGAGCAGGCCGACGACATCCGTCAGGTACTTCTCCCCCTGCGCGTTGTCAGTGGTGAGTTTTGCGAGCTCGGTGCGGAGCATCGACAGGGCAAAGACGTAGACACCAGCATTGATCTCGGACACCGCGCGTTCCGCGTCGGTCGCGTCCTTCTGCTCCACGATGTAGTCGACGGCGCCGTCGGCCGTGCGGATGATGCGCCCATAGCCCGTCGCGTCGGCGAGAACCGCCGACAGCAGTGTCGCAGCGGCGCCATCCGCCCTGTGCCGCGAGACCAGGGAGGTGAGGGTGTCGGCGTCGAGAAGCGGCACGTCACCGTTGATGACGAGAACGTCTCCCTCGAAGGTGTCGGGAAGGGCCGCAACGGCCTGCTCAACCGCGCGTCCGGTTCCGGGAACCTCGTCCTGGTCGACGATGATGCTCCCCGGCAGTTCGGCGGTGATGACCTCGACGAGGCTGTCGCGCTCGTGCCTGACCACCGCGACCACGTGTGCGGCGTCGAGAGCCCGTGCCGTTGCCAGCACATGGCTGACCATGGGCACTCCCGCGAGCGGGTGCAGGAGTTTCGGGGTAGCTGACTTCATTCGAGTGCCCTGGCCAGCGGCCAGAATGACGATTGCGAGTTTGGTGTCTGCCACAGGTATATCCCCCGAAGTGTCGATTGGGCCAGGTTTCAGGTGGACCGTTGCTGTTGTGCCGGCACGGAGCCGCTCGTTCCGCTCCGCCTCCAGGACTCGAACCTGGACCGAACAACTCCAAAGGTTGCCGTGCTGCCATTACACTAAGGCGGACCACGCAGGCCGGAGCCTCCGCAAGAGTCAAGTCTGCCAGATAATGGCCGCCGACCCGTCCGGTCCGAGGCACGATAATGGAGAAATGGCCGAAACCAGTGACGAAGTCGACAGGATTGTCGAGGCGTGGGAGCGCGAGCGGCCCGACCTGAACTTCGCTCCTCTCCAGGTGCTCTCGCGGGTATCGCGACTCACGAGGCACCTCGATCGCGCCAGGCGCACCGCGTTCGCCCGCTCGAAGCTCGAGTCGTGGGAATTCGACGTACTGAGCGCCCTGCGCCGCGCGGGCCGGCCATACACCCTCAGCCCGAAGCAGCTCCTGCAGCAGACCCTCGTCTCGAGCGGGACCATGACCAACCGGATCGACCGGCTTGTGGCATCCGGTCTCGTCGAACGCAAAGCAGACCCCGGAGACGGCCGCGGCATCCTCGTGGTGATGACCCCGACCGGACTCACCCGCGTTGACGCGGCCATCACGAGGCTCGTCGATGCCGAATCGGAGATCCTGGCGTCGCTGTCGCCCTCCGATCAGCACCGGCTCGCGGGGCTGCTGCGCAAACTGAGCCTCGACTTCGACGAGGCTGCCCCGACTAGCGACGCATGATTTTGCGCGCGAGCGCGTTGCCGAAGAACTGGATCAGCTGAACGAAGAGGATCACCACGAGCACTGCCGCCCAGGTGACGATCGGGTTGAACTGCCGGTAGCCGTACTGGATCGCGAAGTTTCCGATGCCGCCACCTCCGATGTATCCGCCAACCGCGCTCATGTCGACGAGCACGATGAAGACAAAGGTGTAGCCGAGGATGAGCGGCCCGAGCGCTTCTGGCAGCAGCACGGTCCGGACAATGTACAGCGGGCTGGCGCCGGCGGCGCGGGCGGCCTCAATGACACCGGGCGACACCGTGAGCAGGTTCTGTTCGACGATGCGACTGATACCGAACGCGGCACCGATGGAGATCGCGAAGATCAGCGCCCCGTTGCCGATTCCGGTACCGAGCACGAGCCGCGCGACCGGTTGGATGGCCGCAATGAAGATAATGAACGGGATGGGCCGGAAAATGTTGACGAGAACGTTGATCACCGTGAACGCGACCCGGTTCTCGAGAATCGAGCCCGCTCGCGTCACGTAAAGCCCGAGTCCGATCACGAGGCCGGCGATACCGCCGAACACCAGGCTCACCGCGACGATGTAGAGCGTCTCCCATGCCGCCTCACCCAGCTGGGGAAGAAGATCGATCAGTTTGTCCATGCTCAGCGCACCTCCGTCACTTCAGAGTGGGTTTCGATCTGCGCCAGTGCGGCGTCGAGTGCGGCGTCATCGCCCTGAAGGGCGAGCGTCAGGTGGCCGAAGGCCCGGCCGCGAATGTCGTTGATCCCGCCATAGACGAGTTCGAAGCGGATGCCGGCTGACGCGAGGTCAAGGAAGACCTGCGCTTGCGAGTCGCTGCCATCCCGGAAGGAGAAGGTGACGATCCGTCCTTCGTGGCGAGCGCGGAGCGTCGCGACCTCAACCGGTGACGGGACGCCCTGGACGACGGTGGACACGAACCGGGCGGATGCCGCGTTCTGCGGCGAGGAGAAAACGTCGAAGACATCTCCCCGCTCGACGATCCGGCCTCCGTCCATCACCGCCACCTTGGTGGCGAGGCTGCGGATGACGTCCATCTCATGGGTGATGAGGATGATCGTGACGCCGAGTTCCCGGTTGACCCGGTCGAGGAGTGAGAGGACCTCGCTCGTCGTCTCCGGGTCGAGCGCGCTCGTCGCTTCGTCTGCCAGCAGCAACGAGGGCGAGGTCGCGAGGGCGCGCGCGATTCCGACGCGCTGCTTCTGACCTCCGGACAGCTGATCCGGGTAGTTCTTCGCCTTGTCACTCAAGCCGACGAACCGGAGCATCTCGGCCACTCGGGCGGTGATTTCGGCCGACGGACGGCCAGCCACCTCGAGCGGATACGCCACGTTCTTCGCGACGGTTTTGGAGTTGAAAAGGTTGAACTGCTGGAAGATCATGCCGATGTCGCCGCGAACAGCGCGCATTGAGCGCTCGGGCAGCGAGGTGATCTCGGTGCCGTTGACGACGATGCTTCCCGACGTGGCCTTCTCGAGCCCGTTCACGAGGCGCACGAGCGTGGATTTCCCCGCTCCCGAGTATCCGATGATCCCGTAGACGTCACCGGGTTCAACCTCGATGCTCACGCCGTCGATGGCGACGACCGGCGCGCCACCTTTTTGGGCTGGCGGATAGGACTTGACGACATCCGTCATGCTGACGATGCTCATTGGTGTTCCTCTCGGTGACGCGAACCGGCGCCGGAGCAGTTGCTCCGGCGCCGGGGATCGAGCTGTGGCAGGGCTAGCCCTGTTCCGCGATCTGCTTCTGCTCGGTCTTCAGCGATTCGACCAGCTCCTCAACCGGGGTCTTGACGATGAGAGCCGTTCCTCCCGAGTTGTCAACGACACCGTCCGTGACGGCCGTCGTGTCCTGGTAGATCTCCACGAGCTTCGCGAACGTCTCGTTGTCCTTGTCCTCCGCGCGAGCCGCGAAGATGTTGACGTACGGGATGGAGTTCGGGTCTGACGGGTCGTCCTGGGCGATGGCATCGGTGGCCTCGAGGCCCGAGTCCAGGATGAATTCGTTATTGATGATCGCCGCGGCGACGTCGGGAAGCGACGTAGCCGTGAGTGCGGGGTCGAGCTCGGTGACCGTCACGCGTGACTTCGATTCATCGATGTCCGCGACCGTTGAGTAGCTGTCTCCGCCGCCCTCGAGCGTGAGGAGATCCGCGGACTGGAGCACGAGGAGAGCACGTGCGAGGTTGCTTGGGTCGTTCGGCACGGCGATCGTCGCGCCCTCCGGGATGTCCTCGACGGACTCGTACTGAGTGGAGTACAGGCCGAGCGGGTAAATCGCCGTCGAACCAACCGGAATGAGGTCCTGACCGTTTGATTCGTTGTACTGGGCGAGGTAGACGATGTGCTGGAACTGGTTGAGGTCGATCTCGCCCTCGGCAAGCGCAGGGTTGGGCTGGTTGTAGTCGGAGAAATCGACGAGTTCGACGGTGATGCCCTCGTCGGCTGCGGCGTCGACGTAGGTTTCCCAGTACGGGTCACTCGCGCCAACAACGCCGATCTTGACTGTCTCGTTCTCGCTGCCGCCATCGCCGGAGCCGGCGTTTCCGGCGCAGCCGGCGAGCAGGGCAGCGATGGGCAGGATCGCCAGGGTGGCGAGTGCGCTCTTCAGGGGGGATTTCTTCACTGTGTGTCCTCTTCGCTGTGTCGTGCGTCATCCGGCCATTGAATGCAGGGCACAGAAACTGACGCCACGCAGTGCGAGGCGTTCTGGGATGGAGTATCTGCGCTCCCAACTCCGGGGCACAGCGTTTAAGTTAGCTGTATTTTCTGCCAAACGCGAGATGAACCGTCACCGTTCGTAACAGAAAATCCGACGGGATGACCGCCCGTGAAATTATCTTCACATCCACGGCCTGTGGCGGCAAGATCGAGGTGCCGACCCGGCACCCAATCGACTTTGCATGAATTCCGTTCAGGCCCTGGTTACGCACCGATGCGCCTGGTCCCCTTCTCTGACCGGGACTACTGCCCGCCGAACCCTGTCGTGGCTATGCCCTTAATGATCTGGCGCTGGAAGAAGAGGAAGATGATGATGAGCGGGAGGGCCGCGAGAAGCGCCATCGCCATGTTCTGGGCGTACTGAACTCCGTATGCGCTCTTCACGGTTTGCAGTCCAACAGGGAGCGTCATCAGTGACGTGTCGTTGATGACGATGAACGGCCAGAGGAAGTTGTTCCACGCCGCGATGAACACGAAGATCGACACCGCCGCGAGGATCGGACGTGACAACGGCAACACGATCGACCAGAAGAGCCTGAGCCGGCTCGCTCCGTCGACCCGCGCCGCGTCTTCGAGCTCGATCGGAATCTGGTCGAAGAACTTCTTGAGGATGTACACCATCGGCGGGGCGACGACCTGCGGCAGGATGAGGCCCCAGTAGGTGTCGACCATGTTGAACGCGAGCATCTCGTAGAACAGCGGGATGATGAGCACCTGCGGCGGGATGATGATCGACGCGATGATCACGAAGAAGAGCCACTTGCGGCCGGTGAAGTCCAGGCGGGAGAACGCGTACGCCGCGAGTGCACTCGTTGCGACGGTCAGCACCGTGATGATCGCCGAACTGAGCAGGCTGTTGATCGCCCAGACCGGGATATTTCCTTCTTCAAGCACGCTCGCGTACGCCTCGAGAGTGAATCCGTTGGGCGCGAGCCAGCTGACCGGCGTCGCACCGGCATCCGCTTCTGTCTTCAGGGACGTAACGAGGGCCCAGGCAAACGGAAGGAGCCACGAGATGGCCATGAGAGCGAGGATGACGAGGGCGACGATCCGGCCAACCCCAAAGGGCTTCTCTCCGGGGCGGCGCGGCGCCTTGGGCCGCGGCTCCGCGACTCTGGCTTCCTTGGGAAGTTCGAGAGTGGTCATGACCGCGCTCCCTTTCGAGACGTGATTCTCAGCTGGACCAGCGAGACCAGGATGATCACCGCGAAGAAGATGAAGGACACAGCGGCGGAGTATCCGAAGCGGTACCCGGTAAAGCCGAGGTCGAAGATATAGACGACGGCAGAGCGGGTCGTGCCGGCCGGGCCGCCCTGGGTCATCTGGAATATCTGATCGAACACCTTGAGCGACGCGAGGACCTGAAGAATGATGATGAGGCCCGTTGTCGGCGCGAGCTGCGGGACGGTGATGGAGAAGAGCTGCCTCCACTTGCCCGCACCGTCGAGAGCCGCTGCCTCGTACTGCTGTTCGGGAATGTTCTGCAGGGCGGCGAGGTACAGCAGGAAGTTGAAGCCGACGGTCCACCAGACCGTGGCTATCACCACCCCGAGCATCGCCCACTTCGGATCCTGCAGCCACGCGATGGGCTCGACACCGAACGGCTTGAGCATCTCGTTGATGAGGCCGAGCTGCGGGTTGAACAGCCACACCCAGATCAGGGAGACGACAGTCGACGCCAGGAGGAACGGCATGAAGAAGGAGAGCCGCCATAGCCACTGGCCCGGCAGGCCGAGGTCGACGAGCAACGCCATGACGAGCGCGATGAGCACGAGCGGAATCGTCGAGAGGACCGTGAACCACAGCGTGTTGAGCATGGCCCGCCACATGTCGGGGTCAACGAGTGCCTCGGCGTAGTTGGCGAAGCCGACGAACTCCCCGCCGGCGCCGGTGAGCGTCGTTCCTGTGAAACTGAGATACAGGCCGAAGACGATCGGCCAGACGAGGAAGAGGACGAAGAACACTCCGAACGGGGCGATGAACGCCCAGCCGGCGAGATTGTCTTTGCGCTTTCGCGCGTTCTTCGTGTCGCCCCGTGCCACTGTGGCGGCTTGTGCGCGGTTGCTTACTGCCGATGTCGTCACGTCAGGCTCCTCTCTCAGGACCCGGCGACCGGGTTGGGTTTGGCGAGCAGCGCATTCAATCGGCTGGCGAACCCCCTGATACCTTCAGCGGGGTCACTGCCGGAGAGGAACACACCCTGAACGTTCTCCGCGAAGTAGGTCTGGAAATCGGACCCCGAGCCGGTGAACCAGGCAGAGGGGTCGTAATTGAGCACCTCTGCCGCAGCAGCGTAGTGAGCCTGTGGCATGAGCTTCGCGTATTCGTCGCTCTGGATCACCGGCAGGTAACCCGGGATGTGGCCGGCTCCTGCCCAGTCGATCGAACCCTTGAACAGCTCGGACACAAAGCGGTACACCTCGCGCCGCTTGTTCTCATCCGGCGTCGACTGGTGAGGGAGCACGAAGGCGTGGGAGTCGGCGTGCGCTGCCGGCGTCCCGAACAGTGTCGGGATGGGCTGAGCGTCGAAGGCAAAACCCGCGTTCTGCGCCGTCGGCAGCTCCCACACCCCGGTGAAGAACATGCCGCTCTCCCCGTTGACGAACTCCGCGACAGCGCTGGCATAGTCGCCGCTCTTCGTGGCAATGGTGCCGTCGAGCAACTGCTGGATGAACGAGAGCGACGTGACAGCCGCTTCTTCGTCGATCTGTGCTTCTTTTCCGTTCTCGAGGACCATGTCGGCGCCGAGCTGCTTGTAGAACGTGTAGAACAGGCGCCACATCTGGGCACCATCACCGAGGTAGCCGTATGACAGCCCGTGCTTACCCGTGACCGCCTGCATGGCCCTGGCTACTTCGAGGAACTGCTCGGGCGAGGTGATTTCGACCAGCTGCCCGTCGGGGCCGAGCGCCCCGGCCTGCTCGGCGATCTCCGTGTTGTACATCAGGATGAAGGGGTGGGCGTCGAGGGCGACCGAGTACAGCTTGCCGTCGATGATCCCCTTCTCCCACACGCGCGGCGGGAAGTCCTCCTCGGTCACTCCGAACTCGGCGAGAAGCTCCGTGTCCCAGGGGTCGAGCAGGCCACCGGGGGCGTACCCCGGGAGGCGCGATGCGTGCATGATGGCAACGTCTGGTGCCCTGCCGCCAACGGATGCCATTGCAAGCTTCGTGTAATAGGGCGTACCCCAGGCGAGCACGGTCTGGGACGCGTAGAACTCGGGGTTTGCCTGGTTCGCCGCATCGACGAGCCCCGCCATGACGATCCCGTCACCGCCAGAGAGCAGATGCCAGAACTTCAGCGGGTAACTCCCTGCGGCACCCGCCTGCGCGCACCCGGACAGCCCCGGCAGAAGAGCCGCGCCGCCGAGGGCGGCTGCACCGCCAAGCAGTACTGATCGACGAGAAAGGGACGGAATCGATGGAAATACATTGCCTGGCATCCAACACTCCTTCGTGAGGGATTACAGCTTTACATCGATGTAGAGATAGAGCAATACCCCCGCGGATCACGATCACCCGCGGGGGTATTGGACGGTGCCGACCGGTTTAGGGACGGCGGAACTGGTTGACCATGGGGCAGTCGAACGGGTCGCGTGCCGAGAGTCCCACCCGGTTGAGGTAGTCGATGACGATCGCATACGAGCGCACAAGGGACGTCTCGGTGTACGGGACGCCGAGGTTCCTGCAGTGCTCGATCACGATGTCCCGTGCGTGCTTGAGGTGCGGCCTCGGCATGCTCGGGAAGAGGTGGTGTTCGATCTGGTAGTTGAGGCCACCCATGAAGTAGCTCATGCCGAATCCACGAATGTTGCGGCTGGTGAGAACCTGCTTTGACAGGAAGTCGACCTTCGCGCCTTCCTGGATCAGCGGCATCCCCTTGTGGTTCGGAGCAAACGACGCACCCATGTACACGCCGAAGACCGCCATCTGGACCCCGAAGAAGGCGAAAGCCATTCCGACGGGAAGGAACGTGAAGAGGATCGCGATGTAGATACCGAGGCGGAGAGCGATGAGCGTCAGCTCGAGCCAGCGCTTGTCGACCTTCTCTGCCGTGAACAGCGTCACGATCGAGCGGAAGTGGAGGTTGAGGCCCTCGAGCGTCAGCAGCGGGAAGAACAGGTATCCCTGCCTGCGGGTGATGAAGCCGAGCACGCCCTTCGCCTTGGCGGCATCCTCTTCGATGAACGAGATCGTGTCGATCTCGATGTCCGGGTCCTTGCCAACAGTGTTGGGGTTGGCGTGGTGACGCGTGTGCTTGGTCATCCACCAGGCGTAGCTGATGCCGACGACGGCGTCGGCGAGGATGCGCCCGAGCCGGTCGTTGGCCGGCCCTGATTCGAATACCTGGCGGTGTGACGCCTCGTGCGCCACGAAAGCGAACTGGGTCAGCACGATCCCGAGCCCTGCCGCGATCAGCAGCTGGTACCAGG
Organism: Mycetocola sp. Y442; assembly: GCF_056898615.1. Taxonomy (NCBI): domain Bacteria; kingdom Bacillati; phylum Actinomycetota; class Actinomycetes; order Micrococcales; family Microbacteriaceae; genus Mycetocola; species Mycetocola sp. Y442. Next base: position 1,084,756 of record NZ_JBXHBV010000001.1, read on the forward strand.
AGTCGCCGAGAAGAACGAAGCCGACGCCGAGTCCGACGAGCGCAAGAGTGAGGACGGCGAGGTTGGCGATGTAGAAGCCGCGCCTGCGCTGAAGCAGCCCAGCTTCGCGAACCGTCTTCAGCAGCGCAGAGAACGTATTGGTGGGATTCTCCATCCCATCGATACGCGTGGTCGTGCGACGAACAGGGCCAAGGGTGGCGGGAGCGGTCATGGCGCCTCCAAAAGAATTATCGAGTCCAGACTTCCCAGCCGTGGTGTGTGAGGTTCGGGCTTATGCCCGGAATGTTCCTGAGACTACGGGAGGGCGCATGCCGCTAACGGAAAATACGGCGAGTTTCGGTATATACACAGTCCGAGAGAACTTCGTGTTGCATTCCCGCCGACCTTGGGCTACGGTTGTAAACGCAGTAGTAGTGTTACGCAGTGATTGATTTACGGCGGTTCCTTCATCTGAAGAGCCGCCGTTTCTTGTAGGAGCGGACAGGTACGCCGCATTTGGGGTGACGACAGTCGTCACTCACGCAAGACTCCTAAGGAGATCATCATGGCAACAGGAACCGTCAAGTGGTTTAACGCAGAAAAAGGCTTCGGATTCATCGCTCCGGACGACGGAAGCGCCGACGTGTTCGCGCACTTCTCGGCCATCGCTTCCAGCGGCTTCCGCTCGCTCGAAGAGAACCAGAAGGTTGAATTCGAAACCGCAACGGGCCCCAAGGGCCTGCAGGCTGAGAACATCCGCCCGCTCTAACTAAAACTATTGCGTAAGCGACCGTAAGGCCGCCACCGTAATTCTTTGATCACCGGCTCCGCCGGACCACCTGAAAAGGCTGGTCTGTCGGAGCCGGTGATTTTTTTGTGCCACCACGCATCCCTCTCACAACACAACGCCCTCCCCGGGAACCGGGGAGGGCGTTGCCGTGGTGTGTGTGTTACTCGAGCAGCTCGGACAGTTCGAGCCAGCGGGTCTCGAGATCGACGATCGTCGTCTCGAGCGCACTGACCGTATCGGTCAGTGCCCCCAGCGCCGCGTAGTCGGTCTGGTCGGCGTTCGCCAGAAGCTCATGGGTATCGACGACCTTCTGCCTGGCCTTCTGGAGTTTGCGCTCGATCGACGCGATCTCCTTTTGCGCGTTTCGGAGGTCCGCTCCCCCGAGTTTGGGCGCCCCGCCCGCTGCGGGAGCCGCCTCACCGGCGAGCGGTGCGATCAGCGGGGCCGCCGCCTGTCCTGACCTGAGCGCGAGGTACTCGTCAACACCACCCGGCAGGTGCCGGAGGTGTCCGTTGAGCACGGCATATTGCTGGTCGGTGACCCGCTCAAGCAGGTACCGGTCGTGGGACACGACAAGAAGCGTCCCTGGCCACGAGTCGAGGAGGTCCTCGATCGCGGCCAACATGTCCGTGTCCAGGTCGTTCGTCGGCTCATCGAGGATCAGGACGTTGGGCTCATCGAGCAGGATCAGGAGCAACTGAAGCCGGCGGCGCTGGCCTCCGGAGAGGTCCTTGACCGGTGTAGAGAGCTGCGCGCTCGTGAATCCCATCCGTTCGAGCAACTGGCCCGGCGTGAGTTCCTTGTCGCCGGCGACATATGCCGCCTTCTGCATACCAACGACTGTTGAAACCCGTTCGTGCTCGATTTCCTTCAGTTCATCGAGCTGCTGGGTGAGGCTCGCAATGCGCACCGTCTTGCCCCGCTTCACGGTTCCCGACGTCGGCTTCACGTCGCCGGTGACCAGTCCGAGCAGGGTCGACTTGCCCGCTCCATTGACACCAAGGATGCCGGTGCGCTCCCCCGGAGCGATCCGCCACTCGATGTCCTTGAGCACGGTCCTCCAGCCGGATTCGGATTCGGGGTCCGGATAGACGACGCCGGCGTCGATCAGGTCGACGACGTCCTTGCCAAGACGAGACGTGGCGAGCTGGGTGAGCGCGACAGTATTGCGGGGCGGTGGTTCGTCGGCGATCAGGTCGGCGGCGGCATCCATCCGGAACTTGGGCTTCGTGGTCCTGGCGGGAGCACCGCGGCGCAGCCAGGCCAGTTCCTTCCGCATGAGGTTCTGCCTGCGTGATTCGGATGCCGCGGCCATGCGGTCGCGCTCGACGCGCTGGAGGATGTACGCGGCGTAGCCGCCCTCGAACGGTTCGATGATCTGGTCGTGGACCTCCCACGTTTGGGTGCACACCTCGTCGAGGAACCACCGGTCGTGGGTGACGACGATGAGGCCGCCGGCATTCGCCGCCCACCGCTTCTTGAGGTGTCCGGCAAGCCAGGCGATTCCCTCGACATCGAGGTGGTTCGTGGGCTCATCGAGGAAGATAACGTCCCAGTCACCGACGAGGAGGGCAGCGAGTGCGACGCGGCGGCGCTGTCCGCCCGACAACGACCCGATTGTGGCGTGCCAGGGGATGTCCTGGACGAGCCCGGCGATCACATCGCGGACCCGGGAGGAACCGGCCCACTCGTGTTCCTCGATCGTGCCGACGATCGCAGCGGAGACGGTGAGATCGTCGGGTTGCTCGTCACGCTGGTCGAGGACGCCGACGGTGATTCCCCTGCGACGCGTCACCCGTCCGCCGTCGGGCTCGAGGCGTCCGGCGAGCAGCGAGAGCAGGGTCGACTTGCCGTCGCCGTTGCGTCCGACGACGCCGATCCTGTCGCCTTCGTTCACCCCGGCAGTGACAGAGTCGAAGATCACGCGGGTTGGGTATTCAAGGTGGAGCTGTTCAGCTCCGAGTAGATGGGCCACCCATCAAGACTATGCGCCGGAGCGAGGGGCGATCACCACTCCTGGACGAGCCGCGCTCCATGAACCGGGCCAGTGACCCGAAGCGCGTGCAGGCCGGACGCACTGAGCTCGACCTGCAGTTCCAGGGCGGTGTCGGCATCCGGCACGAGAAAAGCGAGGGTCGGACCCGATCCGGAAACGATACCGGCGAGTGCGCCCATTCGTTCGCCCAGTTCAAGAATGCCGGCAAGCCCGGGCGCGAGCCCGAGAGCCGGCGCCTGCAGATCGTTTCGGAGTGCCTCGGCGAGCTGTCGCGGGTCGCCGGCGCGGAGAGCCTGGAGAACATCGGCGTCGACCGTGGGCTGCAGTGACGCCGGAGAGATGTCCTGAGCGTGTTTCTCCCGGTGACGGTCGAGCGCGGTGTAAACGTCCGGCGTCGACATGCCGAACTCCGCGAGAGCGAGCACCCAGTGAAAACGGCCCTTCGCGAGCGCCGGGCTGAGCTGGTCACCGCGCCCTGTGCCGATCGCGGTTCCACCGGTGAGGGCAAACGGGACGTCGGCTCCGAGTTTCGCCGCCATGGCTACAAGCTCGTCGCGCGACGCTTCGGTTCCCCACAGCGCGTCGCACGCGACGAGAGTCGCCGCTGCATCCGCTGAGCCCCCACCCATCCCGCCCGCGATCGGGACGTTCTTCTCGATCTCGAGCCGAACTCCGCCGGTGTACCCGGTCTTGCGGGCCAGCAGGCGGGCAGCCTTGATCGCCAGGTTCGATCCGTCAGTGGAGAGCCCGGTCGTATCGACAGTGCCGGTGAACGAGACGGAGAAGTCGTCAGCCGGGTACGCCCGCACTTCTTCGTAGAGCGAAACCGCCTGGAAGGCCGTCGCGAGCTCGTGGTACCCGTCGTCCTGCAGCTGCCCGACCTTCAGAAAGAGGTTGATCTTCCCCGGTGCCCTGGCGTGGGCGAAATGGAGGGCTACCGGATCCGTCATATCTCCAACCTAAACCCTTGGGAGCGCTGCCTGAGCGCCAAAGGTCCCTAGTGAGCCGCCTCGTCCGGAGCGTCGGTGCGCGCGTTCCTCGCGATCGCGAGGAAATCGTGAACGGTGAGCTCCTCGCCGCGCGCCGTCGGCGCGATGCCGGCTGCCACCATGGCATCCGTCGCAGCCTGCGAACTGCCGAGCACCTGCCCGAGCGACTGGCGCAGCATTTTGCGCCTCTGCTGGAAGGCGGCGTCGACGAGCTGGAAGGTCATGAGCCGCTCTTCTTCGGTGCCGATGGCATCCGTTCGCCGCTCAAAGGCGACGAGCACCGAGTCAACGTTGGGAACCGGCCAGAACACCTGGCGTGAGACGTTGCCCGCGGTTCGCCAGTGGCCGTACCACGATGCCTTCACGCTCGGGCTGCCGTAGACCTTCGACCCGGGTTCAGCAGCGAGCCGGTGACCGACTTCTGCCTGCACCATGACGACACCGGCGGTGATCGATGCGAAGTGCTCGAGCAGGTGCAGCAGCACAGGAACCGAGATGTTGTACGGCAGGTTGGCGACGAGCCGGGTCGGGTCGCCGGGAAGCTCCGTGATGCGCATGGCATCGGCACTGATGACCGTGAGGTCAGCGCCTGGCTGCAGCAGCTCAACGGTGCGGGGCAGCTGACCGGCGAGGCGGGAGTCAATCTCGACGGCGACGACGCTCGCGCCAACTTCGAGGAGGCCGAGGGTGAGTGAACCGAGACCGGGGCCGACCTCGACGACGTGCTCCCCGGCGGCCACTTTCGCGACCTTGACGATGCGACGGACGGTGTTGGCATCGACGACGAAGTTCTGACCGAGCTTCTTGGTGGGCTGAACATCGAGAAGTTCAGCGAGGTCGCGGATCTCGGCGGGGCCAAGAAGCGTCATACGGGTACATCCTCATAGGGGTTTGGCGGGGAGACGACGGGCTCGTCGTCCCAGTGGCCGTACACGTATTCCGTGTTCGACGAAATCTGCGCTGCGAGCATCGAGGGGTCGGTACCCAGCGTTGCGGCGATTGACCGCAGCGTGTGCGGGATGAGGTACGGCGCGTTCGGCCGCCCGCGATACGGCATCGGGGTCAGGTAGGGCGCATCCGTCTCGATGAGCAGCAGGCTGCGCGGGGCGACCTCGAGGGCATCCCGGAGGTTCGCGGCGTTCTTGAACGTCGCGGTTCCGGCGAATGACATGTGCCAGCCGTTCTCCGTGCAGATCTGGGCGAGTTCACGATCGCCGGAGAAGCAGTGGAACACCGTGCGTGCGGGAGCGCCGACCCGCTTGAGAGTCGCAATCACCTCGGCGTGTGCGTCGCGGTCGTGGATCTGGAGCGCGAGGTCGTTCTCTTTCGCCATCTGGATGTGCGCCTCGAACGAGGCGTACTGGGCGGCGCGTCCAGGCTCAGCGGTCCTGTAGAAATCGAGCCCGGTCTCCCCGATTGCCCGCACGCGCGGCCGGGTGGCCAGCTCGGCGATGACGGCGAGAGCGTCATGGAGGGTGCCGGCTTCGTCGAGCACGGGAGCCTCATTGGGGTGGATAGCGACAGCAGCGAGCATGCGTGGCTCGATCGCCGCGGTTTCGGCGCTCCAGATCGACGTCGCAACATCGGTGCCCACCTGCACGACACCGCGCACTCCGACGCTCGATGCGCGGTCGAGGTGCTCGCGGTAATCGAGGGCGACATCGCCGTCGGCGATCTCAAGGTGAGTGTGGTTATCGTAGACCCCAACCGCGAGGCTCTCGGGAAGCGGTGGGAAGCTTCTGTCCCGCCGCTCGCCAGCGTCGCGCGTGCGTACGTGCACTGGATCGGTCATATCTCGACGGTACCCCACCCCGCGCCAGAGCGCCTTCGATCCCGGCTACGCGACAGTGGGCTCAACGACAGCGGGCTCGATCCGGGGAAAGAGCGGCTGGAGCGGAGAGACCGTGCTGCCTTCGGGCAGCTGACCGAAACGCCCGGCCTCACGAATGGGCTGGTCGTCGAGAGCACCGAGCGCCTCGGGTGCGCCGAGCGCCTCCCACAGCTTCCCGCTTGCCTTCGGCAGCACCGGGGAGAGCAGCACGGCGAGCGCGCGCAAGCCGTCGACAGCCGTGTAGAGAACTGTGCCGAGTCGAGCGCGGTTCGCCGGGTCCTTGGCGAGTGCCCACGGCTCTGAATCGGTGATGTAGCCGTTGAGCTCATCGACGATGGTCCAGATGGACGCGAGCGCATCGTGAATGGCGAGCGCGTCGATGGCGCGGTCAGCGTCAGCGGATGCCGTCTTCACGACCTCCTGGATGGCCAGGTCGACGTCGGTGTAGTCGGCGGGCGCGGGAACGACACCGTCGAAGTATTTGGTGACCATCGCGACGATGCGCGACGCGAGGTTTCCGAACCCGTTGGCCAGCTCGGCCTGGTACCTGGCTGAGAGGTCTTCCCAGCTGAAGGAGCCGTCCTGGCCGAAAGCGATGGCGCGGAGGAAGTAGTACCGGAAAGCATCCGAACCGAACGTGTCGGTGATCTCGGTCGGTGCGATGCCCGTGAGCTTCGACTTCGACATCTTCTCGCCGCCGACGAGCAGCCAGCCGTGGCCGAAGACCTGCTTCGGCACCTCGAGCCCGGCAGCCATGAGCATTGCCGGCCAGATCACCGCGTGGAAGCGGAGTATGTCCTTGCCGACGATGTGGGTTGCCGGCCAGCGCCGGTCGAAGGTGGCGTCATCCTGCCCATAGCCGACGGCGGTGATGTAGTTGAGCAGGGCATCGAACCAGACGTAGACGACGTGGCTGTCGTCCCACGGGACCTTCACACCCCAGTCGAAGCTCGAGCGGGAGATCGACAGGTCGCTCAGTCCCTGCCGGACGAACTGGATGACCTCGTTGCGCGCCGACTCGGGCTGGACGAAGTCCGGCCGCTCCTCGTAGAGGGCAAGCAGCCGCTCGGTGAAGTCGCTCATCCGGAAGAAGTAGTTCTTCTCCTTGAGCAGCTCGAGCGGCTTCGAGTGAATCGCGCACACCTTCTGGCCTTCGAACGGGCCAGTGCCGTTGACGATTTCGGACTGCGGCTTGAACTCCTCACAGCCGACGCAGTACAGCGCCTCATACTCGCCCGAGTAGATGTAGCCGTCGTCGTAGAGCCGCTGCAGGAAGAGCTGCACACTCGACTCGTGGCGTTCCTCTGTGGTGCGGATGAAGTCGTCGTTCCGGATGTCGATCGTCTCGAGCAGCGGCTTCCACGCTTCGGTAACGAGCTTGTCCGCCCACTTCTGGGGCGTCGTTCCGTTTGCGGTAGCCGTGCGGAGAATCTTCTCGCCGTGCTCGTCGGTCCCGGTCAGCGACCAGGTGTCATCGCCGGCCTGCCTGTGCCAGCGCGCAACCACGTCAGCGGCCACCTCGGTGTATGCGTGCCCGATGTGGGGCGCATCGTTCACATAGAAGATGGGCGTTGTGATGTAGAAGGAATTACCGCTGGCCATACTGTCAATCTTATGGCCGATACGAGCCCCCTCGGGCCGCGTTACACGTGGGCGCGCGACGATCGGGCGGCGACACGGCTTCGCGTGGCGCTGCCGCGGGTCCAGGAGGTCAGTTCTTCACGGCGAGGGCCGCCTGGTACAGCTCGCGCTTGCTGATTCCGGTTGCCTCGGACACCGAGCCGGCGGCATCCTTCAACCGCTCCCCCGCGCTCACGCGCTCGAGCACCTCGACGACGCCGTCGTGCAGGCTGAACTCCCGTTTCTCGGCCCCAGCGATCACGATGCAGATCTCGCCGCGCACCCCGGCCGTTGCCCATTCGGCGAGCTCGGCGGCCGTTCCGCGCTTGACCTCCTCGAACATCTTCGTCAGTTCCCGGCACACAACCGTGCGTCGGTCAGAGCCGAAAACGGATGCCACGTCAGCGAGCGAGGCCGCCAGCCGGTTCGGCGACTCGAAGAACACCATGGTGCGGCGCTCGTGCTCGAGCGCACGCAGTGTCGTCAGGCGGTCGCCCTGCTTGCGCGGGAGGAAACCCTCGAAGCTGAACCGGTCCGTCGGAAGCCCGGAGACGGCGAGCGCCGTGATGACGGCGCTCGGCCCGGGGATGACGGTGACACCGACCCCGGCGTCGACGGCAGCGACCACGAGGTGGTAGCCGGGGTCGGAGACCGTTGGCATTCCGGCGTCGCTGAGCACGAGGAGGTCGGCGTTGCGGGCGAACTCGACGAGTTCCGTCGACTTCTCCCGCTCGTTGTGCTCATGGAGGCTGACGAGGCGCGGCTTGTGCGCGATGCCGAGCCCCTTGAGAAGCTTGATCGTGGTGCGGGTGTCTTCGGCAGCGACCACCTCAGCGGTGCTGAGGGCGTCGACGAGTCGTTTGGACGCATCCCCGAGGTTTCCGATCGGGGTCGCTGCGAGGATGATCATGGCTTAAGTCTCCCACCCCGCCAGAACCCGGCCGCGTTCCGTGGCTGTCGAAAGCATCAGTTGCGGGCGAGAGCACCAGTTGCGCCGGATGTTCTCGACCGCAACTGATGCTCTCGGCGCGACCGGTGCGGTCCCGGCCGCAGAGCAAACCGGGTCGCTACCATTGCAGGGTGTCCGTCCCCTCCCGTGAGTCCTTCTCCCACCTTGTGAGTGGCGCGGCGACCGGACCGACCGACCTGGTCGAGCCCCGCGGATCCCGGCTCGACGACTGGTGGGGTCGGCTCCTGTCCACGCCCGGCCGACGACGGCTGTGGTACTGGGGCGGGCCGATCCTGGTCACTCTCCTCGCCGCGGTCCTCCGACTGTGGAACCTCGGGACCCCGCACGCCCTGGTCTTCGACGAGACCTTCTACGTGAAGGACGCCTGGACCCTGCTGCACCACGGCTACGAGTCAGCGTGGCCGCCCGAGGCCGACACCGACTTCAACGCAGGCAGGGTGGACGGGTTCCTCACCGACCCGTCATACGTCGTTCATCCCCCGCTCGGGAAGTGGATCATCGCGCTCGGTCTCGCCGTGTTCGGAGCGGCAGACAGCGTCGGCTGGCGGATCTCGACCGCTCTCCTCGGCACGCTCGCCGTCCTCCTGCTCACCCTCATCGCGCGGAAACTGTTCGCATCCACGCTCCTCGCCGTGGTCGCCGGCTTCCTCTTCGCCATCGACGGGCACGCCATAGTCATGTCGCGGGTAGCGATCCTCGACAACTCGCTCATGTTCTTCGCGCTGCTCGGCTTCGGTTTTATCCTCGCGGATCGCGGCTGGCATGAGTCCAGGCTCACCGCCCGCACAGCCGAACGGCGTTCGGCCGGAGCCGCGCCCGAGTGGGGCCCGGTGATCTGGTGGCGGCCCTGGCTCGTTGCCGCGGGTGTCGCGTTCGGGCTCGCGGCCGGTGTGAAGTGGTCGGGCTTCTACTTCCTCGCCGCGTTCGGCCTCTACCTCATCGTCGTCGACGCGCTCGCCCGCCGCCGACTCGGCCTGCCCGCGTGGTTTTCGGCATCCGTGCTCACCCAGGGGCCAGCGACGTTCCTGCTGCTCGTACCGATTTCACTGCTCACCTACCTCTCCAGCTGGATCGGCTGGTTCGTCACAGACAATGGGTACTACCGGCACTGGGCCGAACAGCCGGGCAACGCCTGGACCGGCGCCTTCTCCTGGGTGCCATCGGTCTGGCAGAGCTTCCTCTTCTACCAGCAGTCGATCTACAACTTCCATGTCGGCCTGGCCGCTCCCCATCCGTATTCAGCGAATCCTCTCGGCTGGCTCGCCATGATCCGCCCGACGAGCATGTGGTACGCCTCGCCCGCCACCGGGGTCGACGGCTGCGAGCTCGCCCCGTGTTCGCAGGCGATCACATCCATCGCCAACCCTCTGATCTGGTGGGCTGCGGCGGCCGCGACCCTGTACCTCGTCTACCGTCTGATCCGGCGGCGGGAGTGGACGGTTGGCCTCATCCTCACCGGTGCTGCGGCGGGATACCTGCCGTGGCTCATGTACACCGAACGCACGGTGTTCCAGTTCTACACGATCGCGTTCGAGCCGTACCTCCTCCTCGGCCTCACCTTCGTGATCGGCCTCATCATCGGGTCGAGGAACGATCCGCGGTATGAGCGCACGAGGGGACTCGGTGTGACGGGAGTGTTCCTCGCTCTCGCCGCACTCCTCAGCGCCTTCTGGTACCCGCTCTGGTCCGCGACGACCGTGCCGTTCTGGTTCTGGCAACTTCACTCCTGGCTCTCGACATGGGTATGACGACATGGGAAACACGGGGAACGACATGGCGATGACGACCACCGAGAAACGGCCGGTGTGGCTCCCGGGGCTGGCGGTCGCCGCGCTGGCGGCTGTCATCGCGTGGGCGCTGTCGACGCTCATTCCCGCGGTGCCGCTCCTGACGGCCGCCGTCGTGCTCGGGATCCTCGTCGCCCAGCTGCCCGCCGCGAAGCCGATGGTCCGCGGGACGCTCGCGCCCGGGCTCGCCCTGTCGGCGAGGCGGCTCATGCGCATCGGCGTCGTCCTGCTCGGGCTCAAGCTCAGCCTCTTCGATGTCGCGTCGCTCGGCTGGGGCGTGTTCCTTTCAACGGTGGCCATCGTGCTGATCACGTTTGGCGGCACCTGGCTGCTCGGTCGTGCATTCCGCCTGCCAGGGCACGAGCCCCTGCTCATCGCGACAGGCTTCGCCATCTGCGGGGCGAGCGCCATCGGGGCCATGTCCGGCGTCGTGAGGGCAAAGAACTCGGAGCAGGCGCAGCCCGTCGCGCTCGTCACCCTCTGCGGAACCCTCGCCATCGCCGTCCTGCCCGCCCTGTGGCATCCGCTCGGCCTCGACAACCTGCAGTTCGGGCACTGGGTCGGAGCGAGCGTGCACGACGTCGGCCAGGTCGTCGCGACGGCCCAGGTCGCCGGCGGAGGCGCCCTGGCTGTCGCTCTCGTCGTCAAGCTCACTCGCGTGGTCATGCTCGCGCCGATCGTGGCCGTTGCCGGCGTTGTGGAACGCCGCCGCTTTCGGGCCAATCCCGAGTCGACGCGGCCGCCGCTCGTGCCCCTGTTCGTCGTTGGGTTCATCGCAGCGATCCTGGCCCGCACCTTTCTCGACATTCCCGACGTCGTGCTCGCCACCGCCGACACGGCACAGACCGCACTTCTCGCCATGGCGCTCTTCGGTCTCGGTGCCGCTGTCGACGTGAAGAAACTGGTGACGACGGGGTGGCGCACGCTCGTCGTCGGCCTGCTCTCCTGGGCACTCATCGCCGCTCTCGCGCTCGCCGCAATACACCTGTTCTCCTGATCGGTGGGCTTCGTGTCGCTCTGTTACGGCGACAGCCGAGTGGCGTGCCTGCCTCGGGTAGCGTGTGCCCATGGCAGATCGCGAGTATGGCTTCCGCACGCGTGCAATTCACGCTGGCAACATTCCTGACCCGGTAACAGGGGCGCGCGCGCTTCCGATCTATCAGTCGACCGCATTCGTCTTCGATGACACGTCGGATGCCGCCGCCCGCTTCGCGCTGCAGAAATACGGCAACATCTATTCAAGGCTGGCCAACCCGACTGTCGCGAGCTTCGAGGAGAGGGTCGCGAGCCTCGAGGGTGGACTCGGCGCCGTCGCGACGGCATCCGGCCTCTCAGCGCAGTACATCACCTTCGCGAGCCTGGTCGGCGCAGGTGACCACATCGTCGCGTCAGCGAACCTGTACGGCGGGTCGATCACCCAGCTCGACGTCACGCTCCGGCGATTCGGAGTGGAGACCACCTTCGTGCAGTCGTCGACACCGGCGGACTACGCCGCCGCGATTACGGACAAAACGAAGCTCATCTTCGCCGAGACCATCGCCAACCCGTCGGGTGAGGTCGCAGATATCGAGGGCCTCGCCGATGTCGCGCACGCACACGGCATCCCGCTCGTGATCGACTCGACCATCGCCACGCCGTACCTCAACCGCCCGATCGAGTGGGGCGCAGACATCGTCACACACTCGGCGACGAAGTTCCTCGGTGGCCACGGGACGACGCTCGGCGGAGTGGTCGTCGAGAGCGGGCGGTTCGACTGGCACAGCGACAAGTTCCCGCTGTTCGGCCAGAAGGTACCGAGTTACGGCGGCCTCGAATGGTCGGGCAACTTCGGCGAATACGCGTTCCTCACCAGGCTCCGCGCCGAGCAACTGCGGGACATCGGCCCAGCGCTCTCGGCAACCTCGGCCGCCACCCTCGCCCAGGGCATCGAAACGCTGTCCTACCGGATGCAGGCGCACGTGGACAACGCCAGGACCGTGGCGACCTGGCTCGAGCAGGACCCGCGGATCGAGGCCGTCTACTGGGCGGGCCTCGAGTCGCACCCGCACCACGCTCGCGCCGAGAAGTACCTGCCGAGGGGCGCGGGCAGCGTCTTCAGCTTCGTGGTCAAGGGCGGAAGGGCGGTCGGTCAGAAACTGATCGAATCCGTGGAGCTCGCGAGCCACGTCGCGAACATCGGCGACACCAAGACGCTCATCATCCACCCCGCATCAACGACGCACGCCCAGCTGACCGAGCAGCAGCTCATCGACGCCGGCGTGCTTCCCGGCGTCCTCAGGCTCAGCGTGGGTATCGAGGATGCCGACGACATAATTTATGATCTTGACCAGGCGCTCACCCGGGCAGTGGAGGCATAAACCATGTCGGATCTCGTTACCACCCAGCTGCAGAACGGTCTCACCTGCTCGCTTCCCGCTGCCTCACCGCTCGCGAAGCTGCTGAAGTCCCAGCGCACGTGGGTCGGCCCTGACGCGAAACAGCGGCTCAGCATCCTCCGCACCGCGAAATCGGTTGCCATCGTCGGTGCGTCAGCGAATCCGACGCGGGCCAGTTACTTCGTTGGCACCTACCTGCTCCAGTCGAGCAACTACCGCGTCTACTTCGTGAACCCGAATGCGGGTGAGATCCTCGGACACCAGGCGTACCCCGACCTCGCGTCCCTGCCCGAGGTGCCCGACATCGTCGACGTGTTCCGCAAGGCGAGCGATATCCCCGAGGTCATGAACGATGTACTCGCGGTCGGAGCGAAGACCGTGTGGGTTCAGCTCGGGATCTGGAACGAGGAAGCCGCACGTTACGGCGAGGAGAACGGCCTCACCGTGGTCATGGACCGGTGCATCAAGGTCGAGCACGCGCGGTTCCACGGCGGCCTCAACCTGTTCGGCTTCGACACGGGCCAGATCTCCTCCCGGAAGCAGCTCACCTGAGTTTTTCCGCAGTTAACGTGCCCTAGCCGGGAAATTTCGCACGAACGTTGCGGCGCGGTTCGCCGATCTGCGGCGCCCGCCTGTGCCCACGCTCGGTCTGCCTATAGTGGCAGGACAGCACTTCTGCGAGGAGCACCCATGACGGCCTACGTTTCGGCGTTCGAACTCTTTTCGATCGGTATCGGCCCGTCGAGTTCGCACACGGTCGGGCCGATGCGCGCGGCTCTCGACTTCGCGACGCGCCTCACCGGCGCCGGTCTTCTCGGCGCCGTCGAGCGGGTCACCTGCGCACTGTTCGGGTCGCTGGGGTCGACAGGCATCGGTCATGGAACCCCGGATGCCGTCGTGGCGGGGCTCGCCGGACTGCGACCGGACACCTGCGACCCCACCGTGGTTCGCGGAGCGTGGTCCGGCCTCAGGCCCGGTTCGACACTCTTACTTGCCGGCGAGCGCCCGATCGCGTTCGAGCAGGGAGACATCACGTTCGAGCCCCGTACCCGGCTTCCTGGGCATCCCAACGCGCTGACCCTGACTGCCTGGAGTGCCGGTGTGCCGCTGGTGACCGACACCTACTACTCGGTTGGCGGGGGCTTCATCCGCCGCGACGGCGAGGGCGACGGCGACCGTCCCGTCGTCCGCTATCCCCTGCCGTTCCCGACCGCCGCCGTGTTGCTCGACCTGTGCACGAGCGAAGGGCTCAGGATCGACGAGGTTGCCCGCCGGAACGAGGAAGCGGTGCGCAGCCCGGACGACGTGGACCGCGGCCTCGACGCCATCTGGGCTGCCATGGCCGAGTCTGTCGCGAACGGGCTCGCTACGCCCGGAGTTCTGCCCGGCGGCCTCCAGGTCAAGCGTCGCGCGGCGGCGGTCAGGGAACACCTCGAAATCGCCGAGGCTGAGGGCGGCCGTGAACTGCCGTCCGAGTGGCTGCACTCGTTCGCGCTCGCCGTCAACGAGGAGAACGCCGCCGGCGGGCGAGTGGTCACCGCGCCGACCAATGGTGCGGCCGGCATCATTCCCGCGGTTGCGTCGTACTACCTGCGCTTCGTCCCGGGAGCGTCAGCCGACGGCATCCGGCGCTTTCTTCTGACGGCGACGGCCATCGGTTCGCTGTTCAAGGCGAACGCCTCGATTTCCGGGGCGGTCGGTGGCTGCCAGGCCGAGGTCGGTTCGGCCTGCGCGATGGCCGCCGGCGCGCTCTGCGGCGTGCTTGGAGGCACGCCGGCGCAGGTCGAGAACGCCGCAGAGATCGCGATGGAGCACCACCTCGGACTCACGTGCGATCCGGTGGGTGGTCTGGTTCAGGTCCCGTGCATCGAACGGAATGCCATAGCGTCGTCGACGGCCGTGAGCGCCGCACGGCTGGCCCTCCACGGTGACGGCAGCCACCTCGTGTCGCTCGACGCCGTCATCGAGACCATGCGGCAGACCGGCGTCGACATGTCGAGCAAGTACAAGGAAACGAGCGAGGGCGGACTCGCGGTCAACGTCGTCGAGTGCTGAGTCCCTCACGGCTGACCGCCCTCACCGCACTGAACCGGCGCCGGGTTACACGGGCGCCGGCATCCGGCAGGTGAACGCTTCACAGGCGTACGCGACCCGGCGACCGTTGACCGGGAGCCTCGCCTCGAACAGCTCGAAGCCGGCGGCCGCGAGCTCTCGCGCCTGCTGCTCCGTCACAACCGCAACGACGTCGGAAGAGTCGTGGCGCACGCTCTCCGGCAGCGGATCGACGTTGCCGTCCGGACTGACGACCACGAGCTGTCGCGGCCCGACGGCCATCGCCGCCATCAGCTCGAGCGAGGCGCCGAACGAAATCGGGTTGGCAACGGCGACATCACCGAGGGGAGCCATCGCCGACTGGGCAGCGTCGGCGTAGCGCCGATCGGCGGTGACGAGATACAGCTTCCACGCCGCCGTCGCCGTCGCGCTGATGCCGGACGGGTACGCCCCCTCTGACGGGTCGCCCGCGAGCGCGATGCCCTTGGCGGCGAGGACGGGGTCCCCTCCGCCGGGTTCGCCGAACACCAGGTCGGGCGTTCCCGCCGCGATGGTCTGATCGATCAGTGACCTGGCCGCCTGCGCATACGGCAACTCGCCGGTCGCAAGGGACAGCTCCAGGAGTGCCCCGGCGAGCATCCCGTAGTCCTCGAGAGTCGCTCGCGCAGTCGACCGGCGCTCGGCGACGGACGCTCGAACCAGCGTGTCGTCGGCATTCCTGTGGTTTTCGAGCAGGTAGTCGGCGGCCCAGCGTGCCGACTCCAGAAAGTCCGCACGATCGAACACCACGCTGGCACGCGTCAACGCCTCAATCGCCAGTCCGTTCCAGCCGGTGAGGACCTTCTCATCGAGGGCGGGTGGGGTCAGCCCGGCCCGGCCAGCGGCGTCGCGCAGGTAGTACCCACCCTCCGACCGCTCGCCGTCGATCATCGACTCCGAGTCCTGCCCGCTGGCGAATCCCCCCGTCGGCAGCTGGAGTGTTCCCAGAAGGAACTGTGCGATGCCCTCCGCCGCTGTTCTCGCCCACGTGCGGGACGCGTCCTGGCTGAACGCGCGACTGTAGGCATCGAGCAGGAGCGCGTTGTCGTACAGCATCCGCTCGTAGTGCGGTTCGCTCCAGTCCCGCTTGGTCGCGTACCGGAAGAAGCCGCCATCGACAGCGTCGCGAAGCGGGGAAGTCACGAGCGCCTGGAGCGTGCGCGCAGCGAGCGGGATGCCGGCTGGCCTCGAGAGCAGGAAACGGAGAACGGGGGCGACCGGAAACTTGGGTGCTGCGCCGAACCCGCCGTACTCACGGTCCTCGTGAGATTCGAGCGTCGACACGGCTGCATCAATCCCCGCGAGGTCGGGAAGCCCGGCAGCCTGGTCCTGGACCGCCGTCGCCGCGATTGCTGCGGCGAGCGCTGTGGAGTTCGCGGTGACGGCCTCGCGTCGATTGGTCCAGGCATCCGTCACGGCGTGCAGGACCTGGAGAAACGACGGATGCCCGGAGATCGGCACCGGCGGGAAGTAGGTTCCGGCAAAGAATGCGGCGCCGTCGGGAGTGGCGAAGACGCTGAGCGGCCAGCCGAGCTGTGACGTGAACGCACTGGCCTGGGCCAGGTAGCTGGCGTCGACGGCCGGGTGTTCCTCGCGGTCGACCTTGATGCTCACCATGTGCTCGTTGAGGTACTCGGCGATGGCCGGATCGCTGAACGACTCTCGCGCCATCACGTGGCACCAGTGGCAGGTGGCATAGCCGATCGAGATGAAGACGGGAACGTCGCGCGCCGCGGCCTCGTCGAAGGCGTCCTGTCCCCATTCCCGCCAGTCGACCGGGTTGTCTCGGTGCGAACGAAGGTAGGGACTCATGGCTGAAGCGAGGCGATTGACCATACTTCAGCCTACGCTCAGCGGCGATCTACCACGCGCCCACGTAGTCGGACACCGAGCTGGCGTCCCTCACACGGTTGCGGACGAACGGCAGCCCGCGGAGCACTGCGAGGTCGATCCGTTCCTGGACAGCACGGCTCGTGAGCGCATAGTCGGTGAAGTCGGAGTTCGAGGCGTAGACGCCGATTGGCAGGGTCAGTGCCTGGAAGAATCCGAACAGCGGCCGGAACTGGTGCTCGAGGATGAGCGCGTGCCGGTCGCCGCCCCCCGTCGCTGCGACGAGGACCGGCTTGTCGACGAGAGAGTACTGGCCGACGAAGTCGAACAGGTGCTTGAACAACCCGGTGAACGAACCGCGGTACACCGGGCTGGCCACGATCAGCAGGTCGGCGTTCTCGATCCTGACCAGCTCGCTCTCAACGGTCGGAGGAAGCTGCTCCCGGGCGAGCGCACCGGCGAATTCAGGGCCGATCGCCGTGAGCTCGATGACGTGCGCTTCGATCGGATGCTCCCTGGCGACGCGATCGAGGATGGCGTCGATGAGCGCGCTCGTCTTCGACGGGGTGTGCAGGCTCCCCGACACGGCGACGACCCGAAGTGGCTGTTGTGCTGCGATCTCGACCATGCTGCGACGCTACGCCGATTCGCTGCCCGAGCGGGCGCTGGGCGCAACACGACGTAACGGGCGCTACTGCTCGAGTCTGACGTTCTTTTCTCCGGCGCGGATCGGACGGCTGAGCCGGTTGCCGGCCGGGGGCAGCGGGCACACGTAGAAGTCGGCGAATGCACACGGGGGAAGGTACGCGCGGTTGAAGTCCACGGTGACGTGGCCATCGGCATCCGGTGCCGGCATGTCGATGAAGCGGAACCCGTACGTTTCTGTGCCGTTGGTTTCATCGCCGAAGACGGCGTGCAGACCGCCTCGTTCGGCGACGACGGTCAACGTCTCGATTGCGCCGTCCGGGAAGGGCACGGCGATAACCCCGGCGGGCAGGTCTTCCGAGACGTGCCCATCGATGGCCGTGATCTCCACCCGTGAATTGGGCGCGGCCGGGCTGAAACTCCCCTCGAGCACAAGGGCAGGGTCGGGCTCGAAGACGTCGATCCCGCGAAGCCGCGTCCTGGTCGGTGCTTCGGGGTCGAGCACGCGAAGGGCGAGCGCGCCATCGCGTTCGAAGAAGCGCAGCCGCCGGTCGCCCCACTCGATGTCCTGGCCACTCATCAGCGTCACCGTGTCGTCCGTGACGACCCCGACCGGCCGGCCGCCCTGGAGAATGGTCAGCCCGTCGAGCTCGGAACCCTCACCGACGATCCCGTCGAGTCCTGCGTGCCACAGGCCCGGCACGGAATCCAGCTGTTCCGGTACCGTGGTCAGCCAGTGGGTCGCAGCGAGCGACGCGAGACCGAACGGCGACGACGTCGACCGCTCTCGCGCCTCGTGCCAGGTGGCCCAGTCTGACGACACACTGTCGGTGCTCGACGCGAAGGTGTCTGGTAATGCCATGGCTCGATCCTCGCTCAGTTGACGTCGCTCGGGTGGGCGCCGACGCGACCGTCCCGTTCGAGCGCGGAAATCGCGGCCATCTCGGCATCCGTGAGTTCGAAGTCGAAGAGATCGAGGTTCTCGGCGATCCGTTCGCGACTGTTCGACTTCGGGAAGACGATGAACCCGTTCTGCAGGTGCCACCGGAGCACCACCTGAGCCGGGGTCTTGTCGTGCGCCGCGGCGGCGTCGGCAACGCTGGACTCTTCGAAGAGCGGGTACTTGCCCTGCCCGAGCGGCCCCCAGGCCTCGATCTGGATGCCGTGTTCGCGGGAGAACTCGACGACCTCACGCTGCTGCAGCGCCGGGTGGAGTTCGATCTGGTTGACGGACGGCACAGCTCCGCCGTCGGCGAGGAGGTTCTCGAGGTGCTCGACGAGGAAATTCGAGACGCCGATCGAGGTGGCCTTGCCGTCGGCCTGGATCTGCTGCAACGCCTTCCAGCTTTCGCGGTAGAGGTCGCGTTTCGGAGTCGGCCAGTGGATGAGGTACAGGTCGACCGAATCCAGGCCGAGCTTCTCGAGGCTCCGGTCGATCGCGTCGAATGCGGACTTGGTGCCCTGGTCGTCGTTCCACAGCTTCGTGGTGATGAAGAGGTCCTCGCGCGGGATGCCGCTCTTCGCGATGGCGCGCCCGACACCTTCCTCGTTGCCGTAGATGGCTGCGGTGTCGATGTGGCGGTAGCCGAGTTCGAGTGCATCCGTCACGATGCGCTCGGTTTCGGCGGGGTCGACCTTGAACACGCCGAAGCCCAGCTGCGGGATGGTTGCGCCTGAATTGAGGGGAAGTACCGGACCGGTCCACGTTGTCGTCATCGCACCAGCTAACCACCCGCGCCCGGCGACGACCAACCCTCGGGGCAGCCTCTTCGCCGTCAGCGGAATCGATCGCCGGGGTCACCGTGCGAATCCCGCTCGTACACGTGCCGTCCGTCGTACGATGGATGGCTATGTCTTTTACGATCTCCTTCCCTCCCGAGCTGCCGGTCAGCCAGATGCGGGGCGAGATCGCCGACGCCATCCGCGATTCGCAGGTCGTCATCGTCGCCGGTGCCACCGGGTCGGGCAAAACGACCCAGTTGCCGAAGATCCTCCTCGAGCTCGGCCGCGAGTCGATCGCCCACACCCAGCCGAGGCGACTGGCGGCCCGCACCATCGCCGAGCGTATCGCCGAGGAGCTCGGCGTCGACCTCGGCGGACTCGTGGGGTACCAGGTGCGGTTCACCGACCAGGCCGGCCCGGAGACCAAGGTCAAACTGATGACCGATGGCATCCTGCTGAACGCGATTCACCGCGATCGGATGCTGCGGGCATACGACACAATCATCATCGACGAGGCACACGAACGCAGCCTCAACATCGACTTCCTGCTCGGATACCTCAAGCAGCTGCTGCCGAAGCGCCCGGACCTCAAGGTCATCATCACGTCGGCGACCATCGATCCGCAGAGTTTTTCGCGCCACTTCGACGACGCACCGATCATCGAGGTCTCCGGGCGCACGTTCCCGGTCGAGATCAGGTACCGGCCGCTCGTCGCTGACAAGGCGACCGATGACACCGATGCCGACGACGAGCCCGACGAGCCGGACCTCGATCCGATCGACGGCATCACCGCGGCGCTCGATGAACTGGCGGGTGAGTCGATGGGCGACGTTCTCGTCTTCCTCAGCGGCGAAACCGAGATTCGCGACACCGCCGACGCGCTCAACGCCCGATACTCGCAGGGAGGTGCAGGCGTCACCGAGGTGCTCCCCCTGTACGGCCGCCTCAGCTCCGCCGACCAGCACAAGGTATTCCAGCCGAGTGCGAAAGCCGGGGTTCGCCGGCGGATCGTGCTCGCGACCAACGTCGCCGAGACCAGCCTCACGGTTCCCGGGATCAAGTACGTCATCGACGCTGGGACCGCCCGTATCTCGCGGTACAGCGTGCGCTCCAAAGTTCAGCGGCTGCCGATCGAGGCCATCTCGCAGGCCTCGGCCAACCAGCGTTCCGGCCGATCGGGCCGCACGAGCGACGGCATCGCCATCCGCCTGTACTCGGAAGAGGATTTCCTCGCCAGGCCCGAATACACCGAGCCGGAGATTCTGCGCACGAACCTCGCCGCGGTCATTCTGCAGATGGTCTCGCTCGGGCTCGGCGACATCCAGGCGTTCCCGTTCCTGCAGCCGCCGGATTCCCGCGGGATCAAGGATGGCCTCGACCTGCTGAGCGAACTCGGGGCGATCGACAGCAAGGCGACAGGCACTCCGCGACTGACGCGTGTGGGCCGCGACCTCGCCCGGCTCCCGATCGATCCCCGTTTCGCGCGGATGGTCGTCGAGTCGAAGAAGCACAACGTCTCGCGGGAGGTCATGGCGATCGTCGCCGCGCTCACCATCCAGGACCCGCGCGAGCGCCCACTCGAGAAACGCCAGCAGGCCGATGAGAAGCACGCGCGGTTCACCGACCCGACGAGCGATTTCCTCTCACTGCTCAACCTCTGGAACTACATCGAGGAGAAGCAAAAGGAACTGGGCTCGAGCGCCTTCCGTCGGCTGTGCAAGAACGAGTTCCTCAACTACCTGCGCGTGCGCGAGTGGCAGGACGTTTTCCGCCAGCTTCGCCAGCTGTCGAAGCCGCTCGGCCTCACGATGGCCGACCGAACGACCAACCCCGACGGCATCCACAAGTCACTGCTCGCCGGACTGCTCTCGCACATCGGACTGAAGGATGCCGCGGCAGCGGCGGCGAACTCCGCGCGCGGCAAGCAGCCGGGGCGCCCCGGTCCGGCGAAGAAGGGCGACTACATCGGCGCTCGGCAGTCGCGGTTCGTCATCTTCCCCGGGTCGGCCCTCGCGAAGAAGCAGCCGAACGCCATCATGGCGGCCGAGCTGGTTGAAACTTCCCGCCTGTTCGCGCGCACCAACGCGGCCATCGACCCCGCCTGGGCGGAAGCGATCGCCGGTGACCTGGTCAAGCGCTCCTACTCTGAGCCGCACTGGGAGAAGCAGCAGGGCGCTGTCGTCGCGTGGGAGAAGGTCATGCTCTACGGGCTCGCCATCATCCCGAGGCGTCGGGTGCAGTACTCGAAGATCGACCCCGAGCTGTCCCGCGAACTCTTCATCCGGCACGCCCTCGTCGAGGGTGAGTGGGATTCGCCCCAGGCATTCGACCGCGCCAACCGGAAGCTCCGGAAAGAGCTCGCCGAGCTCGAGGAACGCACGCGTCGACGCGACATCCTCTTCGACGACGAAGCCGTCTTCGACTTCTACAATTCGCGGATTCCCGCCGACGTCTTCTCCACCAGGACGTTCGAGGGCTGGTGGCGCACGGCAAAACAGAAGACGCCTGACCTGCTCACGATCAAACAGGAAGACCTGCTTCCCGACGATGCTCCCGACGTGGACGAGGCCGAGTTCCCGCCGGTCTGGCGCCAGGGCGACCAGAAACTGAGCCTGCGCTATCGGTTCGAACCGGGTTCAGACGACGACGGGGTCACCGTGCAGGTGCCGCTTGCTCTCCTCGCCCGTCTCTCCCCTGCCGGTTTCGACTGGCAGGTTCCCGGGCTGAGACACGAGCTGGTCACAGCACTGATCAAATCCCTGCCCAAGGCGATCAGGCGCAACATCGTGCCGGCCGCCGACTGGGCGAGGCGCCTCATGGCTGAACTGCCCGCCGGGCCGCCCGAGCCGGAATCGACCAACGCCGACACTCTGACGGCGCACCTCGCGATGGCGATCAAACGGCTGTCGTACATGCAGATCGAACCGGGCGATTTCGACCTCTCGCGTGTGCCGGACCACCTCAAGGTCACGTTCCGCGTCGTCGACGAGAAAGGCCGCCCGGTCGCGAGCGGCAAAGACCTCGTGGAGCTTCAGGAACGGCTCAAGGCCCGGACCCGCCAGAGTGTCGCGCAGATCGCCGAGGCGACACCCAACGCGCTCGAGCGTTCGAGGATCACCCGCTGGGACTTCGACGAGTTGCCGCGATTCGTCGACACCCGGCAGGGCGGCAACATGATCCGGGGTTATCCCGCCCTCGTCGACGAGGGCAGCTCCGTGTCCATTCGAATCATGGCGACCGAAAAGGACCAGGCCCAGTCGATGCCGGATGGCGTTCGCCGGCTGCTCCTCCTCGCTCTCCCCTCCCCCGTGTCCTACGTGCAGCAGCATCTCACCGGCGCCGAGAAGCTCTCCCTGGCCACGAGTCCGTATCCATCGACACAGGCGTTGTTCGACGACTGCCTCGCCGCGTGCGTCGACGATGTGCTGTACCGGGTCAAGCCCGACGGTGCAATCTTCATGCGCGCCGAGTTCGAGACGGTTCGCGACCGCATCTCCGGGGCGATGATGAACACGATGTTCGACACCGTCTCGCTCGTTGCGAAGGTGCTGACGGCATCCCGCACCGCCGACAAGGCGCTCAAGAAGGCCACAAGCCTCGCGCTTCTGCCCGCGCTCAGCGACGCTACCCAGCAGTTGTCCGCACTCATCTACCCGGGCTTCGTGTCGAGGACCGGCATGCTCCGCCTCGCACAGGTGCCCCGGTATCTCGCCGGCATCACCCACAGGATCGAGAAACTCGCCGACAACCCCAATCGGGACCGCGTGTGGATGAACGAGGTACAGGCGGCGATCGAACTGTACGAGGCCGCCGGCGGAACGCTGCCACCAGCCCGATTCGCACCACCGCACATCGTCAAGGCGCGCTGGATGATCGAGGAACTGAGGCTCAGCCTGTTCGCCCAGAACATCGGCGCGAACGAGACAGTCTCGCTTCAGCGCATCCGGAAGGTCCTCGCCGGGTAGTCGCCGTCACAACGGCGACCCCGGCGGATGCCCCGGCGGATGCCCCGGCTAGAGAACCTTGGACAGGAACGACTGGGTGCGCTCGTGCTTCGGGTTCGCGAGCACCTCGCGCGGGTCTCCGGACTCGACGATGACGCCCTCGTCCATGAAGAACAGGGAATCACCGACCTCACGGGCGAAGCCGATCTCGTGCGTCACGACGATCATGGTCATGCCTGAGGTCGCGAGTTCCTTCATCACATCGAGCACCTCGCCGACGAGCTCGGGATCGAGCGCGCTTGTCGGCTCGTCGAACAGCATCAGCTTGGGACTCATTGCGAGCGCCCTCGCTATCGCGACACGCTGCTGCTGCCCGCCTGAGAGGTGCGCAGGATAAGCCTTGGCCTTCTGGGCGAGACCGACGCGATCGAGGAGCTCATACGCGGTTGCGACGGCATCCGCTTTCTTGACGCGCTTCACCCGCGTCGGTGCCTCGATGATGTTCTCGAGCACGGTCATGTGCGGGAACAGGTTGAACGACTGGAACACCATGCCGATGTCGGCGCGCTGCTTCGAAACCTCGGCCGGCGACATCTCGTAGAGCTTGTCGCCACGCTGGCGGTAGCCCATGAGCTCGCCGTCGACCCAGAGGCGCCCACCGTTGATGGACTCGAGGTGATTGATGCAGCGCAGGAAGGTCGACTTACCCGATCCGCTCGGGCCGATGAGGCACGCGACCTCACCACGGTTGACGGTGACCGAGATGTCTTTGAGGACCTCGTGCGAGCCGAAGCTCTTGACGATGTGATCCGCCTGGACCATGGGGAGATCGGTCATAGGTGTTCTCTCTTCGGTGGCGGAACTTGGTCGGCGTTCGCCCGCCCATCGACGGCGTCGTCCGCACCCGGACCGGCTGAGGCGTCAGGATCGGTCGGATCCGCATCCTGGGCGCGTTGCGGCGCGACACCCCGGCCGTAGTACTTCTCCAGGTAGTGCTGGCCAACCATGAGGATGCTCGTCACGAGCAGGTACCAGATGCTCGCAACGATGAGCAGCGGGACCGTCGCATAGATCTGTGCCGAGATGGCGCGGGTGCGAGCGTACAGCTCGAGCGAGAACCCGAGCGCTGTCACGAGCGAGGTCGTCTTCAGCATCGAGATCACCTCGTTGCCCGTCGGCGGGATGATGACGCGCATCGACTGCGGGACGACGATCCTGAGCATGGTCTGACGCCAGCTCATTCCGAGCGCACGCGCCGCCTCGTCCTGGCCGCGAGGGACGCTCAGGATGCCGCCGCGCACGATTTCAGCCATGTACGCGGCTTCGTTGAAGGCGAGGCCGAGAACGGCGAGCCAGAACAGGTCGATCGCCGAGAACGGGGAAACGGTGAAGAACTCGATGTCGGTGAAGGGGACGCCGATGGTCACCGATCGGTAAATGGTGCCGAGGAGTCCCCAGAACACGAGCTGCACGTAGACCGGGGTACCGCGGAACAGCCACAGGTAGACCCACGAGACAGCTTTGAGCACGGGGTTCTCGCTCAACCGCATGACGGCGAGGACGAGTCCCATCACGATCGCGAGGATCATCGACAGGATGGTCAGGGCGAGCGTGATGAGAGCAGCCTGGCTGATGCGGCGATCAAACAGGTACTGCCCGACGAGCGGCCACTGGTAGGCCTCCCGGTTCGCGGCATCCCAGATGAACGCAGCGAGCAACAGCAGGATCAGGACGGCGAACGTCGTCCGAATCGGGTGGCGAAGCTTGACCGCTTTGATTGGTTCGGTATCAGAATCCATGGGCATCAGCCTGCGTTGATCGTTGCCTCGGAGATGGCGCCGTCTTCGACGCCCCACTCGGTGAGGATCTCGAGGTAGGTGCCGTCATCCATGAGCGACTGCATCGCGGCCTGGATCGGCTCGACGAGGTCGCCGCCCTTTTCGATGACGACGCCGTATGGGGCAGCGTCGAAGACGTCTCCGCTCAGCACGAGCTTGTCGTCCGACTGGGCAACACCGTACTGCACGATCGGTGAGTCACCGAGGAGGTAGTCGGCCCGACCGAGGACAGCGTTGTTTGTCGCCTCGTCCTGGTTGTCGGACTTCAGCATGTCAACGGGTTCCTTACCGTCGGCGACGCACGCGTCGCTGGCATCCTGGAGGAACTGCTCCGATGTCGTCGAGGCCTGGATGGCGACGGTGACGCCGCAGAATTCGGTAACGTCAGCGGCATCCGGAGTCTTCGCGAACTGGAGGCCCGCGTTGTAGTAGTCGACGAAGTCGACCTGTGCCTGGCGCTCGGCATTGTCGGTGAAGCTTGACCAGCCGAGATCGAGCGTACCGCCGGCGACCTTGGGCAGGATGGCGTCGAAGAGGGACTTCTCCCACTCGACCTCGAGGCCAAGCTTTGCCGCGACAGCTTCGGCCAGCTGGGCGTCCCAGCCGGTGACCGACCCGTCGTCTGCTTCGAATTCGTTGGGCGCGTAGCTGGCGTCAACGCCGATGGTCAGGACTCCCGCGGAGGCAATATCTTCGGGCACGAGAGCGACGAGCGCTTCATCGGCGGTGACGGAACTGCCGGCGGTCGACTCACCGCTCGGCGCTTCTTCGTTATTCACGCAACCGGTGAGCACAAGCGCGACGGATGCCGCGAGTGCCAGGGGTGCGACAAGGGATTGAGTGCGCATGGTGATTTCCTTAAATTCGCTTCGTCGACCGGGACGACATATCGAGACTACTTCACCGGCGCTTCGGCACTGGAATCGCCCGTACGGCACAACCCGGTCGATACGTCGACACCGGGTTGCGAATCCGGGTCGCACTGGGGGCGGGCCTCCCCATCTTCGGCGGTCAGGCGTAGCGTTGAGACCCATTCGAGAAAGGGCGACAGCGATGACTGCATGGACCGCGGACGAATTGGCCACGCTGGCGGCTGCCGACGAACTTCAGATCTCGTCGACGCGCGCTGACGGCACACTCCGACCGTACGTGACGATCTGGGTGGTTCGCTCCGGCGACAGCGTCTATGTGCGTTCGGCTTATGGCTCGACGAACCCCTGGTACGTGCGGGCGAAGGCGAGCGGTTCGGGTCGGATCCGCGCCGGTGAGCTGGAGAAGGATGTTCGCTTCGTGCCTGCCGACCGGTCTGTCGCCCCTGACGTTGATGCCGCCTATCACGCCAAGTACGACAGGTACGGGCCACGCATCGTGAACACGGTCGTCGGGCCCGAGGCTCCGGAGACCACGCTCGAAGTGCTGCCCGCTGACTGAGTGACGTCCCGCATCCGTGGTTACACCGTCACTCCGCGCGCGGAGAGATAAGCCACGGGCGAGCCGTATTCACCCTCGACCCGAATCTTGAGGTCGAGGTGACAACCTGAGACGACCCCGGTCGCTCCCACCTCCGCGACAACAGTGCCCGCCTCGATCAGGTCGCCCACCTCGACCGCGTACGACCCGTCGCTGAGGTGTCCGTAAATCGACTCGATGCCGCCGCCGTGGTCGACAATAACCCGGTTCCCATAGGCACCGGCGGCGCCGACGAACACCACCCGACCGGCCGAGACGGCCTCCACCGGGGTTCCGCAGCTCGCACCGAAGTCGACACCGTCGTGAAAGGAGTTGGAACACCCCGCGGCGTTGCAGATGATGTGACGGGGCCCATACGGCGAGGAGACCGGCGCCTCGACGGGTCGCACCCATGATCCCGACCTGCCAACGAGAAACTCACTCAGTTCACCGTCGTCGAGGTCGAAGTACGTGTCGGAGGAGTCAGACGGGCGCGAATCCGAGCCGGACCATTCGGCGTCGTCGTTGAATTTCTCCCGCGCCGCGAGGGCCGCCACCGCCGCAGCTTCAGCTTCCACTGCCTCGGCCTCCGCTTCCGCCGCGGCAAGCGCGGCCGCAGCGGCCGCACGAGCCGCGATCAGTTCTTCCATACTCGTGGCTGAGTAGAGATCGCGCTCGACATCCGGCTGCGTGCCCACGGAAACGGTGAAGGACTGCAGTCCGGTTTCGCTCAGGACGTCGGTTCCGCCTGCGGCTGCCGGCGAGGCCCCCTGGTACGGAAGAGCGGCGGTGAGGAAAAGACCGGGCAGGGCGAGCATCACGGCGAACGCCGTTCGGAGTCCGCCGCCGTGGGCTCTCCCGGGCCTGGCATGCCGTGCCTTGCCGCGGTTCTGCAGCTGGCGCGCCTGCTGGTGCTCGCTCGCTCGAGGCAGGGCGTGGGCTGCCCGGTGTGGGTGCGACCTGAAGATGGACCGGTGGCGCTCCGGTTCCGGGAGCGACTGGTTCGTTCCCTGGTCCTGGTCCGCGCGCATCACGCGATCGGCCCGCCTGCTCATCCGCGCTGCGCTCGCATCGTCGACACCCCGCCTGCCGGGCAGGTCGTCAGTCTCACGCCCGCGGGGTCGCGCCCCGGGGATCGCCCGTGAACGAGGAACATCCTCCACCATGCACTGACGTGTCCAGCTGCCCTGAGACTATGTCAACTTCCCTGCGGCGTCACCCCTCTGCCGTGATCTCAGCAGGTATTCACATTTTCACTGCCAGAAACGCGTCCGAGTGCAAAAAGAGACGGCGGGCACCGGGTCCATCGCCTCTATGCCTGGCTGTCTGGCGAGCCCGTCGACCATGCAGATTCGCGTCAACAATTATTGACGCTTCCGGTTCTCGTCGCCTAGAGTTGACCAAAGACGCCGTCAGCGAGTGTTGACGTATCCGACCCCTTGAATCGCATCTTGTGGGCAATCGCAGGCGGTCAGGATATTGAGAGAGGAGATCAATCGTGACCACGAAATGGACGGGGGATGCCGAGCTTGTGGACGCTGTGGATGGAGCGTTTCGCTCCTCTGCGGTAGCCGTGGCGGTTGTTGCCCCTCATCGCGAGATGATCGCGACGGTGGGCTCCGACCTTTACTCGTCCTTCGAGATTGGCTCGATCTCCAAGGCGCTCACGGGCATGCTGTACCGGGATGCGACAGAGTCAGGCCTTATTTCGCCGTCGACCGTCCTGCGTGATCTGCTGCCACTCGATGGCCACGGAGAAGTCGGCTCCGTAACGCTCAGCTCCCTGGCCATTCACCGCTCCGGCCTTCCTGGCTTGCCCCCAGGGATGCATCCCCTTCGCCGAAATATTCGATTCCTCACCCGCGGAGACAACCCTTACGGCGATTCTCTAACGGAGTTGCTCGAGCAGACCCGCGACGTGCGCCTTGGCACCCCTCGGACCAGATACTCGAACCTCGGTTTCCAGTTGCTCGGGCACGCTGTGGCGAACGCAGCCGGAGGTACCTACGGACGACTTCTGCGCGACGTCATGGGTGCTGGGTTCTCCACTCCAGCAAACGCCGACGACCTGGGACCCATGGACCTGAGGGGATCCAGCCGATTCGGACGTCCCGTGCCCGCATGGGTGGGTGAAGCCCTCGCTCCGGCGGGTGGCATCCGCGCCAGCATAACTACCATGCGGGACTTTCTTCGCGCGGTCCTCGACGGGACAACTCGGGGTCTAACCGCACTCGACCCGGTCGCGGAATTCACGCCCCGCGTCAGTATTGGCGCGGGGTGGATCACGCTCAGGTACAAGGACCGCGACATCACGTGGCACAACGGCAGCACCGGCGGGTTTAGCAGCTGGATAGGGGTCGACCGAGACGCCGGCACCGGAGTCGTTGTGCTCTCAGCGGCTCACCGCTCCGTGGACAGACAGGGGTTTCGGCTGCTTACGGAGTTCACAACACCCGGAACGGTGCCCCCGCCACCCGCGATCACGGGCGGATCAGCATGATGATCGGGCGTATCCCCAGCGGCATTCGCAGACTCCGAAGATTGCAGTGCCTACCGGCGACGTCGCTCGTCAACTACCCTTGACGGATGGAGACCGAGAGGATGAAGACCCTTGTTGGATCAATGGACGGCAAGGGGCCAGTCGAGGCCTTGCGAGTCGTCGCTGAGCTGCATCGGGAAGTAGCTCGCACAGAGGCAGGCCTGGTCCGAAGCGCTCGCCAGGCCGGGTTATCGTGGGAGGCCATTGCCCAGGGGCTCGGCGTGAGCAAGCAGGCGGTCCACCGGAAGTACGGCAAACGATAGCGGACGGGCGCTCGACGCTCTGCCTGGCGGCGATTTCGCGCCACGACTCGACGCATCGGATTCCGGTTGTCCAACGAGAGCAGGCACAAAAGAGGCCCGGACCCGCAGAATCCTGCGGGTCCGGGCCTTTGAGCTGCCCTTTACGGGCCGGCATCATCTGGGGCGCTAGAAGTCCCAGTCCTCGTCTTCGGTGACAACTGCCTTGCCGATGACGTACGACGAGCCCGACCCCGAGAAGAAGTCGTGGTTCTCGTCGGCGTTCGGCGAGAGCGCCGAGAGGATCGCCGGGTTCACGTCGGTGACGGTCTTCGGGAACATCGGCTCGTAGCCGAGGTTCATGAGGGCCTTGTTGGCGTTGTAGTGCAGGAACTTCTTGACGTCTTCGGTCAGGCCGACTCCGTCGTAGAGGTCCTGCGTGTACTGCACCTCGTTGTCGTAGAGCTCGAACAGGAGGTTGAACGTGTAGTCCTTGATCTCCTGGCGGCGCTCCTCGGTCTCCTTCTCGAGACCCTTCTGGAACTTGTAGCCGATGTAGTAACCGTGAACTGCCTCGTCACGGATGATGAGGCGGATCAGGTCTGCGGTGTTGGTGAGCTTTGCACGGGATGACCAGTACATCGGCAGGTAGAAGCCCGAGTAGAACAGGAACGACTCGAGCAGCGTCGAGGCGACCTTGCGCTTCAGGGGGTCGTCACCGGTGTAGTAATCCATGACGATCGCGGCCTTCTTCTGAAGGTTCTCGTTCTCGACCGACCACCGGAACGCTTCGTCGATTTCCTTCGTCGAGCACAGCGTCGAGAAGATCGACGAGTAGCTCTTGGCGTGCACCGACTCCATGAACGCGATATTGGTGTACACCGCTTCTTCGTGCGGCGTGACGGCATCCGGAATCAAGGAAACAGCGCCGACGGTGCCCTGAATGGTGTCAAGAAGCGTGAGCCCCGTGAACACGCGCATCGTGAGCTGCTGCTCCTCAGGGGTGAGCGTGTTCCACGACTGGATGTCGTTCGACAGCGGGACCTTCTCCGGCAGCCAGAAGTTGTTGACGAGCCGGTTCCAGACCTCGACATCCTTCTCGTCTTCGATCTTGTTCCAGTTGATCGCCTGGACGTGGTCGACCAGCTTGAGCTTCTCAATCATTGTTGTTCCTTAGTAGTCGAAGATCGAGATCAGAGCATGCAGCTGACGCAGCCGTCAACCTCGGTGCCCTCGAGCGCAAGCTGGCGCAGGCGGATGTAGTAGATCGTCTTGATGCCCTTGCGCCATGCGTAGATCTGCGCCTTGTTGATGTCGCGGGTCGTCGCGGTGTCCTTGAAGAAGAGCGTGAGCGACAGGCCCTGGTCGACGTGCTGGGTCGCAGCGGCGTAGGTGTCGATGATCTTCTCCGCGCCGATCTCGTACGCGTCCTGGTAGTAGTCCAGGTTGTCGTTCGTCATGAACGGCGCCGGGTAGTAGACGCGGCCGAGCTTGCCTTCCTTGCGGATCTCGATCTTCGACGCGATCGGGTGGATCGACGACGTTGAGTTGTTGATATACGAGATCGAGCCGGTCGGCGGGACAGCCTGCAGGTTCTGGTTGTAGATCCCGAATTCCATGACGGATGCCTTCAGCGCTGCCCAGTCGGCCTGCGTCGGGATCGAAACGGCCGAGTTCGCAAACAGGTCGGCGACGCGGGCGGTTGCCGGCTCCCACACCTGGTCGGTGTACTTGGTGAAGAACTCACCGGAGGCGTAGGTCGAGTCAGCGAATCCGTCGAATGCGATTCCACGCTCAATCGCGATCCGGTTGGATGCGCGCAGTGCGTGGTAGAGCACCGTGTAGAAGTAGATGTTCGTGAAGTCGATGCCCTCTTCGGAGCCGTAGTAGATGCGCTCACGAGCAAGGTAGCCGTGCAGGTTCATCTGGCCGAGGCCGATCGCGTGGGACTTGTCGTTGCCGTCTTCGATCGAACGCACTGACTCGATGTGGCTCTGGTCTGACACCGAGCTGAGGCCGCGGATGGCGGTCTCCACCGTCTTGCCGAAGTCGGGCGAGTCCATCGACAGTGCGATGTTCATCGATCCGAGATTGCAGGAGATGTCTTTGCCGATCACGTCGTACGACAGGTCGGCGTTGTATGTGGTCGGCGTGTTGACCTGGAGGATCTCCGAGCACAGGTTCGACATGTTGATGCGACCCTTGATCGGGTTCGCCTTGTTCACCGTGTCTTCGAACATGATGTACGGGTAACCGGACTCGAACTGGATCTCGGCGAGGGTCTGGAAGAAGTCACGCGCCTTGATCTTGGTCTTCTTGATCCGCGCGTCGTCGACCATCTCGTGGTACTTCTCGGTGATCGAGATGTCGGCGAACGGCACTCCGTACACCTTCTCCACGTCGTACGGCGAGAACAGGTACATGTCCTCGCCCTTCTTCGCGAGCTCGAAGGTGATGTCGGGAACAACGACACCGAGGGAGAGCGTCTTGATACGGATCTTCTCGTCGGCGTTCTCACGCTTGGTGTCGAGGAACCGCATGATGTCCGGGTGGTGCGCCTGCAGGTAGACGGCACCGGCACCCTGGCGGGCACCGAGCTGGTTGGCGTAGCTGAAGGAGTCTTCGAGGAGCTTCATCACGGGGATGATTCCGCTTGACTGGTTCTCGATCTGCTTGATCGGCGCTCCGGCCTCACGGATGTTCGAGAGGAGGAGTGCGACGCCGCCGCCACGCTTGGAGAGCTGCAGCGACGAGTTGATGCCGCGGGAGATCGACTCCATGTTGTCTTCGATGCGAAGCAGGAAGCAGGAAACGAGTTCGCCGCGCTGGGCCTTGCCCGAGTTGAGGAAGGTGGGCGTCGCGGGCTGGAACCGGCCGGCAATGATCTCTTCGACCAGCGCGACTGCGAGCTTCTCGTCGCCCTGGGCGAGTCCGAGAGCCGTCATGACGACGCGGTCTTCGAAACGCTCGAGGTACCGCTTACCGTCGAACGTCTTCAGCGTGTACGACGTGTAGTACTTGAACGCACCGAGGAAGGTCTGGAAGCGGAACTTCTTGGAGTAGGCGAGGTCGTTGAGGCTCTGGATGAAGTCGAACGAGTATGCGTCGATGACGGCAGCCTCGTAGTACTCCTTCTCGACGAGGTAGTCGAGGCGCTCGCGCAGCGAGTGGAAGAACACGGTGTTCTGGTTGACGTGCTGCAGGAAGAACTCCCGCGCCGCCTCACGGTCCTTGTCGAACTGGATCTCGCCGTTCGGGCCGTACAGGTTGAGCATCGCGTTGAGCGAGTGGTAGTCCATGCCGGTGTCCATCGGCACCTCTGTTACTACTGTTCCAGCCAAAATGATTCCAATCCATCGTGGACGACACGCACGTCATCCGGTGTTCCGAATACTTCAAATCGATAAAGGTGCGGCACCTTGCACTTGGCGGAGATGACATCCCCCGCAAGCCCATAGGCAGCACCGAAGTTGGTATTGCCAGCGGCAATGACCCCCCGAAGCAGGCCGCGGTTGTTCTCGTCGTTGAGAAACCTGATCACCTGCTTGGGCACCGCTCCATTGCCGTCGCCCCCGCCGTAGGTCGGGGTGACGAGAATGTACGGATCGCTCACGGCGAGGTGCGGATCTTTCGCGTGCAGCGGGATCCGTTTGGCGGGGACACCGAGCTTCGAAACGAATCGCTGGGTGTTACCGGAGACGCTGGAGAAATACACCAGCTTGGCCATCTTCTGCCCCGCCGAGTCGAAATCGTGGTGTGACGGGATCAGGACAGGCGTGATGCCAGCTCGTTGATCTTGTCGGGGCGGAATCCGGACCAGTGGTCTTCGTCCGTGATGACGACAGGCGCCTGAAGGTAGCCGAGCGCCTTGACAGCCTCAAGCGCATTCTCGTCTTCAGAAAGGTCGAGGATGTTGTACTCGATGCCCTTGTTGTCGAGGGCACGGTAGGTCGCAGTGCACTGCACGCATGAAGGCTTTGTGTAGACCGTAATTGTCATGTGACTCTGGCCCCTTTCCTGGAAAAAATCCTGATCTTCTCGGCAGTGCCTGCCGGTGGTCCAATACTACATATAGTTGGTCGCTTTGGGGAGCACCCCTAGAGCTAGTAGTTACACCCCTGTAGTTATCAACAAGTGATTCCACCGTTTTCTTCCGTTATCCACCATTTATCCACCGGTCTCTCCACACCCGGAGCCGGGGCGGAATGCCGTATTTCTGCGAGTGCCGGGCGTCACATCCGTGGTTCTCCACAGTTGCAACGCTACGGGCCACCACCGACATTAAATCTGTCCCCAATTCGGGCCATCGGCGTGTCGCAGTTCCCCATCTCCGTTCCCGCCGGGGAGCAACAGGAGGGGCGTCTCGCTGTCAATAGACTTGACACATGAGCGCATATTCCAGCCTTTTGAAAACAACGGGCGTCGCTCGAATCATCCTCGCTCAGCTGGTCGCGCGGTTCCCGTTCGGGATGCTGTCGCTCGCGTTCCTCCTTCACGTCGAGCAGGTCACCGGCTCGTACGCCGCCGCGGGTATCGTTCTCGCTGCATCGAGCGTCGGCCAGGCACTCGCCGGCCCGCTGACGAGCAGGTGGATGGGCATCTGGGGCATGCGCCCGGTCCTCGTGCTGACCGTCATCGTCTGCGGAGCAACGGTAACCGCGGTCGCGCTCATCGAGATGAGCGTCCCGTGGTACATGGCCTTTTCCTTCCTGGCCGGTCTGTCCACACCGCCTGTCCAGCCCGCGGTTCGCACCATCTACCCCAAGATGGTCAACTCCAAGCAGCTCACCCCGCTGTTCTCACTCGACGCGAGCGCGCAGGAGATCATCTGGGTCCTCGGCCCGGTCATCACGACGTTCATCTCGACCCAGGTCGGCACCGAGTGGGGCATCCTCACCGCCGTTGGCATCCTGGCAATCGGCGGAACCTGGTTCATCGCCTCGCCGGAAGTCGGGCGGGTTCGCATCCCGCGCAGCAAGCGCAAGATCGGCCAGGTCCTGAAACGACCGGCCGTCCTGCTCGCGACGGTTGTCGGCTTCCTCCTCATCGGCGCCTGTTCCGCACTCGAGGTCGGTGTCGTCGCAGTCTTCGGACACAGCGGACTTGAAGCGGGAATCGTCCTCGGCATCCTCTCACTCGGCAGCCTCGCCGGTGGCCTCGCACTCGGGCACATCGCCATCGGACCGTGGGCACTTGCCAGACGGATGTTCATCGTCTTCGCCGGCATCGCGCTGTCGACCCTGTTCTCAGACATCGTCGCCCTGTCGATCGTGCTGTTCGTCGCTGGCATCGGGATCGCCCCGGCGCTCACCGTGCTCTTCGCCATGGTGTCGTCGAGCGTGAAGTTCAGCGACACCGCCGAGGCGTACGGCTGGATGGGAACCGGGCAGCTCATCGGCGCAGCGCTCGGCTCAGCCGTCGCCGGCATTCTCATCGACTCGAACGGAGCGATCGGCGCATTCTGGGCCGCGAGCGCCCTCGCCTTCCTCGGCTTCATGGTGCCGCTTCTCGGAAAACGGTGGCACCCCGACCTCAGGGGTCGGGACGGGGGCCCGATCCCTGACACAGAGCCGATCCAGATCCAGACCTCCTGAACCGGGCCTCCTGAGCCGGGCCGTCAGCTACACGGCGAGGAGCCCGCGACCCCTGACACTGCTGAGGGCCGGTGAAAGCCGGCCGAACTCGTCCAGCATGAGCGTGAGCTTGTCTGCCTGCCCGTCGGTCGGCTCGAAGAACCCATCGTCGATCTGACGGGAGACGTAGGGAATCTCGACGTTCGACTCAGTGCCAACCATGGCGAGCGCCGAGAGCACCGGTCGAAGTGCTGCCGCACCACGGGTGCCTCCGGCCAGCCCGCCATAGCTGACCAGGCCGACCGGCTTCCCCGACCACTCGTGGTGCAGATAATCGAGCGCGTTCTTGAGCGCGGGCGAGTAGCTGTGGTTGTACTCGGGGGTCACGAACAGGAACGCATCTGCGGCGCTGACGCGCTCTCCCCACGCGATCGTGTGCCTGTGGCGGTATTCCTGGTGCTTCGGGTGCTTCGGCTCATTCATGAACGGAAGGTCCAGTTCGGCCAGGTCAACGAAGTCGATGTCAAACCCGCCGAATTTTGTCGCACACTCGTGGACCCAAAGGGCAACGGCCAGGCCTGAACGGCCGGGTCGCACACTTCCGATAACCACCATGAGCCTGATCGGGGTTCGGCTCTCTGGAACTGCAATACGTTCTTCAAACATCATTGGGCAACTCCTGCAACGGCGAACAACTGGGGGCAGCAGTCCTCGCGAGGGTCGGGGCCACGAGCGGCGGGGCAGTCCACTCTGTGTGTTACCAAGCTTGGCTGTGTGAGATGAGAGCACAAGCCCCCCAAGCGGGTACCACGTAACCGAATCCGACGGATGCCGCCAGAACGTGGACGACGTATGAGGCAACAAAGCCCGGGGCGCAACCGCCTGACGGCAGGCCGGTAACCCGACGTACGATTGCCCAATGACGATCCCCCTCCTCACCCCGGAAGACCTCGAACGGCGCAGGGGCCTCGTATCCATGAAGCGCACCGCAACCGCTCTGCTCATCCTGATGGCCGTGATCTTCTGTGTCTCTTTCGCGCTCCAGGACGAGATCCCGTGGCTCGGCTGGGTCCGCGCGGCAAGTGAGGGCGGCATGGTCGGGGCGATCGCCGACTGGTTCGCCGTGACGGCGCTGTTCCGGCATCCGCTCGGATTACCGATTCCGCACACGGCGATCATTCCCCGCCGCAAGGATGAGATCGGGGCGAGCCTCGGCGATTTCGTCGAGTCGAACTTCCTCTCAGAACCGGTCGTCCGTCACAAGCTGGAATCGACCCACATCGGCCAGAAGCTCGGGGACTGGCTCGCGCGCCCGGAGAATGCCACGAGGCTTGCCGACGAGGTATCGGTTGGGGCGAAGGGAATCCTCTCGCTGCTCGACGACGACGACGTGCGCGACGTCCTGGAGAAGCTCGCGCGGACGCACCTCATCGAGCAGCCGTGGAGCGAGTCAGTCGGTGCGTGGGGCGAGAGCGTCGTGGCTGGCGGCGGTCATCACGCGGCCGTTGGACTCGTCCTCGACGGCATCGACGACTGGCTGGTGAACAACCCGGAGGCCTTCGCTCGACTCGTGTCATCCCGCCTTCCCTCGTGGGTTCCCTCGTTCCTTGACCGCGTCGTCGACGACCGGCTATACCGCGAAGCGCTCGGATTCGTCCGCCGGATGAAGGATGACGAACTCGATCCGGCCCGCCGCGCCATCGACAACTACCTGCTGACGCTCACCGACAACCTGCAGAACGACCCGCTCATGATCGCCAGGTTCGAGAGCGCGAAATCCGAACTCTTCGACAGCCCCCGGGTGCGCGAGCTCGCCTCATCGACCTGGAACACCACAAAGGCGGCCCTCATCGACTCCCTCGACGACCCCGGGAGCGGTTTGCGAGTGCAGCTGGCGCGCACGGTCAACGACCTCGGCAGCCGCATTTCCACCGATTCGCGCCTCAGCACCAAGCTCGATCTCTGGGTGACGGATGCAGCGGTGTACCTCGTTAACACCTACCGTCACGAGATCGCGAGCGTCATCACCGACACGGTCGAGCGCTGGGACCCCCGCGAGATGAGCGAGAAAATCGAGCTCCAGGTCGGAAGGGACCTCCAGTTCATCCGCATCAACGGCACGGTGGTCGGTGCCCTGGCCGGGCTCGCGATCTACACGGTCGCCACCCTCGTCTTCGGCGGCTGACCCGCCCTTGTCGCCCGGGCAACGCTCAGGCGGAAAGACCCAGAAGGCCGTTGACCGTGCCACACGACGGTGCCAGCATGAGACCATGACCGCCCCGAAGACCCCGTCAGGTGACGGGGATCCCCAGGCGCTCATCGAGACGATCGAAGATGAGCGCAAACGGGCAGACGCAGCGCGCCTCACCCACCTGATAGCCGATGCAACGGGTGAGCAACCACAGCTCTGGGGCCCGTCGATCATCGGTTTCGGCTCGTTTCACTACCGTTACGCCACCGGGCGGGAGGGTGACACGATGAGGGTCGGGTTCGCCCCGCGGAAGAACGCACTCACCCTGTACGGACTGCAGGGTCACATGCGGAGCGAGCATCTTCTGGTCTCGCTGGGAAAGTTCACCATCGGCAAGGGCTGTGTCTACATCAAGCGACTCGACGATATCGACCTCGATGTCCTGCGTGAACTCATCGTCCACGCGTTCGCGGAAGCGGATGGTTCGCTCCATTCAGACCCGTGAGAACGTGACCCCTGCGCGCCTGGTTGCTGTCAGGGAGTGTTTACACGACTGAAATCCTGAGGCTTTCTCGCGTTCACCTCGCGCTCTTACATTGGAAATGCGGGACCGACGAACCACACCGGTAACCGCCGGGTGCCGAGGGCGCTGCTCGAACTCCTCGCTCGTCTCCCGAAAAGAGTTCGTTATGACATCCCTCGAGCATCGATCCCGGCCGTCGACGACACTGGTGGCCGAACCCGTACTGCCGCCGCGCTCGATCGAGAGCACCAAGCCCCAGTCCCCTTCCCTGGTTCTTCTGGTGCTCATCGCGGCCATCGGCATCCTGGCGTACGCGGGCTTTCTCCTGAACCCGGCGAGCCGTGGCGACTGGCTGCCCTACCTGATGGTCGTCGCGGCCGAATCCATCCTGATCCTGCAGGCGCTCTTCTCCATGTGGACCATCCTGTCCGCGGCGCACGACCCCCGGGACTTCGCCTTCCACCAGGCACGCGGATCGCTGTTCCGCTCCCGCGACATCAGGCGCGATGGGTTCAGTAATTCGCCGGAACACTGGGTGATGCATCTTGCCGACACACCGGTATCCGTCGATGTGTTCATCACGACATACGGAGAAGACCTCACCACGATCCGACGCACGGTGAACGCTGCCATCGCCATGAGCGGAGCACACGTCACCTGGGTTCTCGACGACGGCAGGTCGGACGACGTGAAATCACTGGCCGCCGAACTCGGTGCACGATACGTACGCCGGCTCAGCTCGGGCGGCGCGAAGGCGGGCAACGTCAACCACGCGCTCGCCCTGACCAGGGGCGACTTCTTCATGATCCTCGATGCTGACTTTGTCCCTAACGAGAACTTCCTGATTGAAACCGTGCCGTTCTTCGCTGACGAGAAGGTGGCTTTCGTCCAGACGCCCCAGAGCTATGGCAACCTGCACAACGTCATTTCACGAGGCGCTGGTTACATGCAGTCGGTCTTCTATCGCTTCATCCAGCCGGGGCGCAACAGGTTCAACGCAGCGTTTTGTGTTGGTACCAACGTCATCTTCCGCCGCTCGGCGATTGCCGACATCGGAGGCCTGTACACCGACTCGAAGTCGGAAGACGTCTGGACCTCCCTCATGCTTCATGAGCGGGAGTGGCGAACCGTCTACATCCCCCTCGTCCTCGCCGTCGGTGATGCGCCTGACACCATCGAGGCATATACGAAACAGCAGCTCAGATGGGCGACGGGCGGATTTGAGATCCTCCTTCGGCACAAAATCTTCAGCCGACGAAGCAAACTCACCCTTGATCAGCGGCTGCAATACCTCGTGACCGGCTCCTTTTACCTCACCGGGATTTCACCCCTCTTGCTCCTGCTGGTTCCGCCGCTCGAGATCTACTTCGACCTGCGGCCGGTGCATCTGTCCACGACGGTCGGTACCTGGGTGCTGTATTACGCCGGCTTCTACGTTCTGCAGATCGTCCTGGCGTTTTACACGATGGGATCGTTTCGCTGGGAGACGCTGATGCTCGCCACGGCGTCCTTCCCGATATATACCGCTGCCCTGTTTAACGTTCTGGTCGGCCGCGAACAGCGGTGGACCGCGACGGGCAATCGGGATCACGTGAGTTCACCGTTCAACGTCATAGTTCCCCAGATCCTGTTCTTCACATTTCTCCTTCTCACGTCGGTCGTGGCCATCTGGCGCGATGCCAGCAACGGCATGTTGACCCTCGCGACAGCCTGGAACGTCACGAATACGTTCGTCCTCGGCGGCTTCGTCGCGACAGCCGTGAGGGAACATGCAACGGTCGCCAGACCCGCCCGTGCCGGAGCGCTTTCCACTGAGCCCGCGGCATCCGTTACGGCAGTGGCGGTGGCGTCGTGACCTGGCGGAGCCGGCTGCGGCTCTTGTCCGGGCTGGTCGTCGTTCTCGGGATCGTTGCCGTACTGACCCTCGTTTTCACCCAGCGGCAGTCGCAGGTGGCGAGCGACAGCGCCTCGATCGAGGCCGAGCGATTCCCGATCGGTATCGACTACGGCGGAACCGTCGTGGATCGCCTGGTGGACGAGGGAGACCTGGTGGCCCAGGGCGATCCGCTCTTCGTTGTCCTCAGCACGAGTCTCCAGGCGGATCTCGCCGATGGGCTTCTCAAGCCGGAGACGATCGCATACGCGGTGACAACAGATGGCACCATCACCCTGACGGCCGCGGTGGCGGGCACAGTGCGCGATGTGACCACCGAGCGCGGTTCATTTGTCCAGGCGGGGCAGGTACTTGCCACCGTCGATCGGGCGGGTTCGCTCTTCGTCACCGCGGAGTACGAACTCACCAGCCGGGACTACGGCCGTATCGAGAACGGCGCGGAGGTCACACTGCTGCTCCCTGACGACCAGCGGATAGAGGGATCGGTGACATCGGTTCAGGTGTCGACGAGTGAGGGCATCGCCCGTACGGTGGTCCTCGTTCACAGCGACGAGCTTTCCGACGGGGGGCATAACGGCCTCATGGCGCGAGGCACGCCGGTCTCGGCGACTCTGCAATTGCGCAACGACGGCATTCTCGCCGGTGTGAGCGACGGGCTCTTCGATTTCTTCCGGAAGATCGGGGTGTGACATGCGCGAGCAACTGCCCCGGCTTCTCGCCGCATCCCTGATCGCTGCGGTCGCGGTGTCGCTCGGTGGCTGCGCCTGGGCCCCCAAGCCGGCGAGCGAGCTGGACGTCACGTCGGCCACCACGCCCATCTACCCAACGGACGAAATCGCCGCCTCCGTGAACGCCGTTCCCGAGCGAACCGTCAAGCCGCTTCCGGTATCCCGGCTGGCGTCTGGTCTCATTCCGCCAACCAACCGGTGGTTCTCCGGCCTCGTCTTCGGCGAAACGTCGATGCCGGTCTTCCCGCTTCCGCTCTCGTTCGAGCTGACCGATAACGGCATGGACTTCGGACTTCCCGCCGTCTCCACCTCGCCTGCGGCGATCATGGGAGGGTTCAGAGCGGCGGTGTCGGTGGATGTCGGCGCCCAGGAGCACGAAGTCGTCGCGTATGACACGGCATCCGTCACCGTGGCACAGCGCTCCGGCGGCGAGGAGATCGGCCGTACAGTGATCGCGCAGGGTTCGCCCTTCGTCACCTTCACGGCAGCGCAGGACACCACAGTACGGTTCGGCACCGCGTTCAGCCCTGTCGATGAGCGCGTGGCCTTTGCCACCGTCGATGGTGTTGAGTACGGGGTCGTGTCCGATGATCCACTCGCGACAGACAGCGGGTCTGTCACCGTCAGCGCGGGCAACAGCGTGACGTGGTTCGCTGTCCCTGACGGCGGCGACCGCGACGAGCTCACCGCCGCTGCCGGCAACCGCCTCACCGGCACGAGCCTCACCTACGCCCTGGCCGATGGAAGGGCGAGCACCGCTCTGACGTACAACCTCGAAGCGACCGGACCGGCGCTGATGGCCGTGATGCCGCATCAGGCCTCGACGGATGCCGAGTGCACGCACGGCACCTACGAGAGTATCTATGGCCAGCTGCAGCTGTGCCGGGCGGAAACCCTCAGCTGGACGGTCCCCCGCCTGGAACCGTCGGGCACCCTCGACCTCGGCTCGCTGGAAACCGCAGACCGCGAGCGACTGCTCAGGCAGCTCGAGGCCGACGCAGCCGGCACACCGGCGTTTCCCGCCGACACCTATTTCGGCGGCAAAGCGCTCTATCGAGCGGCGAACCTTCTCAGCATTGCCCGCGAGCTTGGGGCGGACGACAGCGCTGCGAGTCTGGAAGACCGCCTGATCCGAGAAATTGACTCGTGGATGGAGCCGGACGGCTGCGAAACACGCGACGCCCGGTGTTTCGTCTACGATCCTGCCGCGCGGGGCCTTGTCGGACTTCAGCCCTCCTTCGGCTCGGACGAGTTCAACGACCACCACTTCCACTATGGCTACCTGTTGTACGCGGCCGCCGTCGTCGCGGCCGGCCGGGACGACGTGACGGAGAAATGGGCGCCCGTGATGAACCTGGTGGCCGCGGACCTCGCGACCAGTGGGTTGAGTGAGTACTTCCCGGAGCGGCGGGTGTTCGACGCGTACGCCGGGCATTCCTGGGCCAGCGGCACCGCCCCGTTCCGCGACGGGAACAATCAGGAGTCGAGCTCAGAAGCGGTGACCGCCTGGAACGGCCTCGCGCTGTGGGCCGAGGTGAGTGACCAGCCCGCGCTCCTGACAGAGGCGACCTGGATGCTGTCCGCTGAGGCGGCATCCGCACGGGAATACTGGACCGACTTCCCACTCGACTCCCCCGTGTACTCCGGCTTTGACCACACGGTCACCTCTCTCGTCTGGGGAGGGAAACGCGACTACGCCACATGGTTCAGCGCTGAGCCGAGTGCGATGCTGGGGATTCTTGTCCTGCCGATGAGTCCGGTTTCCGGCTTCCTTGCGGGCGACGCGGATCGGATTCAAGCGAATATCGACGAGGCGGCTCCCAACGGATTCGATGTCCTCTTCGGCGACTACCTGCTCATGTACTCGGCACTGGCCGGAGCGGATGCCGCCGCAGCTGCCGGCGACGCCGTGCCCGCGCTGCCGGAATCACGCATCGACGACGGCAACAGCCGCGCCTACCTGATGGCGTGGATCCTGTCGCGCTGACCGGCCACTCGACCGATGTCGCGCCGCGGCCGCGTGAGCCGACCCGGGTCGTCAGAGAACGCGAGAGCCGTGTGCGTCGAGAAACGTGACGTCCGGCATCCTTCGCGCGATGATCAGGAGCGCGGCGTAAC
This sequence comes from Mycetocola sp. Y442, assembly GCF_056898615.1. Classification (NCBI taxonomy): domain Bacteria; kingdom Bacillati; phylum Actinomycetota; class Actinomycetes; order Micrococcales; family Microbacteriaceae; genus Mycetocola; species Mycetocola sp. Y442. The sequence continues at coordinate 1,126,417 of NZ_JBXHBV010000001.1, forward strand.
CATCGGGGGTTGTCGGGGGCCAGGTCCACGTCGTCACGTTCGGCGCCGACGGCAACGCGGCTTCGAACAGGTCGACCTCGACGCCGGTCCGGCGGTGTTTGGCTGGAACCACGATCTCGACGACCCGGCCGCGAGTGTGAAGCGAGACGAACTGAAGCCTCGAGCCGGTGTGATCGTCGCGCACGATGAACTCACGCGTCTCGGGGTCATCGGGCGGAATCTCGGTGGTCTCGAACCTGTCGGACTCTTTCGTGGAGAATGCACCGCCGAGGCGCTTACCGAACAGGGCGAGCACGACGATGATGGCCACGATCGCGAAGATGCCGAAAATCCACTGACCGCCGGGGATGCTGTCGAACATGTCTTGGACCTCGGTGCGACTTCTCGCTGGGGGTTCGAGTGTGGAACAGGGATGGTGTGGACCTAAGGAGATTCGAACTCCTGACCTCCTCGATGCGAACGAGGCGCGCTACCAACTGCGCCATAGGCCCTGATAGAAAAAGATTATCACGCCGGGGAGCGCGATGAATCCATCAGCTGGCGGCTCGCCGACGCTGAAGCAGCGCCGTCAGGTCGGTTGGGGCGATCTCGGACTCGTCCACGACGCCCATCCCCGCAAACCGGCTGGCCGGTTCGACCGCTGGCGCTTCCTGAGCTGCGACAACCGGGACCAGCGGCGTGACGGTCGGAGCGAGCTCGACCGCACGCTCCGCCATGACCTGCGCGAGAGCGGCACGCCGCAGCGCGGCGTGGGCGTCGGCCTGGGCAATGGTGCCGGCGGCGCTCGACCCCTGCGACAGGTGCAGCGGCCGGGGAAGCGGCGTCGGCGTCCAGGTGCTTGGCACCGACACGGTCTCTTCAAAGCTCACCGGCTCGAAGGCCTGGGAGACGGGAACGGACCGGGTCACGGGCGCGGCAACCCTGGTTCGACCGGAGACGCGAGCCATGCGAACGAGCACAGCGATACTGCTGACGGCTGCCGCCACTCCTGCGGCGAGAACCAGCACTGATCCGCCGGTTGCCAGCAACCATCCGCCGACACCGACCGTGGCGAGCGATGCCGCGAGCACAACCGTCGCCGCGAGTCGCGCGCGCCGCCGTGCTCTCTTGACCCTGAGCCGAGCTGCTGCAAGAGCGGTTGCTCGCCGGACTTCCTCTGTCTGCCTGGCCCTCTCGGCCTCACGCTGCGCCTCGACGAGCGCGAGCGCTTCGAGCCTGGCGCGTTCGAGAGCCTCGGCCTCGTACTTCTTGAGAATTTTCTGCTGCTCAGCGACGCCGCGCGCGGTGGTCTCCACCCGCACCTCGGCGGGGGTTTCCGCAGTTTCGGCGAGGATCCTCAACGTCTGCTGGAGTCGAATGGCGTTGCGCTCGGTGGCGAGGAACTCGTTCCTGGCGAGCCACGTGGGCATCAGGTAGACGATCCACAGCGCAGCGGCGATCGCGAAAACGATCCCGCCACTCAAGAGTCCACTGCCAGCCATGGCTCCAAGGTACGAGGGAACAGGCACGCCACGCCGCATTGGCGAGGGTGTGTCACCCCCAAGTTGAGGTTGAAGGTTTAAAAGAGCGCTGCGGGAGGCACAATCGGCGTCTGGGCCGCGATCCGGTCGGATTCCGGAACCGTCGCAGCATCGGGAGGGACCTGCCCGTCTTTCCACCGGCGGAGCACGCCTCCCGGCACCTCCTCGCGAACGAGACCGAAGCAAAAGTGGTCCCGCCAGTCCCCGTTGATGTGGATGTACCGTCTGCGGAGACCCTCGTACCGGAACCCGAGCTTTTCGACGACTCTCAGGCTCGGCGCGTTCTCGGGCCGAATGCAGATCTCCACCCGGTGCAGGCCCAGCTGGGAGAAACAGTGGTCGGTGGCAAGCGCGACGGATGTCGGTGTCACGCTCCTGCCGGCGAACCGTTCGGACACCCAGTAGCCCAGCGTCGCGGACGACAGTGAGCCGTAGGTGATCCCCGACACGTTGAGCTGCCCGGCGAACTCGCCGTCGTACTCCATCACGAGCGGCAGGCCTGTGCCGGCCCTGGCGCTGGAGAGCAGCGAACGGATGCTCGCGCGCATGTCGAAGGACCGCGGCGCGTATGGGCTGGTCGCCTCCCACTGCCGCAGCCAGCTTCGGTTACCGAGGAGCTCGCGTTCCATGGCCCGCGCATCGCGTAACCGGACCAGTCGTACGGTGATGGGACCGTCGGTCAGAACGGTGGCAGGAAGAGCCAACCCGGGTCTCCTTTGATAGAGAACGTCGAACTAGTCGAGTTTGGCGGCGAATTCCTTGATCCAGGGCTTGAGCTCCACTCCCAGGTCCTCACGGTCCGAGGCGAGCTGGATGATGGCCTTGATGTAATCGAGGCGGTCTCCGGTGTCATAGCGTCGGCCACGGAAGATGACGCCGTAGACGCCGCCGGCGATCGAGTCGTCCGCGGCTAGCACCTGCATGGCATCCGTGAGCTGGATTTCGCCACCCTTGCCCGGCTCCGTCGTCTCGAGAACATCGAAGATCTCCGGGCGCAGGACGTAACGGCCGATGATCGCGAGGTTCGACGGCGCGTCTTCGGGGGCCGGCTTCTCGACCAGGTCGGTGATCTTCACGACGTCAGGGTTGTCGGTCGCTTCGACGGCGGCACAGCCGTACATCTGGATCGTTGCCGGGTCGACCTCCATCAGCGCGATGATCGTGGCCTGGCGGCTTTCCTGCTCCTTGATCATCGTCGTGAGCAAAGGATCGCGGGCGTCGATGAGGTCGTCACCGAGCAGAACCGCGAACGGCTCATCACCGACGTGCCTGCGTGCGCGAAGCACCGCGTGGCCAAGGCCCTTGGGATCGCCCTGCCGCAGGAAGTGAATGTCGGCGAGAGCACTCGACTCAACGACGCGGTTCAGGCGCTTCGCATCACCCTTTTCCTCGAGTGCCAGTTCGAGCTCGGTGACCCGGTCGAAGTGGTTGGCGAGCGCGTTTTTGTTGCGCCCGATGATCATCAGGACATCGTTGAGCCCGGCACTGACGGCCTCCTCGACGACGTACTGGATCGCTGGCTTGTCGACGACGGGCAGCATCTCTTTGGGGAGGGCCTTCGTTGCCGGCAGGAACCGGGTACCGAGACCTGCTGCGGGAATAACGACTTTGCGTACTGGATGAGGCATCTACTAACAGTAGCGGGATGCCGCCCCCGGCGGGGAGATGTCTCGCCGTAGCGCGGCGCCGGGCGTGTCAGGGCTGAAGGAGCCGCTCATCAGCGGATGCCGGCGCTCAGGCATCGCCGCCTAGAATGGGGCTATGCCAACCCAGGTGGACCATCAGAAACGTGCCCTCCGTGCCGAGCTGCGGGAGCGGCGTCAGAACCTGACCACGTCGGAACGTGAGAATGCTTCCACCGGCCTCACCGACAACCTCATTGCCCTGGCCACACGCCGGGGCGCGACCAGCATCGCCTGCTACCTCTCCGCGCCGAACGAGCCGAACACCCGCCCATTTGTGAACTGGGCACTCGCCAACGGCGTCCGGGTCCTGTTTCCGATCAGCCGCGAAGACGGCCTCCTGGACTGGACCGTCGGAGAAACGGGGTCCGAGGTTGAGGGCCTGTACGGAATGCCCGAGCCTGTCGGCGAACTCCTTGGTCCCATCGCGATCAACGAGGTAGACCTCATTTTTGTGCCGGCTGCCGCGGTAGGCCCCGATGGGATGCGGATGGGCTGGGGCCGCGGGTACTTCGACAAAACCCTCGGCTCAATGGAGAAATGCCCGCCGGTCTACGCGATCGTCTTCGACAGCGAACTCCGGGCCGACGTGCCATTCGAAAAGCACGACCAGCGGGTCGACGGCGCCGTCACCCCGTCACGCATTCTCGACTTTTAGCCACACACCGACCTCATCGGCACAAACGCCGCGACCGTTCCAGGAAACCCGAATGCCCACGTACTCATACAAATGCACAGCCTGTGACACGGCTTTTGACATCCAGCAGTCGTTCACCGACGATTCCCTCACCGAATGCCCCGAATGCGCCGGAAGGCTTCGCAAGCTCTACAGCGCGGTCGGAGTGTCGTTCACCGGGTCGGGGTTCTACCGCAATGATTCCCGCGCGGCGGCAGCCTCGACCGGTGCCAGGTCATCCGGCGGAAAATCGGATTCTGCGGGCTCGAATGACTCTGCCGGATCGAAGGACTCTGCCAGCGCCACGAAGGAGAAGGTATCTTCGTCGCCTGCCAGCGGTTCCGCTGGCTCGTCGAGTACCGGTAGCGCCGCTGCCGCTTCGTGACCATGGGGGCGAAATTGCTTAAGGGATTCAAAGACTTCATCATGCGGGGCAACGTCATCGACCTTGCCGTCGCCGTTGTTATCGGAGCCGCGTTCACCGCTGTCGTCAACTCGATAGTCGAGCGCATCTTCAACCCGCTCATCGGGGCACTGTTCCAGGCCGACAGCCTCGACAACGCACTCATCGTGTCGGTTGGCGATGCGAAGCTGCAGTTCGGCGCTGTTCTCGGCGCGATTATCAGCTTCCTGATCATCGCGGCCGTGGTGTACTTCGTCTTCGTGCTGCCGATCAACACAATGAAGGAACGCGCCGAGGCCAAGCGCAAGGCAGGCATCGTCGAAGAGAAGGCCCCGGTCACCGAGATCGACGTCCTCACCGAGATTCGCGACCTGCTGGCCAGAAGCAACCTCAAGGAATAGAAGCAACCTCAAGGAATAGCGGCCCCCCTGGCTAGCCCCAGTGCGGCGGAACGTCCTGGAGCAACTGCGCGTCGTTCGGGCCGGCCTCAGCCGGGCGCGCTGCAGGCCGCCCGCCCCAGGACCGGTCCGTGTCTTCGGATGCGAGAACCGCCTCCCGGCTGGCCTGTGGCGTTGGATCAGTGCCAGGCATCGGCGGAAGGACCGCACGTCGCGAACCTGGGACCCGGCGTACCCGCTCTGCGTCCGGTGTCCTGGCATCACCGGGCTGCGGCGATCCAGGGACTTCGGGCACTGGGCGGTTCGACACGTCGATCAGTGTACGCGCTCCTGCTGGTCATCTTCGGAGACGTCCGCGACATCGCTGGCGACATCCGTTTCAGGGCTGTTCCCGGCGTTCGCATCGGCGTTGCGTGACGGAACACCGAGCATCGCCAGGATCTTGCGCGTCACGCCATCGGGGTCGCTGAACAGATCGAAGCTGTGTACGCGGAGGTAGTGCCAGCCCAGTCGGCGCAGCACGTCCGGACGCAGGCGCAACGACTCCCGCAGCGAGTCGCTGCTGACCTCGGGGTCGGACTCCACGGCGATCGCCTTGCCCTCGTACGCCGCGACCAGGGCGAGCTTGCCGCGATAACCGACCTCAACGGACAGGCCGTGGCGGTACAGCCGTTCGGCGAGGTCGATGAGCATCGGTTCGGCACCGTCGGTAGCGGGCGGCGCGGGGACGTGCTGGACGGGTTGCTTGAGGATCTCGGCGAGCGCTCCGATGCCGTGCTGCATCCGATCGGTGTCGATGTCTTCTGGACGGATGCACGACACGATCACCATGGATCGCCTCGCTCGCGTCATACCGACCGCGAGCAGGCGGTCGCCGCCCGGCCGGGCAAGAGCGCCGAAGTTGGACAACACGCGGCCGTGCGGGGTGACACCGTAGCCGAGGGAGAAGATGACCCGGTCGCGGCTCTCGGCCACCGACTGCTCGAGCGTGAGCACGGAGAACGGCTCCGGCCGTTCCTTGAGGATGAAGTCGGAGAGGTCGCCGCGCATGGCAAATGCGGAGATGACCGCCTGGTGCACACGGGTGGCGTGCTTCTCGCTCGCGGTGACCACCATGAGCGATTCGCGCGGCCGGTTGATGGCGTGTTCGAGTACGAGGTTGACGACGCGGGCCACCTCGGCGTCAACGCTCTCCACTCCCCCGGTCTCCGGGTCGGGCATGCCGTGCCCGTTCGGAACGTAGTCGAGGGTGAGGCTTCCGTGGCCGAGGAAGGACCCTGCCCACGGCAGTGACTCGATCTCGCCACCGTAGAACCTGTGGTTGACCAGCTCGGCCAGGTCCTCGCCCCCGGCGCGGTAACTGCGCGTGAGGGTCAGGGTCGGCAGCAGGCCGGACAGTCGTGCGAGAGCCGAGTCGGCGTGCCTGGCGTCAACATCGTCGGCGCCGGCGGCCGGTGTCGGAACGCCGATGGCGACGGTGAACGGCGTCGGGCTTTGCGTGACCGGGTCACCGACGGCGACGACCTGGCGTGCCCGGCGAATCGCCCCGGCGTTCTCCGCGAGGGTGGTTGCCCCGGCGTCGACGAGGAACACCGTGTCGAATCGGACGCTCTCCGGGATGAGGTGGGCCTCATATACCGAGGTGAGCCACACCGGGGACAGCACGCGGGACAGGTGGGGTGCCGTGTTCTCGAGTTTCGTCGGCGTTGCGCCCTCGGTGCGGAGTAGTTTCTTGAGGGCCGTTGCCTCATCCGGGTAGTCGACGAGGCCGATCTTCCAGTTCTCGGAGAGCAACGCGCCGAGCAGTGCGCCGGTCGACGAGGCATGCGCTTCGTCGACGAGGCGGAAGTCTGCTTCGAGCCTGTCGATGACGCTGGTGTTCGCGCCGAGCAGTGCACGGTCGGTCGTGAGCATGTGCTCGAGCACCGACTGCCACCAGGCGAGCTCGAGTTCGTTCGCAACCTTCGCCTCGGGGACATGGCGCACCGAAAGGTCAGTGATGAGCGGGGCGAGCCCCTTCTCGCGCAGCTCGGCGATGAGAGTGGTCCGCTCCTGGAGGTTCTCCATCACCGCGGAGTCTGCTGCCAGTCCCGACATGAGCCTGACGAGCTCCTTGACGGGCATCGAGAGAAGCGACTGGGCCTTCGCCGTGCGGCTGAGCGGCGCGTCGAGCTGGGAGAGATCCTCGACAACACGCTGGTACGCAACCTGCACGTCGGCAATACCGAGCGGAACCTCCGGGTTGACGCCTGCCGCCACATATCGCTGCCACAGCGTGCGCTGCTGCTGAATCCGTCGCAGCGCCGCATTGATGTCTGTGACGTGCACGCCCGGCCGCACATACTCGCGAGCGAGCTTCTTCAGCCGACGGCGGTTGGCGCCGGTCATGCTCGGGGCGTCCCGCCTTGCGCTTGTCGCGGCGATGAGTTCGCCGAGTGACCTGTCGAAGACGCTCGGCTGGAACTTGTCCAGGGTCTCGCGAATGTCGAGGAGCAGCCGGAGGTAGATGCCGAGTTCCTCGATGGACTCGAACGCACGCATCCGGGTCTGGCCGATCAGTTCGTATCCGCGCTCGAGCAGGCGCGGCAGCTCTGTCCTGTGCAGCTTCTTGGCCAGGGCGTGCGTCGCCTTCGCCTGCTTTGTGCTGGCGAACTGGGCGCCGTACCAGGGTGAATCATCCGGGCCGTACTGGAACTCACCGAGCTGGGCAGCGGTCGCGAGCTTGCGAGCGATGATGTCGCGGTTGCCTGCGAGCTTCTCGAGAGAGGCGAGGTCGAGCCGCGCGGTCGTCGTCGGCTGGTCCTGGAGGTTGCCGAGGCGGGTGAGAGCCTGGAGCGTGTCGATGACGCTGACACCAAGCCCGCTGTCGATCCGGCCGAGGGAGCCGCGGTAGTCGAGGAGCACCTTGCGCAACCGGACAAGCGCGTCGTCAACGTCGGAGACCTTCGGTGCGACAGCCTTCTCATTGCGCGATATCGCCTGGATCAGGTCGCGGCGAATGGTCGCCGGTGACACGGTAATGCCCGGGAGACCGACCTTCCCGAATCGGTGACGTATGCCATCGAGGCTGGAACGCCTTGCGCTCACGACGAGAACACGCTTGTGCTGGGAGACGAGGCTGCCGATGGCGTTGACCACCGTCTGCGTGCCACCGGTGCCAGGAAGGGTGGTGACCACTATGGAGTGCCCTGCCGCGATCTGGGCGATCACGTTTTCCTGCTCGGTGTCGGCGTCGAGCAGGAGCGTATCCGTTGTCGGCGGCCTGTCGTCCTGGCCGATGGCATCCACCGGCCGGAACAGACCTTCAACGAGCCTGCGCGCCCCGGGGTTTCCAGCGAGCGCGTTGAGCACCGGGTGGTCAAGATCCCTGGCGTCGCGAACGAGCGCTGTGCCGACCTCGGCGAAGCTCGACACCACGAGCCTCGGCTGGACGCTGAACCACTCGAGGTGCTGGGTGAGTCCGCGCAGCCGGTCGATGACGGGCTGCGGTTTGAACGCACCGTTGGTGACGGCGAGCGCCTCGAACGCCTCGGCGTCGAGCGTGATCTGGAATTGCTCGTGCAGCGCCCTGGCGAGCTCCGGGTTGAGGAACGGGGTGCCCTTGAGCTTCAGCTCGAAGTCGCGGCCGTAGCGGCGGATGGCGACGGGACGCAGAAGAACGGGTGCAGAGAACTCTTCTTCTCCGTGGCGCCACTCGGCGAGCCCGATCGCGAGGTGCACCGATTCGATGCCGCGCACTGTCCGCAGTTCGACACCCTTGACGGTGATCTGATCCGCCGCGGCTTTCGCGCCGCGGAGTGCGAGCTCGTCACGAATGAGGTTCGACAACAGAGTGGAATGCCCGGTGATGAACTGGGGCAGGCCCCCCGGGTGCGTGGAACTTAGCTCGATGCGATTGCGCGGGTCGTCCACGAAGTGCAACAGCGGGGATCGCCCACCGGCCGTGGCGAGTTGCTCACGCCACCGTTTCCGGGTCTCATCCGCCACGTTGCCCACTGTGAAATTCGGGTCTCCGACGCTCAAACCAGTGGGACTGGTGACCGAACGCGCAAGGGAATTATCGACGTCAGCGATATCGGAATCGCGAGTCTCTGGTTTCTTGTCTAGCCGCCACACATCCACACCCTAAGCTCTGTCGGGCCCAATCGCCGGTAGCACCACCGGATATTCGCCGAGTTGGGGTCATTCCGCCCGAGTTCTTACTCCCAGGGCCGAACGTGCTTCCGCTGTAGCACGGCTGGTCGTTCGACGGTGACCGACGTGTCCCGGGCCGTGGGGCCCTTTACCCTTGCGGGTTCACAAAGACCAGGGCCGCCACCAGATCGGCTGCCAGGAAAATTCCGGAAACCCACGCGAGGCTCCGGTTCCGGCCCACGAGAGCGAGGATGCAGGCACCGGCCAGGAGCAGGAAAGCGACGGATGCCATCACCACGTAATTCCGGATAGCACCGTCGCTGACGACGGGGCTACCCCAGATCGAGACGCGAGTGCCGACCCACTGCGAGAAGAGCGAGCCGATGAGCAGGCCGCCGGCGAGAAGTAAAACACCGGAGATCACCGAGAAGACGGAGCCACCGGTATCTGCGCGCGAAGGCTGGCTCTGGCGTTGCGGCGACGAATTGTCCATGAGCAACATCATCGTGCATCGATTGTTCGGGAAGCAGAACAGTTGGGAATCGGCGCGGCGCGGCAGTGCGGAAAAGCTCTTGCGCTTCACTGTTGGGCTCCGCTACCGTGATGCCTACGCCCAATTGACGAAAGGAGTCCAGCGTGTTCTCAATGATTATTGCAATCGCCTCACCCACGGCTGGCTTCGTCGGCGTCCTCACTGCCTGACCAGTAGAACACCCACCGGTTCAGACGGTGGTGACGGTTTCGAAGCCAGGCCAGGCGGCATCCGCAGACTTCTGCACCCTGCCAACAGGCTTATCACCCCGTATGTGACGAGCAGCTCGTCGCACTCTGCCCGCACCAGCGGGTTCCCACTCTTCGGCGGTCCCGAGCGCTCTCTTCGGCGTGCCTGGATCCCACTCTTAAGGACATATCTCCCATGAATACCCACTTTGTGAGCGCTCCCGCTCGCCAGGAACACCCACCCCAACCCAGCACGGTTCCCGTTCGGACGGAACGAGCGGTTCGCCGTGTCGGACTGCTCGACCGAGCGGCGCTCCACCTCGGGGTTGCCCTCGTCACGTGGAGCCGTCGGCCTCGCACGGCCAAACCGAATGCACGGCCGGACCTCACGCCCGTACTCGATGACGCTGGCCGGCGGGAAGGCGAGGACGCTCAACGGCAGCGTGAGGAATGGCGCGATCAGTTCCTCGCCATGCGACCGTTCAGGTAACGGATGAACTCCACAGCTCGGGGCCAGCATCGGACTCTCCCCTGCCGGTCCCGAGCGCCATCTCAGACAGCCGCTGTCTCGAACAGCCGCTGATGAGCACTTGTGGTCACTCTTCGTCTGCGGCCTGCGCCCTCACTGCGGTCCTACCCCTCGCACGTCACCGTCCGTATGCTGTGCGCATGAACCCGCTCACTCTCGTACTCATCGTGTTCGCAGTCACCTGCGCGTTCTGCTGGATCGCGTCCCTGATCACGAAAGACACCTCGTGGGTCGACCGGCTCTGGTCGGTCGTTCCGGCGGTGTACGTCTGGATCTTTGCGGGCGCTGGCATCGGTACAGGCGAGGACGCCGCGCGACTGGTGCTGATGGTGGTCCTGGTGACCGCCTGGGCGGTGCGCCTCACTTTCAACTTTGCGCGGAGGGGCGGGTACACCGGGATGGAGGACTACCGCTGGGGGATCCTCCGCGCGCGGATGAAACCGTGGCAGTTCCAGCTCTTCAATCTGTTCTTCATCGTGCTGTACCAGAACGCGCTCCTCGTGCTCATCACGCTGCCCGCTCTCGTTGCATGGCAGAACCCCACTCCGCTGAACGGATGGGACGGGGTGTTCGCCGTCCTGTTCGTCGCGTTCCTAGTTGGCGAGTTCACCGCAGACCAGGAACAGTGGAACTTCCACGAGGCGAAGAAACGCAGGGCGGGAGACCTCGGGCCTGGCTTCCTCACCTCGGGCCTCTTCCGGTTCAGCCGGCACCCCAACTACTTCTTCGAGCAGGCACAGTGGTGGACGTTCTACGCGATCGGGGCGACGGCAGCGGTCTCCGCGGGACACGGCCTGTTGGGCGGGGTCCTCAACTGGACGATCATCGGCCCGGTGCTGCTGACCGTGCTTTTTATCGGCTCAACGCTCTTTACCGAGTCCATCAGCGCGTCGAAGTACCCGGCGTACGCCAATTACCGACGCTCAACATCAATGCTCATCCCCTGGCCGCCGAAGCACACGCAGGGACAGCCCCAGCCGGTCTGACCGACGAAGATCCTGACCGCTGCGGACGTGCACCCTGCTTCGGGCGGTCAATCGCGGTGTCTGTCGTCGTATCGACGACGGCAACCCGGAACATCCGCCCGAAACTACACCGACCCGCCATCGCCCGATAACGGGACAGGCCTCAGGCGGCAATGGCGAACACCCCGGGCCGTCAAGAACCACGGCCGCCATGATCCTGACCGTTGCCGACGTGCACCCTGCTTCGGGCGGTCAATCGTGCTGTCTGTCGTCGTATCGACGACGGCGCCCCGGAACATCCGCCCGAAAATACACCGACCCGCCATCGCCGACCGCGGAACAGGGCTCGAGCGGCTGTGGGGAATGACCCCGCCCGGCGACAACTGCGGCCGACGAACTGCGGCCAGGGTTTCCTCGTGGAATGAACTCCTGTGGTGCCCCTGGAGGGATTCGAACCCCCAACCAACTCCTTAGGACGGAGGTGCTCTTCCGTTGAGCTACAGAGGCTGACTCCAGAAGTTTAGCGGAGAGAACGCCGCCCACGTGAACAACCGCCCGCTTGTTCCCCGCGCTCCCGACCTACGCAGCGGCAGGCGTGAGGTACTGGTCCCACGCCGGTATCGCTTTCTCGGCCCCGCGCACAGCCCACGTCGGACCGTGGGGCATCCGGGGCTTGATCCGCAGGGACCAGCCCATCTCGGCCGGCGTGCGGTTGCTCTTGGCGTTGTTGCACCGCAGGCAACAGGCCACGAGGTTCTCCCACGAGTCCTCGCCGCCGCGTGACCGGGGGATGACGTGATCAATGGTCGCGGCGAGTTTGCCGCAGTACCCGCACCGGTTGGCATCCCGCCGCAGCACGCCCCGACGCGTCACGGGAACGCGACGGGAAGCGGGAATGCGCACATACCGGTTGAGAACGATCACCGCGGGCCTTTCGTGGGCACCATCAGATCCCCACACTGGATTCTCGGCATCCACCTCGATGATCGCCGCTTTCTCGTTCATCACCAGCACCAGCGCCCGGCGGAACGACACGATGGCAAGGGGTTCGTATCCGGCATTCAACACGAGTGTGCGCATGTCACGTTTCCTCTCAAATTGCCGCGACGGCTTCGCGGTTATTCGGTGTTCCGACCTGAGGCCGAAGAGAGGATCCGGGTAAACAAAAAGCGCAGTCTATGCAGACTGCGCCTTTTCGCCACCACCGTTGAAGGGGCGACATGCTGAACCGGAATGGTCGCGACCCTGGCACGCACAAGCATCCGTGGTGTGGATACCTGCGTGTCGGGTCATGAGCTTCCTGCTGCTTCTTTCTGAGGTCAGGGCTTTAATGTAACGCACAAATGGCGTGCTTCCCGAGAGAAGCACGCCATTCGCAGCGGAATATCATTCCGGGGCTGATCTGGACCTTAGATTCCGATCCGGACGATCCACCAGTTGTCTGCGTAGATCGGGCCGATGCGGAGCGGGGTGCCCGGCCGTGAGGCGTGAAGAATCTTGTTGTCTCCGGCGTAGAAGCCGATGTGTCCCGCGCTGACGACGAGGTCGCCAGGAACGGCGTCGGCAACGGGGATCCGGGTACCCATGTTGCCCTGGGCGGTCGAGGAGTGCGGCATGTTAATGCCGAACTGCGCGTAGACGTACTTCACGAACCCCGAGCAGTCGAACCCTGCGGGGGTGGCTCCGCCGTAGACGTATGGGACGCCCTGGTACTGCAGCGCGACGTTGAAGACCTGGTCGAGGCTGAAGTTCGAGGGGTAGGCGGGACTTGCCAGGTGATCGGATGCCGTTGGTCCGGAGAACGACGTCTGCTGGGTTGCGAATTCGGCGCGACGGGTCGCAGCCTCTGCCGCTTCAGCGACCGCACGCGCGTTCGCGAGTTCCTCGGCCGTCGTCGCTGTATACCCATCGCGAACAACGGTCGCGGCGGTCACGCCTTCATCGACGGAGAGTGACTGCGCCCCTGACTCCTTGAGTGTCTGGAGAGTGGACGAAGGCGCCGCCTGGTCAGTCGCGGTCGGCGAGAAGGCATAAGCGGGGAGCGCTACAGTGCCGAAAAGCCCGGGGACGACGATCGCCATAATGGCTGTCGACCGGAACTTGCGCCACACACTCTCTTTCGGAGCGGGCTTCGCGGTCCGTGCCACCGGGGCTGCGGGTGTCACTGCACTGGGCTGGCTGCGAACCGGACGCGGCGAGCGCAGGGCCACCCGGTGGGACGTCGACGGGTCGCTTTTCTCCGACTCGCCGTCGAACGGGCTGTTGTTTACGGCCAAAGCGTGAACCTCCGGCGCCTCGAACACCACACTAGGGATGGCGTCTCGTCTACACAAATATTCGGGTTCCGCAGCCGAGGAGACGAGCGGGAGAGGCGCCTCGGAACGGGTTCCTGCGGCCAGTTCTGACCTTCGGACGTGTTCGAGCGTACGTGACCGTTACCAATTTGTCACCTTTTTCGCACGGAAACTAACGAATTGGTAACGGGAGCCCAACGGCTCTGGTGTCAGAACCGCGCACGTGAGTCGGCATTAAGCCGCAGTGAGGCCGGTTTTACGGGGTTTCGACGAAGATGTGACCGGCGACCTCGTTGGGAAGTTCAAGACCTTCCCCAAAACCTTCAACCTGAACCAGAACATAAGACCCAGCCGGGGAGAACACACCGACCGAACCAGGCATGATGCCGCCCTGCTTCAGCTGCAGAAGGAGTTCCGGGTCGACCTGCGCTGGCTCACCGAGGCGACGGATCGTTGCGGTGATCGGTTCACTTCTGCCGCGGACGAGCTCGACCAGGTTCGTCACTCCGTGCGCAAACGCACCAGCGGGGGTATCGCCGAGTTCCTCGAGGCCGGGAATCGGATTGCCATACGGTGATTCGGTCGGGTGGTTGAGCATGGCGAGCAGCTTGCGCTCAACCTGTTCGCTCATGACGTGCTCCCACCGGCAGGCCTCCTCGTGAACGTACTCCCACTCAAGCCCGATCACGTCGCTGAGCAGTCGTTCGGCCAGACGGTGCTTGCGCATGACGTGCACGGCTTTGCTGCGTCCCGTCGGCGTAAGTTCGAGGTGGCGGTCGCCGGAGACCACCACGAGTCCGTCGCGTTCCATGCGACCGACGGTCTGTGACACTGTCGGACCCGAGTGGCTCAGCCGCTCGGAGATCCGGGCACGGAGAGGCACAATGTTCTCTTCCTCGAGTTCGAGGATGGTACGAAGGTACATCTCGGTGGTGTCAATCAGGTCAGTCATTGACGTCTCCCATGGTTCAGCGCGATAGTCCCAAGCCTACTGTGCGCTGAACCCCGCTTTGGCGCGCCTCGATCGTCACAGAAGTTCGGGGACCGGTGCATCGCTTCTAGAATCGGAACATGCCTGACATTGTGATCCCGAATGACCTCAAGCCAGCGGACGGACGATTCGGCTGCGGCCCGTCCAAGATCCGTACCGAGCAGGTGGCCGCGCTGACGGAAGCGGCCCAGTCGCTGCTGGGCACCTCGCATCGCCAGGCCCCGGTGAAGAACCTGGTCGGCCGCGTTCGCGACGGGCTGAGTGCGCTGTACTCGCTCCCCGACGGATACGAAATTGTGCTCGGCAACGGAGGTTCGACCGCGTTCTGGGATGCTGCATCCTTCGGATTGATCGAACGCCGGAGCCAGAATCTCACGTTCGGTGAGTTCGGTTCGAAGTTCGCAGCGGCCGCGGCGGCTCCGTGGCTGGAAGCGCCGGATGTCCGGAAAGCTCCCGCTGGCTCACGGGCAACAGCGGAACCCGTCGACGGCGTCGACGTTTACGCCTGGACCCACAACGAGACATCCACCGGCGTCATGGCCCCGGTCACGCGGGTGACGGCGGACCCCGGCGCGCTCACGGTGATCGACGCGACGAGCGCTGCTGGCGGCGTCATGATCGACGCTGCGCAGACCGACGTCTATTACTTTGCCCCGCAGAAGAACTTTGCGTCGGATGGCGGCCTGTGGTTCGCGCTGTTCTCACCTGCTGCCATCGAGCGTGTTGAGCGAGTTGCATCGTCCGGCCGTTACATTCCCGAATTCCTCAGCCTGAAGAACGCGGTGGACAACAGCCGCCTGAACCAGACCCTCAACACCCCGGCCCTCGCGACCCTCGTCATGCTCGACAACCAGGTTTCGTGGATCCGAGAGAACGGTGGCCTCGCCTGGGCCGACTCCAGGACCAGGGAATCCTCGTCGTACCTGTATGAGTGGGCCGAGAAAACCGCGTACACAACACCATTCGTCACGGATCCCTCCGACCGTTCACAGGTCGTCGTAACGATCGACTTCGATGACGCCGTTGATGCGGGAGCCGTCGCGAAGGCGCTTCGGGCCAATGGAATCGTCGACACGGAGCCCTACCGGAAACTCGGTCGCAACCAGCTCCGCGTCGCAACCTTCACCGCCATCGAACCGGACGACATCCGTCAGCTCACGCGCAGCATCGAGTTTGTCGTCGACGCGCTGTAGAGCACACAGACCACGCAATAACGCCCGCCACTTGTGAAGTGGCGGGCGTTATCTGTCGGCGCGTCAGTAGCTGCGTTCGCCCTCGTCATCGTCGGACGCTTCGTCCGATTCGTCGTCTTCGTCCGATTCGTCGTCTTCGTCCGATTCGTCGTCATCGTCCGATTCGTCGTCATCGTCCGATTCGTCGTCATCGTCCGACTCGTCGTCATCGTCATCCGACTCGTCGTCATCGTCCGACTCATCATCGCCCGTGACATCAGACTCGTCGATTTCGTCGACGTCGACACCATCGACGTCGCCGGCGTGAAGGATGCTGAACCCGTCATCATCGTCGTCGTCCTCGTCGTCCTCCAACTCGGCAGCGGCCTCTGCGAGGAGACGCGCCTCCTGTTCGGCGGCCTCCTGCGATGCGTGATAGTCGGCGAGACGCTCAGACCACGGCACCCAGACGGGCGCGAGCAACGCGGACTCCCCCGGCAACAGCTCGGTCTCGAGGACGGTGGGCGCATCGTCGCCAACACGGGCAAGTGTCACTGTCCAGTTCCACCCGGGGTAACCGGGAAGAGTCGAGGCGAACAGCAGGGAGAGCACGTTGTCGTCTTCGACGATGTGTCCGGTGGGTTGACCGATTGTCGACGCTGGTGTGACCTTCAGGAGTGCTTCGCGAGCCACATCGACAGAGGCGAGGAGCACGTCATCTGCGACGGGCGCTGGCTTCGACTCGGCAGGCTTCGACTCGGCACCCTCGGAGATGGCAGCGTGGGGCGCTGCGGTCTCGTCCGCCGTTGCCTGAGCCGCGGCCTGATCCGTCACCGCCTGATCCGTCGTGACCTGATCCGCCGTTGGTTCCTGCTGGGCGGCCGTCGGCGCCGTCTCCTGGGCGGCATCCGTTCGCTCGCGGCTCTGCACCGAATCGACGGGAGAATCAGTTGCGGCAGTTTCGGGTGCGGCGGTGAAACCGGAATCGGCGTCTGCAGCGGGCGCTGCGTCCTGACCGTGTGGGAGTGACTGCTCCGTCGTGGAGTTCTCGGCGGGGTTCATCGAAGTGCTCCTTGGGAAAAGACGGCGGGCCCAACGTGGCGCAGCGATCACGCGTCCAGTTCGTCGGCTACCCGGCGCAGCAATTGTGCGACCTTGCGGCTGTGTGCATTGTCGGGGTAGCGACCCTTGCGCAGGTCTCCGCCGAGGCCGTCGAGCAGCTTCACGAGATCTTCGACAATGATCGCCATATCATCGGCTGGTTTGCGCTTGAGCTTCACCAGGCTCGGGGGCGCGTCGAGGACGCGAACCGAGAGCGCCTGAACTCCGCGCTTGCCGTCGGCAATCCCGAACTCGAGTCGGGTGCCGGCCTTGACCGAGGTCACGCCGGCGGGCAGAGCCGATGCGTGCAGGAAGACTTCCTGGCCGTCATCGCTCGAGATAAAGCCGAAGCCTTTCTCGTCGTCGTAGAACTTAACCTTGCCGGTGGGCATGGACTCAACCTCGCAGTGAATAGACACGCCGGCGAACCGGCGAGTGGTGCAATCGTCGCGGCAGGAGCCGAACAACGAGCGGGCGTTCTGGTCCCGCGTCTCAAGCTTAGAGCGTCAGGCATCACACCAGTTCTGCCGGATTCAGCCCGGAGCGATATCCTGAGCATGTGACCGACAATAATCCGCAGAACGTCAGCCGTTTTGAGCGAGTCCTCGCCTACATGCTGCTCGGGCTTGTGATCCTCTCCGTTGGCACCTTCCTCGCCATCATCATCGGGACCTGGCAGGGAATGGGGTCAAGCGATTTCGCCGCCGGAATCTGGCCGGTCGTCGTCATGGTGCCGTACATCGGCCTCCCTCTCGCATTCGTCCTGCTGATCGCGCTGATGATCACGAGCGTGATCCGGCGTTCCCGCGAAAACAAGCGCACGATCGCTCAGCGCTGACACCGCCTGCTGCTCATGACGGACATTATGACCCTCGCAAGCAGCCTTCGCGCGCGGGACGACGCCTCACTCGAACACCTCCTGACGCTCCGCCCACCCGCACCGCGAGGACGGGTCAGGGACTTCTTCGACCTCGCAGAAAGCCTCCTCGACCCCGCGGGAATCCGCTCAGCACTGCAGCGTCTCGACCGGCACACGCTCGCGGTGCTCGCTGCGGCGACAGCCGATTCGCTCTCCGCAACAGAGATCGCGGATCGTATCGGGAGCATGACTCCTGACCAGGTCGATGACCGCGCCGCTCACGCCGTCGAGAGCGCGCTGCTCACCAGGACGGAGACCGGATACTCCGCGCTCGGCCCCGTGTCAGGCGTCCTCGCCGACTGGCCGAAGATCGGCCTTCCCGACCTCACGGACCTCGCAACGTCACCGCCGCCGGCCGCGGGTGCAACGCCAACAGCAGCATCCGCCCGGTCAACGGATCTCGGTGCGGCCGACCACGCCTTCCAGACCACCATGGCCACCGCGGAACTCGTGGTCGAACTCCTCGCGCACCCGGTCCGTGAGCTCGGCAAGGGTGGCCCCGCCCTTCCCGAACGTCGCCGGCTTGCCCGGGCGATGCAGGTCGAAGCGCCAGCGGTCGACAGCTATCTCGACCTCGCGGTACGCAGCAATCTGGCGTCCCACGAAACCGGTGGCTGGAATCCGACCGTAACCGGTGAGAAGTGGCTGTCCGCGTCCACCGCTGACCGCTGGGCCGTCCTGGCACGCGCGTGGGTCGAGGCGATCCCCGGCGAGGTGAGGTCGGTGCTCGGCGCGAGGACCGAGTGGGGCGAATCGCTGCATTCCTATGCGCGGTGGCTCTACCCGGCGGGCGGCGAGTGGCTTCACGGAGAAGTCACCCGCGTCGCTGCCCACGCGGAGTTGCTCGGAGTGACGAGCGGCCCGTCACCCGCGGCTCAGGTGCTCAGCACACCGGGAGCGGTGCTTCTAACGACGGATGCCGCTGCAGCGGCAGCAGCGATGGCCCACCTGTTCCCCGCTCACGTCAGTCAGGTCTATCTTCAGCACGACCTGTCGATCATCGCTCCGGGTCCTCTTCAGCCCGACCTCGACCAGACGCTCCGCAATTTCGCCGACCTCGAGAACCGCGCACAGGCGTTCAGCTACCGGCTCTCCCAGGCGAGCATCAACCGGGCGCTGTCATCGGGAGTCACCGCACGCCAAATGCTGGCGTTCCTCGAGAGCGTCTCCCTCACCGGAATCCCGCAGCCCGTGCACTACCTCATCTCGCAGGCCGCCGGCCGGTTCGGCACCATCCGGGTCGGAACGATCCCGTCCAGCACACCCGACCCGGACGCACACAGTTACGTGCGCTCAAGCGACAGCGCACTGATCGGCCTGCTCGACGTCGACCAGGCGCTGACGCCGCTTGGCCTGAGGCGGTCAGGCGAGAACCGGCTGGTGAGCCGATTCGAGTTCGAGGTCGTGTTCTGGGCGCTCAGCGACGCACGGTATCCCGTTGCTGCCGAGACACCGGACGGCGAACTCATCAGCCTGCGGCGACAGCGAACAACGCAACAGCCTGCCGCCCAGGCACCTCACGACCATTCGGCACTCATCGCCAGTCTTCGTTCGGCTCAGTTCGGTTCGCCGGAGGATTCGCGCCAGGCCTGGGTCGCGCGTCTGCTCGACGCCGCGATCCGCGCGAAGCAGACGGTTACCGTGATCGTCCAGGTGCCCAATTCGGGTCCGCTCGAGTTCGTGCTCGAGCCGACGGGGGTCTCCGGTGGCCGGCTTCGCGGTCGGGACAAACGATCCGATATCGAGCGCACTCTCCCGCTGTCAAGCATCCTTGAACTGAAATAGGATCCCGGCGCCGTTCACAGCCTTCGGCTATAGGGTAGCTAGTTATGTCTGATGGCCCACTAATCGTCCAGAGCGACCGCACGGTTCTCCTCGAGGTTGCTCATCCCCTTGCCGAGGACGCACGACACGACCTCGCGGTTTTTGCCGAGCTCGAGCGCGCCCCGGAACACATCCACACCTACCGGATCACCCGGCTGGGATTGTGGAACGCCCGTGCAGCCGGGCACGATTCCTCCGACATGCTCGCGACTCTCGAAAAATACTCGAAGTTCGCCATCCCCCAGACCGTCTCCCTCGACATCGCCGAAACCGTGTCGCGCTACGGGAGGCTCATTATTGAGCGCAATGACGACAACCAGCTGGTGCTTCGCTCCACGGACGCGGCGGTGCTGACCGAGATTGCCGGCGCCAAACGGATCTCACCGCTGCTCGTCGGGCATCCGTCTCCCGACACGTACCTCGTCGACGCGTGGGCGCGTGGCCAGCTCAAGCAGGAACTGGTGAAACTCGGCTGGCCCGCTGAGGACCTGGCGGGCTACACCCCCGGCACGCCGCACCAGATCGACCTTCGCGAGGAGGACTGGCACCTGCGGGGCTACCAGCAGAAGGCCATCGACAACTTCTTTGAGGGCGGTTCCGGCGTCGTCGTGCTTCCCTGCGGCGCGGGAAAGACCCTGGTCGGCGCTGGCGCTATGGCAACGGCAAAGACGAACACCCTGATTCTCGTCACGAACACGGTGTCTGCCCGGCAGTGGAGAGACGAGCTGCTGCGGCGCACGAGCCTGACCGAAGAGGAAATCGGTGAGTACTCCGGTCAGGTCAAAGAGGTCAAGCCCGTCACCATCGCCACCTACCAGATCCTGACCGCCAAGCGAAAGGGCGAGTACGCCCACCTCGCCCTCCTCGACGCCATGGACTGGGGACTGGTCGTCTACGACGAGGTCCACCTCCTGCCCGCCCCGGTGTTCAAGCTCACCGCAGAACTCCAGGCTCGCCGCAGGCTGGGCCTCACGGCGACGCTCGTCCGAGAGGACGGCAGGGAGGGCGACGTGTTCAGCCTCATCGGCCCGAAGCGGTTCGACGCCCCCTGGAAGGAAATCGAAGCCCAGGGCTACATCTCACCGGCGAGTTGCTACGAGGTCAGGATCGACCTCCCGCAGTCCGAGCGACTCACCTACGCCGCTGCGGCCGATGACGAACGGTACCGCCTCGCTGCGACGGCCCCGGCAAAGCTTGACGTCGTCCGTGACCTAGTCGCTCGGCACGAGGGTGAGCGCATTCTCGTCATCGGGCAGTATCTCGACCAGATCGACGAGCTCGCCGAGGAACTCGGCGCGCCCAAGCTCACCGGGGCAACGCCCGTCGACGAACGCGAACGGCTGTTCCAGGCGTTCCGGACCGGCGACATCACGGTTCTCGTCGTGTCGAAGGTGGCGAACTTCTCCGTCGACCTTCCCGAGGCGACCGTGGCGATCCAGGTGTCTGGCTCGTTCGGTTCGAGGCAGGAAGAAGCGCAGCGGCTCGGGCGGCTCCTCCGACCGAAGGAGTCGGGACTGTCGGCCAATTTCTACACGCTCGTCGCCCGGGACACTGTTGACCAGGACTTCGCGCAGAACCGGCAGCGGTTCCTCGCCGAGCAGGGTTACAGCTACACAATTCTCGACGCGGGCGCTCTCGCCGCCTGACCTCAGCTGCTGATCCCTGGCCCGCCTCGCGGGTGCTTCCGGACGTACCTGAGGAGGAGGGTCCCGTCAGAACCCAGGACGTGGACCAGTTCGAGAGCCCGCTGGACGTGACCGGCGACGCCCGTCGCAATACGCGATGCGCCTGCGCCCTCGAGAATCGGTGAGATCGTCAGGCACAGTTCGTCGACGGCGTCATCCCTGATGAGGTCCCCGAGCAGTTTTGGACCGCCCTCGCAGTGCACCTGCCGAAGGCCCCGCGCAGCGAGGAGCGGCAGCATCCGTAGTGTGTCGACCCGTGACCGGCCCGCGACAAGCACGTCGGCGACCGCAGACAACGCAGCGACCCTCTCGACCGGTGCATCCTCGACGGTGACGATGACCGGGCGCACCGGAGCCTCGGTGAAGATCCGTGATGACGGGTCAAGGCTCAGGCTGGCCGAAATGATGGCGAAGACCGGATGCTCGGTCAGTCCGTTGGCGACTCTCCACGCGGCCGCGTCCGGAGTCAGGCGCATCGGTCCATAGCCCTCGGCGCGCACGGTCCCCGCTCCAACGACCACGACATCGGAGAGTCGGCGCAACAGGTCGAATACCCGGCGATCGGCGGCGGAACCCAGTCCAGCTGACAGCCCGGCCGAGGTGGCGGCACCGTCGACGCTCGACACGAAGTTGACCCGCAGCCACGACGCAGACCTGTCGCGCACCGCATAGAGAGCCAGGATTTCGTCGTCACTGAGATCGTCACTGAGCTGGCCATCCGCGCTGTGGAGCAGCGCAATCCGCGGTTCAGTCATTGCTCTCGCCCATATTGTGGCGAAGATATGCCGGCTCACGGAGCCCGAGGATCGTTTCGGTCATCCGGGCCGCATCGACGGCGGGACGGACGTTGTGCATCCTGATGATCCGTGCTCCGTTCATGATCGCGACCACAGCGGCGGCGAGCGAACCGGCTATCCGGTCATCACGGTCACGGCCGAGGGTCTCACCGACGAAGTCCTTGTTCGAGACCGCGGCGAGGGCGGGGTATCCCAGCGCCGCGATCTCGCCGAAGCGACGGGTGAGTTCGAGCGAATGGACCGTGTTCTTGTTGAGGTCGTGCCCCGGGTCGACGATGATGCGGTCGGGCGGAATCCCCGCGGCCCGTGCGAACTCGGCCTGCGCGGCCAGGAAGTCGACGACCTCGGCAACAACGTCGGTGTACACCGGTCGGGGAAACACGGTCCTCGGTGCTGCGAGGCTGTGAGTGACGATGACGCCGGCGCCGCCGTCGGCGATGACGGACGCCATCTCCGGGTTGCGGAGCCCTGTCGTGTCGTTGATGAGGTCAGCGCCAGCGGCGATGCTGCGCCTCGCGACCTCCGGCTGGAAGGTATCGACGGAGATCATCACATCGGATGCCGCGCGAATGGCAGCAACGACCGGTTCGACGCGGGCCACTTCGTCTGCGACCGCGAGCTCCGGCCCCGGCGCGAACGGGGTACCTCCGATGTCAATGATTTCTGCACCATCAGCGACCGCGGCGAGCGCGGCAGCGACGGCCGCGTCGAACGCAAAGGTACTGCCGCGGTCGTAGAACGAGTCGGGCGTGCGGTTGACCACCGCCATCACTCGGACGCGGCGTGAGAGGTCGATTACCCTGCTGCTCCCCCGACGCTCGGACGGGTAACCGGGAGGCGTGCGCGAAGCGTCCGGAACTGAGTCGGTCATACCTCCCATCGTGCCCCACGGCGGGTCGGGTTGCCCCCGCCGACCCCGGCGTGGGCTCAGCGGGATGGCCATAGCCGAAACGTTCAGAAACAATTCAGGGAACACGCAGATACTGAGAATATGACTGGACCACGAATTCTCATCGTCGATGACGAACCGAACATCCGCGACCTGCTCACCACGAGCCTCCGTTTCGCCGGCTTCGCTGTGCGGGCGGTTGGAAACGGCGCCCAGGCCATCTCCGCCGTCCTGGAAGAGGAGCCAGACCTCATCATCCTCGACGTCATGCTTCCCGACATGAACGGCTTCGGCGTCACGAAACGACTTCGCTCCGCCGGCTATACAGCTCCCATCCTGTTCCTGACGGCAAAAGACGACACCGAGGACAAGATCATGGGCCTCACCGTCGGTGGCGACGACTACGTGACGAAGCCGTTCAGCCTCGACGAGATCGTCGCCCGCATCAAGGCAATCCTCAGGCGAACAATGCATGCTGATGAGGATGCCGTCATCCGCGCCGGCGAGCTCACCATGGATCAGGACACCCATGAGGTTCTCGTCGGTGAGACACCGATCGAACTCAGTCCTACCGAGTTCAAGCTGCTGCGTTATCTCATGCTCAACCCGAACCGCGTGTTGAGCAAGGCGCAGATCCTTGATCACGTATGGGAATACGATTTCAACGGTGATGCCGGCATCGTCGAGAGCTACATCTCCTACCTCCGCAGGAAGCTTGACCAGTTCTCGACTGAGCCCCTCATCCAGACCAAACGCGGGTTCGGCTACATGCTGAAAACAGCGAAGGCATAATCGAACGGTGTAATGCACGATTCAGCAGCCGAGTGGTGGAACGCGATTTCACTGCGGACGAAGATCACCGGCGTGACGGTACTCGTGCTTGCCTTTGGGCTCGTCGTCGCGGGCGTCGGGACCATGACCATGCTTCGCCCCGCCCTCGAGGGCAAGGTGAACGCTGACCTCGTCGCCGCTGCCCAGGCTCCGACGCCGCCCGGCTTCCTCGACCTTGACGCCGGTGCCGCCGAGGATGCCGGCGAAATGGTTCAGGATGCCGTCTCCTCCGACTACTACACGGCTGTCTACGACGCAGACGGTCGCCTGCGCGCGGCGACATGGCAGAACCGCGACAGGCAGGACCTCCCCAAGGTCCCGACGACCGTGACCCTTGCCGCTGCTCTCGAGCAGGGCGAGAGCATCTTCGAACTCCGCACGGCGGACAAGAAGGAACTGTTCCACGCGGTCATCGTTCCGTACCAGTGGAACCACCAGGGCGACATGGGTGTCGTCCTCGTCGCGGTGTCGATGCGTGAGACGGACACCATCATCGCAACGCTCTTCACCATTTTCTTCGGGTTCGGACTCGGCGTAATCATCCTCGGGGCGCTACTGACGAGAGTCCTCGTCACGAGCACCTTTCATCCGCTCCGCGAAGTGGAACACACGGCCGCGGCGATCGCTGACGGCGACTTCAGCCAGCGGCTCTCGGTGTCGACCCCGAACACCGAGGTCGGTCGCCTGAACCGCTCGCTGAACACCATGCTCAACCGCATCGACAAGGCGTTCTCCGACCGTGCACGGACCATCGACCAGATGCGGCGCTTCGTCGGCGACGCCAGCCACGAACTGCGAACCCCGCTTGTCAGTGTTCGCGGTTATGCGGAGCTCTATCGCATGGGGGCGCTTCAGACGCCCGAGGACATCGCAAAGGCGATGGACCGGATCGAGAAGGAAGCCATCCGCATGGGCGGACTCGTGGAGGATCTCCTTGAGCTTGCTCGCCTTGACGAGACAAAGCCCATGGTGTTCGAGCCGGTCGACCTCTCCCCCATCGCCCGCGATGCAGCACTCGATGCGAGCGCGTCAGCGCCTGATCGGGTGGTCCGGGCCGTGGTCGATACGCCGCCGAACGAGCCCGCCGTCGTCGCCGACGCGAAATCCGAGGCTTCCGGGCCCGTCACGAAACCGCCAGCAACCGCTGAAACGTCCGCGACAGGACCCATAGCGTTCGCCGGAGCGACCCTTGCCCGCCTCCGCCGACGACCGCGAAAGGCCGAGGGGACCGACCCGAAGCTCACCGGCGATCTTCCGCCGATCCAGGCATCCCCGCTGCCCGAGGTCCCTGCCGTCGTGCTCGGTGAGGAGAACAAGCTCCGGCAGGTGATCACCAACCTCGTCGGAAACGCCATCCGGTTCACCCCGGCCGGCAGCCCCCTTGAAATCGCGGTCTCCGCGAATCCCATCAACAAAACTGCGACGATCGCTGTGATCGACCACGGTGAGGGTGTTCCGCCACAGATCCGGGAGAAGATCTTCCAGCGCTTCTGGCGCGCCGACTCCTCACGAGCACGGGAAACGGGTGGCTCCGGCCTCGGTCTCGCTATCGTCTCGTCGATCGTCCACGCCCACAACGGATCGGTGAGCGTCACAGACACTCCCGGCGGCGGCGCCACCTTCCGGGTTACTCTTCCGCTGTACACACCCGCTTCGGCTGCCGACGCCAACACCGCCGACGCGGCACCGGCCGCATAGCCGCCCCTTCACAGGTCCCCTCCCCCGCGCTGGAGTCCCCATCGCGCCTGGTCGGCGTTCCGCGCCGCCGTGTCCGCGTACCGTCGGTTGTCCGGTCGAACCGCGAGCGAGGTTCGCCACGACATCGAGGAGGACACAGTGACCAGGTACCAGGTAGACAGCGACATCGTCATGGGGACGACGGCGAGGGTTCGCGGCACAATTGACACCATCCAGAGCGAGGTCACCGGTCTCCTGAACCAGCTCACCGAGTTGCAGAGCACGTGGACCGGCGAGGCGTCAGCGGCGTTCCAGGGGGTGGTCACCGACTGGCGTGCAACCCAGCAGCGGGTCGAAGAGAGCATCACGACCATCAACCAGGCACTGGGCCGCGCCGGAACGCAGTACCAGGAGGTCGAGCGCGGGAACGCGGACCTGTTCCGCATCGGCTGACCGCGAGCACCGCGAGCGACGCACCGGCATCCAGCGCGCACGTCCTGATCCCGACTCGGACACACCGGCACGAACACACCAACTCAACACCCCGCCGTTAAAACACAACTGGGCGCCTCCGTGAGGAGACGCCCAGTTGCTGTGAACTGTGGTTCGGACTAGAAGTCCATGCCACCGGTCGGGTCGCCGACCGGAGCCGGGTTCTTCTCCGGCTTGTCAGCCACAACGGCCTCGGTGGTGAGGAACAGGCCGGCGATCGACGCTGCGTTGAGCAGGGCCGAGCGGGTAACCTTCACCGGGTCGTTGATGCCAGCTGCGAGCATGTCAACGTACTCACCGGTCGCGGCGTTGAGGCCGTGTCCGACGGGCAGGTTACGCACCTTGTCAGCGACAACGCCAGGCTCGAGGCCCGCGTTGAGGGCGATCTGCTTGAGCGGAGCGTCGATGGCAACGCGAACGATGTTCGCACCGGTTGCCTCGTCACCCGTGAGCTCGAGCTTCTCGAACGCAGTCTTGCCAGCCTGGATGAGCGCAACGCCACCACCGGCGACGATGCCCTCTTCGACAGCTGCCTTCGCGTTACGAACGGCGTCTTCGATGCGGTGCTTGCGCTCCTTGAGCTCGACCTCAGTCGCTGCACCCGCCTTGATGACTGCAACGCCACCGGCGAGCTTCGCGAGGCGCTCCTGGAGCTTCTCGCGGTCGTAGTCGCTGTCGGTGTTGTCGATCTCCTTGCGGATCTGGGCAACGCGGCCCGCGATCTGCTCAGCGTCGCCGGCACCGTCGACGATGGTGGTCTCGTCCTTGGTGATGACGACCTTGCGTGCACGACCGAGGAGGTCGAGCGTGGCGTTCTCGAGCTTGAGGCCGACCTCTTCAGAGATGACCTGTCCACCGGTGAGGATGGCGATGTCCTGAAGCTGAGCCTTGCGGCGGTCTCCGAAGCCAGGAGCCTTGACGGCGACAGACTTGAAGATGCCACGGATCTTGTTCACGACGAGGGTCGCGAGCGCTTCGCCGTCAACGTCCTCGGCGATGATGAGGAGCTGCTTGCCCGACTGGATGACCTGGTCAACAACGGGGAGCAGGTCCTTGATGTTGGAGATCTTCGAGTTGGCGATCAGGATGTACGGGTCTTCGAAGACCGTTTCCTGGCGATCGGGGTCCGTCACGAAGTACGCGGACAGGAATCCCTTGTCAAAGCGCATACCCTCGGTGAGCTCAAGCTCGGTGCCGAACGTGTTCGACTCCTCAACGGTGACAACACCTTCCTTGCCGACCTTGTCGATCGCCTCGGCGATGATGGCACCGAGTTCGGGGTCACCGGCAGAGATGGATGCAGTAGCTGCGATCTCTTCCTTCGACTCGACCTCTTTGGCGTTGGTGACGAGCTCTGCGATGACAGCAGCGGTTGCCTTTTCGATGCCGCGCTTGAGCGAGATCGGGTCGGCGCCGGCTGCGACGTTCCGCAGGCCTTCGCGAACGAGAGCCTGAGCGAGCACGGTGGCGGTGGTGGTTCCGTCGCCGGCGACGTCGTCAGTCTTCTTGGCGACCTCCTTGACGAGCTCTGCACCGATCTTCTCGTACGGGTCGTCGAGTTCGATTTCCTTGGCGATGGATACACCATCGTTGGTGATTGTGGGGGCGCCCCACTTCTTCTCAAGGACAACGTTGCGACCGCGTGGGCCGAGCGTGACCTTCACGGTGTCGGCCAGAATGTTCAGGCCGCGCTCGAGGCCGCGGCGGGCTTCCTCGTCAAAAGCAATGATTTTTGCCATGTGGTTTTTCGTCCCTCCCGGACGTGATGAACGTAGTTAGCACTCAATGATTGCGAGTGCTAACTCGATTCTGGCACTCTCCACCTGCGAGTGCAAGCCAGTGGAGACAGGATCGGCGACCCGTGCGCTTCGGGAGGAAAAACCGCACGGCCGTGCCGCCATTGCCGACGGCCCACCCGATCTGCCGCCCGAAACCACACGACGGACGCCGCCCGCGCGACGGCACCTCCGGGCCCGGCACAACACAACCCGGACCGTCGGCCCATGCCCCCGGAGGGAAAACATCGGCGGCCCGCGCGTTTCGGGAGGAAAAACCGCAGCGCTGCGCCGCCATTGCCGACGACCCACCCGATCTGCCGCCCGAAGCCACAGGAGGACGCCGCCCGCGCGACGGCATCCGTTCGCGGCACCATGCCTGGATGTCTCCCGGACACAGCAATGCCGCCCACTTCCGTGGACGGCATCGTGTGATGCGAGGACGACCGGCCGACTCAGACCGGGCGGACCGCCTCTGCCTGCGGGCCTTTTGCCCCTGTGCCTACTTCGAAGACGACCTTCTGGCCTTCCTCGAGGACTTTGTAGCCACCCATGTCGATCGCGGAGTAGTGGACGAACACGTCCTGTCCCTCCCCGTCGTCGGTGATGAATCCGTAGCCCTTTTCAGCGTTGAACCACTTCACGGTTCCACTCGCCATTGTCACTCCCAGTTGCTGTGTTCCTCTCCACCCAGGCCTGCGCTGGCTGGGGTCTGCCGCCGTACGGCCATTGTGCTGACCCCTTCTCCGCCTTATGGAGGCGCGGACCGTGGAGCAAAATGTTCGACCAGTTCCAGATACTAATGAACGGGCAACAACTAGCAACAGGTTTTTTTGCAAATCACGCGGATGGTTACCTGGCGCGAACTCCCGCGAAACCCGAACGAAACACGCACACCCCCGGAGAGGCAGCAGGTCAGTCCTCGGGGACGAAGTCAGACCCGAGCACGACGGTGAGCTGAAGAACCGGCTCCTCGCCCTCTTCGACGGGGATCTGGAACTGCGTTGACAGCTGAATGTTGGAGACACCGAGCGCTTCGGCGAGCCCGCGGGCTGCGCCTTCCTGCGAGGGATCCTCGTAGTAGACGGCGGTCGTTGTCACGTCGGTCGCGCTCGCGTTGCCCGGGGTGATGTTCTGGGTCCAGCCCGCCGAATTCAGCTGTCCGATGGCCCGGGTGGCAAGACCCTTGGTCGTCGTTCCGTTGAGTACCGTCACCATCGCCTCCGGGTCGATGGTCGCGACCGCTGCCGGTGTCTCGGTCGACTCCGGAGCGGCAGTGGAGGTCGACGTGTCGGTGAAATTGACCCGGTCGCTCAGGACGAACAGTCCGAGGATGCCTGCCGCGACGAGCACAACCGTCGCCAGTGCTGCCCAGAGGAAGACGACCCATCCCCTGCCCGGCCTGGGCGGCGCACGGTGAGCACCAACGCGTTTCAGGTCGTCCGGGATCTCGTCGAACCTGTCCTTGGCGTAGTGTTCGGCCATGTCGCTCTCGTGTGGTCCTCTGGGTCGGCCCGCGAGGGCGTTGGTGGGTGAATCTCGGGCAACCGCGACTAGTTCTGCGCGGCGCCCCGCGCTCGCGCCCGCCGGGTTGCCTGCCTCGCGTCCCGCAATCGATGGAGCCGCTTTACAAGCATGGGATCGTGCCGGAGCGCAGCCGGACTGTCGATCACCGCGCTCAGCAATTGATAGTAGCGGGTGGGCGAAAGCTGAAAGGTCTCGCGGATGGCCTCTTCCTTCTGGCCCGCGTGCTGTGACCACAGGTTTTCAAAGTCCAGAATGGCGAGGTCGCGCTGCGAAAGTGCAGCGTCACGCGGTACGGACCCGGACACGCCGGTCGGAAGGGGGGCGTCGTTCTCGCTCACTGGTCTGCTGCCTTCCCGCGCACCGGCCCGCGCGTCGACCGCAATACTAACGCGGCCCACTTGTGCGTTTGACGATGGCACACGGCAATCGTTCGAACCAGATGTTCAGCCTTTGCCCAGCATTCGGTCACACGGGAACATCCCGGCCGCATGGCGGGTTTAATGGGGTACGACGACTTTCCGAAGGAGAAAACCATGACCGACCAGGTTCAGAAGAGCAACGACCAGTGGCGTGAGGAGCTCACCGATGAGCAGTACGCCGTCCTTCGTGAGGCTGCCACCGAGCGCCCGTGGACTGGCGAGTTGCTCGACGAGTCACGTGCGGGCGTGTACACCTGCGGTGCGTGCGGCGCTGAGCTGTTCCAAAGCGGGACGAAGTTCGACTCCGGATGCGGATGGCCGAGCTTCTATGAGTCGGTCCGGCCAGAGGCGGTCAAGCTCATCGAGGACAAGAGCCTCGGGATGGTGCGGACCGAGGTTCGTTGCGCGAACTGCGACTCCCACCTCGGCCACGTGTTCGACGACGGTTTCGGGACACCGACCGGTGACCGTTACTGCATGAACTCGATTGCGCTGAACTTCACAGCACAAGACTAGGCGTGTCAGCTCTGCTCACCGCCGTCGAGAACCGGCGGTCGTATTCCCGTGTCACCGACGTTGCGCCGACGCACGACGAGCTGCTTCCGCTGGTCGCTGCATCGGCTCGCGTCGCCGATCACAGTGCGCTCAAGCCGTGGCGCCTGATCGAGCTGCGCGGCGACGACAGGGTGAAGCTCGGCGCCGCGATCGCGAAGGCGGAGCATGACGACACACCGTCACAGAAGCCGCTGCGCGCGCCGTTGCTGCTCGCGATCGTGGTCTGCGAGAAGGAGAGCGGCAAAGTGCCGGCGTGGGAGCAGGAAGCTGTCGCGTCCGGGGTCGCTCACACGCTCAGCCTGCTCCTCGCGGACGCGGGTTGGGGCGTCATCTGGCGAACCGGTCACTACACGCGGTCGAAAGCCGTACGGAAGATGCACAAGCTGAAGAAGAACGAGCAGCTGCTTGGCTGGTTGTATGTCGGTGGCATCCCGGAGGGCGCGAAGGTGGGCTACCGCAAACCCGTCGACCCTGAGGAGTTTCTCACTCGGCTCCGGTAACGCCAGCGGCCCGCGGTCGCACCCTGATCGTTGCGATACACACGGCAGCGAGCGCCAGGGCCGCGCCGATGACCGTGGGTGCACCGAGGGGGTTGTCTCCAGGGGCTACCGCGTCGATCGCGACCGAGGCGAAGAGCTGCCCTGCCACGGTGCCGAGTCCGAGCAGAAGGACCCCGGTGTGTGCAACGAGGAACGCGTTGACCCCGATGAATACGCAGCCGATGAGCCCGCCGAGGTACAGCGCAGGGTCCGCCGGGAGACTGGTGGGCCAGCCCGCCAGCGAATTGCGGATGACCGTCACGGCGAGCAACGCTGTTGTCCCGACCAGAAAATTGATGAACGTCGCTGTCAGCGCACTCCCCGAACGCACACGCAGGCGCCCGTTGACCGCGCTCTGCCATCCGCTGCCGAAACCCGCGACGACCGGCATCAACAGCATCCACAGGGGGAAATCCCGCGACAGCTGCGCGGACATCGACCAGGTAACGGCAATGACAGCGAGCGCCGCCCCCGTGAGCCGCGGCCAGGTGAACCCGGATCGACCGTGAGGTCCAAAGCCCACACGATCGAGAACAAGACCGGAGATGGTCTGCCCGGCGACGAGTGCGACGCTGAAGAGCGCAACACCGATGACGGCACCGGTGATGCCCTGCGACAACACGAAGAATGCTCCGGCTACACCCCCAAGCACGCTCCAGAGCGGCGCGCTGCCGCTCCTGAGGTCGGAGACGACGACTCGAAGCCCCGTTCGTCCCTTCGGCACACAGGCCATCACGACGAGGAGAATGAGCAGGCCGGATCCGAACGAAATCGTCCCCGCCGTGAAGCCGTCGCCAATCGCGACGCCGAGCGCTCCGTTGATGCGGGTCTGCACGGCCATACCTGCACCGCACGCGGCCGCGAGTGTGACCGCAAGCCACGAGGGCATCCGACCGGACCGGGAAGGTGTCTCCACCGGACGCCTCATCTCCTGACAGCGGACGAGACCGGGAGCGCCCCGGCCCATCGACAAGATTCACGAGAGCCGCCTGTCGGATTCGAACCGACGACCTGCGCATTACAAGTGCGCTGCTCTGGCCAACTGAGCTAAGGCGGCATGGACCTGTCAATCATAACGAACCCGGGGACCGATTCGAGCCATGTCGAAGCGCTGCCATCGGGCACACCCCGAAGCCGCCCTCCCTTCGACGCCAGCGGGACATAAACGGCCCGTCGCCATGGCATCCTTGAAGTAACAAAGTTTTGAGGATTTTCATGGCACCTGCGTTTTCCGCGCCCGCCGGCGGAGCGAACGCCAGCCGATCTATTCTTGACCTCGCCATCCGGTGTGGCGAGGTCATCTTCGCATCGGGAGCGAGTGCCGAAGACGCGACAGCCTCGATGCTGGCCGTCACCCGGGCATACGGGCTTCGCGGGTGTGAAGCGGATGTCACGCACACGGTGATCACGCTGACGTACGAAGACTCCGACTCGAACGATTCGATCTCGAAGAGCCGCAACGTCAGGTATCGCACACTCGACTACACCCGCCTCACCAATACCTCTACCCTGATCGGGGAGCTGCTCCACAGCCCCGTCGCCGTCGCTGACGCCAGGTCACGCGTTGACGCGATCATCAGGGCACGGCCCATCTACCCGACCGCGGTTCGTCGCGTCGGCTGGAGCCTCGTCGGCGCCGGCGCGGCACTGCTGCTCGGCGGTGGACCGCTCGTGGTGCTGGCAGCGTTCGTTGCCACCTTCTTCGTCGACCTGCTGACGAGCGTGCTCGCGCGAACGCGGATCTCCGTGTTCTACCAGACCCTCGCGGGTGGCGCCGTCGGACCGATCGTCGCCGCCGTGGTCCACGTCATCGACCCTGCCGCGAGTTCCTCGCTCGTCGTCGTCGCGACCATCATCATGCTCCTGGCCGGCGTCACCTCGTTCGGCGCAGTGCAGGACGTGCTCTCGGGCTTCTACGTCACAGGGACGGCGCGCGTGCTCGAAGCGCTTCTCATCACCGGTGGGCTCGTTGCCGGGGTCGCAGGCACCAATATGCTGCTGTCACGCTTCGGCATCCTGCTCGACATCGAGCCATACGTCGCACCGACGCTCGAGAGCATCAGCGCGCAAGTGATCGGCAGCGTCATCGTGGTCATCGGGTTTGCCCTCGGTGTCGAGGTGCCGGCCAGGGCCATCTGGGCTGTCATCGTACTTGGCGTCCTCGGCTACCTGGTATTCGCAGCGGCCCTCACCTGGGAGATCGGTGTCGCCTGGAGCGCCGCGTTCGCCGCTGTCGCGGTCGGCGTCCTCTCGGCGTTCGCATCGAGAGCGGTCCGGGTCCCGCCCCTCCCCCTCGTCGTCACGGCCCTCGTGCCCCTTGTGCCAGGGCTTATTCTGTTCCGCGGCCTGCTCGAACTCAGCGCCGGCTCGATCGACGGGCTGCTCAGCATGATCGAGGCGGCGAGCGTCGCTGTCGCACTCGCGGCGGGAGCGCTGCTCGGACAGTACGTCGTTCAGAGCCTGCTCGGGCCCGCTCGTCGCATCCAGCGTCGCTTCGTCGGCCCACTCATGGGTGTGCAGGTTCGTCTCAGCCGGAAGCAGGACGAGACGATCTAGCCCGCGGGGGTCTCGCTCGGCACGGGGGTCTCGCTCGACGCCGGGGTTTCGGTCGGTGCCGGGGTCTCGCTTGGTGCCGGCGTCGACGACTTCTGGGCGTAGGTCTCGCTCGCCACGGAGAGCACGAAGGCCTGGAACTCCTTCGGGTCGGTGATGGACCCCGTGTACTGCTTGTCGTTGACGAGCACCGTCGGCGTTCCCTTGACCTTCTCGAGGCTCGAGTTCGGGATCGGCTCTGTGGTCGCCCTGTCTGTGGCTTCCTGCACCCAGCTGGTGAAGGTTCCGTCGTCGATGCAGCTCGAGATCGACGAGAGCGCCGATTCGTCCACTGTCTCGTTCGCGGACGCGAGGGCTGTCTTGGCGACGTCAGCGAGTTCGTCGTCGCTCAGCCCCTCAGTGCCCTCGGCAGGCTGGTCATCGAAGAGCAGGGTGCTGAAGACGAAGAAGGAGTCAGGGGCATAGTTCGCCACACACGCTGCAGCATTCGCGGCGCGGAGCGAGTACTGGGTGCCAGCCGAGCGACCGGTCAGAATGGCGATGGGGTGGTACTCAACAGTTGCCGTTCCGTTTTCGGCCCAGGTGGCGAGCTGCTCGGAGTTCGCCTTCTCGAATTGACCACACGCCGGGCACAGGAAGTCGACGTAAACCCTGATGTTCGGCACGTTGGCGTTGATCTCAGTTGCAACGGGCTTGGCTCCCGCCGCAATGGCCGGCGTCGTCACGGCTTTGAGGCCCTGGCCGATAACGATCCCGTCGGAGGCCATGTTCTTCGGCCCCGGTGCGGGGGGACGAATCGCGCTGGCGATCACAAACGCGATCCCGGCAATGATGGCGACGACAACGAGCACGAGTCCGCCCTGGAGGAAAATCCGGTTACGCAGGTCCCGCTTGCGCTGCGCGTCACGAAGCTCCTTCGCCTTTTCGCGGGTTGCCTCACGACGCTGGTTCTTCGTCGGACTGGACTCAGGTCCGCCGTTCGTCATGGATCCTCGCTTCGTGTAGTCGGGTGGGCACGCTACAGGCGCCGAACACGAATCGATCGTAGTTGCCCTCACTGGGAAATACCCAAACGGATGCTGGGCGCACGTGATGAGAGGACTGGAAACTGAAACGGCGGCAAGGAGCCCAACCGCCCCGGCTATCTGTCATACTGATGATCTCTCGAATGCCGTAAGGCATCCGGGAGCATGCAATGCAGCATGCGGAGCATGAATCCTCACTCGGATCGTCCGGCACGTACCTGCCGGTGAAGGAGCAGTACCCATGTCATCAGTAACCTTCGACAACGCCACCCGCCTGTACCCGGGTGGTACACGCCCCGCCGTTGACAAGCTCAACCTCGAGGTCGCCGACGGCGAATTCCTCGTCCTGGTCGGGCCGTCCGGTTGTGGTAAGTCCACGTCGCTGCGTATGCTCGCCGGCCTCGAAGAGGTCAACGACGGTCGCATCCTCATCGGTGACCGCGACGTCACCGATGTGCCGCCGAAGGACCGCGACATCGCGATGGTGTTCCAGAACTACGCGCTGTACCCGCACATGACGGTCGCCGAGAACATGGGCTTCGCCCTGAAGATCGCCGGCGTCAACAAGGACGAGCGTGCCGCTCGCGTCCTCGAGGCAGCCAAGCTGCTCGACCTGGAGGAGTACCTCACCCGCAAGCCGAAGGCGCTCTCCGGTGGACAGCGTCAGCGTGTTGCCATGGGCCGTGCGATCGTCCGTCAGCCCCAGGTCTTCCTCATGGATGAGCCGCTGTCGAACCTCGACGCCAAGCTTCGCGTTCAGACCCGTACGCAGATCGCGTCGCTCCAGCGCCGCCTCGGTGTCACCACGGTTTACGTCACGCACGACCAGACCGAGGCACTGACCATGGGTGACCGCATCGCGGTCCTCAAGGACGGCATCCTGCAGCAGGTCGGAACCCCGCGCGACCTGTACGAGAAGCCGCAGAACGTTTTCGTCGCCGGCTTCATCGGCTCCCCCGCCATGAACCTGCTCACCGCGGACGTCGCCGACGGCGGCATCCAGTTCGGTGCACGGGTTGTCCCGGTCGACCGCGACATCATCGGTGAGACCACCGCCCGTCAGGTCACCGTTGGCGTTCGCCCCGAGGACATCGAAGTATCGACAGAGCCGGGCAACGGCCTCGAGGTACAGGTCGACCTGGTTGAGGAACTCGGTGCAGACGGCTACCTCTACGGTCACGCAGACGTCAACGGCAAGCGCACCGACCTGGTCGCCCGCGTCGACGGACGCATCCACGCGCACGCCGGCGAGAAGGTCTTCCTGATCCCCGCTGCGCACCACGTCCACGTCTTCGACGTCGAGTCCGGCCTCCGCCTCGGCAACAAGGCAGTCGTAGCCAACTAGCAGTACAGCGCCGGCTGGCGGGTCATCAGACCCGCCAGCCGGCGCTACTGTTTAAACACCATGAGCGCGTCACTGAACATCACAGCAGCCACCGTCGATCCTGCACTGCTCGACCTTCCGTGGGACCTTCCACTGGAGAACTGGCCGAGCGACACCATCGCGTCGCTGCCCAAGGGAATCTCCCGCCACCTCGTTCGTTTCGCCTACCTGTCCGGCTATGTCGTCGCCGTGAAGGAGACGACCACCGAGATGGCCAGGGGTGAGTACGACATGCTGCGCAACCTGCAGCGGCTCGACATTCCCTGCGTTGACCCCGTCGCCGTCATCACCGGCCGCTCCGAGAGTTCGGGGGCCTCCCTTCCGAGCGTGCTCGTCACCCGGCACCTCAAATTTTCGCTCCCGTACCGCGCACTGTTCTCGCAGACGCTCCGTCCGGATACGGCGAACCGCCTCGTCGACGCCCTAGCCGTCCTGCTCGTCCGCCTCCACATCGCCGGCTTCTTCTGGGGCGACGTTTCGCTCTCGAACACCCTGTTCCGCCGCGACGCCGGCGCCTTTGCTGCGTACCTGGTCGACGCCGAAACCGGGCAGCTCTACGACGGCGGCCTGTCGAACGGCCAGCGGGAGAACGACCTGGAGATCGCGCGGGTCAACATCGCCGGTGAGCTGATGGACCTCGAAGCGGGCGGCCGGGTAGACGACGAGCTCGACCCGATCAGCGTGTCAGACGGCATCGTCGCCGCGTACCGCTCTCTCTGGCGCGAGCTCACCGGGTCCGAATCCTTCTCCTCTGACGAGCGCTGGCGCATCAGCGAACGGGTCCAGCGACTGAACTCGCTCGGCTTCGACATCGAAGAACTGGCGATCCGAACGGACGAGAACGGCACCACCGTCCGTATCCAGCCGAAAGTTGTCGATGCCGGGCACCACCAGCGCCGGCTCCTCAGACTCACCGGCCTCGACGCGGGCGAGAACCAGGCCCGCCGCCTGCTCAACGACCTCGACTCGTACGCGGCTACGCACGGGAAGAACGACCTCGACGAAGAAATGGTCGCCCACGAGTGGGTCAGCCGCGTATTCGAGCCCGTCATCAAGTCGATCCCCCGTGAGCTCAGGGGCAAGCTCGAGCCCGCCGAGATCTTCCACCAGCTCCTCGAACACCGTTGGTTCATGTCACAGAACGAAGCGCGAAGCATCCCGCTCGCCGAAGCACTCACGTCCTACATCAACACGGTGCTCCGCCACCGGCGCGACGAAGCGACGGTGATCGCCCCGGTCACCGAGTCGATCACGTTGCCGATGCGTGCCGTCGACGACGACGACAGCGACAGCGCAAACACAAACTGGCGCGACCGGGTCTAAACCCGATCGCGCCAGCGTGGTGCGTAGTGTCGTACGCGACTACTTCTTCTTCTTCGACGCCTTTGCTGCCTGACGAAGCTTCGAGATTTCGTAGAGCGTCACCGAGGCTGCGATACCGGCGTTGAGCGACTCGGTCGCCGAGCTGATCGGAATCGAGACTATGGCGTCGCAGGTGTCGGTAACGAGGCGGGACAGGCCCTTGCCCTCGCTGCCGACGACGATAACGACGGGGCGGTCAGCGAGTTCAAGACCGGGAAGCTCCGTGTCTCCCCCGCCGTCGAGGCCGATGACGAAGACGCCGGCGGCTTTGAACGCCTTGAGCGTCTGGGTCAGGTTCGGTGCCATCGCCACGGGAGTGCGCGCAGCAGCGCCAGCGCTGGTCTTCCAGGCGGATGCCGTGAGACCGACGGACCGACGCTGCGGAACGATGACGCCGTGGCCACCGAATGCCGCGGTCGACCTGATGATCGCTCCGAGGTTCCTGGGGTCCGTGATGCCGTCGAGCGCGACGAAGAGCGGGGTCTGGCCGCGCGAGATGACCGTCTCGAGCAGGTCGTTGGGGTGCGCGTACTCGTACGGCGGGACCTTGAGCGCGAGGCCCTGGTGCACCGAGTCGAAACCGGCGAGGCGGTCGAGTTCCGGCCTCATGACCTCGAGGATCGGGATGCCGCGAGCCGTTGCGAGCGCGAGGACTTCCTTCACCCGGTCGTCGAATTCAATTCGAGTCGCCATGTAGAGCGCTGTCGCGGGGATCTTCGCCCTGAGCGCTTCGAGCACCGAGTTCCGGCCGGTGACGACCTCGAAGTCGTCTGACTGCTTGGGCTTGGGCTTGCGGATCGCCGGCCCGGTCGATGCGGGGCGTCCTCCGCCGGTCTTCGCCTGGGTCGCTGCGAGACGATCCTTCGCGAGCTTGCGCTTGCCGGCTGCGTGGTACGTGCGGTCCTCGGCCTTCGGCGTCGGACCCTTGCCCTCGAGCGAGCGTCGCCCGAGTCCACCGGTGCCCTTGGCTGGGCCCTTCTTGGCCTTGCGGAGCGCCCCGGGGCGGTTCTGCTTACTGGCTGCCATCAATACTCCAATGTGCACCCTGTTGGGTGTCTTCAATTGTGATGCCCGCGTGAGCGAGATCGTCACGGATCTGGTCGGCTGCCGCGAAGTCCCGCGAAGCCCTCTTCTGCTGGCGGCGTTCGAGCAACTGATCGACGAGCGCTGTCAGTGCGGCGTGCACCGACACATCCTGTGTTTTGGACCATTCCGGCGAGAGCGGATTGATTCCGAGGACCTCTGTCATGGCCAGAACCTGGCCTTGAGCACTCGCAGCGAGCGCGAGGTCTTCCCCGTCCAGCCAGGAGTTCCCCTGCCTTATTGTGTCATGTAATACGGCGAGTGCCTGCGGGACCGACAAATCGTCGTTCATCGCATCGGTGAACGCTTCCGGAATTTCGACAACACCGGTGCCGGCGAACCGGGTTCCGACGAGCCTGCGGCCCACCCGTTCGAGGAAGCTCTCGATCCTGTCGAGCGCAGCTTCCGCCTCCGTCAGTGCGCCGTCGTGGAAATCGATCGTCGACCGGTAGTGGGCCTGCCCCAGGTAATACCGGACAACGATGGGCCGAGCGGCGCCGAGAAGATCTGCCGCGTAGACGGAGTTGCCGAGAGACTTGGACATCTTCTGCCCGTTGATGTGGACCAGTCC
Organism: Mycetocola sp. Y442; assembly: GCF_056898615.1. Taxonomy (NCBI): domain Bacteria; kingdom Bacillati; phylum Actinomycetota; class Actinomycetes; order Micrococcales; family Microbacteriaceae; genus Mycetocola; species Mycetocola sp. Y442. Next base: position 1,164,909 of record NZ_JBXHBV010000001.1, read on the forward strand.
GTTGTGGACCCAGTAGTTGGCGAACTCGTGACCGGCGGCCGTCGACTGCGCCAGTTCGTTCTCGTGGTGCGGGAAGCGCAGGTCGAGTCCACCGCCGTGAATGTCGAAGTTCGTACCGAGGTAGCGCGAGGCCATGGCTGAGCACTCGATGTGCCAGCCCGGCCGCCCGTCGCCCCACGGGCTCGGCCACGACGCGGATTCCGGTTCGTCGGCCTTGTGCCCCTTCCAGAGCGCGAAGTCGCGCGGATCCTTCTTGCCCCGTGGGTCGGCATCCGCCGCGGCTTCCATACTGTCGATGGACTGGCGGGTCAGCGCACCGTACGCCGGCCAGCTTCGAACGTCGAAGTAGACGTCGCCTGAGCCGTCGTCAGCGGGATACGCGTGTCCGGATTCGATGAGCGTCGCGATGAGCCGGTGCATCTCCTGGACGCTCGCCGTTGCGCGCGGTTCGTAGGTCGGCGCCTGGATGCCGAGAGCCCGGTACCCCGCGGTGAATTCCAGTTCCATCCGGTAGGCGAGCGCCCACCATTCCTCCGTCGAGGTCGCGTTGGCGAGCACCTTGTCGTCGATGTCCGTGACGTTACGGACGAGAGTGACGTCGAATCCCGAATAGTTGAGCCAGCGTCGGAGCTGGTCGTAGACGAGCGCAGACCGCAGGTGTCCGATGTGCGGCGACGATTGCACGGTTGGCCCGCACACGTACATTCCCACGGCGCCTGGGACGATCGGGACGAAGTCGCGGAGGGCCTGTGCCCGGGAATCGTAGAGTTGAAATGCCACGGCTTAAGAGTACTTGCGGGAAACGATCGCCGTTGCAATAGAGCAGATGCCCTCGCCGCGTCCGGTGAATCCGAGACCGTCTGTCGTGGTCGCCGAAAGGCTGACCGGAGCGGAGAGGATGCCGGTGAGCAGCCGCTCTGCCTCGCTGCGGCGCGGCGAAAAACGGGGACTGTTCCCGATGATCTGCACAGAGACGTTGGAGATGACGAATCCCGCTTCCGCCAGTTTCCTGGCGGTCGCCCTGAGGAAGACGTCGCCGTGCGCGCCGGCGAATTCCGGATCCGAGGTGCCGAACACCGAGCCGATGTCGCCGAGCCCAGCCGCGGAGAGGAGCGCGTCGGTGATGGCGTGGCACACCGGGTCACCGTCACTGTGCCCCGACAGGCCCCGTTCCCCCGGCCAGTGGAGTCCGGCGAGCCACAGCTCGGCGTCGTCATCGAACGCGTGCACGTCTGTGCCGATGCCGGTGCGAAGCCCCGTGCTGCCCGCTGACGATTCGAGTGCTTCCGCCCTGCGGAGATCCCAGGGAGTGGTGATCTTGAACGACAACTGGTCGCCCTCGACGATCGACACGGTATTCCCGGCGGCGGCGAACAGAGCGGCGTCGTCGGTGTGCTCCCGCTCGGCGTCAGCGTACGCCGCCGCGAGAGCGGCTCGGGGAAACGCCTGCGGGGTCTGGACGGCGCGCAGTTCTGCCCGGTCGACCGTCTCGACAACGATCTCGTCATCGTCGACCCGCTTGATGGTGTCCGTGACCGGAACTCCCGGCACGATTCCAGCCGCGGTCTGCGCGACCCCGGTGACGACAGCGTCAAAAACGCTCGCGGGCGTGAGAGCCCGGGCCGCGTCGTGAACCAGCACGATCCGTACCGAGTCGCCGAGCGCATCGAGGCCGCGGGCAACTGACTGCTGCCGCGTGGCTCCTCCGGCCACAACGCTCGCGTACAGAGCGGCAGGACCAGCGGCATCCGTCACTATCGACCGCGCTTCGTCGACCAGGTCGGCGGGGGCAACGACAACGACCTGCGCCTCGCGCTGCATCCTGAAGATGGGATCGAGTGAGCGCGCCAGGATGGTCCGGTTCCCGAGCGGCGCGAAAGCCTTCGGCCGAGCGGCACCGAGTCTCGTGCCGCTGCCCGCAGCGACCACGATGACACCAACGATGGGCGACCGATCTGGGCCGGCCTTCGGACTCGACGCGTTCGAACTCATAGTGTTCGAGCGTAGAGCACGCGCCGACCGTCCGCTCGAGGAGAGCCTGGTCTCGTGGCAGGCATCCGGCTCAGGAGGCGAGGACCTCGTCAAGGACCGTCGACGCACTGTCTTCGTCGGTCTTTTCGGCGAGGGCAAGTTCGGAGACGAGGATCTGCCGCGCCTTCGCGAGCATGCGCTTCTCCCCCGCGCTCAGTCCGCGGTCCTGATCGCGGCGCCACAGGTCGCGAACCACCTCGCTGACCTTGATCACGTCGCCCGATGCCAGTTTTTCGAGGTTCGCCTTGTACCGGCGGGACCAGTTGGTCGGTTCCTCGGTGAACGGGGCACGCAGCACGTCGAAGACGCGCTCGAGGCCCTCCTCGCCGATGACGTCGCGGACACCGACGAGGTCGACGTTCTCCGCGGGCACCTCGATCACGAGGTCGCCCTGAGTGACACGGAGCTTGAGGTAGAGCTTCTCTTCGCCTTTGACGATGCGGGTCTTCACTTCGGCGATCGTCGCCGCTCCGTGGTGGGGGTATACGACTGTTTCGCCGACCTCAAAAAGCATGAATGCCCGTCCCTTCAGCGCCCATCAGTTTATCACAGGGGCTATGCACTATGCTTCGCTCCCGACCGTGCCTCGGCCGGGTTGGCGGCTACGCTAAACTCAAGAAGTACCCCCGCACGCGAGCGCTTTCGCCCGCCTGCCCGAAGTTTTTCCTGGAGGACCTGTGAAGGCGCGATTGATCGCATCCGTAGTGTTGGCGGCAACAGTCGTGTTCGGAACGAGCGGGTGCAACCTGGTCTCCCCCCAGTCGACAACCAAGGAATACGACCCGAGCGACGGCGTCAGCGTCAATGTCGGCGATCTCCGGCTGCGTAACCTCATCGTCCTGACGGACGACGGCATCGACGGTAACCTCATCGTCACCGTGGTGAACACCGGTGGACCTCACTCGGTGTCGTTCCAGTACGGCGAAGACGACACGACAGTGAGCACCATCGTCGACGGCAACGTGAGCACAGTGTTCGGTGGGGAGAGCGAGCCGCTCGTCCTCCCGGACATCGATGCAGAGCCCGGTTCGTTCATGCCGATGTTCGTGCAGTACGGCGACGAGACGGGCAAGGAAGTCTTCGTCCCGGTGCTCGACGGCACGATCGCCCCCTACGACGAGTTCATCACCGAGGCGACGACCTCCAAGTAACCCCGGCGCCTAAGCCTCGAATCGGTACCCGAGGCCACGCACGGTCAGCAGCATTCTCGGCTCTGACGGGCTCTCTTCGATGCGCGACCTGATCCGCTTGATGTGCACGTCGAGCGTCTTCGTGTCTCCGACGTAGTCGCTGCCCCAGACGCGGTCGATGAGTTGACCGCGGGTGAGCACCCTGCCCGCGTTCCTGAGCAGCAGCTCGAGGAGTTCGAATTCCTTGAGCGGCATGGCGGTCTCGGTTCCCCTGACCTCGACGGTGTGACGCTCGACGTCCATCCTCACCGAGCCCGCTTCGAGAACCGCCTCGTCGGGCCCGGCGTCCTCTGTCGCCCTGCGACGGGTGACCGCACGAATCCGGGCGAGCAACTCGCGACTCGAGTACGGCTTCGTGACGTAGTCGTCTGCTCCGAGTTCGAGCCCGACGACGATGTCGACCTCCGAGTCCTTCGCGGTGAGCATGATGATGGGAGTCTGTGAGACCGCCCGGATTTGCCGGCATACCTCGGTCCCCGGGATCCCCGGGAGCATGAGGTCGAGGAGTACGAGATCCGGGGCGGTTTCGTGAAAAGCCCTGACGGCGGAGTGGCCGTCAGCAGCGACAGCCACGTCGTGTCCCTCTCGTTCCAGCAGGTAGGTCAGCGGTTCGCTGAGCGCTTCTTCGTCTTCAACGAGCAGGATGCGTGTCATGCGGCGTGTCCTTACTGTGGGAACCGGCGGGTCCTGATGTGCCCGCTATCGGAATCGATTCGGTGGTCGGTGTCCTGGCCGCCTCCGGCAGGCGGATGGTGAAAGTGGAACCGCGGCCGAGCTTCGACCACACCCGGACTTCGCCTCCGTGGTTCTGCACCGTGTGCTTCACGATGGAGAGGCCGAGTCCTGTGCCGCCCGTGTTGCGCGACCTGGCCTGGTCGACACGGAAGAATCGCTCGAAAACACGGTCACGGTCCTCCTCGGGGATGCCGACCCCCTGGTCCGTCACGGCAATCGAAACAACGCCAGCCGTGCGGTTCACGCCGACACCCACCCGCCCACCCGGCGGCGAGTAATTGATCGCGTTCGAGATCAGGTTCTGCACGGCAACCACGAGCAGGGCTTCGTCGCCGTACACCTGGACGCGCTTGTCTCCGCCGGCGGTGAGTGTCACGCCCGTCGCCTCAGCGGCAACGCGGCTCTGGTCGACGGCCTGTGCAACGACGCTGTCGATGTCGAGCAGTTCCGGCGAAGCGAGGGCGTCAGCCGCCTGCAACCGCGACAGGTCGATGATCTCGCGGGTGATGCGAGCGAGCCTCTCCGCTTCGGTACTCAACCTGGCGGCGAACTTCCTGACCTGCTCCGGATCATCCGCGGCTGGTTCGAGCGCTTCGGCGAGCAGGCTGACCGCCCCAATAGGAGTCTTGAGTTCGTGCGAGATATTGGCGATGAAGTCACGGCGCACCTCGTCAAGCCTCTGCGCCTCGGTGTGGTCCTGCGCGAGCAGGAGCACAAAGCGCGTGCCCAGCCGGGCACAGCGAACGTTGAGGTGCGTGCTCGCACCGCCGAACGGTCCCCTGCTGATGTCAAAGTCCCGGGTAACGGGGTCACCGTTGTCGCGGACCTCGTTCGCGAGCTGCCTGAGCTCCTCGTTAACGAGCAGTCCGTCGCGGACCAGTCCGAGTGCGAGGGCACCTGGCGATGCCTTGACCACGTTGCCGGACGGATCGACAACCACTCCCGCGCTCTCCAGAGCCTCGAGCACCTGCGAGACACCGTCGGGAACGCGGGGCGTTACAACGCTCGCAACGCGCTGGCCGCGCCTGGCGGCGACGGAGAGCACGAGGGTGAATCCGGCGCCGACGATCAGACCGAGTGCCAGTGCCGCGAGCACTAACCAGGCGGAGTACATAGGACTAGATTAGATGCACCACACCAGCCCACTTGCCGCTGGCGACGCTCGATCAGGGGATTTTGACGAGCGTTCAGCTGAGTGCCCCCAATTGTTAACCTGCGCGAGGCATGGTTGCATCCGGGCGCCGTGGCATCCGTGCGTCGATCACTGACGCACCATGAACCGAACGACGCACCTGAACTGAACGGAGAGCACATGCGCGATGTATTCCAACAGGAACTGGCCGAGGTCCAGGAACGGCTGATCGCCATTTCGGAACTCGTAGCCATTTCCATCGAGAATGCGGTGCGCGCCTTCAACGAATCGGACGTGAGCGTCGCCGAAGAGGTGATCGAGAACGATGTTCGCATCGACGAGCTCACTGTCACCCTCGATGAACTCGCCATCAACATCCTCGCGAGGCAGCAGCCCGTCGCGAGAGACCTCCGCATCGTGGTCAGCGCCCTTCGGATCAGCTCCTCGCTCGAACGGATGGGCGACATGGCCGAACACATCGCCCAGCTAGCGCGCTACCGGTTCCCCGAACGCGCGGTACCCAAGGGACTCCGCTCGACCTTCGCGGAGATGGGCAGACTCGACGTTGAGATCGCCAGGAAGCTGACCGAACTGCTCCGGACGCAGGACGTTCGACTCGCCGAAGAGATCCGTAACGAGGACGACAAGATCGATGAGCTGCACGTGAGCGTTTTCGACAAGGTTCTCGGTGAGACCTGGAAAGGCAAACCGCTCGCCACCGTCGATGCGACGCTCGCGTCGCGGTACCACGAGCGGTTCGCCGACCACGCGGTATCCATCGCCAAGAAGGTTCAGTACCTCGCAACCGGTGAGTGGATCCCGGATCCCGACCTGCGCTGAGCGCCAACGGTCGCACCACGACAAAGGCTGCGCGTCACTCTCGGGGGAGAATGACGCGCAGCCTGTGTCGTTGGGGCGATGGCCCTACTTTTTGCCCTGGGCGGCAACGGCCGCTGCGCCGGCAGCGGCGGCCTCGGGGTCGAGGTACTCCGCGGGCTGGGTGGGCCTGAAGTTCTCGTCGAGCTTGTAGACGAGAGGGATCCCCGTCGGGATGTTCAGCGACGCGATGTCGTCGTCTGAGATGTTGTCGAGGTGCTTGACCAGGGCGCGAAGCGAGTTGCCGTGCGCCGTGACGAGCACGGTCTTGCCCGCCGCCAGGTCACCGGTGATGTCCGATTCCCAGTACGGAAGCATCCGGTCGATGACGTCCTTGAGGCATTCCGTCTTCGGGACCTCTCCATCGATGCCGACGTAACGCGGGTCGTTCGCCTGCGAGTACTCGTTGTCGTCGTCGATCGGGGGCGGCGGAACGTCGAATGAGCGGCGCCAGACCTGGAACTGCTCTGCGCCGTACTCGGCGAGTGTCTGGGCCTTGTCCTTGCCCTGGAGAGCGCCGTAGTGACGCTCGTTCAGGCGCCAGCTGCGCTTGACCGGGATCCACGCGCGGTCGGCAACGTCGAGAGCGATGTTCGCCGTCTGGATGGCGCGCGTGAGCACTGACGTGTACAGGACGTCAGGGGTGAGCTGGGACTCGGTGAGCAGCTCGCCGGCCCGGGTGGCTTCGGCGACGCCCTGGTCGCTCAGGCGAACGTCGACCCAGCCGGTGAACAGGTTCTTCTGGTTCCAGTCGCTGTTTCCGTGGCGAAGCAGGATGAGAGTGTATGGCAGAGACATGCTCCCACTCTATCGACAGGGGGCGATGGGCTCCATCGGTACGGGCAGACAGAGGCGGCCGCCGGGTGCCATCGGCGAACGGTCAGGGGTGCTCCTGAGAGAATGATCTAATGCCCATTGGAACCATCACCCGAGGGACGACGAACACGAATCGCCTTCGACGGGTCGACCGATTCCTGCAGACTCTCCCCGTGGTGCGCACTTCACCAGACCCCCTTATCGTCGATCTCGGCTACGGCGCGAGCGCTGTCACGAGCCTCGAACTGCACGCGCGCCTTCGCAAGGTCCGGCCGGATGTCGAGGTGCTCGGCCTCGAGATCGACAAGGAACGGGTACACAGGGCGACCAGCCAGCTCGAGTCAGTGCGACGCGGAGAAACTGGCTTCGCCACCGACGCTCGCGTGAGCTTCGCCAGGGGCGGGTTCGAAGTCCCCGTGCACGACGGGCGACGCCCCGCCGTCATCCGCGCCTTCAACGTACTGCGGCAATACGACGAGGACCAGGTGGCGGATGCCTGGGGCATGATGGTCTCTCGCCTCCAGTCGGGCGGTGTCCTGGTCGAGGGAACCTGCGATGAGATCGGGCGGATCTCGAGCTGGGTGACTGTGGCCGCGGACGGCCCCCGCTCCCTCACGATCTCACTGCGACTCGACGAACTCGACCGCCCATCCATCGTCGCCGAACGACTGCCGAAGGCCCTCATCCACCGCAACGTTCCCGGAGAGCGGATCGCTCTCCTGATGACGGAGCTCGATCGTCAGTGGCAGTACAGTGCGCCACTGTCGCCATACGGGCCGGTCCAGCGCTGGATCGCCACGGTTACCGGCCTGGCGGCCGCCGGCTGGCCAGTGCTCGGCACGCGCTCGAGGTGGCGGCTCGGCGAGCTGACTGTTCCGTGGGAGGCAGTCGCACCCAACTGAGCGGGGTCAGGGTTCGGTCAGGGACGACGGACCGCGCCGAGTCTCGGCAGCCGCGGCACATCGGCAACAGCGCCGGCGTCGGCGGGCACGATGACCTGCTGCGCTGCCGCGATCAGCTGGCCATCCTCGTCGACGCTGAGGACGGCATCCGGTTTCACCGAGCGTTTGATCACCGCGAGCGCAATCGGCCCAAGCTCGTGATGAATGGCAGCCGTTGTGACGCGCCCGACGTCGACCTGCTCGCCCGCCCGGTCCGCCCTGACCGGCGCTCCGTGCGCGGGGAGCACCGAATCGGACCCGTCGAGGTGCAGCATGACGAGCCGGCGTGGCGGGTGGCCGAGGTTATGCACCTTCGCGACGGTCTCCTGTCCGCGGTAGCAGCCCTTGGCGAGATGGACGGCGCTCCGGAGCCAGTCGAGCTCGTGCGGGATCGTTTTCTCGTCGACCTCAGTGGCGAAGCGCGGGCGCCATGCGGCAACACGAAGCGCCTCGGCGGCGAGGGTACCTGCGACCTGGTGTGAGCTCGCGACATCGCCGAGCGCCTCCCTGGCCACGAGGGCTTCCTTCCAGTTCCACTCGGCGCCGGGATGCTCGCCGTTCGCGTACTGGTGCCCGCCGGCGACGACGGCGGACCACGGATCACGCCACACCAGCGGAACCCCTGATCGGGAGGCCACTGGCAGTGTGGAGGGGACCTCGTCAGCGAGGAAACCGATCCGTGCGAGTTCGGCTGTGCGGTCGGTGATCTCCACCCTGAGCATGAACTTCATGCGGTTGAGCCAGGCGACGAGCGGCTCGACCGATTCCGGGTCAACGAGCAGCCACGCGGTCTCACCATCGTCGAGGACGCCTGCAGCGTATTCGATGTGCCCGTGTGGATCGAGGAACAGGGTCTCGCTCGATTCACCCGGCTGCAGGAACCTGAGCTCCGCTGAGGTGATGGAGTTGAGCCAGGTCAGCCGGTCAGGACCCGTCACGGAAATCACGCCGCGATTCGAGAGGTCGACGACCGCCGCCCCTGACGCAAGCCGGCGCTGCTCGATGTTCGGGTTCCCGTAGTGAGAGGGGACACCGGTGTCGATGGCTCCGGGAAGCTCGACGGCACCGTCGATGCCGAAGAACGGCGACGCCGTCATGAGTCAGCCTTGCCCAGGCGGGCGGAGGCGTGTGTTCTCAGGTCCTGGCCAAGAGCGGCGATGTCCCACGCCCAGAGCAGGTGGTTGTCGACGAGGCCGTACATCCTCGTTGCCGCCGCATATTCCTTTGCACCAGCGGTGCGCATCACGGCGTCAGTGGCGAGGTCGATCCGCGGGCCCCTGACCTGGCCGAGGTAGAGCTCGCTCACGCCACCCGGGTGAACCACCGCAGCTTCGATGTCGAAGCCGCCGTCTGAGTTGCGCAGTGTTTCGACGGATTCGGCGTTGGGATACGGGCGCTCACCGATTCCGGGCAGCATCGCCGGCCCAGGGTCACCCGGCTGTTGCAGTCGGTGCAGGCGCCAGTACCCCGACTCGGCGACCAGCGGCGTCTGCTCATCGTCGAGCAACCAGGTGTACGAGTTGTAATTGAGGTACGGCAGACCGTCGTGGCTGAAGCTCACGCGCTGCCCGAACTCGTGACTGACCGACTCATCGCCGACCGTGTAGTCGATGACGCCTGTGCCCTCCCACACGCCGATCAGCCAGGAAAGGGGTACGAGTTCAGCGGGGAGGTCGAGATTCAGTTCGATCATGATCGAGCGGGAACGTTACCGCTGGCCCCGAAACAGGTTCCACAGCACAACGACAGACGTGAACGCGATGCCCAGGCTTGCTGCGGCGAGAAGACCGACAAAGAAGAGTTCGAGCGCGACGAGATCCATGCCGACAGTCTATCCCCCGGAGACGGCGACGACGCTGAGAGCAACAGCAGTGCCGCCGATGATGACGAGGGCCCCGACGATGCTCGCCCCGAGGCGGTCGATAAACCCGACCTTGCGATGGGTCGAGAGCTGGATGGCGAAAGCAATGAGCATGCACGCGGCGAGCGCCAGCCAGAGCCAGGAAAGCCTGTAGCTCTCCGACGGCAGAAGGGCAACGGCCACCGCTCCGGCCAGGGCGACGAGCCACACAGCGGCGATTCCGCCCCAGGTGCGCGCTGGTGTCATCGGAGTATCGGTCACGCTTCCATTGTGCCCGATTCTGCGGCCGCGTGCCCCCGTGGAGGGGGTGATCACGCCATGCATGGCGCTGTCGCTAGTATTGACCCAGCTAATCACTGGAGGTCCTGCGTGGCGCAACTGTTGATTCTGACCTCACGGGTCGACAATGACGTGCTTCCCTCCCTCGGTCTGCTCTCCCACCGGGTACGTCAGATACCGGCCCAGCCGGCTCAACTCGTCAACGCGCCCGCGAGCGATCTGATCATGATCGACGCGCGAACAGACCTCGCCGGCGCCAAGTCGCTGTGCAAGATCCTGCGGACGACAGGCCTCACCGTCCCCCTCCTCATCGTCCTCACCGAGGGTGGACTCAGCGCGGTAAGCGCCGACTGGGGCGTCGACGATGTCCTCGTCGAGAACGCGGGACCTGCGGAGGTGGACGCCCGCATCAGGCTGGCCATCGGAAAACAGGCGCTCGAGCAGACCTCGACAAAGATCCAGACCTCCGGCGTCGTCATCGACGAGGCGAGTTACTCCGCCAAGGTCCAGGGCAAACCGCTGGACCTGACCTACAAGGAGTTCGAGCTCCTCAGATTCCTGGCCACGCATCCGTCACGGGTCTTCACCCGCGAGCAGTTGCTCAGCGAGGTGTGGGGCTACGACTACTTCGGTGGCACGAGGACCGTTGACGTCCACGTCCGGCGCTTGCGCGCCAAGCTGGGCGACCTCGAGCAGCTCATCGGCACCGTCCGTAACGTGGGCTACCGCTTCAACGTCTATGAGGAGGACAGTGCGCCCACCGGCACTTCGCACGCGTAGCCTCTCCGTGCCAGGGGCCCGTGCCGCGTTCGACCGCCTCGTTCGGGTGGCCGCCGCCGTCGACGGCCAGGCGCCGTTCAATGACCAGGCGCTCGTGGATGCCGAGAAGGGCACCAGGAGACTGGTCTTTATCGTGGAGCCGCAGGAATCGCCGAGCGCCGCCGAGCACCTGGTCGGGGCTGCCATCGTCGATGAGACCGAGCTGGAGCTCGTGATCGACCCGGAGTGGCGCGGGTCGGGGTACGGCACCGCCGCCGTCGCCGAACTGCTGTCCGATGCACCCGCCGGCCTGAAAGCCTGGTCCCACGGCGACCATCCTGCCGCTCGGGCGCTGGCCAGGCGGTTCGGGTTCACCCCGGTCAGGACCCTGCTGCAGTTACGGATGCCGCTCGAGGAGTCAGCGACGACCGGCACAGTATTCGAGACCTTCCGCCCAGGAACCGACGAAGACGAGTGGGTAGCTCTCAACGCCAGGATCTTCGCCCACCATCCCGAACAGGGCAGCATCTCGGTGGACGACCTCCGCGCCAGGGAAGCTGAAGAGTGGTTTGACCCTGGCGACTTCCTCATCGCTCGCGACGAGGCCGGGGCGATGATCGGTTACAACTGGCTCAAAATCGAGCAGGACCTCGGCGAGGTATACGTCATCGGAGTCGACGCACCCGGTCGCGGCCTCGGCAGGGCGCTCATGCTGGCGGGACTCGAGCGGATGCGCGCGCGTGGGTGCACGACGGCCGCTCTCTACGTTGAGGCAGACAACACACCGGCGGTCGCCCTGTATCGCTCACTCGGCTTCTCCGACCATACGGTCGACGTGCAATACCTGCTGAGCGAGCCGCGCGCGGCTCGCCACGCGGAATCCTGACTCACGGGGCGCACCCGGTGCCGCCTCTTCGCCGCAATGTGCACGGTGGTTGCTCAAGGTGACAAGATATTGCAATGGCATCAGACAGCATGGCCCAGGACTCCGGCCTCGGCTGGGACGACGACGACTTCGACCCCGCCTTCGAGCGCGACGACCCTGCCCTCCCCGAGGGCCGGTACCTCGACAGGGAGATCAGCTGGCTCGCCTTCAACCAGCGGGTGCTCGAACTCGCTGAGGACCGCTCGGTGCCGGCTCTCGAACGGGCCAACTTCCTCGCCATCTTCGCGTCGAACCTGGATGAGTTCTTCATGGTGAGGGTTGCGGGACTCAAGCGTCGCGTTCTCACCGGTCTCGCTGTCCCCACCAACATCGGCCGCGCCCCCGCAGACGTCCTCGAAGACATCTCGGAGAAGGCCCACGAGTTGCAGTTACGTCACGCTCGCGTATGGAGCGATCAAGTCAAGCCGGATCTCACGGCTGCGGGCGTCAGTGTCGTGAGCTGGGACGCCCTCAACGCAAAGGACAAGGCGGGGCTCAGCGACTACTTCTCCCAGCAGATCTTCCCGGTGCTCATGCCCCTCGCTGTGGACCCTGTGCACCCGTTCCCTTACATTTCGGGACTCTCGCTCAACCTCGCCGTCCGGGTACGGAACACCAAGACCGGACGGCAGGAATTCGCGCGGCTGAAAGTGCCTCAGATGCTGCCTCGCTTCGTGCGGGTCGACCCCTCAGCCACACTCGACGACATTCAGTTCGTTTCGCTCGAAGACCTCATCGCGAACCACCTCGGAGACCTGTTCCCCGGAATGGAGATCGTCGAGCACCACGTGTTCCGCGTGACACGCAACGAGGACGTGGAGATCGAGGAGGATGAAACCGAGAACCTCATCCAGGCCCTCGAGAAGGAGCTGCTCCGCCGTCGGTTCGGGCCGCCCATCCGCCTCGAGATCACCGAGGACATGGACGACGTCACACTCGACCTGCTTGTGCGCGAACTCGACGTGACCGAGCAGGAGGTGTACCGGCTCCCGGCGCCCCTCGACCTCGGCGGCCTGTTCAGCCTCTCGGGCATCGACCGTCCCGACCTGAGGTACCCGCCGCGAGTACCGACCACTGCGCTCGAATTCCAGCCGGCTGAACCGAACGGAAAAGCAGACATCTTCGGCGCGATCTCCCGCGGTGACGTGCTCGTGCACCACCCGTACGAGTCGTTCGCCACGAGTGTCCAGGCCTTCCTCGAGCAGGCCGCAGCTGACCCGCACGTTCTCGCCATCAAGCAGACCCTGTACCGCACCTCGGGGGACTCCCCCATCGTCGAGGCGCTCATCGACGCTGCCGAGGCCGGAAAGCAGGTTCTCGCGCTCGTCGAAATCAAGGCGCGCTTCGATGAACAGGCCAACATCTCCTGGGCCCGGAAGCTCGAGAAGGCTGGCGTGCACGTGGTCTATGGCCTCGTCGGACTCAAGACGCACTGCAAACTCGCCCTCGTCATCCGTGAAGAAAAGGGAACGCTCAAGCACTACAGCCACATCGGCACGGGAAACTACAACCCGAAGACGAGCCGGATCTATGAGGACCTCGGTCTGTTCACCGCCGACGCGCAGGTCGGCAAGGACCTCACCCGCCTGTTCAACGAGTTGTCGGGCTACGCGATCGAGAAGAAGTTCAAGAGGCTGCTCGTCGCTCCCCTTCACCTGCGCAAGGGACTGCTCAAGCACATCGAAGCCGAGCGAAGGAACGCCGAGGCCGGCAAACCGAGCGGCATCAGGATCAAGGTCAACTCGATAGTGGACGAGGCCATCATCGATGGTCTTTACCGGGCTAGCCAGGCGGGTGTTCCCGTCGACATCTGGGTGCGCGGCATTTGCAGCCTCCGGCCGGGGTACCCGGGCATGAGCGAGAACATGCGTGTTCGCTCCATCCTGGGCCGGTTCCTCGAGCACTCCCGCATCTTCTCGTTCGTCAACGACGGCGATCCCCACGTCTTCATCGGCAGCGCCGACATGATGCACCGCAACCTCGACCGTCGCGTCGAGGCACTGGTGCGCCTCACGTCTCCGGCACACCTCGCGGAGATCGAGGGACTGTTCGACGTCGCCATGGACGACAAGACCTCATCGTGGCACCTCGACTCCGACGGTCAGTGGGAGCGTCACAGTGTCGGCGAAAATGGCGAGGCACTCGTCGACCTGCAGGACAGACTGATGCTGAAGACCAGCCTGCGCCGTCGGCAGAGGAGCCGCAGGTGACGAGCGCCGTCTACGCCGCCGGCGCCGTGTGCTGGCGGCTCATCGACGGCAGGATCCACATTCTCGTCATTCACCGCACGAAGTACGCCGACGTGACCCTGCCCAAGGGCAAGGTCGACCCTGGCGAGTCACTGCCCCAGACGGCGGTGCGGGAAATCCGCGAGGAGACCGGCCTCGCCGTCACTCTCGGCGTCCCGCTCGGAGTCTCCGCTTACACGCTCGCGAGCGGCAAGGAGAAAGTCGTCCACTACTGGGCGAGCGAGGTGACGGATGCCGCGGTGCTCGCGTCGACCTTCGTCCCGAACGGGGAGGTCGCTGCACTCGAGTGGGTCACGATCAGGCGGGCCAGGAACTACCTGAGTTACGACCGCGATGTGGAGATCATCGACACCTTCGCGACACTCGTCGACGAGGGCGTGACCTCAACCTTCGCGCTGATCGCACTGAGGCACGGCAAAGCTGTGTCGCCATCGTCCTGGGACGGACCGGATGCCAGCCGCCCGCTCACCCCACGTGGCGTCGAGCAGGCGAACGAGATCGTCGGCACGCTTCGTGCTTTCGGGGTACGGCGCATCGTGTCGAGCACTGCGGTGCGCTGCGCAACAACGGTCGCTCCCCTCGCGGCGGCAACCGGGATCGAGGTGCGGCGCACCGACCTGATCAGCCAGGATGCCTATGAATCGGGAGAGTCTGACGTCCGCAAGGTCGTCGGCAAGCGGGTCCGTTCGGGCAAGACCGCTGTGCTCTGCAGTCACGGCCCCGTGCTCCCGGACATCCTCCGCGAAATCGCGCTGGCGACCGGAAGCGTCACCGGTTCATACCTCTCGAGCGCTGCCGGCCTGTCCACCGGGGCTTTCAGCGTCGTGCATCTCTCGGCGAGTAACCCGAGCTCGGGAATCATCTCGATCGAAACACACGAACCCCGCGCATGAGCGCCGGGTTGGAAAGCGGTCGTTAACCTTCCGTTCACCGCGATGAGGGACGCTCGTAAGGCCACACACCTAACGTCACCTGTGGGCCCGACGGGCCCGTCCCGTAATCACTATGAATGGACACATCTCCGTGAAGTTCTCGAAGGTCGGCCGCATCGCGGTCATCGCAGCAGTGGCAACTCTCACCCTTTCATCCTGTGCGGCCAATGAAAGGGCTGACAGCGCAGGCAGTTCAGACAGCACACTTTCCGGCGAACTCGTCGGTATCGGCGCCTCCAGCCAGGGAAGCGCACAGGAAGCGTGGATCGCGGGTTTCCAGACGGCTCACCCCGAGGTCACGGTCAACTACGACCCGCAGGGCTCCGGCGCCGGCCGGGAGAACTTCATCTCTGGCGCAGCCGCCTTCGCCGGGTCTGACTCGCTCCTGAGCGATGAGGAGCTTGAGGGAGACTTCGAGAGTTGCGAACCGGGAACCAAGGCAATCGACCTTCCCGTGTACATCTCACCCATCGCCGTGATCTTCAACGTCGACGGAGTGGATGAGCTCAACCTCGATTCAGACACACTCGCGAAAATCTTCTCCGGAGAGATCACCAGCTGGGATGACCCGGCAATCGCCGCGCTGAACCCCGACGCAACGCTTCCGTCCGCGCCGATCACAGCGGTGCACCGTTCGGATGACTCTGGCACGACAAAGAACTTCGCCGACTACCTCAACAAGACGGCGCCAGAGGCATGGACCGCCGAGCCGAGCGACACCTTCCCGTTCAAGACCGGTGAGGGTGCCCAGGGCACATCGGGTGTAGTCGACGCCGTCTCAAACGGATCGAACACCATCGGGTACGCGGACGCGTCGAAGGCGGGCGACCTGGACACCGCGAAGATCAAGGTCGGCGACGAATTCGTTGAGTACACAGCGGATGCCGCTGCAGCGGTCGTCGAGGGATCCCCGATGGTCGAGGGCCGTGAGGCGAACGACATCGCGATCGAGCTCGACCGCGAGACGACGGACCCGAGCCACTACCCGCTCGTCCTCGTCAGCTACGCGATCGCCTGCCAGGAGTACGCTGACCCCGACGACGCTGAGCTCGTCAAGGAGTACCTCACGTACATCGCCGGAGAAGACGGCCAGCAGGTCGCCGTCGAGGCCGCCGGTGCTGCGCCGCTCTCGAGCGAACTGAGCGACAAGGTCAAGACGGCCATCGAATCCATCAAGTAAACAGCTCTCTGATCTGTCCGCCATGCCCGCCCGGGCATGGCGGACAGGCCGGGCAAGGTAAAGACGAAGGCACATGACCACTACAGCGCAGCCACCGACAACACCGGTGAAGCCAGCCAGTCCCGGTGAGCCCGAAGCCCCGGCCCGTCCGCCGAAGCCCGTCCAGCGGCGGGGCGACCGGATCTTCAGCGGCTCAACACTCACGGCAGGAATTGTCATTCTTGTCACGCTCGCGGCCGTCGCGATCTTCCTCGTCGCGCAGAGCCTCCCCGCGTTCACCGCAGGCGAAGACGACATCAAGGGCGACGCCACCAACTTCCTGTCCTACGTCTGGCCGCTCGTCTTCGGCACCGTCTGGGCCGCGTTCCTCGCGCTCGTCATCGCGGTGCCGCTGTCGATCATGGTCGCGTTGTTCATTACCCATTACGCTCCTCGCCGGCTCGCGCAGAGCCTCGGTTACGTCATCGACCTGCTCGCCGCGGTGCCGAGCGTCGTCTACGGCCTGTGGGGCATCGGGGTTCTCGCCCCGGCGGTGCAACCGGTGTACAGCTGGCTCGTGACCAACATGGGCTGGTTCCCGCTCTTCGCCGGGCCCGTTTCCGGCACAGGTCGCACGATCCTCACTGTCGGGATCGTCCTCGCCGTCATGATCCTCCCGATCATCACGTCGCTGTCCCGGGAAATCTTCCTTCAGACGCCGAAACTCCACGAGGAAGCCGCACTCGCGCTGGGTGCGACGCGCTGGGAGATGATCACCATCGCCGTCCTCCCCTTCGGGCGGCCCGGCATCGTCTCGGCGTCCATGCTCGGCCTCGGGCGAGCGCTCGGCGAGACCATGGCCGTTGCGATGGTCCTCTCCCCCAGCCTCATCATCAGTCTCGTCCTTCTGCAGTCGCAGAACCCGACAACGATCGCCGCGAACATTGCCCTCAACTTCCCCGAAGCCCACGGCGTCGGCGTGAATATCCTCATCGCGAGTGGCCTGATCCTCTTCGCGATCACCTTCGTCGTCAACTTCATCTCGCGTGCGATCGTTGATCGTCGCAAGGCATTCTCCGGAGCGAACTGATGGCCATCACACAGGCGCCGATGTCGAGCGCTCTCAAGGCGGGCAAGCTCAACCGGTTCACGCCGCTGTACGTCATCCTGGGCGCGCTCGGGATCTCCGTCGCTGTCTTCGCGATCCTTGGCGCGCCGAACATCGCCGGCATCCTCATTGTCACCGCGGTGATCTTCGTCGTGACCTACTGGCTGCTCTCGCTGTTCGTCGAAGGCTCCAGGAAGGCAACGGACCGGCTGATGACGAGCCTCGTCGTCATCGCCTTCCTGATCGCGCTCATCCCCCTGATTTCCGTCGCCGTCACAACGGTGACCAACGGTTCGGCACGGTTCGACCTCGATTTCTTCACGATGTCGATGCGGAACGTCGTCGGCGAAGGCGGCGGCGCGCTCCACGCGATCGTCGGCACCCTTCTCATCACGCTCGCGACGAGCATCATCTCGGTGCCGATCGGCATCCTCACCGCCATCTACCTCGTCGAGTACGGCCGCGGAAAACTCGCCAAATGGATCACTTTCCTGGTCGACGTGATGACCGGCATCCCGTCGATCGTTGCCGGCCTCTTCGCCTACGCCCTTCTGGTCATCTTCTTCGGTGAGGGCGTGCGCCTCGGCATCGGCGGCGCCATCGCGCTGAGCGTGCTGATGATCCCCGTCATCGTGCGATCCACCGAAGAAATGCTGAAGCTCGTTCCCAACGAACTCCGTGAGGCGTCGTACGCACTCGGGGTGCCCAAGTACCTGACGATCCTCAAGGTGGTCCTGCCCACGTCGCTCGCCGGAATCGTCACCGGCGTCATGCTCTCGGTCGCCCGCGTGATCGGTGAGACCGCGCCACTGCTCATCATCGCCGGGTACACGCAGAGCATGAACTACAACCTCTTCGACGGCCGGATGATGGCGCTCCCGACATTCGTCTACAACTCGTACGCCCAGCAGGGCACCGACGCGCAGGCCTACATCGACAGGGCCTGGACCGGGGCGCTCACGCTCATCCTGATCGTGATGGCGCTCAACCTCATCGCCAGACTCGTCGCGAACATCTTCTCGCCCAAACTGGGCCGCTAGCCTCAACCCGAAGGAATACCGTGTCAAAGCGCATCGAGGTCAAGGACCTCAAGGTCTACTACTCCAGCTTCCTGGCGGTCGAAGACATCTCACTGACGATCGAACCGCGCACCGTGACCGCGTTCATCGGGCCGAGCGGTTGCGGGAAGTCGACCTTCCTGCGCACCCTCAACCGGATGCACGAGGTGATCCCCGGCGCCCGCGTCGAGGGCGAGGTCCTCATCGACGGCGACAACCTCTATGCACCGGGCGTCGATCCCGTGCTGGTCCGCCGCCAGGTGGGCATGGTCTTCCAGCGCCCAAACCCGTTCCCGACGATGTCGATTCGCGACAACGTCCTCGCCGGTGTGAAGCTCAACAACAGGAAGATCTCGAAGTCGGATGCCGACGACCTCGTTGAGAAATCGCTTCGGGGTGCGAACCTCTGGAACGAGGTCAAGGACCGGCTGGAGAAGCCGGGGTCGAGCATCTCTGGCGGGCAGCAGCAGCGGTTGTGCATCGCCCGCGCCATCGCCGTGTCGCCGGACGTGCTGCTGATGGACGAGCCGTGCTCGGCGCTCGACCCGATCTCGACCCTCGCCATCGAGGACCTGATCGAGGAACTCAAGAACGAGTACACGATCGTCATCGTTACCCACAACATGCAGCAGGCGTCGCGGGTGTCCGACCGGACCGCGTTCTTCAACATCGCGGGTACCGGCAAGCCGGGCAAGCTCATCGAGTACGACGACACCAACACGATCTTCACCCAGCCGAGCGTCCAGGCCACCGAGGACTACGTCTCCGGCCGGTTCGGCTAGGCGGCTTTCGGCCGCCAGGCCGCGACAGCTGCACTTCCATGCCCGCGCTGCAGAAGTATCTGCAGCGCGGGCATGGATGTGTAGCGCGCGGGTGCGGACCGCGCCCGGATCAGGTCGTGTGGATGACGATGAGCGGGTCGGTGGTCGGCTGCTCTGAGCCGCCCGCCGGTTCTACCGTCACGCCGACGGCATCCCCCGCGGCCATGGACCCCTCAAGCACACGCCAGCTCTCACCGGCACGATGGGTGTTGAAGACACCTGCTGAGACCGGGCCGTCTTCGCCGATGTACCAGAGCTCGTAGGTTTTGTCCTCTGGCAGGCTCGCGAGTCCGTCGACGATGAACACCGACTGGGCGAGGGCGCCAGACCACACGAGCGTCGCCGTGACCTGTTTCTCGTCGGTGATATTCGTGAGCCTGATCGTTTCGCGCGCCACGTCGGGTTGCGCTTCGATGTGCGCGAGCCTGAGCGCTTCTGGCAGACCGTTGCCGTTATTGAGGGCGCTCGTGAGTGCGTTGGCGCCGAGGAAGACCGCGACGAGGGCAACGGCAGCTGCGAGAGCGGCAGCGGGTCGTGAGTACCATCGGGACCGTGCTTTCTGCTCGGCCTTCGAGGGTCGCGCGGACTGACCCGCCGACGGGGTGGTGCTCGTCGCCGGAGTCGCAGGAGTCGACGCCGGTCGCTGAACCGGCTGGTCAGCATCGACAGCGCGCCCAGGCGCTGTCGTCACCGCTGGGGCACGGTCATCCGCCGGCAGCTGCGGCAGAGTCGCGATACTCGCCATGATGCTTGCCTTGAGCGAGGCGGGGGGTTCGACTCCCGTCGCGAGCAGGTCAACTGTCGCTTCGAATCCGACGACATCGGCCTGCGTCTCGGCCGAAGAGGCAAGATGTTCTTCGAACCGTGCGGTGTCGTCGACGTCGAGCGCGCCAAGGGCGTAGAGCGCTGCGAGCGAGGAGTCGTCGGACGGCTCGTCGACGGTGAGGTCGTCGTTGTTACTCGTGTCGTCGTTCACAGTGCCACCCCCAATTCCTCTCGCAGTCTGATCATCCCATCCCGTATCCGCGTTTTGACCGTTCCCAGCGGAACGCCGAGCCGCTCAGCCACTTCGGCCTGCGACAGGCCTCCGTGGTACGCCAGGCTGATCGCCTGGCGCTGAATGTCGCTCAGCGTCTGCAATGCACGATCGACCCGCTCAGATTCGAGTTTCAGTTCAACATCCTCTGAGACGCTGTCGTAGTCAACCTTCTGATCCCGGATGCCGATTCGGACATCCCGGTCCCGACCAGCCTGCGACGCACGCACACGGTCGACAGCCCTGCGGTGCGCCATGGTCAGGATCCAACCGCGTGCTCCACCCTTATTCGGAGCGAAACGGGTTGCGGTTTGCCAGATCTCGAGAAAGATCTCCTGGGTGACTTCCTCGGCTTGGGCGCGATCAACCAGGATCCGCTGGACGAGGCCGAATACGCGAGGCGCGTACAGATCGTAAAGCTGGGAGAACGCGTCCTGGCTCCCGCCGGCGACGCGGGTGAGCAGAAGCGTCGACCGATCATCGCCGGAGATCTCCGTCGATACCACTTCCGCTTCTTCTGGCACGTTTCCAAGCTTCTCACACGGGCTGTCACATGACAGCGACCGGGCCGCAGAACGCCTCTCGGCGTGAGGCCGCTCAGAGCGGCGAATATTGGAGCCCGGGGTTACTGCGGCCCGGCCATGCACCAGTCTACCCAAAGGTAAACGAAAAGGCTTCGATCCCGGCGCCCACCTTGACATCGAGGGTGCCGGTCTCTATGTCGCTGGTCTCGACCAGGAGGTACGAGGTCGGCGTTCCGGTGACCTCGATGACTTTCGTCTTCCCGTTCACGTCGAGCGTCACACTGCCTTCACCCGCGAGAACCATCCGCACCTCACTCGCCGTGTAGTTCAGCCGCACCGAGGCGTCAGCGCCGGTGGGGGTGACACTCTGTGTTCCGACATCCCACGCACCGGATAACGCGAAGGCGTCCTTCGGGAGCTCGTCCGGGAACCGATACTCCCGCTGCCCCTTCGTGTACTTCTCCTCACCGGCGAAGTTCACTTTCTTGGTCGACCCCAGGTACGTCTCCGGCGTAGTCGCACCGCTGTCCGGGGTGTCATCGGCGACGTCCGTTGCCGCCGGCAGTGTGACATCCGCGTTGGCACTCGTCAGGAGCTCCCTGATGTGCTTTTCCGTCGTTTCATAGCCGCCCTCGCCGAGTTTGATGTGGCGCACTGTGCCGTCCGCATCGATGAGATAGGAGGCTGGCCAATAGCGGTTGCGGTAGTTCGTCCACGTCGACAGGTTGTTGTCGATGGCGACCGGGTAGTCGATGCCGAAGTTCTTCGCCCCAGCCTGAACGTTGTTGACCTCTTTTTCGAAGGCGTACTCGGGCGCGTGGACGCCGATGACCTCGAGCCCGGCCTCGCGGTACGCGTCGTACCAGGACGTGACGTGGGGCAGGGAACGCTGGCAGTTGATGCAGGAGTATGCCCAGAAGTCGACGAGGACCACCTTGCCCCTCAACTGCTCGAGTGAAACGGCCGCGTTGTCTTTGGTGTTGAACCACTCGGAGATTCCGGTGAGCTCGGGGGCTGTGCCGCAGCTCTCGAGTTCAGCGCCGCCGTTCGAGCACTTATCCAGGTCGCGGTTCTCGTCGGTCACAATGCCGCCGAGGTTGAGGGCCTCCTGGACCTCATCCGACTCGTTGATCTGATTCTGGATGGCGCTCGTGTAGTCGGGAACGAGACGTTGCAGCAGCTGCGGAACGTTGAACACGAGCCCGATCGCCAGGGCGATCATGACGATGCCGCCGGTGAGACGGATGGCCGACTGGTGCTTGCGGAAGGTTTTGACCCGCTCGCCGACCCGACGGCCAGCGAGCGCGAAGACGAGGAGCGGGATCGCTGCACCGATCGCGAACGAGAGGGTCAGGACGACGGTGTCCGCACCGATTTGTCCGGTTGACCCTGCGACGGTGATGGCGGCGAGCACGGGGCCGGCGCACGGCACGTAAACGGCACCAAGGGCGATGCCGAGGCCGAACCCCGACCGGTCCGTTCCCACGTTCTTCTGCGGGATCTTCGAGAACGGCTTCTCGAGAATGTGCTGGAACTTCGGCACGATGAGGCCGACGCCGATGAGCACGAGGACGACGATGCCCGCCCAGCGAAGGAAGTCCTGCGGGAGGTTGAGGAGCGCGAGCAGGAGCGATCCGAGCAGTGTGAAGAGGCTGAAACTGACAACGAGTCCCGCGATGACCAGGTAGGGACGGAGGGACTGTGCCCGCGCGAGCACCTTTCCTTTCTCGTCGGTCGGTCTGGCGCCCTGGACGCCGCCAGACAGGAAGATGACCGGCAGGACGGGAAGGATGCAGGGCGAAATACCCGTGATCAATCCGCCGAGCAGGCCGATGAGGGCGAGCGTGAACATGGTGCCTCCGTAAGTGGTTGAAGGCTCTTCGGAGCGGGGGTCGAATCCGATTGGAGTGGCCGGTGACACCGGCGCTGATCGGGCCGAATCAGTGCGGCCCGGAACTTTTTTGGGAATCTTCCAAACCCTTTGGGCATCCGGCTCCGAATGAACCTTCACAGCCGCACAGCACGTGGCATGGGGGTCGGGACACTCGGCCACAACTGAAGGAGAACCAACTCATGAAAACCAAGCGCAACACACTCGCAGCACTGTCACTGTTGGCCATCACGGCCTTCGGACTGACCGCCTGTTCCTCGAGCATGGAGCAGGAGCCGGCCACCGACTCTGGCGGATCAGAGTCGAGCGAGTCGGCCGAGCCGATGGAGGAAATGGATCCAGCGGCGAACCTCGTCGGCGCCGGCTGTGCCGACTACGCGGAAATGGTTCCCGAGGGCGCAGGTTCGGTCGTCGGCATGAGCCAGGACCCCGTCGCCGTCGCAGCCGGCAACAACCCGCTCCTCACCACGCTGACCGCGGCTGTTTCCGGCCAGCTCAACCCCGATGTGAACCTCGTCGACACGCTCAACGGCGACGAGTTCACGGTGTTCGCTCCGGTCGATGACGCCTTTGCGATGATCGACCCGGCAACCATCGAGACACTCAAGACCGACTCGGCGATGCTCACCTCCATCCTGACCTACCACGTCGTTCCCGGCCAGGTCGCTCCCGACGAGATCGCGGGCGAGTGGGAGACCGTGCAGGGCGGAATGGTTGAGGTCACCGGCGAGGGCGACGAGCTCATGGTCAATGACGCATCGGTGATTTGCGGTGGAGTTCAGACCGCCAACGCGACCGTGTACCTCATCGACACGGTCCTGATGCCGCCGGCCGAGTAGGCGAATCCGCGGTCTTCTGACCGCACCCACAGACGAAAGACCCGCTGCTCACCCGAGGCAGCGGGTCTTTCCTGTGCTCGGCAGCACACCGGCGCCTGCCTGTGCCGGATGCCGGTTGGCCCGGTAGGTCGGGATGGCTCGGTTGGTCAGGCTGCCGGCAGGCAGTACACGTCGAGTGCCCCCTCAACCAGCCTGACCGTCGACCGGAACTCACGAGTCGCGGCATCCGGATCCACTTCCTCCGCTTCGCCGTCGTGTGCAAAGCCCGCGGCCTGGCCGCGTTTGGGCCACACGGTCACCGAGAGCGATTCCGTGGTGAACGACTCCACCCCGCCAGACCGAATCACGCCGACCGCCCGAAGAACCGCGCTCGACCTGCGACCGAATGCCAGCGATGCCACGGCCTGCACGCGAGACCCGGCGGGCAGGATTCGAACGTCGAGCACCCCATCGTCCAGGCGTTTACGGGACAGCGGAGCGGGGACAGCGGGCTCGTTGCGATTGACGCCGGCGAACACCGACCAGACGTCGCGTCGCTCGCCGTTGATCTCCAGAGTGACGGGTTCCTCCCGGCGAATGACCTTGACAGCGGCGACAACGGCCGAGAGCCACTTGCCGAGTCGGTGCTCGAGTCCTTCCCGCTCCAGCACGAACTCGGGATAAATCCCGATCGATGCCACGTTGAGCACGGTGATCGGTGCGTCATCGTCGAGCCGTAGGTCGGCCACGTCGACGCGGGCGCCCGCCCCGGATGCGAGCGCGTCGAGAGCGTCGTCGACCGAGTCGTTTCCCACCGCGCGGGCAAAGTGGTTGAACGTACCGCCGGGGATCACCACGAGCGGAAGTCCGGCCTTCCTGGCACTGTCAGCGGTCGCCGAGACAGTCCCGTCGCCTCCGCAGACCCCGAGGATGCGTGGCGGATCCGCGGATGCCAGCGCCTTGGTGATCACCGCATCCGGCGTTTCGTCGTCGGCCAGGATGTGTACGCGCGCGTGCGGCATCCGTTCGCCGATGCGCGTGAGGGGATCGGTCCTGCCCACGACGTCTTTGCCCGACGACGGATTCGCCACGATGAAAACGCCGTCACCCGACGGTGCGGCGGGAAGCGCAATGTCGATGCCGCCTTCGCGCACTGCCGTGGGAACCCGCGCGGGGACGAGCACTTTGCCCGCCGCTGCGACGGCCACACCGATCGCCAGACCGCCGAGCACGTCGGAGAGCCAGTGCGCACCGGTGTGCACCCGCGAATACGCGACGGCACCGGCGACCGGTGCGACGGCGAGGCCGAACGCCGGCTGTTCGAGGGCGATTCCCGTGGCGAACGCGCCCGCGCTGGCTGCGTGACCCGAGGGGAACGACGGAGATTCGGGCGACCGGTGAAGGCGACGGCCGATCGGGATGTCCTTTGTCAGCGGGCGGTCTCCGCCGAACAGCTTCTTGCCGATGAGGTTGGCCACCGCACTCGCGACGGCCAGCGACGCAAGCCCCCTGAGCGCCGCCCGACGTTGACCCATAACCAGGAGCCCTCCCCCGATGGCGAACCAGAGGACGCTCCGATCGGCGGATCGGGACAGATGACGGAGGGCCGAGTCGACAGCCCGCGGCGCACTGCGGGAATTGATGTGTCGCCCCGCCCTGGCATCTCCCCGGCGAACCCACGCCGGAAAGAGCATCATTCGCCGCCACCGCACGGCTGGAGTTGACCTCATTCGTCCAGAGTAATGAGTCGAGCGCGTTTTCAACCGCGATCGGGAGTTCTTTTCACCCGGTCAGTCGAGAGATTCCTGGCGCCACAGGCGGGCGCAGCTCGTCAGGTCCTGGGCGAGTGTCGAGAGCCGGAGAGCGCGCGTCGTGAGGTCAAGCGACCTGATCGGTTCGGCTGCGTCGGCGTCATCGGCGACGCTCGCACATCCGGCAGCCGACACCCGGCAGAATGCCGCAGCGCGTTCGAGCGCAACGGCGAAGTCACCCTCGAATAAGCCGCGAAGAATCTGATCGGCGAGGGTGACGATCTCCGTAGGACCCGTTGGGATGGATGCCCCGGCGACGACCGGGTCGATGGTCTGCATCACTTCGGTCCCCCGCGTGAAGAGAAAACTGGCCGAGTGCGGGTCCTCGCGGATCATGAGCTGCAGCAGGTAGATGCGCCAGAGCGCGCCAGGCAGGCTGCGGGGCGTTGCGTGCGACCACAGCTCGGCTATGGCGTCGATGCCGTTTTCCTCCGTGTACGCGACGAGCCGGTCAATGACGCCCGGATCGGGGTCGTCCCGCACCCGGGACAAAAGTGCCACCGCGGTTTCGTGCGCGATCCGGCTCGACTCGGCAGGATCGATGCCACCCACGAACGATTCGAAAACCCGCCCGGGAAACTTGGTTGGCTTGTGGAAATCTTCAGCCATCTGCATCCGCCTCTCTCATCGCAAGGTTCAACGTTACTCCGCGGAAAGTATGTCCAAGTGGTCAAATCACTCAGCGGGAACCGGTAGATTAGAGGGGTTGTTGGGGCCTCTAGCTCAGTTGGTAGAGCATCGGACTTTTAATCCGCGGGTCGCCGGTTCGAGCCCGGCGGGGCCCACCCTCGCGAAATGCTCGTGGCATTGCCGCGACCCGTCGCTGGCGTCGCTCAGGTACCCGGCGACGAACGCATCGCAGCACGACGGTTCCCGGTCAAGACGACGCCCGGTTAACAGGGGATCACACGCCTTTCGGGACGACATCGGCGATGTCATCCTGACAATCGCACTATTTCCTGCGTTGCAGGCGAGATCTCCTGCGGTGCAGGCGAGCGGATGCCACGGCGCGCGTCGTCGATAACGCAACAAAGCCGCTGGGCTGTCGCCCGCGCCACTCCCCGCCACACCGTGGCGACAGTCGGGGGAAGTCTTATCGCTTGGCGAGTACGTGGGCCGGGATCGCGAACGCGATTGAGACAACGATGATGCCGGCGAAGAAGATGATGGCCTGGAAGCTCGTCACCGTGAACGCCAGAGCGAAGAGGTAGATGCCGACGAGGAACAGCACGATAGAGAACGCGAAAGCCATGTGCCCAGTGTAGCCAAGTTCCTGCCGGTCGCTGGTCGCGCTCGCGCTTGTTCTCGGGTGCGAGTCCGAGGACCATGGAGACCGTGACCCTCAAGCACAGCCTGCTCGCCCTGCTCGTCGCCCTGATCTGGGGACTCAACTTCGTCGTCATCGATGAAGGACTCGACGGGATGCCTCCGCTGCTGTTCGTCGCGCTGCGCTTCGTGCTCGTCGCCATTCCCGCCGTGTTCTTCATCCGGCCGCCTCAGATCGGCTGGCGGAACATCCTCGCCATCGGCTCCTTCCTGAGCTTCGGGCAGTTCGCGCTGCTCTACCTGGCGCTTCACCTCGGCATGCCGGCGGGCCTCGCCTCGCTGCTCCTCCAGACCCAGGTCATCCTCACCGTCCTGATCGCGGCCGGTGTCCTCGGCGAACGGCCGACCCCACGCCAGCTGATCGGCGTGGTCGTCGGAACTCTCGGACTCGGGATCGTTGTCGTCGGGCACAGCATCGTCGCTCCCTGGGTACCACTCGTCATCACGATGGGCGCCGCTCTGTCGTGGGCGATCGGTAACGTGCTCAGCCGCCGCGCGAAGGTGGCATCCGGGCTCTCGCTCGTCGTCTGGTCAGCGCTGGTCGTCCCGCTGCCGAGCGCCGCGCTCGCGGTTCTGCTCGATGGTCCGGATGCCGTCGGGTACGCACTCACTCACCTGTCGCTGGTCTCCATACTGAGCACGCTGTACACGGCGGTCGCCGCATCGCTGGTCGGGTACGGCATCTGGAACTCGCTGATGGCACGGTATCCGACCAGCGCCGTGGTTCCGTTCACTCTTCTCGTGCCCGTCATCGGTATCGTCGCGGCGTGGCTGGTGCAGGGTGAAGTGCCCACGGTGACCGAAATCCTCGGCGGTGCTGTCATGCTCGCCGGGCTCGCCACCGCGGTGATCACCACCGGCACGGGCTCCGGGTCACTGAAAGTCCCGCGACCGGGTGCTCGCGCTGAGCGGAAGCGGTTCAATCCGGTCGGCAAGCAGGTTGACGATGCCCTCGGGTGAGCGTTCGAGGATTCCGCGCACAATCATCGCCGGCGCCTCGCGCGCCGTTCGCCGGTAACGCCCCCAGACGCCGACACTGCAGATCACGTTGACGAGGCCCGTCTCGTCTTCGAGGTTCATGAAGGTGATGCCGCTCGCCGTCGCCGGTCGCTGCCGATGGGTGACGACACCGCCGACCTCGATCCTGCGTCCGGATTCCGCCGTCTGCAACTGCCCGGCGCTCAACACACCGCGCTCGGCGAGCGCTGCTCGAACGTGCCGGATCGGGTGATCGTCGGGAGTGACCCCGGTCGACCAGAGATCGTTGACCACCTGCTCCTCATCGGTGAGCATGGCGAACAGCGGAGGCTGGACGGCAATGTGACTGCCGTTCAGCTGGTCGGGTCGTTCCTGCGAGGCCTGCGCGGAGTCCCACAGCGCCCCGCGTCGTGAGAGCCCCATGCTGTCGAACGCTCCGGCTGCTGAAAGCGCCTCGAGCTGGGCAGAGTTGAGCCCCACCCGCCGTGCCAGGTCACGCATGTCCCGGTATGGCCCGCCTCGTTCACGTTCGGTGGCGATCTGCTTCGCCTTGCGCTTTCCGATCGAGGTGACCTCGGCGAGTCCGAGGCGCACGACGTATGCGCCGTCACGGCGGTGATCTCCCGGGTCGAACGGCGCATCCCTGTCGAACGGCTGCACAGTGGGCTGTTCGGTCTCGATGCACGGATCGAGACCGGTGGTCCGAACGACGCCGCGAACACCGTCGAGGGGTTCGAGCTCCGCCTCGACACCGGAAAGCTGGATATCGGGCCGTCGGGTCTCGACACCGTGACGGCGAGCATCCGCAACGAGGGACTGGGGTGAATAGAACCCCATCGGCTGCGCGCGGAGCAGAGCGGCGAGAAACGCCGCCGGGTAGTGCAGGCGCATCCACGCGCTCGCGTAGACGAGCAGCGCAAAACTGATCGAGTGGCTCTCGGCGAAACCGAAGCTCGCGAAAGCCTGGATCTTTGAATAGATCGTGTCTGCGTCAGCGCCCGTGATGTTGTTCTCTGCCATTCCCGCGTACAACTTCTCCTTGAGTGAACCGATCTTTTCCTGCCCACGCTTCGATCCCATGGCCCGCCGAAGCAGGTCGGCGTCTTCGCCAGTGCACCCGCCGACGACCATGGCCATCTGCATCAGCTGCTCCTGGAAGAGCGGAACTCCGAGGGTGCGCTCGAGCACAGGCTCGAGGTCGGGGTGAAGGTAGGTGACCTCTTCCACTCCCGTTCGCCTCCGGATGTACGGGTGCACAGCCCCACCCTGAATCGGGCCGGGCCTGACCATCGCGATCTGGATCACGAGGTCGTAGAAGCTCCTCGGCTTCAGCCGCGGCAGCATGCCCATCTGCGCGCGGCTCTCCACCTGGAACACCCCGACACTGTCTGCACGGCAGAGCTGGTCATAGACACCCTGCTCTTCCTTCGGCATCGACTGGAGGTCCCACCGTTCACCGCAGTGTTCATCGACGAGGTCGAAGGAGTACTGCAACGCGGCGAGCATGCCGAGACCGAGCAGGTCGAACTTGACCAGCCCCATCCAGGCGCAGTCGTCTTTGTCCCACTGCAGAACGGTCCTGCCGTCCATCCGCGCGTGCTCGATCGGGCAGACCTCTCCGACGGGCCGGTCGGTGAGCACCATTCCCCCCGAGTGGATGCCGAGATGGCGGGGGAAGGTCAGCACCTGTGAGGCCAGGTCGATAACGGGCGCCGGAATATCGTGCTCGTCGCTCGACGTGAGCGCGCCCCACCGTTCCACCTGTTTCGACCAGGCATCCTGCTGACCAGGGCTATGGCCGAGCGCTTTGGCCATGTCGCGCACGGCGAACTTCGGCCGGTAGGTGATCACGTTCGCCACCTGGGCGGCGTTGAACCTGCCGTATTTCTCGTAGACGTGCTGGATCACCTCCTCACGGCGGTCGGAATCGAAGTCGACGTCGATGTCGGGTTCTTCCTCGCGCATGCTGGAGAGGAACCGCTCGAACGGCAGGCCGTACTTGATCGAGTCGACGGCGGTGATGTCGAGCAGGTAGCAGACAGCGGAGTTCGCGGCAGATCCGCGCCCCTGGCACAGGATGCCGCGACCGCGGGCGAACTGAACGATCTCGTAGACGATGAGAAAGTAACCGGGAAAATCCTTCTGCTCGATCACGTCGAGCTCACGTGCGATCCGTTCGGTGACCGCGGCGTCGGCGTTCGGATACCGCCTGGCCGCCCCCTGCCAGGTCAGCTCGCGCAGCCAGCTCATCGGCGTGTGACCGTCGGGAACCTCCTGGAGCGGAAGCCCCGGCTTGACGCTCCGCAGCCGGAACGCGAGCTGGTCGGCGATCTCAACGGTGCGCGCAACCGCGCCGGGGTACCTCGCGAACCGCCGGGCCATCTCGGCACCGCTCCGCAGATGATGTGAACCGGATGCCGGCAGCCAGCCATCGAGGTCGTCAAGGCTCCTGCGGGCGCGAACGGCGGCGAGCGCTGAGGCGAGGTGATGCTGGGCGGGGGTGGCATAGTGCGCGGCCATCGTCGCGACCACGGGCAGCTCGAGTTGCTCAGCGAGCGCGGCAAGGGTGTCGTTGTGCGCGGAATCGAGTGGATTTCCATGGTCGAAGAGCTCAATGACGACGTTCCCGGCACCGAACAGCCTGACCAGTTCATCGAGTTCGCGTCGCGCGCCGGCTTCGCCCTCGGCAACGAGAGCCTGCCGAACGGCGCCCTTGCGGCATCCGCTCAGCACAACCCACGTGCCGTCTGCCGCTGAGGCGAGGTCCTCGATGTCGTAGCTCGGCTTGCCCTTCTCGGCGCCCGCGGCGAGCTGCGCCGAGGTGATCGCGCCGGCGAGCCGGTGGTAGCCCTCTTCCTTCCGTGCGAGGACGACGAGGTGGGTACCCTCCGGGTCTGCTTCGCCGTTCTGCGGCTTGCTCAGGCCGAGCGAGAGTTCGGCACCGAAGATCGTCTTGAGCTCGGGGTGTGCCTCGGCCGCTTCGGCGAGGTGCACGATGCCGTAGAGGCCGTCATGGTCGGTGAGGGCGAGTCCGTGCAGACCCAGCCGAACGGCTTCCTCGACCAGGTGCTCAGGCGAGGAAGCCCCGTCGAGAAAACTGAAGTTGGAGTGGGTGTGCAACTCGGCGTAGCCGACGATCGTCTCAGCGGGCGGTGCCTCAACGGGAACAGGGACGTATGGCAACCGTTTCCGTGACCAGGCAGGACTGTCACCGCCGTCGGCACCAACCGGCGGTGTATTCGGCGGTGTGTCAGGCCCTGACAGGTCACTCAGCGAGCGTTCAAACTCCGACCAGGAGATCGGGGGGTTATGCCAGCCCATGACAACCGCCCTCCCTGAACTGTTCAGTCATAGCGGGCCTCCGCCCACCAGCCGGAGTCGTCGAGAACCAGCAGCCACGCCGCCCCCGTATCGTCGACGAGCTGGAAGCGGTTGAGCCGGGTTCCGCCACCATCCCACCAGCGTTCAGCCACCGGCCACGGCCCAGCCCACGCACTGACAGCGACCGCGGCCTGTCCGTGCGGAGCAAAGCCAGCGGGGACGGCAGACAACTCGCCACGTTCATCGACAACGATGTCGTGCCCACCTGCGGCGTGCACGACAACCCGCTGCCGTTCCGGAAATACTGTGGCGGGCGGCGGGCCTGGCAGCTTGCCAGGCCACGGCAGCTCCTGTGACGCCCGAACCGATGCTTCGCCCCCTGGTGGAAGATCACCCCACGGAACGAGGACCCGGCGATCGGACGGCTGGCGACCACCAATGATCCGAGCGGTGAGCACACCAGCGTGCCCGACCATGCCCTGCACACGGGACAGCCCCGAGTGGATGCGTTCATCTGTTGCGCCGCCATACAGGCCGGCTTCGTGGTTGCCAGCCGGATCGACACTCTCCGGTTCGACCCGGAGCGACGAGATCGCGCTGCTCAGCCCGCTGTCGGCCATCCCCGCACCCTGCAGCTGCCAGCGGACGCGGTCGAGCACATCACCGGCGGTGAACCACCGAGGGTGCAACCAGGTACGCGAACGCACGTCGCCTCCCTCGGTGCGCACCTCGATACGGATGGCCGTCGCCACGAGCGAGGACACCTGCAGTCGTGCCACGAACTCCTCAGCTGCTGCACGAAATGCGAAGGCGACCTGGTCGACCCGGTCAAGCGGCGGCTCGAATTCGACGACGCTCGAGTGATCGGCCGGTGGCACCCTGGCGTCGACGTCGCTCGGGTCGAGCCCTGACGCGAGCCGGTGGGCAAGAACCCCGTCCGGTCCGAAGCGGTCACGCACCTGCATGGCGTCGAGTGCGGCGAAGTCGCCGAGGGTGCGAATGCCCAGCCGCTGTAGCAGGACGGCAAGCTCGGGCCGTTCGAGAATGTCGACACCGAACGCGGCAAGGAACTCGGGCGAGCGTCCTGCGGGAACGATGCGGATGGCATCCGTTTCTCTCGATGACGGGAGCTTCGCTGCCTGCCCCGCGGCGAAGGGCCCGTCGGCGATGCCGACCCGCGCGTCACGCACTCCGACGGCGCCGAGGGTGTCGAGCAGTGCCTGTGCCGCCTGTCGTTCGCCGCCGTAGTAGCGGCTCGGCCCGCGCGCACGCATGACGCAGGTACCGGGGCGGGAGAGCTGGACGCCTGGCACGATCTGTTCGACGGCGGCGATGACCGGCTCGAACGCCCGGTGATCGAGCACGGGATCGTACGGCAGCGCGATCAGCCCCGTGCTCCGCGACTGGGCTTCGCGCACGCGCAGGCCGCGACGGACCCCTTCGCTGCGAGCCGCCGCTGAACAGGCAAAAACTACGCCACGATCGATGAGGGCGATTGGTGCGTCCGGGCCGAACCCATGTTCGACAGCTGCAGCGTTTGTCGGCCAGTCCGGGCACCACAGCAGGATGGTGCGGATGGGAGCTTCGGTCATGATGCCGCCGCTTCGTGGTGCGGCTGACGGACCGAGGGAACCCCGGCAAGACCCGCCGACCGGATCGACTGCTGGGTGTCTGGCAGCCACATCTGCTTGCGACGCGGTTTGCCGGCGAGCGTGCGCCCGGTCACAGCGACGGTCACCCTGCGAGCGGCGAGATAGCCGTGGCCGTCGCCGAGCCCCGTCCAGCGATCGTCGGTCACCCGCAGCGTCGCCTCGCTCTGTGGCCAGTCACCGAGCGCGACGAGCGTCGATCCCCGCTGACGCAGCCGCGAACCCAGGCGTGACACTTCTGCGGCAGAGACGGATGCCGGTGGGCGCGCGAGGACGACAGTGACAACGTCTGCGAGCGCAGCCGTGACCTGCAGCCACTGGTCTCCCGGCTCAGGCACGAGAACGAGCCGGTCAAGATCAATGCCCGCTGCCGCCGCTGCTTCGACACCGAGCGACGGCACACCGACGACACCACACCACGCGCCGGCAGCACTGGGACCGGCGAGCAGAGCAAGCGCGAGCGTCGTCGATTCGAGCACCGAGTATGCCGTGCCGGCGCGAAGCACTCCGCCGGGCAGAAGTTCGGCGACACCGGGCGATGTCGGGAGTCCGTGCGAATCTATCCGGGTAGTTTGCATCCCCCGGATGCGCGCCTGCAGTTCGGCAACCTGGCTCGCCACAGCGTTCGATCCCGCGGCGAATGCCGGGGGACGAGCAGAAGCAACAGCGAGGGACATGGGTTAATAGTCGAACAGATATTCGATAAAGTCAATCGGGGAATCCAGCCCGGGAGAGTCGGAATTCCAGGGCACACACGCCCGCCGGGCGACGCACAAAAACGGCGAAGTAGAAGCCTTCGACGAGCGCTTCCAGCCGCGTCGAAAGGCCCGACTCCTCGTCCTGTCCGCTTCCCCACAGCTCCCCCTGTCATACTGAAATTCAAGCTCCGACAGGCATGACGCCGCGAATTGAGACAGATGCCCGAACGGACGAACGACCCAATGACCGGTGACGGCGTCGAACCCCCACATCTCGTGTGGCTCGATGACGGCATCGAACACTCAGCTCTCTGGCGCTCCGAGAGCGGCTGGCCTGCACCGGCATCCGTCGTGACCGGAGACGACTCAATGACGGCCGAGACCGCCCTGCGGCTCGCATCCACCGGCACGGCCGTCCTCTGGACCGGCGACTTCCACAACGCCAAACAGTTGCTCGCCGCAATGGGCAAGCGCCTGGGCACACCCGCCCCACCCAGGAACGACGACATCACCGCCGCATTCCAGCGCTCGCGCGTCGACGCACTGCGGCGTTCGACACTGCTCGGGATGCTGCTCGTTCCGGTGTCAGCGGACGGCACGATTCCGCTGCGCCGCTCCCCCGACATCCGCGAGGCCATCGCTCATGCCTGGGGTCCCGCCATCGAGGCATCCGTCGTCTCCCTCCGCGAACTGCTCGGCGTCATCGGCGCCGAGGAATGGCGCACCCGTGGCGTCGACGTTCCAGCGCTCGGCGCGAAGATCCACCCGCACTACGGGGTCTTCTCCCCCGTGCGTGGCGAGTACCTCGACCTGGTCGCGAACGCACCCCTCCCGCCGAACGCGACGACAGCCTTCGATATCGGAACAGGCACCGGCGTACTCGCGGCGCTGCTCGCGCACCGAGGCATCCGTCACATTGTCGCCACCGACCAGGACCCGCGGGCTCTTGCCTGCGCGACAGAGAACCTCGACCAGCTTGGCTTCGGTCCCGCCGTCACCGTCGAGCAGACCGATCTCTTTCCCGACGGCCGCGCCGACATCGTCGTCTGTAACCCACCGTGGATCCCGGCCACCCCGAAGGTTGCAACGGACTACGCCGTCTACGACGAGGGCGGGCGGATGCTGGCCGGCTTCCTTTCCGGTCTTGCCGAGCACCTGACCCCGGATGGCGAGGGCTGGCTCGTGATCTCGGACATCGCCGAACGCCTCGGCCTGCGGTCGCGCGGCGACCTGCTCGATGCCATCGAGGACGCCGGCCTCGCCGTGATTGCCCGGATGGACACCCGCCCGACACACTCACGTGCAACCGACAGGGCTGACCCGCTCAACGCCGCGCGCGCCGCAGAGGTCACCTCGCTCTGGCGGCTCAGGGCGAACCCGGCGTAGCGCGCGCTAAACTTACCGAATGCATTTTTCTCTCGCAACGCCCCTGGGGCGACTGGAGGTTACCGGCGCATACTGCGCCGGCTCGAGGTAACGCTTCTTCGCTGACCCTCCTCGTTCTTCCGCGAGTATGCGTTCTCCCTGAGCTTGTGCATCAATGCACGCCGGGACACGCCAATCTTCCTGCGCCGGCCCATAACCCCGGCACACTCTCGAGCCTCCGGCTCTCTCACCCCAGGACAGAAATATGCTTCCCCTCACCCACAAAGACATCACCACCTCCTTCATCAACGCGTCACGCAGCCAGGTCAGTGACCTCACCCTGCCCGAAGATTTCGAGTCGCTCGACTGGGACAACCTCGACTTCCTCGGCTGGCGCGACCGCAAACTGCCGCGCCGCGGCTCTGTGATCGTGCAGCGCGACAACGGCCCGGTCGGCATCCTGCTGCAGCGGGCGGAAGCCAAACCGCGGGCGCGGGCGCAGTGCTCGTGGTGCCAGGACATCACCCTGGAGGACGACGTCGTGTTCTACGCGGCACGTCGCGCGGGCAAGGCCGGACGCAACGGGAACACGATCGGCACACTCGTCTGTGCCGACTTCGGGTGCTCCCGCAACGCGCGCAAGCTGCCGGCCGTTGCCTACCTGGGTTTCGACGTCGAGGCGGCACGCGACAAACAGATCAACACGCTGCGCGAGCGGGTGCAGGGTTTCGTCGCCGAGGTCGGCGCCGACGAGTAACCGTCTCACGCTGCCCGCGCAGGTGGTGAGCATATTATGGCGAGGACAGTCATTGAGAGGGCGCCGCATGATCGAGATTCTGAATCCCACCGAACTGACCAGGGCGAAGGTCACGGGCACCCTGGTCGCTGACATCCTGTATGGGCTGAAAGACCGGGTAACGGTCGGGACGAATCTTCTCGACATCGACCGCTGGACCCAGAAGATGATCATCGAGGCGGGAGCAGAATCCTGCTACGTCGACTACGCGCCATCCTTTGGACGCGGCCCGTTCGGCCACTACATCTGCACCGCCGTCAACGACGCAGTGCTGCACGGACTCCCCCACGATTACCGGCTCGCCGACGGTGACCTGCTGACCCTCGACCTCGCCGTCCTGAAGGACGGCGTCGCTGCGGACTCCGCCATCAGCTTTATCGTGGGCGACTCGAAGCCCGCGGACAGCGTCGCGTTGATCACCGCGACCGAACGGGCACTGGTCGCGGGAATCGCGGCGGCAGGCCCAGGAGTACGGATCGGAGACATCTCCGCCGCGATCGGCGCGGTGCTCACCGAAGCCGGCTACCCGGTCAACACCGAGTTCGGCGGCCACGGCATCGGCTCGACCATGCACCAGGACCCGCACGTGCCCAACATGGGCCGAGCCGGACGCGGCTACACGCTGCGGCCGGGGCTCCTGCTCGCACTCGAGCCCTGGGTGATGGCGGACACCGACAAGCTCGTCACGGACGCCGACGGGTGGACGCTCAAGAGTGCGACCGGATGCCGGACGGCACACAGCGAGCACACGATCGCCATCACCGACGACGGGGCCGAAATTCTCACCCTGCCGACGGCGCGACGGTAGCGAGAAGCGGGCGCCCGAGGTCTCGCTAGACCGGCGCGAACCCGTCGGCGCGGATTCCCCAGCTGGCTTCCCAGGTTTCACCCGGCTCCAGCCAGCGGATGCTACGACCCGAGTTGAAGGCATCGGCGGGCGCCGTCATCGGTTCGATTGCAACGGCCTTCGACTGACCGGGGTAGAGCTCTGTGCTGAACGCCTGCCAGAACCGGAAGTTCTCGTCGCCCCACACCGTGACCGAGCGACCATCGGGTGCCGTGATCGAGTGCTCGGATACGCCGTCGGTGATCACCGGGTCCGCAAACCCCGCGTCGAGGTCCAGGTCGCCAAGCCGAACGCCACCGCGGAGGTCGAACGGCGTTCCATCGACGGGCGTCTCTCCCGTCGGCAGGGACCGGTCATCGACGTCGATGTGGGTGGCCGCGTGAACGGTGACCGTGAGGTCCTCCGGTTCGACGTCGCCGATCGTGACGAACGGGTGGGCGCCAACCGCAACGGGAGCCGCGGCATCCGTCCGATTGGTGATCGTGTGGGTGACCTCGATGCCGGCGTCGACCAGCCGGTACGTCACGGCGGTGTCGAGCAGGAACGGATAGCCGCTCTGCGGGAAAACCCTCGCCTCGAGCCTCAGCGTCGATTCGGTGCGCGCCGCAACCGAATACGGGCTGAATCGCAGCAGACCATGACTCGCGTTGTGCTTCTTCGGCTCGGTCAGGGCGAGCTGCTGCTCGACGCCGTCGAGGAGCCAGCGACCGTCACGAATGCGGTTGGGCCAGGGCACGAGGACGATCCCGCTGGCCAGCGGACGCTGCACGCCGGCGTCGTACGGCGGCACGATATCGATTCCGTACACATTCAGTCGACGGATGCCTGCAGCCACCTGGGTGATCGTCGCTGTGACGTTTCCCCCCGACCCAGTGTCAAGACTCAGGTCGAACTGCTCACCGGTGACTGCGGTCATGGACCCACGCTCCTCGTTGTTGTGTGCAAAAAAGCGTAGCGCCAGACCGCCGAAGGGTCACGCGGTGAGGACCTCGACTCCGGCGGCGGTGAGATCCGCCAGCACAGCGGCATCCGCACCGTTGTTGGTCACGAGCACGTCGACAGCGTCGATGCCGGCAACTGCGCCGAGGCTGACCTGCCCGAGCTTGGACGCGTCGGCCAGCACGACGACACGATCGGCCGACGACACCATCAACTGCTTCACCTCGGCCTCGGGGAGGTTGACGTTCGTCACGCCGGCGATCGGATCGACCCCGTTGCAGCCGATGAAGGCGATGTCGGCGTGCACCTGCTCGAGCACCGTGCGCGCGAGCGGGTGCACGAGGGAATGCTGCAGCGGGCGCAGCGCTCCCCCCGTGACGATGACGGTGAACCGGGGAATCGCGGATTCGAGTTCGAGCGCAATGTTGAGTCCGTTGGTGATGACGACGAGATCGTCGAGGTCGTCGCGTTCCACGAGCGCCTGGGCCACGGCGAGCGCCGTCGTGCCGACATCGAGAAGGACGCTCTGCCCACTCGAGACGAGCGCGGCGGCGCGGCGGCCGATCTTCTGTTTGGCGAGGGCGGATGCCTCGAGCGACTTTTCGAAACTCGCTTCGCGTGCCCGCTGGCCGCGTGGAACAGCACCACCGTGCACCCGTCGGACCGCGTTGCCATCATCGAGGGCGGCGAGGTCGCTGCGCACGGTGACCTCGCTCACCCCGAAGGCTTCGCTGAGGTCGGAGACCCGGAGGAAGCCGCTTGCGGCGATCAGGTCGGCCATGCGCTCACGCCGAACGACTGCTGGGACGATGTCGCCCGGAGCGCGAGGGGTCGAATCGGTCATGCGCTCATCTTCAGTTAGTTTCGTTTAGTTGTCAATGGGAGGAGTGGAACGTAGAATTGCTTCCACTTGTGAAAGCCCGGCGTGCGGAAGGCAGCCAGAACCATGACCTCGATTACCTCCACCTCCGACGTCCTCGCGGACGGGCGCGAGATCATCTACTTCGATGACGCCGACACCACCCTCGGTCCCGATCGCTCCCCCGATTCGCGCGACCTGCCCGAGCGGCCGGCCACGGCGAGCATGCGGCAGGACCCGCTCACCGGCGAATGGGTGTCGATCGCGTCCGCCCGGCAGAGCAGGGTCTTTCTGCCGCCAGCGCACCTCGACCCGCTTGCACCGCAGACCGAGACGAACCCGTCCGAGGTTCCGAGCAACTATGACGTTGCCGTGTTCGAGAACCGCTCGCCGTCGTTCGGCCCGCTGCTCGAGGACGAGAACGCCCCGCGCGGGCTCGATGACCTCACCGAGATCGGCATCGGCCGCATCCGCACGTCAGTGGGCCGGTGCGAGGTTGTCTGCTTCAGCCCGGAGCACGAGGGATCGTTCGGTTCGCTCAGCCGCTCGCGCGCACGCACCGTGATCGAGGCCTGGGCATCGCGTACCGCGGCGCTCAGCGCCCTGCCCGGCATCGAGCAGGTGTTCCCGTTCGAGAACCGGGGCATCGAGATCGGCGTGACGCTCCGTCACCCGCACGGCCAGATCTATTCGTACCCGTACGTGACCCCGCGCACCCAGCGGCTGATGGCATCCGTCGAGAACTACGGCCCGACGCTGTTCGCCGACATCCTCGCGAGCGAGCAGGCTGGCGACCGTGTGGTGCTCCAGGGCGAGCACTGGACGGCGTTCGTTCCGTTCGCCGCACGGTGGCCGATCGAGGTGCACATGCTGCCGCACCGTCCCGTCGCCGACTTCGCGGGCACCACCGATGAGGAGCGCGATGAGCTCGCCGTGCTGTACCTGCGGCTCCTGCGCGGCATCGACGCTCTCTACGAGACCCAGACGCCGTACATCGCCGCGTGGCACCAGGCGCCGGTGAACGTCGGCCGCGACGACATCCGGCTCATGCTGCAGCTGACGTCGCCGCGTCGTGCCGCCGACAAACTCAAGTACCTCGCCGGGTCAGAAGCTGCCATGGGAGCCTGGATCGGCGATATCCCGCCCGAGCAGACAGCACAACGAGTGCGTGAGGCGATTGCTCTCGCCGACAAGGAGACCCCCGTATGACGAACATCACCGAACTGGCCGAACGCGCGAGGGCGGGATTCGCCTCGCGCTTCGATGGTGCGGCTCCCGCCGGCATCTGGCAGGCGCCCGGCCGGGTGAACCTCATCGGTGAGCACACCGACTACAACGACGGCTTCGTCTTCCCGTTCGCGATCGACCGGTCGACGGTCGTCGCGCTCGCTCCGCGCGCTGACCGCACAGTGCGGGTCACGTCGGCGTTCAGCGACGAGGTCGTGACCGTCGAGCTCGACGCGATCACCCCCGATGCCCTCTCAGACTGGTCGGCGTACCCGCTCGGCGTCGTCTGGGCGCTCGGCGAATTCGGTGCCAACCTCGCCGGGGTCACCGGTTTCGACGCGTTCATCGACTCGGACGTGCCGATCGGTGCCGGCCTCTCGTCGTCAGCGGCGATCGAGTGCGCCATCGCCGTTGCCCTCAACGACACCTGGCAGCTCGAGCTTCCCCGCGAGACCCTCGCGAAGGTCGGCCAGCTCGCCGAGAACAAGGCCGTCGGGGCACCGACCGGCATCATGGACCAGTCAGCCTCCCTGCTCGGCAAGGAGGACGCCGCGGTGTTCCTCGACTGCCGCAGCCTCGATGCCGAGGTGATCGACCTCGGTTTCGAAACCGCCGACCTCGTGCTGCTCGTCATGAACACCCGGGTGTCGCACGCGCACGCGACCGGCGGTTACGCCGCTCGCCGCGCTTCGTGCGAACGCGGGGCCGCCGAGATGGGCGTCTCCTCGCTGCGCGACCTCGACGTCGACGACCTGCCACGGGCGACCGAGGTGCTCGATGACGAGACGCTCCGCCGGGTGCGCCACATCCTCACCGAGAACCGTCGCGTGCTCGATACGGTGCGCACGCTGCGCCTCGAGGGGCCGACCGCGATCGGTGACCTGCTCGTGGCATCCCACGCCTCGATGCGCGACGACTTCGAGATCTCGGTGCCCGAACTCGACCTCGCCGTCGAGACAGCCCTCGCGGCGGGCGCGATCGGCGCTCGCATGACCGGCGGCGGCTTCGGCGGCGCGGCCATCGCGCTCGTTCAGAGCGCTGACCTTGCGTCGGTGTCGGATGCCGTGACGCGCGCGTTCGCGGACGCCGCCTTCACGGAACCGGAACTCTTCACCGTCACCGCGGCGGATGGCGCGAGCCGGGTCGAGTAGGAACCGAACGGACGGGCCAGGCGCAGCACGCGCCTGGCCCGTCGTGCTGTCCAGGGTCGGCGGTTAAGCCCCGGTCGCGTCGACGGCGGTCGCGAGGACCCGTGTGAGCTCGACGTTCACTCTCTGCCGGTCCGGCGGGACGGTAGCGTGAGTCATGGTCTTCTCGCCGCTCGGTCTGATTATCGGCCTGATGGTGCTCTCACCCAACCTCATCGTGCTGTGGTTCCCGCCACGAGTTCCCCTGCCAAATATCCGAGTGCCCCTGCTGCTGCACTGGGTCGAACGCGCGGGTCAAGCGCTGTGTCTGGTCGTTCCTGCAATCACGGCACCCGGACTCATCGCCGGCTGGTGGTCGGTGCCAACCCTGGCCGCGCTCGTCGGGTACTACGCGCTGTGGGCCCGATATCTGTTGACGGGGCGTGACGGGACGACGCTGTATCGGCCATGGCTAGGGGTACCGGTGCCGATGGCGATCCTGCCGGTTATCGTGTTCCTGTCAGCCGCGGGCTGGCTGAATAACATCTGGCTGGCCGGCTCCGCCGTACTTCTCGGCGTCGGGCATATTCCCGCGTCCCTCATCATCGCGCGCTCGATTAGCGCGCGCCCGTGACGCGTCCCGCACCGGAACTCTTCACCGTCGTTAGCGCGCCGAGCGCGGGCATGGAACTGTAGCGATCGCGGGTCCGCCGCGAACATCGAGGCGCGCTTTGGTGGCTACGGGTTGAGGCGCTCAGCGGTGTCGACAACGTTGGTGAGCAACTGCACGCGCGTCATCGGGCCGATGCCACCGGGGTTCGGTGAGATCCAGGACGCGACCTCAGCGGCGGCCGGGTCGACGTCACCGACGACACGGCTCTTGCCGGTCTCCGGGTCGGTCTCCCGACTCACGCCGACGTCCAGGACGATGGCGCCAGGCTTCACAGCCGAGGCCTTCACAATCCCGGGCACCCCAGCGGCGGCGACGATGACGTCCGCCGTGCGCAGCAGGTCGTCGAGACCGACGGTGCCGGTGTGGGTGAGAGTGACCGTCGCGTTGTACTCACGACGGGTGAGCAGCGGCCCGATGGCACGGCCAACGGTGACAC
The DNA here is from genome assembly GCF_056898615.1 of Mycetocola sp. Y442. Classification (NCBI taxonomy): domain Bacteria; kingdom Bacillati; phylum Actinomycetota; class Actinomycetes; order Micrococcales; family Microbacteriaceae; genus Mycetocola; species Mycetocola sp. Y442. Next base: position 1,206,102 of record NZ_JBXHBV010000001.1, read on the forward strand.
CGCGGCCGACGACCACGACGTGCTTGCCTGCCAGCTCGATGCCGTGCCGCTGCATGAGCTCAATCGCCCCACGCGGCGTGCACGGCAGCGGTGTCAGTATCGGCCGGTTGACGTTGAGGACGAGCCGCCCGAGGTTGGTCGGGTGCAGCCCGTCCGCATCCTTCTCCGGGTCGACCCGTTCGAGGATCGCGTCGGTGTCGAGGTGGGCAGGCAACGGCAGCTGCACGATGTAGCCGGTGCAGCTCGAGTCGGCGTTGAGCTCGTCGAGCACAGCCTCGAGCTCTTCCTGGCTGATCGACTCGGGCAGGTCGCGTCGGATCGACTCGATGCCGACCTCGGCGCAGTCGCGGTGCTTGCCGGCGACGTACCACTGCGACCCCGGGTCAGAACCCACGAGGACGGTGCCGAGGCCGGGCACAATGCCGCGTTCCCGAAGCGCTGTGACGCGCTCCTTCAGCTCGGACTTGATGACTGATGCGACGGCCTTACCGTCGAGGATCTGCGCCGTCATCGACTACTGAACCAGGCCGGGGTAGAGCGGGAAAGCCTCGGTCAGAGTCGCAACGCGAGCGCGGAGCGACTCGATGTCGGCGCCGGGCTGAAGCGCCGTCGCGATGACGTCGGCAACCTCGGTGAACTCGGCATCACCGAAGCCACGCGTGGCCAGCGCGGGCGTTCCGATGCGAAGTCCCGATGTGACCATCGGCGGGCGCGGGTCGAACGGAACAGAGTTGCGGTTGACGGTGATGCCGACCTCGTGGAGGGCGTCTTCCGCCTGCTGGCCGTTGATCTCCGAGTTGCGCAGGTCGGCGAGCACGAGGTGCACATCGGTGCCGCCGGTGAGGACGTCGAGGCCCGAGGCCCGCGAGTCATCAGCGGTGAGGCGCTCGGCGAGAATCCGTGCACCACTGAGGGTGCGCTGCTGGCGGTCCTTGAACTCGGGCTGCGATGCGAGGAGAAACGCCGTCGCTTTGGCGGCGATGACGTGCATGAGCGGTCCACCCTGCTGGCCAGGGAAGACGTTCGAGTTGAGCTTCTTGGCGAGCTCCATGTCACGGCTGAGGATGAAGCCCGAGCGGGGACCAGCGAGTGTCTTGTGCACGGTCGACGACACGACATCCGCGAACGGAACCGGTGACGGGTGGAGACCTGCGGCGACAAGTCCCGCGAAGTGGGCCATGTCGACCCAGAGCTTCGCGCCGACCTCGTCAGCGATGGCGCGGAAGGCGGCGAAGTCCAGCTGACGCGGGTACGCCGACCAGCCGGCGATGATGACCTGGGGCTTGTGCTCCAGTGCCTTCTCGCGAACGACGTTCATGTCGACGAGGAAGGTCTCCGGGTCGACGCCGTAGGAGACGGCGTTGTAGAGCTTGCCGGAGAAGTTCAGCTTCATGCCGTGGGTGAGGTGTCCACCGTGAGCGAGCTCAAGTCCAAGAATGGTGTCGCCAGGGGTCGCGATCGCCGAGAGCACTGCCGCGTTGGCGCTCGCACCCGAGTGCGGCTGGACGTTGGCGAACTCGGCACCGAAGAGGCTCTTCGCGCGCTCGATGGCGAGCGACTCGGCGACGTCGACGTATTCGCAGCCGCCGTAGTAGCGGCGGCCCGGATATCCCTCGGCGTACTTGTTGGTGAGGACGCTGCCCTGCGACTGCAGGATCGAGACGGGAACGAAGTTCTCGCTCGCGATCATCTCGAGGTAGTTGCGCTGGCGGCCGAGCTCGTTGTCGAGAACGGCGGCAATTTCGGGATCGACCTCGGAGAGAGGTGCATTGAACGTTGAAGACAAAACTGGCTCCTTAAGACAGCGGCGGACAAGAGAGGTAATCCGTATCGACCCAGGCGTTCGGCCGAATCCGTGTCAGTCGCTCCCCGATGGTGACCATCCAAATTCCTGATCCGGAACCGAGAGATGAGAAGTCTCCTGGTTCGTGGAGGGAACCTTTACGCCAGTTGCGACACGGCAATGGTATCAGGATGCCATCACCACACTCCCCGAGCGCTGGCTACAGTGGACAGACGCCCGAATCGCAGCGCTTCGGCGCCCCCGGGCGCACGGCCCTTCGGCAGCTCGGACACCGCAGTTCAAGAAACGGATCACAGATGAGACACCTCCCCGGCAGCATCGTTCCCCAGCCTGTAACGCAGGTCACACCGCCCGGGGCTGCACCCTTCGTTCTGACGACCGCGTCCCGGATCCTCGCGACGACCGCCGCGGCATCCGTCGCCTCGTACCTCGCCGGGCTGCTGCGACGATCGACGGGGTTTCTCGTTCCGATCATCGAACCGTTCGAGGCAGGCCCGGACGGCGGTGAGCCGGCGCCAGCGCACGACATTGCACTGCACCTCGACGTCGCCGACACCAGGAATCTCGGCGAGGAGGGCTACGCACTCGAGACGTCTGCACTCGGTGTGCAGCTGACCGCCGCCACCGTTGCGGGGCTGTTCTATGGCGTCCAGTCGCTGCGTCAGCTCTTCCCGAGCGACGTCGAAGACCGCACGGTGCAGTCCGTTGCGTGGGAGGCCCCCGCGACCACCATCACGGACCGGCCGCGCTATTCCTACCGGGGCGCCATGCTCGATGTGGCCAGGCACTTCTTCGGCGTAGACGAGGTGTGCCGGTTCATCGACATGATCACCCTGTTCAAGATCAATGTGTTGCACCTCCACCTCACCGATGACCAGGGCTGGCGCATCAGCATCGACTCTCGGCCGGAACTCACCGAGATCGGCGGTTCCACCGCTGTGGACGGCGACCCCGGCGGTTTCTACACCAAGGCCGACTTCGCTCGCATTGTCGAGTATGCGAGCGCCCGCTTCGTGACGATCGTGCCCGAGATCGACGTCCCCGGCCACACCAACGCGGCACTGTCAGCGCTGCCCGAACTCAACCCGGGCGGCACAGCGGCGGCGGCATACCTCGGCACAGAGGTGGGCTTCTCGACCCTCGACACGACGAGCGACGCCACCTGGGCGTTCCTCGACGACGTCTTCCGTGAGGTCGCCGAGCAGTCCCCTGGCCCGTGGCTCCACTTCGGCGGCGATGAGTCCCACGCCACACCGACCGACGAGTACCGGGAGTTCGTTGCGCGCGCGAGCCGGCTGGTCGCATCACACGGCAAGGTCCCGATCGCATGGCACGAGGCCGGAATCAGCACCGACCTCGCCCCAGGGACCGTCGGGCAGTACTGGAGCTTCCTCACGCCGCAGAACGACGCGGCCGATCGGGCACTCTCGTTCGTGCGCCAGGGCGGTTCACTGATCCTCTCCCCCGCGGATGTCGCCTACCTCGATATCTCCTACGACGAGTCGAGCCCGATCGGGCTGTCCTGGGCGGACGGGTTCACGACTGTGCGTGAATCGTACGAGTGGGAGCCGACCGCGATCCTTCCCGACGCCGCCGGGAACATCCTCGGCATCGAAGCGCCGCTCTGGACCGAGACCGTTCGATCGAGGGCCGACATCGACTACCTCGCGTTCCCCCGGCTCGTCGCGCTCGCCGAGATCGCCTGGTCGGTGCGACCGGATGAGTCAGACCGGCGGGTCTGGGCTGACTTCGCCGCTCGGCTCGAGGCGCTTCAGCCACGGTTTGAGGCACTGGGCATCAGAGCTGGGGCTCGCGTGAGCGCCACGGACACCGAGCCGGGGCTGTCCACTTAGGTTGCATCCGCGGTCGCGGCGATTGATAATGATTGTAAAGCGATAAATCAATCACTACCAATCATCGATACACGGAAACGGACGAATCGTGAACACTCAGACCGCCGGCGCGCACATGGCCGAAGAACTCCAAAGCCAGCCAGCGGTATGGGCACAGGCCGTCGACCTGGTCGCTGAGCCGAAGCTTCTTCCCCAGGCGGGTGCGAAGGTCGCGGTCGTCGGTTGCGGCACCTCCTGGTTTATGGCTCAGTCCTACGCCGCCCTGCGCGAGAACGCCGGCCTCGGAGTGACCGACGCCTTCGCCGCGTCCGAAGCGTTCGTCGACCGTGACTATGACGCCGTCGTCGCAATCACTCGCTCGGGAACCACGTCGGAAGTCCTCGAACTACTCGGCGGCATCCGCGGCAAGGTCCGCACCATCGGCATCGTCGGTGACACCTCGAGCCCCCTCGTCGACGCGGCCGATGACATCATCGCCCTGCCGTTCGCCGACGAGAAGAGCGTCGTCCAGACCCGCTTCGCGACAACGGCGCTGACCTTCCTCCGCGCATCGACCGGGGCCGATGTCTCACAGTCCATTGCCGACGCAGAAACCGCCCTCACGGAAGAACTGCCGGAACAGCTCATCGGAGCAGAGCAGGTCACGTACCTCGGTCGCGGCTGGACGGTTGGCCTCGCCCACGAGGCCGCACTCAAGATGCGCGAGTCATCGCAGGCCTGGACCGAGTCATACCCGGCGATGGAGTACCGCCACGGACCGCTCGCCATCGCCGCCCCCGGACGCGCTGTCTGGCTGTTCGGCGAGATGCCAGCTGGCCTCGACGCCGACGTCGCTGTGACCGACGCACACTTCGAGCACTCGGCGCTCGATCCCGTCGCCGACCTGGTCCGCGCCCACCGTGTCGCCCTCGAGCGCTCACTCCGCGCGGGACTCAACCCCGACCTGCCCCGGAACCTCACCCGTTCCGTCATTCTCGGCGCATGATCGAAACCGCCCCACCCGGCCAGCTGGGCACCGGCCCCGCTGTCCTCGCGTTCGATGTGGGCGGGACCGATACCAAGGCAACACTGGTTGGCACTGATGGCCGCCTGGTCGACACGGTGCGGGTACCGACGCCGCACTCCGTCGACGGCACCGCGGACGCCGTGCTGGCGCAGGTCGAAACCCTGGCCCTCCGGTTCCGTGCCGCGCACCCCGACACCGACATCCGCGCGGCTGGACTCATCGTGCCCGGCCTCGTCGACGACGAACTCGGCATCGGCGTGTTCTCCGAGAACATCGGCTGGCGGGACGTGCCGTTCCGCGCGCTCGCCGCCGAACGACTCGGCGTTCCCGTGTACTTCACCCACGACGTCAGGGCAGCGGGGGCCGCTGAGTACCAGCTCGGGAGCGCAGGCCAGTACTCGAACGTGCTCGTCGTCGTGATCGGGACCGGCATCGCCGGCGCGGTCTTCATCGACGGGAAACCGTACTCAGCTCACGGCTACGCCGGCGAAATCGGGCACTCGGTGGTGAGCCCCGGCGGGACCCCGTGCGCCTGCGGCGGTCGCGGCTGCCTCGAGGCGATCGGGTCGGCGGGCGCGATCAGCCGGCTGTACCGCGCTGGTCTGCCGGCGGGCGACCACGTCGACGGCCCTCTCGGCGCCCGTGAGGTGCTCGAGCGGGCCCGGTCCGGCGACCTGCTCGCGCAGCGGGTCTGGTCGGATGCGACGGATGCCATCGGCCTGGCGCTCGCCCAGAGCGTCGCATTGCTCGCCCCGGAGGCCATCGTGCTCGGCGGCGGACTCGCCCAGGCGGGCGACGCCCTGTTCGAACCGGTCGCCGAGCGGATGAACTCCTTCCTCACCTTCCACAGGCGGCCGGTCCTCCTCCCGGCGACGGTCGGCGAAAATGCGGGACTTGTCGGCGCCGCCCTCGGCGCCCGCGGCATCCTCGACCCATCGGCCGGTGCCCCGTGATCGTCACGGTCACGCCGAACCCGGCCGTGGACATCACCCTCACCCTCGACCGCCTGGACCTTGGGCACACCCACCGGGTCGCACCGGGCATCCGCCGGGCAGGAGGCAAGGGGCTCAACGTCGCGAGGGTCCTGACGAAGATGGGTGAAGACGCGCTCGTCGTTGCGCCGGTCGGACGAAACGACCTGGACTGGTTCGGCTCGGATCTCGGGCGTATTCCGTCCACGCTCGTCGGGGTTCCCGGAAACGTGAGGCAGTCGACCGCCATCGTCGAACCGGACGGGACGACGATCATCAACGAGACGGGCGTGGCCATCGACGCAGGGGCCTGGGCCGAGCTTCTCGCTGCCGTCACCGGTCGACTGGCCGACGCGACCTGCCTCGTCATCTCCGGAAGCGTCCCGCCCGGATGCCCTGACACTCTCTACGGTGATCTCGTCGCCGCCGGTCGCGCTGCGGGCATTCCCGTCATAGCGGATGCCACGGGCACGCAACTGCGAAACGCTGCCGTTGCCGGTGCGACGGTTCTCAAACCCAACGCGAGCGAACTCCTCGACACCACGGGCGAATCAGATCCGGTCGCCGGCGCTCGCGCGCTCCAGTCGATGGGCGCCGGCCTCGTGCTCGTGTCGCTCGGCGAAGCGGGCATGATCGCTGTTCCCGCCGACCCGGCGGAACCCGTGCTCGCGGCTCGGCTCGGCCGCGTCCTCGCCGGCAACCCGACGGGCGCCGGCGACGCGGGCGTCGCCGGCGTGGCAGCACTCCTCGCGCGGGACACCCGCGCACACCTCGACACACGGGCGATCCTCACCAGGGCGACAGCCTGGTCGGCCGCGGCCGTACTCGAACCCATCGCCGGCGACGTCGACCCGGGACGAATCACCGACCTCGAACGCGAGATCACCATCTCCCGTTACCAGGGCCACCCCACGACAACCACGGACGAGAGAAAGTCATGACGCTCGAGACGACGAGAACCCTGATCGACCACGCGTACAGGAACGGGACGGGAATCGGCGCTTTCAACGTGGTGTCGCTCGAGACGGCCGAGGGTCTCGTTTCGGCGAGCGAGCGCGCGGGTCTCGGCGTCATCCTGCAGATCTCTGAGAACTGCGCCCGTTACCACGGCTCGCTCGGACCGATCGCGCGCGCGACGCTCGCCCTCGCCGAGGCCGCGTCAACGCCGGTCTCGGTCCACCTCGACCACGCGGAGGATGAGTCGCTCGCACGGGAGGCCATCGACCTCGGTTTCAGTTCGGTGATGTACGACGGGGCGAAGCTCGAGTACGCCGACAATGTCGCGGCGACCCGGAGGGTGGTCGAAGCCGCTCACGACGCCGGCGTGTATGTCGAGGCCGAGCTGGGCAAGGTCGGCGGCAAGGACGGCGCCCACGCTCCCGGCGTCCGCACCGATCCCGTCGAAGCCGTCTCCTTCGTCTCCGACACCGGGGTCGACGCACTCGCCGTCGCCGTCGGCTCCTCACACGCGATGACAAACCGCGTGGCATCCGTCGATCTCGACCTGATCGCAGCGCTGCGGTCGGCGCTGACCGTGCCCCTCGTGCTGCACGGCTCCTCGGGTGTCGCCGACGCCAACATCGTTGCGGCCATCGGCTCCGGGATGACCAAGATCAACGTGTCGACCCACCTCAACGGCTTCTACACCCGCGCCGCGCGCGCGGTACTCGACAATGACGACGCGATCGTCGATCCGCGCAAGTACCTCACCCCCGCCCGGGAAAGCCTGAGCCGGGAGGCACAACGACTCCTGACACTCTTCGCGCGCGGGATGGCCACGACGGAAGCACTCGATGAATCGCGATGAGCGACTGCGCGCCGTACTCGACCTGCTCGCTGAAAACGGCCAGGTCGAGGTCGACGACCTGACCGCGTCACTCGGAGTCTCCCCAGCGACCGCCCGCCGTGACCTCGACACCCTCGCGAGGCAGCAGTTGCTGACCCGCACCAGGGGTGGCGCCGTCGGTAATTCAGTCGCATACGACCTGCCGATCAGGTACCGGCACGAATCGAACGCCGAAGCGAAGCAACTGATCGCGCAGGCGGCGAGCGCCCTGGTTCACCGCGGCAGCGTCGTCGGTTTGTGCGGGGGCACAACGGCGACCGCGATCGCGACGGTTCTGTCGACGCGATCCGACCTCTCGGAGCCGTCCCCGGAGCCGAGCCTCACGATCGTGACCAACGCCGTGAACATCGCCGCCCAGCTCGCCATGCGTCCGCAGTTCAAGGTGGTCGTCACAGGCGGAGTGGTGCACCCGCGATCGTACGAACTCGTCGGACCGTACAGCGACATGGTCCTCGAGGGGGTGGCGCTTGACCTGGCCTTCATCGGGGTCAACGGCGTCGTGCCTGAGCACGGCGCTTCGGTCAACGACGAGTCGGAAGCGCACGTCAACCGGCTGATGGCATCGAGGGCCGCCCGAGCGTTCATGGTGGCGGACTCCACCAAGATCGGTGTTCGGTCGTTCGCGACGGTCGGCGGGGCCGAACTCTTCGGCAGTTTCATCACCGACGACGGGATCACCGCCGAGCAGAAAAGCGCGTTCGCCGCCGACGGCATCGACGTTATCGTTGCATCGTGACTGAACTCGCTCCAGCGCCCATCGACCTCGTCATTCACTCGGTCACGCTCGTCACCGGCGGGCACGTCACGCCCGAGGCGTTCGTGGCCGTGTCCGGCGACGTCATTGCTGCGGTCGGCTCCGGGCCGGAGTGGACACAGCTTGGCGCGGCAGAGACCGTGAACGGGGAAGGCCTCACCCTCACTCCCGGCTTCATCGACATCCACGGGCACGGGGGCAACGCGCGATCATTCGACGACGGTGCTGACAGCATCCGCTCGGCCCTCGAGGTCCACCGCAGCCACGGCACGACCCGGTCCGTGCTCTCGCTCGTCACCGCAACCGTCGACGACCTCGTCGACCGCGTCGGCACCATCGCCGACCTCGCCGAGGCGGACCCGACGATCCTCGGTTCTCACCTCGAGGGTCCCTTCCTCGACATTGGCAGGCAGGGTGCCCACAACCCTGAGCTGCTGCGCGCTCCTGACCCCGAGAGCATCGACCGCCTCGTCGCAGCGGCTCGCGGCACGCTCAGGCATGTCACTCTCGCCCCCGAGCTGCCGGGAGGCCTCGACGCCATCCGTCAGTTTGCCGACGCGGGCGTCACAGTGGCGGTCGGGCACACCAGCGTCGACTTCGACGGCGCCCTCGAGGCGTTCGAGGCGGGGGCGAGCATCCTCACCCACGCGTTCAACGCGATGAACGGCATCCACCACCGCGAACCGGGACCGGTCGCAGCCGCGACCTCCTCACCATCGGTGACCCTCGAGATCATCAACGACGGTGTCCACGTTCACCCCGAGGTCGTTCGGATGGCGTTCGCTTCCGCACCGGGCCGAATCGCCCTGATCACGGATGCCATGGCTGCAGCCGGTTCGGACGACGGCGTCTACCAGCTTGGTTCGCTGTCGGTCACGGTGACGGACGGTGTCGCCCGGCTCACCGACGGCGACTCGATCGCCGGATCGACGCTCCTGCTCGACGAGGCGCTTCGGCGTGCGGTGTTCGACGTCGGCATCGAACTCACGGATGCCGTCACGGCGCTCACGACGACGCCTGCCCGCGCGATCGGGCGCGCTGGCGACCTCGGGCAGCTCGCGCCCGGTTTCGCTGCCGATGCCGTGCTTCTCGACGACGACCTCACCGTCGTCGGCGTGTGGGCAGCGGGCGACCGGGTCACTTAGCGCCGAGACCATCAGTTCCGGTCGAAAACACCCCGCGCAACTGATGCGCTCGACCGCACGTGATGCGCTCGCCTGCCGGACCATTCACCCGTGCGGTAACGATGCCCTCTGTGCAAGGCTGTCGTCATGCCGCTCACCGACCCCAGGGACGACCTCGCCATCTACCTGCAGCGCGCCAGGGAGGCGCTCCTGTGGAAGCTCGACGGGGTGTCGGAGTACGACGTTCGCCGCCCGCTCGTTCCGACGGGCACGAACCTGCTCGGCCTGATCAAGCACATTGCCGGCGTCGAGGCTGGATACCTCGGCGAGACCTTTGGCCGGCCGTTCCCCGAACCGCTGCCGTGGATGGACGACGATGCCGAGCCGAACGCCGACATGTGGGCAACGGAAGACGAATCGCGAGAGTCGATCATCGCGTTGTACCGGCGCGTGTGGAAACACTCGGATGCCACTGTCGCCGCCCTCGATCTGAGCGCCGTCGGGCGGGTGCCCTGGTGGCCGCGGGAGAAGAGCGAGACCACCCTGCACCGGATCCTCGTGCACCTCGTCGAGGAAACCAACCGGCACGCGGGCCACGCGGATATCGTCCGTGAACTCATCGACGGTTCCGTCGGGCTCAGGGCCGGCACGTCGAACCTGCCAACGGATGACGAGAGCTGGTGGGCGAGCTACGTCAACCGGCTCGAGCAAACCGCGGTGGCCGCAGCCGATCGCGCGGCGACCTGACGCGCCAACCCGGCCCCGGCTCGGCAGTGCGCACTCGTCCGCAGCTGGCACCCGGTAGCGTACCGGGAACGGAGGTGAATATGCAGGCTCCTGAACCGGTTCTCCCGACAGAGGACATTCCGGACGCGCCCGTCATCGTGCTGCTGGCGAGCGCCCTCCTCGGCCCTGCCGCCTGGGAACCGGTCCAGCGCGAATTACGCCGTCGGGGACACGAGGTGGTCATCGCTCCGCCCGCCGACGAGCCGGACCCCGTGACCCCGATCGATGCGGCCCTGGGCTACGCGACCGCGGTTCCCGCCGACCGCACGGTCATCCTCGTGCCGCATTCCAATGCGGGCAACTTTGTCCCGACGCTGATCGACATCCGCACGGTGGCCTGCGTGGTGTTCGTCGACGCGGTCGTTCCTGTCTCGTCGGGTATCCAGAAGCTCGCGGTAGCCGCTGTGCTCGACCGGGTCGAACCCCTCGCCGACGAGGATGGCCTGCTCCCCGTCTGGACTGACTGGTTCGACGAGGAAGACATCGCCAGACTCTTCCCTGACCCGGCGACGAGGTTCCACATCGAAGCGCAGCAACCCCAGCTTCCCCTCGATTTCCTCCGCGGCGCGCTCAGGATCGACGCGGGCTGGGACACGACGCCAGCCGGTTACCTCGCCTTCGGCTCGACCTACGCCGATGAGGCCTCCCGGGCCCGATCACGCGGGTGGCCTGTCATCGAACTGGACGGCCGCCACCTCCACATGCTCGTCGACCCTGCCGGCGTCGCCAACGCGATCCTCGACCTCGTCAGTCGTGCAGCGCCACAACCCTGAAACCACCCGACAGACGGATGCCGTCAGCACGTCGCGTGGAGCTGTCCGTCCCGGTTATTTGTCGGGTTCGCCCGCGGTTCGTTGTTCGTAGGCGGCCCCGGTATCGGCGTCGGGACCCGTTGCTGCTGCCGCCCTCTCCCGCTCGATCCGCTCGACCCGGTCGGCGAGCTCATCCCGGATCAGCAGGTCACGACGCAGGTGATTCGACCGGTAGGCGGCTCGCGCGACCATGTGCGCGGTGATCGGAGCTGTCAGCCCCTGGAAGATGATGATGGCCGTGAGGAGCGCGAAGGTCGCTATCCGCGGGTCGTTCACGGCGACCCCGGCAGAGGCGCACATGAGGCCGAGGATCTGCGGCTTCGTTGCGGCGTGGAGCCGGGACAGCACGTCGGGGAACCGGAAGAGACCGATACCCGCTGCAGCGCACATCAGCGCGGCAACCATGACGAGGGTGATGGTGATGATTTCGCGAACGCTGTCCCAGATCATGTCTCATCCTGTTTCGCCATGAAGCGGGCAAAGCTCACCGAGCCGAGGAATGCGAATGCCGCGAGAACGAGGATGACGGGCAGCGTCTCGGTGTGCTGGTTGAAAGCCATTTCACTTCCGAGCACACACATCACCGTGGCAACGAAGACGTCGGAGGCGATGACGCGGTCGAGCAGGCTCGGCCCCTTGATCACCCGGTAGAGCGCGGCGACAGCCCCGATACTGAAGAGCACACCGGCGATAATGATCGCAACCTGCATCAGGAGCCTCCTCCCGTGTCGGATCTGGTCAGGTGGTTGGGCTGGCGCACCCGCCAGACGTCGTCGTTCGAACCGATGGCCATGACCAGTCGTTTCTCCGTGGCGAAAACCTCGTCGCGGAACTCCTCAAGGTCCTGCTCGGTGCGGACGTTGATGACGTGGACGTAGAGCACGGACTCCTGACGGTCGACATCGACCACGATCGAGCCGGGAACGAGCGAGATGGCTTCGGCGGTGAAGGTCATGATGAGGTCGGACCGGGTGTCGAGCGGAATCGCGATAACAGCGCTCGACGGCTTGTACCTCGGGTTGATGACCAGCCAGGCCACGTCGATTGACGCCCGCGCGATGTCGACGATGAGCCGGACGAAGAACACCAGGAGGTACCAGACGTTGACGCGGCCGCTCAGATCGATCGCCGGCAGGTAGAACATCAGCGAGATCACAACGGCGAGAATCACTCCGGTCAGGACCGTAAGCACCGTCACCTGGCCCCACACCAGGCACCAGAGCACAACGAGGCCGCCGAGCAGCGCGAACTGGCTGACCGCCCTGATGTGGTGTCCCGAGTCTGAACTCATTGCACACCCCCCGGGAACACGGCCTCGACGTAGGTGGAAGAGACTTCGAAATCGGATGCCGTGCGCTCGGCGAAGGCGAAGAGCGGCCCGGCGAAGAGAGTGAGGCAGACGGTCAGCGCAACCATTCCTGTGGTTGCACTGAGCATCAGGGCGGGGACGCGCTTGGACATCACGGTGACGCCCCGGTCCTCCGGGCCCTCCGCAAGCGACTTGAGCAACGGGGATGAATAACCCTCGACCTCGCTCTCCGACCGCCAGAAAGCCATGTTCCATACTCGCGCGAGCGCGTACAGCGTGAGCAGGGAGGTGAGTGCTCCCGCGGCGATCAGCAGGTAGGACAACGGCGTTCCCAGCTCGACGCCGGCCTCGAACAGGCCGATCTTGCCGAGGAATCCGGAGAACGGCGGGATGCCCCCGAGGTTCATCGCGCCGATAAAGAACAGCACTGACACGAACGGGGACGCCTTGAGGATGCCGCCGAGCCGGTTGATCGAGGTCGTGCCGCCGATCCGTTCCACGAGTCCGGTCGCGAGGAACAGGGTCGTCTGCACGATGATGTGGTGGATGATGTAGAAGATCGTCGCCGCCAGTGCGGCCTGACTCCCAATGGCGATACCGAAGATCATGTAGCCGATGTGGCTGACGAGGGTGAACGACAACAGCCGTTTGATGTCGGCCTGCGCCAGGGCGCCGAGGATCCCGATGAGCAGCGTGAGCAGGGCGATGATCATGAGCGGAACGTCGATATCGACGTCGGTGAACATCACGGTGTCTGTCCGGATGATGGCATAGACGCCGACCTTGGTCAGCAAACCGGCGAACACCGCCGTCACGGGTGCCGGTGCCGTTGGGTACGAGTCGGGGAGCCAGAACGACATCGGGAACACAGCAGCCTTGACGCAGAATGCGACGAGGAGCGAGATGCACAGGATGAGCTGCACATCCATGGGAAGGTCCCTGACCCGCTCGGCGATGAGTGCGATGGTGACCGTGCCGGTGGCCGCGTAGATGAAAGCGATCGAGGCCAGGAAGATGATCGACGACGTGAGACTGATGATGATGTAGGTCACGCCGGCGCGGATGCGCGCACCTGTTCCACCGAGCGTCAGGAGCACATAGCTCGCCGAGAGCAGCATCTCGAACCCGACATACATGTTGAACAGGTCGCCGGCGACGAAGGCATCGAACAACCCGGCCGACAGCACGAGGTAGGTGGGGTGGAAGATCGTGACCGGTGTATCCCGGTCGCCGTCGGCGATACCCTGGCCGGCGGCGAAGATGAGCACACCGAGGAGCATCAGCGCGGAGATCAGCACCATGATGACCGCGAGCCGGTCGGCAACGAGGACGATACCGAACGGGGCATCCCACGCACCGACATCGACGACGACAGCTCCGTGCCTGTCGACGTGGACGAGCAGGATGGTCGCCAGCACGGAGACCGCGCTGAGCGCGAGAATACTGACCGCGACCTGCGCACGCCGGTAAGCGCTGAGAACCAGCGCGAGGGCGGCGGCGAAGAGCGGGATCAGGACGATGAGCGGCAGAATCGCGGTCATGTGCGTCTCCCCTTCTCGTTCCTGCCTGTGTCGTCCGAACGGTCCGGGCCGGAAGAATCGTCCCGGCCCTCTGCGTCGCCCGGGTCGTCCGGATGCTCGTCGCTCGCCGCGAGCAATTGCTGGATTGCCGCGTCGTCGAGGTCGACGGCATCGAACGTTGCCTCGGTCAGCGCCTGGGTGTCTTCGGTGTGCTGGTCGGGTACAACGTCGCCCTGGTCGCCGAGCTGCGCGAGCCACCACGACCGGTAGATGAGCGCGAGGACGAAGGCCGTGATCCCGAAGTTGATCACGATGGCGGTGAGCATGAGAACCTGCGGCACCGGGTCGACCATCGACTCATCGGATGCCGTGCCCGTGACGATCGGCGCGCTGCCGCTCGGTCCGCTGACGAGCAGGATGAGGAGGTTGGTGGCGTTACCGACGAGCATGAAGCCGATGAGCACGCGGGTCAGCGAGCGCTCCAGCATGACGGTAATCCCGACCGCGTAGAGAATGGCCATGAGGATGATGAGTGTCAGTGACGCGGTCATCGCACTGCCTCGCTCTCGGAGAAGTCGTCCTGCGCTTCGCCCGACAGGTCTGCGTCCTCCTGCTGGCGGTCGATCTCAGCCCCGAGGCTGCGAAGGATATCGAGCGTGAGGCCGACCACGACGAGGTACACCCCGAAGTCGAAGATGGTCGACGAGCCGAACGACAGGTGTCCGAGGATCGGCACGTCCGCCTCAAGGTAGACCGACTGCAGTGCAGCGCCGCCGAAGAACATCGAGGCGATGGCGGTGCCAACGGCGAGGGCGAGGCCGAGTCCGAGGATCTTGCCGGCGTCGACGGGGATCGCCTCGGCGAGCTCGTAGCGGCCGCCGGCAAGGTAACGGGCGACGAGCGCGAGCCCCGCGAGCAGTCCGCCGGCGAACCCTCCTCCCGGTGCGTTGTGCCCGGCAAAGAGCAGGTACACCGACACCACGATTGCCGGGTGGAAGAGCAAACGCACCAGGACCTCGAGCAGGACTGACCTGTGGTCGCGGGCGAGCGTCCGGCCGGCGAGCAGCCAGCTCATCCGGTTCGAGCTGGCCTCAGGGCCCGGTGCGAGCGGGTCGACGACAACGCGGCGGCGATTGCGGCCGCGACGCTGCTGCTTGGATCCGGAGAGCCGCGGAATCGGCCCCGTCCTCCCGGTGACGAACAGGAGGCTCGCGATTCCCGTTGCGACAACAACGAGGACGGAGATCTCCCCCATGGTGTCCCACGCGCGAATGTCGACGAGGACGACGTTGATGATGTTGAGGCCGTGCGCACCTTCAACAGCGAGCCTCGGCCATTCGGCGCCGATGCTCTCGGCCTGCCGCGCACCGAGCGCGATGATCGCAACGATAGCCATCGTGACCCCAACGGCGACGCCGATCGCGGCTCGAAGAATCCTCCGCACCGGCTTGTTCCGCTGCGCGATTCTGGTCGGCAGCCTCCGCAGCACAAGAACGAAGACAACGAGCGTCACCATTTCGACGAGGGCCTGTGTGAGCGCGAGGTCGGGTGCGCCGTGCAGGGCAAAGAGGGCGACCATTCCGAAACCTGTGGTTCCGACGAGCAGCACCGCGCTCATCCGCTGCTTCGCCTTGCCCGCCATGACCGCAGCCGTCGCAACGGCAACGGCGATGAGGACCTGCTCCGGGTAATCCCACAAGCGGATGCTGTCTGGCCAGCTTCGGTTCATGGCGGACGCAACCCCGAGGGTCAGCACGTAGACGACGAGGATCGTGCCGAGGTACTGGGGCAGTCCGCCGCGCTGGGCGAAGATCGTCGTGCGGGCGGACAGCCGGTCGATGAACTGGATGATGAGCCAGTAGCCGCGTGAGCTATCGAACATGGGCGACACGGCATCCTGGACCCTGGCCACCCATTTGCGCCGGATGAACAGGACGACACCGAGCAGCACCACGACCGCCGACACCGCGAGTGCGGGTTCGAAGCCGTGCCACAGCGCCAGGTGGTACTCCCCGTGACCTGGCATGGTGTCGGCGTACGGCTGGAAGAAGGGGTCGACGGCGGACGCACCAACGCCGAGTGCGATCGTGGCAGCCGCGAGGATCGCGGGAGCGGTGAGAATGCCCCAGCCGTCGGAGTGCAGGACTGTCGGCGCGCGATCAGGCCGAGTCGCGAACGCGCCCCAGAAGAAGCGGATGCTGTACGCCACGGTCAGCACGGAGCCGACGGCTGTGCCGACAAGCGCCACCCAGCCCCAGACGTCGCCGGCGCGCCCTGCTTCGAGGAACGCGGTGAAGACGGCTTCCTTCGCCACGAAACCGAAGAGGGGCGGGATTCCGGCCATCGATGCAACAGCGATGAGGCTGATTGCCGCGAGCATCTTCGACTGCCTGCCGATGCCCGAGAGTTTGCGCCAGTCGCGGGTGCCTGCCCTGTGATCGATGATGCCGACGACGAGGAAAAGCGCTGCCTTGTAGATGGCGTGGGCGACGAGCAGCGCGGCGCCGGCGATTGCCGCGTCGTATCCACCGAAGCCGACGATCACCATGAGGAAGCCCAGCTGGCTCACTGTGCCATAGGCGAGGACGAGCTTGAGGTCGTACTGGCGCAGCGACCGCCAGGCGCCGACGAGCATCGCCAGCACTCCGAGCGACACGAGTACCTCAACCCAGCCAGGCGTATCCGAGTACCCGGGGGCCAGGCGCGCCACCAGGTAGATACCCGCCTTCACCATCGCGGCGGCGTGGAGATACGCGCTCACCGGCGTTGGCGCAGCCATCGCGGCCGGGAGCCAGAAGTGGAACGGGACGATCGCAGACTTGGACAGCGCGCCGACGAGGATCAGGAGGATCGCGACGGTGGTTGCCGGTGAGCTGAGGCCCTGGTCGACGATCGAGGCGATGGATGTCGTTCCGGCCTGAACGCTGATCATCACAACGCCGATGAGCATCACGAGCCCGCCGAACGTTGTGACGAGGAGCGCCTGGAGCGCGGCACCCCTGCTCTCCTTGCGATCGACGTAGTGCCCGATGAGCAGGTAGCTCAGCACGCTCGTGATCTCCCAGAACATGAACATCACGATGATGTCGTCGGCGGTCACGAGTCCGTACATCGTGCCGGCGAAGGCGAGCAGGAGAGCCGCGAACCGGCCGAGGCCCGGTTCATCGCTGGAGAAATATCTGGCGCAATAGACGAGGACGAGCCCGCCGACACCGGTCACGATGAGAGCGAGCAGCCAGGCGAGAGTATCGACCCGGAACGACAGCGCAATACCGAGCTGAGGGATCCACGGGATGGTCTCGACGATGGAACCGCCCGCGAGAACGGTTCCTGTCTGCGTCAGGGTGTAGACGAACGCGCCGAACGGAAGCAGCGAGATGACGTAGAAGACCCGCGTCGACAACCAGCTGGTGAGGATGTTCGTGGCGCACGAAACCACGAGGAAGGCCAGCAGGAGAAGCGCCATGGAGGTCTCTCGGGTTTGGATCGATTGGTCTTTAGTTTAACCGACGGAGGAGGAGTCCCCGACCGGTTGTTCGTCCCGCGACCGTGACCGGCGCTCGGTGACGTGGATGGTCAGGACAATAATCACGAGTCCGAGCAGGGTCAGCGTGACATTCGCGACCGGAAGGAATCCGACACCCTGCCAGTCCAGGAGGACCGCGCCGACCAGCGCTCCCCCGCCGATCCCGGCGTTGAACGCGGTGGTGTAGAAGGCGCTCGCGGTGTCCCGGATCCTCGGGCTTGCGGTGTGCAGCATCCTCGTTTGCAGGAGCGGGGCGATCAGGCCGAACGCGAGCCCCCAGACGATGAGGGCGAGGCCGGAAAGCCACAGCGTCGACGTCGACATGGCCATCACAGTGACGGCGACAGCTGTCGTTGCGAGCGCCGCGATGAGACCCATCGACGTTCTCCGTGCGAACACCGTGCTCGTGAGCACGAGGCCGACCGCGCCCGCTCCCCCGTAGATGAAGAGGGCTGCACTGAGGTGCTCCGGCGCGAGGCCCATGCTGTCGGTGACGAACGGCGCGATAAAGGTGTAGAGCGCGTAGTGGCCGATCATGACAATGGCGACGGTGACACAGATCGCCGCGACGGGAAGAACAGTCGGGTCTCGCCGCGGTTCCGACTCGAGCCGGGAAGGGATGGTTTCCCGTTCCACCTTCGGCAGCCAGCGCAGCACCGCGAGGGCACCGAGGCCGAGGGCGATGGCAATCGCCGCAAACGCCCAGCGCCACCCGATCGACTGACCGAGAACCGTGCCGAGCGGAACCCCGAGCACGAACGCGAGGGTTCCGCCGCCGAGCGTGATCGATACGGCACGCGCGATCTGGTCCTTGGGCACTAGGTGTGCGGCGTACGCGGGGACGAGCGCCCAGAACAGGCCGTGCGCAAGGCCACCGAGCACCCGCGACGCGACGACGAGTTCGTAGGTGGGCGAAATCGCCGTGAGCAGGTTACTGAGACCGAGCACGATGAGGATGCCGACCATGAGTGCGTGTCGCGGCAGGCGAACGGTCGCCGCGGTGAGCGGCGCGCTCGAGACGACAACGGTGAATGCGAAGAAGGTCACGAGCAGGCCGACCTGCGACGGCGTGACGCCGAGGGAGCGGCTCATCTCGGGCAGGAGCCCGGTCGGGATCATCTCGCTCGAGACGGAGAGGAAGACTGTCGCGGCGAGCGCGATCAGGCCGACCCAGGGGAACGGACCGGCGGCAGGCGCGGCGGCGCGCGGGTGTGAAACGGAAGATGTGGTCATCGGGGATATCCAACGATGGCGTTCACTCGATCGGCCGTACGGCAGGATCCGAGTTCGTCTACGCGCTGGTGTGCGCGCCCAGGGCCGACGGAACGCGCCGACCAGAATTGAGTCTACCCGACGCTCCCTGAGGCGACCCGGACGCCCAACGCTCGGAAGAGCATCCGTCACCGGTTAACCTTGAACAGTGATCACAGCTTCCGCACACCACGAACCTCAGAACCACTGGGTCCTCACCTTCGTCTGCAGCGACCAGCCCGGCATCGTCCACGCGATCAGCGGGGCCGTCGTCGCCGCGCGCGGCAACATCACCGAGAGCCAGCAGTTCTCGAGCGCGGATACCGGACGGTTCTTCATGCGCCTGCAGGTCGAGTCACCGGGCAGCCGCGAGGACTTCGAGGCAGCGATAGCCCCCGTCACCGAGAACTACGACATGACCTGGCGCCTCGACGTGGTCGGACGCCCCCTGCGCACGCTCGTACTCGCGTCGACAGCGGCGCACTGTGTCAACGACCTGCTGTTCCGGCAGCGGGCTGGACAGCTCCCCGTCGAGATTCCGCTCGTGCTCTCAAATCACGGCACCCTGCGCGACCTCGCGTCGTTCTACGGCGTTCCGTTTGAATCGATCCCGGTGACGGATGCCGCGTCGAAGGCGGCGTTCGAACGGCGCATTCTCGACGCGGTCGACGAGTTCGACATCGAGCTCGTTGTGCTGGCCAGGTACATGCAGATCATCTCCCCCGAACTCTGCGAGCGCCTCGCCGGCCGGGCCATCAACATCCACCACTCCTTCCTCCCCGGATTCAAGGGAGCGAACCCGTACCGCCAGGCACACGCCCGTGGTGTGAAGCTCATCGGCGCAACGGCGCACTTCGTGACGAGCGACCTCGACGAGGGACCGATCATCGAGCAGAACGTGGTTCGGGTCGATCACTCGCGCAGCGCGTCTGAACTCGTCGCGATCGGCCAGGACGAAGAGAGCCGCACGCTTACCCAGGCGGTCAAGTGGTTCGCTGAAGACCGGGTCCTGCTCGACGGTGCGCGCACCATCATCTTCAAGTAATCCACACGACCGCCCTGCGGCCCGGCGCGCTGGCCCCACCTAAACTGGAGGGGTGTCAGATACCTCGCAGCCCTCAGTAACACCCAACGACATCCTCAGGCTCTTCCTCGAGCTCTTCGCGATAGTGTCTCTCGGCATCTGGGGCTTCCTGGCCTGGTCGCTGCCGTGGAACTTCGTCATCGGCATCGGCGCTCCGGTGATCGCCATCCTGCTGTGGGGGCTCTTCCGCTCGCCCAAGGCGGTCTTCCACATCGACCCGTACGGCAAGGCACTCATCGAACTCGCCGTCATGGGCGCTGCCGCACTCGCGTGGTGGGACCTCGGCGTCCCGTTCGTTGCCCTCGTCTTCGGCGTCGTCGCCGTCATCAGCGGCGTGGTGAACGGCCGACGCGAGTTCAGCCGATGAACGTCGTCGGCCAGCTGGTCGCCGAGCTTGGCACCGCCGTTGTGACGGATGCCGCTTCGCTGGCGCTCATGCAGGCCGACAAGTCCGGCCACGTGTCGGCATCCGCCCCTCTCGCCGTGGTCACCGCGACGTCGGTGGCCGACATCGCCACAACGCTGCGCATCGCCAACGCGACGGGAACGCCCGTCGTGACTCGCGGCGCCGGCACCGGTCTTGCCGGTGGCGCCATCGCGTCTGGCGGTGAGATCGTGTTGTCAACGCTCGCCATGGACCGCGTGCTCGAGATCAATCCGGCCGACCAGCTCGCGGTGATCGAGTCGGGCATCCTCAATGGTCGTTTCAACGAGATCCTCGCCGAGCATGGATTCTGGTTCGCACCGGACCCCGCCTCAAAGGCGATCTCCACCGTCGGCGGGAACATCGCGACCAACGCTGGCGGGCTGCTCTGCGCCAAGTACGGCGTCACGCGCGATGCGGTGCTCGGCCTTACCGTCGTGCTCGCGAGCGGCGAGGTACTCGAGCTCGGTCACCGCAGTGTCAAAGGTGTCACCGGGCTCGACCTGACCGCGCTCTTCGTCGGTTCGGAGGGACTGCTCGGTGTGATTGCCGGCGCGACAGTGCGCATCCGGCCGCTCGTCGCCGGTGCCGTAGCGACGATCGCCGCCTATTTCCCGACGGTGACGGATGCCGCCGCAGCGTCCGCTGGGATCACCGCCGCCGGCATCCAGCCCGCGGTGATGGAGATCATGGACGCGGCGTCGCTCGAGGCCACCGCGACCCTGCTTGCCCTCCCCACTGTCTCCACCGGCGAGGCGCACCTCGTCGTGCAGACCGACGGACCGGCCGCAGCGGCAGAAGCGGAAGCGGCGCTCGGCATCATTCTCGCGATGGGCGGGCGGGCGGAACTGTCGACGGACCCCGTCGCCGGCGAGCAGCTCCTGGCCGTTCGTCGGGCCATGCACCCCGCGATGGCGCGCCTGGGAACCACCCTGATCGAAGACGTCTCTGTTCCCCGGAGCGCACTGCCGGCGATGTTCGCGGAGATCGTCCGGATCGAGCAGGCATATGGCATCCGGATTCCCACCGTCGCCCACGCCGGCGACGGCAACCTCCACCCCAACTTCATCTTCGATGGCCCTGAGGTTCCCGACCTGATCTGGCGCGCGGCCGACGAGCTGTTCGGAGCGGCGTTGAAGCTCGGCGGCACCCTGACCGGTGAACACGGCATCGGGATCCTCAAGAAACGCTGGCTGGGCGATGAACTGGGCGAGACCCAGCTCGAGCTCCAGCGCCGCATCAAGGCGGTTTTCGACCCGAACGGCATCCTCAACCCGGGCAAGGTCTTCTAGCCCGCCGCTTCCCCTGCCACGAGCTGCGCCACGCTTGGCCCGCACTCGAAAACATCAGTTCCGGTCGAGCGCATCAGTTGCGCCGGGTGTTTTCGACCGGAACTGATGGTTTCGACCCTCGGCCGCCCCGACGGGCACCGGCTCCGGCTCCGCGCGAGTCGGCTACCGCGCCACGTCCCAGGCCACGAGCTGCGCGACGCTCTCGGGGGTTGTGTCACCGATGAGGATTCCTCCGGGCGCCGACAACGGTGCGAACCCCGCTGCTGTGGCGATTTTCGGGTGGGCGTCGAGGATCACAAAGCGCCCCTCTGACGCCGTGTTGAGCGCGGCAGCGACGATCCCAAGCAGGTGGGCGTCGAGCTCTTCCCACATCAGCGCTTCACCCGGCTGAGCCAGTTGTCCGTCTGGCCCGACCGCGTTGTCCTGCATCGCCCAGGTGAGCACGCCATGAATCGGACCGCTGATGGTCGCGGTCACCGGCTCGTCGCCGTCGATATCCCAGATAACACCCGACTCCCGGCCGGATTCGTACCGCGTGAGGTAGCGGATCATCTGGGGGTCGAGAACGCCGCGCTCGACGCTGAACGGCAGGATCACCAGCTGGTCGATGACGCGAGGGTCTCCTGCCATCGCGAGCTCGAGAAGGGAGACCTCACCGCGCTGGTAACGCTCAGCGGTGCGCTGGCCATCGATATCGCCGGGCTCAAGCGCGAAGACGCGGGAGTCGGTGAACAGGACAACCGTGTCGACGTTGAGGGCAGAGCGCGCCACCAGGAGCGGCCCGGCGAGAGCGTCGAGGGTGGGCAGCGCGAAAGCGAAGACCTGGCGGCCACCGCTCCAGCCCTCGATGACCATCGACCAGTCCGACTGGGCGTCGCCGATCGCTCGTTCACGGCGCATCCGGGCGCGAGCAGCCAGTTGCCCGGGCGAGAGCAGGTCGACCACCCTGTCGCTCAAATCCCCTGCCACTCGGGCTTGTTGTCGTACGTGTACCGGTAATAGTCGGCGAGCCTGAGTTTCGACGCGGCCGCTTCGTCGACGACGACCGTCGTGTGCGGGTGCAGCTGGATCGCCGAACCGGGAAGCATCGAACTCAGCGGTCCCTCGACAGCTGCGGCGACAGCATCCGCTTTGCCTTCACCGAACGCGAGCAGCACGAGGTGACGTGCCCGCAGGATGGTGCCGAGGCCCTGCGTGATGCAGTGCATGGGGACCTGGTCGGGTGAGTCGAAGAACCTGGCGTTGTCTGAACGGGTGCGCTCGGTGAGTGTCTTCACACGGGTGAGGGAGGCGAACGACGATCCTGGCTCGTTGAAACCGATGTGACCGTCGGAACCGATGCCGAGGATCTGCAGGTCGACCCCGCCAGCCTCGTGGATCGCTCGCTCGTAGTCCGCACCGGCCGACCGGATGGTTTCAGTCGCTCCGTTGGGAACGTGAATCCGCTCCGGTACCAGTCCGAGCGGTTCGACGACCTCGCGGTTGATGACTGATGTGTAGCTTTCGGGGTGGGACGCCGGCAGTCCGACGTACTCGTCAAGGGCGAAGGCTGACACCTTGCCGAGGTCGATATCTCCCACTCGCGCCGCGAGTGCCTTGTACACCGGCAATGGCGTCGACCCTGTGGCGAGGCCAAGAACCGCATCGGGCTTCGACGCGATCAGCGACAGGATGGCGTCAGCCACCAGGTCGCCGGCGGCACGGGAGTTTTCGACGATCACAACTTCAGCCATGGACTCACATTCTTCTTTGGTGCGGGGGTAATAACTGCTCACAGTCTGCCATGCGGCGCGGCCTCGCTTCTTCGGCGATGCCAGCAGCGGCAGGGGTTCCCCATCTTCACGCTGATACAGTCAATTCGATTACTCATCGCTCTCACCCAGCACTTTCTTTCAGGGGGAACTTGTGTCCAGGAACCGAACAACCAGCGCGGCAACGATCGGCATCATTGCCGTTCTTGGCCTTTTCCTCACCGGGTGCGCCAGTGGGCAGTCGCAGGCGGAGGCCTGCTCCATCGTGCAGTCAACACTCGAGGATGCACAGGCCGAACTCAGCGACAGCGTTTCATCGTTCGGGAACGACCCGGTCGCCGGCGCTGAAGCCGTGACCGAGCTCTCGGAGACCTTCTCGGAGGCGAATGACAAGATCACCAACGACGACGTCAAGCCGGAAAGCACGAAAGCCACAGAGGCGCTCAGCGGTTTCGCGGAACAAATGGAAATCGCGGCCGCTGACCCCGATAACGCGGACCAGACGGCGCTCACCGACGCCATTACCGAGGTCCAGACCACCTTCGGCGACCTGCAGGCGGTCTGCCAGGGCTAACCCCCGCAGCACAACGAAAACGCTCCCCGATCCACAGGATCGGGGAGCGTTTTGTTGTTGCTGGCTTTAGCCCAGGCGAGCCTTGAGGTTCGCCGTGATCTCGGCGAGGAACTCTTCGGTGGTCTGGTACGGCTGCTCGGGTCCGACGAGGAGCGCGAGGTCCTTCGTCATCTTGCCCGACTCGACGGTCTTGATGACGACGTCCTCGAGGGTCGACGCGAACTCGATGAGAGCGTCGTTGCCGTCCAGCTTGCCGCGGTGCGAGAGCCCGCGGGTCCAGGCGAAGATCGACGCGATCGGGTTGGTCGACGTCGGCTTGCCCTGCTGGTGCATGCGGTAGTGGCGCGTCACAGTTCCGTGTGCGGCCTCAGCCTCGACAACCTTGCCGTCCGGTGTTGCGAGAACACTGGTCATGAGACCGAGCGAACCGAAGCCCTGCGCGACGGTGTCAGACTGCACGTCTCCGTCGTAGTTCTTGCAGGCCCAGACGTATCCGCCCTCCCACTTCATGGCGGATGCCACCATGTCGTCGATGAGGCGGTGCTCGTAGGTCAGTCCAGCGGCATCGAACTGCTCTTTGAACTCAGCGTCGAAGATCTCCTGGAAGATGTCCTTGAACCGGCCGTCGTATGCCTTGAGGATGGTGTTCTTCGTGGAGAGGTACACCGGGTAGTTACGGGTGAGGCCGTAGTTGAGGCTCGCACGCGCGAAGTCGCGGATTGACGCGTCAAGGTTGTACTGAACCTGGGCGATGCCGTCGCTCGGGGCCTGGTAGACCTCGAACTTCTGCGGCTCGGAACCGTCCTCGGGCGTGAACTCGACCGTGAGTGTTCCCTTGCCCTTGAAGAGGAAGTCGGTGGCGCGGTACTGGTCACCGAAAGCGTGTCGACCGATGATGATCGGCTTGTTCCAGCCCGGTACGAGACGCGGGATGTTGGAGATGATGATCGGCTCGCGGAAGATCACGCCGCCGAGGATGTTACGGATTGTTCCGTTGGGGCTCTTCCACATCTTCTTGAGGCCGAATTCCTCAACGCGAGCCTCATCGGGTGTGATCGTCGCGCACTTGACGCCGACGCCGTGCTTCTGGATGGCGTGAGCAGCATCGATGGTGATCTGGTCATCCGTCTCGTCACGCTTCTGGATGCCGAGGTCGTAGTACTCGAGGTTCACGTCGAGGTACGGGTGAATCAGGGTGTCCTTGATGGACTGCCAGATGATGCGGGTCATCTCGTCGCCATCGAGCTCGACGACTGTGCCTTCAACCTTAATTTTTGACAATAGAAAGCTCCTAGCTTGTGGGGCCTTACCGACCGTCGTCAAGCTTACCTGAGAGCCGCAACTATCTTGATATCGAGAGATTTCAGGTTGTTGGCGATCAGCTCGCGAGTCGCAGCGCGCACTGCACCGTGAACGCGTTCCGTGGGGCGGTGACGTCGAAGCCCAGCACCTCGGACACCCGGGCCAGCCGGTACCTGATCGTGTTGGCGTGCACGTCGAGCGCTCGCGCACAGCCCTCGATCGAGCGGCCACTGTCGAGGTAGATGGCGATGGTTTCGAGCCAGTCGCTCGCGCCGTCCTGCAGCGGAACCAGGACGCGTTGCAGGAGCGCCGTTCGGGCGTCGGCATCACCGTTGAGTACACGCTCAGGCAAGAGCTGATCGGCGCTGACGATCGTCGGCACCTGCAGCCAGGTGTGAGCGACCCGCGCACCGAATACCGCGGCCCGGGCGCTCGTGGCCGCATCGGCCATCGAAACCACCACATCCCCGAGAACGGTGGTTTCCGACAGCGTCGCCGCGACGATGTCCCGTGCTATCTGCTCGACCTGAGCCAGCGCGACGGCGACGTCGTTCGACGCGGCCTGGGCCGCGTGCTCGCCCGCATCCGCCACCGGTAACGACAGAACGAGGATGAAGCGCCCGTTGCGCACACCGGCGAGCGCATCGGCGCCAGCGGCCCAGACCGCGCGGCGCAGCCGGTCTTCGTCGACGGTATCGCCGACGGCACCGACGACAACAACGCTCGCTCCTCCCCCGCGCCAGCCGACAGCACCGAGGCGATCGGCCAGATCGCCGACCCCTCGGCCGGCGAGAACCGAATCGATGGCCAGCTGCTCGAGTCGCGGGTCCCACAGCCCTGGCGACGCGCGGGAGACCGCGTAGATCTCGGCCGCTTCGAACGCCAACTGGCGGGAGAAGTCGAGGCTGGCTTCCCGGTACGCAGCGGCCTCGGGACCGATGAGGCTGTCTTCGACGGCGGCGACGGACACCCGGATCAGCTGCAGCGTCTGCTCGAGGCTGATCGAACGAACAAGCTCGGCAGGCGCTTCGCCGAACACGCGCGGGACAGCCGACGGGTCCGGGTGCGAGCAGTATGAGACGAACGCCTCGATGAGCGACCTCGTGATCTCTTCGATGGCCGCCCGCCTCGCGGCGGGGAGCACTTGGAACCAGGGGAGTTCGCCGTCCATCCGCGCCAGAACCCGAACAAGCAGTTCACGACCGGTGAGCGTTTGCCCCTCGGCGTCCGATCGGCTCGAGTGCGGTGACACTGACGACATTTCCCACCTCCGCACTCGATGGTACGCGTCGGACAGGCCTCGGAGGCACTCCGATCGGCGCTCGGCTGCCGCTCGGGGCGTTGCGGAATCCCCGGGTTAACGGTTCCTGAACTTAACCGTCAGTGACGCTCCCGGCTACCGGAGATCGGACGGTTCCGGCTAGCCTTGCAGCATGCCTGAACTGAGACTCGTCGAACTGTCCGCCTCTACGATCGTCGCTGTCAACACGCTGACTCTCAAGCCGGGACAGGAACAGTTTGTTGCTCCGGTCTCCTATTCCGTCGCTGCCGCCGTGCTCGACCCGGCCACAACCTGGCAGCGGGTGATCCTCGACGGTGACGAGGTCGTGGGTTTCGTCCAGGCCAATTTCGACCCCGACGGCGAAGACGAATTCCGCTCCATCCTGTGGCGAATCAACGTCGATGCTGACGACCAGGGTCGCGGCGTCGGTACTTTCGCTGTTGAGGCGCTCAGCTCCGAGGCCGCGAAGCGCGGATTCGATCACGTCAACGTCATCTACGAACCCGGAGAGCTCGGCCCGGAGGCATTCTTCCGCCACGTCGGATTCGAGCCGGTCAGCGAGACGCAGTACGGCGAGACGGTCGGCGTCCGCAAGCTCTAGAACATGGCGAGAGCCCAGCCGGAAGCACGGGATGAGGTCGCGATAGTCCTCGACATCGTCGAGTCGATCCCGCCCGGTCGCGTCATGAGTTACGGGCAGGTCGCCGCGACATTCGGTTCGCGATCCGCTCGCGGCGTCGGTCGCATCATGGCCTTGTACGGCAGCGATGTCCCGTGGTGGCGTGTCGTGCGGGCCGGCGGCCTGCCGCCTCAGTCCCACGAGGAAGAGGCACTCGTTCACTACGAGGCCGAGGAGACCCCGCTGCGGACGCGCGCAGACGGCGGCTACCGCGTCGCGGCATCCGCCTTCGTCTGAGAACAGCGGATGCTGTCGCCCGGTTCACAGGAAATCGCACGGTTAACAGGCGAGAAAGCGGGCTTTCTTCCTGTCAGCCGTGCGATGTCCTGTTAAACCAGCGAGTCCCGCCACGCCGCGTGCAACTGGGCAAACCTGCCGGTGCCCGAGATCAGCTCAGAGGGACTGCCGTCCTCCACGATTTTGCCGTGCTCCATCACGAGCACGCGGTCGGCGATCGCCACCGTCGACAACCGGTGCGCGATGATCACCGCCGTGCGATCGGCGAGCAGGGTCTGCAGCGCCTCCTGCACGAGCCGCTCGCTCGGGATGTCGAGGGATGCCGTCGCCTCGTCGAGAATGAGCACCGCAGGGTCGGCGAGGAACGCCCTGGCGAACGAAATCAACTGGCGCTGGCCCGCCGACACCCGGCCGCCGCGCTTATTGACGTCGGTGTCGTACCCGTTCGGAAGCGACTCGATGAAGGTGTCAGCGCCGACAGCGCGGGCGGCAGCCATGATCTCGTCGCGGCTGGCCTCTGGCTTCCCGATCGCGATGTTGTCGGCAACGGAACCCGAGAACAGGTACGCCTCCTGGGTGACCATGACGATCGCCCGGCGCAGGTCCTTGGGGTGCAGCATCCGCAAATCGACGCCGTCCAGGGTCACGGTTCCCTCTGTCGGATCGTAGAACCGCGAGATCAGCTTGGCGAGAGTCGACTTTCCCGCCCCGGTTGACCCGACGAGCGCGATCGTCTGGCCAGCGGGCAGATCGAGGGTGAAGTCGGGCAGCACGACGTTGTCGTCCTTGTACGCGAACCGCACACCGTCGAAGTGCACGTGTCCGCGCGCCGTCCACAGGTCGACGGGATGCACCGGGTCAGGAACCGTCGGCTTCTCCTCGAGCACACCCGAAATCTTCTCGAGCGCGGCCGCGGCTGACTGGTAGGAGTTGTAGAACATCGCCATCTCCTCCATCGGGTCGTAGAAACGACGCGTGTACAGCACAACGGCGAGCAGGGCACCGATCGCCAGCGAGCCGTCGATGACACGGAACCCGCCAACGAGCAGCACGATCGCGACGGTGACGTTTCCGATGAAGACGAGACCGGGGTCGAAGACGCCGAACAGCTGGATGACCCTCGCGTTGACGCTCCGGTAGTCCTCGACGAGTTCACCGAAGTGCTCGGCGTTGCGCTTCTCCTTGCGAAACGCCTTCACGGCACGGATGCCGGTCATGGTCTCGACGAACTGCACGATGACCTTCGCGGATGCCACGCGCGACTGGCGGAACAGCGCCTGCGACCGCTTCTGGAACCAGCGGGTGAGGAAATAGAGCGGCACAAGCGAGCCCAGCAGAACCAGTCCGCTGATGCCGTCGAGCAGGAACAGCGCCACTCCGGTGAAGAGCATGTACAGGATGCCGGAGACAAGCTGGTTGATACCCGAATCGAGGAGTTCGCGAATCGCGTCGAGGTCACTGGTCTGCCTCGAGATGATGCGCCCGGACGTGTAGCTCTCGTGGAACTCGAGGCTGAGCTTCTGGGTCTGGAGGAACACCCGTTTGCGCAGGTCGATGAGGATCGCCTGCCCGACCCGCGCGCTCAGCACGGTGTACCAGGCCATCAGGATCGCGCCGATCACACCGGTGAACAGGTACAGCCCGACAATGACGAACGCCGGCATCCAGTCGTTCGACTCGAGAACGGCCGGCAGGCCCCTGTCGATGCCGAATGCGATGAGCGCGGGGCCGGCCACCTGGGCCGCGACCGAGACGGTTACAACGAGCATCGTCAGGACAAGGCGCAGCTTGAGCGGCGCAAGCAGCGAGCCGAGCAGTCTCAGCGACCTGCGCCGGATCTGCGCGCTCTCCTTCTTCGTGAAGTCGTCGCGTTCTTCACCCTCGACGCCGTCCACCGTTGCGGTGCTCACTTGCTCACCTCTTCCTGTTCCCGAATTTCCTCTGCGAGGGCACGGTCGATCTGTTCGGCGGCCTCGCGTTTCTCTTCGTCCTCGAGGCTCGAGATCACGAACTTGTAGTGCTCGTTGGTCCTGATCAGCTCGCTGTGTCGTCCGACGGCGGTGATCCTGCCATGCTCGAGCAGGGCCACCCGGTCGGCCAGCATGACCGTGGACGGCCGGTGCGCGACGACCAGCGCCGTCGTCGAGGCGAGCACGCGCCGGAGGGCCGCCTCCACGAGAGCCTCGGTGTCCACGTCGAGCGCAGAGAGCGGGTCATCGAGGACGAGGACCGCGGGGTTCGCCGCGACCGCCCTGGCGAGAGCCAGCCGCTGTCGCTGTCCGCCGGAGAGGCTGAGTCCCTCTTCGCCGACCTTCGTGTCAACACCGTCGGGCAGGTCGCGCACAAAGCCGGCCTGCGCGATGTCGAGAGCCTCGTTCATGACGGCATCCGCTTCACCGCTTGTCGGATCGAGGTCAGCTCGTCCGAGCAGAACGTTGTCACGAACGGATGCCGAGAACAGCGTCGCATCCTCGAAGGCCATCGCGATGTGGGTGCGGAGTTCCTCGCGCCTGAGGTCCCTCACGTCGATTCCATCCAGCGTCACCCGCCCACCGGTCACGTCGTACAGGCGTGCCGGCAACGCCGTCAGTGTCGACTTTCCCGAGCCGGTCAGGCCGACGAGGGCCATGGTCTCCCCCGGCTCGAGGCTGAGGTCGACGCCGTCGATCAGGTCAGGGACACCGGCGGGCGAATCCGGGTACCTGAAGTGGACATCCTCAAACACGAGGCGTCCCTCCGGCGCGAGGATCGTCTTCGGGTTCTCCGGGTCGGTGATCGTATTCGCGGTATCGAGCACCTCGAAGAACCTGTCGGTTGCCGTCCTGGTGTCGAACGTCATGGACAGGAGGAACCCGATCGATTCGATCGGGAACCGCAGCACCGTCGCGGTCGCGAAGAACGCGAACAACTGGCCGACGGTGATTTCTCCGGTCGACGCCAGCCAGATCCCGGTGAACAGGCACAGCGCAAATGCGATGTCTGGCAAGAGAAGCAGCCACAGCCAGATGCCAGCGATGGCCTTGGCTTTCTCGATCTCCGTCCCCCGCAGGCTCTCCGCCTGCGACTCGAAGTTGCGCAGCGCGTACTTTCCCCGGCCAAACGCCTTGAGCACACGGATGCCGTGCACGGACTCCTCGACGGCCGTTGCGAGGTCACCGGCCTGGTCCTGGCTCCTCCTCGCGATGATCGAGTACTTCTTCTCGAATACGAAGCCGTAAATCCATACCGGGATCGCGAGGGTGAGGAAGATCGTGCCGAGAAGCCAGTGCCAGTAGAAGAGAACGGCGGCCCCGATCACGATCGTGACCATGTTGACCACGAGCAGCACGAGCCCGAACGACAGCCAGCGGCGGATGAGGTTGAGGTCGCTGATCGCGCGGGAGAGCAACTGTCCGGACTGCCAGCGGTCGTGGAAGGCGACCGGCAGGTCCTGAAGCCGGGCATACAGCGAATTGCGCATTGCGGCCTCGACGTGGGTGCCGGGGGTCAGCACGAACCAGCGCCGCAGGGCGATGAAGACAGCCTCGAGGATGCCCAGTCCGAGCACACCCGCAGCCGCCCACCAGATCTGCGACGTGTCCTTCGTCGCGAGCGGGCCGTCGACGAGAGCCTCGAGCACCAGGGGGATGCCGAGGGCAACGAGACCGGCGCCGAGCGCAGCGCCCATGCCGAGGTAGATCCGCGGCAGCGCGGACTTCGCGTACGGGTAGATCCGCAGGAGTGAGCGGAATGTGCTCAGTGTCGAGGTGTGGTTCGATACTGGCTGGGTTGTACTGGCGTCGGTGTGACGAGCCATAGCGAGAGACTTCTCTTCCATGAAAGAGCCCGACGGGCGGGCAGAGGGAAAGCGTTATGTTCCCGGAGAAACGAAGGTGTGAGACGGCAGATTCCCTGGCGGGACAGCTGCGACGGAACCGTCGACCGCGACGGAAGGCTCGTCGGCGGTGTCAGGACGCGGGATACGAAATCCTGGCCAGGAGGTGCGATCGGGAGGGGCGGACTCGCGAAAGGCGCACCCCCGAGGCCGCTGGGCTCTGAGCCAGTGTCTTCATCGGGTACATCATCACGTCCTCCTTGCCGCAGTACAGCCCTTCAGCCTAGAACGTGGTGCTCAGCGTCGCAAGAAGTTTTTTGCCGGGTTTAGCCGACCCGCACCGAGAGGCAGGTCACCGAACCCTCGAGCTTCTCGAACTCGCTGATGTCGACGCTGACAACCGTGTAACCCAGGTCCTCAACAAGCTTCGCCGTCTTCGGCGCCGACGCTGACATCATCACTGTGTCCTCGGACAGCGCGATCACGTTGGCGCCCGCTCTCTCCGGCGCCGCAAGGAAGTGGGGGAAGAACGCAGCGTTATCGACGAGGTCGGGGTGACCGATGATGGTCCCGTCGGGGAGTGCCGTCATCGCGGTCTTGAGGTGGAGCGCCTTCGTGACGCGGACCGCTGTGACGTTGTAGCCTTCGCGCGTCGCGATCTCGCGCAACTGGCGGACCCCTTCCGCGTTGGTCCGTCCACCGCGACCGACGTAGATCCTGTTGCCGACGATCAGCACGTCACCGCCGTCGAGGGTGCCTGGGCTCATGATCCGTTCGATCCGAAGACCGAGCGACTCAGCAGTCTCCTCGGCGGCCTCCGCCTCGTCACGGCGGCTGCTGACCCCGGATCGTGTCACGATCGCCACCGGGCCGACAACAACCAGGGTGTCCTCTACGAAGACTGAGTCGGCGAGCTTGTCGGCGAAGGTGACCTCGCGGGTAGTCCAGCCGTTGCTCTCCAGGGCCTTCGTGTATGCGTCCCACTGCGTGTCGGCGAGTTCGGTGTCGACGGGCGTGCGATCGATGTGGGTGACGGTCCCCTTGGCGAGGTTCGACGCCGGCATCCTCACCAGTGCGACCCGCGCGCCAGCCTTGGCCGCTGCCGCCTTCCACTCGATGGCCCTCGTGTAGACGGCCCGGCCGATGGTGGGGGCGATGATCGTGGCAACCACAACGTAGACGCCGTTGATGCTGACCAGCGTGCCGAAGAGGTACTCGATCACCTCGCCGTTGAGGCCGAACCCACCGGCGAGTGTCGTGATGCCTGTACCGATCAGCGCACCGACGAGCCCGGCGAACAGGCCGACCAGAAGTGCCGTCCACCACTGCCTCAGGGCGCCGACGATGGCGAAGACAAAGACGAGCAGGAAGGCGAAGAGACTGCCGAGGAAGTAATAATCGCTGACCTGCGTGAGCACAGCCGACTGGTACTGCTGCGAAACGAAGAACACGAACACGCTGGCAGCGTGGGTCACGAGAACCGTGGTCAGTGCGGCGAGGAAGGACGAAACGAGCCTGCGGCCCCACGAAACAGTCATGGCTTGAGCCTAGTGGCTGACTCGGAGCGCCAACGTTCAGCTGGAGGGCCGGTCTTCTAGTGGAAGAAGTGGCGCTCCCCCGTGAAGTACATCGTGATCCCAGCGGCCCTCGCGGCCTGGACGACCTCTTCGTCCCGAACCGAACCGCCCGGCTGCACGACGGCACGAACGCCCGCGTCGAGAAGCACCTGGAGCCCGTCGGCGAACGGGAAGAAGGCGTCGGATGCCGCAACCGAACCAGCGGCCCTGTCGCCGGCGCGCGTGACCGCGAGGTGGCACGAGTCGACACGGTTGACCTGGCCCATCCCCACACCGACAGACGCACCATTCTTCGCGAGGAGAATCGCGTTCGACTTCACCGAACGGCACGCTGTCCACGCGAACGCGAGATCAGCGAGGGTCTCATCGTCGGCGGGATCGCCGGCGGCGAGGCTCCAGGTGTCCGTCACGCTTCCCTCGGTCGGGAACCGGTCTGCCTGCTGCACGAGGATGCCGCCAGAGACCTGCTTCGCCTCGAGAGGTTCCGGCGCGAAGTCTGCTGGCAACTCGAGAATGCGGAGGTTCTTCTTGGTGCGAAGCACGTCGAGTGCGTCGTCGTCGAACCCGGGCGCGACGATGACCTCGGTGAAGATCTCCTTGATGGTCTCCGCCATCTTGAGGGTCACCATCCGGTTGGCCGCAATGACACCGCCGAACGCTGAGACCGGGTCGCACGCGTGAGCACGAGCGTGTGCAGACGCGATGGCATCCGGTGCTTTCGGAGACGCCACGGCGATTCCGCACGGGTTGGCGTGCTTGATGATGGCCACGGCGGGAGCAGTGAAATCGTACGCGGCGCGCACCGCGGCATCCGCGTCAACGAAGTTGTTGTAGCTCATCTCCTTGCCGCCGAGCTGCGTCGCCTGGGCGATGCCGTGACCGCCGGCGCGCAGGTACAGCGCCGCTTCCTGGTGCGAATTCTCGCCGTAACGGAGGACGTGGGCCAGCTCGGCCTGGATCGTCAGTGATGCACCGAAGCCCTCGGCCGTGTCTGTGAACCAGCCTGCGACCGCGGTGTCATACGCCGCGGTGTGCGAGAAGGCGCGCGCGGCAAGTTCGCGACGCTGGGCGAGGGTCGTACCGCCCTGCGCGACGGCCTCAATGATCTCGCCGTAGCTGGCGGGCGACACAACGATCGCGACGTTCGGGTGGTTCTTTGCCGCGGCTCGCACCATCGCGGGGCCGCCGATGTCGATCTGCTCGACGACATCGTCGCCGACGGCGCCGCTCGCAACGGTCTCAACGAACGGGTAGAGATTCACGACGACGAGTTCGAACGGTTCGACACCGAGGTCGCCGAGCTGCTGCTCGTGCGACTCGAGGCGGAGGTCGGCGAGGAGACCGGCGTGCACCGATGGGTGAAGCGTCTTCACCCGTCCGTCGAGCGACTCGGGGAACCCGGTGACACTCGCGACGTCGGTCACCTCGTAGCCGGCGTCCCTGATGGCCTGGGCTGTCGATCCTGTCGACACCATCTCGACGCCGGCCTCCGCGAGCGCGCGGGCCAGGTCGATAAGGCCGGTCTTGTCGCTCACCGAGATCAGGGCGCGTGTGATGGGCACGACGTCACGGTCGCGGTACAGGCTCTTGTCGTGTGTTGGGCCGGCCATTGTGTGCTCCTTGGGAATGCCGAGTGAACGGGGTTGAGAGGCCGGTCGCGCTAAAGGGAAGCGAGATCGAGACCGTTGGCGATGTCGAGAACCGTCTGCACGAGCAGGCGGCGTTCGACCGGTTTGATTCTTTCGTGGAGTTCCTGCTCGGTGTCGCCCGGCAGGACGGGAACGCGTTCCTGGACGATGACCGGGCCCTGGTCGACGCCGTTGTCGACAACGATGATGGATGCCCCTGTCTCGTCGACTCCGGCGGCGAGGGCGTCGCGCACCCCGTGTGCCCCCGGAAACTCGGGGAGATAGGCGGGATGTGTGTTGATGAGGTGGGGTGCGAGCGCGTCGACCACGGTCCGCGGCAGAAGTCGCATGAACCCGCTCAGCACGACGAGGTCAGGGTTCCATACCCGGATCTGCTCGAGGAGGGCGACGCCCCATTCCTCGCGGCTGGCGAAGGAACTGAACGGAACGGTGAACGTCGGGATCCCGAATTCCTCGGCGTGGGCGAGCCCGTCGGCCTCGCGGTCTGCTCCGACGGCGACCACACGAGCGGGGAACTCAGCGTCGGCTGACGCCTCGAGCAGCGCACGGAGGTTGGATCCCGTACCCGAGATCAGCACGACGATATTCAGCACGGGGCAATCCTACAGTCGCGTCGCTTCCCGGCGGAGTCGATCAGCGTGAGGCGGCACCTGTTCGCCCGGAGGGAACGTCGAGCTGACCTGAGTCGGTCTTGCCAGACGCCATACCGATGAGAGCAGCGAGCGTGACCTCCGCGGAGGTGAAGACGCCGACCAGCCACGGGTTCGGGCCGACGGTCTCGAACCTGCCTGGCCCGATCGCTCCCCCGGAGAACCAGGCGAGCAGGCCGAGACCCAGGCCGGCGACCGCTCCGATCCCGACGGCGGCAATGGCGAGCCTCGCGGCCAGCGGGCCGCCGCGGAGTTCACGGACGAGTTGCGGGCGAACGAGAGCCGCTGCGACGAAGCCAATGATGAAGGGAACGAGGAGCCCGAGGAAGCCGAGCGGGAGATCGCCGTTCGGAACGGCACCGAAGATGGGGAATGCCGGGATCGGGCCGACCAGCGTGTTCACCGGTGAGATCGAGCTTCCGGCGCCGAGAGCAAACCCTGGGCCGATCAGCCAGGACGCGACCCAGATGACGATATTTCCCAAGAAGCCCAACTGCGCGATCGTCGCCATGATCCCGCCGGAGACGCCGAGCTGGGCGCTCTGGTACAGGCTGGTGATGAGTCCGAAATTACCGAGGATGGCGACAGCGAGCAGGAGCCCAGACACGGCGAGGACACCGAGTACCGCGGCGAATCCACCACGGAGGGCTGCGGAGAGCACCGCGGGCGCCGTGTCGTCGAACCTGTCCACAATGCCGGTGACCCAGGTTTTCACCCGTCCGTTGCCCATGGCATCCGCCCGGAACAGCACGCGTCGTGCGCCGACGATCAGGCCGAGGGCGTAGATGGCACCGGGTACGAGGAAGCTCTGCAGAAGCGACGGGTTCACCGTGGAATCCACGGCGGTGAGGGCGAGCAGCCCCGTGATCACAACGAAGGTGACGATGGCCGAGACCAGTGCGATCGGCCAGAGCCTGCTTGCCGCGGCGCGTGAACCCGTACGGGCACCCATGACCACGGTGAACAGGGCGACCGCGAGGGGAACGAAACTGACCACGAACGGTGCCGATGCCTCGGGGATGCCGATGGCTGCGACGAGCGCGCTCGGGAGGGTGACGGTGAGATCCACCCCGTTTCCGAGCAACCAGATGTCGACCGACGCTCGCCAGAAGACCAGCCAGTCGACCGAGAATCCGTAGTCGGTGGCCCAGAGCACGCTCAGCGGGACGAGGGTGACCCCAATTCCGATAGCGACGGTGATGAGCGCCTCGAGCGCGGCGAGCATGGCAAGTGTTGTGCGGTTCATTCGACTTGGAGTTTAGCCGTCGTCGGGCGGCGGGCCGTCCTCCCACGCCAGATACGACGAAGGGCGGCAGTTTCCTGCCGCCCTTCGGTTCGTGCTTCTGTTCGGTTTACAGTCCGGCGATGATCTCGCGCATGAGGCGTGCTGCCTCTGACGGGGTCTTGCCCACCTTGACGCCGGCGGCTTCGAGAGCCTCCTGCTTCGCGGCAGCGGTTCCGGCCGAACCGGAGACGATGGCGCCAGCGTGGCCCATGGTCTTGCCCTCGGGAGCGGTGAACCCGGCAACGTATCCGACGACGGGCTTCGTGACGTTCGCCTTGATGTAGTCAGCGGCGCGCTCTTCGGCGTCTCCGCCGATCTCACCGATCATGACGATGGCCTTGGTCTCCGGGTCGGCCTCAAACGCCGCGAGTGCGTCGATGTGGGTGGTGCCGATGATCGGGTCTCCACCGATGCCGATGGCGGTCGAGAAGCCAATCTCGCGCAGCTCGTACATCATCTGGTAGGTCAGCGTGCCCGACTTCGAGACGAGGCCGATCGGTCCCTTGCCGGTGATGTTCGCCGGCGTGATTCCGACGAGAGCTTCTCCCGGCGTGATGATGCCCGGGCAGTTCGGGCCGATGATCCTGGTCGTGTTGCCCTTCTTCTGCGCGTACGCCCAGAACTCGGCGGAGTCACCGACGGGGACACCCTCGGTGATGATGACGAGCAGCGGGATCTCAGCGTCGATGGCTTCGATGACAGCGTCCTTGGTGAACGCCGGCGGCACGAAGGCGATCGACACGTCAGCGCCGGTCTTCTCCATTGCCTCAGCGACGGTGGCGAAGACGGGCAGTTCGACGTCACCGTGAACGACGGTGGTGCCGGCCTTGCGGGCGTTGACGCCGCCGACGACGTTGGTGCCTGCCTTGAGCATCAGTGCGGTGTGCTTGGTGCCTTCGCCGCCGGTGATGCCCTGGACGATGACCTTGGAATCCTTATTGAGGAAAATTGACATTGTTTCGTTCGTCCTTTTACTTCGAAGCCAGCTCGGCGGCCTTGTCGGCGCCTTCGTCCATGGTTGCGGCGAGGGTGACCAGCGGGTGGTTGGCCTCGTTGAGGATGCGGCGGCCTTCCTCGACGTTGTTGCCGTCGAGGCGAACGACGAGGGGCTTGTTCGCGGTGGAGCCCAGTTCGGCGAGAGCGCCGACGATACCCTTCGCGACAGCGTCACACGCGGTGATGCCACCAAAGACGTTGACGAAGACGCTCTTGACCTGCGGGTCACCGAGGATGACGTCGAGGCCTGCTGCCATAACCTCGGCGGATGCTCCGCCTCCGATGTCGAGGAAGTTGGCCGGCTTCACGCCGCCGTGGTTCTCACCGGCGTACGCGACGACGTCAAGTGTCGACATGACGAGCCCGGCGCCGTTTCCGATGACACCGACTTCACCGTCGAGCTTGACGTAGTTGAGGTCGCTGGCCTTGGCCTTCGCTTCGAGCGGGTCAGCGGCATCCTTGTCTTCGAGCGCCTCGTGCGACGGGTGACGGAAACCGGCGTTCTCGTCGAGCGTGACCTTGCCGTCGAGGGCGACGATGTCGCCTTCCTCGGTGAGCACGAGCGGGTTGACCTCGACGAGCGTGGCATCCTCACCCTTGTAGACGTCGTACAGCTTGACGAAGACGTCGGCGACCTTGTCGACGAGCTCTGCGGGGAAGTTCGCGGCTACCGCGATCTCGCGGGCCTTGGCGGCGTCGATTCCGTCGAGCGGGTCGACCTCGATGCGCGCGAGGGCTTCGGGCTTCTCGACGGCGAGAATCTCGATCTCCATTCCGCCCTCGACGCTCGTGAGCGACAGGTAGGAGCGGTTGGCGCGGTCGAGCAGCACCGAGAAGTAGAACTCCTGGGCGATGCGGGCGCCGCCCGCGACCATGACGCGCTTGACGACGTGGCCCTTGATGTCGAGGCCGAGAATCGACTGTGCCGCCTCGAATGCCTCGTCGGGGGTCTTGGCGACCTTGACGCCGCCGGCCTTGCCTCGTCCGCCCACCTTGACCTGAGCCTTGACCACGACGACACCGCCCAGCTTCTCGGCCGCAGCGCGTACCTCCTCTGGCGTCTCAGCGACGATCCCCGGCAGGACCGGGACGTCGTATTTTTCGAACAGGTCTCGTGCCTGGTATTCGTAAAGATCCACGTGGATTTCCGTTCTGCTTAATGCGTTGCTGATGTGCGCAGTTGTTGGCCGTCCCGCGTCAGGTATCTCGACGCCGAGAGAAATGCCGTTACCACTCTACTTCGTCTCATTGGAGCGTACCGGCTCACCGTTATCGGCGGCGAGCGTGGGCTACGGTTGGCGCGTGACGACTCTTGACGACATCGGCGGGGACGCGGTGCTCGTGGCGGGCGGCGGTCGCGCGATCCTGCTCCAGATCGCCAACCCCAGTGTCGGCCTCGGAGTTGCGGCCCACAGCGACTTCGCGTCGCGCCCGCTCGACCGGCTGCACGCAACGTTGACCTTCGCCTATGCCCAGGTGTATGGAACCGATGCCGACAAGCGCGCAGTGGCCAGACGAGTCAATGCGGCGCACGGGCCGGTCTCGGCCGGGCCAACACCGGAATCACCCGGCTACTCGGCGTTCGACCCTGCCCTTCAGCTCTGGGTCGCCGCGACGCTCTATGACACCGCGATCACCGTTCGAGAACTGGTTTACGGGCCGCTCGACGCCGAGTCCGCCGAGCGGATCTACCGCGAGTACGCGGTGCTCGGCACCGCGCTTCAGATGTCGCCGGAGCTGTGGCCGCCGACCCGGGCCGACTTTGACCGCTACTTCGCCGAAGAGTCCGCGAAACTCGAGGTCACCCCCGAAGCTCGGGCCGTCAGCAGGGAGCTGCTCTCGGCGAGGTCCCTGCCACTCCCCCTCCGCGCCGCGATGCCACTCGCGCGGTTGATGACGGCCGGGTTGCTCGACGAGAGACTTCGCGCGGACTACGGATTCCGGTGGTCGCCGAAGCAGCAGCGGCGGTTCGACCGCGTCATTCGCGTGACGCGTATGGTCTGGCCGAGGCTGCCCCGCGGCATCCGTTTCTCCGTGTGCTCCTTCTACCTGCGGAGACTGCGCGCGTCGACGCGGTAGGCGCGCCTCGCTCGATGGCCAGACCGACGGTTCGGGGCCTGCAGTGGGCACAACCGGTCCTCCCCAGTGAATCGGATGGGCGGCGCTGCCCACAGTTGTCATGGTCCGGTTCACGGGGACGCCCGGCGTCAACACACTTCTGGGTATGACCCCGACATCCCTCTTTCGTACACGGGCCGCGGCGCTTCCCGCCCAGGCAGCCCCGGCACCGGGCCGCCGTCGCCGTCGCCGTCGCGCCAGCATCATGGTGCTGGTCCTTACCGTCGTCGCCGTCGTGCT
The DNA here is from genome assembly GCF_056898615.1 of Mycetocola sp. Y442. Taxonomy (NCBI): domain Bacteria; kingdom Bacillati; phylum Actinomycetota; class Actinomycetes; order Micrococcales; family Microbacteriaceae; genus Mycetocola; species Mycetocola sp. Y442. The sequence continues at coordinate 1,245,618 of NZ_JBXHBV010000001.1, forward strand.
TGCTCCGCTGTTCTTCTCCGCACCCCCGGCATCCGCCATACCGGTCACCGGTCGGGCTTTCGGCTACTACTCGCCCCAGAACGGTGGATTCTGGCTCGGGTCGTGGCGCCTCGCCGACGGAACCCTCGCCTTTTGCGTCAACACCGAACGCGCGACTCCGAACGGGGCTGAGTTCTCCTACGCCGACGGAGCTGCGCTCGGCTGGTACAGCCCCGACGACGCCGCACGGCTGGCCTACATCTCCCGGACCTGGGCGGGGACACAGGACCCGACAACCGCTGCTGCCGGGCAGATCGCGACCTGGACGATCACCGGGCTGGGTCGCCATAGCCAGGAGGAACTTGCCGCGAACGCCGGTGCGAACGCGGCAGCCGTCCTCGAGCTCGCCCGCCGCATGCTCGACGAGACACAGCGCTCGGCCTCCCGCTCGGTCGGTGCGGTCCTTGAGTTCAGCCGTGACGGCGATGGTTCACAGGTGTCGGCGGCGCTCACCGCCGACAGCATCGCAGCCGGTCCCGTTGCCGTGCCCGCTGGCGCCCACGAGGGAACTCTCACGCTCAGCGGGGCGACCTTCGACGACGGATCAACGAGTGCCCCTGTGCGCAACGGTGTGCCGGTTCGGGTGCGGGTGCCTGCCTCCGCCGCGGTTGCCGATGTGGCGGCCTCGGTCCACTTCGACGGGCTCCCCTACGGTAACGCGCTCACGATGGCGGTGTCCTCCGGTGCGGCGCAGAATCTGCTTACGGCTGGCTCCGCCTCGGCGAGCGCCACGGCCACCGGGACCACTCCCCTGCCGTCCGACCTGCCGTTCCAGCCGGTGGTATCCACCCGGACCAGCGCGGCCGTCGCGGATGAGGGCGCCGAGATTTCCGACACCGTGCTCATCGCGGTCGAGCCGACGGCGTCGACACTCGCCGAGTGGCCGGTAGCCGGGCCGCCTGGCGGGCCATTCGTGCCGGTGCCGGTGACCGTTCGGAGCAGGCTGCTGGGGCCGTTCGCCGACCAGGTCGTGCCGGCTGAGCATCCCCCGACCGATGCCCCGGTTGCGTGCGAGGTGACCCTCGTCGTTACGACGGGGCCGGGCGAGTACGTCACCCGCTCATGCACGCTGGCCGGGCCAGGGCACTACGTCTGGGTCGAGAGCATTTCTCCATCGGATACGACACCGACCGAGGGTGGCGAACGAATCCTGCCGTGGACGTCACCCTTCGGCGTCGCAACAGAAATCACCACGGTGAATGCGCCTCCGGCTCCCCCTCCGCCCGCTGACCAGCCCCACGTTGCGCCCGTAGCACCGGCGCCGGAAGCACCGACGCTGCCCGAGACAGGAAGTGGCGACCTCTCGCGCCTGCACGCCGCCGTCATCGCCCTCGCGCTCGTTGCAACGGGAGCTGCGTGCCTGAGGCCGCGGTACTCGTCTCTCTCAGAGCGCGGCTAACCCGCGCCACGCGCGACGGAAGACCCGTATCGCTGCCCCGCCGCGCACGCTCATCCGTCACAGATGTCGACACAAGCACGCCACACCCGACATACGCGACGGACGACCCGCATCGCTGCCCCGCCGCGCACGCTCATCCGTCACAGATGTCGACACAAGCACGCCACACCCGACACACGCGACGGACGACCCGAATCGCTGCCCCGCGGGGGGCCAGCTGCAATCACTCATCCGTCACAGAATGCGTTTCCCGGTGGGCCGGAACCGCGTTCTGTGGCAAACCAACGCGGGTCACGCCGCGAGGGCGCGCGGCTCAGCGAAGCAGTGCGTGCGGCGGGGTCTCGACGTCGCCGACGATCGCCTCCGCCGGGTCGCTGCCAATCGCGACAATACGATTCGCGGAGTCGACGTGCACAACGTTCGGCACAAACTGTCGCGCCTCTTCGGTCGTCATCTGCCCATAGGCGATGAGGATGACGGTGTCTCCCGGGAAGACGAGGCGTGCGGCCGCGCCGTTGATACCGATCACGCCGCTCCCCCGCTCGCCGGCGATCGTGTACGTCTCGAGCCGGGCGCCGTTCGTCACGTCGACGATCGAGACGAGCTCACCCGGCAGGATGTCTGCGGCGTCGAGCAGGTCGAGGTCGACGGTCACCGAGCCGACGTAGTGCAGGTCGGCCTGGGTGACTGTCGCGCGGTGAATCTTCGCGGTGAACATGGTGCGCAGCATGGGTATTACAACTTCTCAATCGGTGCGATTTTGATCAGGAGCTTCTTGAAGCCCGCAGATTCGAACTGGACGTGTGCGATTCGCTTGGCGCCTTCGCCGGTGACGGTCTGGACCCGACCCTCGCCGAAATCACTGTGACGGATGCGGTCACCGGCGGCGAGTTCCAGCGAGCCGTTGTCACGAACCTGGTTTGTGATGCGGTTTGGCCAGTCACGCTTCTCGGTGAGCGGCTTGGTCGCGAGTTCTGTGCCGTTCCACTTGGTCCGGTTGGCGTTGAGCGCACGGGGCTGCGTTCCACCCCGCGAGTTCGCCATTCCGGGCGACTGGCGCCACTCGATGAGCTCACCGGGGATCTCCTGGAGGTAACGGCTTGGCATGGCGACGGCGGTCTCACCGTACTGGGCACGGGTCATGGCCAGCGAGAGGAACAACCGCTTTTTCGCACGCGTAATTCCCACGTAGAACAAACGACGTTCCTCGGCAGGTCCGCCTGGCTCTGACGCGCTCATCCGGTGCGGGAGCAGGTCTTCCTCGATACCGGTGAGGAACACGGCGTCGTACTCGAGCCCCTTCGCCGTGTGAAGAGTCATGAGCGAGACGGTACCGCTCGAGTCGTCGAGGTCATCGGCAGCTGCGACGAGCGAAACCTCGGTGAGGAAGTCGACGAGTTCTCCATCGGGGTTGTTGCGCTCGAACTCCCTGGCGACGGCGATGAGTTCTTCGATGTTCTCTGCGCGCGCTTCGTCTTGCGGGTCGTGGCTTCTGCGCAGAGACTCGATCAGCCCGCTCTTGGTCACGAGCGTCGAGAGCACATCGGCGACCTTGCCCTCGGCAACGAGCGCGGCCCCCTCGTCGAGCAGTGCCGAGAGCGACAGGATCGCGTTCGTCACCTTCGGTCCGAGCCCGAGAGCGGCTGCCTCCCGCATCGCCTCACGGAACGTCAGCCCGTTGTCTTCGGCGAACCGGAACAGCTGAGTCTCGGTAGCGGGGCCGATCCCCCGCTTCGGGGTGTTGAGGATGCGGCGGAGCGCGAGGGTGTCCTGAGGGTTCGCGACCGAAACGAGGTAGCCCATGGCATCCTTGATTTCGGCCCGCTCGTAGAACTTGGTGCCGCCCATGATGCGGTACGGCAGCGCCGACCGGATGAAGATTTCTTCGAGTGCACGGGTCTGCGCGTTGGTGCGGTAGAACACGGCGATCGAGCTGTACGGCATCCCCTCGCGGTGCAGCTTCTCGATTTCGTCGGCGACGAACTGCGCCTCATCGTGACCCGAGTAGCCCGTGTAACCCACGATCTTCTCGCCGTCACCGACCGCGGTCCACAGCTTCTTGTCTTTGCGGTCGAAGTTGTTGGCGATGACCGAGTTGGCCGCGGTGAGAATGTTCTGTGTCGACCGGTAGTTCTGCTCGAGCAGGATGACCTTCGCACCCGGGAAGTCACGCTCGAATTCGACGATGTTCCGGATGTCTGCGCCGCGGAACGCGTAGATCGACTGGTCAGAGTCACCGACGACGGTGAGCGATGCCCCTGGCGACGTGGTGATGAGCGCGTTGTCGTCGAGTGCCGGCGGGCGCGTCAGCTCGCGGATGAGCGAGTACTGCGCGTGGTTGGTGTCCTGGTACTCGTCGACGAGCACGTGCTTGAACCGGTTCTGGTAGGTCGCGGCGACATGGGGGAACGCCCGGAACAGGTACACGGTCTGGCCGATGAGGTCATCGAAGTCGAATGCATTCGCCGCGGTGAGCGCCCGGGTGTATGCACGGAAGATCTGGACGAACGCCGCCTCGTTGGGGTCGTCCATGTTGGCGTTTCGCGCGTAGCTGTCGACGTCGGCGAGTTCGTTCTTGAGCTTCGAGATCTTCGCGGAGACGTTGGCGGGCGTGAAGCCGAGCACGTCGGCACCCTGCTCCTTGATGATGCGCTTGATGAGCACTCGGGAGTCGGACGAGTCGTAGATGGTGAAGTTTCTGGTGAAGCCGAAGTTCTCGGCCTCACGGCGGAGGATACGCACGCACGCGGAGTGGAAGGTCGAGATCCACATGCCCTCGGCGACCTGGCCGACCAGGGCGCCGACCCTCTCGCGCATTTCGGCGGCGGCCTTGTTCGTAAAGGTGATCGCGAGGATCTGGCTCGGCCAGGCCTCACGGTTCTCGAGCAGGCTCGCGATGCGCCGGGTGAGAACGCTGGTCTTGCCGGATCCGGCACCGGCAACGATGAGCAGCGCCTGCCCGCGGTACAGGACCGCCTCACGCTGCTGCGGGTTGAGACCCTCGAGCAGCCGGCTTTCACCGCTCTGCCCACTCGGATCGCTCGACGGGATGCTGGCGGTGTGCCAGCCGTCGACTATCACGGGAGTCGCAGATTGCTGGTTGGGTTCCGGGGTGCTCGCCATATCACTGTCAAGCTTAGGCCGGGCGTCTGACAACCGGCTCCAGTTCTCTCAGCCGTCGGCGCGAGTGACGGTCCTCCGCCGCGCATCTCGCGCGGCGACACCGAGGTCGGGGTGGTCGCAGAACACGCCGTCGATGCCTGTGGCAAGGATCGCGTCGAACTCGCCCTCCCAGTTTCCGAATGCCGACGGCCCACCGCGCGACCGGAATGCCCGCGACAGGAACTTGTTCTCCGGTCGAAGCGTCCAGGTGAACACGTCGAGCCCGCGCCGGTGGGCGCGTTCGACGAGGTCGTTGGTTTGCCCCGCGGGTGCCCCGGCGAAGAGCATCGCCTTGTCGACGCTGATGCCGTCGACCGTAAACCCGCCGGAGCCCTCCGCGAGTGCATCAAGACCGACGTCGGTGATGACATCCGCATATGTCGGAGCTTTCGTCCCGAGCAGGGTGATCTCGTCGAACGGGCTGCCCTGTTTTTCGAGCAGGTAGACGTAACGGGCCCTGAGTCCGCGAGCGTGCATCCTGGCGAGCACCGACTTCTCAAAGGCCTCGACGACGAGACCGGCCCCCTCCGCAAACGAGGTGTCGGAGAGAGCGGATGCCACCAGCTCGTCGAGTGGAAGGCCGACGCTGTCGAAGTAGGTCGCGTGCTTGATCTCGGCAACGAGCCCGAGCGCACGACCCTGAGCCTCGGAGGCCTCGTCGATGATCTCGAGCAGATCCGAGAACCGGAGGATGCCGGCGGATCCGTCAAAACTCGCGCTCGCCGGCCGAAGCCCCGGAATGCGCTCGCGGCTTCGAAGCGTCGACAGCTCCGCCCAGGTGAAATCCTCGGTGAACCAGCCGGTGAGTTCGACCCCGTCGATGTGCTTCGTGACACGGCGGTCGGCGAACTCAGGCCGGATCGCGACATCCGTTGTCCCGGAGATTTCGTTTTCGTGCCGCAGAACGAGAATGCCGTCCTTCGTAGCGACGATGTCGGGCTCGACCGCGTCAGCGCCGAGCGCGAAGGCCAGCTCATAGGAAGAACGGGTGTGCTCGGGGCGGTAACCGGGAGCACCGCGGTGGCCGATGATGAGCGGACCTGCCGAATCTGACGCTGTCATGCTTCGAGCCTAGGCGGCCCGTATCACAGGGGCAGCATCGGAATACCCCCGGAAACCTCTGTGTTTCACAGCAAAGACCACTAGATTGGACAGACGTTCCGCTTCGCGGAGCGACCACATTCCAGCCGTTTCGACTGAGAAGGAAATACTTTAGACATGGCAACGAACAATCCGGCGTTCAAGAACCCGGCATTCACGCGGTCAAACGCAATGGCCGTGCAGACGGCAAGCGCGTCCGAACTGCAGGACATGTACAACCGTCCAACCGCGGGCGCAGCATCCGCTGACCGGATGACGGTCGAAGACACGATCACCAAGAGTGCTATCGCGTTCGGCGTTCTCCTCGTCGGCGCTGTCCTCGGCTGGGCCGCCGGCATGCCCCTCCTGACCATCGGTGCAGCCATCGTCGGCTTCGTTCTCGCCCTGGTCAACACCTTCAAGAAGGAGCCGTCCGCTCCGCTGATCCTCGCCTACGCCGGCGTTCAGGGCATCTTCGTTGGTGGCATCTCCGACATGTTCGACGCACGCTACTCGGGAATCGTCGCCCAGGCCGTCATCGCGACGCTCGTCGTCGTCGGTGTGACCCTCGCCCTCTTCGCGAGCGGCAAGATCCGCGCGTCAAAGAAGGCGACGAAGATCTTCCTCATCGCCATGGTCGGTTACCTCGTCTTCTCGCTCGTCAACGTCGGAATGCAGATGTTCGGCCTGACCGACAACGCATTCGGCCTTCGCGGAGCTGAGATCGCTGGCATCCCCCTCGGCCTCATCCTCGGTGTGCTGTGCGTGATCATGGGTGCATACTCCCTCGTTCTCGACTTCGACTTCATCCAGAGGGGCGTGCAGAACCGCGCACCGCGCAAGTACGGCTGGTCCGGCGCATTCGGAATCATGGTCACGGTCATCTGGCTGTACATGGAAATCCTCCGCATGCTCGCCATCACCCGCGAATAACAGCATCGAGAATGCCCCTGGGTCCCCGCCGGATGTGCGACCCAGGGGCTTTCTCATGCCCGGTTCCACAGTTTCACCTTCACTCTGCGAGGCATCAATGGCACGTCGCCCATCCACTCATCCCCCACGCCTCGACACACTGCGCGTCGTGGAGCGGACGCCAGGTGATGCCGACTCGCTCGACACCGACGACGACCGCGAGCTCGAGGAGTTCAGCGGCGTTGACCTCTCCGACCGCGACCTCTCCGGCATCACGCTCCGGGAATGTTCGCTCGACGACGTCACCCTCACCGATGCAAACCTCCGCGGGTCCCGCCTGATCGAGTCGGTGCTCACCGGCGTCAACGCCCCAATTCTGCGTTCGAGCCGGTCGACCTGGCGCGACGTCACCCTCAGCCGGTCACGGATCGGCTCCGGCGAGCTGTTCGACGCGACCTGGCAGTCCGTCCGCATCTCGGGCAGCAAGCTGGGCTACGTCAACCTGCGCGGCTCGTCGCTCACCGACGTCCTGTTCGAGGATTGCACCATCGACGAGCTCGACCTCGGCGGCGCCACCGCCACCAGGGTCGCGTTCACCGGCACCCGGGTGCAAACCCTCGACCTGACGCGATCGACGCTCACCCACGTCGACCTGCGCGGACTCGAGTTCCAGGCCATCCACGGTCTCGAAGGCTTGAAGGGCGCGACGGTCAGCGAGTACCAGCTCAGCGAGCTCGCGCCGCTCTTCGCCACCCAGCTGGGAATCCTGGTCGAGGGATAGGCCGGCCGACAGCATCCGCCTGATCGATACGGATGCCGTCAGTCAGGACGCGCTTCGCTGCCTCGCGCGATAGGCGGCGACGTGGGCCCGGTTACCGCAGTTGCCCACGTCGCAGTAGCGACGCGAGCGGTTGCGTGACAGGTCGACGACGACGGCGCTGCAGTCGTCGGAGGCGCACTCGTGGAGCCGGGAGAGCTCCTGGGCACGAACGAGGTCGACAACCGCCATCGCAGCCTCGACCTGCGCGCGTCTGGCCACCGCGGCCGATGACTCTGTCGCGTGGATGTGCCATTCCCAGTTGTCGTGCCGGACAAGCTGCGGCAGCGCGTTCGCCTCACGGAGCAGCTCGTTGACGAGCGCGACGACACCGTCCTCATCACGCGTCCAGAGCTCCCGCAACCGCCCGCGGAGAGCGCGCATCTCCTCGAGTTCCGGGGCATCCCCTGCGCGGTAACCGGTGAACTCGAACCGATCAAGGAACCCGGCGAGTTGCTCGGTGGTCGCCAGCTCGTCATCTCCACTGTGTGAAGCACCGGGAAGGGTATTGATCAGCGCGGCGGTGGTCACCAGGGAGACTTCGGTGTCATGTGCAAAAAGCATGTTGACTCCTGACGAGGTGCGGGTCTAGTGTCATGACCATAGCCCAGATTACTCCTGACAGAAAGCAGAGCGGCTTGCGGGCCGCGCGAACCAGATGACAACTACCCGAATCGAGACCCCGAGGACGGATGCCGTTCGGCCCGCGCCACGCGGTCAAGCGTCGGGCATCGTCATCGCGCTCGCGAGCGCACTGATGTTCGCGCTCAGCGGCCCGGTGGCCAAGTCCCTCATGGACTCGGGATGGTCGCCCGGTGCTGCGGTTCTCGCGAGGATCGGCGGGGCCGCGCTCGTGCTGCTTGTCCCGACCCTCGTCCTCATGCGGGGCCGATGGAAGACCCTCCGCCGCAGCGGGAGAACCATCGCCATCTACGGCATCGTGGCGATCGCGGGGGCCCAGGTCGGGTTCTTCAACGCTGTCTCGTATCTGTCGGTTGGCGTTGCGCTCCTCATCGAGTATCTCGCTCCCGTTCTCCTTGTCCTGCTCGTCTGGGCGCAGACCCGTCGCCGTCCCGGTGTCCGCACCATCGCCGGCACCGTGATCGCCATCCTCGGCATGGTGCTCGTTCTCGACCTCACCGGTGCAGAGACCGTCCATCCAATCGGTGTCGCGTGGGCGCTCCTCGCGGCGGTGTCGCTCGCCACCTACTTCGTGCTCGGCACGAAGATCAGCGATGACCTGTCCCCGCTCGTGCTCGCCGGTGGTGGACTCATTGTCGGAACCGTGGCCGTCGCGGTCTGTGGCGTGATCGGGCTGCTGCCGCTCGCGTTCTCGACGGCGAACGTGACCCTGCTCGATCACGAACTGCCCTGGTACGTGCCCCTCCTCTCGCTCGCGCTGATTTCGACAGCGGCCGCCTACCTCACCGGCATCATTGCGACCGCTCGCCTCGGCACGCGGATCGCCTCCTTCGTCGGCCTGTCCGAGGTCGTGCTCGCAGTGCTCGTGTCGTGGCTCCTGCTCGCCGAACTGCCCAGCCTCCTGCAGCTCCTCGGCGGGCTCGGTATCCTCGCCGGTGTCGTCCTGGTGCGCATGGACACGTACACCCCGCCGCCTCGCAGAGGCCGAGTCACTCCGACATAAGGGACCCGAGCCCCTCCGAGATAAGGAGATAGCGGCCACACAAGGACGCCGGCCCCGTAACAGTCCTTGCCTCGCCCCTTTGTCCTTCTCTCAGCCTCAACCGATTAACAGGAGATCGCACGCCAATCAGGACGAACTCGCGAATACCGTCCTGATAACCGTGCGATCTCCTGGAAGTCCCCGCCTTCGCCCTCACACGCATCCCGACCCTCAAGCCTCACGCAGGCGGAAAGCCGATCGTTTTCGGGGTGCCGAGTTATGGCGATTTCAGGACCGGCTCGTCTCTCGGCTGGGCGGCGCGGTTAGAACGAAACAGGACCGCTCAGCGAGCCGGTCCTGGAATCGTCATTGTCTGAGCTGAGGAGAAAATGATCGGCTTTCCGCCGTCACCCCTACTCCCACTCAATAGTTCCCGGTGGCTTCGACGTGACGTCGAGAACGACGCGGTTCACGCCGTCCACCTCGTTCGTGATCCGGTTCGAGATCTTCGCGAGCACGTCGTACGGCAGTCGCGTCCAGTCCGCCGTCATGGCGTCCTCTGAGCTGACCGGGCGAAGGACGATCGGATGCCCGTAGGTGCGTCCGTCTCCCTGCACGCCGACCGAGCGAACATCGGCGAGAAGCACAACAGGGCACTGCCAGATTTCGCTGTCGAGACCGGCGGCCGACAGCTCGAAGCGAGCGATGGCATCCGCCTTGCGCAGCAGTTCGAGACGCTCAGCGGTGACCTCACCGACGATGCGGATACCGAGGCCTGGGCCGGGGAACGGCTGGCGACCGACGATGACCTCGGGAAGCCCGAGCTCGCGACCGATCGCGCGGACCTCGTCCTTGAACAGGGTGCGAAGCGGTTCGACGAGCTCGAAAGTGAGGTCGTCGGGAAGGCCGCCGACGTTGTGGTGGCTCTTGATGTTCGCGGTTCCGGTTCCGCCGCCGGACTCGACGACATCCGGGTACAGGGTGCCCTGCACGAGGAATGCAATGGGGTCACCGTCGTCCTCGAGCGACTCAGCAATGAGGTCTGCCTGTGCCTTCTCGAAGGTGCGGATGAACTCACGGCCGATGATCTTGCGCTTCGTCTCCGGGTCGCTGACACCGGCGAGGGCGTTGAGAAACTGCTCACGAGCGTCGATGGTGATGAGACGCACGCCGGTTGCCGCGACGTAGTCCTCTTCGACCTGTTTGCGCTCGTCCTGGCGGAGAAGACCGTGGTCGACGAAGACGCAGACGAGCTGGTCGCCGACGGCCTTGTGCACGAGGGCAGCGGCAACAGCGGAGTCGACTCCCCCGGAGAGGCCGCAGATGACCTTGCCGGTGCCGATCTGGGCGCGAATGCGCTCGACCTGCTCGGCGATGACGTTGCCGGGGTTCCAGTCGGAGGGGATGCCGGCGGCACGGTGCAGGAAGTTCTCGAGCACGTTCTGGCCATACGCCGAGTGCTTCACCTCGGGGTGCCACTGCACACCGTAGAGCTTGCGCTCGTCGTTGCCGAACGCGGCGACAGGGGTCGACGCCGTCGACGCGAGGACGGTGAAGCCCTCCGGCGCCTTCGCGACCGAGTCGCCGTGGCTCATCCACACGGTTTGGTCGGCGGGCTGCCCGTCGAGCAGGACGCCACCGTCGGTCGAGAGCGATGCGTCGGTCGATCCGTACTCGCGCAGGCCGGTGTTCGCCACCTCGCCGCCGAGTGCACGGGCCATGACCTGGAAGCCGTAGCAAATACCGAGCGTCGGCACGTCGAGGTCGAAGATTTGCGAGTCGAGAGCGGGGGCGCCGTCTTCGTACACGCTCGACGGTCCACCGGACAGGACGATGCCGACGGGGTTTTTCTCGGCCACCTCAGCTGCGGTGATCGAGTGAGGCACGATTTCGGAATAGACCCCCGCTTCACGCACGCGGCGTGCGATGAGTTGGGCGTACTGGGCGCCGAAGTCGACGACGAGAACGGGGCGGGCGTTGGTTGCCTGCTCGCTAATGAGATGCCTCCACAGGGTTGGAATTTGGTGCAGCAGATGAAACGGATGCCGTGCGCTCGGCACGTGAGGCGAGGTACGTGCGCACCTCGCGGGCAATCCGTGATTCGAGGAAGAACGACAGGAACGGGATCACTCCGCCGAGGGCGAGGATGATCAGCCGGGGGAATTCCCAGCGCATCAGGCTCCACAGCCGGAAGTTGCTGAACAGGTACAGGACGTAGAACCAGCCGTGCGCGATCAGGATCCCGGTCGAGAGGTTGATGGCCTGTGCGGATCCGCTCGGCACGAAGGCCAGGAATCCGTATGCGCCGCCGAGTTCGAGTTCGAGCCCGAATGCGTACTTCATCAGCATCTCGGCGCAGAGCGCGAGCAGCATGATTCCCGTGATGATCGATGCGATCTGGTAGAACTTCAGTGCGCCGGCGATCCGCGGCAAAGCGCTCTCGCGAGGTTCAAGTGGCATATCTCTAGTCTACGTGTCCGATTCTGAGCGTTCGAGCTCAGCCTCTTCCTCACGACGCGTCCAGGCATCCTTCACCAGGTGGTACCAGACGAAGACCGCGAAACCGGCGAAGACGATCCATTCTGCGGCGTAGAAGATGTTCAGCCAGTTGAGCGTGACCCCTTCTTCAACGGGCGGCGCATCGATGACGGTGAGCCCCTCAGGCGCCTCGTCCGCAACGACGTATCCGTTGTAGACGGGCCTGTCCCCGAGGTCGCTCCAGATGTTGACGAACGCGGCCATCGACATCGTCGTGATTTCGAACGGGTCGGCGTCATCCTCCGGCAGTTCAGGCGCCTGTGACGCGTTGAGTCTGCCGGTGACGGTGACGACGGATGCCTCGGCGCGAGCGTTCAGGCCAGTGACAGCGTCGTCAGCAACGTCCCGGTCGGGTGTCCAGCCGAGCGCGACGGCGATGGAGGCCTGTGGCTCGGCGTCCGCCTGGAGGTGCCCGGTGACCCAGTATCCCGTCTCACCGAGGTTCAGGCGCTCGCTCACGACGAGGTAATCGCCGGGCACCAGGACCCCGTCGACCTCGACCAGCTGGCCGATGACGCTGTCGCGGAGAGGACCGCCGGTCTCGGCGACGTCCGCGAGGGGCCGGACCCGCTCGGTGGGCTGGTCGACGGTTTCTGTGGAGGTCACCGCGCGTTCGAGTTGCCACTGGCCGAGCCACGCGAACGCACCTGACACGAGCAGTGCGAGCAGGAGCATCGCGATCCAGCGTGGCTCGAGCATTGTGCGGAACAGGGTCTTGCGGGGTTCGGCCGGGTCAGCCGGTGCCGGGGTGTTGCTAGTAATCGTCGTCTCGCTTCGTCTTTTCGGGTGGGGTGTCACGCTGGTTCATCGCCTGCTCGACGATTCGGTCGATGGCCCGCGCCGTCGCGGTCGATTCGGGCGCGGAGTCGCCCGCCGTCGCGGCGTCGACGAGCGCGATCTCTTCGGCGAGCATCGGATCGCGGGGCCGAACCGGGGTTTTGCGCTTGGTACGGAGCACAGCAGCGCCGATGCGTTCGGAGTTGGATGCGAGGAGCGGACCCATCACGCTGACGACGAGCACGTAGAGCCCGGCGAACGGTTGCAGCCGGGGGTCGAGCCCGGCCGTGAGCGCGAGAATGGCCAGGATGAGGGCGAACTCACCACGGTTCATCAGGATTGCTGCCGCGTTGATTCCGGCCTGTGCGCTGAAGCCGTAGAGCCTGGCCATGAACTGACCGGCGACGACGTTGAGCACGAGCGTGAGGACGACGGCGATGATTACCGGCCCGATGACGAGCGGGAACTCGGTCGGGTCGAGGCCGAGGCCGAAGTTGAGGAAGAAGAACGCCCCGAAGACGTCACGCAGCGGCACCGACACATGCTCGATCTTGGCGCTGTACCGCGTCGCGCCGAGCACGAGACCGATGAGGAAGGCGCCGATCGCGTCGCTGACACCGAGCACCTCTCCGAGCCCGCCGAACATTACGGCGAGCCCGAAGAACAGAATGGTGAACAGCTCATCGTCCTTCGTGCGGAACAACCGCCCAACGAACGCTCCTCCCCACCGCGCGATGCTGAACATCACGACGAGGAAGGTGAACGCAATGGCGAGTTTTCCGACGACGAGCCATGGTTCGTTTTCACCGCTCAGCACGACAGAGACAATCGCAAGGTAAATCGCAAGGAAGATGTCCTGCACCACGGTGACGCCGAGGATCATCGGCGTCTCGCGGTTCGCGAGGCGATTGAGTTCGATGAGCAGCTTGGTGACGATCGCGCTCGATGACGTCCCGATGATCCCGGCGATGATGAGGGCTTCCTTGGTACCCCAGCCGAGCGCGAAGCCGAAGACGAGGCCGGCTCCCATCAACAGAACGAGGTAGGAGCCACCTGAGATCAGCAGCTTCCCGGCGTTGCCGAAGAACTCGTCCTGATCGAACTCGAGCCCGAGGTTAAACAGAAGCAGAATCAGGCCGAACACGGCAATGAGTTCGATGTACCCGCTCTCAAAGTTGAGCGGAAACCATCCGTTGTTCGGGCTCGCGAGAAAGCCGACGATCATGTAGATCGGGATGGCGGGAAGCCCGATGGTTTTGCCGAGCCGTCCCAGAATGTACGCGGCAACCAGCAGAGTCCCGAGAACGACGAGATCGGTTCCCAGGTGGGAGGCTTCTCCTGCTGCGGTTGCGATCATCCGCGTCACACTCCCGGCGGACTGTCTTGAGAACCGGAGAGGCGTGATGCCCCGGTGCGGAAGAACGCGAACGCCTTCGCCACCTTCTCAGGGCTTCCGGCCACCACGAGCGTGTCACCGGGGAACACCCGGAAATCCTCGCTCGGCGCCGGGTTCGCCGACTCTCCACGAACAACAGCGACGACGGTCAGGCCGACGATTCCGCGGTCGGCCGGGTCGCCGAGTGGTTGCCCGGCGATGTGGTCGTCGTAGTCGACGGTGAACCAGTCGATGCTGAGGCCGGGAATGCGATCGAGAGCGCTCAGCGATTCGGTGATCTGGGTTCCGCCGAGCAGCTCGGCGAGAGTGTGCGCCTCGTCTTCCCGAAGCCTCAGTGACACCTTGCTGGCGTCGGATCCGTCTTCGTCGTCGGCGAAGGTGATGAGATCGCTGTGCCCGGAACGGTGTGCGATCACGCCGACCTTGCCTCCGTCAGCGGTGATGAAGGTGTGCAACACTCCCACACCGGGGAGCTTCACCCGACGAACGTCAACCATGGCCGGACTCCTAGGGTATGTGGGAAGTCCTCCCAGTCTATCCGAGCGTTACCGGCAATCCGGAGGCAGCGCGCGACCGCCGCCCGTCCCCGGGCGGCGGTCGACCGAACTGCGGGATGAGCTACGGAGCGACGATCTCGGGAGCTTCGAGCCGGATTCGGTCGGCTGATTCGTCATCAGGTTGTTCCTGCGACGCCCGCTCCGCGGCCACCCGCGCGAGGTAGACGGCAACCTCGTGGTCCGTGCGCTCCTGGTCCCAGTCGAGCACCTCGGCCATCAGCTGAGCGGCAACGGGGGCCGCAGACACGCCGCGGTCCCAGGACTCGATCGAGATCCGGGTGCGGCGAGCGAGGACGTCGTCCAGGTGGAGCGCGCCCTCGTGCGATGCGGCGTAGACAACCTCGGCGCCGATGTAGTCGTCAGCTCCCGGCAGTGGATCGGCCAGCTCCGGCCTCGTCCTGATCAAATCGAGCAACTCGTCGGTGAGCACACCGTACCGGTTGAGCAGGTGCTCGATCCGCGCGGTGTGCACGCCGAACGCCCTCGCGATCTTGGCACGCTTATTCCATGCCGCCTGGTAGCCCTCCGCGCCGAGAAGCGCGATGTTGTCCGTTGTGGATGCCGGGACCTTTCCGTCGAGGGCGTCAGCGGCCGCGTCAATCGCGTCCTTCGCCATGACCCGGTATGTCGTCCACTTGCCACCGGCGATCACAACGAGGCCGGGCACCGAGTGAGCGACGAGGTGCTCGCGGGACAGCTTTGATGTCTGGTCACTCTCGCCGGCGAGCAACGGCCTGAGCCCCGCGTACACACCCTCGACATCGTCACGAGTCAGGGGAACGGCAAGGATCTTGTTCACGTGCTCGAGGAGGTAATCGATGTCGGCAGCGGTAGCCGCTGGGTGCGCCTTGTCGAGGTTCCAGTCCGTGTCCGTCGTGCCGATGATCCAGTGCCTGCCCCACGGAATGACGAACAGAACGCTCTTCTCGGTGCGGAGCAGAAGGCCCATGGTCGACTGGAACCTGTCACGCGGAACGAGGAGATGGATGCCCTTCGACGCGCGGACCTTGAACTGGCCACGCTCACCAACCATGGCCTGGGTGTCGTCGGTCCACACGCCGGTTGCGTTGACCACCTGCTTTGCACGAACGTCGAAGCGCTCACCGGTCTGAAGATCGTGTGCCTTCACCCCGACGACCCGCTGGCCCACCTTGAGGAAACCCTCGACCCGAACCCGACTCGCCGCGTGAGCCCCGTACGAGGACGCGGTGCGGACGACCGACATGTTGTAGCGCGCGTCGTCGACCTGGGCGTCGTAGTAAGTGATCCCGCCGACGAACGCGTTGTTGCGGAGCGAAGGAATCGCCCGCTGCACCTGACGCTTGAGGAGGTGGCGGTGGTGCGGCACACCGGGCGGGCGGCCGCCCGTGTAGCTGAACACGTCGTACAGGAGCATGCCGGCACCGATATACAGGCGCTCGAACAGCGGTCGGTTGAGCGGGTAAAGGAACCGCACGGGCTTCACGAGGTGAGGCGCGATCCGCTGCAGCAGCAACCCTCGCTCGATGAGCGCCTCGCGGACCAGCCGGAAGTCGAGTTGCTCGAGGTAACGGATGCCGCCGTGGACAAGCTTCGATGACCGGCTGGATGTCCCGCTCGACCAGTCGCGTGCCTCCAGGATGCCGGTGGACAGGCCGCGCGTGACGGCATCCAGTGCGCTTCCCGCCCCGACGATGCCGCCGCCGACGACGAGCACATCGAGTTCCTTGGATTTCAGCGCTTCAATGGCCGCCGCACGCTCGACCGGGCCGAGCTTCGTCGAGTGACTCACTGTGTTGGAATTGGCCATGACTGCCTCTCCTGGCAACCGAGCCTGCCACGGTCGCCGGACGCTCATTGGTGATGGCACCGACAGGCTACGCCACCCCTCTTCCACTCGACGCTAATGCACGCCTCTGACCCTGACAACAGGCTCAAGCAGGGAATGGCCTGTGGGCTGCGTACGCGAGCCCTGTGCGCTCCGGCCCTTAACAATCACGGCCGCGTGTGCTGGACTCGACGAGCACGCACCACACGAGAACGCACCGGCCTGAGAACGTACGAGTCTGAAGAACCGAGGGATCATGGCAACGATCGCAGCGAACATCGTCGACACGCTTGTGGCGAGCGGGATAAAGCGGGTGTACGGCATCCCAGGAGACTCGGTCAACGGATTCACGGAGGCTCTCCGCGCTGACGGCTCGATCGACTGGGTGCTTGTCCGGCACGAAGAAGCCGCGGCTCTCGCCGCGTCCGCTGAGGCGGGACTCACCGGGCAGCTGGCGGTGTGTGCCGCCAGTGCCGGCCCGGGAAACCTGCATCTCATCAACGGGCTGTTCGACGCCCAACGGTCGCGGGTTCCCGTGCTCGCTCTTGCCACCCACCTCCCGAGCACCGAGATCGGCAGCTCGTACTTCCAGGAGACCCACCCCGAGGAACTCTTCCGGGAGTGCAGCGTGTACTGCGAGCTCGTGAGTTCGGCGGCGCAGATGCCCCGCATCCTCGAGATCGCGATGCGGACGGCGATCGAGAAGAGGGGTGTTGCCGTTGTCGTCATTCCCGGTGACATCCTCCAGCAGAAGGCTGAAGCGCCGAGAACCGTATCGATCCGGCCGACCCACAGCACGGTTCTCCCGGACGCGGACGGACTCGCTGAGGCTGTTCGACTGCTGGATGCCGCGCCACGGGTGACCATTCTCGCCGGCGCGGGCGTGGCAGGAGCACACGTCGAGGTCGTTGCGCTCGCCCGCGCCCTCGGAGCACCGATCGTGCATGCCCTGAGGGGCAAGGAACACATCGAGTACGACAACCCGTTCGATGTCGGCATGACCGGACTACTCGGGTTCAGTTCGGGATACCGTGCGATGGAGAGCTGCGATGCCCTGCTCATGCTCGGCACCGACTTTCCGTACCAGCAGTTCTACCCCGAGAAGGCCGTGAAAATTCAGGTCGACGTGCGGGGCGAGCAGCTCGGCAGGCGAACTCCGCTGGATCTCGGCCTCGTCGGCACGGTGCGCGAGACGGCTCGCGCCCTGGAGAGTCTTGTCCAGTACAAGACGAACCGCGACCACCTCGAGTCGTCGCTCAAGCACTACCGGAAGGCGCGAAAGGGCCTCGATGACCTCGCGACCAACGACAGCAATCGTGCACCGATTCATCCGCAGTACCTCGCCAGACTGGTCGACGAGACGGCGAACGACGACGCTGTGTTCATCCCGGATGTTGGTTCACCCGTGGTCTGGGCCTGCCGCTACCTCACCATGAACGGCAGGCGCCGCCTGATCGGTTCGTTTACCCACGGCACGATGGCCAACGCTCTCTCGCAGTCGATCGGCGCACAGGCGTCCCACCCCGGGCGCCAGGTCGTCGCGCTCGCGGGCGACGGCGGCCTCACGATGCTGCTGGGGGAACTCGTGAGCCTCGCCCAGAATCGATTGCCCGTCAAGATCGTCGTCTTCAACAACTCGTCGCTCAATTTCGTCGAGCTCGAAATGAAAGCGGCGGGCCTCGTGAATTACGGCACGGGACTCGTGAACCCGAACTTCGCCGACGTCGCGAACGCGATGGGCATCCACGGCCAGCGCGTCGAGCGGCCGAATGACCTGGCCGCCGCGCTCAGCGCAGCGTTCGCGCACGACGGACCGGCCCTGATCGATGTCGTGACCGCGCGGCAGGAACTCTCCCTGCCGCCGTCGATCACCGCCGAGCAGGCGAAGGGCTTCACGCTCTACGCGATCCGCACAGTACTGTCCGGCCGTGGTGAGGAACTCATCGACCTCGCGAACACCAACGTGGTCCGCAGGATCCGCGGCTGACGCCCCACTCTATGCGGGCGGTGCGGGGCCTTAGTTCGTGCGGTACGGGGCGAGAACGACCTCGACCCGCTGGAACTCCTTGAGGTCTGAGTACCCCGTGGTCGCCATCGACCGGCGAAGCGCGCCGACGAGGTTGGCCTTGCCGTCAGCGACGGATGCCGGTCCGTAGAGGACTTGCTCGAGGGTGCCGATCTGGCCGACTTCGACGCGTCGGCCGCGAGGGAGCTCGGAGTGGTACGCCTCTGTGCCCCAGTGGTAACCGCCACCGGGTGCATCGGTTGCCCGAGCGAGGGTTGTACCGAGCATGACGGCATCCGCACCACACGCGACAGCCTTGACGATGTCGCCGGCGGTGCCGAGACCGCCGTCGGCGATGACGTGCACGTAGCGGCCACCGGACTCGTCCATGTAGTCACGCCGGGCGCCGGCGATGTCTGCAACGGCTGTCGCCATGGGGGCGTGGATGCCGAGGGTCGCGCGGGTGGTTGACGCGGCTCCCCCGCCGAATCCGACGAGGACGCCGGCCGCACCGGTGCGCATGAGGTGAAGCGCAGCCGTGTAGGTCGCAGCGCCACCGACGATCACGGGGACGTCGAGTTCGTAGATGAACTCCTTGAGGTTGAGCGGTTCCTGGTTGCGGGAGACGTGCTCGGCAGACACGGTTGTGCCGCGGATGACGAAGAGGTCGACGCCAGCGGCGACCACCGTCTGGTAGAGCTCCTGCGTGCGCTGTGGCGACAACGCGCCGGCAACGGTGACGCCTGCCGCACGGATCTCGGCAAGCCGGGCCGTGACGAGCTCGGGCTTGATCGGCTCGGAGTAGATCTCCTGCATGCGCGCCGTCGAAAGCTCGTCGCTCAGCCCACGGATTTCAGCGAGCAACGGCTCGGGATCCTCGTATCGGGTCCACAGGCCCTCGAGGTCGAGTACGCCGACTCCACCGAGCTTGCCCATCATGATCGCGGTCGCGGGTGAGACGACCGAGTCCATCGGCGCGGCGAGGAACGGAATGTCGAAGGAGTATGCGTCGATCGACCAGCCGACGGAGACGTCTTCGGGGTCTCTCGTTCGACGCGACGGTACCACCGCGATGTCGTCGAAGGCATATGCACGGCGTGCGCGCTTGGAAGCGCCGATCTCAGTTTCCATACTCACGTCCCCAAGCCTACCGTTCGAGCTTCCAGGTCGCTCGCGGCAGCCGGGGTGGCTCGCGGCAGCCGGGCTGGCAACTGCGGTGGGAGTCTTCCACCCATGCCTGGACGAAGCGGCTGACTTAACTCAAAAACCCGCACGAGCTGTGTGCTCGTGCGGGTTTTCGGAGGATTGGTCTAGCGGCTGTAGTTCGGGGCCTCGACCACGATCTGCACGTCGTGCGGGTGCGACTCCTTGAGTCCGGCCGGGGTGATGCGAACGAACTTGCCCTTCGCCTTGAGCTCTTCGATGGTGCGAGCACCGACGTAGAACATCGACTGGCGCAGGCCGCCGATGAGCTGGTAGGCGACGGACGAGAGCGGCCCGCGATACGGAACCTGACCCTCGATGCCCTCTGGGATGAGCTTGTCGTCGCTCGGAACGTCGGACTGGAAGTACCGGTCCTTGGAGTACGAGGTCTTCTCGCCGCGGGTCTGGAGCGCACCGAGCGATCCCATTCCGCGGTACATCTTGAACTGTTTGCCGTTGACGAACACGAGTTCGCCGGGGCTCTCGTCGCAGCCGGCGAGAAGCGAGCCGAGCATGACGGTGTCTGCACCGGCGACGAGCGCCTTGGCGATGTCGCCCGAGTACTGCAGGCCTCCATCGGCGATGACCGGCACATCGTATTCGCGGGCCGCGAGCGATGCCTGGTACACCGCGGTGATCTGCGGAACGCCGACACCGGCGACGACGCGAGTGGTGCAGATCGAGCCGGGTCCGACACCGACCTTCACTGCGTCAGCTCCTGCTTCGGCGATCGCCTTTGCTCCGTCGCGCGTCGCGACGTTTCCGCCGATCACGTCGACGCCGTCGAACGCCTTGTCCGACTTCAGTTTGCGGATGATGTCGAGAACGCCGGCCGAATCGCCGTTGGCGGTGTCGACGACGAGTACATCGACACCGGCGTCGAGCAGTGCACCGGCACGCTGCCAGGCGTCACCGAAGAAGCCGATGGCTGCACCGACGCGGAGGCGCCCGGAGTCGTCCTTCGTCGCGAGCGGGTACTTCTCCCGCTTGTCGAAGTCCTTGACAGTGATGAGGCCCTTGAGCTTGCCGGCGGCGTCGACGAGTGGAAGCTTTTCGATGCGGTGCTCGGCAAGGATCGAAATCGCGTCTTCGGGGCTGATGCCGACGGGCGCGGTGATGAGCGGCATCTTCGACATGACGGCGCTGACCGGTGTCGTTGCCTTCTCCTGCGCACCGACGAATCGCATGTCGCGGTTGGTGATGATTCCGACGAGCACTCCGTCGGTGTCGATCACCGGGAGGCCCGATACCCGGAAGTTACGGCACAGGGCGTCGACCTCAGCGACGGTGGCCGTCGGCGTCGTCGTGACGGGGTTGGTAATCATGCCGGACTCACTGCGCTTGACGAGGTCAACCTGCGCGGCCTGGTCGCCGATCGACAGGTTGCGGTGCAGGATCCCGATTCCGCCCTGCCTCGCCATCGCGACGGCCATCCGGGACTCGGTGACCGTGTCCATCGCGCTCGAGAGCAGCGGCGTAGCCACAGTGATGCGTTTGGTCAGTCGAGAAAACGTCTCGGCCTCACTTGGAATGACGTCGGTGTGTCCGGGGAGAAGAAGGACATCATCATAGGTGAGACCGACGAAGCCAAATGGGTCTGAGTTTTCCATTGCATCCCTTCACAGAAGCGCTGTTTTCCGGTGTCGTGAGGTAACGGATGCCGCGTACAAGCGCACATCTCACCGGTACTTAATGCTAACCGCTGGAAGGTAACGATTATGCCCGGCACTTCCGACATTGATGTGAGGAATACCCATGTACGAAACATGTAGGTCATAATCGGGTCGTATCGTCAAACCGAGCCGTTCGGCGAAGAACCACAAGAGATCTGGCGGTCTCTTCACTCGAGGGACCTGGCGGTCCCGTTCTGGAGGTGCAGTGAGTCTCACTCATTCAGCCCACGCCCCGCGCCACAAGCGCACCCTGTTGCTGTTCCTCGGATTTCTTTTTGCGACGCTTGCGTTTCAATCGTTTTCTGCGGCGCCGGCGCAGGCCGATGAGGTCGGAACGGAGTATGACTTCTACTTCGCGGGCAACGTCAAGTACGACAGCGAACCGCTCGAGGGCGTGACAATCACTGTCGAAGGCAATGGCTATGACGCAGAGGTTGACACCGCCGCGGACGGCAAGTGGAAGATCGGGGTGCCGGAGAAAGGCACCTACACGGTAACCCTGGTCGAGGAGACACTCCCGGAGGGCGTGATCGTCGCCGAAGGCTCCGCAGCCGTCGAAGCCGAGATCGCGCTCACAAACTCCAAGATCGTGAACTACTTCCTCGGCGAGGGAGTCCGCGTCACAGTGAGCTTCTGGGACCAGTTGGCGGAACGAATCGTCAACGGACTCAACTTCGGGCTCCTGCTCGCACTCGCTGCCGTTGGGGCATCCCTGGTCTTCGGAACGACCGGACTGTCGAACTTCGCGCACGGTGAAATGGTGACGTTCGGGGCGGTGATGGCCTATGTCTTCGCCAACGTCCTCCAGTGGCCGCTCTGGGGCGCTCTCGCAGCTGCGGTCCTGATGAGCGCGCTCTTCGGGTTCACCCTCGACGCCGGGCTCTGGAGACCGCTGAGGCGAAAGGGCATCGGCATCGTCCAGGTGATGATCGTCTCCATCGGCCTCTCGCTGCTCATCAGGTACGTCTTCCTCTACTTCATCGGCGGAAGCACCTACCAGTTGCCCGGTTCCGGTGAGGAGCGGATCACACTGTTCGGCAGTGTCGCACTCTCCGTCACCGACATGGTGAGCATGGCCGTTTCGGCGGTCGTTCTCCTCGCTGTCGCCTGGTGGTTGCTGCGGACCCGAACCGGTAAGGCAACTCGGGCGATCTCGGACAACCCCTCCCTCGCCGCAGCGAGCGGCATCGATGTCGACAGGGTGATCCGGATCGTCTGGATCCTCGCGGCAGCCCTCGCCGGCCTCGCGGGTATCCTCTGGGCCTATTTCCGCCCGGGCATCAAGTGGGACATGGGTACGCAGATCCTGCTGCTTGTCTTCGGCGCGATAGTCCTCGGTGGGCTCGGTACAGCGTTCGGCGCACTCATCGGTGCGATCATCGTCGGCCTCCTCGTCGAAGTCTCGACGCTGTGGATCCCGTCTGACATCAAGTACGTCGGTGCACTGGTCGTGCTCATCGCCGTCCTGCTCGTGAAACCCCAGGGACTTCTGGGCCGCAAAGAGAGAATTGGATAGGAGGACGCCATGGACTGGGGATCAATTCTTTCAAACACCGCCTCCTGGCTGATTAGCCCTGAGACGATCGCGTACGCGCTTGCCGCCCTCGGCCTCGCCGTCCACTTTGGATACGGCGGACTGCTCAACTTCGGTATGGCCGCCTTCATGGCGCTCGGCGCATACGGGTACGCCATTTCCATCCTGACCTTCGGGCTGCCGTGGTGGGCCGGAATTCTCGTCGGCTGTGGGGCATCCGTCGTCTTCGCCCTCATTCTCGGTATCCCGACACTGAGACTGCGCGCCGACTACCTCGCGATCACCACGATCGCGGCGGCGGAGATCGTTCGACTACTCTTCACCACCCAGGTCTTCGACGACATCACCAACTCGGCAGACGGGCTCGGCAACTACCACGCGGGCTTCCGTGCCGCGAACCCCTTCCCCGAGGGCACCTACGGCTTCGGCCCGTGGACTTACAACGAGAACGGCTGGTGGGTCCGTGTCTTCGGCATCTGCCTCCTGGCCGTCGCCGTGCTCCTCGTCTGGCTGCTCATGCGCAGCCCGTGGGGACGGGTGCTCAAGGGCATCCGTGAAGACGAGGATGCCGTGCGCGCGCTCGGTAAGAACGTCTTCGCCTACAAGATGCAGGCGCTCATCGTCGGTGGCATGTTCGGCGCCCTCGGCGGGGTGGTGTTCGCACTTCCCTCCGCCGTCGTGCCGAGTGTCTACGTGACGAGCCTGACGTTCTTCATCTGGACCATCCTCCTGCTGGGCGGTGCCGCGACGGTCTTCGGGCCGTTGCTGGGTGCCGTGATCTTCTGGGTCATCATGGGCTTCCTGTCGAATGTCCTCCCCGAGCTCGCGTCGAGCGGCATCCTGCCGTTCATGTCGACGACTCAGGCGGCAACAGTCCGCTACATCCTCGTCGGACTCGCCCTGATGCTGATCGTTATTTATCGACCACAGGGCATCCTCGGAAATAAGAAGGAGCTGACCTTTGTCAAGTAGTGACGCAGCATCCGTCAAACCGGTGAAATCCACGGGACTTCACATCGGCGACGCCGTCCCCGGCGTCGCGAAGGTCGACCCGATCATCATCGCCGACAACGTGACCAGGCAGTTCGGCGGGCTCAAGGCCGTCGACGTCGAACACCTCGAAATCCCCCGGAACGCCATCACGGCGCTGATCGGACCGAACGGGGCGGGAAAGACGACACTGTTCAACCTGCTCACCGGCTTCGACAAGCCGGACACCGGGACCTGGGTGTTCGACGGAACACAGCTCAACGGTGTTCCAGCGTTTAAGGTCGCACGAATGGGCCAGGTCCGTACGTTCCAGCTCACCAAGGCCCTCGGCCTGCTGACCGTGCTCGAGAACATGAAACTCGGCTCGCAGAAGCAGAAGGGCGAGGGGATCTTCTCGAGCCTCATCAAACCGCTGTGGCAGAAGCAGGAAGAGGAGATCGAGGAGCGAGCGCTCGACATCCTCGCCCGGTTCAAGCTCGACACCAAGAAGGACGATTTCGCCGCGAGCCTCTCCGGCGGGCAGCGAAAGCTTCTCGAGATGGCCCGCGCACTCATGAGCGAGCCCAAGCTCGTCATGCTCGACGAGCCGATGGCCGGCGTGAACCCCGCGCTGACCCAGTCGCTGCTCGAACACATCCTCGACCTCAAGGTCCAGGGAATGAGTGTGCTGTTCGTCGAACACGACATGCAGATGGTTCGCCACATCGCCGACTGGGTCGTGGTGATGGCGGAGGGCAGGGTCGTCGCTGAAGGTCCACCAGACCTCGTGATGCAAAACCCCGCTGTCATCGACGCCTACCTCGGTTCACACCAGGACGTCGACCTCGGAGTTGTCACGGGGAGGATCGCCGGTGAGATTACACCGGAGGTCGAAGAACTGCTCGAGGAGATCGACGCCGAAACCGGCGTCGAGCACGACATCGAACATCCGCGCGCCGCTGGGCCGACGAGGGACGAGGACACCAAGTGACAGCAACAATGGCTCCGGAGATCGTCGTCAGCGTGGAAAACGTGACGGCGGGCTACCTGCCGGGCGTCAACATCCTCAACAGCGCCAACCTCACGGCGTCCAAGGGTGAGCTCATCGGCATCATCGGACCCAACGGTGCCGGAAAGTCGACCCTCCTCAAGGCCATCTTCGGCCAGGTCAAGGTGCGTGAGGGATCGATCCGCCTCAACGGCGACGACATCACCGGGCTCAAGGCCGACAAGCTCGTCGCCCGTGGCGTCGGCTTCGTGCCGCAGACGAACAACGTGTTCCAGAGCCTCACCATCGAAGAGAACCTGCAGATGGGCCTGTTCCAGAAGCCCAAAATCTACGCAGAGCGACTCGAGTTCGTCACCGGGATTTTCGGTGAGCTCGGCAAGCGGCTCAAGCAGCGGGCCGGCTCGCTGTCCGGTGGTGAGCGCCAGATGGTGGCCATGTCGCGGGCGTTGATGATGGACCCCGCGGTGCTTCTTCTCGACGAGCCGAGCGCCGGCCTCTCCCCCGTCCGGCAGGACGATGCGTTCATCCGTGTTTCCGACATCAACAAGGCCGGTGTGACCACCATCATGGTCGAGCAGAACGCCCGCCGCTGCCTGCAGATCTGTGACCGCGGTTACGTTCTCGACCAGGGAACCGACGCATACACCGGGACCGGTCGCGAGCTGCTGAACGATGACAAGGTGATCGGCCTCTACCTGGGTACGCTCGGCCAGGACGACTGAGCTGCGCCACCCGTACGACCGAAACGCCCCGCAGTCCTGCGGGGCGTTTCGTCGATCAGAGGGTGAGGGGGCGCTGCGCTACTCGATGGCTGTGAACCGCAGGGTGACCGTCCGCGCCTCTGGCCGCAGGATGAAGTCCGGCCAGACATCGGGCCCACACGCCCGCGATCCGAGCCCGTGCTGCGCAGCGTCGAGGTAGAGGTAGCTGGCCTCGCTCTCGGGTAGCTCGTACCGGTGGTTCGCGGCGTCCACCTGCTGCGCGGTGTGAGCGGCAAGAGTGAAGCCGATCCGCCGGCCCCTGGCATCCGGCACCGTATCGACCCGCAGCCAGTCCCCGCCGTCGCGTCCGAGCGTCAGCGCACGAAGATCACTCCGGTGTCCACTCTCCTGCGGCATCGCGTACGGAACAGTGAGCTCGTCGAGTGTCGCCGAGTATCGGCCAACGAGGGCCGCTCGCGTCGAGTCCGGGTACGACTCGCGCGGTCCAGCGCCGAACCAGGACGCCCGGTCAACGCTCGCGGGCAGGTCGAACCTCAGTCCGATGCGCGGCAGCACCATGTTCCAGCCGGCGCTCGGCACGATGTCGGCCCGCAGGGCGAGCTGGCCGTCCACGACGCGCCAGTCCTCCTCGACGATCACGGCGTTCCGCTGCTCGGCCGCGGAATACCGGGTCCGAATCCGGATGCCGTCGGCTCCCACGTCGACCCGCTCAACCCGTGCGGTGAGCCGGTCGAGGCCCGCCGCACGCCAGACCTCGGCGGACGACGGTGCGGGTGCCCCGTTTCCGTTCGCCAGTGTCGGGTCGGCGAGATCGTACGAGCCCCGTCCGTCGCCACGATCGTTGTCGGTCGGTGCCCGCCACAGTTCGAGGCGCGGGCCCGACACCGGAACGCCGGCGAGCGAGGCCAGTCGTCCATTCTCGAAGACCGCCGGCCCCAGGGCCAGGGAAGCAGGTACCAGGGACGCCGGGATGCCGTCGGCACCGACACCGGCATCGGCAGAGACGGAGGCCAGCGGCCGCACGCTGGTGCCGGCGGAACCGTGCGGGGTGAGGTCGAGCTGTGCCGCCGAGATCCGGTGACCGGCCTCCGCCCAGGCCGTCGCCTCACGGAGCACCGCCTCGACCGTGAACCAGGTTTCGCCGGTCCCCACCTCGACCGAGGGCACCGCGACGGTGGCCGACTCCCCCGCGGCGAGCGCCAGCCCTGTCGCACCAGCGACCTCGAGCTCCCCGGTCGCGACAGTCGTGCCGTCGTGCTCAGCGGTCCACCGGAACAGAACGTCGGCGGCATCCGTCGTGTGGCGCAGGTTCGACACCACGACGACCCTGTCGCCGTCCCCGTCCACGTCGAAGCCCAGCCGGATCGGCGCGACGACCTGCTTGTATTCGTAGAGCCCCGGGGTGGGCGTGGAGTCGGAGAGCACCATGCCGTCCATGACGAAGTTGCCGTCGTGGACCACCTCGCCGAAGTCACCGCCGTAGCCGAAGTACTCGGTGCCGTCGGCGGTGTGCGTGCGGATTCCGTGGTCTCGCCACTCCCAGACGAAGCCGCCGTGGAGCCTCGGGTACCGATCGACGAGATCCTCGTACTGGTCGATCGCGCCTGGTCCGTTCCCCATGGCGTGCACGTACTCACAGAGCAGGAACGGTTTCGTACGCTGTCTCGCGGATTCGGCGGCCGAGCACCCGAGCAACAGGTTGAACGAATCGTCCCGACCGATCGTTTCGGTCTCGGGCACGGAGGAATACATCCGGGAGTACACGTCGGTGTATGACCCGGTGTAGTCGCCCTCGTAGTGGACCGGTCGGCTGGTGTCGCGCGCGTGGGTCCACGCTGCCATCGCCGCGAGGTTCTGTCCGGTGCCCGCCTCGTTGCCGAGCGACCACATCACGATCGACGGGTGGTTCTTGTCCCGCTCGACAGTGCGTTCCATCCGGTCGAGGTAAGCCTCTCGCCAGGTCGGGTCGTCGCTCGGGTTGTCGACCCAGCCGTGTGCCTCGAACCCGTGGGTCTCCAGGTCGCACTCGAGCACGACCCAGAACCCGAGCTCGTCGGCGAGGTCGAGCAGGCGCGGGTGGGGCGGATAGTGGCTCGTTCGGATGGCATTGACGTTGAACCGCTTCATGAGCGAGAGATCTTCGCGGGCGGAGTCCTCGTCGAACACCCGTCCGCGGTCGGGGTTGGTTTCGTGTCGGTTCATGCCGTGGAACACGACACGGCGCCCGTTCACGAGGAAGCGGTCGCCGACGATCTCAACGGTGCGGAAGCCGACGCGCAGCGACACCGTCTCGGCCGGATTAAACACTGTTGCGTCGTAGAGCGTTGGGCTCTCCGCCGACCACGGTTCGACGGCGTCGATGGAAACGGATGCCACGGCGTCGGCCGACGGCCAGGTCACGTCGACGTCGAGGGCGGGGATTCTCAGCGTCACCGGATACGCGTCGGGTGACGCGGTGATCTCCGCGGAAACGGTCCCGGCACCAGTGCCGGCGGCATCACCGTCGTACGCGGCGCGCAGCCAGACGTCGTCGATGCCTCCGGCCGGACGCGCCTGAAGAGTCACATCCCGGAAGATCCCGGGCAGCCACCACTGGTCCTGGTCTTCGAGGTAGCTCGCGGCCGACCACTGGGAGACCCTGACCACAATGAGGTTGGTGCCCGTTCGTACGACCGGGGTGACGTCGAACTCCTGGGCCAGCCTCGAACCGACGCCGACCCCGACCTCGGCCCCGTTGACCCAGACGCGGTAGTGCGACTCGACGCCGTCGAAGCGCAGCACCACCCGGGCGGCGTCGCTCCAGGACTCGGCGAGCTCAAAGGTGCGACGGTAGTCCCCCGTCGGGTTGTCATCCGGCACATGCGGAGGCTCCACTGGGAACGGGTACTGCACGTTCGTGTAGATCGGCAGCCCGTACTTACCGTCGCCCTGCAGGACCCAGTGTGACGGCACCGTGAGGGTGTCCCAGCCCGAGTCGTCGAACTCCTCGGTCGCAACGTCGGTGTCCGCTTCGCCATCGGGCAGCACTCCAGCGGCGCCCGGTGTTCCCGGAGTGCCTGCCAGCAGGCGGAACCGCCACTGTCCGTTCAGCGACTGCGACGCGGCATCCGAATTCAACCAGGACCGTGCTGGCAATCGTCGTCCGGATCCCGGGCCTTTCGAGGTGAGTGTGAAATTGTCTGCTGTGGAGCTGGATGTCACGACTTGACTGATCCTTCGGTGAGGCCGCCGCGCCAGAAGCGCTGCAACACGATCATGGCGATGCCGAGCGGAATGATCGACAACAGAACTCCGCCGGTGGTGAGTTCATAGAACTCTGGCAGCCTATCGACCTGGCTCAACCAACTGTTGAGTCCGAGGGTGATCGGGTAGAGATCGGAGTCAGAAAGCATCACAAGGGGCAGGAAGTAGTTGTTCCAGATGCCGACCAGCTGGAACAGAAATACCGTGACGAGCGCCGGGGTGAGGATTCTCAGTCCGATGGTGTGGAAGATCCGGATCTCGCCGGCCCCGTCGATGCGGGCGGCCTCGACGAGTGATGAATCGACGGTGGCCTGGGCGTAGATGCGGCACAGGAACAGCCCGAACGGTGAAACGAGTGACGGAAGCAGCACGCTCCAGTAGGTGTTGGCGATGCCCATCTGACTGAACAGCAGAAAGAGCGGGAGTGCCGTCGCCGTCCCGGGCACGAGCACGCCGCCGAGGATGGTGCCGAAGATGAGGTCACGGCCCTTGAACTCGTATTTCGCGAGCGCGTACCCTCCCGCGGCCGCAAAATAGGTCGCGAGGAGCGCGCCGACCCCGGCGTAGAGCACCGAGTTGCCGAACCAGCGCACGAAGATACCGCCGTCGTAGCTCAGCACCTGGCCGAGGTTCTCCCACAGGGCGAACGTCGGGGCGAACCAGAACCCGTAGGTGGAGAACAGGTCCTCCGTCGACTTCGTGGCAGCGACGACGACCCAGTACACCGGAATGAGGAAGTACAGCGCGACGACGGTGAGGATCCCCGTGACGATGATCGACGATGATCGCCTCGAACGCGTGCGTCGCTTCTTCGCCGCGGTGTTCGCGTCGGTTGCTGACGATGAAACGGATGCCTGTCCGGTCTGACGTGTCGTCGTTGTGGTCATGATGATTTCCGATTCGTCAGCTTCAGGAAAGCAAAGGAGAGTGCGAATGCCACGACGGCGATGAGCACAGCCTGGGCAGCGGCGACGTTGTAGTCGTTGTAGGCGAACGCCGTCGTGTATGCGCTGAGGTTGGGCGTGTACTGGCTGTCGATGGCCGGCGAGACCGACTGCAGCACCTGGGCTTCCGCGAACAGCTGCAGGGTGCCGATGATGGAGAACACGGCGGTGAGCAGCAGCGCCGGCCGAATGAGCGGGAGCTGGATGCTCGTTGCGACCCGGAGCGTCGACGCGCCGTCCACTTTTGCCGCTTCATACAGTTCGACCGGGATCGCTTTGAGCTGAGCCACGATGATGAGCATGTTGTATCCGGTGTAGCTCCAGGTCACGATATTCGCGATCGACCAGAGCACGGTGCTGGCACCGAGGAAGTTGGGCGTCAGGCCGAACAGTCCGGCGATGTCGAACAGCGGAGAGAGCCCGGGGACATAGAGGAACGACCACAGGATGGTCGCGATCACACCGGGAACGCCATACGGCAGGAAATAGGCGGCGCGGAAGAACCCGGGCCACTTCGCTGAGGCCGACTCGAGCATGAGCGCAAGAATGGTGCACAGGGCGATCATGATGGGAACCTGCACAATGCCGAAGAGCAGCATCCGCCCGATCGATGCGACGAAGTTGCCGTCGGCGAGCGCCTGCGCGTAGTTGCTGAACCAGGCGAACTCGGTGGTCACCCCCTCTTCACCGAACAGCCCCCTGCGCGTGACCCTCGTAAAGCTCGACCCGATCGCCACCAGGATCGGGAGAATGAAGGTGAGCAGGAAAAGCGCCAGGAACGGCGCGAGAAGCAGCCACGGGGCCCGGGTCGTTGCCGCGACCCTCGCCCTCTGCTTTGCCGGTGCACTGCGGGTTGCCGGTCTAGCGGTTGTCGACGTCACGACTCCTCCTTGCGGATACGGAGGCCCTTGTTCTCGAAGGACTTCATCACGAGCCTCTCGGATGTCGCGAGAGAGTCGACGAGCGTGGTTCCCGATGCTTTCTTCCGGAAGCCGTCGCTCAGGATGTTGAAGGTCTGCTGCGTTGTGGGCCACCACGACCACTCGGCGTTCTGCTGGAGGGTCGCTGGGACGAAGACTTCCTCGTTGTAGCGCTGGCCGCTGAAGAACTCGGATGGCTGCTCCCGTTTCGCGCCGATCACGTCTGGCGCCGGCGACCAGCCGATGCCGCTGTTGTCGATCATGGCGTCGATGCCCTCCTGCGAGGTGGTCATCCACACCGCAAACTCGAGGGCTTCCTTCGGGTGGGCGCTGTTGGCAAAGACGGCCGCGGTGGAGCCGCCCAGGTAGCTCGACCCGAAGCCTGAGTCGCCCCAGGTCGGCATGGGTGCCGCCATCCATTTGCCCGCGCCGTTGCTCACGCCCTCGATAATGGCGTCGCCCCAGCTGCCGGTGACGACGGATGCCATCTCGCCGTTGGCCGCTGCGGCGAACCAGGCGGGCGAGTACGCCGCATAGCCGCTCTCAACGAGGTCCTCGTCGATCGCGCCGTCGAAGAACCGCGCGACCTGCAGGGTGGATTCGTCGGTCATGTTGATCACCCACCCGTCGTCCTCGGCCCTCAGCCAGCTCGCACCGGCTTGGGTGGCCAGCGCCGCAAAGAAGGATGCGTCAGCGAGTGGGAAGCAGTCGATGTACGCGCCAGCGCCGCGAAGCTCTCGCGCGAGCCCGAGCCAGTCGTCCCAGGTCGACGGCGGAGATCCACCTACCCTGGCAAACACCTCGGGCTGGTAGAACATCGCCATGGGACCTGAGTCCTGCGGGATGCCATAGACACCGTCCACGTAACTCACCTGGCTCCAGAGCGTCTTGTCATAGAGATCCGCGTGGTCGTCGGCTCCGTACCGTGACAGGTCCACCAGCCCGTTCACGAGCATGAACTCGGGAATGGATCGGAGTTCCACCTGTCCGATGTCCGGCCCGCCGCCCGCGGCAAGCGCCGCGTAGAGCTGCTGGTATCCGCCGTCGTTTCCGCCGGGGATCCAGACGGCCTCGACCTGCACGTCGGGGTGCGAGGCGTTCCACACGTCGGCAACCTTCTGGAGGTCCTTGAGCCAGGCCCAGTAGGTCAGAGTGATCTTTTCACCGCCGCCGGCAGCGGCAATCACCGGTTGGGAGTTGACCGACGTGGTCCCGGGTGTGGCGCACCCGGTAAGCATGGCGAGCGCTGCTGAGCTGAGTCCAGCGCCGAGCAATTGGCGCCGTGAGAGTGGTGTCATGTGCATTCACTTCGTTGTGATGGCCGGTACACGCGGCTGGTCGCCTCCCCGCAAATGGGTGACATGACGCTAACACAGCACCGGCCGGATGACGAGAGTCTGCCGAACGTGAATGGACGAGACGCGCTCCAGCGCAGCGCGGTGGGAG
Organism: Mycetocola sp. Y442; assembly: GCF_056898615.1. NCBI lineage: Bacteria > Bacillati > Actinomycetota > Actinomycetes > Micrococcales > Microbacteriaceae > Mycetocola > Mycetocola sp. Y442. The sequence continues at coordinate 1,277,394 of NZ_JBXHBV010000001.1, forward strand.
GCTGTGGCGCCGGGCTTAACGAACGGCAGGGCCACGGTTTCCCGTGGCCCTGCGGTTGTGTTTCGGTTACGAACTACTCGGAGATGCGCTCGTAGGTGTTGTCTTCGAGGTACTGGAAGACGCCGATCGTTGCCTCGGTCGGGTCACCGTTCTCGTCGAACGTGACCGGGCCGGAGTTTCCGTCGTAGTCGATCGTCTCGCCATCGTTGAGCAGCTCAGCACACTCGCTGAACGACGTGCACGTGGTACCGTCACCGGAACCACCAGAGACCTCCTGGAGTTTCCCTGCGATGTCCTCGCCGTCGGTGGAGCCTGCCGCCATCGCGGCCAGCGCCAGAAGGACGACGGCGTCGTAGGATTCAGCCGCGTAGCTGTAGTCCTTCAGCTCCTCGTTGCCCTCGCCCTGCCAGAACTCCTGCAGGCGGTCGGTGAAGTCACCGAGGGACTCGGTGTCGAGACCCGGCAGCGTACCCTTGGCGCCCGTGAGGGTACCTGCAGGGAAATCGGCTGAGTAGTCGGCGAGGTTGCCGTCGACGAAGTACAGCTTGTCGGACGGGAACCCGGCGAGCGCGGGAACGATCGTCTTGGTCTCCTCGAACGCGATCAGGGCGATTGCGTCGGGGTTTGCCGCTTTCAGTGCGCTGACCTGAGCGTCGAACGAGGTGTCGCCCGTGTTGTACGACTGCTGTTCGACGACTTCGCCGCCCGCGTTCTCGAACGCCTCTGTCGTGAATTCGGCGAGGCCGGTCCCGTACGAGTCGTTGAGGTAGAGAATGCCGAGGGTTTCGTTGCCGTCTTCAGCGATCAGGTTTCCGAGGACCTCACCCTGCAGCACGTCACTCGGGGCAGTTCGCCAGAACAGCCCGTTGTCGTCCCACGTTGTGAAGTCCGCAGAGGTGTTGGCTGGCGAGAACTGAATCACGCCTTCGCCCGTCACCTGGTCGATGAAGAGCTTGGTCACACCACTGGCGGCTGCGCCAATGATCGCCGAGACGCCCTCCTGAAGAAGTCGCGGCACCTCGGTTGCGTATGCCTTGTTGTCGGTGTCTCCGGAGTCACCGTAGACAACGTCGATCTCGATCCCGAGGTCGGCGTCGTTGATCTCCTTGGCCGCGAGGCCGACTCCTGCTTCCTCGGGCGGGCCGAGGAAGGCGAGGTTGCCTGTCTGCGGCAGCTGCGTGCCGATCTTGAGTGTCAGGTCGCCTGCTGGCTGGTCTGAGTCACCTTCGCCGCCACCTGGGCTGCTGCAACCGGTGAGGACCAGCGCGCTGGCTCCGAGGATTGCGAGAGAACCCAGTGTGATCGTGCGGGTGCGTGAGCGGGAGGCCGTAGCCCGGGTGAAGACGCCCATGTTGCTCCTATGCTGTGTCGTGTATCCAACCGACAGCGCTAAATACTGTCGTGATGCCAACATATTCGAGCAATCGTCACCGAACAATACGTGGGCGTTACATACGTGTAACGGCGACGCAATCGTTACAGTTCAGCGGCATCAGAGCTGTTCTGGCGCTTCAGACGCAGCTTTATTGCGTCGCCGGAGCGATCCGCGCGCACTGATGACCGTGTCCGCCGTTAGGACGACGAGAGCAATCCAGACCAGAATGAACCCGATCCACCGCTCCACCGGCATGGCCTCGTGGAGCACGAGCACCCCGACGAGGAACTGAATCACGGGGGCGAAGAACTGGATGAAGCCCATGTAGACGAGCGGAAGCCGACGCGACGCAGCGGCGAAGAAGAGCAGGGGCACCGCCGTGATCACACCGGTACCGACGAGCAGCACCGTATGAAAGACACTGACCTGTCCGATGGTCAGTCCGGCGGTGGAGCCGACGACGATGAGTTGGACGACGGCGAGGGGCGTGAGCCACGCTGTCTCGAGGGTGAGCCCCGAGACGGCGTCGACGGTCCCCCCGACCCGCTTCTTGATGTAGCCGTAGAGCCCGAAGGAAAAGGCGAGGATCAGGGCAATCCACGGAACGCCGTGCGCGCCGATCGCGAGCACGAGCACCGCGGCAATGCTGATGCCGACCGAGATCCACTGCACGACGCGAAGCTTCTCGCGCAGAAAGAACACGCCGAGAAAAACAGTGACGATGGGATTGATGAAGTAACCGAGCGCCGTCTCGACGACCTGCCCGTTGAGCACTCCGTAGACGTACGTCTGCCAGTTGACGAAGATGAGGACGCCAGCGAGACCGAGGGTGAAAGACACCCGGGGATTCCTGGCGAGCTGGAGAAAGGGAGCCCACCCGCGCGTCACCGTCAGGAGGAACATGCAGAACACCAGCGAGAAGATCACGCGGGCCGCGACAAGCTCGAACGGGCCCGTCGGCGCGAGCAGGAGGAAGTACAGCGGAAGAACGCCCCACAGCGTGTATGCGGTCACGGCGAAAATGAGGCCGGGGCGGCTCAGCGGGGCGTCGGGAGAAGCCACTGCGCCGGTGGCCGCCGCTTCGGGGCCCGCACCGCCTGTCGGACCTGCATTGCCTGTCGGAGCTGCATTGCCTGTCGGGCCTGCACTATTGGCCGGAACCGGCTCTGGGGTCATCTGCACCCATCGATGCTACTCCGCACCTGCGGGGCAACCGCCTGTTAAGACGAAGAAGCCCGGACAGTGAGTCACCGTCCGGGCTTCAGTTCGTTTGAGTTATCGAACCACAACCGCGAGCACGTCGCGAGCCGAGAGGACCAGGTAGTCCTGGCCGTCGAACTTGACCTCGGTTCCGCCGTACTTGGAGTAGATCACCTTGTCGCCGACGGCGACGTCGAGCGGTACTCGGTTGCCGTTGTCGTCGATGCGGCCGGGGCCGACAGCCTCGACGACGCCTTCCTGCGGCTTCTCCTTGGCGGTGTCAGGAATGACGAGACCTGAAGCAGTGGTCTGCTCTGCCTCGACCTGCTTGATGACGATGCGATCCTCGAGCGGCTTGATGCTGACCGACACGGTTGACCTCTTTCTAAACTAAGACTTGAGTTAGCACCCTCACATCGAGAGTGCTAATGCCAGTGTAGGGATCCGTTGGCACTCTCGCAACGTGAGTGCCAACGTAGGGCGAGCGCACAGCATCCGGGTTGATAAGTTTGCACGATGGAGAGAGCCGAACTCGTTGAACTACTGACGCCGGATGGGCTCACCCTCATCGACCAGGTCGGGGGGTCGGATGCCGACACCGACCCGGTTGGGACCGTGTCACGACTGCGCGCGGAAGGCCACTCGCCCGCGCTCGTCGCGGCCGTGCTGACGCAGGTCAGGCTCCGGCGGAAGGCTGTTGGGAAGTTCGGCGAGTTCGCGTCGCGGATGCTCTTCACCGAGGCTGGCCTCGAACAGGCCACCCGGTTGCGCGTCGCCGCACTCCACGCCGGCCGATTCAGCTCGGCGGGACTCACCCGGATTGCTGACCTCGGCTGCGGGATCGGGGGCGACGCCATGGCGATGGCCGCGATGGACCTCGAGGTTACCGCCGTCGACGCCGACGAAGTGACCGCGACAGTCGCCAGCTACAACCTCGCCCCCTTCCCCACCGCCGATGTGAGGCACGCGAAGGCGGAGGACATCGACACGAGCGCATTCGACGGGCTCTATTTCGATCCGGCCAGACGCACCGCCGGGCACTCGAACACCACTCGGCTGACCCGGCCGGAGGATTACAGCCCGTCGCTCGATTTGGTCTTCGGGCGTGCCGCAACGCAGCCCGTCGGTGTCAAACTCGGCCCAGGGTTCGACAGATCACTCATTCCCGACGACGCTGAAGCCCAATGGGTCAGCGTCGATGGGCAGGTCGTCGAGCTCGGCCTGTGGTTCGGCGCCCTCGCCCGCGATGGGGTGCGCCGGTCAGCGCTCGTCCTCGACTCGGCGGGAACCCACGAACTGACCGCTCCCGCCGACAGTGAGGATGTCGACGTGCGTGAGCCCGGCGAATTTCTCTTCGAACCGGACGGCGCGGTCATCCGGGCGAGGCTTATCGGCGACGTTGCGCGCGAGATCGGTGCGGGGATGCTCAGCCCCGGCATTGCCTATCTCACGGGCGACACCGAGGCCCGGACCCCGTTCGCCACGGCGTTCCGCGTGATCGAGAGGTTCCCGCTCGATGAGCGGACACTGAAGCGGGAGCTCGCGAGGCGCGATATCGGGACGCTCGAGGTGAAAAAGCGAGGCGCAGACATCGATCCGGCGGTCTTCCGCAAGCGGATGGCGCTCCGCGGCAGCAAGAGCGCGACGATTGTGCTCACCCGCGTGAACGGCAAGCACGCCGCGCTCCTCTGCGAGCGGATCCCCCGGAACTGACCCGCGGCACAGTCGCTCCAGAAAGTTGACGAAGACCCGCCCGACCCGCAACCCCTCGACACTGTGAGGCGTCCCGTGGTTCTCTGGGATCACACAATGGATCTCACCCAGAAGGAGCGCTCATGACAACTGTCAACGCCGATATCGACGTTCACGTCCCCGTGTCAACCGCATACAACCAGTGGACTCAGTTTGAATCTTTCCCGCAGTTCCTCAGCGGCGTCGACGACGTGACTCAGACGAGCGACACCCAGACCCACTGGAAAGTGTCGATTGCCGGCATCAAACGCGAATTCGACGCTGAGATCACCGAGCAGATCCCCGACACCCGCATCGCGTGGACGAGCACAGACGGCGAAGATCACGCCGGTGTCGTTTCGTTCCACCGCTTGAGCGCGGATGAGACGCGAATCTCGCTGCGGCTCGACTGGTCACCGCAGGGCATCCTCGAGCACGCCGGAGCGCTGCTCCAGGTCGACGACATCCAGATCGGTCACGACCTCAAGAAGTTCAAGAAGCTCATCGAGTCGAACGGCTTCGAGACCGGAGCCTGGCGCGGCGAGGTCGACCGCTCCCCCGACGCAACCGGTCGCTGATGTAGCGCACCCGTCGGCGGTTGACCGCCGTCGGGCCGACGCCGCAGGCCGGCTGGGCTACCCGTGTGAAACGGGAGGGTCCCAGCCGGTCTGTGGCGTTTTGCATGTCCCGCGGAACACGTACTGCGACGGCAGCTTGCGTTCGTGGCTCGTCCAGTCGATAGCGGGGCGGCGCTGTTCCGTCGGCACATAGCCGAGGCGGTACACAGCCATGAGTTCGAGGGAATCGGGCACCTCGAGCAGGTTCTCGATCTTCGCCCACATGCCCGGGACTTCCATCGGGAACGAGACGAACTGGATCCCCATGCCGAGTTCGACGGTGGTCAGCCAGACGTTTTCCATCGCAGCACCCATGCTGAACACCGAATAGAACGAGCTCAGCTCGCCAGGGCGATACTCCGAGCGGTCAAGCATCACGCCGATGAGCAACGGTGAGCCGGCGACGAGCTTGCGGTTCTCTTCACCGAGCTTCTGCGGAACACGCATCGCATTCATGAGCTTCTGGCCACGCTTGGTGAACACCTGTGTGGTGAACGGCCGCAACGCAGCGGGAAGCTTGTCGAACAGCATCCCGTCGCGTCTTTCGGCCATTTCGCTCGCGCTGAAGCGGAAATACGGCTTGTAGCGCTCGAAGAAAGTGCCGTTCGACATCGCCTCGGTCATGCTGTCGCCACTGATTCTCGCAATGGTGTCGATCGTGTCCGGGTCATCGACAATCACGAATCGCCACGGCTGGCTGTTCAACTGTGAGGGGGCGCGACCGGCCACTTCCATCAGCAGACGCTGGTGTTCCTCACTGACCCTGTCCGGCAGGAACGGGCCGTTCGTTGTCTTCCGCCGGCGAACCACATCGAGAAACTCCACGCCTACCTCCAGGCCTTGATCACACTGAGTACGAAAAACGGTGCTGCAGAAAGCGCTGTCCGCACGTGCCTGGGCGACCGTGCGCTCGCCCGCGGTATCACCGCAAGGGGGATCGCCGCTGGCAGGAGAAACAGTCCTGCCCGGTTGCGGCTCCACAGCAGGGAACTGACCGCGATCACGCTCGTTGTCACTGTCGTGATGTAGAGAGCGTGATGAATCCAGCGAAAGTTGCCCGTGTGCACACGGCCTGTCGCAACGCCGGCACCGAGCGCACAGTTGGCCGCGTAGCTGGACGCGGCGACGGCGAAAAGCACCGGTGGAACCCGTTGGGACATGAACCTATCCCGCTGTCGTGGCCGCAATGGTGATCACGCTGTACGCAAGCCAGCCCAGGGAAAGAAGAAGCCCGACCACGCCCGTCACTATGGCGGCGAGGGATCGGCCGGGGGCGTCGACTTCCTTCTTGCGCGCGACGAGGCCGAGGACTATCGCGGCTATCGACAGGGGAAGCGTCCAGCCGAAAATGATGCCGCCGATAACGCCGATGATTCCGAGGATGAGACCGATCAGGCCCATCTTGGGCTTGGGCGGCGCTAGGGGCTTCGGGGACGTGGGGTACTGCGGCTGACCGGAATAACCGGGCGCACCCGCGTACCCCTGCTGACCGGGATACGGCGCAGTCGGTGACCCGTATGCCTGCTGTACCGGCGGCTGCCCCTGAGGGGACGGGACGAATGGCGGCGCATAGCCCGCTGGGGCGAACGCCTGAGGATTGCCGGGCTGAGGGTTGCCAGGCTGAGGCGGCCAGGGAGCCTGCGGCTGACCGGGATTGTGAGGCTGAACGGGATACTGCGCCTGACCGGGGTACTGGCCGGACGCGGGGTACTGGGCCTGACCGGGGTACTGGGCGGATGCCGGGTACTGGGGCGACGCGGGGTACTGGGCGGATGCCGGGTGCTGCTGCTGCTGCTGGCCAGGATACTGCTGACCGTGCGGAGCCTGTGGCTGTGGACCCTGCGGTTGCTGGGCCTGTGACTGCTGGGCCTGTGGCTGTTGGGCCTGAGACTGCTGGCCCGGCGCGTGCTGGGGCTGCTGCTGACCCGGATATGGAGCCCCATACGGTGCCGGGGCACCGGCAGCCGGTGCCGCAACGGGCTGCACCTGCGGGAACGGGTTGACCGGTGGCGCTCCCGCGGAACGGTACGGCGTGGCCGGCGAGGACTGGTGCGGGACCCCACCCGGCTCCGACGTCCGCGGTCGCTCCTGGGGAGCAGCGGTAGCCAGCGGGAAGGGCGAGGATGGTGCGCCCGGCCCCGGTGTTTCGGGTTCGGTCGGCAGTGGCGGCCCCGGCTCGACGGGAGCCGGCACCGTGGGCTCCACCGGTGTCGGCACAGCCGGTTCGGCGGGTCGGGGGGCGATCGGCTCGGCGGGAGTCGGTGCAGCCGGTTCGGTGGGCGACGGCGTCGGTTCACTCGGCGACGGCGGAGTCGGTTGAGCCGGGATCGATGGCACGTTCGGCTCCGGAGTTGTCGGCGGCACCGGTGGCGCCGGGGGAACTCCGTCGGGGCCGTGAGGATCTGACATGGGCGTCTCCTTCATCGCGCGGTGCTAGTGCACCTGGATATCCGTCACAGGAAGTGTTGAATCTGCCGAGAAGTCGAGTGTAGAGGGTGCGTGGCCCGCCATGATGAGCTGCGCGCCCAGTTCGGCGATCATCGCGCCGTTGTCTGTGCACAGGGACAGCGGTGGGATGCGCAGAGCCACTCCCGCCGCGGCAGACCGTTCCGCGGCGAGCGCCCGGACCCGGGCGTTCGCGACGACTCCGCCACCGAGCAGCAACCGCGGCACACCAAAGTCGGCGCAGGCAGCGAGCGCCTTGGTGATGAGCACATCCGCGACCGCCTCCCGGAAGCCGGCGGCGACATCCGCTACTGGCACCTCGAGTCCGGCATCCTGCTTCTGCTCCACCCAGCGCGCAACCGCGGTTTTGAGACCGGAGAACGAGAAGTCGTACCGATGCTTCTCCATGTCTTTCGGTCGGCTGAGTCCGCGCGGGAACCTGATGGCGTTCGGGTCTCCGGCCGCTGCGACCCTGTCGATCTGGGGGCCACCGGGGTACGGGAGCCCAAGAATACGTGCAACCTTGTCGAAAGCTTCTCCTGCGGCATCATCGATCGTCTCACCGAGCAGCTCGACGTCGCTCACGAGATCGCGCACGAGAAGGAGGGAGGTGTGCCCACCGGAAACCAGCAGAGCGATCGTCGGATACTCGAATGGAGTTCCGGAGTCGTCCAGGATGTCGGCACCGACGTGCCCGACGAGGTGGTTGACCGCGTAGAGAGGTTTGTCCAGCGCGACCGCGAGCGCCTTGGCCGCGCCGACGCCGACCATGAGGGCACCCGACAGCCCTGGGCCGCTCGTTACGGCGATGGCGTCGAGGTCATCGAGGGAGATAGCAGCCTCGGCGACAGCGTGGCGGATGGCGGGAACGAGTTCCTCGAGGTGCGCCCGTGCCGCTACCTCGGGAACGACGCCGCCGTACCTCGCGTGCTCGTCCATCGAGGACGCTATGGTGTTGCTCAGCAGCCTCGTCCCCCGCACGATACCGATTCCGGTTTCGTCGCAGGACGTCTCGATCCCCAGAACGAGCGGGTTGGTGCGGTTCATCAGGTCCTCGTTCACTGCGCGCCCACCGCGAGCCCTGGAACGCGGGGCTGAAGGACGAGCTTCATCACAATGGCGTCGACATTGTCCGGCTGGTAGTAGCCGGGCCGCACGGCGATCGCCTCAAACCCGAGGTCGAGGTACAGCGCCTGGGCCGCCGGGTTGTCCTCCCGCACCTCGAGGAACACCTGCCGCGCGCCGCGCTTTCGCGCCTCGCTGAGCAGGGCGCGAACGAGGATGCGGCCGAGTCCCATGCGGCGGACCTCTGCGGCAACAGCGATCGTCTGGATATCGGCGTCGTCGGCGCCCGGTGGGACCATCAGTCCCGCGTAGCCCTCGACGATCTCGGGGGCGCCGACCGGTGTCGCGACGATGTAGTACGTGTTTGCGCTCGCGAGTTCCGAGCGGAGAAGTTCGGCCGACCAGGCATCGGACCCGAAGGTCGACTGCTCGATCGCCAGGATATGCGCGAGGTCCGCGACGGTGGCGCGCCGAATCTGCCAGGTCATGCCGTCACCCGTTTTCCGCCGAGCGACGGTTTCGCGTCCGGCGAGCGCAGGTAGAGCGCCTCGTCCGCGGCGAACGAGCCACCTGTCGAGTAGAGCAGTTCCCCGAGCATGCCGAGTGAACCTGCAGACACCGTCGTTGCGTCGAGCCGCTGAAGATCGCTGTGGCCCAGGTCGTCGGGTTTGGCCAGCCCTGGACCATCCACCCGGGCGGGCGCTCCGTGTTCGTCGACGCCGGAGTATGCCGACCAGTACAGCTCGCGTCTCCTGGCATCGGTGACCACGAGCAGCCCGCCGGTGTTGCCGGAGCGGTACCAGTCGAACGCTATGGCGTCGTGGCTGACGAGAGGGACGAGCGGCTTATCTGCCGCGAGTGCGAACACGCGGGCCGCAGCGATGCCGATTCGAAGCCCGGTGAACGGGCCTGGGCCCATCCCGCAGACGACACCGGAGAGAGCGGATGCGTCGACACCGGCCTCCTGCATGACCTCACGGAGCAGCGAACCCACCACTTCGGCGTGGCTCATCGTGTCGCCTGTGGTCCGCTCGGCGAGAACACCGCCGTCGCGATCGACCACAGCGACGCTGGTTCCCGTGGATGAATCTATGGCGAGGAGCACGGATCAAGCCTACGCGGTCACCGGAGGCTCAGAGATCGTGATGCGGACCCGGCGAGGCTCGTCGGTCTCGTCCACGTCGGCACCGTCCGCGTCGGCCTTGTTCACGCCAGCCTCGTGCTCGAGAGCTGACACGTCTTCGCCGTCACCGGCATCCGCCTGTATTCCATTCGAAGAATGCACCTGCTGGCCCGCCCCCGTCGGACGCTCGATCTCCACGTCGAGCCACCGTGAGGCGATGCCGTCGAGCATGCCGCGTCCCCACTCGACGATGACGACGCTGCCCGCGAAGTCGATGTCGAGGTCGTCGAGTTCGACCGCGCTTGACAGCCGGTAGGCATCCACGTGAACGAGCGGTGGACCATCCGACAGGCTCGGGTGGGTGCGCGCCAGCACGAACGTGGGACTCGTCACCGGTCCTCGAACGCCGAGTCCCTCACCGATCCCGCGGGTGAGCGTCGTCTTTCCAGCGCCGAGCGGGCCGGTGAGCACGAGGAGATCCCCCGCTCGGAGGGACCGGCCGAGGCTGATCCCCAGTTCGTGCATGTCGTCGGCCGTCGCGACGACGGAGTCGAACGGGAGCTCGATCACGAGCCGGCACCGTAAACGCGGTGCACCCTGGCTCCGATGCGCGTGACGATTTCGTAGTTGACCGTCCCCGCTACCGTCGCCCAGTCCGTCGCGCTCGGCGCGCCGGTGGCGGGGTCACCAAAGATCACCACATCGTCTCCGGTCGACACAGCGGCGTCACCAACGGCGACAACGAACTGATCCATAGCGATCCTGCCCGCGATCTGGTGCACTCCCCCGCCGATCAGAACACGACCGGCGTTGGATGCCTGGCGGGGGATGCCGTCGCCGTAGCCGAGCGGGACAAGGGCGAGGGTCGTCTCCTCCGGAGCGCGGTAGGTATAGCTGTACGAGACGCCCTTTCCCGCCGGTACCCGCCGGATGGCGGCAACCGACGCTCGAAGGGTCATCGCGGGGATGAGTCCGAGGTCGCTCGATTCGGCATCGTCGAACGGCGAGAGTCCGTAGAGCCCGAGACCGATGCGCACCGTGTTGAAGCGCGTCTCCGGCAGCCGGATCGCCGCAGCGGTGGCAGCGAGGTGCACGAGCTCCGGACGGAGTCCGTGTTGTGTTGCCAGCCGGACACCCGCGTCGAATTCCCTGGCCGCTTGGCGATCGTCATCGTCGGAGGCATTGGAGAGGTGCGAGAAAATGCCGCGCACGTGAATCCGTCCGGTGCGCTCGAGTTCGGCGGCGCGGGAGAATGCCCGGGGCCAGTCGGAAGCGTCGAGTCCATTGCGGGACAGACCGGTGTCCAGCTTGAGGTGGATTTCGATGGGCGCGTCGCCAGCGGCATCCGCTACCTTCTCCAACTGGTCGATCGAGGAGACGCCGACGTCGATGCCGCGGTGCCCTGCAGCCGTGAATTCAGTGTCGGGGCCGTGCAGCCAGCACAGGACCGGCGCCGTGATTCCGGCGTCCCTGAGTTCGAGCGCCTCGACGAGGTCTGCCGTTCCCAGCCAGTCTGCGCCGCCGGCGAGGGCGGCGCGCGCAGCTTGCACCGCGCCGTGGCCGTAGCCGTCCGCCTTGACGACCGCGATGATGTGGTCCGTCCCGACGACACCAGCCAGGTGACGGATGTTGTGCGTCATGGCATCCGTGTCGATCACTGCTTCACGGAACCCGATCATGCCTTCTCTTCTTTCTGCGAGGCCTGTGCCTCGGTACCCGACTGCGACCGGTCTGGGTCGTTTCGCTCGGCAATGACGAATGCAATCGCCGCTCCGGCATCGTGGCTCATCGAGAGGTGAAGCCGATCGATGCCGCGGGCTTCGATCACCTTCGCTGTCTCGCCGGTGATCTCGAAGCCGGGGTCGCCCTCATCACTGTTCGACACAACGATGTCGAGCCAGCGCACGCCGTCGGAACTGCCCAGCGCCTTGATCAGTGCTTCCTTCGCGGCAAACCGGCCGGCGAGTGAGCGCAACGGTCGCGACCGTTCGCTCTCAGCGAACAGGCGCTCACGCAGGCGAGGCGTGCGGTCGACAGCACGTTCGAAGCGGGCAAGGTCGACCAGGTCGACCCCGATACCGACGATCACGCTGCTCCCTTCGCTTGCCTTCCGTCGTGCACCCGCGGAGGGTGCGGCGGCTGCTACTCGACGGTCACCGACTTGGCGAGGTTGCGCGGCTGGTCGACGTCGAGTCCCTTCGCGATCGCCAGTTCCATCGCGAAGATCTGCAGCGGGATGACGGCGAGCAACGGCTCGAAGAGTGGCGCGGCCAGCGGGATCCGGATGACCGTGTCGGCAAAGGGAAGCACCGCTGCGTCGCCCTCTTCTGCGATCGCGATGATCCTGGCCCCACGAGCGCGGATCTCCTGGATGTTGGACACAACTTTGGAGTGCAGCATCGCGGAGCCACGGGGGCTCGGCACAACGACGAACACCGGCTGGCCCGGTTCGATCAGGGCGATGGGACCGTGCTTGAGCTCACCGGCGGCGAACCCTTCGGCGTGGATGTAGGCGAGCTCCTTGAGCTTGAGGGCGCCCTCGAGAGCGATCGGGTACCCGACGTGGCGGCCCAGGAACAGCACTGCCCGGGAGTCACTCATCCAGTGCGCCAGCTGTTCGACGACACCGCTCTCGTCGAGGATCGTGGCGATCTTCGCCGGAACGGCGAGGAGCTCTGCCGACTGCTCGGCGAGAACGTCTGCGGGCTGAGCGCCACGGACGCGGGCGAGGTGGAGTGCAAAGAGGTAAAGCGCGGTGATCTGGGCGACGAACGCCTTGGTCGACGCGACAGCAACCTCGGGGCCGGCGTGGGTGTACACGACGGCGTCGGACTCGCGAGGGATCGTTGCTCCCTGCGTGTTGCAGATCGAGAGCGTCTTGGCGCCCTTCTCGCTGGCGTACTTCACGGCCATGAGGGTGTCCATGGTCTCACCGGACTGGCTGATCGAGACGACCAGTGTCTGCGGGGTGATGACCGGCTCGCGGTAGCGGAACTCGTGGCTGAGCTCGACATCGACCGGGATTCCGGCCCACTTCTCGAGCGCGTATTTGGCGGTCTGGCCCGCGTAAGCGGCGGTTCCGCAGGCGATGACGACGATGCGGTTGATGTCGACGAAGAGTTCATCGAGACCGTTGAGCTCGGGGATGACGACCTGGCCGTCTGCATCGATGCGGCCGCGCAGGGTGTTGGCGACGGCATCCGGTTCTTCGGAAATCTCCTTGGCCATGAAGCTCGGCCAGCCGCCCTTGTCTGCTGCGCTGGCGTCCCACTGGATCTCGAAGGGCTCGACCTCGACGGGAGCACCGAAGAAGTCGGTGACCTCGACCTTGTCCGGCGTGATGGAGACGATCTGGTCCTGGCCGATGGCGAGGGCGTTCCTGGTGTATTCAACGAATGCGGCGACGTCCGAAGCGAGGAAGTTCTCACCATCGCCGAGCCCGATCACGAGCGGCGAGTTGCGGCGTGCGCCGACGACGATGCCCGGCTCGTTTTCGTGCACAGCGAGGAGCGTGAAAGCGCCATCGAGCCGTGCCACGACGTTCTGGAATGCCTCGCGGAGGTCCTGCGTCTTGCGGTACTCACGGCCGAGCAGCACAGCGGCGACCTCGGAGTCCGTGTCGCTCTCGAAAGTGAAGCCTTCGTCGAGCAGCTCCTGCTTGAGCGGGGAGAAGTTTTCGATGATGCCGTTGTGGATGAGCGCGAGCTTGCCGTCGTCACCGAGGTGCGGGTGCGCGTTCTGGTCGGTCGGTGCTCCGTGCGTCGCCCAGCGGGTGTGGCCGATGCCTGTACGGCTGACTTCGATGGCTCCCGACTTGAGGTCGTCTGCGAGAACAGCGAGCTTGCCCGCCCGCTTCCGCGTGCGGAGAACACCGTTCTCGTCGATGACGGCGACGCCTGCGGAGTCGTAACCGCGATACTCGAGCCGACTCAGCCCTCCGACAAGTACATCGATGCTGTCATTTCCGCCTACGTATCCCACGATTCCACACATGGGGTCAAGAATAGCCGCAATAGACTGGGAGCCTTATGTCTGACCACGGAGACGGCCATCACAATGGCACCCAGAGCACGCCGTTCGTTGAAATCGACAGGTCGGACTGGGCACGACTCGCCCCGAACACACCGTCGCCACTGACCGACGCGGAGGTTGTGCAGCTTCGGGGCCTCGGCGACCGACTGGACATGACCGAGGTAGCGGAGGTGTATCTGCCGATCAGCCGGCTGCTGAGCCTGTACGTCGCCGCGGCGAAGCGGTTGCACGATTCGACCATGTCGTTCCTCGGCGAAACCACTGACCGCACCCCGTTCGTGATCGGTGTGGCCGGGTCTGTCGCGGTCGGCAAGTCCACCGTCGCCCGGCTCCTGCGGGAACTCATGGCCCGCTGGCCGGACACCCCGCGTGTCGAACTCATCACGACCGACGGGTTTCTCTACCCGAACGCCGAACTCGAGCGTCGCGGCATCATGGGCCGCAAAGGGTTTCCAGAGGCGTACGACCGCCGGGCGCTGCTCCGCTTCGTGAGCGCGGTCAAGAGCGGGGCGCCGGAGGTACGTGCGCCGTTCTACTCCCACCTCAAGTACGACATAGTTCCTGACGCGCAGGTTGTGGTTAGACGCCCGGATGTGCTCATCGTCGAGGGCCTCAATGTCCTTCAGCCCGCGGGGAACGGGCACCGGCTGACGGTTGCTGACCTCTTCGACTTCAGCATCTTCGTCGACGCCCGCACGAGCGATATCGCCACCTGGTACGAGGAACGCTTCATGGCACTGCAGCGCGGTGCCTTCACCAACCCCAACTCGTACTTCAACGTGTACGCGGATCTCACCGAGGATGAAGCGCGCGAACGGGCACGCTACTTCTGGCGTGAGGTCAACGAGCCGAACCTCATTGACAACATCCGCCCGACCAAAGCGCGAGCCAAACTCGTCCTGCGAAAGGCGTCAGACCACAAGGTCAGCTCGGTTCTCCTCCGCAAGGTGTGAGAGCGCTGCGGCAGGCAGGACGCCGGCATAACCAGGCGCGCTGAACGCGGAGCCTGAGGGGTCGCACACTCGCGTCCTGGTGAACGGTGGGTAAGGGGCGACCCTAGACCGCGAGCCGTACCCGGACCACGTCCGCGATCTGGTGAGCCAGGCGGTCGGCGGTCAGCTGGTCAGCAGCCTCGACCATCACGCGAACCAGCTGTTCGGTTCCGCTTGGACGCAACAGCACCCGACCGGTATCACCCAGCTCGGTTTCGGCGGCGCGGACGACGTCAGCGAGCACCTCATCCTTGTGGATGCCCTCGCGATCCACGTCCCGCACGTTCACGAGAATCTGTGGGTAGACGGTCATCACGCTCGCGAGCTCTGCAGCGGTCTTGCCGGTTCGGGCCATCTCAGCCGCCAGGTGAAGTCCGGTGAGGATGCCGTCGCCTGTCGTCGCGAACTCACTCATGATGACGTGCCCGGACTGTTCACCACCGAGCGCGAATTTGCCGCCGTCCATCGCCTCGAGGACGTAACGGTCGCCGACCTTGGTGTGCACCATCGAGATACCGTGCTGCTCCATGGCCATGCGCAGCCCGAGGTTGCTCATCACCGTGGCGACGAGCGTGTTGTCGGTCAGCCGGCCGCGTTCCTTCATGGAAACGGCCAGGATCGCCATGATCTGGTCTCCGTCGATGACCTTGCCGTTCGCGTCGACGGCGAGGCAGCGGTCAGCATCGCCGTCGTGGGCGATACCGATGTCGGCACCGTGCTCGAGCACAGCTTCGGCCAGCAGGTCGAGGTGAGTCGAGCCGACGCCATCGTTGATGTTCATACCGTCGGGATCGTTTCCGATGACGGTGACCCGGGCGCCCGCATCGCGGAACACCTCGGGTGACACTCCGGCAGCTGCGCCGTGCGCACAGTCGAGGACCACGTGGATCCCATCGAGCCTGTGGGGCAAACTGCCGAGCAGGTGCAGGACGTAACGGTCTTCCGCGTCGGCGAAGCGGCGGATGCGACCGACGTCGGCGCCGGTGGGAGCCCAGTTGGGTTCGTCGAGGTGCTCTTCAATGCGCGTCTCGACGGCGTCGGGAAGCTTGGTGCCTCCGCGAGCGAAGATTTTGATTCCGTTGTCTGGCGCCGGGTTGTGGCTCGCCGAGATCATGACGCCGAAGTCGGCGTCGATGTCTGCGATCAGGAACGCGGCGGCTGGGGTCGGAATAACCCCGGCGTCGAGGACGTCGACGCCGCTCGAAGCCAATCCTGCGGCAACGGCCGCCGACAGGAACTCTCCGGAGATACGGGGGTCGCGTGCGAGCACGGCGACGGGCCTTTTACCTTCAGCACGACGGGCCTCAGCACTTCGGCCCTGCCCAAGCACCACAGCGGTGGCTTGGGCAAGGCCGAGAGCGAGGTCTGCCGTCAGGTCCTTGTTCGCGAGGCCGCGAACACCATCAGTACCAAACAGGCGAGGCATAGAAAGCAGTCCTGATCCGAGGCGCGGTTAGCGCTTCGAGAACTGGGGAGCCTTACGAGCCTTCTTGAGACCGGCCTTCTTGCGCTCCTTGACGCGAGCGTCACGCGAGAGGAATCCGGCCTTCTTCAGGGTTGCGCGGTTGTTCTCTTCGTCGATCTGGTTGAGCGCACGGGCGATGCCGAGGCGCAGCGCGCCGGCCTGGCCTGAAGGGCCACCGCCGGAGATGCGAGCGATGACGTCGTAGCCGCCAGCCAGGTCGAGGATGGTGAACGGGTCGTTGATGAGCTGCTGGTGCAGCTTGTTCGGGAAGTACTCGGCAAGCTCACGGCCGTTGACCGTGATGGTGCCGGTTCCCGGGATGAGCCGAACGCGGGCAATAGCCTGCTTACGACGGCCAACTGCTGCTCCGGGCACGCTCAGTGCGGGACGGGCTGCCTTGGGAGCTGCCTCGACCGGCGTTTCGGTGGAGAAGCTCTCCGGGGTCTCTGCGATGGAATCTGCGATCTTCGCCACTGTAGGAATCCTTATTTCTATTCCGGGCGCTTACTGGGCGACCTGGTCGAGGGTGAACGTCTTGGGCTGCTGCGCAGCGTGGGGGTGCTCGTTACCGGTGTATACCTTCAGCTTGCGCAGCTGCGCAGCACCGAGGGAGTTCTTGGGGAGCATGCCGCGAACAGCCTTCTCCACCGCGCGGGTCGGGTTCTTCTCGAGCAGCTCGGCGTAGGTGACAGCCTTGATGCCGCCCGGGTAACCCGAGTGGCGGTAAGCCTTCTTCTGCAGGAGCTTCTGGCCGGTAAGAGCGACCTTCTCGGCGTTGATGATGATGACGAAGTCACCGGTGTCCATGTGGTTCACAAAGGTAGCCTTGTGCTTTCCACGGAGGAGAATGGCGACCTGGCTGGCCAGACGGCCAAGCACGATGTCGGTGGCGTCAATGATGAACCAGTCACGCTGGATCTCAGAGACCTTGGGGGAATAAGTGCGCGTCACAGTAATGCTGCTTTCTTGTCGTAAGTTGGTTGGTCGTGAATCCCGCTCCGTTGGGAGTTCTGACGAGAACGCCGCAGGTGGAGGGCTCAACTTCGGGTGCCGCACTGCAGGGAGTATGGACACCAAGGAGCAACCTTACCCGGCCTCATCATCGTCGTCAAACTCGGCAAAGGGGTCGCGGCCGTCGTCGAGGCTCCGTCGCTGGCGCGTCAGCGCGGCACGCTGCCCCAGCAGGGCATCGCTTGGATACCCCACCTCGGCGAGGGTGAGGCCGCGGGCGGGCATCACAGCGAACTCGTTCGACCTCGTCACCTCGCTCCGCAGCCGCTCAGCGTCAGCCACTTCCAGCTTCCCCTCACCCACAGCAACGCAGACACCGACGAGCGCGCGAACCATGCTGTGGCAGAAGGCATCCGCTCGCACATCAGCCACGAGCACTCCCTCAGCATCCCTGATCCAGCCGAAACGCTGAAGCGTGCGGATCGTGGTCCTGCCCTCGCGGGGCCGGCAATACGTCGCAAAGTCATGGAGGCCGACGAGCGATTGGGCTGCCGCGTTCATCCGGTCGACATCGAGCGGCGACGGATGCCATACCGTCTGGGCGCGCTCCAGCGGATTGCGGAAGGAAATGCTGTCGGCGATCCGGTACTCGTAGCGGCGCCAGATCGCGGAGAAGCGTGCATCGAAGCCCGGCGCGGCCGGGCGGGCGTTGGTGATGAGAACGTCGGGGTACTGGCCGAGGACGCCGTTGACCTTGCGGCGCAGTGCGCTTCCCGTCGGATGCAAGCCGTCTTTGGCCGGTCTCCCCCGGCGAACGCGAGCAGCGCGTTCCTCGTCGAGATCGAGGTGTGCCACCTGGCCCGTCGCGTGCACGCCGGTGTCGGTGCGTCCGGCGACCGCGACCAGGATCCTGTCACCGTGCTTGCCCAGGATGGTGGTGATGGCTTCCTCGAGCACGCCCTGCACGGTGCGGAGCCCCGGCTGCTTCGCCCAGCCCGCGAAGTGCGTGCCGTCATAGGCGATGTCGAGCCGGAATCTGGTGCTGGTCGGGGCGGGGTCCACCTCGGAAGTTTATCGGCATCACCGGTGGCATCCGCCCGCGCACATCCGCACGCCATCACCCACGCGCTCGCACCTCCGCGCGAGCGCATCACTTCCGGTCGAGAACATCCCGCGCAACTGATGCGCTCGACCGCAACTGATGTTCTCGCGCAGTTTGCGCGTCCCGGCGCTGAGCCCGCCCGCAGGTGCCTCTCCCCCGGTGTCGGCACGCACCCACGCGGACGGCGACGGATGTCGGCGGGCACGCGGCAACGCGGCATCCGGTCGCCCCGCACACGGCACCCGTGCCGAGTGAGCTCGCCGCCCAGCGAGAGCACCACTTCCGGTCGAGAACATCCCGCGCAACTGATGCGCTCGACCGCAACTGATGTTCTCGCGCAGTTTGCACGTCCCGGGTGCCATACGCACCAGCGCGACGCCGCCAACGACAAAGCCCCCGCCATCCAAACGGATGACGGGGGCTTCGAATGAAACGAGTGCTACTTGGTGTCGTCGGCCTTCTCAGCCTCGACGACCTCAGCTTCGGTTTCAGCAACCTCAGCCTCGGGAGCTGCCTCGGTTGCGGGCTCTTCAGCCTCAACCTCGGGAGCAGTCTCTTCGGCGACAACAGGCGTCTCAGCCTGTGCGGCAGCCGGCTTCGACTTCTTCACCTTGGGGGTGACGGGCTCGAGAACGAGCTCGATCTGGACCATCGAGGCGTTGTCGCCCTTACGGAAGCCGAGCTTCGTGATGCGGGTGTATCCACCCTCGCGCTCTGCAACGAGCGGCGCGATCTCGGTGAAGAGCTCGTGAACGACCGAGGTGTCACCGATCGTGCGCATGACGCGACGACGGGAGTGCAGGTCGCCCCGCTTTGCGAACGTGATGAGGCGCTCGGCGACCGGGCGGAGGCGCTTGGCCTTCGTCTCGGTGGTCTTGATGCTCTTGTGGGTGAACAGGGCAGCGGCCAGGTTGGCGAGCATCAAACGCTCGTGCGCTGGTCCGCCTCCGAGGCGGGGGCCTTTAGTGGGCGTAGGCATGTTGTATCTCCAGTATCAAAAAATGAAAGGGCGTCCGGGGACGAGCCTTAGTTGCTTGTCTCGTCGTCGTAGCCCGAGTAGAAGTGAGCGCCATCGAACCCGGGAACCGAGTCCTTGAGCGAAAGGCCCATTTCCACGAGCTTGTCGCGAACCTCATCGACCGACTTCTGTCCGAAGTTGCGGATGTTCATCAGCTGGGTCTCGCTCAGAGCGACAAGCTCGGAGACCGTGTTGATGCCCTCGCGCTTGAGGCAGTTGTACGAACGAACCGAAAGGTCGAGGTCTTCGATCGGAATCGAGAGCTCGCCGGGCAGAACGGCGTCAACCGGTGCCGGGCCGATCTCGATGCCCTCTGCCGCGTTGTTGAGCTCGCGAGCGAGGCCGAACAGTTCGACGAGGGTCTTGCCCGCTGATGCGATGGCGTCGCGCGGCGTGATGGCCGGCTTCGTCTCGACATCGACGACCAGGCGGTCGAAGTCAGTGCGCTCACCGGCACGAGTTGCCTCGACGCGGTAGGTGACCTTGAGCACTGGCGAGTAGATCGAGTCGATCGGGATCTGGCCGGCTTCGGAGAACTCGTTACGGTTCTGCGTTGCTGACACGTAGCCACGGCCACGCTCGATGGTGAGTTCGAGTTCGAACTTCGCCTTGTCATTGAGGGTCGCGATGACGAGGTCCGGGTTGTGGACCTCGACGCCGGCCGGTGCCGAAATGTCAGCGGCGGTGACCTGCCCAGCACCGGTCTTACGAAGGTAAGCGGTGATCGGCTCGTCGTGCTCGCTCGAAACGACGAGACCCTTGATGTTCAGGATGATCTCGGTCGCGTCTTCCTTGACACCGGGGATGGTGCTGAACTCGTGCAGCACGCCGTCGATGCGGATGCTGGTTACTGCAGCGCCGGGGATGGAAGACAGAAGGGTACGGCGAAGTGAATTGCCGAGGGTGTATCCGAAGCCAGGCTCCAGGGGCTCAATCACGAACCGGCTGCGGAACTCTGAAATGTTCTCTTCGGTGAGCGTTGGGCGCTGTGCAATAAGCACTATGTGTTCCTTTCGGCTAAGTGTCCGCTATATGACACTTGCAATGACGAGGTATGAAGTTGTATCCGAGCCGACGATTGAGCAGCGCCAGAACTGGCGCCGCTCAATCGTCGAGAATCGAAGTGTGCTTAAACGCGGCGGCGCTTCGGCGGGCGGCAACCGTTGTGCGCCTGCGGGGTAACGTCGTTGATCGATCCGACCTCGAGGCCAGCGGCCTGAAGCGAACGGATCGCGGTCTCGCGGCCTGAACCGGGTCCCTTGACGAAGACGTCAACCTTCTTCATGCCGTGTTCCTGTGCCTGGCGGGCAGCAGACTCTGCAGCGAGCTGAGCGGCGAACGGGGTCGACTTACGTGAACCCTTGAAGCCGACTCCACCAGAGGACGCCCAGCTGATGACAGCACCAGTCGGGTCGGTGATCGAGACGATCGTGTTGTTGAAGGTCGACTTGATGTGGGCCTGGCCCACAGCAATGTTCTTCTTCTCTTTTTTACGCGGCTTGCGGGCAGCGGTTTTGGGTGCAGCCATGAATATCTCCTAAATCTTTCGGCAAAGAGCTCGAAGGCCGGGGCCTAGCGAGCCTTCTTCTTGCCGGCAACTGTGCGCTTCGGGCCCTTGCGGGTACGAGCGTTGGTCTTGGTGCGCTGTCCACGAACGGGCAGGCCACGACGGTGACGAATTCCCTCGTAGCTGCCAATCTCAACCTTGCGGCGGATGTCGGCCTGAACTTCACGGCGGAGGTCACCCTCTACCTTGTAGTTGCCTTCGATGTAGTCACGCAGCAGGACCAACTGGTCGTCGCTGAGATCCTTCACACGGATGTCTCCGCTGATGCCGGTGTCGACGAGGGTCTTCAGAGCCCTCGTGCGTCCAACACCGTAAATGTACGTCAGTGCGATTTCCACGCGCTTATCGCGGGGAATGTCTACGCCGGCGAGACGTGCCATGGTGGCTTCTCCTAGGAGTTAGTGGAGGTGTGGAGCAGTTCCTGTGCCCGGGCCTCCGACCCGAGGTGTCCCTCGAACGA
This sequence comes from Mycetocola sp. Y442, assembly GCF_056898615.1. Taxonomy (NCBI): domain Bacteria; kingdom Bacillati; phylum Actinomycetota; class Actinomycetes; order Micrococcales; family Microbacteriaceae; genus Mycetocola; species Mycetocola sp. Y442. The sequence goes on from NZ_JBXHBV010000001.1 coordinate 1,298,537, forward strand.
GTTCTGGAACTGCCGATATTGTGCAGCTTGCGCTGCGATTGGTGTACTGCTGTTCTTCGTCAGACGAAGAATTTAGCCCTGGCGCTGCTTGTGGCGCGGGTTCTCGCAGATGACCATGACGCGTCCATTGCGACGGATGACCTTGCACTTTTCGCAGATCTTCTTAACGCTGGGCTTGACCTTCATGAGTTTCTCTCTCTCGCTGTCGTCGTACCGCTCCCTCAGGTCCGAACACAGATGTGCCGAACCAGCCTGAGCGGCCGTTACTTACAGTGCGTGTTACTTGTAGCGGTAAACGATCCGGCCGCGGGTCAGATCGTAGGGGCTGAGCTCCACGATCACGCGGTCCTCGGGGAGGATGCGGATGTAGTGCTGACGCATCTTGCCGCTAATCGTGGCAAGAACGCGGTGACCGTTGGTCAGCTCAACACGAAACATCGCGTTGGGCAAAGCTTCAACGATCGAGCCTTCGATCTCAATGACACCGTCTTTTTTGGCCATAGCCTCACTGTCGCTAAAAATAGTTGCACTGGTCGTGCGGTGGATTTTGATGCTGCTGAGTCCTTGTGGATGACACGCCAGAAACGTGCGCAAAGCACCAACAGACAATCTTATGGTATTTATTGCCTTTTCGCCAACTGGCGACGCTGCTACTTCTGGTGCTCCCGCACGACCGTGACGAGGCCGGCATAGAGCGGATGCTCCGGCGCAAGTCCCGAGACACGCTCGACGAATTCTTCGGCGCTGAGCTCAGAGAGCAGGCCCTGCATTTCGGTGCTTTGCTCGTCGTCTTCCACCCGGAACTCAAGTGCTTTCCCGATGGCGTCGAGCAGCGCGGTGTGGCCCAAGCCACGCTCGGCCAGTTCCGCTGCCGGGCTGATGAATCGCTCGTTGCGGCCGAGCTTGCGCAGCGGCTGCCTGCCGACGCGCTGCACGGTGTCCGGCAGGTGCGGGTTGGCGAAGCGGGTGAGGATCTTCTCCCGGTACTCGCGCTGGACCTCAGCGTCGATCCCGTGCTTGACCACGAGAAGCGCGCTGGTTTCCTCGAGGACGCGGCGGACGGCATCCGCAACGTCACTATTCGCCAGCACGTCGGAGATCTTGTCGATGCCGGCGGCGAAACCGTAGTACGCCGCCGTGGCGTGGCCGGTGTTGACGGTGAACAGCTTGCGCTCGATGTACGGTCCGAGAGCGTCGACGAACGTCGCACCGGGGATCTCGGGCAGCGCATCGCCGAACGGTCCAGACTCGATGACCCACTCGTAGAAGGCCTCGACCGTGACGTCGATGCCCGCTGCCGGGTCCTGGCCTGGCACGATCCGGTCGACAGCGGTGTTCGCAAAGACCGCACGCGGCGAGAGCGCCTCCCACTGCTCGGGAGCGACGCTCGACTGGATCTCGGTCCTGAGCAGATCTGTCGCGTTGATGGCGTTCTCGCAGGCCATCACGGCGAGCGGAGGAAGACCCGAGTCCCGAAGGGCAAGGGCACGCGCGATCACCGGAGCGACGAACTTCAGGATGTTCGGTCCGACCGCCGTCGTGACGACATCGGCCGTCTGAATCTCGGCGATGAGCTCGTTTTCGTTCGTGGCACTGTTGACGGCACGGTAGCCGGTGACGGTGCGATCAGAGCCACCGTCACCGACCTCGTGCACCTCGTAGCTCGGCGCCGCGTTCAACGCGTCGATGAGCTCTGCGTTCACGTCGGCGAAGACAACTTCATAGCCGGCGTCGTGGAGCAACAGGCCGACGAATCCTCGTCCGATGTTGCCCGCGCCGAAGTGAACAGCTTTCATTCTGCGTTGACCTCCTCGAGCAGCGCGAACAGTTCGTTCGCGTCTGCGGCGTTGATGAGCTTGGAAACCTCGTCCTCGTCCGAGAACACAATGGCGATCTTCGAGAGGATCTCGAGGTGCTCATTGTTGAGCCCGGCGATGCCGACGGCGAAACGCACCTCATCCCCATCCCAGTCGATCGGGTTCGTGTACCGGACGAGCGACAGCGCCGAACGCACGATGGCATCCTTGGCGTCGTTCGTTCCGTGGGGAATCGCGAGGAAGTTACCCATGTAGGTCGAGACGGATGCCTCGCGCTCCAGCATCGCGTCGACGTACTCCGGCTTCACCGCGCCGGCGGCGACCAGGAGCGCGCCGGCCTCGCGGATCGCTTCTTCCTTCGTCGTAGCCGATCCCTCGGCGACGATGTTTCCCGGTGTCAGGATGGATTCGGTCATTCGGCGGCTCCCTGGCTGTTGTTGCGCTTGACGAGTTCGACGACCTCATCGTATTTCGGGCTGTTCATGAAGTTGTCGACCGAGATGTGCTGTGAGTTCGGCGACTTCTCCCGTGCCCGGTCCGTGAGGTCCTGGTGGGTGATGACGAGATCGGCGTCACCCTTGAGGTTCGCGATCGACTGGTTGGTCACGGTGACGTCGGTAACGCCGGCCTTCTTGATCTTGTTGCGGAGAACGGATGCTCCCATGGCGCTTGAGCCCATACCGGCGTCGCACGCGAAGACGATGTTCTTCACGAGCGTCGTGGTTCCGGTTCCTGTTGCCGAACCGGTCTCTGTGGTTCCCTCGGTGACGAGGCCGCCGAGGACCGAGCTCTGCTTGCCCTTGTTGGCCTGGGTTGCAGCAACGGCCGCTCCCATGTCCCCGGCGTTGCCGGACGCGAGGTCGCGCTTGCGCGATGCCCGCAGGATGACGGCTGCCACGACGAACGACACAGCTGCCGCGATCAGGACCGAGAGGATGACACCGATGAAGCTATTGCGTTCGGTCACGGCGAGAATTGCGAAGATGCTGCCGGGAGACGCGACACTGACGAGACCGGATCCGAAGATCGCGTTGGTCGCGACACCACTGGCTCCACCCGCGATGACGGCGAGGAGAAGAATCGGCTTCGAGAGAACGTACGGGAAGTAGATCTCGTGGATTCCACCGAAGAACTGGATGATGATCGCACCGGGTGCGGTCGCCTTCGCAGCGCCGAGGCCGAAGATGCTGAACGCCAGGAGCAGTCCGAGTCCTGGACCAGGGTTTGCCTCGAGCAGGAAGAGGATGCTCTTTCCGGTTTCCTCAGACTGCTGAAGTGCCAGCGGGGTGAGGACGCCGTGGTTGATGGCGTTGTTGAGGAACAGAACCTTTGCTGGCTCGATGAGGATGCTCGCGAGCGGCAGGAGTCCGGCTTCGATCAGCCAGTTGACAGCTGTACCCAGCGCGGTTGTGATCGCCTGGATGATCGGGGCGAGCCCGAAGTAGGCGATGATCGCGAGGATCGCGCCGAGGATGCCGGCCGAGAAGTTGTTCACCAGCATCTCGAAGCCGGCCTTGATCTTGCCTTCCCAGAGGCTGTCGACCTTCTTCATGATCCACGCGGCGAGCGGGCCGGCGATCATGGCGCCGAGGAACATCGGCGAACCGCTGAAGACCGGGTCTCCCATGGTCGCCGTGATGATTCCCATGGTCGCGATCGTCGCGACGACGCCACCGCGCTGGTCGTAGATCATCCGGCCGCCGGTGTTGGCGATCAGAAGTGGAAGCAGGAAGTAGAGGATGGGAGCAACGAGGGTTGCGAGCTGCGCGTTCGGCGTCCAACCGGTGTCAATGAAGAGTGCGGTGATCAGCCCCCACGCGATGAACGCGGGGATGTTCGGCATGACCATGCCGGACAGGAAGGTGCCGAATCGCTGAACGCGAACCCGTGCACCCCCTGCCTTCTTGGTCTGTGTCGACGACGTCGTCGTTGTCATGATTGTTCCTCTTTCAGGGTGAGTGCAGCGGCGGCAACCGCTGCACGGGCTTCGGCCGCGCCTTCGGCGGCCAGGGCGATCTCGGCGAGTTTTCGGGCCTCGTCGATGGTGTATTTCAGGAGGGACGCTCGTACGTCGACGAGCGCCGGGGTGGACATGGACAGGGTGGTCGCGCCGAGCCCGACGAGCACGACGGCGAGGAGCGGGTCAGCCGCAGCCTCACCGCAGATTCCGACCGGCTTGCCGGTCGAGGCGCCGGCAGCGCCGACCTCCCCGACGAGACGGAGCACAGCGGGGTGCCACGGGTCCTGGAGCGCTGCGACCGAGCCGAGCATGCGGTCGGCGGCGAGCGTGTACTGGGTCAGGTCGTTGGTGCCGATCGACGCGAAGTCACTTGCTGCGAGGACCTGGGGTGCGAGGAGCGCGAGCGACGGCACTTCCACCATCACACCGGCGGTTTTGATGCCGTACTCACGGGCGATGGCGACGAAGTACTTCGTCTCTTCGACCGTCGACACCATGGGCGCCATGACCCACAGGTCGGCCTCGGTTGCCTTGTCGGCTTCGGCGAGAGCGGTGAGCTGCTCGCGAAGGATGTCCTCGCTGGCCCGAAGGGCGCGCAGCCCCCGCAGGCCGAGTGCCGGGTTCTCCTCGTGCACATCGTTGAGGAAGGGCAACGGCTTGTCAGCTCCGGCGTCAAGCACGCGGACGACGACCTTCTTGCCGGGGAATGCCTGCAGCAGTCGCGTGTAGTGCTCACGCTGCTGGGCGACTGTCGGCGCGGAACCGCCGGCGTCGAGGAAGAGGAACTCGGTGCGGAACAGTCCGACACCCTCCGCTCCCGCGTCCGCTGCGCCCTGCGCGCCCTCGGACGAACCGAGGTTGGCGAGCAGAGGGACCAGGGTCCCGTCCTTGAGCGCACCGGGGGTCACCGGGGCGACCGCTGCAGCCTGGCGCTCGGCGATACGTCGTTCGGCCGAGGCAACCTCGTCTTCGCTCGGCGAGGCCGTTACAGTGCCTGCCGCAGCGTCGACGATGACCGTCGTCCCGTCGGCCAGCGCCGAGACATCCGCCGTGCCGACGACCGCGACGATTGACTTCTCGCGGGCGAGAATTGCCGTGTGTGATGTCGGTCCGCCATCGCTCGTAATGAGGCCGAGGACCTTGTCGAGGTCGAGAAGCGCGGTGTCAGCCGGCGCGAGGTCGCGCGCAACGAGCACGAACGGGTGGTCGGGGTTCGGTACGCCAGGAGCGGGCACACCGGAGAGGTCGGCGATCACGCGCTGGGAGACATCGTCAAGGTCTGCGGCGCGCTCCCCCAGGTAACCGCCCATGGCGGCGAGCTGGTCGCGGAAGCTGGCGAACGCCTCGAACACGGCGCGCTCGGCGGTGATCCCCCGCGCCAGGCTCTCATCGATGATGTCGGAGAGTGTCGGGTCCTCTGCCATCATCGCCTGTGCTTCGAGCACGTCGCGGGCGGTGCCACCGGCGGACTTTCCCCGTTCCTCCAGGTCGCGCGCGACAACGCTGAGCGATGCCCTCGCGCGTCCGGCTTCGTCCTCAACGGACTTCGTGCTCGGCGTGTCCTGCGGCTCAGGCAATGGCTCAGACATACGGGCGACGACACCGACGACCACACCCTGTCCGATCCCGGTGCCCTGCAGGGTTGTGTGTGTTCCTGTCACAGTCATGACTGCTCTCCTCGGCTCGTTGATCGTTTATTCGTCATGGTCGGTCACAAGTAGCTCCACGAGTTGATCGAGCACAGCATCGGCGTTGGTGCCGTCTGCGGTGAGCGTGACGTAGTCACCGAAGTCGACACCGAGCGAGATCACACCGAGGATGCTCGAAGCGTTGACCGGTTTGCCGCTCCCCTTGGCGATGGTGACATTTGCCCCAGACGCCGCCGCCGCCTGTGTGAACAGTTTCGCGGGACGGGCGTGGAGACCGTGAGATGAACCGATTCGAACGGTGCGTTCAGCCATGAAGTGTTTCCTCCGTCGCTTGCCTGTGTGTTCCCTCGCGTGTGGACCGTGCTCCGGCAGCTGAAAGAGCAAGGTCGAGGGCTTCGTCGCCAGCCGGCGACGAGAAGACTGAAGCGGGCATGACCGCAACGGCCACACCTCGTGAGTGAGCGGTCGAGCGGATGCTGTCAACGTACGGGGTCAGGTGGGGTCCGAGGAGGACGACATCAGCGCCCGCGCTCTGAGCGTCGAGGGCGTTGAGGGGGCACGCTGTCGCTGACACGTCGATCTTTCTCGCCATGGCCGCTTTCCTCACGCGCTGGGCGACAAAGGTACTGGACGCTCCCGCGCCGCACACTACGAGGATCTTCATTGATCCGCCTCCGTCGACCTGTTGCTATGGAAATCTGCGCCGAAAAATGGCCAGCTTGTCAAGCATTACGAGTTCCGAAGGTGATTGCCACCATGTTCTCTTCCGCAGGGTAGGAAACCCCGAGCGGCTTTCGGGCGTGAAATCGACGAACGAGGCCCACTCGAGGGTAACGTTGACTGGAGTCGGGACCGGCCATCGCGGACTCGGGTTCGACAGGAGTTGCACGTGACACGCGAGAAACAAGACCGCATCGCCTGGTATCTCGCGCGCGCCGACACCTGGGTCACCGCCGCCGAACTGGCAGACGCGCTCGGCGTGACCACGCGCAGCGTGCGGAATTACGTGACCGCGCTCAAGGACCGGGCTGCCGGGCTCGACCTCATCACGGGAGGGCCGCAGGGCTACCGGATTTCCCTCGACGCCTGGGCGGCGTTCAGGCAGGGTGCGCTCGAGTCGCAGACTGAGACGCCCCGTGCCCGGCTGTACTCCATCGTGCGGCGTCTCGTCGACAGCCCTGACGGACTCGATGTCTTTGAACTCGCATCAGCGCTGTTCGTGTCGGAGTCCACCATCGAAGCCGACCTGTCGCGCGTCCGTCTGCTGCTCTCCGAAGCGGAGCTGACGCTCGTCCGGTCCGGAAGCACGGTGATGCTCCGTGGCAGCGAACTGGCGAGGCGCCGGTTACTCAGCCGCATGTTCCGCGACGAGACCGAACGCGGGCTGATTGAACTCGAGGCGATCCAGCGTGAATTCTCGGCACACAATCTCAGCGAGTTCAAGACCGACCTGCTCGCCATGCTCACCGACCTCGGTTATCTCCTCAACGACTACGGCATCGACAATGTTCTCCTGCACATCGCGATCGCCGTCGACAGGGTGTCGAAGGACCAGCGGGTCCAGGAGGGGGCACCTCAGCCCGCCGAGGCATCCACCGAACTGACCGAGAGACTTGGCGCCCTCATCGAGGCATCCCTCGGCACCAGGCTCGGCGCTACCGATGTCGAGTACCTCGCGTATCTCCTCGCGACGAGGGGCGTCCAGGCCACAGACGCGGTCGACGGCACCGACGCGCACCCCGGATACCTGGATTCGTCCGACCTCGAGACCGTGCGCTCGATCGTGCTCTCCGCCGGAAACGAGTATCTCGTCGACCTCAGCGATGAGGATTTCATCACCAGGCTGACCCTGCACGTCCAGAACCTGCTTCGCCGTGCGCAGGAGCACTCCTACTCCCGCAACCCGCTCGCTCGGAGCATCAAGACCTCGTACCCGATGATCTACGAACTGGCGGTGTTCATCGCGAGCCGGCTCCAGCGCCAGGGATCCATCGAAATCAACGACGACGAGATCGCCTACATCGCCATGCACGTTGGCGCCCACCTTCAGCAGCAGGTCAGGCGGGACGAGTTGATGCGCTGCGTCATCGTCTGCCCGAACTACTACGACATGCACCTCATGCTTCGCGATCGGGTCATGATCCTCCTCGGCGACACGCTCGAGGTGGTCAAGGTCATCACCCGGAGTGACGTCGCGTGGAACGAACTCGACGCAGACATCGTGCTCACGACCATCGAGCCCCCTGTGCCGTCCGACTCGATCCTCACCGTTCAGCCGTTCTTCACCGATGCCGATGCCGACCGGGTGCGCCAGGCGATCGCGAGGCTCAAGCGGGTCCGCCGCAGGGCGCTGATCAAGGACGACGTGCTGCGGTACTTCGACGGCGCACTCTTTCTCCGCAACGTCCAGGCCAGTGACGAAGAGTCCATGATCCGCACCCTCGGCGGGCTCATGCGCGACCGCGGCATCATCGACGACAGCTACATCGAAGGCGCCATCGAGCGAGAACGGATGTCATCGACCGCCTTCACCGATTCGCTGGCCGTTCCGCACGCCATGGCGATGACGGCAACCACGACGTCGATAGCTATTGCCGTGAACGAGTCCAGCATGCCGTGGGGCGACAGCCGGGTGAACGTCGTCGCGCTCATCGCGTTCAGCGAGGCAGGACGCGCGAGCTTCCAGACGGTGTTCGATCAGTTCGTCGAGGTCTTCTCCGACCGGGAGGACGTCCAGCGCATCATCCGCAAATCCACGGACTTCGCCGCGTTCATCGACGAACTCGTCCGCACCATGGATTCCTAGCCTCAGGCAAGCAACGCTGAGTTCAGCCGTCTGGTCAACTCGCGATCGGTGGGGATCGGCGTGCCGTCCACCTCGGTGACCGGCACAGCGAGGCGGACGCTCGACACCAGCCAGACAGCATCCGACCGAAGCAATTCGGCTACGTCGACTGTTCGGTACACGCACTCGAAGCCCTGACCCGTGAGGTGATCGAAAAGCTCGGCCTGCGTGGTCCCCGCCAGGATGCCGAATTGGATCGTCGGGGTGACTATGGTGTTTCCCTGCCGGACGAGCAACGTCGACGTCGGTCCTTCCAGCGCGAAGCCGTCTGTTGACGTGAACACGACATCGTCTGCACCACGACGCTGTGCTTCGCGAATGGCAGCCATGTTGATGGCGTACGACAGGGTCTTGGCCCCCACCAGCAGCCACGGGCTGGTCTCGCCAACGTCGTTGGCGTAGCCGCGGCTGAGGGTGACAATCCTGACCCCGTTCTCGCGCTCGGGAAAGTCACGGGTGATGGCGGTCGCTGTGGCCCAGCACGTCGGACCGGCCGACTCCGTCCCGCGGGTGATGGTGAGTCGGATGGACGCCTGTCCCCCGGCGGGGAGCGCGTCCAGCAGCTCGGCGATGGCCCGGCGCCACTGGTCGTGGTTCGGCTCGGGCAAGTCGAGCTTCTGAGCGGATGCCGTCAGCCTGGCGAGGTGGGCGTCGATACCGCGCCCGCGACCGTCGTGCGCTCCGAGCGTCTCGAACACCCCGTCGCCGCGCGCAGCGGCGGCGTCGAATGCGGTGAGAATCGGCTCGTCTTCCGCCGCAAACGTCAGCGAGGCGCTGAGTTCAGCGGCCGTGGCAACCCGGTCCTCCGGGAGCGGATCGATCAGCAGCACGAGTCGAGTCATGCCATCGACACTAGCCGCAGAACCGGTCTCAGGCGATGGGAGTTGGAGTCACGCCGAACGGAGCGAGGCCGGCCGCTCCCCCGTCCTCCGCGGTCAGCACCCAGATTCCGTCCTTGTGGACCGCGACGCTGTGCTCCCAGTGGGCAGCGGCGAGGCCATCATCGGTGGCGACGGTCCAGTCGTCATCGCGCGTGTGGGTGTCAATGCTCCCGAGTACGACCATCGGCTCGATGGCAACCACCAGTCCCGGTTTCACCTCTGGGCCCTTCTGACGAACCCGGTAGTTGAAGACGGGGGGCGCTTCGTGCATCGAGCGTCCGATTCCGTGCCCGACATAGTCGGTGAGGATGCCGTAGCTTCCGTGCTTCTCGACGTACTCCTGGACCGCTTCACCCACCTCGTTGAGGTGACGCGCGCGGGCAAGCCGCGCGATGCCGGCCCAGAGCGAACCTTCGGTGACGTCGGAGAGCTTCTGACGCTCTGCGACGAGCTCAGGACGCGACGGGTCCGGCAGGACGACGGTGATCGCCGCGTCACCATTCCAGCCGCCCAGGATGGCACCGCTGTCCACCGAGAGGATGTCTCCCGGCTCCAGGCGACGCCCGCCCGGGATTCCGTGCACTACTTCCTCGTTGACCGAGGCACAGATCGTGTGGTTGTAGCCCGGCTCGAGCTTGAAGTTCGGCTGACCGCCAAGGGCGATGATCGCGGCTTCCGCAGCCGCGTCGACCTCGAGTGTGGTTCGACCGACAGCGATCGCCTGCCGCGCTGCGGCGAGCGATGCGGCGGTCGCGAGTCCCGGCTCCACCATGAGGCGAAGCTGGGCAGGGGTTTTGTAGATGGACTTGCGCAGCATGGTGTGTCTGGGATTTCTGGTTGGTGCTCGGGCGAGCAGGGTCAGACGGTAACCGCGATGCCACGCGCAGCGAGGGCATCCCGGACGCGCCTGGCGACCTCGTCGACAGGTCCGAGGCCGTCGACATCGATCACGAGGCCGCGGTCCGCGTATGCGGCGATCACGGGCTCGGTCTGGTCGTGGTAGACATCCTGGCGGTGCCGGATGACGTCTTCGGTGTCATCGGCGCGTCCCTGCTCTGTCGCCCGCTTGAGCAGCCGGGCGACGACCTCGTCCGGGTCGGCGACCAGGCGCACGACGGCGTCGAGCTCTGAACCGGTTTCGGCGAGGATCGAGTCGAGCTCGTGAACCTGGTCGACGGTACGTGGGTAGCCGTCGAGCAGGAATCCCTCGTTCGCGTCGTCCTGGTGAAGCCGATCACGGACGATCTCGTTGGTGAGCGAGTCTGGCACGTACGAACCGCTCGACACGATCTCCTGGATTTTCATCCCGAGCTCGGTCCCGTCCTTGATGTTCGCGCGGAAGATATCGCCGGTCGAGATCGCCGGGATCCCGAACGTCTCGGCGATGATGGCGGCCTGGGTTCCTTTTCCTGCGCCGGGAGGACCGACGATCAAGAGGCGGGTCATCGGAGAAGTCCTTCGTAGTGACGCTGTTGCAGCTGTGAATCGATTTGTTTGACGGTTTCGAGCCCGACACCGACGATGATGAGGATCGACGCGCCACCGAACGGGAAGTTGGCGTTTGCGCCAACCAGCGCGAGGGCGACCAGCGGGATGAGTGCCACGAGGCCGAGGTACACCGACCCTGGCAGCGTCACGCGGGTGAGCACGTAGTCGAGGTACTCGGCGGTGGGACGTCCCGCGCGGATACCGGGGATGAAGCCGCCGTACTTCTTCATGTTGTCTGCCACTTCCTCCGGGTTGAAGGTAATAGCGACGTAGAAATAGGTGAAGCCGACGATGAGCAGGAAGTACAGGGCCATGTACAGCGGGTGGTCGCCCTGCACGAGGTAGTTCGTCACCCAGGTGACCCACGCGGCCGGCTCTTCGCCAGCGGCCGGCGTGTTGAACTGGGCGATCAGTGCGGGCAGGTACAGGAGCGACGATGCAAAGATCACCGGCACGACACCGGCCATGTTGACCTTGATCGGGATGTAGGTGTTGTTGCCACCGTAGGTGCGGCGTCCCACCATCCGCTTCGCGTACTGAACAGGGATGCGTCTCTGCGACTGTTCAACGAACACGACGAGCATCATGATCACGATTCCGACGGCGAGGACGAGCAGGAACGTCTCGAATCCCTTCGCAGCCCAGATCGACCCGAGCGAGCTGGGGAAGGTTGCAGCGATGGAGGTGAAGATCAGCAGCGACATTCCGTTGCCGATCCCGCGCTCGGTGATCATTTCACCGAACCACATGATGAGCCCCGTACCAGCCGTCATGGTGATGACCATGAGAAGAACGGCGTACCAGGTGTCGTTGGTCAGCAGCTGGCTGCACTCGGCGCTCGCGTTCGTGCCGAACAGCGCGCCTGACCTCGCAACAGTGATGAGCGTCGTCGACTGCAGGATGCCGAGGAAGATGGTGAGGTACCTGGTGTACTGGGTCAGCTTGCCCTGGCCGGACTGGCCCTCTTTGTGGAGCGTCTCGAAGTGCGGGATCACAACGCGCAGCAACTGCACGATGATCGACGCCGTAATGTACGGCATGATCCCGAGCGCGAAGATCGAGAGCTGGAGCAGGGCTCCACCGGAGAAGAGATTGACGAGTTCGTAGAGGCCGGAGGTCCCCTGGTTCTGCGCCAGGCAGGCCTGGACGTTGCCGAAGTCGACGAACGGTGCTGGAACGAATGAACCAAGGCGATACAGGGCGATGATGCCCAGTGTGAACCCGATCTTCCGTCGAAGGTCTGGAGTGCGGAAGATCCGCGCAACGGCGCTAAACAAAAAAGGCCTCCTGGTTTTCGAGCCGAAGAATTCGGCTCTTAGTGCCGGTTGATGGCCCCGTATCGAACAGGCCCGGCAATCGAATCTACTCGATTACCGGGCCTGTCGAACAATCGGTGACCTGCTCATTAGTGTGAGCGCTCGACCGGCGTCTTTTGTTTTACTTTACAGAGCCGCCAGCAGCAACGATCTTCTGCTCAGCTGATCCGGAGACCTTGTCTACCGAAATGTTCAGCTTCACGTCGATGTCGCCGTTTCCGAGGACCTTGACCTTCTCGTTCTTGCGAACGGCGCCCTTGGCGACGAGGTCGGCAACTGTGACGTCGCCGCCCTTCGGGTAGAGCTCAGCGAGACGCTCAAGGTTGACAACCTGGTACTCGACGCGGAACGGGTTCTTGAACCCGCGCAGCTTCGGAGCACGCATGTGCAGTGGCAGCTGGCCACCGGCAAAGCCGGGACGAACCGAGTAACGAGCCTTCGTACCCTTGGTTCCACGACCAGCAGTCTTACCCTTGGAGCCTTCACCACGGCCAACGCGCTGGCGGTCCTTCTTCGATCCCTCAGCGGGACGAAGGTGGTGGACCTTGAGCACCTGCGGGCGAGGAGCGGACTCCTCCGCCTTCTTCGCGGGGGCCTTCCGAGCAGGAGCCTTCGCCACGGGGGCGTCAGCAGCTACGGTCTCGGCCTTGGCGGAAGCCGCCTTGGCAGGCGCCTTCTTCGCTGGAGCCTTCTTGGCAGCGGGCGCCTTTGCGTCAGCCGTCTTTACAGCGGCCTTCTTCGCGGGAGCCTTCTTGGCGGTCTCCTCGGTGACATCTTTCTTGTCAGCCATTAGTCGATCTCCTCAACCTTGACGAGGTGAGCAACAGTGTTGACGTAGCCACGGTTCTGCGAGTTGTCCTCACGGACAACAACAGCACCGATGCGCTTCAGTCCCAGGCTGCGCAGTGTGTCGCGCTGGTTCTGCTTCTCACTAATTTTGGATTTGATCTGCGTGATTCGCAATGAAGCCATTACGCACCTACCTTTGCGGCTGCCTTGGCAGCGGCCTGGGCCTCGACCTGCAGCAGCTTGGCAGGAGCAATCTCGGAGTACTCCTTGCCACGGCGTGCGGCAACGGCGCGAGGCTCTTCGAGCATCTTCAACGCGGTAACTGTCGCGTGAACGATGTTGATGGTGTTCGACGAACCGAGCGACTTGCTGAGAACGTCGTGGATGCCTGCGCACTCGAGGACGGCGCGGACGGGACCACCGGCGATAACACCGGTACCCGCAGCGGCCGGACGCAGGAGAACAACACCTGCGGCTGCCTCACCCTGGACGGGGTGCGGGATGGTCGAGCCGACGCGGGGAACGCGGAAGAAGTTCTTCTTCGCTTCCTCGACGCCCTTGGAGATGGCGAGAGGCACTTCGCGAGCCTTGCCGTAGCCGACGCCGACCATTCCGTTGCCGTCTCCGACGACGACGAGAGCGGTGAAGCTGAAGCGACGACCACCCTTGACGACCTTGGAGACACGGTTGATGGTGACGACGCGCTCGAGGAACTGGTTCTTGTCAGCGTCGCGGCTGTTACGCTCGCGGCCCTGGTTACGCTCGCCACGACCGCCACGGCGGCTGTCGCGAGCATCGGTGCGACCCGAGCTCTCGGTACCAGCTGCGGTTTCGACCGGCTTTTCGACGGCTGGCAGCTCAGCAGCAGCTGCAACCTCGGTCTTCTGTACATCACTCACAGGTTCAACCCACCCTCTCGAGCACCCTCGGCGATAGCCGCGACGCGACCCGCGTAACGGTTGCCACCGCGGTCAAAAACGACTTCTTCGATGCCGGCGCTCTTCGCACGCTCTGCAACGAGCTCGCCGACCTTCTTGGCCTTTGCGGTCTTGTCACCGTCAAAGGTACGGAGGTCAGTTTCGAGGGTCGATGCCGACGCGAGGGTGAAGCCCTTGCTGTCGTCGACGACCTGCACGAATACGTGACGAGCCGAACGGGTCACAACGAGACGCGGTCGAGCCGCTGTTCCCGCGATCTTCTTACGGAGGCGCGCGTGACGACGGTCACGCGCAGCCGACTTGGACTTTACGGCCATGGTTACTTACCAGCCTTTCCGGCCTTGCGGCGAACAATCTCGCCGGCGTAACGCACACCCTTGCCCTTGTACGGCTCAGGCTTGCGAATCTTACGAATGTTGGCAGCAGCCTCGCCGACGGCCTGCTTGTCGATACCAGACACCGTGAGCTTGTTGTTGCCCTCAACGGTGAGCGTGATGCCGGCAGGCGGGTCGATCAGGACCGGGTGCGAGAAGCCGAGAGCGAACTCAACAGAGCCGCCCTTCTGTGCAACGCGGTAACCGGTTCCGACAACCTCAAGGCCCTTGGTGTAGCCCTGGGTGACGCCGACGATCTGGTTGCTGATGAGTGTGCGGGTGAGTCCGTGGAGCGAACGTGATTCACGCTCGTCGTCGGGGCGAGTGACCAGAACCTGGCCATCCTCAACCTTGACCTCGATGGGGCTGGCGACGTTCAGCGCGAGCTCACCCTTCGGGCCCTGGACGGTGACGGCTGAGCCGTCGACCGATACGGTGACCCCTGCGGGGATCTCAATGGGAAGTCTTCCAATACGCGACATATCTGGCTACCACACGTAAGCGAGAATTTCTCCGCCTACGCCCTTCTTCTCAGCCTGACGGTCTGTAAGCAGACCAGAGGAGGTGGACAGGATGGCGACGCCGAGGCCGCCGAGAACCTTGGGGATCTCCGTCGACTTTGCGTACACGCGGAGGCCTGGCTTCGAGACACGCTTGATGCCCACAATGGAGCGCTCGCGGTTCGGGCCGAACTTGAGGTTCAGCGTCAGGGTCTGTCCGACGCGTGCGTCAGAAACTTCCCATCCGGAGATGTAGCCCTCAGAGGTGAGGATCTCCGCGATGTGGCTCTTGAGCTTCGAGTGCGGCATGGACACGGTGTCGTGGTGCGCCGAGTTCGCGTTGCGCAGTCTGGTCAGCATGTCTGCGACCGGATCTGTCATTGTCATGTGTTATTTCCTTCGGTTCACCAGGTTTCGTTCACCCGTTACACGAATGACGACCTGTGGTGGTTAGGGGAGAAACGGATGCTCCGCCCCCCTGATCTCCACGCTCGAGTGCGCCGAACACCGATTTGTCGAACAAATTGGTGCCGGCGCAACCGTGCGAGAGAAATCTTCAGTTGTGAGCAACCGCAGTGCGGGCCGGCTGCAAGCAACCGACCCACTCTACAGTTACTTTGCGCTGTCTGTTGACGTGAAGGGGAATCCGAGCGCCTTGAGGAGCGCGCGACCCTGCTCGTCGGACTTCGCCGTTGTAACAACGGTGATGTCCATTCCGCGTACGCGGTCGATCTTGTCCTGGTCGATTTCGTGGAACATCGACTGCTCGGTCAGACCGAACGTGTAGTTGCCGGTGCCATCGAACTGCTTCGGGCTGAGGCCGCGGAAGTCGCGGATACGCGGGAGAGCGAGGCTCAGCAGGCGGTCCAGGAACTCCCACATGCGGTCCCCACGAAGCGTGACGTGGGCGCCGATGGGCTGACCTTCGCGCAGCTTGAACTGTGCGATGGACTTGCGGGCCTTGGTGACCTGTGGCTTCTGACCGGTGATCTTGGTCAGGTCGGCAACAGCGCCATCGATGATCTTTCCATCGCGGGCTGCCTCACCGACACCCATGTTCACGACGATCTTGGTGAGCGTCGGAATCTGGTGCACGTTGGTCAGGCCGAGTTCCTTGAGCAGCTGCTCCTGGATCTCTGCCTTGTACTTTTCCTTGAGGCGGGGCTGGATTTTGCCAGCCGCCACTGCCGTGTCAGTCATTAGAGGTCCTTACCTGACTTCTTGGCGTAACGAACACGGACCGTCTTGGTGACGCCGTTCTTCGTTACTTGCTCGTTGCGGTGTCCGACTCGCGTCGGCTTCTTGGTCTCGGGGTCAACGAGAGCCACATTCGAGATGTGGATCGGAGCCTCGTGGGTCTCGACGCCACCGGTCTTCGTTCCGCGCTGGGTCTGACCCTGGCGGACGTGCTTGGTGACGTAGTTGACGCCCTCAACGATGACGCGGTTCTTCTCGACCAGGACCTGGATGACACGACCCTGCTTGCCGCGTGAACCGCCGCGAGCCTGGGTTGCGCCAGAGATGACCTGGACGAGGTCGCCCTTTTTGATCTTCGCCATGACTAAATAACCTCCGGTGCCAGCGAGACGATCTTCATGAACTTCTTGTCGCGAAGCTCGCGACCGACCGGTCCGAAGATACGGGTACCGCGGGGGTCGCCGTCGTTCTTCAAAATCACTGCTGCGTTCTCATCGAACTTGATGTAGGAGCCGTCCTGACGACGGACTTCCTTCTTGGTGCGAACGATGACCGCCTTGACGACGTCACCCTTCTTGACGTTTCCGCCGGGGATTGCGTCCTTGACGGTCGCAACGATGGTGTCGCCGAGGCTGGCGTAACGCCGACCGGATCCGCCGAGAACACGAATGGTGAGAAGCTCCTTGGCGCCGGTGTTGTCGGCAACCTTGACTCTGGATTCCTGCTGAAGCATTTTCTAACTCCTTCTGACAAGTAAAGCCCGGGGGCTTACTTGGCCTTCTCGAGGATCTCGACCAGGCGCCAGCGCTTTGTGGCGCTGAGCGGACGGGTCTCGCTGATCAGAACGAGGTCACCGATGCCGGCGCCGTTGAGCTCGTCGTG
Source organism: Mycetocola sp. Y442 (assembly GCF_056898615.1). Lineage (NCBI taxonomy): Bacteria > Bacillati > Actinomycetota > Actinomycetes > Micrococcales > Microbacteriaceae > Mycetocola > Mycetocola sp. Y442. Next base: position 1,315,173 of record NZ_JBXHBV010000001.1, read on the forward strand.
CACCTTCCTCTTGGAGGTGCGGCGGATGACCTTGCCGTAAAGCGGGTGCTTTACGCGGTCTTCGACCTCAACCGTGATGGTCTTGTCCATGCGGTCGCTGATGACGTATCCACGTGCCGTCTTGCGGTAGCCACGAACAACGGCCTCAGCCTCAGTCGAGGGTGCTGCGCCCTTAGCGTCAGACTTAGCCATTACTTGGCCTCCTCAGTCTCGGTTTCGGGTGCCGCTTCAACGGCATCCTTCTTCTTGGTCTTCTTCGCAGCCTTGACCGGAGCCTCGACTTCAACCGGAACCGGGGTGGCCCGAATTCCGAGCTCGCGCTCACGGATGACCGTGTAGATGCGAGCGATGTCGCGCTTCACGGCGCGCAGGCGGCCGTGGGTTTCGAGCTGGCCGGTGGCCGACTGGAAGCGCAGGTTGAACAGCTCTTCCTTGGCCTTGCGCAGCTCGTCGACAAGACGTTCGTCTTCAAATGTGTCGAGCTCAACGGGGGTGAGCTCCTTGGAACCGATCGCCATTATGCGTCGCCCTCCTCGCGCTTGATGATGCGTGCCTTGAGAGGCAGCTTGTGGATTGCACGGGTCAGTGCCTCGCGGGCGAGTGTCTCGGGGACACCAGCAACCTCGAAGAGCACACGGCCGGGCTTGACGTTCGCGACCCACCACTCGGGCGAACCCTTACCGGAACCCATGCGGGTTTCAGCAGGCTTCTTGGTGAGCGGACGGTCGGGGTAGATGTTGATCCAGACCTTTCCACCACGCTTGATGTGACGCGTCATCGCGATTCGAGCGGACTCGATCTGACGGTTGGTCACATAAGCGGGGGTGAGGGCCTGAATGCCGTACTCGCCGAAGCTGACAACGGTTCCACCGGTGGCCTGGCCAGTGCGGTGGGGACGGTGCTGCTTGCGGTGCTTGACACGACGTGGAATAAGCATGATTAAGCCGTAGCCCCTTCTGCAACCGGAGCGTCCGCACGAGGTGCACGACGCGGACGGTCACTGCGCTCCGGGCGGCTCGACTTAGCGTTTGCCTGCTCGCGAGCGAGTTCCTTGTTGGTGATGTCGCCCTTGTAGATCCAGACCTTCACGCCGATGCGGCCGAAGGTGGTCTTTGCCTCGTAGAAGCCGTAGTCGATGTTCGCGCGGAGCGTGTGCAGTGGCACACGGCCTTCGCGGTAGAACTCCGAACGGCTCATCTCGGCGCCGCCGAGGCGGCCGGAGACCTGGATGCGAACACCCTTGACAGTCGAGACGCGCTGGGCGCCCTGCAGTCCCTTACGCATTGCGCGGCGGAATGCCACACGTGCGGAGAGCTGCTCGGCGATGCCCTGTGCGACCAGCTGAGCGTCAGCCTCGGGGTTCTTGACCTCGAGGATGTTCAGCTGGATCTGCTTGCCAGTGAGCTTCTCGAGGTCTGTGCGAATCCGCTCAGCCTCGGCGCCACGGCGACCGATCACAATGCCCGGACGGGCGGTGTGGATGTCGACGCGGACACGGTCACGGGTGCGCTCGATCTCGATGCGCGAAACACCGGCGCGGTCAAGCGAGGTGCCGAGCAGTCGACGGATCTTGACGTCTTCAGCAACGTAGTCGCTGTAACGCTGGCCAGGCTTGGTGCTGTCGGAAAACCAGCGCGACACGTGGTCGGTGGTGATGCCGAGGCGGAAGCCGTATGGATTTACTTTCTGACCCATTACTTCGTACCCTCCTCAGGAGTGGCGAGCACAACAGTGATGTGGCTGGTGCGCTTCAGAATCTGGAATGCCCGGCCCTGTGCACGCGGCTGGAAGCGCTTGAGGGTCGTACCCTCATCAACGAATGCCTTGGCAATGTACAGGTCCTGCTCGTCGAGGAACTGGTTGTCCTTGTCTGCCTTGACGCGAGCGTTCGCGATGGCAGAAGCAACCAGCTTGTAGACGGGCTCTGATGCACCCTGCGGTGCGAACTTCAGAATGGCCAAGGCCTCAGTGGCCTGCTTTCCGCGGATCATGTTGACGACGCGGCGGGCCTTCATGGGGGTGACGCGGATGTGACGCACTCGTGCGACTGACTCCACCATTTCTCTCCTCCTTTTCGTCACCGCGTTAGCGGCGACGACCCTTCTTGTCATCCTTCACGTGTCCACGGAAGGTGCGGGTGGGTGCAAACTCGCCGAGCTTGTGCCCGACCATCGACTCGGTGATGAACACCGGGATGTGCTTGCGACCGTCGTGCACCGCGATGGTGTGCCCAAGCATGTTGGGGACAATCATCGAACGGCGCGACCAGGTCTTGATGACGTTTTTACTGTTGGCCTCGTTCGCGCGAACCACCTTGCGGAGCAGGTGGTCATCAACGAAGGGGCCCTTCTTAAGACTGCGTGGCATCTTCTACAACTCCTACTTACGCTTCTTGGTGGCGGTACGGCGACGAACGATGAGCTTGTCGCTTTCCTTGTTCGGGTGGCGGGTGCGGCCTTCTTTCTGACCCCACGGGCTGACCGGGTGACGTCCACCGGAGGTCTTGCCCTCACCACCACCGTGCGGGTGGTCGACCGGGTTCATGGCGACACCACGCACTGTCGGGCGGATGCCCTTCCAGCGGCTACGGCCGGCCTTACCCCAGTTGATGTTCGACTGCTCGGCATTGCCGACCTCGCCGATGGTTGCGCGGCAGCGCGCGTCGACGTTGCGGATTTCACCGGACGGCAGGCGGAGCTGCGCGTACGGGCCATCCTTGGCGACGAGTCGAACCGATGCGCCTGCTGAGCGAGCCATCTTGGCGCCTCCACCCGGACGCAATTCGATTGCGTGGATGACGGTACCCGTTGGGATGTTCTTCAGCGGCAGGTTGTTGCCCGGCTTGATGTCAGCGCTTGCGCCCGACTCAACAACGTCGCCCTGTGCGAGCTTGTTGGGAGCGAGAATGTAGCGCTTGGTGCCGTCAACGTAGTGCAGGAGCGCGATGCGCGCCGTGCGGTTGGGGTCGTACTCGATGTGAGCGACGCGGGCGTTGACGCCGTCTTTGTCGTTACGACGGAAGTCGATAACGCGGTACTGGCGCTTGTGGCCACCACCGATGTGACGGGTCGTGATGCGGCCCTGGTTGTTGCGACCACCGGTCTTGGAGAGGGGACGCAGAAGCGACTTCTCCGGGGTCGAGCGGGTGATTTCAGCGAAATCAGCAACGCTCGATCCGCGACGACCAGGTGTCGTGGGCTTGTATTTGCGAATAGCCATAGTTTTTCCTTACGCCCCTTAGCCGACAGCCGTGAAGATGTCGATGGAACCGGACTTGAGCGTCACGATCGCGCGCTTGGTGTCCTTGCGCTTGCCCATACCGAACTTGGTACGACGAGTCTTGCCGGTGCGGTTCAGTGTGTTGACACTTGCGACCTCGACCTTGAAGATCTTCTCGATCGCGAGCTTGATCTCGGTCTTGTTCGAACGCGGGTCGACAACGAAGGTGTACTTACCCTCGTCGATCAGGCCGTAGCTCTTCTCGGAGACCACCGGCGAGATGATGATGTCGCGCGGGTCCTTGTGAATGTTGGACATGACTAGGCCTCCTCAGTGACGTCAGCAGACGAAGCAACAGCCTTGACCGACTTGCCCTTGACCGGACCGGCGACGAAAGCGTCGAACGCGGCCTTGGTGAAGATGATGTCGTCCGAGACGAGAACGTCGTACGCGTTCAGCTGGTCGTAGTTGATGACGTGAACGGTTGGGATGTTGCGGACAGCCTTGTAGCTGAGCACGTCGTCACGCTCGAGAACGATGAGGACGTTCTCCGAGTTCGCAACCTGTGCCAGGTACTCGGTGGTTGCCTTGGTGACACGTTCCTCGGCGACGATGAAGCTCTCCACGACGTGGATACGCTCACCGCGTGCGCGGTCGGACAGTGCGCCACGGAGGGCAGCAGCAATCATCTTCTTGGGGGTGCGCTGCGAGTAGTCGCGGGGCACTGGTCCGTGAACGATTCCACCACCACGCATCTGAGGGGCGCGGATCGAGCCCTGACGAGCGCGACCTGTTCCCTTCTGCTTGAACGGCTTACGGCCTGCACCGGAAACTTCACCACGACGCTTGGTCTTGTGGGTTCCCTGGCGGGCTGCAGCAAGCTGTGCCACAACGACCTGGTGGATGAGCGGGATGTTGGTCTGGACGTCGAACACCTCTGCGGGAAGATCGACCGTTCCGGTCTTCTTGCCCTTGGTGTCGAGAACGTCGACCGTAGCGATCCGAGTTGCGTCAGTCATAGGACTACGCTCCCTTCACTGCGTTGCGGACGAAAACGATGCGGCCACGAGCGCCGGGAACGGCACCCTTGACGAGCAGCAGGCCCTTCTCGGTGTCGACCGAGTGGACGTGGAGGTTCAGCACGGTGACGCGCTCTCCACCCATGCGACCCGCCATGCGCATGCCCTTGAAGACACGGCTCGGGGTCGACGAAGCACCGATTGAACCGGGCTTGCGGTGGTTGCGGTGTGCACCGTGAGATGCGGAAACACCCTTGAAGTTGTGGCGCTTCATGACACCGGCGAAGCCCTTACCCTTGCTGGTTCCGACGACGTCGACCTTCTGGCCGGCCTCGAAGGTGCCTTCAACGGTGAGTTCCTGGCCGAGCGCGTAGTCGGATGCGTCAGCGGTGCGGACCTCGGTGACGTGACGGCGAGGCGTGACGCCTGCCTTGTCGAAGTGTCCGGCGTCCGGCTTGTTCACCTTGCGCGGGTCGATCTGGCCGTAGGCGATCTGAACCGCGTTGTAGCCGTCGACCTCTGGCGTGCGAATCTGCGTCACAACGTTTGGGGTGATCTCGATAACGGTCACGGGAACGAGCTTGTTGTTCTCGTCCCAGACCTGAGTCATGCCAAGCTTCTTGCCGAGCAGACCCTTGCTGGTCTTGTTCTGCGTAGACATGCGTTCCCTTAGAGCTTGATCTCGATGTTGACGTCGGCAGGCAGGTCGAGTCGCATAAGCGAGTCGACGGCCTTCGGCGTCGGGTCAATGATGTCGATCAGACGCTTGTGGGTGCGCATTTCGAAGTGCTCCCGGCTGTCCTTGTACTTGTGAGGAGAACGGATGACAGCCACCACGTTCTTCTCGGTCGGAAGCGGCACTGGGCCGACAACCGTCGCACCCGCGCGGGTTACTGTGTCGACGATCTTGCGCGCCGAGGTGTCAATGACCTCGTGGTCGTATGACTTAAGTCGAATGCGGATCTTCTGTCCCGCCATGTTTGACTCACTCTCTGTCTTGCGTCTTACGAATTGCTTCGCATTGGACGCGCTTCTTAGCGTTTTGCAACGCTGGGCACCACTTGCTGTCGCACCACTATTTTTCTGTCAAGTCTTTGCCGGCCCCCGCCCCTGACTCAAGCCGAACGCACAGGTGTACTGACGTTCTGGCCGATGCCAATGTTGGGGGTTGTCGACCAAGTCGATGTTCTGCTGCCCGCGGCCTAGCTCTACTCTCAAAGTGAGGGTGATCTATGCACTACCTGGCAGTGATTCCGGCGCAAAGCACGGAAATGTTGAACTAGACGAGTCTGACAGATTCGATCCCGTTATGCAACCCGGGCGTGTCGCGTTGGGCGTGGCGGAATTCCAGCGCCCGCGCCTCCCTGCGATGCGCAACCGTCAGTTGCACTCCCCAGCCGACGGCCCCTTGAGGGGGGTGGGGCCGCCGGTGGACGTGACCGAGGGGATTCTGTCACGGTTGGGTCCACTTTAGCCAAACATGATGAATCGTCATATACCCCACGCGGCAATGGCTCACCCCAGTACGGGTGACCAGACGGCCATCCGGATCCACCGGGCAGTGCACGCGGACCGGCCATTCGCGGCGACACAAAAGGGGGCCGGGCCCGAGGGGCCCGACCCCCTTCAGGGAATCGTCAGTAGTGAAAAACTACTTGATGATCTTGGTGACGGTACCAGCACCGACGGTGCGGCCACCCTCACGGATTGCGTAGCCGAGGCCCTCTTCCATGGCGATGGGCTGGATCAGCTCAACGGTCATTTCGGTGGTGTCGCCAGGCATGACCATCTCGGTGCCCTCTGGCAGCGTGATGACGCCGGTGACGTCCGTGGTGCGGAAGTAGAACTGCGGGCGGTAGTTCGCGTAGAACGGGTTGTGACGTCCACCCTCTTCCTTGGAAAGGATGTAGGCGGTGCCCTCGAAGTTGGTGTGAGGGGTAACCGAACCCGGCTTCACAACAACCTGTCCACGCTCAACGTCTTCGCGCTTGGTGCCACGAAGAAGAAGACCACAGTTCTCGCCGGCCCATGCCTCGTCGAGCTGCTTGTGGAACATTTCGATACCCGTGACGATGGTCTTCTGCGTCGGGCGGATGCCAACGATTTCGACCTCGGAGTTCAGGGCAAGGGTTCCACGCTCGGCGCGGCCCGTGACAACGGTTCCACGACCGGTGATCGTGAAGACGTCCTCGATCGGCATCAGGAACGGCTTGTCCTTGTCGCGCACCGGGTCAGGAATGTGCGAGTCAGCAGCTTCCATGAGCTCGAGAACCGAGTTGACCCACTTCTCGTCACCCTCGAGAGCCTTGAGGCCCGAAACGCGGATAACGGGAGCGTCGTCGCCGGGGAAGCCCTGGCTCGAGAGAAGCTCACGGACCTCGAGCTCGACGAGCTCAAGGATTTCTTCGTCGTCAACCATGTCGGACTTGTTCAGTGCGACCATGAGGTACGGAACGCCGACCTGCTTCGCGAGCAGAACGTGCTCACGCGTCTGGGCCATCGGGCCGTCGGTTGCTGCAACCACGAGGATTGCGCCGTCCATCTGGGCAGCACCGGTGATCATGTTCTTGATGTAGTCGGCGTGGCCGGGTGCATCAACGTGAGCGTAGTGACGGTTGGGCGTCTCGTACTCGACGTGCGAAATGTTGATCGTGATACCGCGCTGGCGCTCTTCGGGAGCGGAGTCGATCGACGCGAAGTCGCGCTGAACGTTCGTTGCCGAAGGGAACTTGTCAGCAAGCACCTTGGAGATGGCAGCGGTAAGCGTGGTCTTGCCGTGGTCGACGTGACCGATCGTACCGATGTTTACGTGCGGCTTGGTCCGCTCGAACTTGGCCTTAGCCACTATGGTCCTCCTCAGGACTGATGTAGCGACGCCGGGCACTGGATTGCAACCGGTTTACTACGGGGGTTTGTGTTTTTTATGTTACTAGGTCGCGGCTGGGGATATGCCTCCCCAGCCGCAGGGCGATTACTCGCCCTTGCTCTTCTGGATGATCTCCTCGGCGACAGCCTTCGGGACCTCCGCGTAGCTCTCGAATGCCATCGAGTACACGGCACGACCGGAGGTTTTGCTCCTCAGGTCACCGATGTAGCCGAACATTTCAGAGAGCGGGACTTTGGCGGTGATGACCTTCACGCCTGCTGCGTCTTCCATTGCCTGGATCTGGCCGCGGCGTGAGTTGATGTCACCGATGACGTCGCCCATGTACTCCTCGGGAGTGCGCACCTCGACGGCCATGAGCGGCTCAAGAAGAACCGGGTCAGCCTTGCGTGCGGCTTCCTTGAAGCCCATGGAACCCGCGATCTTGAACGCCATTTCTGACGAGTCAACATCGTGAGCCGCGCCGTCAAGCAGGATTGCCTTGACGCCGACGAGCGGGTACCCGGCAAGGATACCGACCTGAAGCGCATCCTGGAAACCAGCATCGATGGAAGGGATGTATTCGCGCGGGATACGTCCACCGGTGACCTTGTTGTCGAACTCGTAGGTCTGGTCAGCGGTGATCTCGAGCGGCTCGAGGCCGAACTGGATCTTCGCGAACTGGCCGGAGCCACCGGTCTGCTTCTTGTGCGTGTAGTCGTGCTTCGGAACCGCGCGGCGGATCGTCTCGCGGTAGGCGACCTGGGGCTTGCCCACGTTTGCCTCAACCTTGAATTCACGCTTCATGCGGTCAACAAGGATGTCGAGGTGAAGCTCGCCCATTCCGTGAATAACGGTCTGGCCGGTCTCCTGGTTCTGCTCAACGCGGAACGTCGGGTCTTCCTCGGCAAGCTTCTGGATAGCTGTTCCCAGCTTCTCCTGGTCCTGCTTCGTCTTCGGCTCGATTGCGACCGAGATGACGGGCTCAGGGAAGGTCATCGACTCGAGCACGACCTGGTTGTTCGGGTCGCACAGGGTGTCACCGGTTGTGGTGTCCTTGAGGCCGATAACCGCGTAGATGTGACCTGCGGTCACGAAGTCCACGGGGTTTTCCTTGTTGGCGTGCATCTGGAAGATCTTGCCGATGCGCTCCTTCTTGCCCTTGGTCGAGTTGATGACCTGGGCACCGGAGTCCAGGCGACCCGAGTACACGCGAATGTACGTGAGGCGACCGAAGAACGGGTGAACAGCAACCTTGAAGGCGAGAGCAGCGAACGGCTCAGCAGCGTCCGGGTGGCGAAGGATGATCTTCTCTTCGTCGCGCGGGTCGCGAGCCTCGGTTGCCGGCACGTCGAGCGGGTTCGGCAGGTAGTCGATGACAGCGTCGAGCATCGGCTGGACGCCGCGGTTCTTGAACGCCGAGCCACAGAGGACCGGGTAGATCTCGCTGTTGACGGTGAGCTTGCGGATCGCGCCCTTGATCTCGGCAACGGTCAGCTCTTCGCCACCGAAGTACTTCTCGAGCAGCGCGTCATCGGTCTCGGCAACGGTCTCGAGGAGGAGCTTGCGGTACTCAGCAGCCTTCTCAACGAGGTCAGCGGGGATCTCTTCGATGGCGTACTTGGCGCCCATCTCGACGTCACCCTTGCTGTCGCCACGCCACGTGAGCGCGCGCATTTCAACGAGGTCGACGACGCCCTCGAAGTCGCTCTCAGCGCCGATGGGCAGCTGGATCACGAGGGGCTTCGCGCCGAGGCGCTTGATGATGGTGTCTACCGTGAAGTAGAAGTCTGCACCGAGCTTGTCCATCTTGTTGACGAAGCAAATGCGCGGAACGTCGTACTTGTCGGCCTGGCGCCAGACGGTCTCGGACTGGGGCTCAACGCCCTCCTTGCCGTCGAACACCGCGACAGCACCGTCGAGGACGCGGAGCGAACGCTCCACCTCGACCGTGAAGTCAACGTGGCCGGGGGTGTCGATGATGTTGATCTGGTTGTCACCCCAGAAACAGGTGGTAGCTGCAGAGGTGATCGTGATGCCACGCTCCTGCTCCTGCTCCATCCAGTCCATCGTGGATGCACCGTCGTGCGTCTCACCGATCTTGTGGTTGACGCCCGTGTAGAACAGGATGCGCTCAGTAGTTGTGGTTTTACCAGCATCAATGTGGGCCATGATGCCAATGTTGCGGACCTTGTTCAGGTCGGTGAGCACGTCAAGTGCCACTGGGTTCCTCCAGGAAGTTTGGTGAGATGAGGGTGAACAGGCGGGCGGATGCCCCGGCACAGGTGCCGGGGCATCCTGCCGCTACTACCAGCGGTAGTGAGCGAATGCCTTGTTCGACTCGGCCATCTTGTGCGTGTCTTCGCGGCGCTTGACCGCGGCACCGAGGCCGTTTGATGCGTCGAGAATCTCGTTCATGAGACGCTCTGTCATTGTCTTTTCGCGACGACCCTTTGCGTAGCTGGTGAGCCAGCGGAGAGCGAGGGTGTTTGCGCGGTGCGGCTTGACTTCGATCGGCACCTGATAGGTCGATCCACCGACACGGCGTGACCGGACCTCGAGGGTCGGACGAACGTTGTCGAGCGCCTTCTTCAGTGTGACGACGGCGTCCTGGCCGTTCTTTGCCGAAACGCCTTCGAGCGCGGTGTAAACAATGCGCTCTGCGAGGCCCTTCTTGCCGTCAACAAGAATCTTGTTGACGAGCTGGCTGACGATCGGTGCGCCGTAGACGGGGTCTGCGACGACGGGGCGCTTTGGTGCTGGTCCCTTACGAGGCATTACTTCTTCTCCATCTTTGCGCCGTAGCGGCTGCGAGCCTGCTTGCGGTTCTTCACGGCCTGCGTGTCAAGTGCGCCACGGATGATCTTGTAACGGACACCAGGAAGGTCCTTCACACGTCCACCACGAACCAGGACCATCGAGTGCTCCTGGAGGTTGTGGCCTTCACCTGGGATGTAGGCGGTGACCTCGGTGCCGTTGGAGAGCTTCACACGAGCGACCTTGCGCATCGCCGAGTTCGGCTTCTTCGGGGTTGTGGTGTACACACGGGTGCAAACGCCACGCTGCTGGGGGTTGGCCTTAAGAGCGGGAGCCTTGGTCTTGGTGACCTTCGGCGTGCGACCCTTACGGACCAACTGCTGAATAGTTGGCACTACTTCTCCTTGTTTGTGCTGCACGGTGACAGCGGCAATGTTGCTAGCATTCGCGCGAGGCGAGTTCAATGGACCCACCGGCAGCGCAGAGGAGCGCTGCTTTTGGTGTGGTGGGTATGCCGTGGGAGCCGGCGCTTATGGCAATCCGACCCAGTGTGTGAGAGTTGCCTGACCTCAAGCGGACCGTTTCGGGCTCGAGTTAAGAGCGCGACAAAGCGCACACCCCTAAATACTACCCGGGGGTAGCTCCCCGGTCAAGCGAACGGCCTCCCCCGCCGGGGCCTCGAGCGCGCCGGCGGCGCGCCACGCACGAACCGGCCACGGCCACAGTTCGGCAACTGCGGTCGTGGCCGGTTCGGGGGCGCAGCGGGCTGCGCGGGATGCACTCAGGCAGGCAGATCTAGGGCACGTAGACGAATGTGGGTCCGTCCTCGCCGAACGCCTCGACGTAGCCGTCGACGTCGAAGGGGAAGGTTTCGGTTGCGATCCGCCCGGTTGCGCCGGACAACGGGTCCCTCGCGTCAGCGCCGGCCTGGGCACTGCCGTCGGTGTCGGTGGAGACAGGCCAGGTGCCATCGGCGAATTCTCCAATGGAGAACGCTGGCCTGGTCACCGTCCACGTGAAGTTCGAGAGTTCGTATCCCTCCGAATTCGTCGCCCAGAACGGGCACCCGGCCGGGGCAAGCTCCTTCGAGGCGACGCATGCGTCAAGCCACGCGTTGACAGCGTCCGTGGCTGCTGTCGTCCCCTCTTCGGTCAGCGCGATCTCGAGCGTCGGCGCCTCGGCGGCGTCTGCTTCAACGCCGAACCCGACGACGGATGCCTGCAGGTCCTCTGCGCTGTACCACGCGTTGTCTCCGCCCAGAGCGACGGGGTACGTGCCGGGGAGCGCGCGAAGCGTGTAGACACCGTCATCCTTTTTCAGTTCGGAGACGTCGACCCCTGCGACCTCGACGACCGCGTCGTCCGGTGCGTTGATACCGACCGCGATGCTCGAGAGCGGCGGGGACTCGAGCTGCCAGTTGTCGAAGAAAACGGCGTCCTTGCCCTGCTTGACCAGCGTGAATTCCTGGTCGTACTTCTCGCCGGCCTGGGTGATGCTCGCCGTCACAGTGGCGGTGTCGCCCTCGACAGCGACCTCGCCAAGCGTGTACCTGGTGATGCGGTCGTCGGCTTCGGCGTACGCCTTCTTGGTGAGCAGAAGATCGGTCTTCTCGACCTTGGTGTCTGACACCTCGAACGCACCAGCCACGTCGCCCTTCTTGAGCGCGTCGAGGTAGGCCTTTACCTCGAGTTCGGGTGCGTGGGCCGATGCACCGACATTGAATGCCACGATGCCGCCGACCCCGAGGAGGACGACAGCCGTGCCTCCCGCGATCCACGGCACAAGGCTCTTCTTTTTCTTCGGAACCGCTGGATTTGACGGGGCGCCGGCGGGGTATGCAGCGGTCGGGGGCTGTGGGGGGTACCCCGCTCCGCCGGCTGGCTGACCGGTCGGGCCACCAGTGATCGGTGCCTGCTGAGGGTAAGCCGCCGGGCCTCGGTCATCGATGCGCGGCGTGGGCTGGCCCTGCTGGCCAAACTGCGGAGAGCCAGGCTGCGGAGTTGGCTGCTGCGGAGCTGGCTGCTGCGGAGAGGCAGGCTGCGGAGCTGGCTGCTGCACCGGCAGTGCGGGAGCGGCCGGGGTCGAGAACTGCTGCGAGAACTGCTGCGGGGGCTGCTGGGCCGGGTACGGCTGCTGCTGCCCTGCGTGCGGCGGGTACGACGACTGCTGCCCTGCGTGCGGCTGGGTCGGCTGCTCCCCATGGGGCTGGGCTGGCTGCTGACCGGGCTGCGGGGCCTGCGGCTGTCCCCACGGGTTCGGCTCAGCGGGCTGGCCCCACGGATTCTGCTGTCCTGTGTTGTCGTTTGTCATGTCTCCCCGATTGATGGCGTGCGACTGCAGCGCAAGCCTATCGACGGGGCGTGCTCGGTACGTTGGGCACAAGTCCCCATCTTCAGGGGGGTCACGCACAGAGTTCGCGGGGCGGATGCCACGGGAGCGTTGAGAGAACCGCAACGGCGCGCGTCCGGCCGTGTCACCAGGAGGGCGGCGAGTCCAACTCGAGCGTCAGGTCGGCGAGGAGAGCCTCGATCTGGGGCTCGACATAGAGCGCGACAGCCGCCAGAATCCGCTCGCGATGGGGCTCGATCGCCAGACAGACGAGCTTGCCGGCGTGGATCGCACACTCGTCTGCGAGCCGGATTTCTGTGCGAAGCGCAGCCTTCTCTTCCTCAGACAGGGGCGCGGGGAGCGCTTCAGGTTCCGGCACTTCCTGCCCGGCGAGACCAGCGAGGGTGAACAGGTATGGCTCCCCCGGTACCGGGTCGGGGTCGACGGGAAGGCCGTCGTACTCCGGCTCGAGTCCGCGGTCCGGCCGGTACGACCGCGCCTTGCTCTCTTCAGCGGCCTTCAGTTCCCGCTGGAGGAGCGGGAGATTACGCTCCGTGTACTCATCGACGACCTCGTCGACGATGGCCTTGATCCTGGTCGACAGGCCGTGCTGGACGGTGTGCGGAACGTCACGGTCGAGTCCGACGGCCGCCATGACCGGAGAGCCGAAGCAGCGACGGCACAGTCGTGTCCGCCCGCGGTGGGTCGACGGTCGCCATCGTGGCAGCCACTCGAGCCACGCGTCGACCGCCTGACTCACCCTCGTGTCGAGCGACCGATCCATGATTCAGAGGTTACCGCCCTACTTCTCCCACGGCCACAGGGGGCGCGCCGGATGAGCACCACCGGCAGCCAGGATGAGGGCAAAGGCGACGTAGACGACAGCCGCGAGGACGCCGACCGCCACTCCGTAAAGCCGCAGGATCGCATCCGCAGCAAACAGCATCCCGGCGAACAGCTGATCGGCCGCTGCCGCGTAGAGCATCGAGCCAACGAGCACGTATGCCGCCCAGGCAAAGATCCCGGTCGAGACGGCGCGCCCCAGCGGAACCCGCACAGGGTCACCGACTGACGCTTCGGCCGAGCGCCGCACGGCGGCCTCGTACTGCCGGGCAGCACCGAGAAGGGCGACGAGGACAACAGCGACGGCCGCCGCGGTCGCCGCAGGCCCGACCAGGGGTCCGGCGTCGGGCCTGGCGACGACCTCGGTGTCAGTCAGCAGGCTGATGAATCCGAAAGCGCAGACGACGAGCGCGAAGTACGTGAACGTTGCGAAGACGGACAATACGTACGAATACGGCGTCGGTCTGCTGTCTTCGGGTGGCTCTGGAACTGACATCACCGGTCAGCCCAGTCTCACCCGGACCCGGTACTCGCCGAACCTGATGTCGACGCCGGGCGCCAGTGGAGTGGGAACCTCCGGAATGCACGGAGTGAGGCTGCCGTCCGCCGCGACGAGGAATGTCCCGTTTGTTGAGTTCAGGTCGACGACCCAGGCACCGTCCGCTGAGAGCCCGAGCGCCGCATGCGTCTTCGACACGCTTCGCTCGACGTCGTGGAGCCGGGCGAGGACGCTGGCCGGGTACCCAGCCTGGTGCAGCGGATCACGGCCAACGACGAGGCCACCGGCGAGCGGAAGGACTGTACCGTCGGGGAGCACCAGACTCGGGGAAGTTCCAGCTTCTTCGTCGTGGTTGGGTCCGGGAGCGGCAGCCTGTGGTGTCGGTGCTGGAGGGAACTCCGGCTTGGCGACGGGAACGACGGCCGGGAAGTCGGAGGACGGCACTGTGTCAGGGTCGAAGTTCATGCCGGGGGGCATGCCGATCTTGAACTTGGCCGGCTCAGGTTCTGCCCCAACGCTCGCACCGGGGGCGACGTTCCTGGCGTCGGGCGCTGGCACTGCCGGCACCACTGGCACGGGCACCCCGGGCGCGGGAGGCGCCGGAGGCGCCGGAGGCGCGACAGGGATACCGGCTTCGGACACGGGAGGGGCGTCGATCGGCGGAAGAGGAGGCCTCGGCGGAATGGGATTGCCGTTCCACCGGTCGGGGAGTTCCGAACCGTTCGTCATTTCTGGTTCTCCCCCTTCGCGCGTCTGCCCGGCCTGCCCTGAACTGCCGCCGGTCGCACTGAGCCCGTTTTCCTCGAACTCACGCGGAACCTGCTGAGTTGACGGCGCCACCAGCCTACAGCGGCAGCGGCGGCGAGCGACGACTGGCCAGACGCCTGCCACAGTTCGTCCACATGCTCGTCGGTCGCGTCAACTCCCGCGAAGACGGCCTCGTCGGCGCCGTCCGCGAGACGGGTCAGAACGCTGCCGGCGTCCTCACCCTGGCTCGCCGCGACATCCGTAGCGTCGCCCTGGGTCGTGGTCGCAGAGGCGACCTGTGCGGTCAGGTCCCTGGCAAGCATGCCGCGGGTCCCCACGGCCGGAACGCTGAAGCCCAGCTCAGTGAAGCTGTCGAGTGCTTCGTCCCACGCGCCCGCAGCACGCGCGTCGGCCGTCGCGGCCTCACGCCGCCTCTTCCTGCGCCTCGATTTGATCAGGGCGATCAGAAGGAGGGGAACCAGGTAGAGCACGAGCGGGATGCCGACGATCCACAGGATGGCGACGAGCCAGCCGGGAAGCTCGAACGCGTCATCGTCCTTCTTCTCGTCGTCGCTGTCGTTGATGTCGACGTTGGTGAGGAGGTCCTCGGCCTGCTTCTCGGCCCGGGGCGGTTGCCGCACCTGCGGCTGCGGTTCGGTCTTGGGCTTGGGGTTCTGGTCCTGTGGGATTTCCTTCTCGTCCGGTGTCGGCTGGAATGAGATCCAGCCAACGCCGTCGAACGGCACCTCAACCCACGCCGTGATGTCTTCACCGGTGATCGTGACCTCGGCACCGTCCTCGACGTTCTCGGGCGCGAAGCCCATCACCACGCGCGCGGGATAGCCGAGCGACCGCGCCATGAGCGCGAATGCCGCCGCGAACTGTTCCTCGTCGCCGATCATCTGGTTGCGGGTGAACAGCTCCTCGATGCGGTCAGCACCGTGCCCGGCGCGGGAGGGGACGGCGTCGGATGCCAGGCCGTGGCTGAGGAACCCGTTGACCTTGAGCTGGCGCTCAACCTCGCGCAGCTGGCCGATCGGGCCCGTCGCCGTTCCGACGTACTCCGCCGCCTTCGCTGCAACGACGTCGGGGACGCGGTCGACCGCCGGCAGTGTGACGTTCGCGGTCGGCACGTTTTCCAGCGCCTCGTCTGAGTAGGCATCCTGAATGTCGGCGTCGAAGCTGTAGCTGTAGCCCTTGTCGACCCCCGAGGTCAGCACCGTCGTGGCTGTGGAGGCGTTGTAGCGGAGATCCTGTGTCTTGTCTTCAGGCTCGGTCGGGAGCGTCAGCCGGGTGGGGTATCCCACCATCGGCAGCCAGACTCCGGAGTAGGCCTCGACCGACACCGTGACCGTTCGCGAGGACTCCGAGACGAGCAGGGGCGCCTCGGGCATGCTCTCGCCGACCAGACTGAACGAGCCGGAGCCGCCGGTCTGGGCTTCGGGGCCGGCCACGTCCCAGAGCCTGCCGTCGTAGGTGTCCATGACGGCGAGACGGACCTTGTCCGCGGCAGTGAGCCCCGTGACCTTGAGCAGCTCGGACTCGCCGAGGTCCTTCGTGTACTTGCGGAATCCGGCCAGCGGGCTCGGGTAATCCTGGGGGTCGAACGGCGGCACGACCTTCTCGCGCAGCACGAACCGCGCTTCGGGAGCGGGAACGAGCGCCGATCCGGCGAGGCCGGTGACGAGTGTCGCTGCGACGACGATGATCGCCGTGCCAATGAGCTTGTTCTTGTTCAGTCCCTTGCGTTCGGAGAGGCTTGCGTTGTGTGCTGCGCCCTTTCGCCAGCCGAGCCAGACGAGGGCGATCACGGCGAACGCGATGCCGCGAACGTTCGCGAGGAACGGTGTCTGGGTGCCGATGAGCGTGCCCATGACGTACAGCACGATCGGGCCGGTCAGGAGGACGGCGAGCCTGCCGGGACTGCGGTCGTGCCGCGGCATCCACCGCAGCACGAGCACGGCGGACACCAGTCCGACGAGCCAGCCCGCGACATAGGGCAGAACTGTGATGTAGTCGGGTGCGCCGACGGGTGCGGCGAGGGTGACGATGTCAGCCCAGCCGAAGACGGCGCCGAGCGCGAGCCCGCGGAGCGTTGTGAGGGTGGGGATCACACCGAACAACGCGTATCCCGGCATCGCGAGGGCACTGCCGAGGACGAAGTAGGCGACGATGGCGGCGAGTGCCGTGACGAAGGCGTTGAGCCGGAATCGGTGGGCGAGGTAGCCGGCGCCCGTTCCGACCAGCACACCGCCGAAGCCGGCGAGGAGATAACCGGGTTCACCGAACGCCGGGGCGAATCCCCAGATGCCGATCAGTGACAGCACGGTGACGACGGCCAGGTCGCGCCACGTCGCATTCGTCACGGTTCCCCGGGGAAGCGGTGGACGGGGGGCGCGAGGTGGCCTGGGTTCGCGGGGAGCTGTCGCGGCCTTGCCAGCCTTGGGCGTTTTGCCTGTCTTGGGCGTTTTGCCCGGCTTGGACGCTTTGGGCGCCTTGGCGGGCCTGCCACCCGTGTCCCCGGCAGGAGCAGGCGGCGGCGTCACCGGCCGGGACGTCCTGTCGTCGATGGGCTCGCTCATACTGCCCTCGCCATCACTCGGGGCAGGTCGGAGAGCGCGCCGATGGTAATGATCGCGAGGCCAGCGACATCTTGGATCCTTGCCCGTGCGCCGGTTTCAATCCGAAGCGCCAGAACGTTGGTCTCGCCGCCGAACAGTCGCTGGATCGCACGATAGTCAGTCGCGTCCATGAGCGACCCGGCGACGATGACGACGACGCTCGGTGGTGGGAGCCGCTTGGTCGCTTCCCTGGCGAAGTCCCTCGCGGATGCCGTCGAACCGGCGATCGACTCGATCCGGCACGTGTCGTCGAGCAGCGACGTCACGGAGTGCGTCTTCAGGATCCGGTCTTCCGTCACAACGCTGATCTGCGTGCCGTCGCGGATCACCTGTGAGCCAATGGATGCCGTCACCGACACCGCGAGTTCGAACTCGTCGTCGCTCGCGTAATAGCGCGTGTCACTCGACGTGATGATGGTCAGCTGGCTGCGCCGCGATTCTTCGAATTGCCGCACCATAAGCTGCCCCGTGCGGGCGGAGGTACGCCAGTGCACGTAGCGGACGTCGTCGCCGGTGACGTAGGCGCGCAGCGCGTGGAACGAAATGTCGTTGTTCGTGATCTTCTTGGTGACCTGGCCCTCGAGGTCGCGGACCAGTCCGGCTGCTGTCGGGTGCAGCCGTGTGGTCACCGGGTGCACGAACAACTCGATCTGATCGGTCCACCGAACAGCCCTGCGGAAAAGTCCGAGTTGGTCGCCGCGCACCGAGATCGCGGGACCGGCGAGAATCACGGCGCGGCGGTTCGTCGGCACCGCGAAGAGTTCCTCGGTGTCCTCGCCGGGCTGGAGACCGCCGATGGCGAATTCGGCGAGTCCCTCCCCCACCGGCACTTCGAGCGTTGTCGCGGTCGACGGACGTTTGCCAACGTTGGTCACGAGCACACGGCCGATGGCACGGTCACCAACGGTCACGCGGCGCGGGTTGAGTTCGATGTCGATGGAGTAGCTGGATCGCCCAATGAGGAAGAACAGGGCGACGACAACGGCGACCAGAAGGGTGAGTCCGATGAACGTCAGCTCCGGCCAGCCGAGCAGGATTCCCGCGACGAGTGCAGCGACACCAGAGAGAAGCACGAGCGCGCCGAGGCCCGAGACGACCTCGAGGTACGGTGCGATCAGCCGCCAGCTCGCGCGCCCGAGTCGCACGATCAAACGCCCGACGGCGCCGGCGCCCGCTCGGAAGGATTCCGCGACCGGTGCGAGGGCGCTGAGCCGTTTCTTCTTCTGCGGAGGCAGCACGAATTCCGGGGTCGCCTCGACACCGGCCACGTCAGGTGCCGGTGCGTGCGCCGGTGCGACCGGAGGTGCGTCGAGGCTCGTCGTCATGGGGAGAAGTGCGCCTACGCTGCGCGGTAGGCGGGAACAGGCAGGTCGACGAGGATGCCGGAGACGATGTCCTCGGCCTTCACGCCGGCGAACTCGCTCTCAGCATCGACGATGAGGCGGTGTGCGAGCACAGGCACCGCGAGCGTGTGAACGTCGTCTGGTGTTGCGTACATGCGACCGTGCGCGAGCGCCCAGGTCTTGATCATGCGGGCGAGCGCGAGTCCTCCGCGCATGCTTGAACCGAGTGCCACGTCCTTGTGCGACCGCGTCGCGTGGACGATGTCTGTGACATATTCCATCACCGAACGGTCGACATGCACTTCGGATGCCAGCTGCGCCATCGCGATCAGTGACGGCGCACCGATGATCGGGGCAATCGACGATGAGCGCGATCGGTTGGCAGAGTCGAGCAGGAGGTTCACGGCGGTGTCACGGTCCGGGTAGCCGAGCGAGGTTTTAACGAGGAACCGGTCGAGCTGTGCCTCAGGCAGCTTGTAGGTTCCTGCCTGCTCCACCGGGTTCTGGGTAGCGATCACCATGAAGGGCTTGCCGACGGGGTAGCTCTCACCGTCGACGGTGACAACGCCCTCCTCCATGACCTCGAGCAGTGCCGACTGGGTCTTCGGAGACGCGCGGTTGATCTCGTCGGCGAGGACGACCGAGGCGAAGATCGGGCCCTTGTGGAACTCGAACTTGTTGGATGCCTGGTTGTAGATGGTGACGCCGGTGACGTCCGACGGGAGCAGGTCAGGGGTGAACTGGATACGAGAGTTCGTGCCCTCGAGGGTGTTCGCCAACGCCTTCGCGAGCACAGTCTTTCCCGTGCCGGGGAAGTCCTCGAGCAGCACGTGTCCACCGCTCAGCATCGAGGCGATGACCAGCTTGATCGTCTCCTCCTTGCCGAGAATCGCCTGCCCTACGTTGTCGACGAGGGAGTCAAAGGCGCCCTGGAACCATACGGCCTGTTCTGAAGTGACACTCACTGTTTCTGCTTTCCTGTCTGTGCTCACGGACGGAAGTCCACGTAGCCCGATTCTTTGTCGCCGACCTTGACCTTGGTGTCCTCGAAGCCCGAGTAACACAACTGCGGCGCCTCGTCGAAGCCACCGTTACCGTTCGTGGTCAACTCGTAAGTCCGGAAATAGCTGCCGCCCGCGTAACAGCTCCAGCTGTACGTGGTATTCGGTGCCCAGTTCCTCATGGTGATGTGATAGAAGAACTTGCCACCGCCCGCGGACGGACCCTTCTTGAGCGAGAGGGTGCGCTTGTCCTCCGGCTCCGCTGGTGGTGGTGGCGGGGGCGGTGGTGGCGGATCGGAAACGTGAACAGCACCCGACTTCGCCCATGGGCCACACTCGAACTGACCGCAGGCCTGAACTTCTACCGAGTAGTCACCCGCACCGACGCCAGTGATTGACGCGGACCTCGACGTGGTCGAACCGGCCGCCCCGTTTGAGAATCTCCAGTTGTAGCCCGTGATACTGCCGCCGTCATCGTCCGGCACACCCCAGTTCGCCCTCAGGGAGGTCGTCGCTGGCTCGCCGCTCGGATTGCTGATCGTCACATTGGTCGGAGCCGTCGGTGTGCCGTATGAGGTCGCCGATCGCGTCGGTGATGCCGCACTCTCCCCGACCTTATTGGTCGCGCGCACGCTGAATTCGTATGGCGTCCCGTTCTCACCCGCGAAGCTGAGCCGAGCGCCGGCCTTTCCCGTCTGGACAACGGAGCCGCCGCCGCCGGTGCGCGTGACCGTGTACGACGTGATCTCCGCACCGTTGTTCGAGGGCGATGGCTCAATCGTCACGGTGATTTTCCTGGGGCTCGCCGCGAGCGTCGGCGCGGCCGGCGCATCCGGGGCGCTCGTGACTATGACGTCTGCGCGCCCCTGGGCCTGCCTCGAGGCATCCTTCGTCGCATCCTGGATCGTGTAGATCACGCTGATCTGCTGGCTCTTCTCCGGACCGGGCGTGATGATCAGGTTGGAGCCAGAGATGGTCACTGTCGCGTTGCCTGAATTGAGCTGCGTCGACGTGATGGTGAGCGCCTGGCCCGGGAACGGGTTGTAGTCGTTGGCCAGGACGTTGAGGGTGACGGCCTTGCTGCTGCGTCCGTTCGGTTCGGAGTCGTCGACCGTGGACGGCATGGGTCGACTCGAGGCCACGACCCGGACGTTCATCGAGCCATCGATGACGAACTCGCGGTATTTCACCTGGAACGTCAGGGTGGTGGCCGTTCCAGTGGGCGTGCCGAACGGTGCGGACACGGTGACGGTGGAACCGCTCAGTGACGCCTGGATTCCGCCAGCAGCGCCCCCGAGGCCTGAGTACGTCAGGGCAGCGAGAACCTCAGGATTCTGGTGGAAGCTCGCCGCGCGGAGGTCGAAGGTCTCCGGTTCGCCGTTGGCTTCGATCGTCATGTCTGGCGGGGTGAATGTGGGCGGCTCGTCCTTCATCTCGGGGTCGCCAACGACGATGGGGAGAACCAGCGTCGCGACGCCGGTCGACGAGCCGTCCGTGGCCTCGAATGTGATGTTCGCGGGCCCGCGGTAGTCGAGCGCCGGGGTGAAGGTCAGGGTCTGGTCGTCAACGAAGTTCGGGGCGCCGTTGCTCTTCGCGCTCGAGACCGCTTTCGCTCCCGTGATGCGGATCTTCTTGCCGGTGGGCGACTCAGCGATGTCGCTGAGCTTCCAGGTGCGGGTCGCGTTCTTGTCGACGTACTGGGTCGGGAGATCCTTCATCCGTGGCGGCAGGCCGTCGGAGAACGGAGGCACAACGATGAACGCGGCGGAGCTGAGGGCGTCGACGGTGTTCGTCAGGCGGTAGGTGATCGCCATCCGGTTGTCGACGAGGGTGACGCGAACCATCCCGTCGCCGAGGTTCTCCGCGTTTGCAGCGTTCGGTCCCTCGAGTGACACCTCGAGGTCCTCGGTGCGACCGCCGGAGTTGTTGGCGTTCTTCAGCACATCGATATCGACGGTCTTCTGACCGACGACGTCGGCCGCCTCAACGATGTGGTCGATGAGCGTCGGCGGTTCGATCGTGGCATCCTTCGTCACCCGCACCTGAACGAACGCCGTATCGAACCCTCCGTTGTTGTTGGTGATCTCGTAACGGATGGAGAGCGTCGTCTCCTCCTCCGGTGCCTCGATCTCGACGAACTGCTTCTTCGACACGGTCGCGGTCACGCCCTCGGGGACCTCTTTGAGCTTCTTGACCACTTCGATCTCGTACCCGTTGGGGTCCGAGTCATTGGCGAGCACCGGAACGGTCGCGACCCGGCCCGGCTGCACCTCGATGGTGTCGTCGACGGCGATGGGTGGAGAGTCCTGCACAGGCCGCTGGATGACGCCGATGCGCACGGTCCCGATCGCGGTCGCCCCGTAGGTGTCCTTGAGCGTGTAGGAGAAGACGTCGGTGCCGCTCGAGCCTGGCGCTGCGGTGTAGACGAACGTCGTGCTGGTGGAGTCGGTCACACTTCCGAGCGCTGGCGAACTGGCCAGCCCGTCGAAGACGAGCGAGTCACCATTCGGGTCGAGTCCATCCAGCGGCACGTTGACCTCGACGGACGAGTCGGCAAAGACCCGGGCGGTCAGTGTCTTGGGCGCTGGTGAGTCATTGTCGTCCTTGTTCTCAGCGACGACATTGAAGGTGACCCTCGCGACCGCGTGCTGCTTGAAGGCATCCGTCACCGTGTACACCGCCGAGTACACACCGGGCTCGCGCGGGGCCTGGTAGCGCACGTTGCCGTCGGCGACAAAGGCGAGGCCGGCCGTTGCGGGCTCGACGAGGTCGGGAGCGAGCGTCATCACCGCGTTGTCGGGGTGAACGTCGTTGTCGAGCACGGGAACGCTCGCGATGTCACCGGCGCGGACCGTGACCGTGTCATCGGCGGCGATCGGCGCCTGGTGTTTGGTCAGGGGCGGGACGGGCACGACCGACACCGTCGTTGATGCCTCGTGAGTCCCGTCGGACAACGTGTAGCTGAACTGCAGCTGGTCGGTGACGGCGCTCGACGAGGTCACCCGGATCACCGAGGAGTTGAGCACCTCGATGGAGAGCACCCGCGACTCGTCGGGAATATCGAGCGAACGGATGGCGAGAACATTGCCGCTCGGCGATACGTCGTTGGTCAGCACGTTGAGGGACGTGGGCTCATTGGGGCGAAGGTAGCCCGTATCGTGTACCGCGATCGGCTTCTGCACCTCTGTGGGTGCGTCCCGGACATCGACGCGGAGCATACCGATGCTCGTCGCTGCGCCGGCACCAAGCGTGTACTGAACGTAGTAGACACCGGCGTTGCCCGCCGCGAGTTGCATCGAGTTGGAGTCGGGCTTGACGGTGACGGTCAACCCGCCGCTCTGCGCCTCAGCACCGAGGAGAGCGAGCTGGGAGCCGTTCGTCGAGAGGTCGTTGTCGAGCGGGTACGCCTCGACCGGTTCGCCGACGAAGGTCTGCACGTGGTCGGGCGTGCCGATCGGCCCGAGGGTGCCCGCCGGTTTCACGTCGACGGTGAAGGTTCCGGATGCCGTCTCGTAGCCGTCAGAGACGACGTAGACGATGTCTCGCGGGCCCTCCTGCGCTGACGTGTGGGTGACGGTGACGAAGCCCTCGTGCGAGAACCGAACGAGATCACCGTTGTTGGACACCGCTGACTGGAGGAAGATGTCGTCGCCGTCCGGGTCGCGCCAGTCGATGAGCGGGTTGTACGAGATGGACTGCCCGACCTCGACGCTTACCGCCCCCTTGCGCTGTTCGACGGGAGGCGAGTTGGTCTCCATCGGCATGATGGTGACACTGACCGTTGCTTCGGCGACACCGCCGGTGCGGCCATCAGACACCGAATAGCGGAAGGAGATCGTGCCAGCGGACTGCTCAGCGTTGGGGGTGAACTGAAGTGCGCGACCGCCGTCGATGAACTCGACGAGCCCTGACTCCGGTGCGAGCCCCTGGAGATTTGCGCCGATGGTCAGTACATCGCCGTCGGGGTCGGTGTCGTTGTCGAGTACGGGGAGGATCGTGCTCTTGCCCGGACGCGCACCGAGGACGTCATCCCGCGCGATCGGTGGGCGGTTCTGCTCGGTCCGGTCGGCGAGTGTGTCTTCGAACGACTGGGTGGATGCTTTCTCGTCGCCCTCCTCGCCGTCGTCCTCCTGTGGCGGGGTGACCTCTTCCCAGTTCTTCACGAGCCGCATGTTGGCATCGACGAGCCAGACATCGCCGGTCTGCAGATTGTTCAGGGCGACGACGTTCTTGTTCACGCGGAACTCGAGGGTCGCGCCCTCGGCGAGCGGCTCGATCGCCTGACGGGAGGGTGAGGCGTCTCCACATACCGCGAGGTACTTGCTCGCGCCTGACCATGCACCGTGCGCGCACCCGTTGAGGTTGACCGGCGAGGAGATCTCATTGGCCTTCTTCACCGGGTTGGTGATCTCGGCCTTGATGGTCTGCGGCTTGTCGTTGTTGAGGCGCACACGGAGCAGGGACGATCCGGTCGCGACGATGACCTCACCGCCGGTCGCGCTCACCTGCTGCAGCTTGACGCCCTTGTCGGGAAGCGAAATGGAGCTGTCGGCATCCGTCAGTATTCGGTTCTTGTCACGATCGAGGATGACGGCCTGCTCACCGGCAGCGGTCAGGAGGTAGTCATCGAGCTTCGGCAGCGCGGTGACCGTCGGCTCTCCCCCGCCCTTGGAGTAGGTGTAGAGCTTCTTCTTCTCGGGCGACACGGCGAAGACCGTGCCATCGCTCGACACGACCGACTTTGCGTTCTTGCCGAGCTTGGCGATCGGCTTGGTGTCGACGGTCGAGAACCGCAGTTCGCCCGCCGTGTTCGTGACCCACAGCTCACCGGACTTCGGGTCGACGATGGAGAGTTTCGTGTCACCGAGGGACAGCTCGGCCCCCGGCGGCATATCCGCGCGCTGGACGAGGGTGGTGAAGGCGGAGTCAATGCGCTCGACGGTGGAGCCCGAGCGGTCGTGAAGCAGAACGTTCTCGCCGTTCTGGAGCACGTCGATGTCGTTGGAAACAGTGGCGACCGAGGCGTTGAGCTCTTCAATCTGACGGTTGAGCCGACCGGCCATGAGCTCGGTGCCGTTGGTCACCCAGACATCCCGTGCACTCAGATCGACGTCGGTGACCGGGAATCCCTCGTGCAGGACGGCGACGGTGACGGGGACGGCAACAAGGATGGAGAGTGCGACGACGGAGGCCGTGACCTTCCGCCCCTTGAGCCACTTCAACAAGCTCTCGTCCCCCCAGATTTGACACAGTCGAGCGGCTCCTCGCCGACGCGAAGAAATCGTCGTGCTGAGAAAACTCACGCAACGCTAACACGCAGCGTGAGCGCTCCGATCATGCTTTCGCATGAACGCGGGGCAGCTACGCCCGAGTGAGCGCGCGGGGACTGTCCCCGTCGGGCTCGAGAGGGTCATCGCCCCCCAGTTTTGGGGTAGCACTGGTTCCGCTCGCTTCGGCAAGAACTGCGGCGCGTTCGAGTTTTTCCCTGTCGAGGAGCACGAGGTCACTCGCGTCGACGAGCCGCGACGACACGGCGTACTCGACGAGGCGGGCACGACGCCCGGTGGCGAGCTTGCCCCGACCACCGCGGAGTCCCCTCACGCCGATGCGGTCGAGCTTGTCGCAGACGTTGTCGAGTTTTCGGTTGAATGCCGTCTGGGTCCAGCCGAGTCGGGCGGCGGCGTCGACGGATGCCGGGATCTCACCGCGGCCGGGGAAGTCCTGTCGCAAGACATTTTCGGCCAGCGCGACGATCAGAAGGCGCTGGCTGCTGGTCAGGTGCACCGGCCCGACCGTCGTTGTGCCCGCCGCCATGGCGGTCATCGCTGACGTGCCGAAGTACTCGACCTCGGAGTAAACGGTGAACTCGTATGTCGTCGATCCGGCGCTGAACATCACTGTCAGCTCGGGGAAGACGATCGGCAGCCTCGCGCCGGGGGCGAGCCAGGCCTGCACCTGACCCGTCGTGTCCGTGACCGTCGCGGAGAGCAGGTTGCCGACGTTGGCCAGCCACCACAGTCCGTTCTCATCGCTGATCGACAGGAACCTGCGGTGCAGGAACGGGTTCTCGTCGATGATCAGGTCGGACTCCCTCCCGACGAAGAACGGTTGTCCGGGGGTGATGTCGTACCACTCGCCGCAGAACTCGATACGTGGAGCTTTCACTGTGTGCACATCTCCAATGGGTCGCCGGACACTTTTCCGGAGCTTCGCCTGGTGACGATCTCGATGCAGACCTGGCTTCCCGGGGTGATCGAGTCGATCGTCACTGTCGGCTCCTTCGCCGTTTTGGGTTGCTCGTCCGCTGCGCCACCGATCCGGCGCCAGATGAAGGTGTCACCGTCTTCCGGTTCGGGGTTCGACCAGGCGAAGGTCACCGAACTGCCGTCACCGACCGGCGAGACCGAGACGGGTTGCGGCTGGGGCACCCCCGCCGTGACGATGTCGGATGTCGCCGTCGGCGTGGGGGCGGCATTGGGGTTCTCAGCGCCAGGGCCGAACACCACGGCCGCGAGAATGCCACCGGCGACGACGACGAGCGCGCCGGCGCCGGCGAGGATCGGAAGGAGGCGACGTGGTTTCGGTGCGGGCGCCGGCGCCTCTTCGACTGTTGGCGTGACGCGCTCACGGACGACCGTGTGCTCGGGTGCTGCGTCGCCCGCAGCCGGAGCAGCTGCGCCCGGCGCGTGGGGCTGGACCGACGGCATCCGCCTGATGACCGTGGGATCTGCACCGGTCGGAACCGGCGACGACACGGGCGGGCGGGAGGGCGGCGATACCGACGGGCGGGCAGGTACCACCGGCTGCGCGTGCACTGTGGCGACGCCGCGGATCCTCGTCTTGTCTTCGGAGTCCTCGGGCCGGTCGCCGGGGCGGTCGAGAATCGTGAGGTTGGGAACATCGATCGCGGTCGGCGCGTACGAGAGTTCCATCTCGACGCGCTGCAGCGCCCGTGCGAAATCGACGGCGGTGGAGAAACGGTCGTCGGCCTGGACCGACATCCCCTTCGCGAGGATAGAGGTCAGGGAGCGCGGGATGTCGTCACGGTCCATCGGTGTCACGGTGCCGCGTTCAATCCGGCCGATGAGATCGACGGTGCCGTTCGGCCGCCCTGGGACTTCGAACGGCGTGTGGCCGGCGAGCAGGGTGTACAGCGTTGCGGCGAGCGAGAACACGTCGCTGCGCACGTCCGGCTGCGGGTTGTCATCGAACATCTCTGGCGGCGACCACGGGATCGACATACCGATGGAACCGGCGGCCGTCGCTCCGGGCTCGGCGTTCATCGCTGCCCGTGTCGTCGAGTTGACGGGCAGTTCGGTGTCGACGGCGCTCGAAATGCCGAAGTCGGTGAGGGCCGGCCAGCCGTAGTTGTTGGTCAGCACGTTCGCGGGTTTGATGTCCCGGTGGAGGATGCCGGCGGCGTGCGCCGTCGCGACGGCACTCGACAGTCGAACTCCGGTGCGCAACGCATCGGCGACGCTGAACCGTGCCCGCTTGTACTGCTCCGCGAGGCTCGGTCCTGAGCAGTACTCCATGACGAAGTACGGGCGTCCGTCCGGCGCAAGCGCGGCGTGGTAGATCGTGACGATGTACGGGTGCGCCGAGAGCTGGGCCATGAGGTTCGCTTCGGCGATGAAAGCGGCCCGAAGCGCGTCGGTGAGTTCGTCGGATGCGAGTACCTTGACGGCCACCTGGCGCTTGGGAAGTTCCTGCTCGTAGAGGTAGACGTCGCTGAATCCGCCGGCGCCGAGCGGCCGGACATATCGGAGGCCGGGCAGTTCCGGAGGAGTGGCGACCTGGCGAGGGGCCACCCTATGCCTCCGAGATGCGCAGCACGATGTCGCTGCCGAGGTCGATGACCGTCCCCATGATGACCGGGGTCGGCTCTCCCCCGCGAAGCAACTGCGGCGGCTTGCCAGGGGCGATGACGTGGGTGCCGTTACTCGAGTGCAGGTCGGTCACCACGACGGTTCCACCCTCGACGGCAACGCGGAGGTGGCTGCGCGAGATGTCGTCGCCGGTGAGGGTGACGAGGTGCGGGAGAACGGATGCCGGCACGTTCGAGACGCTCGGTGCCCGGCCCAGGATCACGGGCGCCGTCAGCGGCTGCTTTCCGCCGCCGGGCAGTTCGAGGACATACGCGTGTGTCGGTCGCGAAGGCTGGGGAGAGGCCTGTGAGACCGGTGTGCCCTGCGGTGTCCCTTGAGCCTGCGTTCGCCTCCGCGCCTCGAGGATGTCAGCTGCCAGCATGGTGTTGCCGTCGTGGTCGCCGAGTGTCGTTGAGGGAGCCGTCGAGGAAGCTGGCGCCGGGGAGGCGGGTGTCGAGGAAGCCGATGTCGCTGCGGGCTGCTGGTGAGTCGGCGGTGCGGCGGGAGCGCCGGCATCCTCGTCCTCGTCGCCGGGCTGCTCGACCGCTGCAGAACCGACGGTGCGGAAGACGGTTGCCCCGAAGAGATAGTCGTAGCCATCGGGTTCGTCCTGGCTTGCCGAGGCGACGGGGGTTTCGGCTTCAGGCTTCACCCCGGTGGTGGTGTGGAAAACGCGCGTCTCTTCGGTGCTCTCAGCAAGCGACGGTGATCCTGGTTCCGGTGTGCGTTCCGGCTGGCGTTCCGGCTCTGCGTGCTGGGGGGTCCGTGACGGCGTTGCGGTCGCAGCATCCGTTTTCTGTTCCCGGCTGAGCTCGCTCGCGTCGCTGTCGAGCCGAATGGACGACACCCACGCGGCGCCCTGCGTCAGCGGGAGCAGTGGTGCGTCGGACGAGCTGGCACCGGTCTCGACGGTGAAGGTGACGGCGTTCTCCACGACCTGCTCGGTCCACGTGGTGACTCCACGTGAGGAGACAACCACCGTGCCGTCGTCGGTGACGACGCTGACCGTCGCTCCCCCGCGCACGATAACGCCGAGACCCTTGCTGCGCATTGCGCCGTCTACCCAGAACACGAGGGCGAACGGTCCGACGTTGGACAGCCCCTTGGCGGTGAGCATTTCCAGGACGTTCTGAACGGATGCAGCGGGGTCGATCGCCGATGCGACCTCGGCGATCCGTTCCGCATCCTGCGCGACCTGGGCCACGAGAACGCGTCCGGTCGTCGCGACGGCGAGCCAGTCGTGCTCGGGCGCGTCGGCGTAGAGATACCCTGTCATGTCACCCTCAGATCCTCGGCAGGGTCTGCTCGAGGAATCCGAGCGACCGATTTTCATGATAGCCCGGGCGGGGTGGCGTCGTGTCGACGCTCCGCGAGTCGACGATGAGGATTGTCACGTTGTCGTGTGCGCCGGCGTCGAGGGCAAGTTGCAGCAGGCGGTCAGCGGGGTCGTCGACACCGGAACGCAGCACGGCTTCGATCTGCTCGGTGGACACCTCACGTGTGAGGCCGTCCGAGCAGATGAGGAACGTCTGGTGGTCGGATGCCGGGAGCAGCCAGACATCAGGGTCGGCATCCGTCTCGACGCCCACAGCGCGGGTGACGACGTTACGCTCCGGGTGCGTCAGCGCCTCGAACGGCGTGATGTCTCCCGCGTCGATGAGTTCCTGGATCGCTGAGTGGTCAACGGTGACCTGGCGCAGCTGGTGGTCATCCCAGAGGTACACCCGGGAGTCGCCGATGTTGAACGCCATCCAGTGGCAGTCGGCCTGGCTCGAGAGCGATACGAGCGCGAGCCCCGCCACGGTGGTTCCCGCGATTCCCGAGCTCTCGGCCCACGATGAGATGAGGGAGTTGGCGGCGGTGATCGCCGTGAAGACCGCCTCGGGCGATGTCGGTTCCCCGCGGCGGATGCTGTGGGACAGCTGGTGCACCATCGCCTGGCTCGCAAGGTCCCCGCGGGTGTGTCCCCCCATCCCGTCGGCGACGGCGAAGATCGGCGCTTCCGCGATCAGGCTGTCTTCGTTGTGCTCCCGGACGTGTCCGGTTTCACTCCGGCCGGTGACGGTCACCGTCACAATCGAGCGCGGAGTGGTGATGGTTTCAACGTGGGCAGACATATTCATGCAATTCTATGGACTGGACAGGGCCTGATCGATGGGGAGTTGTCCCCGTCGATCACCGGCGGACCGGCGCCGCTGCGGCGGCCGAGAGGCATCACTGACTCGACCCGGTGAGGGAGGCCGGCACCGACGGTACAGGTCCAGGCCACTTACCGTATACGGACGCAACGTCCGCGATCTGGATGTGCACGCTCGTGTCGTACGTGTTGTCCGGGTCGACGTGCCCGGTAAGCCCGACGTCCTTTGCGAGAGCTTCGAGATCCAGATCCTGCCCCTCGATGATCAGCTCGACCCGAAGCGTGGTTGTGGGTTTCTTTTCGGTCGCCGACCACGCCTGCCTGATCACGTAATCGAAAAGCTCTGAGGGGCTGGCGGGGTAACCGGTTTCTGCCGACACCCTCGCAAGCAGCAGCACCTGGTTCGGGGTACCGTCGGCCGATGTGGCGATCTCGGCCGACGTGATTCCCGGCAGCTCAGACACGGCCTGGGTGGCATCACTGGCGGATCGCCCGGGACGCGACGTATCGGATGCCGGTGCCCCACCGCCCCCGAATGAGCATGCGCTGAGCAGGCCAGCAACACTCAATGCTGTGACGCCCTTGAGGACGCTGCGGGCCGCACGAGATCGAGGGGTCATGGACGTTGCGCTCCGTAATCGGTGACAGTGCCGTCCGGGTTCAGGAACTGCGATGCCGAGTCTACGAAGTGGTCGTAGCTGGGATCGCCCTGTTCGCCGGCGGCGGCGGCTGTCTCAGCGTAGCGAGCGGCGTTGTGTGCGGCAGCGATTCCGGGGTCAGCGTCCTCGCCGTTCAGCCGTGGCGCATCGGTTTGTACGGTTGTCCAGTTTGAGCCAACGGGGTTGCCGCGCCCGTCGAGCCGCGCCACGGGGTCTTCGGAATGCTCGAGCGACAGCACCTGGATGTCGGAATCAATCGGGAACCGGGCGATCGGAGACCCCGCGGTCACCACGTGGGTCACGTTGTACCCGAGGGAGTCGTCTGCCGCCATCATTCCCGCCGTGATGCCGCCGAGGCTGAATCCTTCGAGCATTACCGGGTCGTTCGGGGCGATCCCCGCTTCGGCCATGGCGTTCTTCACGGCTTCGGCGAGCGCCGTCGGGTTGCCCGCCATCGCGTGCAGATCGCTCGTCACATCATTGGGAGTAGACCCGGCTTCTGGCGACCAGGCCTGGGTGCTCGGAATTTGCACGATCCAGTGCGGAGGTTCGCCGCCCGCGTCCACAATGCGGATTCGCGCGTAGGTGTCGCCGCCATCCCGTGTATCGATGTCGTCGGACGAGTGCATGAGATCCTGGATGCTCGTGGGAGCGGTGGCCGAGCCCGGGGTTCCCGGGTCGAACATGGTCACTATGCCGTCGTCGAACTGTCCGAACTTCTGCCCGCCGCCGAGGATGGCGCGAACGGCTTCCTCGTACGATTGAGGCGGCCACGGACCTCCGGTGAGCGACGACAGCAGGCGATTCGCCCTTGCCGGACCCATCGTGGCCGCGAGAGGGAACGTGAGTCCGATCAGTAGTCCTGGCGCGCCGTTTGCGATCACATCGACGAACCAGCTCTGATCTCCCGCGAGCTCGTTGAGGTCCTGCAGTGCGTCGGTCATGGTGTCGGCGAAATCGGCCGCGACGTCGTCACCGGAGAAATTCGCTGCACTCTGCAGGGCCAGCGCGCGCAGAAGCGCTGACGGGTCAGCCGCAAGCCAGGGGTTCTTCCGAAGAAGTGCAGCCGTACCCGCAAGCCCCGCGACGAGGGCACTGGCTGATTCGTCGAGGAACGCGTCAACGCCTGCCGCCCCGGCGAAGATCACGGCTCCGGCCGCGGTGATGATCACGAGCGGAACGGCGAACACCCCGGCGGTGAAGGTCGCGGCGTTCGCGAGATCCTCGGCGAGCGCTGCCAGTGTGGAGTCGACGAGTTCGTAGGCGATCACAGCACCGTCGAGGAACACACCGATGACGGTGGTCTCTGTCGCGAGAAGAGCGATTCCTCCCGTGACGACTCCCACCTTGGTGACGACCGTCGCCGCTGTGATCGGTGAAAGGATCACTGACTCCAGGTAGTCACCGTCGAGCAGAACCCGGCCTGAATCGATGCCCTGTTCGACCAGGAGGCCGCCAAGCTGCCGGAGCTTCGCGGCTTGCGTCCGCATATCTTCGAGGTTGGCGCCGACACCGCCGACACCGCCGGAGACCGTGATGTCGCCCATCTCAGTACCCCAACCGCGTCAGGAGTGCCGCGGTCACGTCGGCGGTGATCGCCGTTCGCGACACCGGTCGACAGCTCACCCGCCCGTTCTCGGTGAGCACCTGGGCGGTCGCTTCTTCGCTGCCGGTATCGATACCGAGTCGGATCCAGCCGGACTCGGAGTAGAACCAGGCGGGCGCCCACGAATCCCCGGTGTGGGTGTCGTGCATTCTCAGCAGGAAGCCACCGGTGATGGTGGCGGCCATCGCCGCGAATCCGGTGTCGTGTTCATCCAGTCCGACCCGGCGAAAAGCTTCGTCGATGACGGCGGTGTCACCGGTCCGGATCGCAAGCATAAGGGCGGACGCGTCCGAGAGCGATATCGAGCTCACTGGCCCTGACCCGGTCGAGGATCGATCATCGGCGAGATCGAGCGACCGAAGAGCCTCGTCGATGAGGTCGGCTGTTCCGCAGGCGGTGATCTCGACGGAATCCTCGTCACGCACCCGGGTCGCGGCATCCGTTGTCTCGTCCTGGTCCTGAACCCGCTGGGTTCGCGCGAGGCCGAGGCAGAAGGTACCCGCGACCGACAGCGACTGCAGAACACTTCGGGATGGGCCCCACGCGGCGATGTCGATCACGGTCGACGCAACCTGCGGGAGGGAGAGCACTGCTCCGAGGGCGGGGTGCAGGAATTCGGTGAGGTCGGTGTCCTTCACGTCCGCCTGAGGCGCGACGAGCTTTCGTTGCTGTAGTGCGTGGAGCGCTGCCGCTTCACGGCTCTCTTGGTCAGCCGGCGACACCGTCCCATCCCATTCCGACAGGAACTCGACCGGTACCTGAACCGCATCGAGGCGGGAGGTGAGCAGGTGCCATTCATCGGCGGAGAGGAGGATGCGGGTGCGTCGCGCTTCGGTTGCAGGTGCGCTCATTCTGCCCATCCGTTTCGTCTGGTTAGGGCGGCGGCATCGAGCCACTCGACCGAACCGGGTTCGGGCAGCCGCGGAACACCGCTGACGAGGTCCCTGGCCTTGCCAACCAGGGCGTCGGGCACCTCTCGGCCGAAGAATTCGAACACCTTGCCCGCTCCGTCCTTGAGCGTCTCCACGGCGTTGCTCACGAGGTTGCTCGCGTCGTTCCAGCGGTCGGTGAGCCAGTCGGCGGCTTCACTGATGGACTTCTTGATCGCATCAACGGACGCCGCATGGTCCTCGAGCGCCTGGGCTGCAGCATCCGCGTCATCGGCGAGGGTGCCCAGCTTCACGGCTTTCTGTCGAGCCTCTTCGGCGTACTTCGCGGCGGCCGTGGACACCCAGTCGGCGTCGGCGGCACTGAGCATCACCGTCGCCTGGTCTCTCAGGCTGGTGGCGACACCGCGCAGGTCACTGGCGCGGTGTCGAATCTGCTCAGTGTTGCCGTACACGGTGGCGCCGGAGGTCACGCGGGGAGTTGGTCACGTGACTCACCCTAGGAGCGCCAGTGAAGGCAGGCAATGGGCAGCGCTCCCCATGGGCGGGACCGGGCGCTATATCGCCTAGGTGTAGGACTCGACCCGTTCCACGGGCAAGCCCGATCGCCATGAGTTGAGCGCGAGTATGACGGCAGCGATAAGCAATACAACGCCGACGGCGGCGAACGAGAGCCCGTATACCGCGCTGTCGAGGTGGATACCGAGCGGCGCGAGGCCGAGTGCACCGCCGGCCACAGCGGCGACCATCAGCTCACCGCGCCAGATGTGGGAGAACCGGCGCCAGGCGACCTGCGACGGCGATCCATCGACGATCGACGTGCGTCCACGCTCCAGGCTGCGGTTGTACGTGAGCTTCTTCAGGAGCGAGACACCGACGATGGCGGCCACTGCTCCCGAAACCACCGCATAGACGACAACGGTGAACCAGAATTGTTCCGCGGCAGAGGAGCCGGGCGATGGGGAGACAGCCCCGGATGCCTCCAGAGTGACTGGCGCGGGAACCACGAGCACCCACACAAAGACTGCCAGCAGAAACAGAACGAGATGCAGCGCGGGGGTTATTGGCTGGAGGTCGACGCGGAATGACCCCGCACTCATGGCGGTCGGGGTGTCTCCGGTGCCCCAACGCCCGCGGGTAGCGAATTGGCCGAAGAAGAACCCGATCATCGACAGCATCGCCATCAGAAACGGAAACGATATAGTCGTCGTTCCCGCCCGGTCATCTTCGAACACCGACCCAATGGAGACGTTCTGGTTGGTGAACCACAGAATGGCGGCGACGGAGGCGAGCGCGACGAGAAGGGCGAGTGCCCCGATCGCATTTCCGATTATCGCAACACCACGACGGAGCTTCGCAGCCCGCTCATCGAGATCGGCGCGGGGAGGGCGTGTCGTCGTCGACGAATCCTGGTCAACCACGAATAGCCTCCTCCTCGATCGCGTCCTTCCGGTTGAGCCATCCAACCGACCCAATGATGGTGTCAAAGAGTTCCAGCCATAGCGGTGGCGTGTGAGCCATCGGCGCTTTGACGTACACGCGAACGATGCGGCTGCCGTCACCAACGGGGAGCCAGTAGTTGATCTTGAGGTCCTGCGATGACTCCGTCTCGTACGTCGTCGTGACCAACTCGTGCCGACGGACTATCGGCCTCTCGGTTCCTTCTTCCAGGAGGACCGAACCGGGGTAGGCGGCGAGAAGACGCTGCTCGGCAGATGCTTCGGCCTCGTTGGGCGACGCAGGCCAGTCGAGCGGCAGGATCAGAAGCGAGGCCGGAAATGGGATACCGGGCAGGATCTCGAGCGAAATTGCCAGCCCGACTGCGCCCAGGTCAATCGCCTCGCGCACAGACTCGTTGATGCCCTCACGGAGTTCACGTCGAAGTCCTGCCAGCCTGTCGTTTCGCCCCAGCTGCTTCTTGATCAGCGCTGATGCACGACGCTCCGCAGTCTCGGCGGACGAAAGCGGAATTACGGCCCAGGAACCGGGAAAGACCATCGAGAGGTCAGCTGCAGTGAGCGTCACCTGGCGCGTCATGACGCCAACTCAAGCGTCATGCCCTCGACGATCGCACTGGTTTCGGTCGCCATATCCCCGAACGCGCCGAGGCGCGCAGTGCGAAAGGTGACCCGCGCCATTTGTGAAGCGCCCGGCGGGAAAATGGCGAAGACCGAGCGCTCCTCGAGGCTGCTCTCCATATCCGGTTCGGGCGTCACGAGGGCGAGATGTGAGTAGCCGATAAGTTCTCCGCTCTGGTGTGCCGAACGCCAGGACGACAGGTTTGAGATGTCGAGGTGTGGGCTCCGGAAATCCCGGTGCGACTCGACGAATTTCAGATAGCTCTCCGGTGAGTCATCAGTGCCAAGTCCACAGATGTCGACGGTCATGGCGGCGGCGATCACACCGTTATTCGGCTGGGGCAGGAAAAGCGCAGCCAGATCAACAGCGTCATCGACGAAGACATCCCGAATCGACTGCATCGCGCGGACCATCGCTGCCCGATCGGCGGTCGCCGTGAAATTGAGCGAGAGGCGGTCAATCCACCCTGTGGATTGACCGGCACCGAGATCAACCTCAAACCAGTCAGTGGGAAGGTTCGGTGACACCCGTGAGATGTCCGACGTGTAAGCCATAGAGGTCTAACCTATCGACTCAGTTGGCGTTGACGGTTCCGTCAACCGTGTCGCCGATTCGGCCAGCCACCGGTTCGGTGACCTTCGCGATCAGCGATTCGGGGGTAAACGGTATTTCGCCGATCGTCGGGGCGGCGATGGTCTCGAACGCTTCGCCGAAGACCTTCGAGCCCTCATAAATGAGCTCAACCTTGAGGCTCAACGGCAAATCCTCGAACGAAATGGAATTGCTTGTGGAGTCCGCAAGCAACTTGAGATAGTCGGGTAGCTCGCCGCGGGACATAGCGGCGGGCAGGAGACCCTCGTTGCCCCGAATAAGCGACCTGATGAAGTCAGAAGCTTCGCCCGGTTTGGTGAGCGCGTCGCGCAGATCCGTGAACGGGCTCACGAATGTCCCTTTGAGCTCCTCGGTAATGTCGTTCAGTTTCGGCTTGAAAGCGTCCTTGAAGTCCTTGACGGCCTGGTCTTTGTCGCCCTGGGCCTTGTTTTGGGCCTGTCGGGCGGATCGTGACCTTGTATTGGCATCGGCTTTTCGAGTCGCTCGTGCCAGTTTGTTTCCGGCCTGCAGCGACTTCAACCCCTTGATCCCCACCATGATCGCCTTGCCACCGATAATGCTGAGAATCACTCCGACGGCCGCGGCAACTACCTCACCGAGTGTCATCTCTCCCTTGGCGAATTTGATGAGCGAGTCGATGAGTTTGATGATGCTGATGATGGCCGCAACTGCCAGAAGAATCTGGCCAAGGACCGGGACCCACGACAACAGCAAGGCGGCAATAGCGACCCAGTCACCGATCTTCTCGCACCAGTCGACGAGCTTGTCCCACCAGCTGTCGCGGATACCATCGTTTGCGATGACATTCTGGATGGCGTCGGCCGCGGTATTACCCGCCTTTTCCTTGTCGGCAACCGCCTGGTTGTACTTGGTCTGCGCCGAGCTCATCGCTGACGCAAAGCCTGACGCTTCATTCCCCCACGTTGAGGCTGACTTAGCGTCTGCGGCCTGCTCGGCCCCCGGCACCAGCGCCTTGTCATTGAATTCATCGGCTTTCGCCTGGGCTGTGGCATGACTGCCCTGAGCACTTTCGTACTCGTCGCGCGCTTCCTTGGCCTTGGTCTGTGCATCTTCGAGAGCGTCGGCGTAGGTCAGGAGCGCCTGAGCAGTCGTCCGGTAGCGGCTTTCAGCCTGGCCAATGTCCTCGCCGCCCTTTTTTGCTTTGCCTCGCACCTCATTCACGGCAGCTGAAATCATGCTGTCACTGCCCTCACCCACCGCTTTGAGGGCGCTGGCTGCACTTTGAATTGCGTTCGCAAGATTGAGGTACCGGGTCGCGTAGGTCTTCAGCGACGCGGGCTCTCCGGACAGGTCAGAGAAGTCAGACATGATGTTGGTGCCTATCTGTCGGCGGGACGGATGCGGTGTTTAGGAAGCGGCGGGGAGGCCGGCTGGAATCGCAGAGACGTCCCCGGCTGTATCGGACAGCGCCTTTGCGAGATCGGCGTCAAGGTTGTTGAAAGCGTCGTTGATGGCACCGATCGAAGCCTTGAGCGCGGTCACCGCTTCGATGACCTCGGCGCGTTTCAGGTTCCAATTGGACGCGAACGCTTGAACCTCGTGCTCGAGACGGGAGTGACCGGTGAGCGAAGCCACGAATTCGCTGAACGTCTCGGCGCCTTCAAACTCGGTCAGAATCGACTGCAGGTTGGTCTGTGTCTGTTCGAGCAGAGCGCCCTCGACAACCAGTTTGTCGCCCATTGTGTCTCCTTAGAGATGAAAGCCGTTCGGTGGGTATCAGGTGTCGGGGAGGGCCGGCCGAAGCCGACCCTCCCCGAGAAGCTGTGCGAGCTTAGCCGCGGATGGCGTTGGCCAGCTCGGTGTCTGCGCTCTGCAGCGAGTCAGCAGCCTTGGTCAGGTAGTCAGCCATGCCCTGTGCGCCGCCGACCGCCTGGGTGGCGCCCTGCGTGAACGTGGTGAAGGACTCCTGGAACGCTCCTGAGGCCTGGTCGGTGACGAACCCGCTGGACACGAGGTCGGTCACGAGGCGCTGCAGCTCGTTGATCTTGTCTTCAAGTGCGCCCTTGCCCGTGATGATCTGGCCAGAAGCGGTCTTGAGGTCCTGGAAGGTTACGTTGATGTTTGCCATGGTGATTATCCAATCCTTGGTTCGGAGATCCCTTCTGGATCGTCCCCACGTGAACAACCTAATGGAGGACAAACGAGAACGTCGATGGGGACCACTCCCCATGCTCGATTGCTACTCCCCCAGCACGAGGGGCAACTGGACCCGGGCAAACTTGCCGCCTGAAACAAGCACGCCCCTGCCCTGCGGGAACTCGGCACGCTGCATCCGCGGCAGGCTCGTTTTGAGGACGATGTCGCCGTCGATGGTCTCCGGCTGCAACAACAGACCTCTCCGTGCGTTCTTGAATTCGCCGAGCAGCGGCCAGGAACTCGACCAGGAGCTCGACTCTGCCTCGGCGAGGATGAAGTGGTCGCTGCGCTTGATGGCCCGGATCATATCCACGATCGGGTTGTCGGCAGGGGTCTGGAGGAAATCACCGATTTGCTCGACGAAGACAGCGATGGTCCCCTCGGTGTCCGGGTCGACAATGGCGGCGAGGAGTTCCTTGGCGAGGGTTGCCGCGTCCTCGATGGTCACTGCTGCCGAAACGAACCGCGGATCCTTCGACACGATCGATCGCTTGTTCCCGATGTAGTACATCCGCACCTCGGGGTCGAAGCGCGCGATGGAGCGCACGAAACCGCGAAGCGCTGTCGTGCGGCCACTCGCCGGGGGTCCCGAGATGAGGAACGTTCCAGCCAACTCGATGCCCGTGGGTCCGAGGTCCTCGTCGCTGATGCCGATGGCGGGGAACGAGCCGACCCGCGTGGGCAACTCGTCCACCGGGTATTCCTTCGGCAGCGAGCGAACCGGCTGGGCGGGCACCACTCCGGCACGGGTCATCGCGGCGGCAAGCCCCTTCGTGGCGACGGACTGGTCGGACAGGGAGGCCGAGCCACCGAGAACGGCGATCTGGGTCTCCTCGCCATCGACGATCGCGCGGCCGGCGGGTGAGCTGGTCGAGAGGATGTCGCCGGGCACGTCGACCATCGCGTACGCCGTTTCATCAGCGAGGCGAAGCACGACGCGTCGCTGAACGCTCGAGCTGATCGAGCTGGGGACAGAACCGGTGCGGTCGGCGGTGAACGCGACGTGCATCCCCACCTGGCGCCCTCCGGAGATGATGTCAGCGAAGACGCCGTACCACTGGGACCGTCCGGCCGGGATTTCGAACTCCTGACGGAAGTTCTGGAATCCGTCGATGAGAAGAAGAATGCGTCGTTCATTGGGCCGGTCGGCGAGGCGTCGATAGTCGACGATCGACGACGCGTTCGCTTCCGCGTATCGCGGGCCCCGCGACTCGAGTTCCTGTTTGAGCTGGCGCATCAGGCGGATGACCCGCTCGGTGTCATCGCCGTGAATGATCGACCCGACGTGCGGCAGGTCCTGCAGCATCCTCAGGCTTCCACCGCCAAAGTCAAGGCCGTACACCTCGACGGGGCCGCCACGCGGGGTGATCGCCGCAGCGGTCGCGAGCGTCCGGAGAACTGTGCTCTTTCCGGAACCGCCGGTGCCATAGATGACCAGGTGACCATCGACATCCGGGTTGAAGTAAACGGGAAGCTGCAATTGCTTCTCGGGCAGGTCACTGACTCCGAGCAAGAGCTGCGCGTCTGTCCGCTGCCGCAACTTGCCCAGGTCGTACACGGGCGCAAGTTCGTCCTGCCACGGTCGCCGCGGGGCAGGGATGTGGGCGGCGTCTGACGCCTGAATGATGGATGCCACGAGCCGCTGCTGGTCCGTCGGCCCGAGGTCACGGGACTCATCGATGTCACCGCGACCGGGTTCCTCCCAGCGCGCCTGTGCCCCGAACCGGAGCTCGGTCACGTCAATACCGGGACGGTCGGGCTCTCGGGAGGTCCAGCCGCCGGCGTACGCGGACTGGAAGGTCTGCAGGCGGCCGGGGCCGGTCTTGGCGAGGCCACGACCGGGGATCGCAGGGTCGAAATGGGCTGCGTCCTTCACACCGACGACGTCGGTGCTGTCGGACTCGTCCGCCATCCGGAGCGCGATGCGCAGGTTGGTGTTCGCGCGGAGGTTGTCCTTGATGACGCCGGCGGGCCGCTGTGTGGCCATGATGAGATGGATACCGAGCGAACGGCCACGCTGGGCGATGTCGACGACACCATCGACGAACTCAGGGACCTCGCCGGCCAGGGCCGCGAACTCATCGATCACGAGCACGAGGGCAGGCGGACTGTCCGGGTCGCCTCGCTTCTCGAGCTCGAGCAGGTCCTTGGCCTTCTTGCGGTTGAGGAGGTGCTCACGGAAGTGCAATTCGGCCCGGAGACTGGTCAGCGCACGGCGCACGAGGTGCGGGCTGAGGTCGGTGACGAGGCCAACGCAGTGCGGCAGGCTCACGCAGTCGGCGAAGGCCGAGCCGCCCTTGTAATCGACGAAGAGGAAGGTCACTCGGTCGGGGCTGTATTCGGCGGCCATTCCGAGCACCCAGGCCTGGAGGAACTCGCTCTTCCCGGAACCGGTGGTACCTCCAACGAGTGCGTGCGGGCCCTGCGTGCGGAGATCAAGGTGCATGGCGTCGACACCCGCCGAACCGATGGTCGCGCGCAGCTTGCCCGCACGGCGCTTCTTCGGCTCGATACCGGGCGTGCGGTCGTGAATCGAGGTGTTCTGGCGCCAGCGGTCAACGACAGCGTCGCTGTGCTCGACGAGGTCGTGGCCGAGCAGGGCAACCATCGACACCGACCGGGGCAGGTCGCTCGAGTCGGAGACGAGGGCGCCAGCGTCGATCATCGGCGCCATCCGGCGTGCGTAGTCGAGCGCGGTTTGCGGGTCGATGAGTTCGGTCACGACGTCGGTGATGGTCTCGCCGATGCGCACGTATCCGACGGTGGCGAAGCCGTCATCGTCTGGGACTGACAGGTAGGTGCGGCAGACCGCCGGGAGCGCCGTGACGTCGCGGGCCATCCAGATCGGGTAGACGCCGGCATCCGCAGCGAGCTCAGCAAGTTGCACGAGCCGCGCGCGGTCGACGGACACGTCGTCAGCGATGAGCACGACGATCGCAGGAAGTGGAGCCTGGAACCCTTCGTCGCTCGATTCGCCGACCTCGGCACCGCGTTCGAGCGCTGCAGCTTTCTGGGCCATCGCGCCGCGGCGCTGCAGTTTCGCCTTCCGCTCGGCAACGCGCGAGTGGATGATCTCTTCGAGGGCAGACATGAGGTTGGCCGCGCTTGCCGCGCTGTCGGCGAGGTGGATGCCCTCGATCGGCGAGTGCGGGGACGACGTGTGCGGAATCCACTTGAGCCAGGCCAGCTGGTCGGACCACTGCGGGGTCACCATGGCGGCAACGGTGAGTTCAGCCGGGGAGTGGAGGGCGGTGAGCTGCACGAGGATTGAGTTGAGCGAACCGATCGCTGCCGACGGGGATCCCGCAATACCGAGCGCCCCCGAGTCGTGGAGGTTGTCGATAAGCGGAACACCGGCAACGTACTTGTTCTTCTCGATGAGCAGCTCGAGCCGTTCCTGGAACTTGGGCAGCAGGTCGCCGTGTTCGCTCGACTTGATTGTGTTGCGGGACGTCATCGATCCCACACCGAGGCGGACGTTGAGGAACGACCAGTGCTCGGGGCGTCGGGTCCACAGCATCGGCCCACGGCGCATTGCGCCGTCGAGCGTTTCAGCGGTGGAGGGAGCTTCGGCGAGGCGGAGGATGCGCTCGGTGACGCTCTCCTTCTGCAGCCGCTCGTCCAGGTCGGCGAGTCGGCTGTCGAACTTCGCGATGGCCTTCTTGAGCGCCTTCTTGTCCCGACGCTTGCCCGTGATGTAGTTACCGATGAGCATCATCGGAGTCATCGCGATGAAGAGAAGCGACATCGGGTTCTTCGTGAGCATGAACAGGGCGCCACCCATGAGCATGGGTGTCAGCATCGCGAGAAGCGGGAACGGCTGCGGTTCCTTCTCGGCGGGGACCTCGGGAGCCGTGAACTCCTGGCCGGCGTAGCGCTGCTCGACCTTAGGCGAACGGTTGAAGAAGATCGGGCCGGCCTTGGGGGCGACGCCGGCTTCGGCGACGGACTCGTGCAATGCGATTCTCAACTCGGTGTCGCCGAGGCGCACCGTCTCGGTCTCGGTGACGTGGAGGCGGGCAACGATTCCGCCGTCCACCTCTACACCGTTCGCCGAGCCCAGGTCCACGACGTCGACGGCGTCGCCGACCTCGATTCGCGCGTGCTTCTTCGACACCATCTTGTCGTCGAGCGTGATCTCGCAGGACTCATCGCGACCAACGGTGTAGCTTCCGGCGGTGAGAGGGATGCTGCGACCCACCTCCGGCCCAGAGAGGACTGTGATCGTCGCGAGCGTTGGTGCGTGACCGGTCTTCGCCTGCGAGAAGTACTTGCCGGCATCCGAAATGTGCACTGTGGCCCCGGAACCGATCCACGACTCGCCCACCGGCGCGTCCGGAGGAAGCGCGAGCCACTCGGAGTGCCCTGGCAACGCTGCCTGAAGCGTGTAGTTACCGTCCCGCGGCAGAGACTCCGCCGGATCGACCCGCGCAATTGTCGAGGCGACCTCGGCGATCGTGGCACCGGCATCCGTTGTGACAATGATGTCGTCGCGGGCACCCGACGGTCGGGCAAGGGTCAGTTTGAGGCGCATTTTCGTCCTTACTCACACAGGTCGGTCCCGGCGACGAATCGCCAGGACCGATGAGATTCCTTACCCTACCGGCTGTCGGGGCCGGTGCGAGGTGGAGGAGTGCCCATGCGAAAAGCAGCTGCGGCGCAGGCCGCGAGTGCCGTGACGAGGTATAAGCCGGGGGCCGAGAACTGGCCGAGCGCGAAGGCGGGGCCGCGGAAAGGGTCGCCCGTTCCAAGCCCATACAGGACTCCCCCGGCGATCAGGAACGCCGCGACAGCGCCAAGCGTCGGGTAGACGATGGTCGCCACAAGACCCGATGCGGTGCTGAGCCGCAACAGGACGCCGAGATAGCCGGCGACGGACGCGATGAGCATCGCGACCAAAAGCCAGCCAGCGGCATCCGTGTTCGTCAGGGAAATACGGGAACCGACCAGCGAGGCGCCGATCGCGAGGGCTACGGTCAGCCCGCCTGCGGACATGAGAGCTGCGCGAAGACGCGTCGGAGCGGATGCCACAGAACCCTCGGATGACGAGCGATCCGCCTCACGATCAGGCGACAACGGGCCCCTGCTCAAGGATGCGCTCGTACTCGGCCTGAGCCTCAGCGTTGCGCTCTCTCACCTTGCGTCCGCGCGACGCGATCCACGCACCGAACCAGATCGGAACCTCTCGTGCGACGAGGAACGAGATGATGGCGGCGGGCGAAAGCAAGGCCTGGCCGACTGTCTCTGACACCTGATTTGGGGTGATGTTGTTTGCCTGGTCGATGAGCACTCCACCGAGGTACGACGCGTAGACGATCACAGCGACGGCGAAACCGCCGAGCACGTACGCCCACCATCCGCCACGGTTGACGACCGCGACCAGCAGGACCATCGCGAGGAAGAAGAAGATCACGGGAACCCAGTACGGCGCCTTGGCCAGAACCTCGCCGAGGATGTCGACGGAACCGTTGTTGGCGATGAGGATCAGGGCGAGGATGCCCGCGTAAAGGGCGGCAAACACGGCGGTCGCGAGGAGTGAGACCGCGATCCCGAAGCCGCGGTTGCTCTTGGGCTTCGGTTTCGACGGCGCCTGCACGTAGATCGGCTGGCGAACGCTGGCGGCCGTGGCGGTGGCCGGAGCGGTGGCGGTCGCGGTGGCGGTGTGTCGCTCGTCGCTGTCGTTGGAGCCCCGGTCGGATCGGTCAGAGCGGTCGCGGTCGGCCTGCGCTTTACGCTCTGCCTCTGCCTCTGCCTCTGCACGAGCGGCGGCGGTGCGTTCTGCCGCGCGTTCTGCTTCGGCGCGCGCGGCCTCAGCGCGTTCTGCTTCTGCATGTGCTGCTTCACGCTCGGCTGCGAGGCGCTGCGCGACGGTCTGCTCGGCGGGGACCGCACCGGTTCCCGCCTCGGCGGCACGGATTTCGTCTTCGCGAAGGTCGGCCTGGGTCAGCACGCTCGGTTCGTTCGATGACGAGACCCGCGCGTCGGACTCTGCCGGGCTGGCGGCGTCGACGTGAGCGGCGTCAACGGACGCAGGCTCAACGTGCTGGCGCTCGACATATTCCGGCTCGACGTAGTCGGGGTCGACGGCGGAACCGTAGTCGATCACGATCTCGCGGTCGTCGGCCGGGTCGACAGTGGGCGCAACAGCCGTGTCACCCTCGCGAGGCGACTCGTCGGCAGCGTGCGACTCCGGGGTCGATCCGTCGTGGATCTCGTGGCCAGGTTCCGGGGTGGTGTTGCTCATGTGACGCTCCTCGTTGCTCGGGGCGTACAGTGCCCCCTTTGTGGTCACTGTAGCGCGAGGAGGCTCGCGCGAAGCCCTAACGCGCGGGGGTTAGTCGTCATCCAGCGGGTGGAGAACCCGGTGCAGGAACTGCTTGGTTCGTTCTT
Source organism: Mycetocola sp. Y442 (assembly GCF_056898615.1). Classification (NCBI taxonomy): domain Bacteria; kingdom Bacillati; phylum Actinomycetota; class Actinomycetes; order Micrococcales; family Microbacteriaceae; genus Mycetocola; species Mycetocola sp. Y442. Next base: position 1,358,808 of record NZ_JBXHBV010000001.1, read on the forward strand.
CCCTCGGTGCCGAGAACATCTGGCTCGGCGCGCCACGCTCAATGATGACGCCCTCGTCCATGAAGAGGACCTCGTCCGCGACCTGTCGCGCGAAAGCGAGTTCGTGGGTGACGACGAGCATCGTCCAGCCCTCGTCGGCGAGTTCCTTCATGACCACGAGTACGTCTCCGACGAGTTCGGGGTCGAGAGCGCTCGTTGGCTCATCGAACAGGAGCAGGTCGGGTTTGAGAGCCAGAGCACGGACGATACCAACACGTTGCGCCTGGCCCCCAGACAGCTGGAACGGGTAAACGTCACGTTTCTCCGCCATGCCGACGCGTTCGAGCAGGGCTTCGGCCTCGCTGATCGCCTGCGCCTTCCGGACACCCTTGACCTGAACCGGGCCTTCGATGATGTTCTCGAGCACCGTCATGTGCGGGAACAGGTTGTAGTGCTGGAACACCATGGCCGTGCGGTCGCGGAGCGCGAGAATGTCTTTCTTCGCCGGCTTTGCTGCATAGTCCACGCGGATGCCGCCTGCCGCGGTGACGACACCGGCCTCCGGGATCTCCAGGCCGTTGATAGAGCGAAGCACTGTGGTCTTGCCGGAGCCGGATGGCCCGATGAGCACGAGAACCTTGCCGCGGTCGACGGACAGGTCGATGCCCCGAAGCACCTCATGTGCGCCGAATTTCTTGCAGAGGCCGGTCACCTCGAGGAGAGGGGCATCCTGGCCGGTGTTAGTGGGCGACATAGCGGTCCAACCTCTTTTCAAGCAGGCTCTGGCCCGACGAGAGCACAAGGCAGATCAGCCAGTAGATGAGAGCCGCTTCGAGGTACAGCAGCATAAATTCTGAGGTGAACGCCGCGATCTTCTGTGCCTGGCGGAACAGTTCGGTGACGAGAATGAGCGACGCCAGCGAGGTGTCCTTCACCAGGCTGATGAATGTGTTCGACAGCGGTGGCACGGACACCCGGGCTGCCTGTGGCAGGATCACTCGGCGCAGCGCGCGTCCGCGTGACATACCGATTGTGTACGCGGCTTCCCACTGGCCTTGGTGCACCGAAAGAATCGCTGCCCGAATTACTTCGGCCGCATACCCGCCGACGTTGAGCGAGAAGGCGATGATCGCGCTCGGCCACGGGTCGATAGTGAGGCCGATTGATGGCAGTCCGTAGAAAATCACGAACAACTGGACGAGCAGTGGCGTCCCTCGGATGATCGAGATGTAGATCCGCGCGATGCTCGACGCGATGCGGTTGCGCGAGAGCCGCATGATCGCGACGAACAGCGCGAGGACAAGCCCGATCGCGAAGGAGATCAGCGCGAGTGGGATCGTGCCAGTTATCGCGCCAGACACCAGGGGCCAGAACGAGCTGACGAATAGGTCCCAGCTCGACTCTGTGACCACGTCACTCGTCGCCGTCGGCGCGGCGGCCGACAGCGACGGGCTCAAGAAATGCCACTCGGTCATGGGGGCAGTATCGCAGCCGCGGCGGCTACTTGCTGACGTCCTCGCCGAAGTACTTCTCGGAGAGCTCGGTCAGGGTGCCATCCTCGCTCAGTTCAACGAGCGCCTCGTTGATGGCGTCCGCGAGGTCATCGCTGCCCTTCTTGAGCGCGAAAGCGCTGCGTGAAGCCTCATCGGTCTCCGCGACAACCTTGATAGCGGCGTCCGGGTGCTCACCGACGTAGTCGATGTAGGTGAGCTTGTCGTTCACCGTCGCGTCGATGCGGCCCTGCTCAAGCAGTTCGACAGCCTGCGCCCAGCCCTCAACGGCTTCGACGTTCGCGCCCGCTTCGTCAGCGATGGTGTACCAGTTGCTCGTGAGCGACTGCGCAGTGGTCTTGCCGTTGAGGTCCGCGACCGAGGTGATGTCGGTGTTGTCCTTCGCGACGATAACGACTCCGGGCGAGACCGTGTACGGCTCGGTGAGTGTGTACTGCTCTTCGCGCTCCGGGCTAATCGACACCTGGTTGGCGATGATGTCAAAACGGCCAGCCTCGAGACCGGCGAAAATGCCGTCGAACTGGGTCTCCTCGAAGCTCACCTCGAGGTCGAGCTTGTCGGCGACAGCAGTTACAACCTCCACGTCGTACCCGGTGAGCTCACCCGCTCCACCCTCGTGGTAGCTGTACGGCTTGTACGTTCCCTCGGTTCCGACCACGAGAGTCCCGGCTTCGGTCACGCGCTCGAGTGCACTTCCGCTGGGTTCCTTGGCGGATCCTCCACCTGCATCTGCGGAGCATCCCGAAAGGGCGAGACCGGCAATGATGGTTGCTGCGAAGACAGTGGTGAGACGGCGTGAGTTCATGACGTGGGTGTTACCTTTCAACTTTGTGGAGGCATCGCGATCAATCAATCCAGCGGATGCCCCGACTTACGACCCTAGATGGCCTCGGTCGGCAGGCAAATTCGCGTGACGGACAATTACTCTGACGTGACGGACTGTTTATTACTTTGAATAGAACCGACGACTGCTCGCATTTATGCCGGTGCCAGCTGTTTTATTTGATATTCGCGCCTCGAACTCCGGTTCCCGCTCGAATTCCGCAACTGCACTCAACTGAAAAGGGGCGATGCAATGCTGATGCTTCGGCATGATGCGAGCCTTCAGACTCCCGATTGTTAATGGGACGTGGCGCCCTTTCCGAGCGGGCTCTACGCGGCCCGGGTCTGTCGGTTCGTGGGAGGACTGAGGTCTCCACTAACCCCCGACTACGCGGTCCGGCTCTGTTCGGCCGAGGGAGAACGGAGTTCCCCTCGCCCCCGACTACGCGGTCCGGGTCTGTTGGGCCGACGGGAAGGCGGAGTTCTCCCGTGGCCCCCGACTACGCGGTCCTGGTCTGTTGGGCCGATGGGTGGGCCGAGTTCTCCCCTGGACCCTGTCCGCCTCGTCTGCCTGACCGGTCACCGCCGCCATCGGCACTGTCGGCCCCGGCACCGTTGTTCCCGGCGGCTGCGGCTCGTGCGGCGGCGTCCGCGGCGTCGGTTGCGGCCTTGATCCCGGCCAGGCGGAGTCGTTCCTTCTCCAACGGTGACTTCGATGGCATCCGGATCGGGATCCGTTCCCCGTTCTCCCCCGGTGGTGGGATCAGGTAATACTCACCCTCGATCCGGACCACCCGATAGCCAAACGTATGCACCAGAGTGTGGTGATACGGACACAACAGGATCCCGTCCGCGAGATCAGTGCAGCCTTCGTGGGCGGCCCATTCGTTGATGTGGTGCGCCTCCGTCATCGACGGTGGACACTCACACCCCTCGATCCGACAGCCACCGTCACGAACCGCCATCGCCACCCGCTGCTTCCGGGTGTGCAAGCGTTGTTCCCGGCCCACGTCGAGAATCGTGCCGGAGGTGTCCATCAGGATCGGGGAGATCCCGGAGATACAGATCTGCTTCTCGATCACACTGCCCGGCACCGCGTCTTTACTGTCTTCGAGATACCCGGTACCGACCAGGTGCTCCGCACCCTCGCTGTCGGTGGCACGGTTGTCGAGGTTGGTTTCGGTCATCACCACCCGGATCCCGGGTTGGCGTGACCCATACGTCGTTGTCGGGTCGGCCTGCACCCCGGTCCGCATCGCACCCATCAGAATGTCGTACACGATCTGGTCGTTACTGCGCTCATCCACCCGGAGTTTCTCGGCCCGTTCCGCTTCGACCGGGTCCACCATCCGCGGCCCACCGCGGCGCGGCCGCAACGCCGCCCCCACGATCGACTCCACCCACGCAGCGCCTTCCTCATCGAAGGCCACATACGCTGTCTTCGTGCCGTCTTCATTGCGGCCGAACCGCCACTTCCGGTTCGCATACCGCTCATCCCACCTCAACTGCACCCCAGCCGGATCGATCCGGTCCCGCAAATGCCGCGCCCGAACCCCGAGTTCGTCAGCGTTCACCCCGGCAGCGTCCGCGATGATCTCCACCGCCGCGGCCCGCAGCATCTCCACATCCACCCGGTCGTTCGGTTGCCCGAGCCCGCGCATGATGATCGTCACCGCCTCGGACCGGATCACCCCCTCCCGCGCCGCCCGAGAGATGGGTTCATGCCACGGCACCACCGGCACCGGACGCAACACCGACACCCGCGCATCAGGGTCAGCGTCAGGGTCGACCAGAATCTTGCCGTCAAGATCGATCAGCGGGTCGTCACCGCCATCGCCACCCGGTTCATCAGGGCCATCGGCGCCCGGTGCGAACCCGGTCGGGTGGGTAGCGGCGTCCGCCTCACCCATCGCTTCACCGAGCCGCACCTGACGGAACGCCTCGGATTTGGTCGACCCGGTCAACCGCTGCACCAGGTTCACCGCCGTGCGGTCTCCGGTCGACTGAGCCCACCCCGAGTAACCCAGGTCACGCGCCGACCGTTTCGCCGCCACACCCGCCCCCGCAGCGATCACCGCGTCCAACTCGGACTTTGCTCGCGCCGCGTTGCGGAGCAATTCCTCCAGCTCGACGTTCGCCGCCCGCTCCAACACCATCGACAACGGCAGACCAGTGTCCACGGCGGAACCTGCAGGTGTTGCCCCCGTGCCCGCGCCCGTACTCGGGCTCGTACCAGCGGCCCCAACATCCGCACCAGCACCACGCCCAGTGCTCAACGGCTCCGGCTCCGGCTCCGGCTCCGGCTCCACCGGCACGAATCGCGGCCGCTTAAACGACGAACCGGCACCACCGAACTTGGTGATGCCGGTCGAAACCGCTGCAGGCGAAGACACTGCAGACGAAGAGCCTCCCTTGCCCGAAACCTGCAGGCCCGATACCGGTTCAGGGCCCGACGCAGGTTCGGGACCAGACGCTGGCTCCGGCCCCGCGGCATCCCCCGCCGCACGACCAACGGCCTCGATGGCGTCCTCATACCGAGCGATCTGGTCGCACACCCGAAGGGCGACCTCTCGAATCTGCTCGGACACCTTTGCCATACTTCATGATACCAAGAGATTCGATATTAGAAAAGGGTTTTACGCAAGAAATTCGAACATATTTACGCCATCAAAGCCCGCAGCCCTACTTCTCCAACAACGTGTAGATATACCCGGTCACCGTCGCGTCGAATTGCCCGGGCACTTCCTCATTCGGCATCTTCGTCATCTGCGTCGCCATGAACAGCCGGGACCCGTGCTGCAGCTTGTCGACAAACGACCACACCCCGTCGTGATCCCCCTGCACGTTCACCGTGATCGGGATCACGACAAAATTCTCAGCCGAAATGCGAGCGTCGGTGATGACCGTGGGAGTTTCAGGGCCCTCCGGTTCGGATGCCGCGGCATCCGTTTCAGCAGCATCGTCACCTTCGGTCGGTTCCTCACCGGATTCCTCAGCCGGTGCCTCCACCGGGGGCGCGACAACCGACGTTTCCGGAGCCGTATATTCGATGGCCTCGGCCACGGTCAGCGCCGTGATCGTCGTGCCGCTCTCGCTCGCCAGGGTGTCGAGCTGGGTCAGGAAGGCGGGCAGGTCTCCGTTCGCGGGGATCGAGCTGCGCAGCCCCGCAAGCTCGGCTCGCAGCGCGTCGATGCTCTCGAAGTCACCCTTGAGCTTGGCGATCGCCAGAACTGTCGCGTCGTTCTGCGCTTCCACAGAAATCCGCTGCTCGTCGGCCGCGGCCTTCGCCTGCAGTTGCGGGTCCACGCCGACGAACCAGCCCATCGCGAGGATGCCGACCATAACGACGGCGAGGCCGAGGACCCAGAGCTTGTACTTATCCATGACTACTCGCCTCCCTCTCCGTTAGCCGCATCGGTGCCATCAGCATCCGCATCAACCGAGCCATCGGCATCCGCGTTCGGATCCACCTTCTGGTCCTCCGGCACGAAACGCTGCGACCAGGCGCCCTCACCGATATGCATGGTCACGACCGTCGTGTACTGACCGGTGTCCTCCTCGAGGGTGATCGAGTCGGGATTCGCGTCCGCATACCCGGGCAGTTTCGCCAGCGCAACGAGCCACGCATCAGTATCGGGCAGCGCAGAAGTCTTCGCCCCGAAGGTCAGTGTCGCGACCCGCATACCCTGAAGAGGCGCACTCGGCTGGGTGTAATCGACGAGCGGCGACGCTCCGTCGATGGTGACCTCAGTGATTTCGACGTTCTCCGGCAGGCTCGCTTGGACCTGATCGAGGTACGCCTTCCAGTCGACCTCCGTCGCCGACCCGACCATCTGGCCTGCCTTCACCGTGGCGAGCGCGTCCTGCACGACGCGTACATCCGCGTATTTCTGCTGCTCGAGCAGCAACTCACTCGTGCGGTTCTGCTCCGCGACCAGTGCAATCTGCGCGGTGAGGGCGTAATAGAAGGACGCCCCGGTCGCGACAAACACGAGCAGCACAGCGCCGAGCGTCGCGTAGATCATCGATCGCAGGGTGCGCTTGCCCCGGTGCACCGCGCGGATCTCCAGCGGAAGCAGATCCGCCCGCGGCACCCCGCCGATGACCAGCGTCTCTGTACTCTTGCTCATGCTTTGCTCCCCAGCGCGAGTCCGAGAGCCACGAGAATCGCAGACTGGCGAGCGCGCAGGTCATCGGTGTTGAACGATTTGGCGACCGAGATGCTGGCATACGGGTCGGCCTGAACCACGGGCCTGCGCGTCAATTCGGCGAGCGCGTCAGGCAGCCCGCTGAGGCTGGCTCCTCCGCCGGTGAGCAGGATGCGGTCGACGGATGCCTGCGGCCGCGACTCCCTGTAATACTCCAGCGTGTTGCGAGCACTGATGAGCAGCTCACTCGTCACCTCGTTGATGATTTCCATCGGGTACTGGTATTTCGGGTCATCGACCCTCGTTCGGAGCCCAAGCGCTCGCTTGAGCCCGTCTGCCTGCTCGGGGGCGATCTCCAGCCGCTGCGCGAGCGCCGTCGTCAGGTCATCGCCGCCCGCCGGGATGATGCGCAAAAACTGCGGCACCCCGTTCGTTGCGATCACGATCGTGGTGGCGGATGCCCCGATGTCGACGATTGCGACGGTCCCGTTCGCCTGGTCCCCTCGAAGCAGCGCCCTGGCAAGGGCGAACGGAATGAGGTCGACTTCCTTCGTCGTCAGTCCCGACTTCTCCACGGCGCGGACGTTGCCCATCACCGCTTCCTTGATCGACGCGATGAGGAGCCCATGCACAACCGGGCCCGTGTCTGACTGGCCTTCGGAGACGGGATAGAAGTCGAGCATGGCGTCGCCCACCGGAACAGGAAGCAGTTCCTGCACCTGGTACGGGAGGGCTTCGCGGATACGTTCCTGTGACATCCGCGGAAGGGTCAGGTCGCGCGCGAGCACCCGCTGGTTGCCCATGCCGATAACCACGTTCTTGCTCTTAAACCCGCCGGTCGACCACAGCCGTTTGAGCACGGATGACACGGTGCTCGGCTCGATCACCTCACCACGGTTCACCGCACCTGTGGGCAGCGGAAGCTCGTGAAAGCGCAGGAGAGTTGGGCGTGCCTTGTCGGCGTCCTTCAGCTCGACGGCGCGGATGGCGACGCTACCGATGTCGATACCCACGATTGTTGCTGACATGCTTCTCCTCTTACTTTCTGCCTACGCCACACCGAGCAGCGAGAGGTAGGAATTCCATAGCGCGGTGCCAAAGAAAATGCCGGTCCAGGCGCCGATGAGCATCCAGGGTCCGAACGGGATACCGCTCTTGCGACCCGCCTTGCGTGCGAGCATGAGCCCGATCGCATACAGCCCGCCAAGAAAGAAGGCAGCGAATGCGCCGACGAGGAGCGCACCCCAGCCGACGAAACCGAGGTACAGGCCCAGCACGCCAGCGAGTTTGACGTCACCGAACCCCATGCCGCCGGGGTACAGCATCGCCATCAGGAAGTACGCGAGCCACATCGCTCCCATGCCGACACCAGCGCGAATCAGAGCATCAGGATCCGAATTCAGGATGCCGGCGGCCGCCAGCAGAACTCCGCCGACGAGGTAGCTCGGCAGAACGATCGCGTTGGGGAGCTTGTGCGTATCCAGGTCGATCAGCGCGAGAGCAACGCTGACCCCCGCAAGCCAGAGAAACGCGAAGAGCACGAGCACGTTTGCGACGATGCCGCTGGTCGATGTCGCAGACGCGCCGGAAACCAGCCACCACCACACGGCGACCACGGCGAAGAACACGCCGACGCCGGCTTCGACGAGCGGGTACCGCGCCGAGATCGGTTCTTTGCAGTTTCGGCACTTACCGCGGAGCGCGAGCCAGGACAGCACAGGCACGTTGTCGTACGGCTTGATCTGTGAGCCGCACCCGGGGCATGCGCTCGGTGGCGCGACGACGGACATGCCGTTCGGCATCCGATAGACGACGACGTTGAGGAAGGAGCCGACGAGGAGGCCGAGGATGCCGACCACAACCGTCAGAAACGTCAGCGGGACGGTCAGATCGGCGGGGGTCATGGGGTCGACCCGTCAGCGTTGAAGGCCGTGCCAACACTTCCGATCTGACTGACGCCGTACGTCGTCGACGTCGGCGAGAGGAACTTGGGTGGCGCCGTCGTTCGCAGTCGTCGGTCATAGTGGTAGCTCTTGTCATAGCCGGTGCTGCCCGTTGTCGCCACAGGCCCGCGGAATACTTGCGCAATGGCGCCATTCACCGTGAGCGTGCCGCGCTTACTTGAGCCCTTGTCGTAGTTCTGAACAGAGAACGAGTTCGTCACGGCGAGGAGTGCAGCATTGATCGTCCGATCTTGCCCAAGCGCGAACTTCGACTTTTCACAGGTCGTAGTGGTTTGACCGTTCTTCTTTTTTTCATATTGGGTGCATTCGATCGGATTCCAAACCCAGACCGCGTTCGCGACCAGACCAAGAATGTCTGTCCCTGCATCCGTATAAGTAAGGTCGCCCACGACGTAGGCATAGTTCTGCGCAGCGATCGTCATTGCTCCTTTGAGCTGCCCGGCCACGTACACGTCACCGTTGCGGCACCCATAATGGGCGGGCTTGACGGCCGCCGGCGCAATCTCGTTTTTCATCGGATACTGGGAGACGGTGCTGTCCGACGAGAACACCCAACCGCCTTTGGTTGTATTGGAATCGCCGTTTGAGCACACAAAATTCGCCGGATAGGTACCGGGCTGGGTGTAGTTCTCGTCGGTGTCGACAGACGGCACACTTTGCACGTAAAGGAGGTTCTGATCGAGGACATCGATCGTCGCGCCTGTTGCCGACCCGAGCCCACCGGGTTCCGTTCCCGGCCTTCCGCATTGGTCCGGGTTAGATCCGACCGCGGAGTCGTCACCGGCGGTGTTCGTGAACTGCGTGTATGGCGACTTAACCGTCATCTTCCCCGTCGCCCCGTTGAGGGAAATCTGGGTGGGTCCGGTGTAGAGGCATCCAGGCCTTGGGACGTCCTGCTTCAGGTCGGACCGCGTCTCGCGTTTCATTTCCGCGTTCGTGGGCGGCATTCCGATGGTCTGGCTGGTCTTTGGGGCACCGGCATCGAATACGGGATTCGAGCAGGCATTTTCGTAGTTCTTCGGCGTCTTGTTGTTGGCAGTGGTTATTTCGCCCTTGAACCGTCCGCACAGCCGAAGCGTATCGTTCGAGTGCATGGGGCCATCCATGACGTCGGTGGAAGAAAACTGAATGGTGTCGCACGAGTTCCCTGCCTTCCAGCTGTAGGTCGGCGTGCAGTTCTTGCCGCCCTGGCTCGGATCTCTGACCTCATAGTCGGTGAAGTACAAGAAGTCGATAAAACCCTTCTGTTTGAGATCAGCGACAACGGTCCGGGTCGCCGATCCGACCCGACCAGTTGAACGGATGGTTAGCACACCATTCGCGGTGTATTTCGCATTGTTTACCTCGTATCGGAACGAGGCTCGACCGTCGCTCCCAGGCACCGTTCCCCACGCTCCATCGACTCCTGTGCCGAAAGCCGGGTTCTCAGGACTCGTCGGAAGCGTCACAGCGCTTCCGGATGCCGTCGAAAAAATCGACTCCGGATTGCCGTATTTGCTGTAGGTGCTGTCGTTTGCCAGTCGGTTTTGGTACTCATCGACCCCCGCATACGCCGCTGCCAGGGCAGCATTCCAGTCTTCGCTCGACTTGGAACTTCGCGCGCCACTGACGGCGATAGTGACGGCTGTCGTCGCGACCATCACCATCACCGCTCCCAGGACGATGACCATGACGAGGGCCGCTCCGCCTTCTCCTTTGAGCTTTAGAAATCGACCGACGGCGTGTGTCATTCTGCACTGACCTCTCCGAGGTTAGGAACGCCGACGGTGTTCTCGAGTTCGATGATCTGGCCCTTCGCGCCACCCTCGGCTTCGACGCGCATCGTGATCAACACGAAGCGGACTCTACCGAGGTCCACGACCGACAGCTTGTTCCCGTCGCCCATATCCATCGGCTTCCTCTCCTCGTTGAGGTAGGTGAAAAGAGGCCGCTCGTCGCCTTTCGGAATGAGCAACGAACCACTGAGGTTTCGAGAAGTCATAGCGGAAGCCGCCGGCCAGGAGAAATAACCATCGGTCACCTTCGCTGCCCACCGCTGTTCGATGAGCTGGCGCTTCGCGTTGACGGTAAACGTCACTTTCACCGGAGAGAGTGACAAACCAGAACCGCCCAGAACCGAGTGGATCGTCAACGATTCGGGGCTAGCCGCGACGAAGGCGCCGAGAGGCATGATGTTGTTCTTCACGGGAACGCTCGAGCCGTTCCGAACAACGAGGGCGAGTTCATTCATCGCATTGGATGCCGTCTTGCTGCTCGCGTCGATTCCGCGACTCATGGTCGCGGCGTTGGTGATGTTGATAAGAAGCGCGGCCACGATGGTTGTTACGATCGACAACAGGAGCATCGCGATGAGGAGCTCTACCAGGGTAAGCCCACGTTCGAACTCTCCTCTGGTACGGGCAGCCCGATTGGCGATTCCCGTCACGGGAGCACCGTGCGCGGATCGAGCGTGAACGTCTTAGAGCCGGTCGGTGGTGGCGCAGACGTACGAACCGTAACCCGCGTCGTATCGAGAACCGTTGCTGTTCCCCCGTTTTGGCTCGCTTTCGTATAGAACTTCCAGGTGCCGAAAGGAAGGCCAACGGTGACCGTTTTATTCGCTCCCTGGGGGACCACGGCGCTATCGAAGGCGTATGTTACGGCTTCGGTGCAAGCAGGCTGACCCGTAGGAGATATCTTCGGCGTGGTGACCCGTTCGGCGAAGAGCCATCGTTTGTCGGAGTCGCCACTTATTGTTACCACGCCGACCGGGACCGAGATGGCGGCACTTTTCGGCGGGACGGCCGCAATGAGGGAGGGTAGCTGCCCTACCCTTGGCGGCGAAACGGATACGTCGTCAAGCCAGGAGGTCGGATCTACGACAGCACAAGACTCCGGCACCGCCGCTCCCCCTGGTTCCGCGATGGTCTCGGCAACGAACGCGCCCGCGAGCATTTGGTAACCAGCACCCGCTGGAAACAGGTTCATTGTCGATGAAAGCGGGCGAACCACGGGGAGGCCACTGCCGAGCACGCTAGCTTCCATGTTCGACGGGACGCTGATGGGATTGGGCAATGGGGCCCCTGGAGCGGGCGTTGCGGTATAGGCGACCGTGTATTTGGCTGCAGTGTCATACGCGAACGACGCCGACGTCGATTGGCCCTTCAGCACGGTAACGACGCTCTCTGGGCTGGGATTGTGCAGGTTGTCGACACTGCCCGTCTTCTCGAGCTTGACCGAGTACGTTCCTGGTACGACTTTGAGCAGGTAGCTGCAGCCATCAGCGTCGGTCAGCGGAGGAGTTTCAGTGATCGCACCATCGTCTGAGGTCGACGTTGCCGTGATCTTCACGCCAGGGCTACCCGCGCCAGAAGCGTCTTTCACCGAGACGAGGATGGTGCCCGTCTCGGGGTCGTTGATCCTGCTTCCCGGAGTGAGGATGGTGTCTGCCCGAACCTCGGTCGCCCTGTTCCCCGGCCAAGTCACGGTCACGTTGACACGTTTGTACTGGAGCGCCCCACCGGCGCTGTCGCACCGCACATCTGTGCCCGCCGTCGAAATCCACGACGTGGCACGACTGATGGTGAAGTCCGTGCCGTCTATTTCCCGCTCATACGTAGTCGTCAGCACGTCAAACACATCGTCTTTCGATCTGACGAGGTCAATGTCGCTGGCAGCGAGATTGGTGGCAGCGACTCGAGCGCGCGACCCCGAGGTCATGGTGAGAACACTCGTGATCGACATCGAGATCCCCACGACGATGATTGCGAAGACCATCAGGGCGATCACGAGTTCGATCAGGGAGAGACCGCCCTCGCGGTCCTCCTGGACAACACCCGCGCGGATGCTTCGCATTGCGGTCACCTCTTCCGGAACGACGAAAAGGCGATGTCCGGCGCTCAATCTAACGGTGAGCTCCGGACATCGTTCTTAGTGATTAGCCCTCAGGACCCTTGCGACCCGCGGGGTGCCGCCCACGGCCGATTTCGCGTGGTGCCGGCTACGGGTTTCTCGTTCTCATTTATCCAGCTGCAGGCGTCGTGGCCCCGTAGCAGAGACCCTTTTTCACACCGGCGGTTGACGTGATGTGGAAGCTGCTATTCGTTTCGCTACTGGTGGCTTCGATGCAGAAATCGGCGCCAGTCGCTGTACCGCTTCCGGTCGCCTTGCCCTTGACCACGAACGCACCGTTCACGGCAGTTCCATACTTGCCACTGGCGGTCGCACCAAGGTCAGCCAGCTTCTTAGTGCCGACCGGAGTGACCGTGCTCAGGGTGCCCGTCGGAGCGAATGTCGAGTCGTCGGTGTACGCGGCTACGACGGCGATCTTCACGTTGGAAAGGTCGGACTGTACGGCGCTGTCCTTCGCGTTGTTCTGCACGCCCAGGTAGATCGGGATGGCGATCGCGGCGAGCACGCCGATGATGATGACGACGACCAGGAGCTCGATCAGGGTGAAGCCCTTTTCCTTCTCCTGAATGGCCTTGTAGCGAGCCGCGAGCGCGGCAGTGATGCGAGAAACCATGAGGCTTTCCTTTGTGATTGAGGTGTACTAGCCGGCGTCGGGATCGGCCTCACGGGACCCACCGGGTTATGACAGTATGCGAAGGAAGGGCTCAGGCTGGACACGCAAACAGGGGTGACTTGGGCATTTCGCCACCCCAGAGCGGGGGCGGCTGCGCAATAAGGTGAGTAAATCTCAGCTATTGCATCAATGTGGCAATGTTGAAGACCGGCAGGTACAGAGCGACGATCATGCCGCCGACGACGATTCCCAGAAAAGCGATGAGCAGCGGCTCTATCAGCGAGGTCAGGCTGTCGGTCATGGTCTGCACCTCCTGGTCGTAGAACTCGGCGATCTTCTCGAGCATCTGCTGCATCGCACCGGAGTCTTCGCCGACCGAGACCATCTGCACGACCATCGGCGGAAAGACGTCTTCCTCGGCCATCGGCCCTGCGATCGACTTGCCCTGCCGCACCGAATCCGCGACCTTCTTGAGCGCCTCCTCGATGACGTAGTTTCCGGAGGTCTCGCCCACGATCTGGAGCGCCTGCAGGATGGGAACACCAGCGCCGATCATGTCCGCGAAGTTGCGCGAGAATCGCGCAACGGCCAGCTTTTTCATGAGCAGGCCGAAGACCGGCATCTTGAGCTTCAGCGGGTCGAGGAACTTGCGCACGTTCTCGTCGTTCTTGTGCGACTTCCACCACACGGTTCCGGCAATGGAGAGCACGAGGATCAGTGGTCCGAGCCAGATCATTTGCTCGGAGAGCGTGACGAGGATTTGGGTCGGCAGCGGCAGGCTGCCACCCATCCCCTCGAACATGTCCTTGAACACCGGCACGATGAAGATGAGCATTCCGGCTACCGCAAGGACGACCATTCCGACCACGACAACGGGGTAGGTCATGGCGCTCTTGATGCTGTTCTTGAGCGCCGCTTCCTTCTCGAAGTTCGTCGCGACCGTGTCGAGCGCTTTGTCGAGGAACCCGCCGGTCTCCCCCGCCTTAACCATGTTGATCATGATCGGCGGGAAGTCCTTGTGGTGCTTCCGCATGGAATCCGACAGCGACGAACCAGTCTCAACGTCGTCACGCACGGTTCCGAGAATCTTCGCGAGAGGCTTGGACTCGGTCTGGTCCGCGAGGATCGTCAGCGTCTTCATGAGTGACAACCCAGCACTGGCCATCGTCGACATCTGCCGGCTCATGATCGCCAGGTCCTTGAGCCCGACACCCTTCGAGAATCCGGGGATCGTGATCTCTTTACTCAGCCCCGTGCCATCCGGAGCTGCCTCAATCGAAACCGGCGAGAGCCCCATCGATCGAAGACGGGTGGCAACGGCCGACTCGCTCGAGGCCTCGACTTTGCCCTTGACGATCTTGCCCGCTGCGTCTCGTCCCTTGTAGGCATAGGCGAGGGTAGTTGGCACTTACCGCTCCAGCCTGTTCGAGAACGAATCGCCGAAGTCGATTTCCGACGCCTGCATCGCACGAGTCGATGCCTCGGTCGGCGACTGAACACCGCTGAGCATCCGTGAGAACCCCTCTGGGTCGTGGGCTTTCGCCTCCGCGGCCTGGCGGGTCACCCTGCCTGAGTTGACGAGCTCAGCGAGGTGCTGATCCATCGTGTGCATGCCGAGTTCCTTACCCGCCTGCATCGCCGAGAGGATCTGGTAGGTCTTGCCCTCACGGATGAGGTTCGACAGCGCCGGCGTGATCACCATCACCTCGGTCGCCACCACACGCCCCGACCCACTCGCCTTCGGCACGAGGGTCTGGCAGACGACGCCCTGCAGCACACCGGACAGCTGCGTGCGCACCTGGTCCTGCTGGTGCGACGGGAAGACGTCGATCACACGGTCGATCGTCTGCGCGGCATCCTGCGTGTGCAGCGTCGCGAAGACGAGGTGACCGGTCTCGGCAGCGGTCAGCGCCACCGAGATCGTCTCGAGGTCGCGGAGCTCACCGATGAGGATGACGTCGGGGTCCTGACGCAGTACATGCTTGAGTGCGTTCGCGAAGCTGTGGGTGTCTGCACCGACCTCTCGCTGGTTGACGATCGACTTCTGGTTCTTGTGCATGAACTCGATCGGGTCTTCCACCGTCACGATGTGGTCGGCGCGGGTACGGTTCACGAGGTCGATGAGCCCGGCCAGCGTGGTCGACTTTCCCGAACCGGTCGGACCGGTTACCAGCACCAGGCCGCGCGGCAGCGCAGCAAATCGACTCACAGAGTCGGGCACTCCAAGGTCGCTGAGCCGCTTGATCTCGGTCGGGATCAACCGGAACGCCGCCCCGATCGCCCCGCGCTGCATGTAGTAGTTCACCCGGAACCGGCTATCCGCGGTGAGGGTGTGCGCGAAGTCGAGTTCCAGGTGCTCATAGAACATCTCGCGCTGCTTGTCGGTCACGATGGCGGCGAGCTCCGCCGTCACCTTGTCGCGGCTCCAGGGCGCTGCGCCGTCGATCGGTTTCAGCCCACCGTTGACGCGGATCATCGGCGGAGCGTCAGCAGTGACGTGCAGGTCGGATGCCCCGAGGGCGACCACAGCGGAGAGAGCCTCGGCGAGGGAGATCTCGGCTTCTGCCTGCGGCGCGGCCTGCTCACCCCCGTTTCGTTCAGCGCGTGCCGCCGCAGCGGCCTGGGCCATACGGTTGGCCTCGCTGCGGGTCATCGGCGGGGCCGCCTGCGGAACCGCCGTCGTCAGGGGCGGTGACGCAGCCACCGGCGGCGACGCAGCCATCGACGGAGACGCATCGCTGAACTGCAACCCGGCACGCGGCGCGAACGGCGGCGCGAGCTCGTCGAAGACATCGATGCCCCTGGCGTCAGAATCGGAGGTCGCGCTGGTGACCAAAGGATCCGGTGCGTCCGCAGCAGGAACGCCGGTGCCGGCATCCGTTCGCGGCTTGATTCCCGGCGTCCAGCCGCCAACGTTCGCGCCGGGCGGCAGGATCGGAATCTCATAGATTGGATCGCTCAAGCGTCACTCCCTCAAATGTGCTTTCTGCTGTGTGAATGTCCGGGTCCGGCACCTGCCGTCCCTGCCGCGAGCGCCGTTAGACGACGACCCGCAGAATCTCCTCGAGGCTCGTGAGCCCCATGGTGGCTTTGGTGTACCCGTCTTCGCGGAGCGTGAGCATCCCCTGCTCACGAGCCACCCTTCCGATGTCCGCACTCGATGCGCGGGCAACGGCCATCCGCTCGATCTCTTCGGAGATACTCATGACCTCATGAATCGCGAGCCGGCCGCGGTACCCGGTGTTCGAGCACTGGTTGCAGCCGACCGGACGGAAGATTCCGGGCATCCGGCGGCTAACCGGCACCTGCGGAAACTTCATCCGGAGCAGGTCATCGGCCGTGTGCTCAGCCGGCGCCTTGCACCGGTCACAAAGGCGCCGCGCGAGACGCTGGGCGACGACGCAGTCGAGTGCGGACCCGACGAGGAAGGGTTCGATGTCCATCTCCGTCAGCCGGACGACGGCGCTGGGCGCATCGTTCGTGTGCAGGGTCGACAGCACGAGGTGGCCGGTGAGCGACGCCTCGATCGCGATCTGCGCGGTTTCATGGTCACGGATCTCGCCGAGCAGCACCACATCGGGGTCCGAACGGAGGATCGACCTCAGCGCACTCGCGAAGGTGAGCCCCGCTTTCGGATTGACCTGCACCTGGTTGATGCCCGCCATCCGATACTCGACGGGATCTTCGACCGTGATGACGTTGATCTCGGGACGCGCAACCGTGTTGAGGGTCGTGTAGAGGGTCGTCGACTTTCCCGAACCGGTCGGACCGGTGACGAGGATCATGCCGTACGGCTTCGTATATGACTTCTTGTACGCCTCAAAGTTGCGATCGAGCAACTGCAGGTCGCGCAGGTCGAGGCTCGTGTTCGAGTTGTCGAGAATTCGCATGACGACCTTCTCGCCCCACACGGTGGGCAGTGTCGCCACGCGCAGGTCGATCTTGCGCCCGCCGTGGCTCACCGACATCCGGCCGTCCTGCGGTTTACGCCGCTCGGCGATGTCGATATCGCTCATGATCTTGAGCCTCGAGATCACGCCGTTCTGGATGCTCTTGGGCGCGCTCTGCATCTCATGGAGCACGCCGTCAATGCGGTATCGCACCCGGAGTTCGTGCTCGCCAGGTTCGATATGGATGTCGGAGGCGCTGTCCTGGATCGCCTGCGACACGAGAAGGTTGACGAACCGCACGATCGGCGCATCGTCATCGCTGTTGTCCGCGATGCCGAGTCCGGCATCCTGCGGAGTTGACTCTTCTTCGAGCGTGCTCGTCAGGTCGTTGAGCTCGTCATCAGCACGCAGATACCGATCGATGGCGGCGAGGAGGTCGCCCTGCTCCGCCTGCACCTTCTCAACCCTCAGGTGGGTTGCCGCGCGCACATCGTCGATCGCGAACACATCACCCGGCGTGACCATGGCGAGCTGAAGCACGCCGTCGACGAGCCCGATTGGCAGCACCGAGTGCCGCCGGCAGAGCGTGGCAGGCACGAGCGCGACAGCCGTGCGGTCCACCGGATACTCGAGCAACTCGACGAAGCCGATCCCGGCCTGCGTCGCCCGCGCTCGCGCGAGCTGCACAGGGGTGACCATCTTCTGCTCGAGCAGCGCGCCGAGTGCGACCTCGTCATCGGCCTGGTTGCGGCTGACCCGCTCGAGCTGGTCGAACGGGAGGATCCCCTGGAGGATCAGTGTCTCCATAATGGATGGCACGAAGATCACCCCCCGGATCGTGTCAGTGCTTGGCAGCCTTGTCACGCTACAGTCCAGGTGCCAGATGGCCACAGTCCCCCGTTGGGGATTCGGCGCCCCCATTCACGTGACGCGTCGTTGCCTCCCCGCTCCGTGACGGCATCCGCCCGGCAGGCTATCCCCAGAGCGTCGCGATAATGTCTTCCGTGTATCCGGCAAAATCCACCTGGGTCCAGTGCGTGGACACCCACCCGTTGCTCCGGAAGTAATGGGACTCCCCGGCCGGCCCGTACTCACCGGATTCGTCGACCCACAGGATCGTGCAGTGCGTGCCGCCCATCCACTCGACGCAGCTGTGACCGTCAGCGGTGAGCGCTTCAATCGCCGCAGTGATCTGGCCCGCGTCGACGATATTCACCGCGGTCCCGATCCCGACCTCGCTTGCCACTCCCCAATCGCAGTCGATGGATGGCAGGGTCTCGCGGATCGCTTCCGCGCTCTCCGATTTGGTTGGCGCAGTACCGGCAAGAGTTTCATCATTGAGCGGCATACCGGACGCGCTGAGACCCTCGAAGAACGTGGGGCTGTAGACCGCCGAGCACTCCGACGGCAGAGAGATCGCGTCGGGGTCTTCGGGTGTCGGTGTCGGCGTCGGCGTCGGCGTCGGCGTCGGCGTAAGGCTCGGAGTCGGCGTGGCGGTCGTTGTCCGCGTCGCAGTCGGCGTCGGCGTCGGTTCGCCGCCGGTCTCCGCACCATCACGGACCGCCCAGAACACCACCAGGGCGATCACGACGGCAACCACGAGCCCGACCGAGATCCACAGGATGAGGCGCCGACGTCGCTGACCGTCGTCCGCCGGAACGGGGGTTTCTTCACCGGGGATTCCGAACTGGTCCGACATGGCTGTCCTTTCGCGAGGCAGGCCCCCAAGCTACCGCGCTGCCGACCACTCATCCCGCAACATCCGGTCACGATTTGGACAATCTCCGAACGGATGCTGTCGAGCGCGTCGCGAACGCGGCCGCAGGCACCCGTTAACGACGAAAGGCCCCGACTCAAGAGTCGGGGCCTTTCGTGTCAGCCGCCGAAGCGACTGTGCCTGCTACCTAGTTGTAGGTACCGGGGGTGAAATCGTCACTCGAGAAGGTGTCGAAGTCAACGAAGCCGAGGTCGGCCTCATCGAATGCACCATCCGTTGCGAAGATACGGTTCGGGTAACGCTCGGCCTTGGCCTCGTCAGTTGCCTCAACGGTGACGTTGCGGTACTTTCCGAGTCCGGTTCCGGCCGGGATGAGCTTACCGATGATGACGTTCTCCTTGAGGCCAAGAAGCGGGTCGCTCTTGCCCTCCATGGCGGCCTGCGTGAGAACGCGGGTCGTCTCCTGGAACGATGCGGCAGAGAGCCACGACTCGGTCGCGAGAGAAGCCTTGGTGATACCCATGACTTCCTGACGAGCGGATGCCGTCTTCTTGCCTTCGGTCAGCGCAGCGCGGTTCAGCTCGTTGTACTTCATCCGGTCGACGAGCTCACCAGGCAGGAGGCCTGTGTCACCGTGGTCAACCACTGTCACCTTGCGGAGCATCTGGCGGACGATGACTTCGATGTGCTTGTCGTGGATGGGTACACCCTGCGAGCGGTAAACGCCCTGGACGCCACCAACGAGGTGCTTCTGAACTTCGCGAACACCGAGAACCCGGAGAACTTCCTTCGGGTCGACGGCACCGAGGTGCAGAGGCTGACCGAGCTCAACGTGCTGACCATCTTCAATGAGGAGGGTCGCGCGCTTGAGAACCGGGTAGATCACTGGCTCGTCGCCGTTGTCCGGCGTGAGGATGATCTTGCGGCTACGGTCGGTGTCTTCGATGTTGACGCGACCTGCAGCTTCAGCGATCGGCGTCGCACCCTTGGGGGTACGGGCCTCGAAGAGCTCCTGGACGCGGGGAAGACCCTGCGTGATGTCGTCTGCTGATGCCGAACCACCGGTGTGGAACGTACGCATCGTGAGCTGCGTTCCTGGCTCACCGATCGACTGGGCCGCGATGATGCCGACGGCCTCTCCGATGTCGACGAGCTTTCCGGTTGCGAGTGAACGGCCGTAGCAGGCTGCACAGACACCGACAGCGGACTCACAAGTCAGGACCGAGCGCACCTTGATGCTCTCGACACCTGCCTCGACGAGCTTGTCGATGAGAACGTCTCCGACGTCCGAACCGGCCTCCGCAACAACGGTGCCCTTCGGGTCGATGGCGTCTGCAGCGAGTGAACGAGCGAACACGGAGTTCTCAACGTTGGCGTCACGGACGAGGGTTCCGGTGGAGTCGACAGCGGCGATCGCGAGCTCGAGGCCCTTGGTCGTTCCACAGTCTTCTTCACGGATGATGACGTCCTGCGACACGTCGACGAGTCGACGTGTGAGGTAACCCGAGTCGGCCGTACGAAGCGCCGTGTCAGCAAGTCCCTTACGAGCACCGTGGGTTGCGATGAAGTACTCGGCAACCGACAGTCCCTCGCGGTAGGACGAGATGATCGGGCGAGGGATGATCTCACCCTTCGGGTTGTTCACCAGGCCTCGCATACCCGCAATGTTGCGGATCTGCAGCCAGTTACCACGAGCACCAGACGACACCATGCGGTTGATCGTGTTGTCCTCGGGGAAGTTGGCGCGCATCGCCTCAGCAACCTTTTCGGTCGCCTCGGTCCAGATCTTGATGAGCTCCTGACGACGCTCGGCGTCGGTGGTCAGACCCTTGTCGAACTGGCCCTGCACCTTCGCGGCGAGCTTCTCGTAGCCCATGACGATCTCGCGCTTGTTCGGCGGGGTGAGAACGTCGCTGAGTGCAACGGTGACGCCTGAGCGGGTTGCCCAGTGGAAACCGGCGTCCTTGATGTTGTCAAGGGTCGCGGCCACAACTGTCTTCGGGTAGCGCTCTGCGAGGTCGTTGACGATCGCGGAGAGCTGGCCCTTGTCGGCAACTGCTTCGACGTACGGGTAGTCGTCCGGAAGGGCTTCGTTGAACAGCGCGCGACCGAGTGTGGTCTCGACGAGTACAACTCCGGAACCTTCGTAGCCCTCTGGGCCCTCGCCCTTGGCAAAGGTGATGTCGTGAAGACGAATGCGCACCTTGGCGTTGAGGTCGAGTGACTTCTGGTCGAACGCGAGAATTGCTTCCGCGATCGACGAGAACGCGCGACCTTCACCGGCGACACCCTCCTTGAGGGTGGTCAGGTGGTGCAGGCCGATGATCATGTCCTGCGTAGGCAGGGTGACCGGGCGTCCGTCAGACGGCTTGAGGATGTTGTTCGATGCGAGCATCAGGATGCGAGCTTCAGCCTGCGCCTCAACCGAGAGCGGCAGGTGAACAGCCATCTGGTCACCGTCGAAGTCAGCGTTGAATGCAGCACAGACGAGGGGGTGAAGCTGGATGGCCTTACCCTCGACGAGCTGAGGTTCGAACGCCTGGATTCCGAGGCGGTGGAGCGTAGGTGCACGGTTCAGCATGACCGGACGCTCGCGGATGATCTCTTCGAGAACGTCCCAGACCTCGGGACGGCTGCGCTCGACCATGCGCTTTGCTGCCTTGATGTTCTGAGCGTGGCTCAGGTCGATCAGGCGCTTGATCACGAACGGCTTGAACAGCTCGAGAGCCATCTGCTTCGGCAGACCACACTGGTGCAGCTTGAGCTGCGGTCCAACGATGATGACCGAACGACCGGAGTAGTCAACGCGCTTTCCGAGCAGGTTCTGACGGAAACGACCCTGCTTACCCTTGAGCATGTCGCTCAGGGACTTGAGGGCACGGTTTCCCGTTCCTGTAACCGGACGACCACGGCGACCGTTGTCGAACAGAGCGTCAACAGCCTCCTGAAGCATGCGCTTCTCGTTGTTGACGATGATCTCGGGGGCACCGAGGTCAAGCAGTCGACGCAGACGGTTGTTGCGGTTGATCACACGACGGTAGAGGTCGTTGAGGTCGGATGTCGCGAAGCGGCCACCGTCGAGCTGCACCATCGGGCGCAGTTCCGGCGGGATAACCGGGACAACCTCGAGCACCATCGCGGCCGGCGAGTTGCCGGTCGAGAGGAACGAGTTGACGACACGGAGGCGCTTGATGGCGCGGATCTTCTTCTGACCCTTGCCTTCGGCGATCTGCGTGTGCAGCAGCTCGGACTCAGCCGCGAGGTCGAAGCTCAGCAGTCGCTTCTGGATCGCTTCTGCGCCCATGAACGCCTCGAAGTACAGGCCGAAACGGTCCTGCAGTTCGTGGAAGACGGCATCCTCAGGCTTCAGGTCTCCGACCTT
Organism: Mycetocola sp. Y442; assembly: GCF_056898615.1. Lineage (NCBI taxonomy): Bacteria > Bacillati > Actinomycetota > Actinomycetes > Micrococcales > Microbacteriaceae > Mycetocola > Mycetocola sp. Y442. The sequence goes on from NZ_JBXHBV010000001.1 coordinate 1,380,725, forward strand.
CAGGCTGCGGAAGTCATCCCAGACGCGCTCGAGGTGAGCGATCTGCTCGTCGTACGACTTGCGGGCCTGGCTCATCTCCTTCTCAGCGGCGTCCTTGGTGCGACGCTTCTGGTCAGCCTTGGCGCCTTCTGCCTCGAGGGCAGCGAGGTCGTCTTCGAGCTTCTTCAGACGGTCCGCAATGCGGGTGTCGCGCTGGTCGCCGAGGGTCTTGATTTCGAGACGGATCTCGTTCTCAAGGCCTGGCATGTCTTCGTGGCGAGCTTCCTCGTCAACGGAGATGACCATGTATGCCGCGAAGTAGATGACCTTTTCGAGGTCCTTCGGTGCCATGTCGAGCAGGTAACCCAAGCGCGACGGAACGCCCTTGAAGTACCAGATGTGGGTGACGGGGGCAGCGAGCTCAATGTGACCCATGCGCTCACGGCGCACGGACGACTTGGTGACTTCCACTCCACAGCGCTCACAAACGATGCCCTTGAAGCGGACACGCTTGTACTTGCCACAGGAGCATTCCCAGTCACGGCTCGGGCCGAAGATCTGTTCACCGAACAGACCATCCTTCTCGGGCTTCAGGGTGCGGTAGTTGATTGTTTCAGGCTTCTTGACCTCGCCGTACGACCAACGACGAATGTCGTCGGCTGTAGCCAGGCCAATGCGAAGCGCATCAAAAGTTGTTACGTCGAGCAATTTCTCTCCTAAAGAAAGTTCTCTGAGGTCTTCAGTTGGCCAGGCTTAGATCTCGTCGATTGACGAGGACTCGAACCTGGAGGAAATGTTGATGCCGAGTTCTTCCGCAGCGCGGAAGGCGTCGTCGTCGGTGTCTTTAAGGCTGACGACAGTTCCGTCAGCTGACAGGACCTCAACGTTCAGGCAGAGAGACTGCATTTCCTTGATCAGAACCTTGAAGGACTCGGGGATGCCGGGCTCCTGGATGTTCTCACCCTTGACGATGGCCTCGTACACCTTGACGCGGCCAAGGATGTCATCGGACTTGATCGTCAGCAGCTCCTGGAGCGCGTAAGCGGCTCCATAAGCTTCGAGCGCCCACACTTCCATCTCACCGAAGCGCTGTCCACCGAACTGTGCCTTACCACCGAGCGGCTGCTGGGTGATCATCGAGTACGGTCCGGTCGAACGAGCGTGGATCTTGTCGTCGACGAGGTGGTGCAGCTTGAGGATGTACATGTAGCCAACCGAGATCGGCATCGGGAACGGCTCACCGGAGCGACCATCGAACAGGCGGGCCTTACCGCTTGATCCGATGAGGCGGTCGCCATCGCGGGTGACCGTCGTCGAGTCGAGGAGACCTGCGATCTCTTCCTCGGAAGCACCGTCGAACACGGGGGTCGCAACCTTGGTTCCGGCGGGAGCACTGTGTGCCTCTGCCGGCAGGTTCTTCGCCCACGTCGGCTTGCCTTCAACCTTCCAGCCCTGCTGAGCGATCCAGCCGAGGTGAAGCTCGAGGACCTGGCCGAAGTTCATTCGACCCGGGATACCGAGCGGGTTGAGGATGATGTCGACGGGGGTTCCGTCTTCGAGGAACGGCATGTCTTCGACAGGCAGAATCTTCGAGATGACACCCTTGTTGCCGTGACGACCGGAGAGCTTGTCACCCTCGGTGATCTTGCGCTTCTGGGCGATGTAGACGACCACGCGGCGGTTGACACCCGAGCCGAGCTCGTCGTCGCCATCTTCGGAGTTGAACTCCTTGACGGCGATGATCGTGCCGCGCTCACCGTGGGGAACCTTGAGCGAGGTGTCGCGAACTTCGCGGCTCTTCTCGTTGAAGATCGCACGGAGCAGACGCTCTTCGGCGGAAAGCTCGGTCTCGCCCTTCGGCGTGACCTTTCCGACGAGGATGTCGCCGGGGCGAACTTCGGCGCCGATGCGGATGATGCCGCGCTCGTCGAGGTCCTTCAGCAGCTCCGGGCTGACGTTCGGAAGGTCACGGGTGATCTCTTCCTTACCCAGCTTGGTGTCGCGAGAGTCGACCTCGTACTCCTCGATGTGAATCGAGGAGAGGGTGTCGTCCTTCACCAGGTTCTGGCTCAGGATGATCGCGTCCTCGAAGTTGTGACCCTCCCATGACATGAATGCCACGAGGAGGTTCTTTCCGAGTGCGAGCTCGCCGTTCTCCGTTGCGGGACCATCAGCGATGACCTCGCCGGCCTCGATGCGGTCGCCCGCTGAGACGATGACGCGGTTGTTGAAGCTGGTGCCCTGGTTGGAGCGGTCGAACTTGCGGAGGTAGTACTCCTGGGTTCCACCCTCGTCGAGCTGGATGGTGACGACCTCGGCGGAAACCTCGGCGACAACACCCGACTTCTCGGCGGTGATCACGTCACCGGCGTCGATGGCTGCGTAGCCCTCCATACCGGTTCCGACGATCGGCGACTCCGAGCGAAGCAGCGGAACTGCCTGGCGCTGCATGTTGGCACCCATAAGTGCGCGGTTTGCATCGTCGTGCTCGAGGAACGGGATGAGGCTCGTCGCGACGGAAACCATCTGGCGAGGCGAAACATCCATGTAGCCGATTTCCGACGCGGGGAAGAGGTCAACCTCTCCGCCCTTGCGGCGGGCGAGGACGCGGTCCTCGGTGAAGCGGCCATCGTCGTTCAACGGTGCGTTGGCCTGGGCGACGATGTAGTCGTCCTCTTCCATCGCCGTGAGGTAGTCGATGTCCTTCGTGACGAGTCCGTCGACGACGCGACGGTACGGGGTCTCGATGAAACCGAACGCGTTGATGCGTGCGAACGATGCGAGCGAGCCGATCAGACCGATGTTCGGGCCTTCAGGCGTCTCAATCGGGCACATACGGCCGTAGTGGGACGGGTGAACGTCTCGAACCTCGACACCTGCACGCTCACGCGACAGACCACCGGGGCCAAGCGCCGAAAGGCGACGCTTGTGGGTGAGGCCAGCGAGCGGGTTGTTCTGGTCCATGAACTGCGAGAGCTGCGATGTGCCGAAGAACTCCTTGATCGCGGCGACGACGGGGCGCACGTTGATCAGGGTCTGCGGGGTGATCGCTTCGATGTCCTGCGTGGTCATGCGCTCGCGAACGACGCGCTCCATGCGGGACAGACCGGTGCGGACCTGGTTCTGGATGAGCTCGCCGACGGCGCGGATACGACGGTTACCGAAGTTGTCGATGTCGTCGATGTCCAGGCGGATCTCCGCCTTCTTGCCATCGCGGAGACCGGTGAAGGTGGTCTCACCCGAGTGCAGGCGAACGAGGTACTTGATCGTCTCGACGATGTCATCGACGGTCAGCACACTGTCGCTGAGCGGTGCTTCAAGACCGAGTTTCTTGTTGATCTTGTAACGACCGACCTTGGCGAGGTCGTAACGCTTGGAGTTGAAGTAGAAGTTGTCGAGGAGTGCGCGGGCAGCCTCAGCGGCGACCTGCTCTCCCGGACGGAGCTTCCGGTAGATGTCGCGGAGCGCATCTTCCTTCGTGAGGATGGTGTCCTTCTCGAGGGTCAGCTCGATCGACTCGAAGCCCTTGAACTGCTCGAGGATGTCTTCGCTGGTCAGGCCGAGGGCCTTGAGGAACACGGTGACCGACTGCTTGCGCTTGCGGTCGATGCGAACGCCGACCTGGTCGCGCTTGTCGATCTCGAACTCGAGCCATGCACCGCGGCTCGGGATGATGCGAGCGGAGAAGATGTCCTTGTCGGATGTCTTTTCCTGGTTGCGGTCGAAGTACACACCCGGGCTGCGGACGAGCTGCGACACAACGACACGCTCGGTGCCGTTGATGATGAACGTGCCCTTTTCGGTCATGAGCGGGAAGTCGCCCATGAACACGGTCTGAGTCTTGATCTCACCGGTGAGGTGGTTCATGAACTCGGCCTCGACGTAGAGCGGAGCAGCGTAGGTCTTCCCACGCTCCTTGCACTCATCGATCGAGTACTTCTCCGGCTCCAGGAAGGGGCTGGTGAAGCTCAGCTGCATCGTCTCGCCGAGGTCCTCGATCGGTGAGATCTCCTCGAAGATCTCGTCGAGGCCGGAGTGAGTCGGCAGATCCTGACGGCCGGCCTTGGTGGCTTCATCGACGCGTGCTTTCCACACGTCGTTGCCCACGAGCCAGTCGAAGCTCTCGGTCTGCAAAGCAAGCAGATCCGGAACCGTCAGGGTGTCGGTGATCTTCGCGAACGACAGACGCGATGCGTCGCGGCCGTTCTTGGGTGAGTTGGTGGATGCGTTGCGCGCAACAGCCAAGGAAATAACCTCCGTGGGCCCTCGTACAGGCTCTAGTTACTGGTAGTAATGGAGAACTCGTCAGACGCCATCAAAAATGGTGCGTCTTTCTTGAGAAAGAAACACTTGGGCCGACCGCAATATGAAGGCATGGAAACGTCTGGGAGCGCAAAGGTCTACTATATGTCTTCTTAACTCCCCTGTCCAGTGCTTCGCCTTGACTGGCATCCGCTGCTGCGGTATAAAGACCGCCCGCCGCCGCTCCCCCGTCCCAGGAACCCCGGAAAGCCGTGCCCTGAGGGGACGAAACAGTCCTCAACCGGCCACAGGGGCGGTTCGGTGATTCACAGAACTTGTTCAGCCCCGGCCGCCGAAAACGCTCCAACCATGCTGGGCGGATGACCGCGCGCAAACCTCTTCCCCACGAGCTCACCGGTCGCCCATTCACCGTGGCCCAGGCGCGGGCGCTTGGAGTCAGCCGGGCACGGCTGGCCGAAGGCGACCTCGCGCACCCGTTCTCCGGCATCCGCACGCCAGCGGCTCCTCCCGTTCACGATCCTGTTTCCGCGGCGGACTGGCGGCAGGTCTTCTCGGCTCATCAGCGGTGAAACCGCGAGCTGTGTGCCGCTGTTAACCTGCGGATGCCGTCAGCCGGTTTTTTCTGCGTGCACGGGACAGCGCGGCGTCAAGATCCCTCGGCGAGCGCTGGAGCTGCTCAACGAGCGGGCCGCACCCGTGCAAACCCAGCAACTCGCGTGAGGGAGCAAAGGTAGGCTCGAACCATGGCATCGCGCGAGACCGACAACCCCAGCATCAAACTGGCCCTGAGCGGTTTCCAGGCTGTGATCGAGGCCGACCGCTTCAACCCGGGGAGCTTCCAGCTCGTCGTCGACGGCACCCCGCAGTCGCACGTCAATCTCGATGACCCGAGCCAGCTCTTCTTCGAATACATCCAGCGCATCGGCCACGTCATCGACGAATTCCGGGATCCTGGCAAGCCGATCACCGCGGTTCACCTCGGCGCTGGCGCACTCACCCTTCCCCGCTACATCGAGGCCACCCGCCCTGGCAGCCGCCAGCAGGTCATCGAGATCGAACAGGACCTCGTCGACTTCGTCCGCGAACACCTGCCGTGGCCCAAGCGGGCCGCGATCCGGGTCAGGTACGGCGATGCCCGCGAGGTCCTCGGCCGACTGCCGGGTGGACTCGCCGGCACCGTCGACCTCGTCGTTGTCGACATCTTCTCCGGTGCCCGCACCCCGGCCCACGTGACGAGCCTCGAGTTCTATCGCGCAGCATCCGCTCTTCTCGCCCCAGATGGCATCATCGTAGTCAACGTCGCCGACGGCCCCGGGCTGGCCTTTGCCCGCAACCAGGTGGCGACGCTGAACGCCGCGGTGTCCTCCGTCGCCGTGCTCGCCGAGACGCAGATCCTCAAGGGCAGGCGCTTCGGCAACCTCGTCCTCGTCGGTTCGAACGCCGAGTTGCCGATGGACTTCATCCCCCGGCTTCTCGCCGGCGGACCGCACCCTGCCAAGGCCGTCTACGGCAGCGAACTCAAGCAGTTCGTCGCGGGCGCTCCGGTGATGACCGACGCGACAGCGATCCCGTCTCCCCCGCCGGCCAAGAGTATTTTCCAGGTGAAGTCCGGGAGCTGACATGGCACGTCGCACGCAGCTGGGCACCGCCATCGCGCTGGTCGCGACGGCTTTTCTCACGGGATGCACGGCGAGCGCCCCCGAGGCGCCCGGCGCGCCATCCGGTTCGCCAGCGACCACCCCGGCTCCCGCTCCGACGAGCACCGGTCCCGTCGGCCCGACCGGCGAGACGACGGTACTCGCCACCGGCCTCGAGGCACCGTGGTCGATCCTGCCCCTCGGCGACAGCACCCTGATCAGCTACCGCGACACCGGTCAGATCATGGAGTTGACGATCGCCGGAGACCTCCGCGAGGCCGTCGTCCTTCCCGACGTCGAAGCCCAGGGAGAGGGCGGATTGCTCGGCCTGGCCTCCCGCACGGTCGGCGACACCAGGTGGGTCTACGCCTACCTCACCACGGCTTCTGACAACCGCGTCATACGGATGCCGTTGGACGGCTCGCCCGGCTCCCTCGCGCTCGGCACCGCTGAGGTCGTCATCTCCGGGCTCGAGAAAGCGGGCAACCACAATGGCGGCCGCATCGCTTTCGGTCCCGACGGGATGCTGTACGTCACGGTCGGCGACGCGGGTGACCCGGACAACGCGCAGGACCAGGCCTCGCTCAACGGCAAGATCCTCCGACTCACGCCGGTCGGCGAGGTCCCGCAGGACAACCCGTTCCCCGGCTCTCCGGTGTACTCGCTCGGTCACCGCAACCCGCAGGGCATCGCGTGGAGCGAAGACGGACGCCTGTGGGCCAGCGAGTTCGGGCAGAACACCTGGGACGAACTCAATCTGATCGAACCAGGTTCGAACTACGGCTGGCCGGCCGTCGAGGGCGCCGCAGCCAACGCAGACTACGTCGACCCCGTCTTCCAGTGGTCGACCAGCGATGCGAGCCCGAGCGGGCTCACCGTTGTCGACAACACCCTGTTCATGGCGGCCCTTCGCGGCGAGAAGCTCTGGTCGATCCTCGACGGCGTCCATGTCCCCGAGGGCAGTGTCGGGCTTGAGGGCGTTATTTCGGCCCACCCGTTCTTCGACGGGGAGTTCGGGCGCATCCGCGATGTGGCGCCCGGCCCCGACGGCTCGCTCTGGATGATCACGAACAACACTGACGGCAGAGGAAATCCGACCCCGGATGACGACAGGCTGGTCGAGGTCACGCTCTCCCCGCTCGTCGAGGGTTAAAGTCGACAGTAGCCCCGGGGAAATCGGCGACACCGGGCAGCACCACCCTTGGAGTACACCCTGAGCATCATTCTTGGCTATGACGCCAAAACACTGCGCGAAAAAGTCGACCTCAAGGCCGTTGGAGAACGCCTCGAGGAACTCGGCGACATGCGCAGCCTCAGCGCCCTCTGCGAGAAGGCGTGGCTGTACAAGGTCGCCGGACAGCTCGACGACGCACTCGACGTCGCCAACCAGTGCGTGCGGCTCGCGCGCTTCACGGGCGACCGTAAAGGGCTGATGCAGCCACGGATGCTTCGCGCACAGGTACTGCAGTTCCGTGGCGCTTTCGACGAGGCAATTCACGAACTGTCCTCCCTCATCGACGAAGCACACACTCACGAGTGGAAGCTGCACGAGGCGCTCGCGCTCCAGCACCGCGGCAAGGTGTACTTCGACCAGCGCGAGTTCAAGCCTGCGCTTGCGGACTTCAGGGCCGCGGTTGCCCTGCGGACCGAACTCGGAGCATCCGATGACCAGATCGAGTCGGCGCTCATCGCTGTCGCCGTCACCGAGTCCTTTGTCGGTCAGCGGGCTTGACTGAAAGTGCCTGAATGTCGGAGGCTGCCGCTAACGTGATGACATGTCAGATTTGGTAAAGGTTCGGCTGTGGGCCGATTCTCTGATCAGGTTGCATCTCGACCCCTCCGTCTGGTCGTTCGGCTTCGACAACGCCAAGCGCCGCGCAGGCCTCTGCAACTTCACAACGCACCGGATCACCGTGTCGCGTTACCTCGCTGCTCGATACGACGACGATGACGTCCACCAGATCCTGCTGCACGAGGTTGCCCACGCGCTGGCCGGCCAGCGGGCCGGGCATGGTCCTGCCTGGCGACGGGTTGCCGAAGACCTGGGCTACGTCGGCTCGAGGCTTCACAACGGCGAGACCGCCGACGAGCTCGCACCCTGGGTGGGGGCATGCCCGAGCGGGCACACCCTTTATCGCCACCGCAAGCCCAGGCACGTGACGAGCTGCGGTGTGTGCTCGCGGACCTTCGACCCGAAGTTCACCATCACGTGGCAACATCGCGAGATCACGCCGTCGATGCGGCGGCGCGCGGCTGCGGCGACCCCGTAACCCACGAACCCACGAACCCACGAACAGTGACGGGACCAGTGATGACCTCCGGCACTCCAAAGGACGCCCCGCGACGCTGGGTCGCTCTCCTGCGTGGCGTCAATGTCGGCGGCATCACCGTGAAGTCTGCGCCTCTCGCCGAAGTTTTCCGTGCGCTCGGCTTCGACGACGTGAAGACGGTGCTCGCGTCGGGCAACGTGCTCTTCACGACGCCCGAGACGGACGCTGCGGCGCTGGCAGTTCGAATCGAGAAGGCCCTGACCGATGAGTTCGGTTATGCAGCACGGGTCATTGTCGTCGCGCAGGACACACTTGAGAAAGTCGCTTCTGCCTATCCGTTTGATGAGGTCGACGACAAGCACCCCTACGTCATTTTCGCCAGTGATCCCGCGGTGTTCGACGGCCTTGATCATCAGTTGCTCGATGAGTCCGTGGAGCGCGTCGCCCGCGGGGACGGCGTGCTGTACTGGGAGGTGAGCCGGGGACTGTCCACCGACAGCGCCTTCGCGAAGCGGACTGCCAAAGTGAAGAGTACGGCCGTGACGACAACCCGCAATCTGCGGACGCTGCGCAAGCTGCTCTGAGCGCCCTCGCGCGCGGTCAGCGGCGACGCCCAGCTACGCCAGAATGAACTGTGGACATCCGCTGGTTAACCGCATCCGACGCTGACGTTGGTGCCGCCGTAGCGGCCCTCCGTCGTGATTCCCGCCCCGCCTGGGTACCGAACAAACGGCAGGTTCTCGTTCATGTGAACAACTGCCTCCTGCTCTGGTACCTCTGCATCGTCTTCATGACGTTCGGCATCCGTGTGGATGGGTATCAGGGCGGTCAGGTCACGGGCACGGACGTTCTCGACATCGTTGGCAGCATGGTCGTTTTTGCGGCCTGGCTCGCGGGAACGGTATGGCTGGCGCGGTGGGCGGCCAGACCGCCCACGCCGCGAGCACAACTGCGGCAGTGGCGGCAGGACCTGACCGCCCTCGCCAACGGCTTTGAGCCACGACCCCGATCGGTCGCTCAGTTCTCCTCCCTCCTCGGCGCCGACGGGCGTCCGATGGAACAGTTTCCGCGCTTCGAAGCGCCCGGGGTCGAGTTCGGCAACGCCACTCCATATGGCCCGCGGGCCGGCGAGTGGCGGTACCTGCGCGTGGCACTTCCCGCGCCGCTGCCCCACCTCGTCCTTGACGCGACAGTCAACGACGGACTCACGAGCGACCTGCCCGAGGGTATTGATCAGCAGCAGAGGCTGTCGGTTGGTGGGGAATTCGACAACTGGTTCCGCGTCTACTCACCGACGGAGTACGGCACGGAGGCCCTCTATGTCCTGACGCCCGATGTGATGGCCGACCTCATCGACCACGCCTGGGGCTTCAACGTGGAGATCCGCGACACGTCAATAATTTTCTTCACCAGGCCGGGGGCCGACTTCGCTGACCCCGCCTCGTGGCACAGCTTCGGCGCCATCCTCACCACCGTCGTGCCCCGCATCACCGCAAAAGCCGCCCGGTATCTCGACGAACGCGTTCCCGGGCAGGACACGTCTCGCCTCGTCACGCGCATCCGCGCCGAGCTTGATGCGCCGGACGTGCGGTACGTCGCCCGGGAGGCGCGCATCGGACCCGATGGGCGCCGCCTCGCTCTGCGCGATCGGGCCAACAGCGCCCGGTGGGGTCTGCGTGCGGCCGGCTGGCTGGCCCTTCTCACCTTCCTCTATGTGGTGCCGGGGGTTTTCGCTTTCGCCGGGTTCATGTCGATCGTCGACGGCTGGTAGTCCGCGCCCACGTTCACGCATCGGTGCCTCACAGCAGCGTTTCGGGAGGACAAACACGGGGCCGAGGCGCGCAGAGACCCTGGCCCCCACGATCGTCCGCCCGAAACGACGGGCACGACCACAGTCCGCCCGGCGACCCCAACCAACCGACACCCGAGCACAGCCCGGCCACGCACGGGCGAGGGGCACCACCGGGCAGAGTTTCGGGAGGAAAAACCCGGGGCCGATACACGTATGGGCCCTGGCCCCCACGATCCTCCGCCCGAAACGACGGGCGCGACCAGAGTCCCGCCCGGCGGCGCCAACCAACCGACACCCGAGCACAGTCCGGCCACGCACGGGCGAGGGGCACCACCGGGCAGAGTTTCGGGAGGGAAAACCAGGGACCCGAGCACACACGGCTGCCACACGGCAGAGTTTCGGGAGGACAAACCCGGGGCCGAGGCACGCAGAGGCCCTGACCCCCACGATCGTCCGCCCGAGATGACGAGCGGTCAGCGCGCCGAGGACGTGCCCGTCGAGGGGCGGGCGCGGAGGTGGATGCGCTTACCCTCTTTGCTGAAAATCGACAGCATCTCGACGGGGCCGGCGCCGGTCGCCGACAGCCAGTGCGGAATGCGCGTGTCGAACTCCGCAGCCTCTCCAGGCCCGAGGGTCACGTCCTGTTCACCGAGCACGAGGCGCAAATGCCCCGAGAGCACGTAGAGCCACTCGTGCCCCTCGTGCACTCGTGGCTCAGGCACGGCGGCGACACCCGCCGGGTTGGCGGGAAATGTGACCTTATAGGTCTGCACAGGACTCGACTCCGGCGAGAGCGTTTCGAACTGCACCTCACCGACCCGCTTCGTTGTTCGCTTTACCAGGGGGCTGGGTGCGGCACGCGGAACTATGTCATCGAGCCCCAGTCTCAGCGCCCGCGCGATTGGCACCACAAGCTCCAGGTTCGGAGCGCGCTTGCCCGCCTCGAGTCGCGAGAGTGTGCTCGACGAGATTCCGGTGGTCTCCGAAAGCTCGGCGAGAGTCATACTGCGCTTTTCGCGCCAGCTCTTGAGTCGTGGACCGATGAGGGCGAGAGAGTGGTCGGGCACGGGAACTCCGTTCTTGCCAAATTGGCACCGATAGTTGCCAACACGTTAGCACGGAGACACGCTGGGGGCATGACGAACAACGACCACCTCTCCGCCCCAGCCACCCCCGACTCCTCGAGCCCCTCGATTTCGAACGAGCACTGGGACGTCATCATCATCGGTGGCGGCGCCGCCGGACTCAGCGCCGCTCTCATCCTGGCTCGCGCCCGCCGCCGCGTACTCGTCTTCGACGCGCAGGAGCCCCGCAATCGATTCGCAGCCCACATGCACGGCGTGTTGAGTCGAGACGGCTACTCACCGCTCGATCTCGTCGCCGACGGCTACCGCGAAGTGCGCGCTGTCGACGGGGTGATCGAGAACGCCCGTGTCACCCAGAGTCGTGCGACGCCCGACGGATTCGAACTCGTCACCGACGCCGGTGTCCGTGCGACCGCGCGCCGCCTCATCGTCGCGACTGGAACACGCGACGAACTTCCGGACATCCCCGGCCTCTCGGAACAATGGGGGCGCGGCGTGGTGGCCTGCCCGTATTGCGACGGCTACGAGGCGACCGGTCGGGCTATCGGAGTGCTGGCCAGCTCCGTAATGGGCCTGCACAAGGCGCACATGTTGCGGTCGTACTCGAGCGATATCACCGTGTTCACTGCACTCGTCGGCCCCATCCCCGACATCGACCGGCGCGTACTCCACCAGCGCGGCATTCGGCTGGAGGATCGCCCCGTCACACACGTTGTCGCTGAGGGACAGACGATGACCGGGCTCGCCCTCGCGGACGGCACCGTCGCGCCCATTGATGTCGTGTTCGCTGAACCGACACCCATCGCACTGGACGAGCCGCTGAGGCAGCTCGGCGCCGACCGCAGCGACACTCCCTTCGGCCCGTGGACAGCGGTCGACGCGTTCGGCAAGACCAGCGTCCAGGGCGTGTGGGCGGTCGGCAACTCTGCCAACCCGGGTGCGCTGGTTCCCATCGCTGCCGGGGCAGGCGCGACCGCCGCCCTCGCCATCAACGGTGAACTCGTGGCCGAGGACGTCGCTGCAGCTACAGAACGCGTCACCACACTCACTTCTCACCCCTCGAATGATTTCCCAGTCGGCCGAGAGTTCGCGTCCATCTCCGACGCGGTCGGAAAGTGACGGCGATGAGTTCCGAGAAACCGATCACCGATCCGGCCGCTTTCTGGGAGGCTCGCTATGTCTCCAATCGCGGCCACGACGGAGGGATGTGGAGCGGTCGCGTCAACGCGACGGTCGAACACGAGGTGTCTGGCCTGACCCCTGGCACTGCACTCGAACTCGGGAGCGGCGAGGGTGGCGACGCGCTGTGGCTCGCCGCACACGGCTGGGACGTGGCCGCCGTCGACATCTCGGCGACCGCGCTGGCCGTCGGAGCAGCCAGAGCTGCCGACAGCGGCCTGGCCGACCGCATCAGCTGGGTACAGGCTGACCTCGCCACGTGGCATCCGTCAACCGAGTTCGACCTAGTGACTGCGGCGTTCCTCCACTCGCCCGTCGAACTCCCCCGCGAGGACATCCTGCGTCGCGCGGCCTCCGCGGTTGCGCCTGGCGGTCGGCTCCTTGTTGTCGGGCACGCGGCCTTTCCACCGGGGGCGAGCCACGACCACGCCGACAACCACGACGCCCCACCGTTGCCGACACCGGACGCCGTGTTGGCGTCGCTCGAGTTGCCTGGCGGCTGGGTCGTCGAGACCAGTGCGCTCGTCGACAGACCGGTCACGGGGACGGACGGAACAAGCCTCACGCTGGTCGACTCCGTGTTGCGGGTGCGGCGGAGCTAGCCGGGCTGTCCGCTGACCAGCCCCGCTCGCCGGCAGGCCCCGGGGCTGGCTCAACCGGGTGCTCAGTACCATGGTCACATGCACCCCACGCCGCAGAATCCCTCTGCACTCAGCACGCCACCCGGACCCCGGACCAACGCAATGCACGATGCTCGGGGCCACGGAGCTGTGGCGGGCATGACAGGCCAGTGGCTCGTCTCCGAGGGCACCCGCTGGTGGTTTGACACGGGTTCGCTCGCCCTGGACTTCGCATACACCGGTCACGTCGGCGTGGATGCTGCATCTGAGAGCGCGGAGGACGAGGAGACTCTCCTCCGTCCGGACGACCTCACATCCTGGCTCGAGACCAGGCTGCCCAGTGCCCCGGCCACCGACCGCGATCTGCAGGACGCGCACATGCTCCGCGGGGCCATCGCGAGGCTCGCGCTTGCGGCGAGCGCCGGTCGCGATCCGGAGGCCCGGGACATCGACCTTCTCAACCTGTACGCGGCAACCCCGGATATCCCGCCGCGCCTTGCCGGCGGCACCGTGCAGGCCGGGCGCACAGAGCCGCGGACCGGGCAGGCGCTCTCCACTGTGGCCCGCGACGCCGTCGCGCTCTTCTCCGGCGAGACGCTCGGTCGCATCCGCCGGTGCGACGGCGACAATTGCGCGCTCATTTACCTCGACACCTCGCGCGCCGGCAACCGCCGCTGGTGCTCGATGCAGCGCTGCGGAAACCGGCACAAGGTTCGCGCCCACCGGGCGCGGGAGGCGGCTACTCGCTGATCGTCACCGAGCGGTCGAACGCCACGTACCCGGAGAAGTCCTTTCCGACCCTGTCAAACGCGGTCGGGTACGGCTCCGGGTAGCTCCAGGCCAGGTCCTTCTTCTCCGTGCCGTCGACCGTGACGTTCCAGTACTGGCACGCTCCCTTCCACGGGCAGGTGTAGGGAGTGGGACTCTCGGAGAACAGGCCCTCGGCGATGCTCGACGGCGGGAAATACCAGTTCCCCTCGATCTTGACGAGGTCTTCGGTCGGAGAATCGGCGATTACTGTGTCCTGATACGTAGCCTTCATGGGGCCGACGATACGCCCGGCATCCGCCCGAAACCATCGCTTGCGAGAGTTCGCAGAGAGCTATCAGGATGCCTGCACGTTCCCGCGCCGGCTCAGACCAGACGCAACACGTCGACCGAGTCCGTCGAGTCCAGCCGGGCGGCGGCGACAACCCGGTCGCGGTGGCCGTCCGCGATCAGTTCCTGGCCGGCGACGGATGCCGTGAACAGGTGTCCGACCGCGTTCCTCAGTCCACCGAATGCCGCACAGGCGACAGCGGCCTCGGGCGAGGTGAAGTCGATTCCGAGCGTGGTGAGCGCATCGATGACAGCCCCGGCCGCGAGCAGGTCGTTGCTCGCGAAGCCGCCATCCAGCCCCGCAGCAACCACAGCGATCGAGACCCGGCGCCCCCGCTGGACCTGCTGCTCGAGCAGCCACGCGGCGACCGCGCTGCGGTTGGTGAGGTTCGCCGCGACGGCGCTGGTCGAGTCCCCCAGCGACTTGAGCGCAGCGTCCGCCCCGGCGAGCGCGAGCGAGTCGACCCACACCACGATGTCGGCGTCGCCGATTCGCGCGAGGCCGTCAATACCGACGTCGAACCGCACCTGGTACTTCGACTGGGTGGTCGGCAGGTTTCGGGTGGCAAGTTCAGGCATGCATCAAGGCTAGCTGCGGCATCCGGATGCCGGCTCTACTGTTACGCCGTCTAACGGCGGTGCTCGGGGTAGCGGCGATCATCGGCACTCGGCCGCTGCATGGCCTCCCTGATGAGATGGAAGTCATACCGTGAGATCTCAAGCAGCCCGCGGCGCAGCTGGTAGCCCCACTGTGGTGTGTCACGAGTCAGATCGAGCATGCCGAGCATCGGACGGATCGGTGCCGGCTCGGCATCCCGCTCGTAATCCACGCGCCGACGCCACGGCCGCCGGTCAAGCGACAGCGCCTGGTACGGCGTCCCCGAGGCGATTCGACCGATCGCCGTGAACTCCCGCAACGGCTCCCCGTCGGGATACTCGGTCTTCGGCGAATACCAGACGATGCCATCCGCCTCGCCCATCGCGTCGAGTCCGCCGCGTTGCCCGTGGTTCACCTGGGCGATCCCGAGATCGACGGCATTCCGGACGTGGTCACGCGACGCCACAGCCAGCCAGTACCGAATCGCCATCCCCCCTGTTTAGCGCATTCCGCCGACTCCACCGGTCGCGCGCGGCGTCCCGTCGCATAAACACCTCCATACTGGGCATATGCGAGTTCAACTGAAGCTCATCCTCGACTGCGAGCCCGACGACGCGTGGCGAGCGCTGCGCTCGCCCACCGTGCTGCAGGAGCTCTACGGGCCGCTGCTTTCCCTCGCCCCCGACTCACCGATGCCGACGCTCTGGGAACCGGGCGCGATGCAGGTGACCATGAAGGGTGTTGGCGTCGTGTCCGTCGGGCGTCAGCTGCTCGACCTTGACTTCGATCTCAAGCGGATGCCCGGCGTGCGGATTCTTGTCGACAACGGTCGACCGCTGAGCGGCCCCCTCGCCCTTCTCGACAGCTGGCACCACCGCATGGCCGTCGCGCCGGCCCCTGGCCAGCCCGGCAAGACCCTCTACCGCGACCGGCTCGACATCACGGGACCCGCTGCCGTCGCACTCTGGATGCCGCTATGGACGATGTGGCAGTGGCGCGGGCTGCGCCTCACGCAGATGGCACCGAACTGGGCGTTCGAACCGGTGCAGCCGGTGCAGCCGGACGCTCCGGTGGACGCAGAGACCGGCCCGGAAACCGACGCAGAAACCGGCCAGGAAACCGACACAGAAACCGGCCCGGAAACCGACACAGAAACCGGCCAGGAGTAGGCGCTCACGGCGTCCTGCCAGACGTTACCTCGGAGCATCCGCTAGACTGAAGGAACTTGCGGGCCCATAATCGTGCCCCTTGCGTCGTAGAACGCTTCCTCTCTCCCCGAGAAACTCGGGTCGATGACTCTTCATACGGCGAACGGATGTGGCCTCTGCCACCTTCGCCACTTGCTCCCGCTCCAGCGATTTCGCCTGTCGAGATCCGTACGGGATGCTTTGCCCCGAAAGGCACCACTTTGTCAGAAACTGTCCCAGACACCACTTTCGCTGAACTCGGCGTCCCCGCCGCGCTCGTCTCGGCTCTCGCCGCAGACGGCAAGACCCTCGCCTTCCCGATCCAGGTCGACACGCTCCCCGACACCCTCGGTGGCCGCGACGTTCTTGGCCGCGGAAAGACCGGCTCGGGCAAGACCCTCGCGTTCAGCATCCCGATGGCCGCACGCCTCGGCGGCAAGCTCGCCGGTGGAAAGCGCCGCCCGGGCCGTCCGCTCGGTCTCGTGCTCGCACCGACCCGTGAACTCGCCACCCAGATCTCGGCTGTGCTCACCCCGCTCGCCGCTGCGTACGGCCTCAACACCACCACCATCTTCGGCGGGGTCAACCAGACCCGCCAGGTCACGGCGCTCAAGGCCGGCGTCGACATCGTCGTTGCCTGCCCCGGTCGCCTCGAAGACCTCATGAAGCAGGGCTTCGTCAACCTCGACGCCGTCGAGATCACCGTGCTCGACGAGGCCGACCACATGGCCGACCTCGGCTTCCTGCCGGTTGTCACACGCATCCTCGACAAGACGCCGTCCAACGGACAGCGCCTGCTCTTCTCGGCAACGCTCGACAACGGAGTGGACAAGCTCGTCCGACGCTTCCTGCACAACGAGGTCCTGCACAGTGTCGACGAGGCCACCAGCCACGTCTCCGCGATGACCCACCACGTGTTCGAGGTCTCCGGCCCCGACGCCAAGAAGGACCTCATCGAGACCCTCGCATCGGGCACCGGTCGCCGCATCCTCTTCATGCGCACCAAGCACCACGCGAAGAAGCTCGCCAAGCAGCTCACCGACTCGGGCATCCCGTCCGTCGACCTGCACGGTAACCTCTCGCAGCCGCAGCGTGACCGCAACCTCGCTGCGTTCAGTGATGGAACCGCCCGCGTTCTCGTGGCAACGGACGTCGCGGCTCGCGGCGTGCACGTCGATGACGTCGAACTCGTCATCCACGTCGACCCGCCCATGGAGCACAAGGCATACCTGCACCGTTCGGGCCGTACCGCCCGTGCCGGCAGCGCCGGTGACGTCGTCACCATCTGCCTCCCGACCCAGAAGAAGGACCTCGCCGTTCTTCTCCGCAAGGCCGAGATCAAGGTGACCCCGGTTGCCGTCACGTCGAAGAGCCCCGAGGTCGCAGCCCTCGTCGGTGAGGTCGCCGCGTACGTCAAGCCGCTCCCCCGCGTCGTTCAGGCCCAGGGCGGTGGACGCTCACAGGGCGCCAACGCCCAGCGCAAGCGCGCCGGCCAGGGTGGACAGGGCGCTGGACGGACACGTTCAGGCTCCGGTTCACGCGATTACTCCACGTCGTCGGCAGGAACAACGGGTCGCCGCCACGAGGGTGCAGCATCGGGCCGTCCGGCCCAGGCTCGCCCCGCCCAGGCTCGCCCCGAGCGTTCCGCCCGTCCGGCATCCTCCGGTGGCGCATCCTCCGGTGGACAGCGCACGAACCGCCGCGTTTCCAGCGGAAGCTAACAGCCTTCTGAGCTGAATACCGGCCGGTCCGCGTTCCAGGTTTCTGGAACGCAGGCCGGCCGGTTTTTACGGTTGCCCCGGCATCCGCCCTCGCCGACTTCTGACCTCCTGGCACCCGGATGCACCGGTAATGAGCGGATGCCGTCACCCGATTTCACGGCAGCGGGACCAGAGGGTATCGTCACGGTATGAGCAGCGAAGCCACCGTCACCCCGATCCGCGACGTTATTGTCCGCCCCGTCCGCGATGTCGACGCGGAGTCACTCGGTCGAGTCCACGCACAGTGCTGGCACGAGCAGTACGACGAGATCATCTCGAAAGCAGCGCTCGAGCACCTCTCCCCCCGCCGCATGGCCGAGCTCTGGACCCACTGGATGAACCAGGGGCCCGAGTACCTTCAGTTCGCCGCCGTGCTGGACGGAGACATCATCGGGTTCTCCGGTTCAGGCCCCGCCCGTGACGCCGACGCGCCCCGCCATCGGGAGCTGTACTTCATCAACATGCTCGCCGAGTTCCGAAGCACGGGTACCGGCCAGAAGCTCTTCGACGCTGCGATCGGCGACGCTCCGGCGTACCTCTGGGTGTCGTCGGCGAACACCCACGCGCGCCACTTCTACGAGAAGAACGGGTTCATCGCGGATGGCGCCGAGCACACGGAGCCGTTCCTCGGCGAGGAGATCCACGAAGTCCGCTACGTCCGGTAGCGCTTCGAGCGCCGCGAGCGCTACCTCAGCTGTCCCACCGATGCGAGCGCGACCCGAAGCAGGGTGCCACGTCCGCCTTCCATCTCGTCGCTGACGGCATCCGACTGCGCTTCCTCAGGGGTCATCCAGGTGATCTCGAGTGCGTCCTGACGCGGGTCGCAGGTCCCGGTGACGGGGACGACGTAGGCCAGGGCGACCGCGTGCTGCCTGTCATCGGTGTACGCGGAGATCCCCGGCATCGGGAAGTATTCGGCCACGTGGAACGGGGTCGGCGACGCTGGGAGCAGCGGGAACGCCATGGGTCCGAGGTCTTTCTCGAGGTGGCGGAACAGCGCGTCGCGCAGCGTCTCGCCGTAGAGCACGCGCCCGGACACCAGCGTGCGGGTCATCTGCCCCGTCGACGTCGCGCGGAGCAGCACTCCCACCTCGGTGACGATTCCGAGGCCGTCGACACGAACCGGTACCGCCTCCACGTACAGCAGCGGCAGCCTCTGGCGAACCTCAGCAAGCTCAACGTCGCTGAGCCAGCCCGGGGTCGGGTTCGATGACGGTTCCTGCGGCTGGTCGGGGTCGGGAGTGCGAACGCTCATGATCCATTCTTACCAGCGTTCACCTCTGTAGGCTTGATCGAAGTCCCGAATGAGAGAGAACCGCCGGATGACAAAGCCCATGATTGACCACGACGCCGTCCTCTGGTCGGCAACCGGGGAGGATCAGGACGACAGGTCCCTCTTGATCGTGATGCACGGCTACGGCTCGAACGAAGCCGACCTCTTCGGACTGGCGCCGTACCTGCCGCTCGAACCGGTGATCGCGTCCCTTCGCGCACCGCTCATCGCCCCCTGGCCCATCGACGGCTTCTCCTGGTACCCGATCGACTCACCGGGCCAGCCGGACGAGTCCGGGGTCGACCTGGCCGCCGAGGCCGTGCTCGAGTGGCTGGACTCGCTGCCGAACCAGCCATCGACGATCGGCCTGCTCGGCTTCTCGCAGGGCGGAGCGATGGCGATGCAGCTGCTCAGGCACGCTCCCGAGCGCTTCGCCTACGCCGTCAATCTCTCCGGTTACGTGCCACCTGGCGTCGTCCCCGGTGACGCGGTGCTCGCCGAGCGCCGTCCCCCGGTGTTCTGGGGCCGCGGTACCCATGACCAGGTCATCCCCCTCTCGGCTGTCACCCGGACCGTGGACTGGCTGCCCACACACTCCAAGCTCGCCGGGCGCATCTACGAGGGACTCGACCACTCGATCTCGCAACAGGAACTCGCCGACATCCGCGCGTTCATCGAACGCCAGTTGTAAATCCGCCGGGCATTTAACCTGCGGGGGCGGATGCTGTCGGTGGCGTCAGGCAGGATGGAAACGTGCGAGATGTCCTCGACAGGTTCTCCCCCGCCACCCGTGAGTGGTTCAGCGGGGCGTTTGCCGAGCCCACCGGCGCCCAGATCGGTGCGTGGGACGCCATCTCGCGCGGTTCGCACGCCCTCGTCGTAGCCCCGACGGGGTCAGGCAAGACGCTGTCGGCATTCCTGTGGTCACTCGACCGGCTGATGGCAACGCCGCGGACCGACGACACAGGAACCCGCGTCCTGTACATCTCTCCGCTCAAGGCGCTCGGTGTCGACGTCGAGCGCAACCTCCGCGCCCCGCTCACCGGCATCACCCAGACCGCGCTGCGCCTCGGCGCAGAGCCGCCCCACATCTCGGTCGGTGTCCGCTCCGGCGACACCCCCGCCGCCGACCGCCGGTCACTCGCCAAGAACCCGCCAGACATCCTCATCACGACGCCTGAATCGCTCTTCCTCATGCTCACGTCGGCCGCGCGAGACACCCTCCGCTCGGTCGAGACGGTGATCATCGACGAAGTCCACGCCGTTGCCGCGACCAAGCGCGGCGCACATCTCGCGCTCTCCCTCGAACGTCTCGATGCACTGCTCGAGAAACCGGCACAGCGCATCGGCCTGTCGGCGACCGTTCGACCGCGCGAAGAAGTGGCTCGCTTCCTCGGCGGCTCCTCGCCGGTCGAAATCGTCGCGCCGCCCGCGTCAAAACGGTTCGACCTCAGCGTCATCGTCCCCGTCGACGACATGACCGACCTCGCATCGGGCGCCCCGTTCATTCCCGAGGGCTCGACCTCTGGCGCACTCGACGGCGAACGCACCGGATCGATCTGGCCGCACGTCGAAGAAGCCATTGTCGACCGCATCCTCGACCACCGATCCACCATCGTCTTCGCGAACTCGCGACGACTGGCGGAGCGGCTCACCGCCCGATTCAACGAGATCTACGAAGAGCGGCTCAATCCGGAGTCCCGCGTCGAAGAAGCCCAACCGGTCGGCACGGCCGTTGCCGTCGGCTCTCCTGCACGCCCGCCGGCCACCCTGATGGGCGGAAGCGGCCAGACCCAGGGCTCCGCGCCCGATGCACCACAGCTCGCCCGGGCACACCACGGGTCCGTGTCCAAAGAACAACGCGCGTTCATCGAGGATGACCTCAAGTCGGGCCGACTCCGCTGCGTCGTCGCCACCTCGAGCCTCGAACTCGGCATCGACATGGGTGAGGTCGACCTGGTCGTGCAGGTCGAGTCGCCACCCTCGGTCGCGAGCGGTCTTCAGCGTGTCGGCCGCGCCGGCCACCAGGTCGGTGAGATCTCGCGCGGCGTGCTGTTCCCGAAGCACCGATCCGATCTCGTCAACTCGGCCGTGGCAGCCGAACGCATGGTCGCCGGCCGCATCGAGTCACTCGCCGTCCCCACGAACCCACTCGACATCCTCGCCCAGCAGACCGTCGCCGCCACCGCGCTTGAGCCCATCGGCGTCGAGGAGTGGTTCGAGCAGGTGAAGCGCAGCGCCCCGTTCTCGAGACTGCCCAGGTCTGCCTACGAAGCGACCCTCGACCTGCTTGCGGGCCGCTACCCCAGCGACGAGTTCGCGGAGCTGCGCCCGCGCATCGTCTGGGACCGTGACGCCGGTACGCTCACCGGTCGCCCCGGTGCGCAGCGGCTGGCGGTGACGAGCGGAGGCACCATCCCCGACCGGGGACTCTTCGCCGTCTACATGGTGTCGAGCGACGCGACGCCGGGGTCCCGCGTCGGCGAACTCGACGAGGAGATGGTCTACGAGTCCCGTGTCGGCGACGTCTTCGCGCTCGGCGCGACCAGCTGGAAAATCCAGGAGATCACCCACGATCGTGTGCTCGTCACGCCGGCGTTCGGCCAGCCGGGCCGACTCCCGTTCTGGAAGGGTGACAGCCTCGGCAGGCCAGCCGAACTCGGTGAAGCGGTCGGCGCGTTCCGCCGTGAGATCGACGGGGCGAGCGAAGCGGATGCCGCGGCGCGGCTGAGCGGCGCCGGGCTCGATTCGCGCGCGGCAACGAACCTCGTGGCGTACCTCACCGAACAACGAACGGCCACCGGGCACATCCCCTCAGACAAGACGCTCGTCGTCGAACGCACGCGAGACGAACTCGGTGACTGGCGGGTCATCCTTCATTCCCCATACGGCATGCAAGTTCACGCACCGTGGGCGCTCGCGGTGAGCGCCAGGGTTCAGGAGCGCTTCGGCCTCGACGGCGCGTCGGTCGCGAGCGATGACGGCATCATCGTGCGGATTCCCGACACCGAGGCAGAACCACCCGGTGCCGAGCTGTTCGTCTTCGACGCCGACGAACTCGAGGCCCTCGTCACCGAGCAGGTCGGCGGCTCGGCGCTGTTCGCGTCACGGTTCCGCGAGTGCGCGGCCCGCGCACTGTTGCTGCCGAACTATTCCCCCGGAAAACGGGCACCGTTGTGGCAACAACGCCAGCGCTCGGCGCAGTTGCTCGACGTTGCGCGCAAGTACCCGAGCTTTCCGATCATCCTCGAAACTGTGAGGGAGTGCCTTCAGGACGCGTACGACCTTCCCGCACTCCTCGACATCACGAAGAAGCTCGCCGGCCGCGCCATCCGCATCGTGGAAACCACCACCGATCTGCCGTCACCCTTCGCAAAGTCGCTCCTCTTCGGCTACGTCGGTGCCTTCATGTACGAGGGCGACAGCCCGATCGCCGAGCGCAAGGCAGCGGCGCTGACGATTGACAGCGCTTTGCTTGCCGAGCTGCTCGGGCAGGTGGAGCTCCGCGAGCTGCTCGACCCGGGCGTCATCGCACGCACCGAAGCCGAGCTCCAGCGACTGGCCGAGTCCCGCCGGGCTCGTGGCCTCGAGGGGGTCGCCGACCTGCTGCGGATGCTCGGTCCACTCACCGTCGAGGAGGTCGCGGAGCGGCTGGAGCCGGTCGGCACCGGAGACGCTGCCGGTACCGGAGACGTCCCTGGCGACGGCCACTCTGCCGACGCAGCAGACGAATCCGCCGCCGCTGACGGCGCGCCGGCATCCGCACCCGCTGACACACACGGCACGTCGGGGCCCATCGACGCGGAACGCCTCGACGCTGCCGCCGCCCACCTCGACACGCTCACCGCCACGAAACGGGCCATTGCCGTCTCGTTCGCCGGCAAGAGCTGGTTCGCGGCGATCGAGGATTCGGCACGGTTGCGCGATGCTCTCGGCGTGCCCCTGCCCATCGGCGTCCCGCTCGCGTTCATCGAGCCGGTGGCCGATCCCGTCGGCGACCTCGTCGCCCGTTTTGCACGCACCCACGGTCCGTTCACCACCCAGCAGGTGGCCGACAGGTTCGGGCTCGGCAGCGCCGTCGCGGCGCACACCCTCACCCGGCTTGCCGACGCTCGCCGAGTTGTCCGCGGTGAGTTCCTCGCCACGGGCAGGGAAGCGATCGGCGATAACACCGAGTGGTGCGACAGCGAGGTCCTCCGTCGCCTCCGTGTGCGTTCGCTGGCGGCTCTTCGGCACGAGGTCGAGCCGGTCGAGCAGGCCGCTTTCGCCCGGTTCCTCCCGGTCTGGCAGCAGGTCGGAAGCCGACTCCGGGGCGTCGACGGTGTTGCCGCGGTCATCGACCAGCTCGCCGGTGTCTCCCTTCCGGCATCCGCGTGGGAATCCCTCGTGTTGCCGCAACGAGTGTCCGACTATTCGCCGGCGATGCTCGACGAGCTGACTGCGACGGGTGAAGTCGTCTGGGCTGGCGCCGGCTCGCTCCCCGGAAACGATGGCTGGGTCACCCTGCATCTCGCGGAGACCGCGCCTCTTACCCTGCCGATCCCGGCTGACGCCGACACCGACGAACTCCAGCGCGAGGTACTCCTCGCCCTGGGTGGTGGTGGCGCGTACTTCTTCCCCCAGCTGGCGGAGGCGACCGGTGCTCGCGACGATGCGTCGCTCGTCACCGCGCTGTGGGAACTGGTCTGGGCTGGGCTGATCACCAACGACACCTTCGCGCCGCTTCGCACACTCACCGGCCACGGAAAGGGCGCACACCGGACCACCCGTGCTCAGCCCAGGTCACGCATGTACCGCGGGCGGCCGCTCCGCCCCGCGACGATGGCCACCAGGGTCGGCGCCCCGATCCTCGGCGGCCGCTGGTCGATCCTGCCGCTCGCCGAGCAGGATTCCACGGTGCGCGCTGCGGCCACCGCCGAGATACTGCTCGAGCGCTACGGCGTCGTGACCCGGGGATCCGTTATGGCCGAGGGTGTGCCCGGCGGATTCGCCCTGACCTACCGTGTGCTGAGCGGGTTCGAGGACTCCGGCCGCGCCCGGCGTGGTTACTTCATCGACGGACTGGGAGCCGCGCAGTTCTCCCTGGCGGGCACGGTCGACCGCCTCCGCTCCTTCACTCGGCCCGACGACGACGACAAGCGCGCACCGTCGGAGGTCGTCACCCTCGCCGCGAGTGACCCCGCCAACCCGTACGGCGCAGCACTTCCATGGCCGGCGCTCGAGACCAGCGGCACCAAGCACAGGCCGGGCAGGAAAGCGGGCGGGCTGGTCACGCTCGTCGATGGTGAGCTCGTCCTGTACTTCGAGCGTGGCGGCAAGACTCTTCTCGCGTTCTCTGACGACCAGGACACACTCACCGTGGCGGCGACATCCGTCGGAACTCTGGTGAAGCGCGGCGCGATCGACAAGCTCGCCATCGAGAAGGTGAACGGTGAGTTCCTCCTCGGCACGCCCGTCGCTGCCGCGCTGCGCGAGGCTGGCTTCAGCGAGACGCCACGGGGCCTCCGGATGCGACATGCCTGAGGGTGACACCGTCTACCGCGAAGCCTTCCATCTCAATCAGGCTTTGCAGGGCGCGACCGTGACCGGCTGGGACATCCGGGTCCCGGCCTTTGCGACATCCGACCTCACCGGTGAACGCATCGAGGGCGTCGCCAGCCGCGGCAAACACCTGCTCCACCGGGTCGGGGACTTCACCCTGCACAGCCACCTCAAAATGGAGGGGTCGTGGCACCTGTACCGGCCGGGCTCACCGTGGAAGCGCCCGGCGTTCCAGGCACGCGCGGTCGTCACCACCGCGGACTGGGTGAGCGTGGGCTTCGATCTGGGCGTCGTCGAGCTCGTTCCCCGGGCAGAGGAAGAGACCGTCGTGGGTTACCTCGGCCCCGACCTCCTCGGCGCAGACTGGAATTCCGATGAGGCGATCGCTCGCCTCACGGCTGCCCCCGAGGTGCCGGCCGCAGTCGCACTCCTCGACCAGCGGAATCTGGCGGGCCTCGGAAACGTCTTCGCGAACGAACTGTGCTTCCTCCGCGGAATTCTGCCCAGCCGCCCCATCGGCGAGACGGATGTTCCGGCGATGGTCGCCCTCTCGTCCCGGCTCATTCTCGCCAACAGGGATCGCGTCGAACGAACCACGACGGGAGACACCCGTCCCGGCCGCAAGGTCTGGGTCTACGGCCGCGCCGGCAAAGCATGCTTGCGATGCGGCACCCGTATCCGAGCGGGCAAACTCGGCCAGGACGAACTGAGTCTGCGCGACACCTACTGGTGCCCCCGCTGCCAGTCCTGAGACTGGGTCAGACGCTGTCGACCTTCGCGAGGAACCCGTCCAGTCGGCTCAGCAGCCCCTCGATCTTCGAGGCGACGACTGCCGATGGATCGGGCTGGATCTCGGATACCGGTGGCTCGACCCGGACGTGCGCTGAGCAGTTCAGGCCAGCACAGAGATAGGTGCCTATCGTGTTTCCGTTCCGGCCTGCGTCGCCCGAGCGCGGAGCGACAAACAGGGCGACGTTGTCGGCCGGCTGAGGCGTCTGGCAGAGCGAGCACATCTGGAAACGGGCCCGGGAGGCCACAGGGTCGGCGCGGCGAAGCACGATGCCAACGGGCTCATCACCGCGCCAGGTCACGAGGTACGCGCGCTGCGGGGCCTTGGGGTCCTGCCAGCCCAGGTAGTCGCGGCGCTCCCAGTCGAGGTGTTCCAGCCCGACAGGGACCATGATGCGAAACGCCTCGCCCTTCGAGCAATTCATGAAGGACGTACGGATGTCGATCTCGCTCAGCTCGCGCATGGATCCCCTTCCCAGTGTCGCCCCTCCAGCCTACGAGCCACTCCGCGTCGCCCTCAAGCGACGGGCGGAGATCCCCTGCTCCCGAAGGCCGTGTTCTGTCGGTTAAATACGAAGAGCCCGCTGGTGGGCGGGCTCGTTGTGTGTCGTCGGAGGTGGGTTATAAAGATGGTGGGTTAAAGACGAAAAGCCCACCCCGAGGGGTGGGCTCTTCTAAGTTAAGTCCGGCGGTGTCCTACTCTCCCACAGGGTCCCCCCTGCAGTACCATCGGCGCAAAGAGTCTTAGCTTCCGGGTTCGGAATGTGACCGGGCGTTTCCCTCTTGCTATGGCCGCCGA